>JANOJL010000070.1:0-91018 GCA_031418715.1 Variovorax sp. | reverse complement strand
CCTCAGCCCTTACTTCATCAACAACCCAGAAAAGCAAGCCGCGCTGCTCGACAATCCTTTCGTGCTCTTGTACGACAAGAAAATCAGCAACATTCGCGATCTGCTGCCCACGCTCGAAGCTGTGGCAAAAGCTGGCCGCCCGCTGCTGATCGTTGCTGAAGAAGTCGAAGGCGAAGCCTTGGCAACTTTGGTGGTCAACACCATTCGTGGCATTCTGAAAGTGGTTGCAGTCAAGGCTCCAGGCTTCGGCGATCGCCGCAAAGCCATGCTCGAAGACATCGCGATTCTGACCGGCGGCAAAGTCGTTGCAGAAGAAATCGGCATGACGCTTGAGAAAGTCACCTTGGCTGACTTGGGTTCTGCCAAGCGCATCGAAGTGGGCAAAGAAAACACCATCATCATCGACGGAGCTGGCGCAGCTAGCGACATCGAAGCCCGCGTCAAACAAGTACGCGTACAAATCGAAGAAGCCACGTCTGACTACGATCGCGAAAAGCTGCAAGAGCGCGTTGCCAAACTCGCCGGCGGCGTGGCCGTGATCAAAGTCGGTGCTGCTACCGAAGTTGAGATGAAAGAAAAGAAAGCCCGCGTAGAAGATGCACTGCACGCAACCCGCGCAGCTGTGGAAGAAGGCATCGTGGCTGGCGGCGGCGTTGCATTCTTGCGCGCTAAGCAATCGGTTGGCTCCATCAAAGGCGACAATGCTGATCAAGACGCAGGCATCGCTTTGGTGATGAAAGCCATCGAATCGCCATTGCGCGAAATCGTGTTCAACGCCGGCGGCGAAGCCAGCGTCGTCGTGGCTGCTGTGTTGGCCGGCAAAGGCAACTACGGCTTCAACGCCGCCAACGACACCTACGGCGACATGATCGAAATGGGCATCTTGGACCCAACGAAAGTGACCCGCACTGCATTGCAAAACGCAGCGTCTGTTGCCAGCTTGATGCTGACGACGGAATGCATGATCGCAGAAGCTCCAAAAGCTGAAAGCGGCGGCGGCATGGGCGGTGGTGATATGGGCGGTATGGGTGGCATGGGCGGCATGGGCATGTAATGCTCAGATCGTTCAGCTAACTCAAGCTGACAAACAAAAGCCCGCAGACTGCAAGGTCTGCGGGCTTTTTTTCTAATCTGGTTTCACAAATACCATTTTCTTTCAAGAAGTCATCAAATTTACTTCTGATTGGTATGGATCAAGCCTGCCGCAACCCCGCCACCAACTCCGCAATCGCATCAATATCCAGCGCATCTTCCGCATTAGAAAGATACAGCTCTAAATCGGGCACGGCGGCGCTGCGTTCGCCGATTGTTTCGCCCATTTCGGCCAGGGCTAGGCCTCGGTCTCGGTATTCGGCCCAGGCATCGGGGAGCAGGGCGATCAGGCGGTTTTGTACGGCGATGAAGCGGGGCCAGTCTTCTTGGGATTTGTGGATTTCTTTGAGATTTCGCAGCATGCGCGCCAAAATATCTCGAGGCTTGGCGGCTTGCAGATACAGGCCGAGCGGCACATCAAAATCATCGACCAAGCCGCTGCGGCGTTTGTAAGGCTCTAGGCGCTCAGAGAGTTCTTCGCGTGAGAGGCTTTGGCCCGTGAGCGGATCAATCACGACCTGCCCGCGTGGCATGGTGACTTTGATCATGAAGTGGCCGGGGAAGCTCACACCGCGTGCATTCAAACCGACAGCTTGCGCGATTTCTAGCCAAATCACGGCCATGCTGATGGGGATGCCTTTGCGGGTGCGCAGCACGGCGCTGACATAAGAATTATCAGCGTCGTAATAATTATTCGCATTGCCTGCGAAGCTCATGTCACGGTAAAAAAACTGCTGAATGGCACGCAAGCGGTGCAGGGCGACGGCATCGGGTGGAATACGGCGCTTCAGGCGCGCCACGAGTTGATCCACATCGCCGAGCACCTGCTGCACATCGAGCTCGGGGTATTCGTCTTGCGCGAGGCAGGCGGCGGCTTCTAGCAGCGGGAAAGCATCGTCATCCGCCACGAGGGTGATGAAGTATTCCAGCGGTGTGGGCGGATGAATATCGAGCTGCACAGAATTGATGATGACAGAAAAAACAAGCCTTGGGAACACAGCGGCTATTTACGCTGCAATTTTTACATGGCCAAGCGCGCCACGCCTTCTTCTATTTTTACAACATCGGCCGTGGCGAAGCTCAAGCGCAGGGTGGCGTGATCTGGGTTGACGGCGAAAAACGGCGTGCCGGGAATGAAGGCCACGCCGCGCTCGATCGCTTGCTTGGCAAATTCGCGTGCGTCAGCGCCGGGCGCAGTCAGACGCGCCCACACGAACATGCCGCCTTGCGGTGCAGAGAACTCTATTTGGCTACCGAGCACTTTTTTCAGGTTCGCACACATCGCCTGTGCACGCTCGGCATACGCGGGCCGCACTTTAGCGAGCGTGGCATTCATGCGATCCATCTTCATGTATTCGGCAGCGGTGGCTTGCGCGAGATTGCTGGTGTGCGCATCAGAAAACTGCTTGCACATCGTTGCTTTGGCCAGCAAATCAGGGTGCGCAATCAACCAGCCCACGCGCAGACCGGGCGACATCACCTTGCTTAAACTACCGCAATACGCCAGCCAATCGCGGCTGCCGGGAATGCCTTCTGAGAGCGCCAGCATGGAGGGCGGCGGCGGCTCTTTGAAATACAGCTCGCCATAGGGATCGTCTTCAATCACGAGCACTTTGTGTTGCACGGCCAATTCCAACACGCGCTTGCGGCGCTCTAAGCTCAGCATCGCGCCGCTGGGGTTGCCGAAGGTGGGAACGAGGTAAATCAGTTTCGGTTTATGTTCGATGATGAGCTTTTCGAGTTCATCCACCTTCACGCCATCTGCATCAATGGGCGCACCGATCAGATCTGCACCATACAGGCGAAAGCACTGAATTGTGGCGAGGAAGGTGGGTGCCTCAACGATGACTTTGTCGCCTGGTGAAATCATGGTTTTGCCAAGCAGATCCAGCCCTTGTTGGCTGCCCGTGGTGATGATCAAACCCGTGGGCTCGACTTTGGCACCTTTGCTTGCCATGTAATGCGCGATCTGCTCGCGCAAAGGGTTGTAGCCCTCTGTGGCGCCGTATTGCAACACCACGCCGGGGTTGTCTGCCAGCGCTTTGACGCTTGCTTCACGGATACCTTCCACATCAAACAAATTGGCATCCGGAAAGCCGCCCGCAAAGCTGATGATGCCGGGCCGACCCAGCAGCTTGAAAATTTCGCGGATGGCCGAGGTTTCGACGTTGTTGAGCCGGGTGGCGAAAGGGAACATGGCGGAGCTTTCTGTAGGTGCAATCAGGTGATTCAAAGGGTTATTTTTTAAGAAAAATCGGCATATAACCGTTGTATAACCTGTGTAGTATGCTATTTATTTAGGAGTAAATAAGATGGGGATCACTTCACCATCGCGGGATCGCTTCATCTTTGAGCATGCCTTTGCGCTGCACATAATCGGGCATGATAGATTCGACAGTGTTCCAGAAGCGGGGGCTGTGATCCATGACGCGCAGGTGGGAGAGTTCGTGGACGACGACGTAATCGATCACGCTCTGGCGGAAATGGATGAGTCGCCAATTCAGGCGAATCGCGCCATCGCTGCCTGCGCTGCCCCAGCGGCTGCTGGCATTCGATAGCGAGAGTTTCGTCCAGCGGACGCCGAGCTGAGGAGCGAAAAAATTCAAACGCTCTTCAAACAAACGCTTGGCTTGGCGCATCAGCCAAGCTTGCACCGCATCGCGGATGCGCTCAGGTGAGGCATCGTGCGGCAGGCCGATGTGTAGCGTGAGCTTGGGCACGCCGGGCAGGGCTTGATGATCCGAATGAAGTTGCGACATACCCTGTGCCACGGCCGAGGCGCTCTTGCCAGTGGCATCGGTTTGGCGCGGGTCTATCACGATGATCACACTTTCGCCCAAGAACGGAATCACCGCGCCTTCGCGCCATTCGACCTGAGCCAGCGCTTGTTTGTGTTGACGCTCTTGCACCTCAGCCAGCTTTTTTACGATCCAAATGGCTTTCTCCTGCAAGGCTTTGTCCACCTCCAGCAATGGCACCCAGCGCGGCGCACTGACCACCAAACCATCTGCGCCGACGACAAAACCAATTGTTTTACGTTTGGCGCGTTTGAATTCATAGGCCACGATGCATTCGCCGCCGCTCTCGCCAGCGCGCTTGCCGGCATACGTGAGGAGGCGAGCTTCGCGGTTGGCGCGTGGGTGGGCAAACTGGCTCGGGCGCATCACCGTGGCGATTTGCTCGGCAGGTGGCTCAGCTAGGGTCGTGGTGAGCTGTGAGCCTGCCAGCAAGGATGCATTGACAGACACTTCATTTGCTATTAATTTAGGAGCATTTGGCGCAATTTCTATAACGGCTAGAGGCCGATTTGGCTCATATTTTGAAGGCAACACCACCTCGGTGAACAGATCGAGGGTGAGTTGCAAGAAGCTGCGCATATCTCCAGTTTAAAGCCATTTTGCACGACGCGGCTGTCACCTTCCGTTACGCATAGCCAAGCAAAGGAGGCGGCTGTGGTGGCCACGCATCTGATCTGTGATGCAATGTATGGGAATCAAGCGGCTTGCGTGGCGCAGGCTAGCGATTGGGGCAATAATCAACAGTTCATGGATACGCCGTTTCCCACACTGTCAATCGATCTGCTGGACGCGCTGCCGCAAGCGGGTGCGACACTTGCACCGGCTCCACCTGCTGCAATTTCAGCGCCCAGCGTGACCGCGCCAGCCCTTGCTGCTGCGGCGCAGCAAGTTGCAGCTACACCGATGGTCGCAGTGCCAAGTGCTTCCATGCCAGCTGCTGAGCGCCCCGTAGTTCCCGGAACAGGTCTGCGTGAAGCCTTGGCATTGGCCTTGGAGTTGGCGCCGCAGGTGATAGATAACCTCGTCGGTCGTGCGCTGCTGGGTATGGATCGCCAATCGACTGCACACCCCGATGCCGCGCAGCGCAGCTTGCTGGATTCTTCTGCCGTTGCGATGGATGCAAATCGCCGCCGCTGGAGCAAGCAGTTCACCGCTTTGCTGCGTGTTGCATTTGCTCACCCGCCCGCAGCAGATGCAGCCTTGCCCAAAGCCGATGTGCGCATTTGCGCCAGCGAGATGGCGCAACTCGACAGCTTGGTGCTCGCCGCTGGCAGCAAACGCGGCAATCCGCTTGGGCCAGCAAGTTATGTCCGCGCGATGTTCGAATTGATTTCTCGCAGCGAAGCGCGGCAGGAGCAGCGCCAAGTGTGGTCTCACTTTCTTCTGGGTGCACTCGGCACGCAATTGGCCTGGGCTTACCTGCAAATGGGCGCGAGCCTGCGCACACCCGGCAGCCGCGATGTGCCCAAGGGTGCAGATGCGAAAGAGTTTGCTGAATATGCAGACTATGTGTATGGCCTAGGTGGCAAAGCGCCGCCCGACCTGCCTGCGCCGCCCATGCCCAAGCCTGAAGTCACGCCAGAGATGCGTGCGCTGGCTCAAGAAGCCCAGCGCACCGTCAAGAAATTGCGTGGCGTTCTCGGTATGCCTGAACCCGAGCCAGTAGCCGAAGGCGACGACGAGATGGCGCTCATGATGCAAGACATCGAAGAGTCTGAACGCTTGATGATTGAGGTGAGCAAGCGCGGTTTGCAAATCCCGACAGACGAGACGCCAGCAGAAGTTGGCGACAAATTAACACGGCAAATTGAGCGCCTGATTGACGACTACCGCAATGTCACCACATCCGCTCTCGCACGCGTGCCTACGCCGTTGCGCGATGCACTGGAAAAATTGCAGCAACCGCTTGAGCGCCTCGCTGCTGTAGACGCATCTTTGGTCAGCAAGTCTGATCATGCGGTGAGAATCTTGCTTGATGCCATTGCCAAACGCAGCTTGCTCTTTGCCAACGAAACAACGGAAGGCTTCAGCAGCTTCTTCACGCCCGTGCAAAAAATGCTGGAAGCAGTCAGCCAGGTGGCGCAGCCTTCGGCCAAGGTGTATGAGCAGGCTTTGGTGCGCTTACAACCACTTTGGGCGCAGCAAGACGAAGAGCTGAAAAAGTTAGATCAACTCAAAGAACGCAGCTTGGCGCAGATGGAAGTGCGCAAGCAGTTGGCTAGTCGCTTGGCTTTTGAACTGGTGAGTCGACGGGACGCGAGCGATGCGCCTGTTCCAGTGAAGCAATTCCTTATGGGGCCTTGGGCGCAGGTGCTCGCGCGAGCGCAATTGCATCCGCAGCATGCGCAAGACGAGCAGCGTTATGAGTACACCGTGGCGCTGCTGCTGTGGAGCGTGTCTGCACGCCGTGCAGGCTCACACAAAGCACGGCTGGTGGAGCTGTCTACTGAATTGATGCAAGCATTGCGCGTGGGTTTGGCCAGCGTGGAGCATCCGCAAGGCAATATTGATGCGTTTTTGCAAGAGTTGCGCAAATTACATGAGGCCGTGATGTCGTCTGACATCGAAGACGATGCAGACGATACCTACCCGCCTGATCAGCCGACCTCTGCGGATATTTCAGACATGATGATGCTGAGCGCCTCCCCTAGCACGCCCCCGCCGCCGCCTGCCCCACCGAGCTATCAGTCTGATTTGAACTTACTCTGAGGGGTGTTGAATTAGGTGGGAACGACTCAGCGCAAGAGTTTTTTGCGCACCAAATGAATATTGCTGCGCAGTGCATACAACTCATCCGCATGCGACAGCGGCACTTTGATCTTCTCCACCATGCCATCGAGCGCGTTGAGTTCGTCGACCAAAACTGTGCGTACCTGAGGATCGGGTGAATCGCGGTCTTCGATGCTGCGCAACTGGGCATACCATTTGAAGATGCGCGAACGCACCCGGAAGGTATAGAGCGGCGGCAAGATGCGCGAGAGCGGCAGCAAGACCACAATGATCACCGAGAGCGCGACCCACATGCGCTCGATCAAATTGGCTGCCCAAAAAGACAAGTAGCGCTGCAGGAGCGGCGGGCCATTTTTCAAATAACGCTCGGCCTCTTGCGCCATTGGCAGCTCATCGCGTTGCGCATTAGGAAACTGCTTGGATTTGGCAAACCAACCTGCCGTGCCATGAACCTGATGCGAAGCGCTGGTGAAGAGTTGCAAAAGAGCGGGATGGGTGGTGTTTCGCGTGATCAGCGATGCGGTAGGGCCGACCAGTTGAACGTCTTGAGCCGGATTGTCCAAAGCCAAGTCCACCACGCCGCGCGGCAGCGAAGCTGGCGAGAGAAAATTAAAGCGCCGCGAGTAGGCTTCGCTTTGCTGCAAATTCATCAGCTTGATGCCTGGCGTTTGCAAGAGCATTTGCACCATCAGCGATTCTGGCGCAGAGGCAAAGACGAGCGCATCAATCTCGCTACCCAAGAGCGCGATGGCAGCGGGCGTTTGATCCAACGTGGAAAGCTTGATGTCTTTCAATTCCACCCGGTTGCTTTCTAGCAAGCGTGTCATCAGCTTGGGAACGCCAGAGCCTTCTGTACCCACATTGAGCCGCCAGCCGGGAAGTTGCGTGATGGCATTCAGGGTGGGCGTGGCTGCGGGGATACTTTTGACGGCTTTTCCAGCTTTGTTTGCAGCTGGTGAAGCGAGTAATTTGGCGGCAGAATCTTCGCGGTAAAAAAGCCAAATGGGCTCTAAAAACAAGCTGCCCAGTGTGGAGAGGCTGTCTTGATCGGTCTCGGTTAATTCGTTCGTGCCACCTTGGACAAAACCTACATCTACCAAGCCATCGCGCAGGAGCTTGAGATTGGCAGAAGACCCTTCGGTTTGCACCACCTTCACATTGATGCGATTGGCCTTGAGATAGGCCACATACTTCTTGCCCAACTCGTCGTATGCGCTTTGTGCAGGCCCAGTGGCCAGTGTGACAGTGCGCGGTGGATTCGGATTGAGCCACCAGTAGGCCAAGCCCAGTAACGCCACGCCCAGCGCGATGAACGGGCCGAATGAGACGAACAAATCGCGCAGTGAGATCAGGGTGTAGCGGATGGTTTTGGTCATGTCGCTACTTTAACCCGGCTTGTGGTGAATTTGATTGGGCTGCCGGGGAGGAGAGAGAAGACGAATACCGGACGTTGTAAGACGCAAAAGTTACGCAAAAGACGCAAAAAAGAAATGCCAAAATTTGGTTGCTTCTTTTGTGTCCTCTGCGAAACCTCTGCGTCTTACAGCGTCCGGTATTTTGTTTTACGCCATCAATGGCAATACAAAAGCAAAGAATCCACCCAAGCAATAGATCACCACACTCACCCAATACACATACATGGACACTTTGCGTGTGCGCAGGCAGGCAGCGCGCAGCGCGGGGTCGATTGGGCAAGGTGCGTTACGGTTGATCCATTGCAATGCACCGCTGGCTGCGAGCATCAGGCCGGCGAAGATGAACAGGCCTACCTTGTGCTCAGACAGCCAGACGATTTGCGGGAATGCACCCACCAAGCCAGAAAGCGCTGCGCCTGCGCCCAGCGCTACGAGAAGCGCGGGCAAGGCGCAGCAGATCAGCGTGGAGCTGCTGGCGAACAGGCTGAGCAGCGATGTGAAAAAGCTGCTGCGCGTTTGCTGCGTACCATCCCCTGCTTGGGCAATGGCATCTAAGTTGCCGCTCATTTTTTGCCTGTCAGCTCAGCCTTGACGGCAGCGACCGTGGTGTTCGCCAAAGTCTCGGTTTTGACCACGTCGTAACCCGCGTCAACGATGCCTGCTCTGATTTTCGCCATATCCAGCTTCTGGCCGTCTTTCGGTTCAACGGCGACGATGCGCTTGTCTAAATTGACATACACCGCCTTGGTTTGCGGCAATTTGGCAATAGTTTTTTCAATACCTTGCGCACAGAAAGCGCAGACCATGCCGTTGACGGTGACTTTGGCCACTTCAGCTGCATTGACTGAGGAAAAAGTGCCGGTAGCCGCTATCAATATTGCGCAACGTGCCATTGAATTGAGATTGGATTGGAAAGTTTTCATGATGATCTTCAAAAAAATAAAAAATTAAAATGTGTAGCGAAAATTGACCTTGATGCCTTGACTTTTACCCTCTTGGAAGGGTACCCCAGCTTCGATGAACAAAGTCTTGTGGATGAAGCGCAGATACGGCGTGATTTCGGCGGCATCTTTCAAATCGCCACCTTTGCGCGAGGCTTCCAAAATGACCCACGGCTGCCATTCGTCGTATTCCGTTTTGTAAAACGAGAAGCCGCCTGAGATGCCGTAGCGCGTGTAATCCAATGCGTTGGAATACGTGCCGTGCCATTTGTAGGCCGCGAACACACGGCGCGTTTCATAGTCCAGCTGGATACCTGGCAGCAGCACGGTTTGCGTGCCGTTGAAAAAATTACCACGCGATTGGCCCACGCCCATTTGCAGGTAAATATTGGCTTGTGCCTCGGGCATATTCCAGCGAGCGAGGCGATGATTGATGTGAGCATCCACGGTTTCAAAACGCCTGCTGTGGGTCACGCCCAGCGGATTCGTATGCGTCCATTTCAGCCCCGAAACGCCACCTCCGATGGCGGTTTTTTGACTGAAGGTGTACATCACATTGGCTTCGGAATAATCACGGCCCACCTCGCCCATCGTCATCCAGCTGTCTTTGAAGCCCACGGGCAGTGCAGAAGCTGCATTTACGAGAAAAAATAGGCTCAAGCCGGCGAATAATCTGCGCGGAGTGCTATTGAAATAGGAGTTTTTCATCGCGTGCTCACTGCGCTTTGCGCACTTGCACGATGAACAAATCGCCATCGTCTTCTATTACAACGATTTGCAACTTGTCGCCAATCTTGTAGCCTTCAAACAGAGCAGCATCTTTGAGCTTGAAGGGCATGGTCATCGCGTTCATTTTTATGCTGGCTATTGGGGCATGCTTAAGCGTGACGCGCTTGCGCGCCAGATCGAGCTTATTGACTTCGGCGTTGACCCATTCTGGGGTGGCAGTTGCTGCGGTAACGGATGCAGCAGGTTTGGGAGCAGTTTGAGCTTGCGAAGCTAGAGCTATACCGGGTGTGGTGGCCATGACGGCTACGCCTATGAGAAGTTTTTTCATGAGAATTTCTTGAGTGAGGGTCCGAAGCGAATCGGATCGAGAGAGAAGCCAAATTTTGGGCGCACGTCGCCCAGGGCACTCAAAGAATGGGTGGCTTGCTCGCCGATACGGCGTCGAAGCTGCGCCAATTGTCAATACGCTGGGCGAGCATCAACTGAGGCAATTGAAACAGCGCAAAATGCAAGCCTACGGGTAGGAAAACGGTCAAATTGCAGACTTGGCAGGTAGTACAAGAAGAGGCATTAGCCTCTGCCGCCATGTCACTTTGGCTCTCGAATTCGTGGCAAGGCATGCCAGAGGATGTCTTGGCGCTCATCTCCATCACGGGAGCGGCAGAGCCAGCCAAGCCCTGCATCATTTCATACGCCATCGCATCGCCCACCAGCGCGCGCATGGCGAGCAGTGTGATGAGAAGGATTTTGAAAAGTTGGCGCACGTAGCAATGATACGGTTTTGGCGGCAAGAGCTTCTAAGCTATGGCAAATAACCCTTCAGACTGGGAAAAAAACCAGCATGAAAACTGCCTCAGCACCTTGCCCACGTCTTCCACAATCGGATAGACATATCCCTAGCCGTGCCATCGCGCCGCCAGCAGATCGTAGCCCGCATAGGCATCGGCAAAAGCGCGAATATTCAGCAGCTTAACGAAGGAGAAGACGATGAAAAATCCCGCCATGAAATTGCGCATCGTTTCCCTGCGTCGGCTCAAGACTTAGATCGTAGGATGGGCGGTGCGCATCTTTGAATTAGAAACCTCAAGTCACTTCAGTATCTAGCGCGAAATTCGGCTTTGACTCAACCAAGGCAGTCACGGTTTGCTGGATAAGCATTGTTTACGAAAAGCGGCACCTCGCCGCTTGATTAGCGCTGCGAACAGATATGCTCGGGTTTTGCCGATGCGGGACAACCCGCTTCAAAACGAGCATAGCCTAGTGTATAAACTACTTTAGGCTTAAAGCATTATCAGGAGACCACTTTGAAGCATCGTTCCTCTTTCAATCTTTCCCAACCCCTGTCGGCGCTGGCGCTGTGTTTGAGTGCAGTCATTGCGCCGAATGCAGTGGCGCAGGTCAAAATTGGGTTTATAGCCACCATGAGCGGCCCAGCTGCCATCCTTGGCCAAGACCAATTTGATGGCTTCATGATGGGCATTGAGCACTCTGGCGGTACGCTTGGCGGCCAAAAAGTAGAATTGATCAAGGAAGACGATCAGCTCAAGGTGGATGTCGGCGTGCAGACGGTTCAGAAGTTCATTGAAAAAGACAAGGTTGATATCGTGACGGGGGTCACATTCTCTAACGTCATGATGGCCGTGGCCAAGCCGCTGGCCGATGCCAACATGATTTTTGTCGGCTCCAATGCAGGCCCAGCGCCGTTGGCTGGCGCACAGTGCAATCAAAATTTCTTCTTCGCTTCTTGGCAAAACGACAATCAAGCCGAGGTGATGGGCAAGTATGCGATGGACAAAGGCTTTAAAAATGTCTATGCCATGGCACCCAATTACCAAGCTGGCAAAGACTTCATCGCAGGCTTCAAGCGCTTTTACAAAGGCGGCGTTGCTGGCGAGGCCTACACCCAGCTCAATCAGCCTGATTACTCGGCTGAAATTGCGCAACTGCAAGCAGCCAAGCCCGATGCGATGTTTATCTTCTATCCGGGTGGTATGGGCGTGACGTTTGTGCGCCAACTTCGCCAAGCGGGCGTACTCGGCAAGATCCCTATTCTCTCTGCCTCCACCACCGATGGTTCGACGCTTCCCGCCTTGCGCCAAACAGCTCTGGGTGCTTTATCTGGCACATTTTGGGGGCCTGATTTTCCCAATGCTGTGAGTCAAAAATTTGTGGCTGATTTCCGTAAAAAATTCAACCGCATACCTTCGCAATATGCGGCGCAAGCTTACGATTCCGCTTTGCTGATCAATAGCGCATTGAAGAAAACCGGTGGCAAGGTGAATGACAAGGTTGCTCTGCGCGCAGCTTTGAAAGCGGCTGATTTCAAATCGTTGCGCGGCAATTTCAAATTCAACACCAATGGTTTCCCGATTCAAGACATGCATGTCTTTGAAGTGTCCACTTCCGATAAAGCAGGCGAAGTCACACTGCGCACCATTGCGACACCGCTCAAGAATCACTCGGATGCCTATGCATCTTTGTGTCCTTTAAAGTAAACAGGCTTATTTGATAGGCCTACAAGCCCGGTCAATAGCATATTGGCCGGGCTTGTTTTTGCCTGATGCTGCATTGACGAAGCCATGACACTCAACCTCTTGCTCACCCAGCTGCTCAATGGTTTGCAGTTTGGCATTTTGCTGTTTCTCATGGCGGCTGGCCTCACGCTGGTGTTTGGCATCATGAGCTTCATCAATTTGGCGCATGGCTCGCTATACATGCTGGGCGCGTATTTTGCAGCTGTGATTTATGGCCACACCGGTTCGTTTGTGGTGGGTGTGTGCGGCTCGGTCGCTTTGGTTTTTATATTGGGCGCCGTGGTCGATAAACTGGGCTTGTCTATTTTGCACAAGCGCGATCATTTGGATCAGGTCTTGGCTACTTTTGGCATCGTGTTGTTTTGCAATGAGCTGGTGCGCTGGATTTGGGGCAATGCGCCGCTGTTTGTAGATACGCCTGCAGCGCTGTCAGATTCAGTAGAAATTCTGGGCTTGAGTTATCCGTCTTACCGCTTTCTCATCATTGGCGTGGGCTTGGCGGTGGCACTCGGTTTGTACTTGCTCATCGAGCGTACGCGTATGGGCATGCTGATCCGCGCGGGCGCGAGCAACCGCACGATGGTGGCGGCACTGGGTGTGAACATTGGTTGGTTGAACCTCTTTATTTTTGCGCTTGGTGCAGCACTCGCTGCTCTGGCCGGTGCTTTGGTGGGGCCCATTTCTTCGGTGCAGCCGGGCATGGGCGATGGCATTTTGATCTTGACGCTGGTGGTGATTGTGATCGGCGGGATCGGCTCGATTCGCGGCGCGTTTCTCGGGGCACTGGTGGTGGGCATTGTGGATACGATGGGGCGGATTTTTCTGCCAATGCTCTTGCGCACAATTGCTGATCCTTCCGTTGCCAACGCAGTCGGCCCAGCCTTGGCTTCGGTGGCTGTGTATTTGTTGATGGCTGTGGTGTTGGCATTCAAGCCAGAGGGTTTGTTTCCAGTGCGTAACCGATAAGGCCAATATGCACAAACTCCGTACGCTTTTGATGATCTTGTTTCTGGCCGCTTTGGCTCTGGTGCCAGTCTACGCTTGGGCGATTGACAGCTTGTACCCGTTGATTTTATTTGGCCGTATTTTGGTTTTTGTGCTCGCGGCGTTGGGGCTGAATATTGCCTTGGGTTTTGGCGGCATGGTGAGCTTGGGGCATGCGATGTATGTGGGCTTGGGAGCTTATGCAGTGGGGATTTTGTCTTCATTTGGCGTGACTTCGGGTTTCGCGCATTTGGCCGCTGCGCTACTTGTGACCACGCTGGTCGCTGTGCCCTTAGGCTGGATCGCGCTGCGCACGCAAGGCATTGCTTTCATCATGATCACATTGGCTTTCGCGCAGCTTTTTTTCTATGTCTTTATCAGTCTGCGCATGTTTGGCGGGGATGATGGCATGAGCATTCAGCAGCTTAGCGATTTTGGCGCGTTAACGGGTAACAAATACGCGATGTACATTGCATTATTCGTCACCGTACTGCTTACACTGTGGTTTTCACAGCGCTTGGTGGCCTCGCGCTTTGGTTTGGTTTTGCGAGCTACGCAAGCCAATGACAAGCGTGTGAATGCTGTGGGCACGCCTAGCTTGCCTTATCGCTTAACGGCCTATGTGATCTCAGCGCAAGTGTGCGGATTGGCGGGCTACTTTTTGGCCAATCTCACAGGCTTCGTCTCTCCAGCCTACATGGCCTGGACGCTCTCTGGCGAATTGATTGTGATGATTCTGTTGGGCGGCGCGGGTACGGTGTTTGGTCCTCTGGTGGGCGCAGTGGCATTCTTGTTGATGGAAGAGGGCATCAAGGCCTACACCGACCGCTGGGCGCTTTTCTTAGGGCCGATCATTGTGTTGATCGTGGTATTTTTGCGCAAAGGCATTTGGAGTTTGTTGTCTGATCCGAAAGAAGAAGTCAGCGGCCCAGGAGGGCATCACTGATGTCTGCTGAAAGCACACGTCCCCTGACCGAGCCCTTGCTCAAGATTGAAGGCTTGGTAAAGCGCTTTGGCGGTTTGCTGGTGACGGATGATGTGAGCCTGGATATTCACCTAGGTGAAATTCATGCGGTGATCGGGCCGAATGGCGCTGGCAAGACCACGCTGGTGAATCAAATTGTGGGCGAGTTGCGCAGCGATGCTGGGCGCATTCATCTGATGGGGCAAGACATCACGCGCAGCACGGTCGCGCATCGCGCACGCGCGGGCTTGGGGCGCTCATACCAAATCAACTCAGTGATCGCCAGCTTCACGGTGCTGGAAAATATTTTGCTCTCGGTGCAAAGTGGGCCCGTGGGCGGGAAACACAGCTTTCATTTCTGGCAACCCGCCACGCAGACGCCAAACTTGGTGGATCGAGCCAGCGCGATCATGCTGATGCTCGGGCTAGAGGGGCAGCGTGATCGCTTGGCGGGCGCTCTTTCTTATGGCCAGCAGCGCTTGATTGAATTGGCGATGGCGCTGGCCTCCAGCCCCAAAGTTTTGCTGCTCGATGAGCCGATGGCAGGCTTAGGCCCCGCTGAGACGCAGCAAATGATTGCGCTCTTGCAGCGCTTGCAAAAAGACTATGCGATTTTGCTGATCGAGCACGATATGCATGCGGTGTTCACACTCGCCACGCGGCTGAGCGTGCTGGTGTATGGCAAGGTGGTTATGTGCGATACGCCGCAGGCCGTTCGCGCCAGCCCGGTCGTACGCGAAGCCTATTTGGGCGACGAGGAGATCACCGCATGAGCGCTTTGCTGGAATTGCAAGCTGTAGAAAACGGCTATGGCATCAGCCAAGTGCTATTTGGCCTGAGCTTGAGCGTCAATCCAGGCCAATGCGTGAGCATTCAGGGCCGCAACGGCATGGGCAAGAGCACCACGATCAAAAGTATCATGGGTATTCAAAGCACGTGGCGTGGCCATATTCTTTGGCAAGGCCAGCCGATTCACAAAGCCGCTTCCCATACGATTGCTAGGCTCGGCTTGGGTCTCGTGCCTGAAGGGCGACAAATATTTCCCAACCTGAGCGTGCGCGAGAATTTGATCGCCACGGCGATTGTGCGCAAAGGCCTCGCGCAGGCGTGGACATATGAGCGCGTGATTGCTTTGTTTCCGCGTTTGGCTGAGCGTGCGAAGAATTTTGGCAATCAGCTCTCGGGTGGCGAGCAGCAAATGCTTGCGATTGGCCGCGCACTCATGACCAATCCGAAACTGCTGATCTTGGATGAAGCCACCGAAGGGCTTTCGCCTTTGGTACGACAAGAAATTTGGCAAGCCTTGCGCACCGTGCGCAGCGAAGGCATGAGTATCTTGGTGATTGATAAAAATCTCTCTGCCTTGCTCGATCTGTGCGACCACCATCACATCATCGAAAAAGGCCGCGTGGTTTGGCATGGCAGCTCTGAAGAGCTGAGAGCCAATAGCGAGCTGCGTGAGAAGTATTTGAGCGCCTGATTTTCACCCTTCAGCTGGAGAGCGCTGGCAACACAAAAGCAAAAATGCCGCCGACCAAATAGATGGCGATGCTCACCCAGTACGCACTCAGCGACATCTTGCGCGTGCGCAGACAAGCATCGCGTAGCGCAGGATCAACCGGGCAGGGCGCAGCAAATCGGGGCGAGCTGATGGCAAAAAACTCAGCAGCGAGGTCAAGAGGTTACTCCTGGCCTGCGCTGTCCCGTCTTCAGAAACGAGCAGGTTGCTCATTTCTTGATCGCCATCTCGGCCTTGATTTGCTGCACAGTTAAAGCCGAAGCTTCAAGCTTGACCACGTCGTAGCCAGCATCAACGATTTCAGCTCGAATGAGCTTGTCGTCAAGCTTTTGCCCAGCCTTGGCCTCGACTGCGACAACCCGTTTTTTTAGATCGACAAACACGGCCTGTGTGGCCGGCAGTTGACCCAATCGTTTTTCAATGCCTTGAGCGCAAAAGGCGCAGACCATGCCATTGACCGTGACCTTGATGGTTTCAGCAGAGAAAGTGGCTGTAGCCGTTGTAAACAGTGCGCAAAGCGCTATTGATTTAATAGTAATTGATGTCATGATGAAACTCCTTAAAAAATATACATGAAGTTAAAGCGGGCTTGCTTGGTGGTGCTGATGCCCGCCTCAACGAAATAGCGCTTGTTGATAAAGCGCAGCATGGGCGTGATTTCTATGCTGTCGGAGAGGCCTCGCATGCGCCGCGCCTCTACGATCAGCCAAGGCTGCGTTTCGTCATAATCCGTCTCGTAAAACGAAAATCCTGCTCGGATTGCGCCGTAATCGTGGTTGATTCCGCTGGCGCGGTACAAACGCGCTGTTGCCGATAAGTACACACGCGCGGTCTCGAAGTCGGCCGAGAGCCCGGGCGCTAACATGGTGCGGCTGCCAGAAAAACCCGTGCCGCGCACCGGCCCGATGCCTGCCAAAAACCACACGTTGGCCTGCGAATGCTCGGCGTTCCAGCGCTTGACGAGGCGCGTGTAATTGACCTCGGCAAATTCGCGCACGACAAGCTTGTCGTCAGAACGCATCCAGATGCCACCGGCTCCCAGCGCGTCGCGCGGCGTGAGCGCATGGTTGACCCAAGCCTCGCGCCAATTAGGCCCCAAGTCTCCCATCGCCATGGTGCTGTCTTTGAAACCCATCGGGCCAGCGTAAATTGAGCTGCTGACGGCCGTTGCCAATACAAACAGCCATTGAACTGTTTTCATAAAAATCTCCTGAAAATCGAATAAAAAGCCACGCGGTGCGTGGGCAAATCAGCGGGCTATATCAGGCGATGGGAATACGTTCGGGTGGCGGCAAATTCAAAGAATTCAATGCGGTGTACTCTGGGAAAGTCAAACCAGTTGCCAAAGGAAAAACTCCATACGTTGTCGATTCATTCAACAAAGGCATAGCCGCGCAAATGGCTTTTAGACTACAGTGCCCATTGGCTTTTGACATGCCTTCACACTCTGGCATATCGACCATCATGGCTGCGCTGCCCATGGGCGCTTGCATCCACGGGCACCAGTTCTGGGCAGCCTGCGCAAAACGCAAAGGCAAGCTCACTGCCAAAACCAGCAGCAGCGCGATCGACCAGCGTTTGCCAAGCTTCATGTCAGGTCTCGGGTTTGAGAATTTCAAGCAAATGCAGTTGCTCGCGCTTGCGGCCGAGCCAGTAGCCCACAGCCGCTGCAATGAGCATGTAGCCAAGCGCTAGCAGGCAAGGCAGCCAATCGCTCATTTTGCGTCTACCTTTTCAACGCCGGTCACCACAAATGCGCCTTGCAATTGTTCGGCAGTGAACTTGATTTTTTCGCCAGCAGCGAGCTTGTCAAACAACTTTTCATCGCGCACTTGAAACACCATCGTCATGCCGGGCATATCCAGATTTTTGATCGGGCCGTGTTTGAGGGTGACTTTTTTGCTGTCTTTGTCGACTTTACGCACTTCCGCCTCTGCCATTTCTTTGGCGACGGGCGCGGCAGCTTGGATGGGGGGCGTTGCTGGCGCAGTGGTTTGTGCAAAACTGCCAGAAGCAAAGAAAGCGAGAGCGATAGAACAAGCGAGAGTTGAGGTTTTCATGAGGAGGCTCCTTTAAGCGAGGGAAGAATAAGACTGATAAACGCGGTGCGAGCCGCTTTTGAGGACAAGCATGACATCGAATTTGTCACGCTTCGTGCCTATTTCCATACCGGGCGAGCCAATGGGCATGCCCGGTACAGATAGA
Organism: Variovorax sp.; assembly: GCA_031418715.1. Classification (GTDB taxonomy): domain Bacteria; phylum Pseudomonadota; class Gammaproteobacteria; order Burkholderiales; family Burkholderiaceae_C; genus JANMDU01. Next base: position 73,107 of record JANOJL010000070.1, on the reverse strand, counting down.
CCGATCACTTGCTGGCGCAAGCTCTCGGGTTCGGCCAACAGTCGCTTGATCTCGCTGGCGGGCACATGGCCTTCGATGGCAAAGCCAGCAATCAATCCGGTGTGGCACGAACCCATGTCGTCGGGGATGCGCAGTTTGGTGCGGATCGGAGCGGTTTGAGGCACGTCGTTAGCCTTTACCGAGAAGCCTTCTTTTTCAAGATGCTCGATCCACATCTTGCAGCAACCGCAGGTAGGCGTTTTCCAGACTTCGATGAAAGCGACTGCGCTCATACTTGCAGGTGCAGAGTTTGGTGCGCTTGCAGAGAGTGATGCAGCCTCTTTACCTTGGCAAGCCGCTAGAAAACCTGCACCCGACGAAAGCAACGCGAGCGTTACTCCCAACATGTGCCTGCGCGAGCGAGGCGAATCAGTGTTTATGACCGGTGTGACCATCGCTTTTCGCTCCTACAACTTTGATCTTGCCCACCATACCGGCTTGGTAGTGGCCAGCGATGAGACATGCGAAATCGAAATCACCGGGTTTGTTGAATGTCCAGATGATCTCGCCTTTGGCTTTGGGCTTGACGTGCGCCATATAAGGTTCGTCGTGTTCCATATTGGGAAACTTCAACATCTGTACGGCATGCGCATCGTTTTCTTTTTTCGTACCAATCACGAATTCATGCAGAACTTGTCCATCATTTGCTACAACAAATTTAACCGTCTCGCCTTGCTTGACTTCAATCTTATCGGGCGAGAAGCGCATGTTGTCCATCATCTTGACTTCAATGGTGCGTTTGACTTCTTTGGCTTCACCTGCAATACCCCAGTCTTTTTGCTCTTTTTTCACTGGGCCCGCTTTTTTACTGTGATCCTCATTTCCATGGGAAAAAGCGCTAACACCTGTCATCAATGCTGCGCAGAGTGCTATGATTTTGAGAGTATTTTTAACATTCATATTGAGGCTCCTGGTTTGATAAATTACTTCGTATAGCCACGAAGCGAGGCATAAGACGCAATCTGCTCGCTGCTGAGCAGGGCGGTTTGCTTCAAATGGGTTTGCAAGTGCGACTCGCGAATTTGGGCTTGTAGCTCACCGATGCGGCGCGTCATGGCAGATAAAGTTTCAGGTGCAATGGTTTTGCTCGCAAAGGCAGTATCCAGTGCCTTCTCTGCTGCGACGAGTTCCGCACCAAGACGGCGTACTTCGGCTTTGTGCGCGAGCATCAAGGCTTCTGTGGCGTTGCCTTGCGCGTCGCTCAGGCGCAGCGGCCGGCGCAGCTCCAGCACATGCATCGGGCCAGGGTAGCCATTGAGTTCTGCAGCCAGTGCCAAAGTCATCCCCCGACCTTCGAGCCACTCTTGAGTTTGTTGATCAGAAAGTGCTTTGATGCTGCGCGTTTGCTGACCAGCATAGGGTGTAGCGCTTTGCGCGGCAGGTTGAACGAGTGCTGCATGACTGTGATGGTGCTGATGCCCATTATTTTGAGAAAAAACAGGGGTAGCCGGCATCAATAATGCGCAGAGTGCTATTAATTTAATAGTTTTCATGGTGTTTTGACCTCGTGATGAATTTGGGACGCGCTGGGTAAATATCCACAAGCAATGTACGCACTGCCCCATAAAGCGGTGTGGATGACACTGAGCTTCGTGCCGCGCTGCTCTAGCAGGCGGTAGGGGCGATCTAGGTTGTGATAAGTCGTCATGTAATGCCTAGCGCGGTACATGTTGAATAGGTTGACAGGCCAGCCCGAAGGCCAAGCTAGGGTTTTCATACCTAAGATGACAATGCGAGCACCCGGTTTGCAGGCTTTGATCAATTGATCAACTGCTTTTGGCGATTGCAAGACATCCTGCGTGTAGCACAGTAGCGCTGCATCTGCGGCATAGATATGCCGAGCGTCGTCCATACCTGCCACCACCACTGTAATAGGGCTGGTTGCCGCCGTCACTCGCACCTGAGCGAGCATCGCCATTTCTGGCGAATGCTCAATGCCAATGACACTCCCTTGAAGGCCGACCTTGCCTGCAAGTAGCGGCAAGGTCGGCCCCGTCCCACAGGCTACATCCAACACGGTCTCTCCGGGATGAAGAGACAATGCATCAACAGCCAAGTGGCGCAGCTTCTCAATCCGTGCGCATGTTCCATCGTAGGTTTGCGCCAGATGCCGATAGCTCGTTGTAGAGCGAGTAGCGTCTGGCTGAGCGTCTAAGTTTTCAAAAATAGCAAGGCTCATCTCTGGCTCAGTGCTTCATGCCTGCAGGTGGCTTGCGGATATCTACTGTGAGTGGTTTGGCCTCGGGTAGGTTGTTTAAGCCGGGTACAAAGCCGTTATTGGCTTTTTGCTCGGACAAGAAACGTGCCGGCTCAGGTAATGCGCCCGTCCATTCAAAAGCTTGTGTGCCGGGTGGTTGCTTGTACCAACCCGGGTCTTTGTAATCGCCCGGTTTTTGGTCTTTGCGTACCTTGACCATAGTGAACATGCCGCCCATCTCGACTGGGCCATAGGGGCCCGTGCCCGTCATCATGGGCGCGGTGTTGTCGGGCAGCTCCATTTCCATCTCGCCCATATCAGCCATGCCTCGCTCGCCCATGACCATGTAGTCTGGGATGCTTTGTTGGATTTTTTTGACCAAACCTTTGTGATCCACGCCAATCATCGTCGGTATGTCGTGCCCCATGGCATTCATCGTGTGATGACTCTTATGACAATGGAAGGCCCAATCGCCCTCCTCATCCGCAAGGAACTCAATCTGCCGCATTTGGCCCACAGCCACATCAGTCGTCACTTCGTACCAGCGCGTGGATTTGGGTGTGGGCCCGCCATCGGTGCCAGTCACGAGGAATTCATGGCCGTGTAGATGAATCGGGTGGTTGGTCATCGTCAGGTTACCGATACGAATGCGCACCTTGTCGTTGTGCTTCACATTGAGTGTGTCAATGCCAGGAAAGACGCGGCTGTTCCAACTCCAGATGTTTTGATCCAGCATGGTCATGATCTTCGGGGTCATGCTGCCCGGGTCAATATCGTAAGAATTGAGCAGGAAGCAAAAATCACGGCTGACCTCATCGATTAGAGGATGCTTTTCCTTGGGGTGCGTGACCCAAAAGCCCATCATGCCCATGGCCATTTGTGTCATCTCGTCCGCGTGCGGGTGATACATGAAAGTGCCTGGCCTGCGCGCGATGAATTCATAAACAAAGGTTTTGCCCACGGGAATTTGCTTTTGATTCAAACCGCCCACGCCGTCCATGCCATTAGGCAGGCGCTGGCCATGCCAATGAATCGTGGTGTGCTCGGGCAGCTTATTGGTGACAAATAAGCGAACACGATCACCTTCCACCACTTCAATCGTGGGTCCCGGCGACTGCCCGTTGTAGCCCCACATATTGACCTTGAAGCCGGGCGTCATTTCGCGCACCACGGGCTCGGCAACGAGGTGAAACTCTTTCACGCCGTTGTTCATGCGCCAAGGCAGCGTCCAGCCGTTGAGCGTGACGACGGGGTTGTAGGGGCGGCCAGATTGGGGAATGAGCGGCGGCATGGTGTCCGGCTTGGGCTGCATTACGGGCTCGGGCAGAGCCGCCATGGCTACCTTGCTCACGCTGGCGGCAGTAGCGGCCAGAGCGGTTGCGCCCAGGGTTGCTGAGCTGAAGAAATTTCTGCGGTCCATCTTTAATGTCCTTTTGCTTCGCCGCCAGCGGCTGCGCCGGCTTGCAGGCCAGCCAGCCCGCCGGGCGATGTGCCGGTGAGGGCGGTTTGTAAATCTGTTTCAATCAACCAAAAATCACGAAGTGCATCGATGCTGGCGCTGACCGTAAGGATGTTGGTGCGGGTGTCGCTAAACAACTCAAACACGCTGATCAACATGCCGTTGTAGCGCAGTAGGGTTTCATCGTTGATGAATTTACGCAGCGGCACGATTTCGTCGCGGTAATGCTTGGCGATATCGTGCGCCGTGCGGTAGCTGTGCCATGCCTCGCGAGCTTCGCTGCGAGCGGTCACGGCAGTCTTGCGCACCTGAGCCACTGATTGCATGTAGACAGCTTGCGAGCGTGCATTGGCTGCGCCGCCCCAGTCAAACAAAGGAATTGGCAGCTCCAGTTCCCAGCCGCGCTTGCGTTCTATATCGCCTGTGGTTTGATCTGTGGTCCTCTCGCGCATCAGCTTGAGATCGAGTGCGTTGATGAAGCCCGCAGCTCGCACGAAACCCAAGGAATTAGCAACATAACCGGCTTGCATCGCGGCGGCGCGAACGTCTAAACGCTGCGATAAAGCCTGCGCTTCAATGCCTTGCGAATCGCGCACATCTTTGGGTAAATCAGGCAAGCGATCAGGCAATTTAAATTGCGTTTGCCCGCCCCACAGGCCCATCAGGCGAATCAGTTTTTCGCGCTCCGAGAAAGCGGCATTTTCTGCCTTGGCCTGCATCGTTGCAGCATCAGCCAGCATGGTTTGCTCTTTGGCTTGGCTGAGTTTGCTCCAATTGCCCACACGTGCCAATCGCCGCGCCAGCTCGCCCGCCGCCTCAGCTGCAATTTTTGCCTGCGCAGCATATTGCGCGCTTTGCTGTGCAGCCACTGCGCTGATCCATGCTTTACGTGTATCCGCTGCTAAGCGCACCACATCTTGCGCAGCTTGCAGCTTAGCCAATTCGAGCTGCTGGCCTTGCCACTGGCTGCGCCAGGGCAGGGCAATGATGCCCATGATGTTGAGCCCAATGGCGCGCTCGATCATCACCTTGTCGCCTTCTACAGCGCGCATGAATGAGAAATGCGGATTGGGCAGCGTAGCCGCTTGCACGCGGTCTGCCTCGCTGATGCGCAGCTGCGCCATGCTGCTGCTGATCGCTGGGCTGTTGAGCAGGGCAATCCGCACGGCGTTGTCCATCGACAGCGGTGTGGACAGCATGGTCTTCACAGCAGCGTCTGTTTGCTCGGTGGGCGCAGTCGCCAGTTTCGCGTCTTGCACGCCATAGGCTTTGAGGCTCAGCGCGGCTTGATCTTGAATGCCTGATGCACCGCCATCGGGGGAGAGGCTGGCGCAACCTGCCAGCAAAGTGGTGCAGGCAAGCGCCAGAAGTGTTTTGTGTAAAGGCATAGTGGCCCCCTTAATGTTTGTGCGGCGCGGGTGCGGTCTTGGTGGGCATGGCTTTGGTGTCCATTGCTTTCTTATCCATCGCCTTGCCATCCATTTCCTCTTGTTTGAGGATGTCCACATGTCCGCGCGTGAATTTACCCACGTCATCGTTGGCTTTGCGCCAATCGAGCTTTTCTTGCTCTACGCCAAGCGATGTTTCGCGGAATACGCTGCGGTAGGTCACTGAGGGTACGTTGGTTTCGGCCTTACTGCTGTTGTCTGCCAGCGCGGCTGAGCTGGGAAAAATGAGGCCGATGAATGAAACAATGGCCCAGGCAAAGCGGTTTGAAAAAATGAAAATCATCTGAGTCTCCAAAAAACTGGGAAGACATCTGCAATTTGCAAATTGCAGACGCACCTAGGGTAGGAAAACTCAGGAAACAGGTGGTTTTTGTAGGCGGAACAGATCCGCATTGGCCCAGTCGCGTTCTTGCGACAGGGTGTAAGCAGTCATCGGCTTGGTCAGGCTTGTAACGACTGCTTTACGCTCAAGCATTGGTGAATGACAGACCATGCACGAGCCGCAGGCATGCGTCGGTGTATCTGTCGCCGCATCTGCAGTCGCCTCATGGCACGGCATCGAAGACGATTTTAGAGAGGAAAAATCGCCATCCGCCCGCACAAAATCTGCGCTAGGCGCTACTAATTCAGTAGCGCTCGTATTATGCAAGGCTTGTTGCGTCATGCTATAAGCCATGGCATCGCCCACCATGCCGCGAAAGGCGGTCAGTAGGATCAGCAGACAAAACAGGATGCGGCGCATGACATCATGATAACGTATTCAGAGAAAAGTTCCTCATCTTCGCTCGAGTGCTTCGATTGCCCCATGTACACCGCTTCTAGCCATGTCCATGCTGGTGGTGCAAATCCGGTACGTGGGCGTGGCTGTGCCGCATCGCAGCGTGGATATGCGGGTGGCTGTGCGGGCTCGTCGGCATGGGATCATGCGCGTGGGTGTGGTGGCCATCGCTGTGGTTATGGGCATGTTCGTGCGCCAGCGGTTCGTGAGCGTGCTCGTGGCCGTGGTCTTCCGATAGATGTAGCCAGACGCCAATGAGCATCAATGCGCCGCCGAGCATGAACCAGAGGCTGAATGCACGCTCGCCCAGCGCATACGCTGCGATAGCGCCAATGAAAGGGGCAAACGCAAACACCGAGCCTGTGCGCGCCGCACCGAAACTGCGCTGCGCCAGCAAATACAAACGCAGGCTCACGCCATAGCCCGTTGCGCCCACGGCAAACACGCCCAGCATCGCCCAAGCTTGCGGCGCGGGCTCGGCGCTCAGCCAAGCGATACAGCCGGTAGCGCAGCAGCCCAGCAGGGATTTGATCAAAATCACCTGACCCGGATCTCGATCGGCCACTCCGCGCGAGAGCGTGTTGTCAATGCCCCAAGCGGCAGTGGCCACGCCCACTGCGAGCAAGCCCAGTAGTTGCGTCGAGCCAGCCAAGCCTTGCTCCAGCACCAACACGAAGCCGCCTGTCACGAGAAGCAGCACAGCAGCCCACACGCGCTTGTCCATACTCTCCCGATACCAAGCCCAAGCCAACACGGCCGTGAACACCGCTTCCAGCGCCAAGAGCAGGGAAGCGCTGGCACCGCTGGTGCGCTGCAAGCCCCATGCGAGCGCCACCGGCCCGATCACTGCGCCAAAAGCCGCCATCGCCAGCAGGCGCGGTGCATCACGCCTTTGCAGCCGCGCCTCGCGCGAGATGCCGCGCACAGAGAGTACGCCCACTAGAGTCGCGCCGACGTAGAGCAGGGCGGCAGTGGTAAACGCGCCCATGCCCAAGCCCCAGCGCTGCGTGAGCGGTGTGCTCAGGCCGAAAAGCGCGGCGGCCAGCAAGGCCAGTAAGCCGCCGCGCAGGGCGGGCTTGCTGCCGTCGTGCGCGGTGGGGTGCGGGTCGTTCATTGGCCGGTGTGGTTGGCGGCAATGAAGTTGCCCGGTGCGGTGTAAAAGAGATACAAGGCTTGCTTGTCTTTCTCAGGCGAGTTGGGATTCTTGTAGCTGAGTTTCCATTCTTTGCCTTTCTTGCCGTCGATCTGCTCGATCTTGTCGTGCTTGATGCCGCTCCAAGAGTTGTGTAATTTTCCCGATTTGACGAGCGCATCGCGCCGCGCGTCCGCACAGCCTACCACGGTGGCTTCAAGAGCTGGTTTGTTGCCGTGGAAGTGGCAGGCGTTACCTTTATCAGCGAATGCGCTGGCAGAAGCGAAGCTGATGAGCATAGAGGCGGTAAGAGATATGAGGGTACGCATGATGATTCCTAAAAAATAAAGAGAAGTGATTAAACCGCCAACGCTCGCTTGCCGTGGACAAGCTGCGCTGGCAAAAAGTATCGATAGCTTATTTCAGCGTGTTGCGGCTGTCATTGTCCGTTTTGTTGATCTCCATGTCTTCGTGTGCATGCTGATGCTTTTTGACGGGGAAACGGAAATCATCGGGGTGGCTGTCGTGCCAATAGCCGTGCATCTGCATCACCAACAGGCCGCCGCCGATCCATAGCAGCAGCAAGTTGGCTGCATAGCTCCACTGGGCAAAAGAAGCACGTTTGCGCCACAGTGCGAGCAACGATAGCATCACAGCCAGCGCCGCAATCTGCCCAAGCTCCACGCCCACGTTGAAGCTCAAAATGCGTCCCAGCATCGGCAGCGCTTCATCGCCCAGCGGCAATTGCTGCAAGCGCGTGGAGAGGCCAAAGCCGTGCAGCAGACCAAAGCCAAACACCATCCACATCAGGTTAGGCGAGGCCACCTTCAGCACCTTCTGAAAGCCGCCGTTGTTGTCAAACGCCTTGTACATCACGCTGATGGCGATGATGGCGTCGATCAGGTAGTAATTCCAAGTGATCTGGAAGAAGGTTGCCAAGATCAGCGTGATGCAGTGCCCCAATGTGAACACCGTGACGAACTTAACCACATCGCGCATGTTCGCTAAAAAAAACACCACACCAAATAAAAAGAGCAAATGGTCATAGCCTGTGAGCATGTGTGTGGCACCCAGGCTCACATAGCGCAGATAGCCGCCGCTGAGCATGAGCTCTTTGTCGGCCTCAGAAATGCCGTGTGCCCAAACATCGAGTGGCAGCGCAAAAGCCAACAGCGCGATCACTAAGGCCGTGAGCAGCCATCGGTGTTTTGTACGCCAGAAAAATAAAGAATGAATCATGTGTGATGTCCAAAAAGAGAAACAAAGCAATCCCACCATCAGCGCAGGCTGGGGCGGGGCAAGGCAGAGCGTTTTTGGAATCAGGCTTGGGGTGGGCGCAGATGCATGCGCCGCTCGGCGCTGTGCATGGCCGGCAAGATGCGCGAGTTTTGAATGGCGGGCGCTCTGGCGGCGAGTTGGCTTTGCATGGGCAGCAGCGCCATGTTCACATTGAAATCATGGTGATGATGATGCTCTGCATTAGCTTCGCTGGAGGCGAGGTAGGGTGCATCAGGCGCATTCAACTGCAAATCGTTGTCATGGCAGTGGTCATGATCATGGTGGTGCGCCATCGTATCGTTGTGATGATGCTGCGCCAACACAGCATGCAAGACTGCGTGCTGCGTATTTTCGCCGGCACTGGCGCTCGCAGGCCATGCCAGCGCAGCGAGTAATTGCAGCGTAACGAGGATCTGAAGGGCGAGGCGACTCAGCATAAATTGATTATAGAGATGCGTCACTCAAAAAAGAGAAAAAGGGGTTCGCTCAAAAGGCAGTTTGCCCTCCTGCGATGTGCCTCTATTGGTATTAAATATATAGCATTGATGCTGCCATGAGCACCATGCCCACGTCTTCTATGATCGTCACGGTGCTCATCGGCAGTTGGAATACGGTGCCCAAACAAGCGCACTGGATCTTTGTTTTGCTCATCACAGCGCGGATCACACCGATGGCGGAAAAGCCCATAATGAGCAGCGTTGCCCAACTCGTGAGCGGGGGCTGGAAGTTGGACAGATAGGCCAATCCCAAAGCCAGCTCGATGAAAGGATACACATAGCCCCAGCCGTGCCAACGGGCTGCCAATAAATCATAGCCGGCGTAGGCATCGGCGAAGGCCTTTATGTCGAGCAGTTTGAAGAAAGAAAACGTGAGGAAAAAGCCTGCCATGAAATAGCGCATCGTCTCATGTGCTGTGATGCTTTCCGTGATGCTCATGCCGTGGCCAGCGTGTTGGCCAAACTGGATCAATACACTGCCTGCCAAGATATAGGCGACGATCATTAGCAGCGGGCGATAGGTTTCCAGGAAACTGGGGGGTGTTTCTTCTGCTATATCTTTAATAGCGCTCTGCGCATGCAATATAACGGCTACTGGTACTTTTTGCTCTATAAAAGGTGCAGGAAGCAGCTCGTAAGCACCTGCGGAGCGCACCGCCGCTTGCAGATCATCCAAGCTCGCGTGTGCATCCGTGAGCGTGGCCTGCATCGGCGAGAGCGAGACGCTGACTTGGGCTGCTAGCGGCGCCAGCGCGTTGCTCACGCGGCTCACACACGCACCGCAGTGCAGGCCAGTCAGCGGATAAATGGTGGTGTTGTGTGTGTTCATACTCGGATGATGAACCTTGAAGTCACTTCAATGTCAAGCGCACATCAAGTATTTTTGCTGATATTTTTTCCTGCGATGCGCTCTTGTAGGATTTTTTCAGCCAAGGGTAGCAAACGCGCTTTGATCCGCTTGCCCAACACAGCGAATGCCAACGCAGACAGCACCAGCAGCGTGAGCCCCACATAAGCCGCCCAGCGCGGATCCAGCGCAGCGCCCAGTTGCCCAAAGCCCCAGCCAATGCTAACCATCGCGCTAATCCAAATCAAAGCGCCTGCGCTGTCGATCAACACGTGCCGAGGCCAAGCGAGCAAAGATGCTCCCGCGCCCAAGCCCACGAGCGAGAACGCGCCTTTCACAAAACGGTAAGCCAGCAAGGTTTGCAAGCTGTAGCGCTCCACGCCCGCGCTGGCCAAGGCGATCCAAGGTGCAGCGCTGGTGAACTTGCGGCAAACCCAAGGCGCAGCAAACCTTCCGATCGTAAAACGCAATTGCCCGCCTGCGATGCTGCCCATGAGCGTGACGATGATTAGAATGTCTAGCCGCAACGCACCTTGCGCCGCTGCGAAACCCGCTAGCATGGGCAGTGGGCCGGTTTTGCCTAAGCAATAGCTGAGCAATACGCCATACACCCAGACATCGTACTTTTCTATCAGAGCGAGGAGTTCAGGCAAATCCATGGGGGTTTCAGTGCGGTTTGAGTCGATGGCTTATTTGATTTCAAAGCGAACTGTGCTGGTCTTGCCGCCGACCGTGACCAAAGCGATGCCTTTGGTGCCTTTGGCGACCTTGAAGCTGCCTTTTGCTTCAAGTTTGCTACCAACAGGTAGCAGCTCAGCTTCAGATTTTTCGCTGCCGTTGAGCAGGGTCACTTTAGCTTTGCCGCTATCCACTTTGGCTGGCTTGCCGTGATCACTCAAGTAGATTTGCAGCAGATCGGGCTTGGCGACAATTTCATAATCCATGTCTTTGGCTTCAACCACAATGCCGCCGAATTTTGGGCTGTGATCGTGGCTACCTGCTGCAAAAGCTGGAGCGATGCCGAAGGCCAAAGTCAAAGCGGCGGTGAGGGTGATGCGGCGGATGTTGGTGTGTGTCATGGAAGTTTCCTTTAAGTTAAAAACACGGGTTGAAAAAACAAAGTAATCCATCAAAACGTTTCGTGGCCAGATTCGCTGACCAAAGATTCAATAGATTTTCGGCCAAAGAGCCAGACCATGGCCGGCGTGAGGAATGAATCGAGCAAGGTGGAAGTAATGAGCCCCGAGAAGATCACCACCGCCACAGGATGCAAAATTTCTGTGCCCGGCATATTAGCTTCAAAGAGCAAAGGCGCAAGCGCGAGCGCAGCCACCAAAGCGGTCATGAGTACGGGTGTAAGCCGCTCTAGCGAGCCGCGCACCAGCATCTGCGTGTTGAAATCTTCATTTTCAAAAGCGCAGAGGTTGATGTAATGCGACACCTTCAAAATACCATTGCGCACCGCAATGCCCGAGAGCGTGATGAAGCCCACCAGCGCTGCTACGGAAAGTGGCTGTCCTGAAATCCACAACCCGATAACAGCACCGACCAAAGCCAGCGGAATATTGGCCATGATGATGGCAGCCAAAGTCCAAGAGCGGTAGCGTGTATAGAGAATCAGTGCAATCAAAATCGCAGAACCAATGGAGAGCAAGCCAATCAAGCGCGAAGCCTGCTCTTGTGCTTCAAATTGGCCGCCAATGGTGATGAAGTAACCCTCAGGCAGCTTGGTCTCAGCAATCGTGGCGCGAATATCTTTGACCACCTCGCTCAAGGCGCGGCCTTGTGCATTGGCTGAGATCACAATCCGGCGGCGTCCATCATCACGGCTGATTTGGTTGGGCCCGTCAGATTCTTCGACACTAGCAAGCTGTGCTAACGGCACGCGCCCTGCCGGCGTATCGATCATGATGCCGCGCAAGCCATCCACGCCACGCGCAGTTTCAGGCAAGCGCAGAATCAGATTGAAGCGGCGGTTGCCTTCAATCACTTGCGAGACTCGCTCGCCGTCGATTAGCATTTGCAGCTCACGCAGCAGCATCGCAGGCGAGAGGCCGTAAGCGGAGGCTTTGTCGTAATTGATCTGCACGCGGATTTGCGGAGTCAGCACCTGCTTTTCCACTTCCAGATCCACCACGCCGCCCACGCTGGCCAGTTTTTGGCGCAGGCTTTCCGCTTGGGCGCGCAGCGTATCCAGATCGTCACCAAACACCTTGATGGCAATTTGCGAACGCACGCCCGAGAGCATGTGGTCGATGCGGTGGCTGATCGGCTGGCCAATGCCAACGGCTGCAGGCAATGCTGAAATGCGCTCGCGCATATCAGCATAGACTTGCTCCAGCGGCCGCTCGCTGCGCTTCAGGCCCACATCCAGCTCGCTCACATGCACGCCCTCGGCATGTTCATCAAGCTCTGCGCGACCAGATCGGCGGCCGACATGCTCGACCTCAGGCACGCCGCGCAGCGCATTCTCGGCAATCACACCCAGCCGCGTTGATTCTGCCAAGGTGGTGCCAGGATTAAGCCGCAGGCCGACCAGCGCCACGCCTTCATTGAATGGTGGCAAGAAAGTAGTGGGGAAAAACGGCACAGCTGTAATAGCCAGCACCACAGAAACCGCCGCTGCGATCAGCCATTTGCGCGGCGCAAACAATACTTTTTCCAGCGCAGATTGGCAATGCTTTTTTAGAAAAAGTTGGATTTTGGTATCGCCATGATCCAGCCCCTTGATCTTAGGCAGCAGGTAATACGCCATCACGGGGGTGAGCGTGAGCGAGACGATCATCGAGCCCAGTAGAGACACGATGTAGGCAATGGCCAGCGGTTGCATCAAGCGGCCTTCGATACCAGGCAGAAAGAACAGCGGCACCAATACAAGCACGATGATGACTGTAGCGACCACGATGCCAGATCGCACTTCCAGCGTGGCCTTTGCAATCAGCTCCAGCGGATTGAGCCGGGCATTCGGATGCGCCGCGCGATCCAGTCGCAATCGTCGCAACACGTTTTCTACGCCGACCACGGCATCGTCGACCAGCTCTCCAATCGCAATCGTGAGCCCGCCCAGCGTCATGGTGTTGATGCTCAGGCCAAAGTATTGAAAAACTAAGACCGCCATCATGATCGACATCGGAATGGCCGCCAGTGAAATCACCGTGGTGCGCAGATTCTGCAAAAAGAAATACAAGACCAAGGCCACCACCATGCCAGCCAGCATCAGCTTGCCTTGCAGCGTGCTGATCGATGTTTCAATGAAACTGGCTTGCCGCATGGTGACTTTGGGCGCGCCCATGCCCGCAGGCAAGGTCTTGGACATCTCTTGGAGGGCGGTTTCGATCTGCTTGGTCAGCGCGACCGTATCTGCCCCCGGCTGCTTTTGCACACCCAGGATCACCGCCGGCTTGCCGTTGTATCCCGCATCGCCTCGGCGCAGCGCGGGTGCGAAGTTGACATCGGCGACTTGCGCAAGCTGAATGCTGCGGCCATTTTTGTAGCTCACTGCCAAGCGCTGCAAATCTTCGAGCTTGTTGGTACGCCCGATGTTGCGAATCAGGTATTCGCGCGAATTCAGTTCCAGAAAGCCGCCGCTGGTGTTGTTAGAAAAGCCTTGCAACGCTTGGCTGATGTTCTCCACGGTGACACCCAAGGCGGCCATGCGAGCGGTATCTGGCTGCACCTGATATTGCCGCACTTCACCGCCAATGGGGATCACCTGCGCCACGCCAGCAATGGTCAGCAAGCGCGGGCGCAACACGAAATCTGCATACTCGCGCACCGCCATCGGTGTGGTTTTGCTGGTGTCCACAGGCAAAGCCATCAGCATGATCTCGCCCATGATGGAGCTGATCGGCCCCATGCCCACATGCGCAGCGCCTTGCGGCAACTGCTCGCGCACCTGTGCCAAGCGCTCGCCCACCATCTGGCGGGCGCGGTAAATATCGGTCTTCCAGTCGAAGGTGATGTACACAAAACCCAAGCCCACGCTGGAGATCGAGCGCACACTTTCCACACCCGGAATGCCACTCATCGCGGTCTCCAGCGGGAGCGTGATGAGTTGCTCCACTTCTTCAGGAGCCATGCCACCGGCTTCCGCTTGCAGCGTCACGGTGGGTTTGTTGAGATCGGGAAAGACATCCACGGGCATCTTCACCAGCGAGAGCGAGCCCACCACCAATAAGACCGCAGACAACACCAGCACCATGAGCCGATTGCCCAAAGCGCTGTGAACCAGTTTTTCAAACATGATGGTTTGCCCTTCAGCGCACTTGGTTGACCAAGGCTGCGCCCTGAGTCACCACGCGGTCGCCCGCTGCCAAGCCATCCAGCACCGTCAGGCGCGAGCCATCCAAGTTGACAAAGCGCACCACGCGTGGCGCGAATTGTTCAGCACCAGTGTGTACCCAAACAATGTCTTGGTTGCTGGGATTTTTCACCACTGCGCCATTGGGAATCGCAAAACCTTTGATGATTTCTTTGGTCTGCACCACCACTTTGACGCTTTGATTGACTGCCAGCGGCAATACGTTCGTGCCTTCTGAGCGGAAGATCAGCGGAATTGCTCCCTCACGCAAGGCGCGGCCTGCGCCCACATAGCGCAAAGGCGCGCTGCTGCTGCCCACACTGATCGATGCCGATGCCACGCTGCTCAGCAGGCTCGCATCAAAAGCATTGGCTTCCACCATAAGCCGGGCAGGATCAACAATTTCAAACAGCACTTCTCGCGCATCCACCACCTGGCCAGCCACCACATTGACCGCTGCAATCACGCCCGCGACGGGCGCCATCAAAGTTTCCACGGCCATGGCGCTGCTGCCAATGGCTTTGCTGCGCTGCTGCAAACTTTGCAGCTCAGCGCGAGCGGTTTCAATGTCTTTTTGCGGCACTGAGCCTTCGAGTTGCTCTAAGCGTGCCAAGCGCTTCTTGGCCAAATCGATGCTTGTTTGTATTTCAAAGCCAGTAGCCGTTTGGTTCGCACGCTCAATCGCACTGGCCGAGCTGCGCACCATGGCCAGCACTTGGCCCTTGCGCACGCTTTGGCCGAGCGATGGAAAGCCGCCAGCGCTGGCTTCGATGCGCCCGGCTTGCGTGGGCTGCACTTTGCCGCCTGCATTTGGATCAGCGACCACACGGCCTGCCAACTCCACGGTTTTGGGCAAACTGCTTTGCTCAGCGGGCACAGTGCGCACCGCCAGCAGGCGCTGACTGGCCTTCGGTAGAAAGACGCTGCCATCGCTTTGCCGCTTGGGCGCATTGCTGCTTGCCGCTGGGGCTTCATCGCCATGATCATGGCCTGGGCCAGCTTGGGCATCCGTGGCCGCGCCTGCGGCGATAAGTAGGCAAAGCGCGGCGACAGTGAAGGCTGTACGAGAGCGTTTTTTGCGCCACATAAACCAACCGACAGTCATGGCCAGCAACGCCGCGGCGGCCGCAGCCAAGCCTTTCAGCCAAGCACTGCCGAGCCAACCTTCGCTGTGATCATGCACAGCATGCGCGTCAGGGATCACCAAATCACCTGCCAGCAAATCAGTGTCTTTGCCATCGCTGACTGTGAAGCTCAAAGGAATGGAGCCTGGTTTGGCCAGCAGATCCGTTTTAAAAATATAGGTGCCATCGGGCTGCGGCTCTGCCAAGCCTTTGGCAGAGCCAGCTTCCACTTCAATTTTGGCGTTGGTGACGGGCTCATTGCTGCTGTAACGATCTAGGTAAATCACGAGTTGCGATTGATTCACCGTAGCCACCAATTCAAACAAATCTGAATGGCTCGATATGCGAGGCGATGCCGCGCCAGCAGCTTGTGCAGGTTCGTCGCCATGGTCATGGCCGGGGCCTGCGAAGCTGGCGGAAGAGAAGAGCGTGAGCCACAGCAACAAGGAAGCTGCTATGATATTTATAGCACTTTGCGCGTTATTTATATGGGCTAGAGGACGATTTTTCATAATTTTTCTCATGGGAGTTGCCCCAAAGTGAGTTCTAAATGAGCTGTTGCGCGGCGCAATTCAATCTGGGTGCGCTCTGCGGCCAGATCGGCTTCGTTTTTTTCGCTGTCAGCACGCAGGCGCGTCGGCAAATCACGATCACCTAAGCGATAGGCTTGGGTGATCAGCGTCTGCATTTGCGTTGCAAGCTGAGCGCGCTCTAGCGCTGATTCTCTGCTGGTCTGTGCATTGCGCAGCGCAAGTCGCGCTCCGTCAATCTCTTGTTGGGTATTGCGTTGTATGGTTTCTAGCTCCGCCTGTGCTTGCGCAGTTTCGCTGCGTGCCGCAGCAATTCTGGGCTGATTGCGGCTCTCACCGCCCAAGGGAATGCGCAGCGCAATACGCAGGCTGCTATCGGATGCTGCTGCGAAGCCTGAGCGCTCGCGCGTTATGCCGAGTGCCAGCGCCATGGGATCGCGCAGATCGGTCTCGGCAAGCCTCAGCTTGGCTTGGCTGGCACTCAATTGCAGGTTAGCAGACTGAACTGCTGGATGTTGCTCTAGGCTGGCTGGCGCAGCGGGCGTGCGGCTGTCTGTTGGCAGTGCAGCTACGGATTCCAGTCCAGTCAGGGCTTTCCATTGCGCTTGTAAGCGATGCTTGCTGTTCAGTGCAATAGTACCTTGGCTTTTGGCTTGCAGCAGCGCACTTTGCGCTTGAAGTGTGTCCAGCCTGGCCACATCGCCTGCTCGCATGCGGCGTTCTGTGTCAGCTGCCAATACTTCAGCTTCAGCGATTTTGCGCAGTGCGAGCACATGCTCAAGATTGCTGAAGGCGTAGTCAGCGGCAAGTGTCAAAAGAGTGGTTGCAATTTTGCGTTTTGCCAATTGCACGGACGATGCGAGCAATTGTTCGTCTGCAAATATTGTTTGCTTCGTCGCAGCCTGAGTGCGGCGATTCCAAAGCGGCAGATCGATCTCGGCTTCGTATTCACGCAACCCGCCATTAGCATTGAGGCGATCGGTACGATGCGCGAGCGTGACGCTGGGCTCACCTGCGATCCAACCCAATGCAGCGCGTTGACGTGCTGCGAGCTCGCTTTGTTTGAAGCTCTGCGTTTTGGAGGCGGCATCTAGCGCCCAAGCCGCATCTAAGGCTTGGCGCAAACTGACCGAGCTACTTTGAGAAGAGGCGAATGGGGAGATGGTAGGGAGAGACTGTGCAAGCACAGGCCAACCTATTTGAAGGGATGCCAACACAAGCGCAGATCGCAAGGAACAGGGCCATAGCCCATTTGAAAAAGACACAATATTTCTCCGAAAAACCCAAGGTTTCGGTGAATCAAGGCGGGTGTCAGCGCTACGGTGCGCTGTTAGAAATAACCTCGTTCACCACGACTCAAACGGTCGTGGCAGCCCATTTCGGTTTGTCGATGTCTACGGCCCAAAAATCTCTCAGCAATTCAATGGAATCGCGCGGATGAGCCATACTGAATGCAGTGAACACGGCGCTAGGAAATTGCCCCAAGATCACCGCACAACACGCATGATGTTGCTGGCACTCTTGTAGGCCACCATCAGCCGATAAATGTTCAGGGTGATGATTCTGAACATTCTCATCGTGGCTATGTTGCTCAGTGTGAAGTAGTGCATCACCAGCCATTCCTGAACCATGCGGCAACCATGCTTGCGCCCAGCCCGCTTGGAGCAGAAACGCAAAGACCATGAAGTTCATCAGCAATTTTTTCACAGCTACATTGTATAAAGTCTTTTTCTTCATGGCGATACTGGGGCTTTTGATCCGGCGGCAAGCTCAACCTGCGCATGCCGAATCACAGTCAGGCCGCTATGAATCGCTAGCCCAGCCATGATGAGTGCCACGGCCAGATCAGGCCAAGCGCTTGCGCTGCCCCATACGCCGATGCCTGCGAACACCACGGCGATATTGCTCAATGCATCGTTGCGCGTACACAGCCAGACGCTGCGCATATTGGCATTGCCTTCGCGGAATTGATACAGCAGTGCAGCGACGAAAAGATTGGCGCAGAGCGCAAGGATGCCGATGGCGCCCATGGTGAAGGCTTCGGGCACAGTTCCTAGCCATGCGCCCCAAGCGACGCGTGCGAGCAGTGCTAAGCCAAAGAGCAGCATCGTGATGCCTTTCAACAAAGCGACACGTGAGCCCCAGATGGCCGCCATCGAGAGCGCCCACAGCGCCAGGCCGTAGTTGGCGGCATCACCAAAAAAATCCACTGAATCAGCCAGCAGGGAAACCGAGCCAGATTGCCAACCCGCGCTTAACTCCACGAAAAACATCAAGGTATTGACGATGAGCGCAATCCAAAGGATACGGCGGTAGTGTGGCGATGTGTCTTGTGATGCGTGGTTATGGTGTGAGCAATTTGCAGACATGAAGATATAGCGTATTCGGTAGATCAATGGCATGATTAGAAGCCCTCAAGTCACTTCAAGGTCAAGCGATGTCTGCGATTCAACCCCAAGAGCTATCAGGTTATTTGATTGGGCAAGCTGCCAAGCTGAGCGGCATCAGCAGCGCCAATATCCGCTTTTATGAGAAAGAAAACCTAATTAAGCCACGTGGAATAAGCGCAAACAGCTATCGTTTTTATAGTGATGAAGATGTGCATCAATTGCGCTTCATCCGCCAATTGCGCAGCTTGGACATGACACTCGATGAGGTGCGCACCTTGCTTGGCCTAGATTTGCGCAAAAAGCGCGATTGCCAAACGGCGCGAGATACGCTGGACGAACACATCGGCCATGTGCGTGAGCGCCTCAAAGAGCTACGCGTGCTGGAGAAAAATCTGATCGATCTGCGCAGTCGCTGCGATGGTGAGGATGAGCATTGCCATTTGATCGAAGCCCTGCATGCACAAGCGGATGCGCCGCAGCTTGCTCGCTCAGCTGGAAAGCGGCATCAGCCCTTATGAAGAGACGCTTTGAGCTAAAACTGCTTGCGCTTTGCACGCCCACAGCGCCAAGCTATCGAGCAAATCACGCTGGCTGAACGAGCAGCTTTCTTCGGTGAAGAGTGCGCCCGATTCGAGGCGATCGAGGATATCGTTCAAGGCAATACTGTATTTTTCTGGCGAGGCAGCCAGCAGCGCTTGGCTGGCACGAGCGGTTTGCACCAAGTCGTTGGTGCGCAACTCGTTGGCTTGCACTTGTTGGAGTTGCGCAGCCAGAGTCTGCAATTGCAGCGAGGCGGTGTGAGTACTCATGGGGTGGTGGTTTTCATCATCGGCCTCGCATTTCAGCGGGCGTTTCGAGCTTGCGGGCGAGGAAAGTCAAAATGCCAGTGAGGATCAAATACATCAGCGAAATCGCCAGATACGGCTCCCAATAGCGCGAATATGCGCCCGCCACGGTGCGGGCCGCCATGGCGAGCTCGGCCAGGCCAATGGCGGAGACGAGGGAAGAATCTTTGAGCAAGGTGATGGCTTCATTGACCAGTGGCGGCACCATGCGGCGCAGGGCTTGCGGCAACACGACCAAGCGCATGGCTTGTGATTCATTCATCCCTAAGCTTTGCGCCGCCTGCACTTGCCCGCGCGCAATCGACTGAATACCTGCTCGCACAATTTCGCTGATGTAGGCTGCGGCATTCAGCGTCAGTGCCACTGCGCCGGAGAGGAAGGCGCCATATTCTTGGCGCAGATGCCGCGCCATCTCGCCCGAGAGCAGCAGACCCTCGGTGGGGTGAATCAGTGTGGGCATGAGCGCGAAATGCACGAGCAGAATTTGTACGAACAATGGTGTCCCGCGAAAGAAGCCCACATAGGCTTGAAACAACCAGCGAAGGGCTTTCTTCCAGCCGCGTTGCTCTTGCGCCGTGATGAGCCCCACGCCCAAGCCGGCGAGTAAGCCCAGCGCCAAGGCGATCACCGTAAGCTGCACTGTCATGACCACGCCTTTGAAAAAAAGCGGGGCGTAGGGCAGAAGAATTTCCCAGCGCAAATTCATGGTGATGTTGTCTCTGATCGGTATTGAAAGAAAAAAGGGCGTGTCCACAGCCTGTGGACACGCCCCTTGGCAAGAAGCTCTGAGTTTACTTCGAGGCTGCGCTGGCGGGCGCGGCAGCAGGCGCTGCGGATGCCGGTGCCATCGCACCTGCGGGCTTCGCACCGAAGTATTTGGCCATGATCGTGTCGTAGCTGCCATCGGCTTTGATCGCGTCAATACCTGTGTTGATCTTGGCCAGCAACTCTGCGTTGCCCTTCTTCACCGCAAAGCCATATTGCTCGGGCACAAAGGAGGCATCGCTCACGGATTTGAACTTGGCGGTCGGATTGTTGGCAATGTAGTGCTGCACCACACCGTTATCAGCCACCACGGCGCTTACGCCACCTGCGGCCAGCTCTTGCAAGGCCAAGGGGGTTGATTCAAAACGCTTGATGTTGGCGCTGGCTTTGCCCAGCAGCTTTTGCACGACTTCATCGCCTGTCGTACCGGTTTGCACACCGACTTTGAGCTTTTTAAGGTCGTCAAACTTGGTAATTTTTGAATCCGCTTTCACAGCAATCAACTGCACCGCGTCGAAGTAAGGCTTGGAAAAATCCATGCTTTGCTTGCGCTCATCGGTGATGGTGACGCTACTTGCAACGATATCGCGCTCGCCTCCATCTAAAGTTTTGAAGATGCCTTCCCAAGGCGTGTTGACGAATTTCACTTCAAATCCGCCTTTGGCTGCAGCTGCTTTGAGCAGATCGGCTGTCAAACCTTCGACTTCATTGCTGGCCGACATTTTCTCAAACGGTGCGTAGGCCGCGTCAGTACCCACTGTGTAGACTTTCACAGGAGCGGGCGCAGGCGCAGCAGCCGGTGCGGGCGTGGCGGCTGGGGCGGGAGGGGTTTCTTTCTTGCCGCAGGCGACCAAAGCGATGGCAGAGAAAGCTGCAGCTAGGAGCGCGCGGCGATGGGGGGCGATTTGACTGAACATGGGTAACACTTTCTGTGGATAACCCATGATTTTGCCGTAATCAACGTATGGCAATGCCCCGCTGCGCCAGAAGTGCCTTAGCTTTATTGGGGTAATCGGTGATCAAACCATCCGCGCCAGCTTCGATCACAGCTGCCATTTCCGCTTCGCTGTTGGTCGTCCAAGGGATCACCTTGAGACTAAGATCGTGAGATTTTTTAACCAAATCGGGCGTGATGTCTTCAAAATAGGGCGACCAAATTTCACAGCCGGCTGCCTTGACCATGCTTGGCACATCCGCATGCTGAGGAGTGCGCACCGAGCCGGTCCAATACGGGCCTTTGTCAGATGTTGGCGTGATGTTGTTCGCCCAAGCTTGCTGAGCCGTGAGGCAGGAAGTCAATACCCGTTTGGTATGGCCTTTTTGCAACTCTTGGATGATTTGCAGCGTGCGCCAGTCAAAGCTTTGGATTGTGACGCGGCTGGCCATGCCGTGCGTGCGCACCAGATCGAGCAGCTTGCGCGCAAACACGGCGGCGCTCACCGTGTCATTCGGCTTCTCGGGTGAGATTTTGGTTTCGATGTTGAAGCGCAGCTTTTTCGCGCCGAGCGCATCCACGCGTTTGAAGAGGGTCGACAGCGCTGGCATGCGCGTCCCGTCGATGGGCTGTTGGTCGGGGAAACGCTTGGCATAGGGGCTCTGGGGATTGATGCGGCCGACGTCGTAGGTCTTGATCTCGGCCATGGTCAACCGGTTGACTAGGGCAGGCGCGCTCAGATAGGCGCCACTGGCATCGCGCGTAATCTCTGGATTCAAAGCGCGATCATGGCTGATCACCACAATGC
Organism: Variovorax sp.; assembly: GCA_031418715.1. GTDB lineage: Bacteria > Pseudomonadota > Gammaproteobacteria > Burkholderiales > Burkholderiaceae_C > JANMDU01. The sequence continues at coordinate 51,736 of JANOJL010000070.1, read as the reverse complement.
CGTCTTTGGTGATGCCCACATCGAGTTCCAGTGTTGTGACTTCCAGTTCGATCGCTCGCTCAAAGGCGGGCAGGGTGTTTTCAGGCAAAAGGCCGCGTGCGCCGCGATGGCCTTGCAGATCGAATGGGGTAGGTTGAGCGATGGAGGCAGTAGTCATGCCCCAAATTATGAGGCAAGTCGGCCACCTGCCGTTATAGAATCTGCGTGACATGCTATGAAATTAATAGTATTTTAAAAAAACTACAGCATGCCAGCTTCACATGTCCCCAAGATGAATCTAGCTCAATCGATCTTCGCACCTGATTTTTGGACAGCGGCGGCCCATTTGGGCAATTCAGAATTGATGAACTTGGCAAAATCATCTGCACCAAGATAAGCTGGATCAGCGCCTTGGGTGATCATGCGGTTACGCACATCAGGCATAGCCAGCACTTGCTTGAAGGCATCCGAGAGCTTGTCCACAATCGGCTTTGGCGTACCAGCGGGCGCTAGGAAACCATAGAAGCCGACGACTTCAAAGTCCTTGGCCATTTTTGTTTCCATCACCGTGGGCACATCAGGCAAAGCCGGGTTGCGTTCACGGCTCGTCACAGCCAACGCACGCACTTTGCCTTGCTTGTGATACTGCGCCGCCTGCGGAATGCTCTCGGCCATGAATTGCACTTGGCCGCCGATCAAATCTTGAAATGCCGGGGCGCTGCCGCGATAGGGAATGTGGACCATGAACAAACCCGTCTGGCTCTTGAACATTTCTGGCACGAGATGGCTGATGCCGCCATTGCCCGCAGAGCCGTAGTTCACCTTGCCGGGGTTGCTCTTGGCAAAACTCACGAATTCTTGCAGCGTATTGGCTTTGACGTTTGGGTTGACTAGCAGCGCAAGAGGCTGCATGGCGGTGCGGGCGATCGGCACGAAATCTCTCAAAGTACCGTAGGGCAGCTTGGAATACAAGCCAGGGTTGATCACCATCACGCCGGTGTTGGCCAGCATGATGGTGTAGCCATCGGGCGCTGCTTTCTGCACATCTTGCGCACCGACTGTGCCGCCAGCGCCTGCTTTGTAGTCAATCACTATGGGCTGGCCGAGCACGGATTGCAGCTTGTCTGTGAGCAGGCGAGCATGTTGATCCAGCGGACCGCCAGCGGGGAAGCCGATCACCAGGCGGATGGGCTTGTTAGGGTAGTTGGGTTGAGCGTGGGCGCTGTGCAGGAGGCCTGCTGTCGCCAATGCGGCAGCGATGATTGTTTTTAGCAGAGTACGGGTTTTCATGGTGTGTTGTGAGAGGAAACAAAGGGGCATGATAGCGAGAGGTGTGTTCCCACATCAATAGGAGTTTTCCTTGGCTTCACAGCAACGCGCCCCACATCATTCTGCTGATCACGCTGCTCATCATGCCCATTGGCCCGCACGCCTGCCACACAGCCTGACGCCGCCTGCGGGTTCTCTGTGGCATAACCTCGCTGTCAACGCCATGCGCTACCCAGATAAAACGGCTTTGCAGTTCTTTGACACCAGCATCAGCTATGCAAAGATGCTACAAAAAGCAGAGCAGCTTGCGCAGGTATTGAAACGGCTAGAGGTCGATTTCGGTCAAAGAATCGTGGTCTGCATGCAAAACTGCCCGCAGCTAGTGATTTCACACTTTGCGATCCTGAGGTTGGATGCTGTTGTCGTACCCGTCAACCCGATGAACAAAGCCGAAGAGCTGAAACACTATATCCTTGATCCCGATACGTGCATCGTCATCACCACCGCGGATTTGGCGGCTGAATGGGCTGCAGCTTCAAACGCCTTGCCTCCTGACAAGCGTTTGAAGCACTTGATCGTGACGCACATGAGCGATGGATTTGGTGTGGATGCTTCAAGCGACATGCCACCAGCTTGGCGCGATTGGCTGCTCACAGAGCATGCGCTGCCATTGGTTGAAGGTGCGCAGCTTCATGCGTGGCCTGACCTGTTTGCAAATCAGGAAGAGATACCCTTACCCGCAGCCAAAGCCACCAGCGAAGACCTCGCCATGCTGCCGTACACCAGCGGCACGACTGGTCTACCCAAAGGCTGCATGCACACCCACGGCTCGATCATGCACAACGCCGTAGCCAGTATTTTGTGGGGCAACGGCACAGCGCAAAACGTCACGCTCGTTGTCGTGCCGATGTTTCATATCACGGGCATGGTCAGCCTCATGCATGCGAGCCTGTATGCTGGCGCGACGCTGGTGATCATGCCGCGCTGGGATCGCGATTTGGCAGGCCGTTTGATCTCGCGCCACAAGGTGACGCACTGGACAAACATTCCCACCATGGTGATTGATCTGCTCGCCTCGCCCAGCTTTGACCAATACGATCTGAGCAGTTTGGTCTATATCGGCGGCGGCGGTGCGGCTATGCCGCAGGCCGTAGCGCAGCGTTTGCTGGAGCAATTTGGTCTGCGCTATGTGGAAGGTTATGGCCTCACTGAGACGGCTGCGCCGAGTCACAGCAATCCGGCAGATCGCCCGAAGCAGCAATGCTTGGGCATTCCCTTTATGAGTTGTGATGCACGGGTGGTGAATCCAGAAAATTTGGAAGAAATGCCGATGGGTGTGCAAGGCGAAATTGTGATGAGCGGGCCGATGAATTTCAAAGGTTATTGGAAAAATGAGCCTGCATCCGCCAAGGCTTTTTTTGAGCGTGATAGCAAAGTGTTTTTCAGAAGCGGCGACCTAGGAAAAGTGGATGAAGAGGGCTATTTCTTCATCACAGATCGCTTGAAACGGATGATCAACGCCAGTGGCTTCAAGGTCTGGCCAGCTGAGGTCGAATCGCTGATGTTCAAGCATCCCGCGATTGCCGAGGCTTGCGTGATAGCTACCCGTGATGCCTATCGCGGCGAGAGTGTGAAGGCAGTAGTCGTGCTGCGAAGCTCGCATGTAGGGCGTGTAGATGAGCAAGATATTTTGCAGTGGTGCAGAGACAATATGGCCGTCTACAAAGTGCCGCGTGTGGTCGAATTTGCAGCGAGTCTGCCCAAGAGCGGGAGCGGCAAGGTGATGTGGCGAGCTTTGCAGGAGAAGGAATTGGCTGGCAATTGAGCGAAGATTTTAAAAAGGCATCTTAGGCATACCACCGCCCATACCCGGTAAGCCTTTCGCGCCGCCCATGCCGCCGAGCTTTTTCATCATCTTCATCATGCCGCCGCCCTTCATTTTTTTCATCATGTCGCGCATCTGATCGAACTCATTGAGCAACCGATTCACTTCCTGAATCTGCACGCCTGCGCCTTGGGCGATGCGGCGTTTACGGCTGGCTTTGGTTTTTCCGTCGAAAAGCAAGCCGGGATTGCGGCGCTCTTTGCCGCTCATGCTGTTGATGATGCCTTCTTTGCGGATGATGTCTTTTTCGGCGCGGTTCAAATCAGCTTCTGAGGCTTTGCCTGCGAGTTGGCTGGGGAGCTTGTCCATCAGGCTGGATAAGCCGCCCATGTTTTTCATTTGCTGGATTTGCTCTAAAAAATCCTGCAAATTAAAACTGGTTCCGCTCTTGATCTTCTCGGCCATTTTTTGCGCAGCGGCCATGTCGACATTGGCTGTGACTTGCTCGACGAGCGCGAGGATATCGCCCATGCCCAGAATGCGGCCTGCAAAGCGCTCGGCATCAAAAACTTCCAAGCCATCAATTTTTTCGCTCGTGCCCGCGAATTTGATAGGTACACCCGTGATTTGCTTGACGGAGAGGGCTGCACCGCCGCGTGAATCGCCGTCTGTTTTAGTGAGGATGATGCCTGTTAGTGGCAGTGCGTCTTTGAAAGCTTTTGCCGTGTTGATCGCATCTTGACCTTGCATCGCGTCAACGACGAAGAGAGTTTCTACTGGATTCAAAATGCCATGCAGCTCTTGAATCTCTTGCATCAGCTGCGCGTCAATCGCCAAGCGGCCAGCGGTGTCAACCAGTAGCACATCGAAATAATGATTCTTCGCATACAGAAGCGCGGCGCGGGCGATGTCAGCGGGCTTTTGATCGGGAGAAGAGGGAAACCATTCCGCTCCAGCTTGCGCCGTCACGGTCTTGAGCTGCTCAATCGCAGCTGGGCGGTAGACGTCGCCTGAGACTGTGAGCACTTTCTTTTTGCGTTTGGTGATCAGGTGCTTGGCCAGCTTTGCGGTGGTCGTGGTTTTACCAACGCCTTGCAAACCTGCCATCAAGATCACGGCGGGCGGCTGTGCGGCGAGGTTGATATCGCTCACGCCATCACCAATGGTGGCCACCAACTCACGGTTGACGATGCCCACCAGCGCCTCGCCCGGTTTGAGCGAGCCCACCACCTCTTGACCAAGGGATTTTTCTTTCACACGGGTGATGAAATCGCGCACCACGGGCAGGGCCACATCTGCCTCCAGCAGCGCCATGCGCACTTCGCGCAGCATGTCAGCCACGTTGGATTCGGTGATGCGGGCTTGGCCGCTCATCGTTTTGACCAGTTTTGATAGGCGTTCGGAGAGGGCTGATGCCATGATGGATCTTGATGTTGGACAGTCTGCTTGCGCAGCGTTTGCAGAGGTAAACTAAAGGCATGATTTTATCCAGTAGCTATCCTGCTTGGTTTTGGGTGCTCGCTGCCGTTGCTTTGGTGGCTTACGCCCTGCCTGCGCTCATGAAATCGCCAAGCTCCCAAGCGGTGGCCAGCAGCTTGGCAATCGCTTGGCTTTCACATGGCTTGCTGCTCGCCTTGGCATTGTTTTCTGGATTCTTTGGCTTTGGCCCGGCGATTTCTGTGATGGCTTGGCTCGTTCTGACGGTGTATGCGGTGCAAAGCCGCTTGTATCCGCAAATGCAAAGCCGCCGTGCGCTGGCGGCATTGGGTGGCGCGGCTCTGTTGATCGGTTTGATTTTTCCTGGCACGGCTTTGAATGCCAAAGCGTCCATTTGGCTGCCTCTTCATGGCGCGTTTGGCGTGGCGGCCTATGGTTTGCTGGCTGTAGCGACGGTGCATGCTTGGCTCATGCGCCGCGCGGAAGAGCAAATACGCGCGGCGCAAGGTAGCCCGCAGGAAACAGTGGGCCTGCCGCTGATGACGCTAGAGAGGCTGATGTTTGCATTCGTCTTGGCAGCGTTCGTGTTGCTCACGGGCACGTTGCTGGCGGGTTGGCTGTTTGGTGAAGACCTGTATGGCGCCGGCAGTGCTTGGCAGTGGAATCACAAAACGATTTTTTCGGTGCTTGCTTGGGGCTTGATGGCTTGGTTGCTCTGGGGTCGCTGGCAAAGGGGCTGGCGCGGCAAGCGAGCGGCACGGTTTGTTTATGGCAGTGCCATTTTGCTTCTGCTGGCCTATGTGGGTTCGCGCTTTGTGTTGGAGATATTGCTCCAGCGCGTGGTTTGAAGCGCTTTTAACGAGAGGCATTTCTTGAAATACGTTGTTGTAATTTTGGTTGTGTTGTTGGGCGTTTGGCTCTGGAAAAAGAGTCGTGCGGATGCGCGGGATGAGAAGGAGGAAGCGTTAGCGAAACCACAAAAAACCAAGCAGGCAGATGCGCCGCCGCAGATCATGCTTAGTTGCGCTGTGTGTGGCGTGCATTTGCCCAAGAGCGATGCACTTGTGGGTAAGCGTGGCAGCTACTGTAGCGCGTCTCATCGCCTGCAGCAGGAGGGTTGATGCAAGAGGGGCAAAGCAGCTTCAGTGCCTTGATGGATGCCAATGAAGCATCGTCACGTGAACTGAATTTGTCCGACCGTGAAAGTGGTTTGCCACGTCTTTGGCGCGGCTTCATGGCGGCGCGTATTTTGGTGGCGGGCGTATTGCTGCTTTTGCTGCTTTATCTGCGCGTCATGGGGCAACCGCCGCACAGTTTGGCGCTCTTCGTTTGTATTTCCTATTTGGCTCTCACGGTTTGGGTGCGCGTGCTGGGGCGGCCTACCTTGCCTGGCGCACGATTTGATCCGCAATGGCTTGTGACGGTGGGTGTGGATGTGGTGGTGTTCGGCTTGCTGTTGTATTTGCAGGTTGGCACGATCAATTACACGCCTTTGTTTGCCCTGCCTGTGCTGCTCGCTGCGGTGTTGGGCCCGTTGCTCTTGGCGATGGGCACGGCAGCGGCTGTCACAGTGGCTCTGCTGTTGGATGCGTTGCAATACACCTTGTCAGGCACGCCTGACGCGGTTGGCCGCTATGTGCAGGCTGCGATCACGGGGACAGGGCTGTTTGTGGTGGCATATCTCGCGAATCAATTGTCCACACGATTGGTGCGACAAGAGCGCGTGGCGCGAGGAAGCGAGATGGCGGCGCGTGCGCAAATTCAGGTTAACCAGTTGGTGATAGACAACTTGGGTGATGGCATCATCGTGCTCGATGCCAATGGCGTAGTGCACGCTGCCAATCCCGCGGCTCGTGAGATGCTGGGTGCTAATACGGGCACACGGTCCAATCTGGCCAAGCCACCTTTTGTCTTAGCGGCGCGCCCGGCTTGGCAGAGCTTGGCAGATTTGGCTGCGGAAAGCTTGCAAGAACAACGACCTTTACAAAGGGAGGTCACGGTGCAGTCAGAGCCAAGCATGCAGCGCCAGTTGCATGTGAAGACGTATTTGTCTATCTTGCCTGATGTGCCTGCACAAGGCAGCCTGTGTGTGATATTCATGGAAGATTTACGCGAAGTCGAAGCGCGCGTGCGCACTGAAAAACTCGCTGCCATGGGGCGTATGTCAGCCGCGGTGGCGCACGAGATCCGTAATCCCTTGTCCGCTATTTCTCAAGCGAATGAACTGCTTGCTGAAGAAATCCAGTCCCCGCAGCAGCAGAAGCTGGTGCGCATGGTGGCGCAAAACGTGCAACGCTTGAACCGCGTGGTGGAAGATGTGTTGGATGTTGCGCGTGTGCAAGGCGGCGTACGACAGGCGGCCACGTTGCACGATCCAGCGCGATTCATCAGCAGTATCTGTGATGATTGGATGACTCAATATAAAGCCAAAAATACGGCAACCGCGCTTATAAATACTGCACCAAGTGCTATCGAATTTGAAGCAGATCATTTGCGCCGTGTGCTTGTGAATTTGTTGGATAACGCGTTGCGGCATGCCAGCCGTCACCCAGGAGCGATTCAGGTGACTTTCCAGCAGAGTGGAGCGCAAGGCTTGTGGCAGCTCAGCGTCTGGAGCGATGGCGCGCCGATTGATCCGGGTGTCCAGCGACATTTGTTTGAGCCGTTCTTCAGTTCCCAAAGTCGTTCTAGTGGTTTGGGGCTGTATATCTGCCGTGAGCTTTGTGTACGGCATGGTGCAACGATCACTTATCAGCGAAGCAAGCGCTCTCAAGCTCAGGCCGTTGGGAGCGGCACACTTGAAGGAAATGACTTCATGGTTTTGCTGCGCCCGAGCTTGGAAGCTACTCAGCCGATGCCGCTGATGCCCCTGTCTCCACGCCGTTGACTGCGCGATTCACACTACCAAACCAACCAGCACCCGCCTACAATCACCGCATGCTTTCATCTGTCGATTCCTCCGTTCCCCGATCAGGCGTCTTAAGCAGCGCGCCCAGCGTGCTGGTGATTGACGACGAGCCTGATCTGCGCATGTTGTACGAGCTCAGCCTCACACGCGAGGGCTACGAAGTCGTCACGGCTGATAGCGTGGCGCAATCCTTGGCTGCATTGCATCAGCGCAATTTTCATGCTGTCGTTTCTGACATGCAGTTACCCGATGGTCTTGGCTTGGAGGTGTTGCGCTTTCTTGCCCAAGCTCAGCGTAGCGAGCGCTGTGTGGTGATCACCGCGCATGGCTCGGCTGAAAATGCGGTGGAAGCGCTCAAGGCAGGTGCGTTTGATTACTTGAGTAAGCCTGTTGATCTGAAGCAATTTCGCTCTGTGGTGGCACAAGCGGTGAGATTGAGTCAGCAGGCAATCTCTGTCCATACTGCGCCGCACACATCCTCGCCAAATCAGTTGCTTGCGCCGAGCGCAACTATTGTTCGGCAGCCTGCGCCAACTGATCTAGGTGATGCTGGGCTTCTGGCTTTGGCTGCCATCGTGGGCTCATCAGAAGTGATGAGTCAGCTTCGCGCCCGCATTGCCAAAGTGGCTCGCAGCATGGCGCCTGTGTTGGTGCAAGGCGAATCTGGCACAGGCAAGGAATTGGTTGCACGTGCCATCCATGCCTGTAGCCATCGAAGTGACGGGCCCTTCGTGGCTGTCAATTGCAGCGCGATTCCCGAGAGTTTGTTAGAGGCAGAATTTTTTGGCGCACGCAAAGGCTCGTACACAGGCGCGGCCGCTGATCGGGAAGGATTTTTCCAAGCCGCGAATGGCGGCACCTTGTTCTTAGATGAGATTGGAGATTTGCCGCAGTCGATGCAGGCGAAGTTACTCCGCGCGATTCAAGAGCGTAGCGTGCGCCCGTTAGGTGATACCAATGAGCAGCCTGTGAATGTGCGCATCGTGAGTGCCACACACCGCGATCTGGCAGCTGCTGTGACGGCGGGGCAGTTTCGTCAAGATTTGTTTTACCGCGTCAATGTGATTGATATATTGCTGTCGCCACTGCGCCAGCGCATGGAAGATTTACCATTTCTGGTCGATTGCCTGCTCCAGCGTATTGCCAAAGAAGCACAGTTGCCTGCGGCATCGGCCTCGCCGCTGCTGCTCAAGCAACTGCAGGCTTTGCAGTTGCCTGGCAACGTACGTGAGTTAGAAAATTTGTTGCACCGTGCAGTCGCGCTCTCAGATGGACAAGAGATGCTTAGCTTGCAAGATTCAGAAGTCCATGCGCCCACAAAATCCGGCAGCGAGCCAGAGGCGCTGGCATCCAGCGTTGTCATGCCCGACAGCGCTTGCGCCTCTTTGCCCAGCGATTTGCAAGCGCATCTAGACGCTCAGGAGCGTTCCATTCTCGTCAAGGCGCTCGCTGACACGGGTTTCAACCGGACAGCCGCAGCCGCCAAACTGAGCATGAGTCTGCGGCAGATTCGATATCGCATGGCGCGCCTTGGGATAGAAGCCGACGATGGCAAAGCTTGAGACGCCACAGCCTTGGAATCAGGGTTGGCTGAGCAGGGCTCAGAGTGTGGAATCTCCAAATTTCGGCCCAAGGCCATCTCATGTTGCTGTTGATTTGATCGTGATTCATTCAATCAGCTTGCCGCCAGGCGAATACGGCGGTACACATGTGCAAGATTTGTTCACCAATCGACTCGATTGGGAGGCGCACCCTTATTTTCAAAGTATTCGTGGTGCACAGGTGTCTGCGCACTTCTACATCCAGCGTGATGGCCAACTGTGGCAGTTTGTGAGCGCAGATCAGCGTGCTTGGCATGCTGGCACATCCATTTTTCAAGGCCGCGAGAACTGCAACGACTTCTCTATTGGCATTGAATTGGAGGGCTTGGAGGGTGGATTGTTTGAAGCAGCGCAATACCAACAGCTCGCCAAGCTATGCCAGGCCTTGAGATCGCGCTATCCGATTGCCCACATCGCAGGCCATGAGCATATTGCGCCCGGGCGCAAAGCCGATCCTGGTGAAGGTTTTGATTGGCTCTTGCTCGCCCAGACTGTCGGTTGGCCATCACAGTATTTTTTCGCGCTGTCTTTTTAAAATTGTTTTCCCCGCGACATTTGCCAGTGCGCTTGCCAGGGCAAGCCTAAGAATTGATGACAGCTATGTGTGGCGCGGCTTGCGCTTGGAAAAGGTCTTGCCAGCCTGATGTTTATTGGGCTCAGGCATATGCTTTCAGCTTTCACGCGGCTTAGGCTTGTAGCCTGCGAGTCAAAGCTGTGAAATAGCCGGGTGTTCTGCGTGCTTGAGACGACGAAATCTTTGTGCTGCCTACAACAAAAGTATGCAGTTGAGCATGTATTGCGTGGTGTTTTTGTCGTATTTTTTACGTCTTTCTGAGCGGTTCATGCGCGCTGAGCCCTTTGGCTCGATACACTACCTATAGTGTCCAAGCAAACAAAAAAACACTAGATATAGTGTTTAACTGTTGCATGCAAGCTCTCTATTTGATAGCATGTCACATAGATTTCAAATGAAATCCAAACGAATTCTCATAACAACGTGCAACGAGACCAACCAACGAGGAAGTAAATGCAAACGGCCACCCTTCAAACCAGCCCTGTCGCTGAAAAAAAATCGTCGCAAATCACCAGCGGTGCACTCGTCCAAGTGCATGCGCATGGGCAAGTAGCCAGCAACCCATACGCCAGCTACCAAATCATCCGCCGCAATGGTGCCGTGGTGCCTTTTGAACCCAGCAAAATTGCCGTAGCAATGATGAAAGCCTTCTTGGCTGTGCATGGCACGCAAGGCGCGGCTTCTGCCAGCGTGCGCGAAGCTGTGGATGCACTTACCAACAATGCGGTACGCGCCCTAATGCGCTCGCGCCCAGGTGGCGGCACTTTTCATATTGAAGATGTGCAAGACCAAGTTGAACTTTGTCTGATGCGCGGCGAGCACCATGAGGTAGCTCGTTCCTATGTGCTCTACCGTGAGCGGCGTGCGCAAGAGCGTGCTAAAGCGCCAGCCACACCTGCTGTGGCTGCGCCTGCTTTGCATGTGGTGGACGGCGGCAAGCGAGTTCCACTCGATATGGCTCAGTTGCAAGGTTTGATTGAATCAAGTTGCGCTGGTTTGAACAAAGACGTCAGCCCCGCACCGATTCTGGCTGAGACCTTGCGCAATTTGTATGATGGCGTGCCTGTGGACGAGGTCTATAAAGCATCGATCCTTGCGGCTCGCACCATGATCGAAAAAGAGCCTGATTACACCTATGCCACCTCGCGCCTTCTTCTGCATACGATTCGCAAGGAGATTCTGGGTAAAGAAACCACGCAAGCAGAAATGGCTGAGGAATACATCGAGTATTTCCCGCGCTTCATCAGTAAGGGCGTGAAAAACGAGTTGCTTGATGAAAAACTTGAGCAATTTGATTTGAAGCGCTTAGCTGCCGCCTTAAAGCCCGAGCGTGATTTGCAGTTTGATTACCTCGGTCTGCAAACTTTGTATGACCGCTATTTCCTGCACGTACGCAAAACCCGCATCGAAATGCCTCAGGCTTTTTTCATGCGCGTGGCTATGGGCTTGTCGCTGAATGAAATTGACCGTGAAGCGCGTGCTATTGAGTTCTATGAAGTGCTCAGCTCGTTTGACTTTATGAGCAGTACGCCGACGCTGTTCAACAGCGGTACGCTGCGCTCGCAGTTGTCCTCTTGCTACCTAACCACAGTGCCTGATCATCTGGATGGCATTTACGAATCCATCAAGGAAAATGCGCTGCTGTCCAAATTTGCAGGCGGCTTGGGCAATGACTGGACGCGTGTGCGCGCCATGGGCTCGCACATCAAGGGCACGAATGGCGAATCACAAGGCGTGGTGCCGTTCCTCAAAGTGGTGAACGACACGGCTGTCGCGGTGAATCAAGGCGGCAAGCGCAAGGGAGCAGTTTGTACCTACCTTGAGACTTGGCATCTGGACATTGAGGAGTTCCTGGAGTTGCGTAAAAACACCGGTGATGATCGCCGTCGTACGCACGATATGAACACTGCTAATTGGATTCCTGATCTTTTTATGCGCCGGGTGCTAGAAAAAGGCAACTGGACGCTGTTTTCTCCCAATGATGCTCCAGATCTGCACGACCTGTTTGGCTCTGCGTTTGAAAAAGCCTACGTAAGCTATGAACAAAAAGCTGCTGAAGGCAAGTTGGTTCTGCACAAAACGGTGTCTGCCCCTGATCTTTGGCGCAAGATGCTCACCATGCTCTTTGAAACCGGCCATCCTTGGATCACCTACAAGGATGCTTGCAATGTGCGCTCGCCCCAGCAACACGTTGGGGTAGTGCATTCGAGCAATCTCTGCACCGAGATCACGCTCAACACATCTGATACGGAAACGGCAGTATGCAATCTCGGTTCGGTCAACCTTGTGCAGCACTTGAAAGATGGCGCGAATGGAAAAGAGATTGATCACGTCAAGCTCAAGAAAACCATCACCACCGCCATGCGGATGCTAGACAACGTGATTGACATCAATTACTACGCTGTGAAAAAAGCGCGTGACTCTAATATGCGTCACCGCCCCGTTGGCTTGGGGCTCATGTCATTCCAAGATTGTCTCTATGAGCTGCGCACACCTTATGGGTCAGATGCAGCGGTTAAGTTTGCTGATGAATCCATGGAAGCCATTTGCTACTACGCTTACTCGGCTTCTGCCGACTTGGCCAAAGAGCGCGGCAAGTACACCAGCTACAAAGGCTCGCTGTGGGATCGTGGCATCTTGCCACTTGACACCTTAGACATGTTGGCCAAAGAGCGCGGTGGCTATGTGGAAGTGGATCGCTCCAGCACCATGGATTGGGATGCGCTTCGCAAGAAGATTGCGCAAGACGGCATGCGCAATTCCAACTGCGTTGCGATTGCGCCGACAGCTACGATTTCTAACATCATTGGCGTGGATGCTTGTATCGAGCCTTGTTTTGGCAATCTTTCCGTCAAGTCCAACCTCTCTGGTGAATTCACTGTGATCAACCATTACTTGGTACGCGATCTCAAGCGTCTTGGCTTGTGGGATGACGTGATGGTGGTCGATCTCAAGCACTACGATGGTTCACTGCGCCCGATTGACCGTGTGCCGCAAGATATCAAAGCGCTCTACGCCACAGCCTTTGAGGTGGACACCACTTGGGTGATTGAAGCAGCAGCGCGCCGCCAGAAATGGATTGATCAAGCCCAGTCGCTCAACATTTATATGGCAGGCGCTTCCGGCAAAAAGCTGGACGATACCTACAAGCTCGCTTGGTTGCGTGGCCTCAAGACCACGTATTACCTGCGCACGGTTGGTGCAACGCATGCAGAGAAATCTACGATCACCTCGAACCAGCTCAATGCTGTGTCCTCAGGCGGTGGCGCAGGCGGATCGGGTGTTCGCAGCGCTTCTGTGCAATCGGCCAAGCCTGCGATGAGTGCGTTGGACGCAGCTGCAGTCGCAGCGCAAATGCAACTCTCCTCCACACCAGCTACTGACATCAAATTCTGCGGAGTGGATGATCCCACCTGCGAATCTTGCCAATAAAAACCGCATCGTTTCGCTGTGAGTTTTCTATTCGCTCCTGATTTAATAGCAATCATGAGCGAGTAGAAAGTGAAGCAGTGAAATAAAAACGATGTAATTCAGCAACACAAAATCGAGCTCAGATGTCGCAACACTTGCAAGAAATTTGCATTTGTATTCATCTGCTCTCATAATCGGAGCAATCACTTATGTTGACCTGGGACGAAGAAGTCAAACCCGCACTGCAAACTTTGAATACGAGTGACTCGATGCCGAGTCACTTGGATGCACTGCCCTCTCCGATTGCAGCATCGGTTCGCACCACGCTTGATGATGGTGCGCCCATTCCAGCGAACTTTACTGCAACTGCGCAGGCTGCTGAGCACACCAATCAAGCCACCACACATCGCCGCGTGACTGCCGCTGATAAGCGCATCATCAACGGCGCTACTGACGTGAATCAGCTCGTGCCCTTCAAATACAAATGGGCGTGGGAAAAATATTTGGCCACTTGCGCTAACCATTGGATGCCGCAAGAGATCAACATGACGCGTGATATTGCCTTGTGGAAAGATCCCAATGGCCTGACCGACGATGAGCGTCGCCTGATCAAGCGCAATCTCGGATTCTTCGTGACGGCGGATTCGTTGGCTGCTAACAATATTGTTCTCGGCAGCTATCGTCACATCACTGCGCCTGAGTGCCGTCAGTTCTTGCTGCGTCAAGCGTTTGAAGAAGCCATTCACACCCATGCCTACCAATACATTGTGGAATCGCTGGGTTTGGATGAGGGCGAAATCTTCAATGCTTATCATGAGGTGGCTAGTATTCGCAACAAGGATGAGTTTCTCATTCCTTTCATTGATACGCTCACCAACCCACATTTCACCACCGGCACGCCTGAGAACGATCAGAAGCTCTTGAAGAGTTTGATCGTGTTTGCCTGCCTGATGGAAGGCTTGTTCTTCTATGTGGGCTTTACGCAAATTTTGGCGCTAGGTCGTCAAAACAAAATGATGGGTGCTGCAGAGCAGTATCAATATATTTTGCGTGATGAGTCCATGCATTGCAATTTCGGCATTGATTTGATCAATCAAATCAAGCTCGAAAATCCGCATTTGTGGACAGCAGAGTTCAAAGCCGAGATCAATGGTCTGTTTATGCAGGCTGTGGAGCTCGAATATGCTTATGCTGAAGACACCATGCCGCGTGGTGTGCTCGGTCTGAATGCTTCGATGTTCAAAGGCTATCTGCGCTACATTGCCAACCGCCGTGCGGTGCAGATCGGCTTGGAAGAATTATTCCCCGGTGAGGAAAACCCCTTCCCGTGGATGAGTGAAATGATCGACTTGAAGAAAGAGCGTAATTTCTTCGAGACGAGAGTGATTGAGTACCAATCGGGCGGTGCGCTGTCTTGGGATTGATCCTTCGGGATGATTCTGGACAGCGATCTGAGCGATTGGTCGATGTTGGTGCGGTTTGAAAAGACTGCAGCAGCAGGTTTGTGAAGGTGTTCAAGCATAGAACCCAAGCAAATCAACCCTATTCAAGCGGTTGGGCTTTTAAGTCCAGCAATTTGGATCGCTTGGTGCACATCCGTGCGCAAAGTGTTTTTACTGTTGATCCGTAAACTAGATCTAGGAGAAACAATCATGGCAACTGCGAAAAAAGCGCCGGCTAAAAAAGCCGCTGCAAAAAAACCCGCTGCAAAAAAAGCAGCAGCTAAGAAGCCCGCCGCCAAAAAGGTAGCAGCTAAAAAAGCACCGGCCAAAAAAGCTGCTGCTAAGAAGCCTGCCGCCAAGAAGGTAGCGAAAAAAGTTGCGGCCAAAAAGCCAGCAGCGAAAAAAGTAGCGAAAAAAGCGCCTGCCAAAAAAGCAGCAGCGAAAAAAGCACCTGCTAAAAAAGCAGCAGCCAAGAAAGTAGCTAAAAAAGCTGCCGCCAAAAAGCCTGCCGCTAAAAAGCCTGCTGCCAAGAAAGCCGCGAAAAAGCCCGCTGCGAAAGCTGCGAAAGCACCCGCTGCCTCTGCGGCTCAGACGACTCTGAACCCGCAGGCTGCTTGGCCGTTTCCGACAGCCAGCAAGCCCTGATTTGGGTTTGAGCAACTGAAAAACCCGCCAGTTTTCTGGCGGGTTTTTTTATGGCCTCAGCATTTCTATCAAGGAGATGATTTGATTTGAGCGAAATTCTTTTTGAGCTGGGCGCTACGTTAAAACGAAAGTCCGCCAGGAAACACCCAGAGTAGCAAAGAAGTCATCAAGAGATACCGCAAAAACTTGCCAATCAGCATGTAGCCAACGCAAGGCCAAAACGGCAACCGCAGCCAACCTGCAACAGCACACAGCGGATCGCCCACACCCGGAAGCCAAGACAACAAGCAAGCCTTGGGGCCGAGTTTTTCCAGCCATTTGAGGGCTTTGAGGTGAACAGAGTGACCTTTGTATTTGTCTACCGCGCTGTGCGCGCCATAGCCTAGCCACCAATCAATCGCGCCGCCAATCGTGTTGCCTGCGGTGGCCACGAGGATGGCTGGCCAAAAAAGCTCGGGATTGAGCTTGATGAGTGCAAAGACGGCAGGCTCCGACCCTAGTGGTACCAAAGTGGCCGAAATGATCGAAATGATGAAGACCGTAGTGAGACCAAACTGGGGCAGAGCCAGCCATGCCATCATTGCGGTGAGCCAAGTGGGGAGATTTTCCATATTGTGAGAGAGCAGCGGAGTATACTCGTGCCTCTTTTTTCATCAGTTTGCTACGAGCATCCAACCCTACTTTTCTCTGCCCTTTTGCCATGTTGATGCAAGCCAAAAGCCCAGAAGCGGGTGATATCAATCAAAGTTCTGGTGTGACAAGCATCGCAGCGACACACCTAGCGGCAGTTGGGCCTCGTATTGGCGCATATCAATTGCCCAACCCTGTCTTCGTTGCACCGATGGCGGGTGTGACGGATTTGCCGTTTCGCAAGCTCTGTAAATCATTTGGTGCAGGCTATGCCGTGAGTGAGATGGTGACTTCGCGCAAGGATTTGTGGACAAGTTTGAAGACCTCGCGCCGCGCGAATCATGAGGGCGAGTCTGCGCCGATTGCCGTGCAGATTGCAGGCACGGACGCGGCCATGATGGCCGAAGCAGCAGCGTACAACATTGATCGTGGTGCACAAATCATTGACATCAACATGGGCTGCCCGGCCAAGAAGGTGTGCAACAAATGGGCGGGCTCGGCCTTGATGCAAGACGAGAAACTGGCTCTGGAAATCATTAGCTCGGTGGTGCAAGCTGCGCAGCTGCATGGCGTACCGGTGACGTTGAAGATGCGAACAGGCTGGTGTGCCACTCACAAAAATGCATTAAGTATCGCGCTGGCTGCGCAAGATGCAGGCATTGAGATGCTCACGATTCATGGCCGCACCCGCGAACAGGGCTACAAAGGTGTGGCTGAGTACGAGACGATGGCGGAGATCAAAAGCCGCCTGCGCATTCCGATGGTGGCCAATGGCGATGTGGATTCGCCGAAAAAAGCCAAAGAAGTGTTGGCGTTCACTCAGGCCGACGCCGTGATGATTGGCCGCGCAGCGCAGGGCCGACCTTGGATCTTCCGCGAGATCACCCATTATTTGCAAACCGGTGAGTATCTCGCGCCGCCGCTGGTGGCCGAAGTGCGCTGCGCAATGCTGGCGCATTTGCTGGAGCATTACGCGCTGTATGGCGAGTTCTCGGGCGTACGCAGTGCGCGCAAACACATTGGCTGGTACGTACGCGAGCTGCCTGATGGTGAGGTGTTTCGCCAGCGGATGAACGCGGTGGAGGATGCGCAGGAGCAGCACCGTGCTGTCGCCGATTATTTTGATGAGCTGGCCACACAAATGGATCGCTTACCAAAGCAGCAGACGAGCTTGAGCGAAACAAACAACGATGAAGAGAATAAAGAACTGAGTTTGACATGAGCAAGAAGAACATTGAAGACAG
Source organism: Variovorax sp. (assembly GCA_031418715.1). GTDB lineage: Bacteria > Pseudomonadota > Gammaproteobacteria > Burkholderiales > Burkholderiaceae_C > JANMDU01. The sequence continues at coordinate 34,771 of JANOJL010000070.1, read as the reverse complement.
CGTGCGCTACAGCTTAGATGCGTATTTCAAAGATTTAGGCAACGAGACGCCTCATGATCTCTACAACATGATGCTCGGTATCTTCGAGAAACCCATGCTCGAAGTGGTGATGCGCCAAGCGGGCAACAACCAATCCAAGGCTGCAGAATGGCTGGGCTTGAACCGCAACACTTTGCGCAAGAAACTCAGCGAACACCAAATGCTGTGAGCATTGCCAAGCGCTCAGCGATTCACATTTTAAAAATCTAAAGGGAGCCGCACATGCGCGCATTGATTTCTGTGTCAGATAAAACCGGCGTGCTTGAACTCGCCAGCGAGCTTCATACTTTGAAAGTGGATTTGATTTCCACTGGCGGTACAGCCAAATTGTTGGCTGATAACGGCTTGCCCGTCACAGAGATTGCGCAAATCACTGGTTTTCCAGAAATGCTCGACGGACGCGTGAAGACTTTGCATCCCAAAGTGCATGGCGGCTTGCTCGCTCGGCGCGATTTGCCTGCGCACATGGTGGCTTTGAATGAACATGCCATTGAGCCGATTGATCTGCTGATCGTGAATCTGTATCCGTTCGAAGCGACGGTGGCAAAAGCCAGCTGCACGCTGGAAGACGCGATTGAGAACATTGACATTGGCGGCCCAGCGATGGTGCGCAGCGCAGCGAAGAATTGGAAAGATGTGGCAGTGCTCACCGATGCTTCGCAGTATGCGGGTGTGATTGAAGAGTTGAAGGCGGGCGGTATTTCTTTGAATACCAAATTCGCGCTCAGCGTCGCGGCGTTTAACAGCATTGCGCGATACGATGCGGCGATCAGCAATTACTTATCTGCTGTTAATTTAATAGCTACCAGCACAGATGCTGTAAAGGCGACCAGCCCTTTTCCTTCACAAATCAACAGCAACTTCATCAAGCTGCAAGATTTGCGCTACGGAGAGAATCCACACCAAGCCGCTGCGTTTTATCGTGATCTGCATCCAGCGCCTGGCTCGCTCGTCACGGCCAAACAGTTGCAAGGCAAAGAGCTGAGTTACAACAATATTGCCGATGCGGATGCGGCTTGGGAATGCGTGAAGAGTTTTGTCCAACCCGCCTGCGTGATCGTCAAGCATGCCAATCCTTGCGGAGTTGCGACCGCCTCCGATGCTTTGGCGGCTTACAGCAAAGCTTTTCAGACCGATCCTACTTCCGCATTTGGCGGGATCATCGCGCTGAATTGTCCGCTGGATGAGCAGGCAGCGTTGCAAATTTCAAAGCAGTTTGTGGAAGTGTTGATTGCACCAAGCTATTCACCTGAAGCCTTGGCTGTGTTCAAAGCGAAGGCGAATGTACGCGTGTTGCAAATCAGCTTGCCTCTTGGAGGCGACAACGTTTGGAGCAAAGGCCAAAACGCGATGGATACCAAGCGCATTGGCTCTGGGCTATTGATGCAGACAGCGGATAACTATGAGTTGCAGTTGAGCGATTTGAAGGTCGTGACGAAGTTGCAGCCGACCCAGCAGCAGCTGCAAGACTTGCTCTTTGCTTGGAAAGTGGCGAAGTTTGTGAAATCCAACGCGATTGTGTTTTGTAAAGATGGCATGACGATGGGCGTGGGCGCAGGGCAGATGAGCCGCTTGGATTCAGCGCGTATTGCGAGTATCAAGGCGGGGCATGCTAACTTGAGTTTGCAAGGCACGGTGGTGGCCTCTGATGCGTTTTTCCCGTTTCGTGATGGCTTAGATGTGGTGGTGGATGCGGGTGCGACTTGCGTGATTCAGCCGGGTGGCAGCATGCGTGATCAAGAGGTGATTGATGCTGCCGATGAGCGCGCCGTGGCGATGGTATTCTCAGGGGTTCGTCATTTCCGGCATTGAGTATGCTATTTAATTGATAGCAATCTGCTCTGGATATACAACAGGTAGAGGTCTGTTTGGCTTATATTTTTGTGCTACTCGCGAGTGACGCGGCACTTGTATGCTCAGAGCTGCGCCGATCACAGGCCGTAAGTAGTTTGGGAAGTTCCAATCTCAGATGGATGCCCGGTTTTGAAGTGGTGATCGCTATGTGGGAAGATTTTTCAGCTGGCAAATAGTCCGCGAGTGAGGCACTGCCTTGGGGTATCCCACCTTGCTCGTGTCCTCCTGCGGGCTACACCCGCATTCCTCCTTTACCTCGCCAAGTGGCACAGCCCAAGGCAGTGCCTCACTCGCGGCCGCTCTATCCAAGCAGAAACCTAAGCAAACCACAACATCATAAAATAAAATTCTAGGAGACAGAATATGAACAAACCCATCGATTACACCCAATACCAAACCTTGGGCATCACCCGTCGCGGCGAACAAGGCTTCGTGCTCGACATTCAAATGAAAGCCACCAATGGCAAGCTTCCCACAGCAAGCCACGCGGGGCACAGCGAGTTGACAGAAATTTGGCGTGATGTGAGCCGCGATGAATCAGTCAAAGTAGCGGTGCTGCGCGGCGAAGGCCAAGGATTTTCGGGTGGCGGGGATTTGGCTTTGGTGGAAGACATGGCGAAGGATTTTGAAGTGCGCAGCCGCGTATGGAAAGAGGCGCGAGATCTGGTTTACAACGTGATCAATTGCGACAAGCCGATTGTCAGCGCGATGCATGGCCCAGCGGTGGGAGCGGGCTTGGTGGCTGGGCTACTTGCCGATATTTCTATTGCGGCAAACACCGCAAAAATTGTCGATGGGCATACCCGCCTCGGCGTGGCAGCTGGCGATCATGCCGCCATCATCTGGCCGCTGCTCTGCGGCATGGCCAAGGCCAAGTATTACCTCTTGCTGTGCGAAGCCGTGAGTGGCTTGGAAGCTGAGCGCATTGGGCTCGTGTCACTCTGCGTGCCGCAAGATCAGCTTTTGCCGAAGGCTTATGAAGTGGCTGACAAGCTGGCTGCGGGCAGCCAAAGCGCGATTCGCTGGACGAAGTATGCGCTGAACAACTGGCTGCGCCAAGCCGGCCCGAGTTTTGATGCGTCTCTGGCGCTGGAATTCATGGGCTTTGCAGGACCTGATGTGCGCGAGGGTGTGGCGAGTTTGCGTGAGCGACGGCCTGCGCAGTTTTGAGCTTTTCCGCTATGCAATTGGTAGCCAGCGTGCTAAGCTTGTTGCTATCAATATTGGAGACAAACCCATGAGCGATAACAGCAACCCTATGAACAGCACCTTTGGCAAATTTGTTCCAGGCTTTGATTTTTTGCAAGGTTTGGCCACCTCAGCTGTGAAGGGCGCGGCGCAAGGGATTCCGCAGTTGCCCAACCCTGCCAATTGGGTAGCGCCTACGCTCAGCGTGGAGGAGCTGGATAAGCGCATTGAAGAGTTGAAAACAGTGCAATTCTGGCTGGATCAAAATGCCAAGGCACTGCAAGCCACGGTCACTGCGCTAGAAGTGCAGAGGATGACGCTGGCTACTTTGAAGGGTATGAACTTCAACATGGGTGACGTGGCTAACGCCTTCAAACTCAAAGCCAGCGAGACCATGGCGGGAGCCGTCAACACCGCTTTAGGTAAACCCGCTGCGAAGAAGACGGCTGCTAAAAAGAAAGCGACAGGCGCAGCTGGCAAACCCTCTGCTGGCTTGATCGACCCGATGCAATGGTGGGGTTCGCTCACGCAGCAGTTTGGCCAGATTGCGTCAGAAGCGATGAAAGATGCTGGCAAAAAAACCGCGATGGACACCACGAAAAATATGGCCAAAGCCATGACGCAAACTGCTGTCAACACTGCGATGAATACTGCCAAATCAGCCGCGCAAGCTGCTTCCACTACGGCGCAGAATGCCAGTAAATCCATAGCTGCTCGTGCAGCAAAGACGACGGCCACTGCCCAAAAAGCTGCAAAAACAGCCACTAAAAAAGTAGCTGCCAAACGCAGATGAAATCTTTTTCCTTCGCGCATGCCACGCATCCGCAATGGCGCATGTGCGCAGGGCTGGTGATCGCGCAACTCCGCGCTCAGATGGCGTTGCCTGAGCATGCCGCTACGCCACCGCTAGGTATCCTCTATTTCACAGATCATTACGCAGCTGATGCGCAAGCGCTGCTGGATATGCTGCGCCAAGAGCTGCCGCAGGTGAGCGATTGGGTGGGTACGGTGGGTGTGGGCATTGCATCCAACAACGTGGAGTATTTTGACGAGCCTGCGATGGCTGTCATGCTCTGCGATCTGCAGCGTGAGCAGTATCGTGTGTTCAGCGGCGTGGCACCGTTGGCCGAGAGCAACACTTTTGTGCCACACAGCGCTTTGGTGCATGCGGATGGACGCACGCCTGATTTGGCAGAACTGTTGGGCGAGCTGGCTGGGCGCACAGCATCCAACTATCTCTTTGGTGGTTTGGCTGCTAGCCGCCATAGCGCACCGCAATTGGCGCTGCATCAGAGAAGTAAACATGCAGGCGTGTTTGAGGGCGGCATGAGTGGTGTGGCTTTCAGCGAAGGCGTGGCCTTGATTTCGCGCGTGACGCAAGGCTGTGAGCCGATTCGATTGCCGGATGGCAAAAAAACCAAAGCGCACCGCATCACCAGGAGTGATCGGCATGTGGTGTTGGAGTTGGATGGCGAGCCTGCGTTGGATGTGCTTTTGGATGAGCTGGCCATCACGCTCAGCGATCCTCAGCGTGCTGTGATCAGCTTGCGCCAAACTTTTGTGGGGCTGACCAACGGCGAGCAAGAGCAGGGCTTGGCGCGTAGCCAGGGTCGCTTTGGTGCAGACACACGGGTGCGCCATCTTGTCGGGCTAGATCCACTGCGGCGCGGTATTGCTGTGGCTGATCTTGCGCCTGAAGGCAGTGAGTTGACGTTTTGTGAACGCAACCGCGAAGCAGCGCGGCGCGATTTGATGCGTATTTGCGCTGAAATTCGTGAAGAATTAGAGCCTGAAGAGGAACTGCTAGAGGCGGCTTCTGATTCGCAGAATACTACTGATTTGATAGCAAACCGCGCAATTTCTATAACGGGTAATGGCCGATTTGGCTCTAAGAGCATCATAGGTGCGCTCTACGTGAGCTGCGCAGGCCGTGGCGGCCCGCACTTTGGTGGCGATAGCGCTGAGCTGAAAATCGTGCGCCATGCGCTAGGCGATGTGCCGCTGGTGGGCTTCTTCGCCGGTGGTGAGATTGCGCATCAGCATCTGTATGGCTACACCGGCGTGCTCACGGTGTTTACTGCACCTGCTTGAGTGCATATTCCATCGCCACGCCCATCACGAGGCCGAGCACCACAGAAATCCCCGCGACGGTGAGCACTGCATTGGGATGCGATTGTGCCAACACGAACAGAAACGGAATCGTGGTGATCACACCAATCACCAAGCCCTTGGCCCAGCCCGGCAGCGGGATGCTGCTGTAAGCCACGAGCACGCCTACGACGATCCAATGCACGAAAGGTGAGGCGACTTGTAGCCACGGCGCTTTGCGCATCAGCATGGGTGAGACGTCGATCAAGGCGATGATGAAGCCGATGGCTAAGGCAATCAATAATTTATACATGAAAATTCTTCTAAAAGCAATGAAGGTGAAAAAGCTGCACAGCTTTGAAAGTTGTGCAGCCAGTGTCAATAACATTCCGCTTTACAGATGGTAGCCACCATCAATGTTGATCACCGCACCGCTCACAAAAGAAGCTTCTGGGCTGCATAAAAACGCCACCACGCCGCCCACGTCTTTAGGCATGCCCACGCGATCTACAGCGGTATTGGCTTTGATGAAATCCTTCGCCGGCATCATCGCAAACAGGGGGGCGTTGAAATCATCATCTAAGCCACCGGGAGCTACCGCGTTGACGGTGATGCCGCGTTTGCCTAAGAAGCTGGCCAAATACAGCGTGAGGCTTTGCAGCGCTGCTTTGATCGGGCCATAACTGACCAATGGACCAAAGGCGATACGTGCCGTGCCTGAGCCGAGGTTGACGATGCGGCCGTTGTCAGCCAGCAGGCCTTGTAAATGCTGCGTGAGGAAAAACACGCTCTTGTAGTTGGTGGAAAACACGGTGTCTAGATCGTTTTCGGTAACGCGATCAAAGGTGGCAATCCGCAGTGTGCCTGCGTTGTTAATGAGGATGTCAAAATTCTCACGCCCCCAAGCTTTGAGTTGCGCTTTGAACTGATCTACGAAGGACTTCAGTTGAGCAGTACCAGTCAGGTTCACTTGAATCGCTGCTGCTTTGATGCCCAGTGTTTGCAGCTCTTTGACGGTAGCAGCTGCAGTGTCTGCTTGCTGGTTGTAAGTGATGACGATATCTGCGCCGCGCTTGGCCAATGCAAGAGCAGTTTCTTTGCCGATGTTGCGATTGCCGCCTGTGATGAGTGCGATTTTTCCAGTGAGTGTGCTCATGATGATTGTCCTAAGGAAGAGAGTTGGTTTTGAAGAAATGCGATGAATGGCTTAGCGCGTCAGGTAGCCGCCATTGATCCAATGTGTGGTGCCCGTTGTCCACTGCGAACCCGCTGATGCAAGGTATTCCACCAGCGGCGTGACATCGCTTTCCTTGCCTAGGCGACCTGCTACGCTCAGATTTGCAGCAAAGGCGGTTGATTGAGGTGTTTCGGCAGCGCTGAAAAAGCTGTTGTCTAGAGGGCCTGGAGCGATGCAGTTGACGGTGATGCCGCGCTTGCCGATTTCTTTGGCGAGGATACGTGTGAACTCTTCCACAGGCGCTTTCGTGCCAGCGTAGAGTGCGTATCCTGGTGCAGTGCCGGCAGTTAGCGAGGTGCCAATGGTGATGATGCGGCCGTTGTCGGTCAAGCGCTTGCCAGCTTCTGCCATGCAGAAAAAAGTAGATTTGGTGTTGGCGCGGTGTGAGCGCTCGTAATCTGCTTCTGTCATGTCAACCATCGGCTTCTTGATGATCAGGCCCACGGTGTGTACCAAAATGTCGGCGCGGCTGTAGGTGTTTTGTGCGGCATCAAATACGCGGCGCACATTGGCCACTTCGCCTAAATCACCTTGCACGAGCACGGTGCGTACGCCTTCTGCGCGAGCAAGGCGCTCGGTCTCTTGCACTTGATCCAGCGTCTCGGTGCGGTGATAGTGCAATACCAAATCCGCGCCCATCTTGGCCAGCGCCACGGCGTATGCGCGGCCTTGGTTGTTGCGTGCGCCAGTGATGATGGCGACTTTACCCTTGAGGGGCTTGGCTGCCGGGCTGCTTGCTGCAGCGCTCTGTGCTTGTGCAGCGCCTGCTGCTGCCAGACCCATCAGGCCAGCCAAACCGCCACCCAAGGCGCGGCGGCGTCCCATGTCGCTGCCAGTTTCAGGGGAAATTGTTGCGTTCAATGTGCTCATGATGTGCTCCAAAAGAGGGTTGCAAACTCGGCAACAGCGCCGATGAATGAACTGTAGTTATTTCATTTGAATTGATAAATAGACTTAAAATGAAATAATTGTTCGTTTTTAATGAAATATAGGGGGCGATATGGATCGACTCATTGCGATGCAAACCTTCGCGCTCGTGGCTGAGCTCTCCAGCTTTTCTAAGGCGGCGGAAGCCCTGCAAGTGCCCAATGCCACGGTGAGCACGCGCATTTCGCAGCTAGAGGCGCATTTGCAAGTGAAGCTGCTGCTGCGCACCACACGCAGGCTCTCGCTCACGGACGATGGCGCGGCTTATCTGGAGCGCGCGCAGCGCTTGCTGCAAGATTTGGATGAGTTGGAAGCACGCGTCACAGGCGATGTGGCTGCACCCAAGGGCAGGCTGCGCATTGATGTGCCCGCAGCCGCTGGCCGTCATGTGCTCGCGCCACATTTGCCTGAGTTTTTTAAGCGCTATCCTGGCATCACACTTGATATTGGTAGCTCAGACCGTCCAGTGGATTTGGTCACTGAAGGTGTTGATTGCGTGATTCGCGGCGGCGCTGTGCATGATGAGCAATTGGTTGCGCGCAAGCTGGGCGCGTTTGAAGTGATTACCTGCGCATCGCCCGCTTATTTGATGCAGCATGGTGTGCCGAAAAGCCCGGCTGATTTACTGGGCAGTGACCATCAAGCGGTGAATTTCTTCTCTGCCAAAACAGGCCGCACTTTCAGCTTTGATTTTGAGCAAGATGGCCAAGCGATGGAAGTGATGCTGACGCATCACGTGAGCGCCAATGATGCTGATACTCAAATGGCGCTGTGCATTCAAGGCTTGGGCCTTATGCAATACCCGCGCACGCAGGCACTGCAAGATCAAATCAATAACGGTGCATTGGTGCAAGTACTTAAAGGGTGGAGCGCGGGCAGCCTAAGCCTGTATGTGATGTACCCGCGAAACCGGCATTTGAGCGCGCGGGTGAGGGTGTTTGTAGATTGGGTGGTGGCGCTGTATGCGGCCAAGTTTGCTGCTTTGGAAGCTGTTGGTCAGGCAAGGCCTGTGGCCAAACGAAAGGCCAGCGGTATCACGCGCTGATACCTGCTGGCTCATGCGCCAGTGCTGCGCACTCTGTCAGGCCGATGCGCGCTAATCGCCTGATGATCGGTTCATGTTCAACTCTTTCGGTGTCCACATGAGCCCTTCATCTCTTCCCCAGCAGCGCTTCTCTACCGCCTTGATGGCCATGAGCCTAGCTGCCATTGCTCTGGCTGTCTTTTTCCCGATGCTCTCGCATCTGCTGCCGCACACTCCTACCAGCGGCCACAGCCATGTGCATGCGCATAGCCATGCTTTCATTGATGCGCGCAGCTTCTTGGGTATTCCTAATTGCTTGGATGTGTTGTCCAACATTCCTTTCTTGTTTACTGGCACCTGGGGCTTGATGGTGCTGCGCCGCTGCACTTTGCCCAATGCGACCCATCGCGCCGCGCAAGTTTTCTTCATCGGCCTGATCCTCACTTGCTTCGGATCGAGCCTGTATCACTGGGCACCGAGTGATTTCGGTTTGATGATTGATCGCCTCGGCATGGCCGTTGCGTTCGCGGGAGTGATCTCGTTTGCCGCAGGCAGCCGCTTGGGTGAATCTGTGGCGAAACAGGCAGCATCCGTGTTGCTGGTGCTCGCGCCGCTGGCCGCTGTGGCGGCATATAGCTTGCACAACGTGCTGCCTTGGGTAGTGGTGCAGTTTGGTGGTATCTTGATGATCGTTTGGCTGGCCACACTCCCTCAGCGTGAAAGTCATCGCCTGAATCTCTGGGCGTTGATCGCTTGGTATGCCTTGGCCAAACTGCTTGAAGCGCAAGACGAAACCGTCTTCCATCTCACCCAAGGCATCGTCTCCGGCCATAGCTTGAAGCACATCGCGGCTTGCATGGCTGCTTGGCCGGTGATTGCTTCCTTGAAGAAGTCATAATGCTTGCCAATACACGTCACAACAACGAGGAGCATGCCTTGAGCGAAGCAAATCATCACAACGATCACCCCAACCAATTCGCCCTGCTCAAGCAAAGGCGCTTCGCCCCATTCTTCTGGACGCAGTTCTCCGGCGCAGCAAACGACAACGTTTTTAAATTCGCCTTTACTGTGATGGTCACGTATCAGCTGTCGATCAGCTGGATGCAGCCAGCGATGGCGGGCTTGGTGATTGGTGCTTTGTTTATCTTGCCCTTCTTGCTGTTTTCTGCCACCAGCGGGCAGCTCACAGACAAGTATGAGAAGACGAAGATGATCCGCTTCGTGAAGAATCTAGAGATCGTGATCATGCTGATTGCAGCGTATGGATTTTTCAACGCGAATGTGCCTGTGTTGCTAAGCTGTACCTTTCTCATGGGCTTACATTCCACGCTGTTTGGCCCCGTGAAGTTCGCTTATATGCCGCAGGTGCTCAATGAACGTGAGCTCACTGGCGGCAATGGCATGGTGGAGATGGGTACTTTCGTTGCCATCCTCGCAGGCAATATTGTTGGTGGCGTTTTAATAGCGATGCCCGGCATAGGTGCTACGTATGTTGCTATCACTTGCATAGCAGTTGCCATCATCGGCAGAATCACTGCGCAATACATTCCGAACGCACCAGCGACCGATCCGAGCCTCACAATCAACTGGAATCCGTTCACCGAAACTTGGAAGAATTTGAAGCTAGCGCATGGCAATATCGTCGTCTTCCGCTCACTGCTGGGTATCAGCTGGATGTGGTTTTTTGGTGCAGTTTTCTTGAGCCAATTTCCCAGCTTTGCCAAAGACGTGTTGCATGGCAGCTCGAATGTGGCGTCTCTGCTGCTCGTCGTCTTCTCCATTGGCATTGCGACCGGTTCGCTCCTGTGCGAAGTGCTCTCGCGCCGGCATGTGGAGATTGGCCTCGTGCCGCTGGGTGCGATCGGTATGACTGTGTTTGCGCTGGATTTGTATTTCGCTTCGCGAAGCTTGCCCAAGGCGGAGTTGCTCACCGTGATGCAGTTCATCAGCATCAGCGTGCACTGGCGCGTGATGGCTGATCTGTTCTTGCTTAGCTTGTTTGCGGGGCTTTACAGCGTGCCGATGTATGCGCTGATCCAGTTGCGCAGCCAGCCCACGCACCGCGCCCGCATCATCGCGGCCAACAATATTTTGAACGCGCTCTTCATGATCGCCAGCAGCTTGATCGTGGGCGCATTGCTTGGCGCAAAGTTCACGATTCCGCAGGTCTTCCTCTTCACTGCGCTGGCCAATGCTGTTGTGGCCATTTATATCTTCTTGCTCGTGCCTGAATACTTCTTGCGCTTCGTGGCTTGGATCGCTTCGCGCCTCGTCTATCGCTTCAAAGTGAAGGGCGATGAAAATATCCCCACCACCGGGGCAGCCATCCTCGCCTGCAACCATGTCAGCTTCGTCGATGCCGTGCTGCTCATGGCCGCCAGCCCGCGCCCCATCGTCTTCGTGATGGACCACCGCATCTTCAAAATGCCTGTGATCGGCTGGTTTTTCAAGCTCGCTAAAGCCATCCCTATCGCCCCAAAGGCTGAAGACCCAGTAGCCTATCAAGCCGCATTCGCCGCCGCCGGAAAAGTGCTGAAAGAGGGCGACATGCTCGCCATTTTCCCCGAAGGCGGCATCACTAAAGACGGCACGCTGCAAGAGTTCAAAGGCGGCATCATGAAAATCTTGGAGCAAGCAAAAGAGAAAGGTATTGAGCCGCCAGTGATCCCGATGGCTTTGACTAACCTTTGGGGCAGCTACTTCAGTCGTATTGAGAAAAACGGTGCGATGGTCAGGCCGTTTCGCAGAGGCTTGTTGAATCGCGTTGGATTGAATGTGGGTATCGCAATGCCTGCAACTGAAGTTCAGACTGAGCTTCTGAAAAAGCGCGTTGCTGATTTACTAAGCGTCTAGGAGCACACCATGCAAGCGAATAAGGATCAGCGTTTTCTTGTGGAGTTGGCTCTTGCTAACTTATCAGATAGTGCGCAAAATCAGTATAAATTTACCTTCAAGGAGACATGATGGATCGATTTTTGATCAGCACGCGCGCTGTGATGGGCAAGAAATTTGTTGCTGAGCCAGGCCCCACCCGATACCTGATGGTGCCTCAAGGCGAAAAACCTAATCCTTCGCATGAGATCGCGCGGCGCGATGTATGGGTAAAGCGCTTACGAAAGGCCTGCTCTTGGGGGAAAGATTCTCGCGTGCCGACCCGTGAGCGCGGCGATATTCTGATCTTTATTCACGGCTACAACAATGATCACGATATTGTGATGGCTCGGTGTGACCGCTTGACGCAGGATTTGGCCGATGTGGGGTACAAAGGAAGCGTCGTAGCCTTTGATTGGCCGAGCGAAAACATGGCGCTGAATTACTTGGAAGATCGGCACGATGCCAAGCAAACGGCGATGCAGCTCGTTACCGATGGCATTGCCTGCCTTGCTGCTGAGCAAACGCCTGATTGCGCTATCAACATTCATTTGCTGGGGCACTCCACGGGCGCGTATGTGATCCGCGAAGCGTTTGATGATGCAGACGATACGCGACTGCCTAACAGCGCTTGGGCCATCAGCCAAATCGCGTTCATTGGCGCAGATGTCTCTTGCGCTTCCATGAGCGCAGGCAATTCTTCGACGGATTCTCTCTATAGGCACTGCACGCGCTTGACCAACTACTCAAGCTTGTTTGATTCTGCACTCAAACTTTCAAATGCGAAGCGCTTAGGCACAGCGCCACGCGCAGGCCGGATAGGCTTGCCAGCAGACGCGCCATCCAAAGCGGTGAATGTAGACTGCTCTGATTACTTTGAAGCCTTAGAAAAGGATGCAGCTATCAAGAAGCGCGATCAGGCTGCGGAGATTGGCTCGTTTGATCATTCATGGCATATTGGCAACAAGGTATTTGTACGTGACTTGTTTGAGACCATCCGAGGCGATTTGGATCGCACTGTGATCCCTACGCGGCGGCAAGACAGCCAAGGCAGACTACACCTGATTGGCTGAGCTTGGCCAGCCGCGCGTCTTGCCCGGATTCATCAGGCCATGCGGGTCTGCAATGCGTTTGAAATCGATTTGATTCGTATCAATCTCTTTCATGCCGCCGTCCTCAATCGTGTAGACGTGGTTATCGAAGACCATGCAGCCATCTTGCTCATAGTCTTTTATGATTTCGTAAATGCGCTCTTTGTCGAAATAGCTCACCAGTGGAAGGCCGAAGGCGACGCAGCCACCGTATTGGCGGCCGAATTCATGGTGTTGTAAGACTTCATCGCCCCAGCGAGCCATTTGTTTTTCTACCAAGGCGATGTCGATACCTGTGCCCACCGTCCATGGAGCGACGGTTTGAAGGTTCGTCCAGCTTTTATCTTGTTTGAGGGCAATGAGGGTGGTGTGGTTATAGGCACATTCGAAGGCGGGGGAGAGTTTTTCTTTTTTGAGCTCACTCTCGGTGAAGGCCATGGATTCGCTACCGCTGTGCTTCTTCACGAGCGCGCGCCAAGCATCCATGTAGTTTGGATGGACCATAGAGAAAACGGCATCTTTGTTGGCGGGGAAACGCGCGCCAAACTCAGCTTCGTAATGAGGCGCGATGCGTCTCTCCACCGCCGTAATGAGAAAGGCATCGACCGAACTTCCAATCGCCTCGGTGGCTTCGCAACCAAAGCGCAGGGCGGCACTATAGCTGTCAAACAGGGCGATGTGGTGAACCCAATCGACGGCAGGCTTTAAGCGAAGTGTGAGCGCGGTGATGATGCCGTTGGTGCCATAAGCGTGGTGGACCTTTTGAATGTCGGCATCTTTCAATTCAATGATGCGCGGTTTCTCTTCGAGCGTGACGACGCGAATCATGGTGACGTTGCCGGCATCTTTCAAAATGCCATTGCGCACGCTGCCCGCACCTGCGTAGCCGCCTGCGATGAAGCCGCCGATGGTGGCAATGTCTCGGGTACTGGGGAACATCAGGATTTCTTGGCCGCCTGGCGCGCTTCGGTCTGCTCTGACGGCTTTTTCTAGATCGGCGATGAGGATGCCAGCTTCGCAGGTCACTTGGCCGGGCGCGATGCTGATGACACGATTGAGTTGGGTGACATCCAAAATCACACCGCCTTCGAGCGGCACGCATTGGCCATAATTGCCCGTGCCACCGCCTCGGATGGTGATGTTCAAACGATGCTTGGCGCAAGCGCCGGCGACTTGGATCACCTCAGCCTCGGTGCGCGGGCTCACCATGATGTCACCCATCTTGTCATCTAGCGCGGCTTTGAGAATGGGGCTGTACCAGTAGTAGTCTTTGGATTTGACAGCCAAGGTGTGTGCATCACGGGTGTGGGGGATGCCTGCGATGTCTTGAATGAAGGGATCGAAGTTTTTCATGAGGCTTTGGAGGGTGGGAGGTTTAGGTAACGCTAAAAACGCTAAAAGAACCCAAAAAATGCGAAAGAAAACCGAAGGAGATTTTTTGCATTTTTTGGGTTCTTTTAGCGTTTTTCGCGTTACCTATTGTTGAGTGTCTACGGCATTTGACAAACGCTCAACAAGAGGCGCATTCAATAAGTCTCGCGCATCGCCCGCTTGCACGAGCAGCAAGTCATGAGCAGAGCTGCCTTCCCGTATCAAACCATCCCACGGCAAGTTCATCGCCTTCGAAGGCGCGGTCGTGATGCTGCTGAGCCAATCGAGTGGTTCGGATAAATGCCCCATTTGCACGCCGAGCGTGTAGCTGGCCAAGGGGTTGTAGCTGCCGTAGGGGTAGAAGCCGTCTGCGACGTTGTCTGTGGCGATCGAGCAGCTCACGCCCAGCTCTCTCGCTTCGCGCAGGCGGGTGAGGCCGCGCTCTACGGGAGTGCAGTTCCAGGCGCCTTGCAAATACAGATTCGTGGCGGGCAGGGCGACGAGGTGGATGCCGGCTTGTGCACAGAGCTTCAAAGTGGCGAGGGCATCTTCATCGCTTTGCATGGCCAGCGAGCAGGCATGGCCGCAGGTGACGCGACCCTGGTAGTTGTTTTTGATCGTGAGCTCGGCAATCGCCCTCAAGCCGCGCGCATCTGCATCCAAGCCTTCATCCACGTGGAAATCTAAATCGAGTTGGTTTTTGATGGCCAAATCAAAGACGCGCTGAAGCTTGTCGTAAATTCGCTCGTTGCGATAGACGAAAGCGCCGAGTAAGGCGGCTTCGCCACGGCTTTGATCGCAAGTCAGATTTGCAGTGGCTACTTCGAGCGCCAGTTCTTCGCCATTGAAAGCGGCATCAAAGCCTTCGTCAAAATAATCCAGTGGCGTGAGGCTCACGCATTGCAGGGTGAGTTTTCCACGCCATTGATCACGCAGCTTTTCAAACACGGCAAGCGACTTGGGCGCATTTTTGTTCATCCAATCGAGATGCGTGCGCAAGGCTCGGCAGCCGTTGGCATAGGCTTCCTGCAAGGCGCGCTGCATACGTGATTCGATGTGTTCAGCGCTCCAGCCGTCACGATGCTTGGCCATGCGCTCAATCGCGGCATACAAATCACCTTCTGCTGCGCCCACTTCATCCACGACGAAAGTTTTGTCAATGTGCAGATGCAGATCGACGAAGGCGGGCAACAGCATTTGAGCTTTATTTGCTATCGAATTAATAGCATATTGCGCAGGTTTTATAACGGCTACAAGCTCTTTTTCTATATAAATATCGAATGCAGTCGCCTCTGATATGAAGCCACGCACGCTGTGCGGAATCTGCACACCCGTGATAACACGTGAGCTTGCATCCATCAGCGGCTCGCTTTGACTTCGCTCTCATGCCATTTGCCGAGAACGAGTTTTGACACGATATTGAACAATACAAAAATCATCACACCCGTCAGCGAAACGAGCACGAGGGCAGCAAACATTTTTGGAATCTCCGTGCGAAAACTCGCCTCCAAAATGCGAGAAGCCAAGCCAGTTTGCTTTCCGGCAGCGCCAGCGGTGAACTCTGCGACGACCGCACCAATTAAGCTCAAGCCGCCAGCAATTTTCAAGCCAGCAATGAAGAAAGGCATGGCTGAGGGAATGAGAAGATGCCGCAAAGTTTGCCAAGGCGAGGCGCGATAAAGCGTGAAAAGATCGCGCAAATTGTGATCGGCGCTTCGCAGACCGATCACTGTGTTGGAGAGGATCGGAAAGAAAGCCACGATCCAAGCGCAGAGCAAGAGTGCGGCCATGGTGCTGTCGATGAAGATCAAGATCAAAGGCGCAATCGCCACAATCGGCGTGACTTGCAGCACGATGGCAAAGGGAAACAGGCTAGCTTCGACCCATTTGTTGAGTGCAAACAATGTAGCCAAGATCACACCGCCCGTGACGGCTAAAAACAAAGCGCCAAATGTCACCTTCATCGTGAACCACCAGCTCTCCATCAGTGAGCCTAGATTCTCCCAGAGCGTTTGAAGTACGAGCGTAGGCGCCGGCAGGATGTAGTGGGGAATGTTGTTAACGCGCACCAAGGCTTCCCAACCCACCAGGGCCGCCGTGAACACCACAAAAGGTAGTATTTTTAAGAGAAAAGCGCTTCTACCCGTTGTATTAACTGAGTGAGTTGCTATCGAACTAGTAGTGTTTGATGGGCTGTCAGACATGATGCTCTCCTGCCTTTTGCAACTCTTGTGAGACCTTCACGCACAGTTGGGCATAGCGCTCTGTGTTGCGGAAAGCGTCTGTACGTGGATAGGGCTCATCAATCGCGATATCCGCAATCACGCGGCCTGGTCTGGCTGCCATGATGATGATCCGGTTGGAGAGATAGACGCTTTCATACACGCTGTGCGTGACGAAAACGGTGGTAAATTGTTTGGTATGCCACAGCGCGAGCGTGTCGTTGTTGAGCTTGAAGCGGGTCATCTCATCAAGCGCAGCAAAAGGCTCGTCCATCAGCAAGAGGCGCGGCTCGGTGACCATCGCTCGCGCAATTGAGACACGCATTTTCATGCCACCAGACAGCTCACGTGGATACACATGCGCGAATTGCGATAGGCCGACTTTCCCAAGCGCATCTTCCACCTGCGGGCGAGCTTTTTCTTTGCTGAGACCTTTGAGGCGAAGCGGCAACCAGACGTTGTCAAACACCACCGACCAAGGCATCAGCGTGGGCTCTTGAAAGACGAAGGAAATATCCTTGGAATGGTCTTTGCTGGGATCGCTCCAAGCCATCTGCCCAGAAGTCATGGGCAGCAGGCCAGCCATCATTTTGAGTGCAGTGCTTTTGCCACAGCCCGAAGGCCCGAGCAGGCTCACAAACTCATGCTCGCCAATGGACAAGTCAACGTCTTGCAGTGCGAGTGTGCCGTTGTCGTAGCGCTTAACGACGCGCTGAAGCGCCAAAAGTGTGCTCATGAGTGGATCAAAATTTAAAGCGGAATTTCGGGATGCTGCCGCAGGGTGCTCATAGGCAGGCTACTGATCTCTTGCAATAGTTGCGCCAGTTTTTGCCCCGATGCATTGATCACCGCATGGCCTTTTTCGGCAGTTGCTATTGCAGCATTGCCACAAGCACCCATCGGGTTGTAATCCTGCGTTTGCCAGCCCATTTTGGCGCTGCTGCCATTGCCAAGAATCGGGTATTTTTCGTGCCGCGCTTGCGAGCTGCTTTTGAAATCACGCGCTTGGCTCATGTCTACTATGTTGGGTGCGAGTGCGAGCATCATGGAAGTTTCCATGTCGCCGCCATGGATACCGAAACGATGCTCGTCTGCGGTGAAAAGCTCGTTGACCTCATCACCTAGCGGTAAGGTGAACCAGTTGACGGAGAACACCAGCATATCCAGCCGCACCCGCAGATCACGCGCCACGATATCCATCACGCTGATCTGCCCGCCATGCGAATTGAAGAGCACCAGCTTTTTAATGCCCGCGCGATGCACGCATTCGCCAAGCTCCGTCCACAGCGCAATCAGAGTTTCAGCCTTTAATGTGAGCGTTCCCGGAAAGCGCTGATGCTCGTTGCTTTTGCCGACTTGCTGCGTGGGCAAAAAAAGTGCGCGCGTAGCCCCCAGATGCGGCAACGTCGCAGCGATCACGCCATCTACCAAAGTGGTGTCGACACTCACAGGAAGATGCGGGCCGTGCTGCTCAATCGCGGCCACAGGAAGTACGGCGACGACATCATCAGCGCCACTGGCGGCAAGTTGGGCAAATTGGCGGGTGGTGAGCTCAGCCCACCAAGGTGAGGGTAATTTCATAAGCAGATGTTAATCGGGAAAGCCCGTGTATTCCCAGTGTAGGCACGATGCCCGGATAAACCCTGTTGGCAACATGGCCTGACTATTGCTAGCATGAAGTTGAAACTTGACCAAATGGTCAGATTTATGAAGTCTCGCCTTCAAGCCGCTCTAGGAGTAAGCCGTATGTCGACTCAGATTGCCCCGGATGTCAAAGCTGGCCGTTTGTCAGCAGACGAGTATGCCAAGCGCTTTGCTGATGCCACGCCGCGCCTGAGCGCCTCGCAAGCGCTTCTAGAAGCCGAGCGCTGCCTGTATTGCTATGACGCGCCTTGCGCCACCGCCTGCCCCACCAGCATTGATGTGCCCTCGTTTATCAAACGCATTTCAGATGGCAATCTGCGAGGATCGGCGCGCACCATTTTGGAATCCAACCCGCTGGGCGGCATGTGCGCCCGCGTCTGCCCCACTGAAAACTTGTGCGAAGCAGTCTGCGTGCGCACCACGCAGGAAGACAAGCCAGTGGCGATTGGCCGCTTGCAGCGCTATGCGGTGGATGCCCTGATGGAAAGCAAGCAGCCACAAATCTTCACGCGCGCCAAGCCGACAGGTAAAAAGATTGCTGTTGTGGGCGCTGGCCCCGCCGGCCTGTCTTGCGCCTACACCTTGGCGCGCCAAGGCCATGATGTGGTGATTTTTGATGCTCGCCCCAAAGCTGGCGGGCTTAATGAATATGGCCTCGCCAGCTACAAAACGCCTAATGACTTTGCGCAGCGCGAAGTGAAATGGCTGCTGGAGATTGGCGGCATTGAAATTCGCCACGGATGGAGACTGGAAGCAGCTGAGCAATTGGCCGGATTGCGTAAAGACTTTGATGCGTTATTTTTGGGCATGGGTTTGTCGAGCACGCACCAGCTTGGCCTGCCTGGCGAAGATTTGCAAGGGGTGCAAGATGCGGTGGATTTCATCGCCACGCTGCGGCAAACCAAAGATATGGCCACGCTGCCTGTGGGCCGGCGCGTGGTGGTGATTGGCGGCGGCATGACGGCGGTGGATGCTGCTGTGCAGTCTAAGTTGCTGGGGGCTGAATCTGTACACATGGTTTATCGGCGTGGTGCATCCACGATGACGGCTTCCAAAGACGAGCAAGAGTGGGCGCAAACCAATGGTGTGGTGATCTCGCACTGGCTCGCGCCCGTGGAAGTGATCGGCGCGGATGGCAACGCTGTGGCTGTGAAGTTTGCGCAGCAAGCGATGGTGGGTGGCAAGCTCCTGCCCACGGGCGAGACGCAAATTATCGAGGCCGATATGGTGCTCAAAGCGATTGGCCAGCAGCTTGGTAACCCGGTGCTGGCGCAAGCGGGCTTCAAGCTCGAAGGCGGCCGCATTGCCACCGATGCCGCAGGCAAGACGCAACTGTCCGGCGTGTGGGCCGGCGGCGATTGCCGCGCAGGCGGGCTTGACTTGACCGTCGAAGCCGTGGAGCATGGCAAGCAATCTGCTCACGCCATCCACACCCATCTCAGCAGTGCAGCTTAAAGCGCCCTATTCAATCGGAGCAAACACCATGGCCAATCTTGCAACCCACTTTGCGGGCATCCAAAGCCCCAATCCTTTCTGGCTTGCCTCTGCGCCGCCGACAGACAAAGCCTACAACGTCAACCGCGCCTTTGAAGCCGGCTGGGGCGGCGTGGTCTGGAAGACTTTGGGCGAGGCCGGCCCGCCCGTGGTTAACGTCAATGGCCCGCGCTACGGCGCTCTGCTCACGCCGGATCGCCGCATGATGGGCTTTAACAATATCGAACTCATCACCGACCGCGATCTAGAAATCAATCTGAAAGAGATCATGGAAGTCAAACGCCACTGGCCTGACCGCGCGATGGTGGTCTCCCTCATGGTGCCTTGCGAGGAGCAAGCCTGGAAGGCCATCTTGCCGCGCGTGGAAGACACTGGCGCAGATGGCATTGAGCTTAACTTTGGTTGCCCGCATGGCATGAGCGAGCGAGGCATGGGCGCTGCTGTTGGGCAAGTGCCTGAATACATTGAAATGGTCACAGCTTGGTGCAAGCAGTATTCCAAGTTGCCTGTGATCGTCAAGCTCACGCCAAACATCACCGACATTCGCCTGCCCGCACGTGCGGCCAAGCGCGGCGGCGCAGATGCGGTGTCGCTGATCAACACCATCAACTCCATCATGGGAGTTGACCCCGCCACGCTCACCATGTCGCCATCCACCGGCGGCAAAGGCTCACATGGCGGCTATTGTGGCCCCGCTGTGAAGCCGATTGCGCTCAACATGGTGGCCGAAATTGCGCGTGATCAAGAGACCGCTGGCATGCCCATCTCAGGTATCGGCGGCATTGGCAATTGGCGCGATGCGCTGGACTATATTGCTCTGGGTGCTGGCAACGTACAGGTCTGCACCGCTGCGATGGTCTATGGCTTCAAAATCGTGCAAGAGATGAAGGATGGCTTATCGAATTACATGGATGAAATGGGCTTTAGGAGCGTGCAAGAGATCGTGGGCAAGGCCTTGCCGTCAGTGTCTCCATGGCAATATCTGAATCTCAATAGCATCTCTAAAGCAGTGATCAATCAAGACAGCTGCATTCAATGTGGCCGCTGCCATATCGCTTGTGAAGACACATCGCACCAAGCCATTACGTCCATGAAAAATGGCAAACGGCATTTTGAGGTGATGGAAGATGAATGTGTAGGCTGCAATTTATGCGTCACGGTTTGCCCTGTGCCTGAATGCATCACCTTGCGTGATTTGTTGCCTGGCGAGAAGGATCAGCGCACAGGCAAAGTTGCTAGCGACAAGCACGCCGACTGGACGATGCACCCGAACAATCCCATGCGTGCAACCGTGCCGGCTTAGGTTCACAATGTTGCATTGATCCCAAAAGTTCAACAGATATTTACTAGGAGATTCTCATGACCACTTTGCTGATTCGCGGCGGTACCGTCGTCAACGCTGATCGCGCATTCAGAGCTGATGTGCTCTGCCAAGATGGCCGCATCGTGCAGGTTGGCGAAGGCTTGTCTGCGCCAGCCGGAGCGACGATTGTCGATGCCGGTGGGCAATATGTGATGCCCGGCGGTATCGATCCGCACACCCATATGCAATTGCCTTTCATGGGCACGGTCACGATGGATGATTTCTTCACTGGCACAGCAGCAGGCTTGGCCGGTGGCACGACCATGATCATTGATTTTGTGATCCCCGATCCGATGGAGCCTATTCTGGCTGCCTACAAAAAATGGCGCAGCTGGGCAGAAAAAGCAGCCAGCGATTACAGCTTTCATGTGGCTATCACTTGGTGGGATGAAAGCGTGAAGCGCGAGATGGAAACGCTGGTCAAAGATGAGGGCATCAACAGCTTCAAGCATTTCATGGCCTATAAGAATGCCATCATGTGCGACGACGAAACATTGGTGAATAGCTTTCAGCGCGCACTTGAGCTGGGCGCCATGCCTACAGTACACGCTGAAAATGGCGAGCTGGTTTATCTGCTGCAAAACGAGGTGCTGGGCAAAGGCATCACCGGGCCTGAAGGGCATCCACTCTCGCGTCCGCCGCGCGTGGAATCAGAAGCAGCCAATCGTGCGATTGCCATTGCCGACGTGCTGGGCGTGCCGATTTATGTGGTGCATGTGTCGTCTGCTGAGACAGCAGAGGTGATTGCTCTGGCTCGCGCACGCGGCCAGCGAGTGTATGGCGAAGTGCTTGCTGGGCATTTGGTGATTGATGAGAGCGTGTATCGTGATACCAACTTCACCAGTGCTGCTGCGCATGTGATGAGCCCACCCTTCCGGGAAAAAGGCAATCAAGAATTTTTGTGGCGTGGCCTGCAATCGGGAAATCTGCACACCACAGCCACCGATCACTGCACTTTCTGCGCTGAGCAAAAAGCCGCAGGCAAAGAAAATTTCGCAAAAATTCCCAATGGCTGCGGCGGTATCGAAGAGCGCTTGGCCGTGATTTGGGATGCGGGTGTGAATACCGGCCGCCTCACGCCAAGTGAGTTTGTTGCGATCACTTCAAGCAACACAGCCAAGCTGTTCAATATTTATCCCCAAAAAGGCAGCATCTCGGTGGGCGCAGATGCGGATGTGGTGGTGTGGGATCCAGAGGGTAGTAAAACCCTGTCGGTGAAAACGCAGCACAGCAAAGGCGATTTCAATATCTTTGAAGGTCGTCAGGTTAAAGGCATTCCCACGCACACCGTCAGCCAAGGCGAGCTAGTATTTGCCAGAGGCGATTTGCGCGCGAAATCAGGGGCGGGTCGCTATATCAAGCGGCCAGCTTTCAACCCAGATTTCACAGCCAGCAAGCTGCGCACTTCAGCCAGAGCATTCACAGCTGTTCAACGTTAATTCATATTTTTGGAGTCTGCATCATGAGCACCGCAACACTGGAATCCAAGGTCGATGTAGATAGTCTGCGCATCAATGGTGATCGCCTCTGGGCGTCGCTCATGGAGCTGGCGCAAATCGGCGCAACGCCCAAGGGTGGTGTCTGCCGCCTCACTCTGACTGATCTCGACAAACAAGGCCGTGATTTGGTCACGCGCTGGGCGCGCGAGGCGGGTATGACGGTGGTGATCGACAAGATCGGCAACGGCTTCATGCGCCGCGCTGGGCGAAGTAATAGCCTACCTCCCATCATGACCGGCAGCCACATCGACACCCAGCCCACGGGCGGAAAATTTGATGGCAATTACGGTGTACTTGCTGGCATAGAAGTGGTGCGCACTTTGAATGATTTGGGTATTGAAACCGAAGCGCCGATTGAAGTGGCTTTCTGGACGAACGAAGAAGGCTCGCGCTTCGTGCCTGTGATGATGGGCTCAGGCGTGTTTGCCAAAGCCTTCACGTTGGAGCATGCTTATGCCGCCAAAGACACCGACGGAAAATCTGTGAAAGACGAGCTGGCTCGGATCGGCTATGTGGGCGAGCAAGAGCCGGGCGATCATCCGATTGGCGCGTATTTTGAAACGCATATTGAGCAAGGCCCCGTGCTGGAAGACAACGATGTGACGATTGGTGTGGTGCAAGGCGTGCTGGGTATCCGCTGGTTTGATTGCACCGTCACAGGCATGGAGGCGCATGCTGGCCCCACGCCGATGGCGTTGCGCAAAGACGCGCTGCAAGTGGCCACGCATCTGATGCAAGAGGTGGTGGCCTCGGCGCTGCGCCATGCGCCGCATGGGCGAGGCACAGTTGGCATGGTGCAAGTGCATCCGAATAGCCGCAACGTGATCCCAGGCCGCGTGAAATTTTCGATGGATTTGCGCAACAGCACCGATGCATTGGTCGATCAAATGGTCGCTGAAGTCAAGGCGTATGCAGACAAGCTCAGCAAAGAGTCTGGCTTGCCAATTCAGATTGAAATGGTGTCTAGCTATTCAGCCATTGGTTTTCATGCCGATTGCATTGATGCGGTGGCTCGCGCAGCGAAGAAGCTGGGTTATTCCAACATGCCCGTGGTCTCAGGTGCTGGCCATGATGCGGTGTATATGGCCAAACTCGCAACAAGCGGCATGATTTTCATTCCCTGCAAAGATGGCATCAGCCACAACGAAATTGAAGATGCTAAGCCTGAGCACATCACCGCAGGCTGCAATGTGCTCTTGCATGCGATGCTCGAGCGTGCGGGTGTCGTTTAGTAAACAGCTTAATCGGCTAAACCGCAGCCGCGCAAGATCAACGAAACGACATGCTCCGTGGCGCGGCTGTGGGCTTTTGCGCTCAAATTGTTATGCCCGAGCACAGCACTGACCTGAACATCAAAATCGGCGTAGGTTTGCGTGGCTGCCCAAATCGTGAAGAATAAATGCGTGCCGTCGACCTGAGCCATGCGCCCTTGATCCATCCAAGCTTGCAGTACAGCAACTTTTGCTCTCACCAGCTTGCGTAGCTCGGTGGCGAGCAACTCTTTCACCACAGGCGCACCATGCAAAAGCTCGTTGGCAAACACCTTGGAGGCATCGGGGCGCTGGATGGAGAGCGCCATCTTGGCGCGAATGTATTGCTCAATGGCTGCGCGAGGATCGGCCTCTAAAGTAATGGCATCCGCTGGTGCGAGCCAATCGCTCAGAATCCACGCGAGCACCGCGCGGTAAATCGCCTCTTTGCTGCCAAAGTAGTAATGCAAATTTGCCTTCGGCAAACCGCTAGCTTGTGCAATAGCGGTCATCGTTGTGCCCGCAAAACCAGCGCGCGCAAACATGGCCTCAGCAGCGGCCAAAATCACGCGCTCATTATTTTGACGAATCTGACCTTGGCCAGCATCATCGCTTTGTGTTGTCATGGAGTTTTGGAGAGCAAAAAAGGGCTTGCTGCAATTGAACAGCAAGCCCCGTTATTTTCACCTGTGATGCTTGAGGTCAAGTTCAAGCATTCAGATGTGTTGGAAATTACTTCTGAGCAGCTTCCCACACGGCATGAGAATAAGCCGCTTTGCCTGGATCTTTCTTGATCACAGGTGAGCTACCGCCCGTCATCAAAACCTTAACAGTGCGCTCAAACGCAGCCGGCTCAAGGTAACCCACTTTCGGTGTGCCAGCGTTGGTGATCAATTTCGCCACGTTTTGCATCTGGCGTAGTTGCACTTTCTCTGAAGCGCTGCCCGATGTGTCGGCTGCCACCACGATCTTTGCTGCAGCTGCAGGATTTTTCACGGCCTCATTCCAGCCCCTGAGCGTGGCTTTCACAAATTTGCCCATGCGAGCCACAAAAGCTGGATCTTTCAGTTTGGATTCGAGCACATAGAGGCCATCTTCCAACGAGGCCACGCCTTCTTTCTCATAGAAGAAGGTGACCAAATCGCTTTCTTTCACACCTGCATCAATCACTTGCCAATATTCGTTGTAAATCATGGTGGAAATACAAGCGGCTTGGTTTTGCAAGAGTGGATCGACGTTGAAGCCTTGCTTCATGATTTTGATATCGGTGTCGGGCTTCAAACCGAGCTTGGCCATCCAATTGAGGAAGGGATACTCATTGCCGCCATACCAAACGCCCAAAGTTTTGCCTTTGAGATCTTTCGGGCTGGCAACGCCGCTGGCTTTTTTGCAGGTCAGCATCAGGCCAGATTGGTTGAACACTTGAGCGATGTTGACGAGTGGAACGCCTGCTTCGCGAGCAGCCAGCGCATCGGGCATCCAGTTCACCACGACATCTGCTTGGTTGCCAGCAATCACTTGTACTGGCGAAATATCAGGGCCGCCGGGCTTGATGGTGACATCCAGACCTGCTTCTTTGTAATAGCCTTTGGCTTGCGCAACATAGTAGCCCGCAAACTGCGCTTGAGGCAGCCATTTGAGCTGCACCGTCACTTTTTCAGCTGCAACTGCAACGCCACCCAAGGTGAGGCTGCAAGCGGCAACTACTGTCGCCAGCAGGCGAGAAGTGAGTCGAGAAGAACGCATCATGAAAACTCCTTTAAGTTAAGAACACAAGCACAAAAAACCACTACGCACATTCATGCATTCATCGCCTCAGATTTCCCTGACCGATGGATGCCAAAAAATCGCACGTCGCTCCAACTGAACAAGCAAAGCGTATGCCACCGAACCCGTGATCGCCGCCACCACAATCGCGCCCCAGACCAAAGACATGTTCATCTTGGCCGATTCAGTGGAAATACGAAACCCCAGTCCTTGCGTCGGCGAACCAAAAAACTCTGCCACGATGGCCCCAATCAGCGCCAAGGTAGCATTGATTTTGAGCGCGCCAAAAATGAAAGGCAATGCCGCTGGCAAGCGAAGCGCCAGCAAAGTGCGCGGATAACTGGCGGCATAGCCAAACATCAATTCACGCTCTAGCTTACCTGCGGCTTGCAGCCCGGCAATGGTGGAAACCAGCATGGGAAAGAAGGTCATGAGAACCACCACCGCTGCCTTAGAAGGCCATTCAAAGCCAAACCACATCACAGCAATCGGCGCCACACCAACGAGCGGTATTGCGCTGGTCAGCGAAGCCACAGGCATCAAGCCGCGCTGCAAGAAAGGCATTTTGTCTATAGCCACCGCCACCGCAAAGCCCAAGGCGCAGCCCAGCAACCAGCCCACCAGCACGGCCTTACCCACGGTTTGTACGAAATCGCCCCACAAGGTGGTGCTGTGCTCCACCATGGAGCGCACGATCAACCAAGGCGCTGGCAGCAACACGCGCGGCACTTCAAATGCTGTCACCAGCAGTTGCCAAAAATACACGACCCAAATACCAAACAAGCCTGCTGTGAGCAAACCTACAGTGCGTGATGCGCCGGGCAGGCTGGCGGCACGCTGAATGCTCCAGATGGCTGTGCAAGCCAATGCGAGTGTTGCTAGCCAGAAAACTATAGGCAAGCCGCCTACGCCATTCTCCGGTGGCGTGGCGAATGCAAGCAGCAGTGCACCACCCATCGCGCAGGAAGCTAAAAGCGCAAGTATCAACATAGAGGATAATTTTGGTGCAGTGCTCATACACGCCCCCGGTTACGTAAAAAGTAGCGCTCTGCCAAAGCCACCAGCGAGGTGAGTGCCAAGCCCAGCAGCGCTGACATGACGAGTGCCGACCAAATCTGCACGGTGTTGCCGTAGTAAGAGCCAGTTAACAACCGCGCACCCAAGCCCGCTTGCGCACCCGTGGGCAGCTCAGCCACCATCGCGCCCACCAGCCCCGCAGCCACGCCCACACGCAAAGCAGGAAACAAAAACGGCAGAGCCGCAGGCAGGCGCAACCACCACAGCGCTTGCCATTTGCTGGCGGCATAGGTGTGCATCATTTCGGTTTCAATCACTTGGGGAGAACGCAAACCTTGCACCATCGCCACGGTGACCGGGAAAAAGCACAAATACATCGCAATCGTGGCTTTCGGCGCAATGCCAGAGAAACCCAAACTACCCAGAATAATCAACACGATGGGTGCAATCGCCAACACCGGCACCGTTTGCGACGCAACAATCCAAGGCAATAAGGCGCGATCCAGTGTGCGCGAATGAACGATCAACACCGACAACACCAAGCCCAGCGCCGTGCCCATCACAAAACCTGCCAAGGTGGATTGAGCTGTGATGTAGGCATGAAACAGCAAATTACGCGGCGAGTCGAGCGGCCAATCGGTCAGGCTCGACCACATATCCAGCGCCACCTGGTGCGGTGCGGGCATCACGGGCCGCTCCATCGACATAGTCGCTGTCAGCAAATCTTGCCAGCCCCAACCTTCTTGCGAATTCAAGACGCGCTCAATCGCACCGGGAGAATTCAGCACCCAAGCCGCCAGATACCAAGCTAGGAACAGCACCGCCAAGACCACTGCCACGGGCAAGCCTTGATGCGCCAATCGCGCAGGCCAAGAAGCGGGCAAAGCCTTATTCATGGTGGCCATCAGCCAAAGCCTCGCGCACTTCATGCGCCAGCGCGATGAATTCTGGGCTGTCGCGCAGCCCCAAATGCCGCTCATTCGGCAGGGTGGAATCAATCACTTTCACTATGCGCCCCGGGCGAGGCGACATCACCACAATCCGGGTGGACAAATACACCGCCTCGGCAATCGAATGCGTGACAAACACCACCGTGCGCCGCTCGCGCTGCCATAGTTGCTGAAGCTGCTCGTTGAGCCGATCGCGGGTGATTTCATCGAGCGCACCAAAGGGCTCGTCCATCATCAAGAGCTTGGGCTCAAACGAGAGCGCTCGTGCAATCGAGACACGCTGCTGCATGCCGCCCGAGAGCTGCCATGGGTATTTATTTTCAAAGCCCTTCAGGCTCACGCGTGCGAGATGATCCATCGCGACTGAGCGCGCCTTCTCGCGAGAAAAACCTTGAATTTGCAAAGGCAAGGTCACATTGGCCAGCACGGTGCGCCAAGGAAACAAGGCGGGTGCTTGGAAGACATAACCATAAGCACGAGCCAGCCGCGCATTTTGTGGCGATACGCCGTTGACCCACACTTCGCCACTACTGATTTGCTCCAGATCTGCAAT
The DNA here is from genome assembly GCA_031418715.1 of Variovorax sp. Taxonomy (GTDB): domain Bacteria; phylum Pseudomonadota; class Gammaproteobacteria; order Burkholderiales; family Burkholderiaceae_C; genus JANMDU01. Next base: position 7,322 of record JANOJL010000070.1, on the reverse strand, counting down.
CACGCGCATCAGCGTGGTTTTGCCGCAACCTGAAGGGCCAATCAGGGAGACGAATTCGCCTTGAGCGATGTCCAAATGAATATCGCTCAGCGCATGAACGGGTTGATCTGCCGTTTGATAGATCACGCTGGCATTGCGCACCTGAACAGCGCGGGCTGGCTCTTTGGCGGCGGGCGCAGCTGGATGTTGTGCGGGAGAAGGATCGGAAATGTTCATTGGCAAAATCGTAAAAATCAAGTGCAAAGCATCCTAAGTTCACGCTAAGGCAGTCTGCAAGCTCAGTTTGTCTTTTAAAAGCTAACCGTTTGGTCAACTATTTCAAAAGAATGTAAGCGATTTTCGTGCCAGATAGCAGAGCAAAAACCCCATCTTCCTAGCTGAGGGTCGCCTGCGCAGGCTCTGCAGGCCAGTGCGAGATAAACTGCGGGCATGACCCAGGACCTTTTTCGCCAAGATGCGTATCTTCAGGAATGCAGCGCGCAATTCGTGGGGCTGCGTGAATGGGCTGACGGCAGCCTGGCGGTGGAGCTGGATCGCACCGTTTTTTATCCACTTGGCGGCGGGCAGGCGGGAGATGCTGGCTGGCTGCTGCTTCCTGATGGCATGGAAATAGCTATTTCAGATACGCGAAAAGCCAAGACTGCGGTAGGTCTGCCTACCGATGGGATTTGGCATGTTTTAGTCAGTTCCCCGTTACATAATGTGCGGAGTGTGCTATCAAATTTGAAGCAAGGCGACGCTCTCACGGCGCGTATTGATTGGCAACGCCGCCACCGCCTGATGCGCTTTCACACCACCACGCATCTCCTTTGCCACATCGTGCCGCAGCTCGTGAACGGCTGCTCGATCACGCCTGATAACGCGCGAATGGATTTCAGCATGACCGATCCGCTGGATAAAGATTTCTTGAGCGCTGAGATCGCCAAGCTTGTAGCCGCTGCGCACCCCATCCTCTTGAGCAGCATCACCGATGAAGAGCTCGATGCCAACCCCGCCTTGGTCAAAAGCATGAGCGTGAGCCCGCCGCGCGGCAGCGGCGTGATTCGCACGATACGGATCGGCACCGCGCCTGCAGACGCCGAGCGTGTGGGAGCAGATGAATTGATCGACCTGCAGCCCTGCGGCGGTACACATGTGGCCAACACATCCGAGATCGGCGCTGTGATCGTGACCAAGATCGAGAAAAAATCTGCGACGACGCGGCGCGTGGTGTTAGGCTTTGCAAGCTGAACTTTTTTACAGTTAAATGACTCTGGCTCTCATGTTTTTCTATCAACGACTTCAATCAAGTACTAGGCAGCTCTTAAGTGCTCTTTTTTTCATAGCAATCTGCGCAGGTTCTACAACAGCTAATGCCCAAAATAGCTCAATAAATTTCGCATCCAAAAGCGCAGGTTCAGTGGTGACGACACCGCAAGTTCGGGCGGAATTGTTGGCTTATGCGCCTGATGGCGTGGGAGCGGGCAAGCAGGTGTGGGTGGGTTTGCAGCTCACTCATCAGCCGGAGTGGCACACCTATTGGAAGAATTCTGGCGACTCTGGGCAGCCCACCGATATGCAGTGGCAGCTTCCCGCAGGCGTGCAGCCAGGCGAGACGCGCTGGCCTGTGCCTAAGAAAATTTGGATTGCTTCGCTGGCCAATTTCGGCTACGAGAACACGATCTTGCTGCCGGTGCCTTTGGAAGTTTCATCGCTCTACAAGCCTGATCTGTTGAAGCCTGATTTGGAAGTGAAGCTCAAAGCGATTTGGCTGGTTTGCAAGCAGGAATGTATCCCTGAAGAGGGCGAATTTGCTTTGAAGATTCCGGCGACGAGCTCGACGGCATTAGCGAAGCCGGCGTTTGACGCGGCTTTTGCGGCTTATCCGCAAGATGTGGCTTCCAGCAGCAGCGGGAAGATCGCTGGGAACAATGTGGAGTTCAGCGTGGCAAATTTGCCTGCGGCGATGCGCGGCAAGAGTTTGCAGATATTTCCTGAAACGGCCGAAGTGTTGGAAAACGGTGCGAAGCTGGCTTCTGAGAGCAATGGTAAACCGGCAGCGCTCTGGAGCCAAGCTTGGAAGGGCGATGTGTGGACGGCATCGTTTCCGATCTCTGCGCAGCGCAGCGCTTCTCCCGAGATGATGCCGCTGGTGCTATCAGCAGACGGTAAAACGGCGCTGCGCGTGCAGGCGAAGGTGGAGGGTACGTGGCCGACACTCAGCGCCAAAGCGCAAATGCCGCCCGAGTTGGTGGCTGCTTTGCAGGCCAACGCGAATGCTTCTAAAGCGCCTGTGAACGCGGATGGAGACAGTGCGGTGACGGGTTTGCTGCCCGCGCTTTTACTGGCGCTGATCGGCGGTTTGATTTTGAATTTGATGCCTTGCGTGCTGCCAGTCTTAGCGATCAAGGTGCTGGGGTTTGCTAACGCGCCGAACCAAAAAGCGCGCGTGGCAGGTGGCGTGACTTACACGGCGGGCGTGGTGCTGAGTTTCATGGCGTTGGGTGGCTTGATGCTGGCACTGCGGGCGGGCGGCGAGGCGCTGGGTTGGGGCTTTCAATTGCAATCGCCCCTCGTTGTGGCGATGCTGGCGCTGTTATTCACCTTGATTGCGTTGAATTTGCTGGGTGTGTTTGAATTTTCTAATTTCCTGCCTTCCTCTTTAGCCACTTTACAGGCGAAGAATCCCCAAATCGATGCGTTTTTATCAGGTGTGTTGGCAGTGGCGATTGCCTCGCCTTGTACCGCGCCTTTCATGGGCGCATCGCTCGGCTTTGCGCTCGGTTTGCCTGCATGGCAGGCGCTGGCCGTGTTTGCCGCTTTGGGCATCGGCATGGCGTTGCCCTATCTGGCCGCGAGCTTGATTCCAGCGGTGGCAAACTTGCTGCCGCGCCCAGGCGCGTGGATGGATGTGTTCAAGAAATTCATGGCGTTTCCGATGCTGGCAACTGTTGCGTGGCTGCTGTGGGTGATTGGGCAGCAAAGCGGGATTGATGGGACTGCTGCGTTGCTCGTCTTGCTGCTGTGCGTCTCGATGATCGTCTGGGCGCTGTCGCTGCGCGGAAGTGCAAGGCTGATATTTGCTATTATTTCGATAGCAATTGGCGCAGGATTTATAACGGCTATCAGCCCAAATGTCTTAAAAATTCAGGAGTCTGCGCCAGTTGCACTGAGCAACGGCTGGCAAGCTTGGGAGCCAGGCAAAACCGAGCAATTGCTGGCGCAAAATAAACCTGTCTTCGTCGATTTCACTGCCGCTTGGTGCGTCACCTGCCAATACAACAAGAAAACCACGCTGGCGGATAACGAAGTCGTGCAAGATTTCGAAGCCAAAAAAGTGCAATTGCTCAGAGCCGATTGGACGAAGCGCGATCCTGCCATCACGCAAGCGCTCACCAGTTTGGGGCGCAGCGGCGTGCCTGTTTATGTGCTGTACAAACCGGGCAGTGCCCCTGTGATCATGTCGGAAATTTTGAGCGTCGCGCAGGTTCGCGCGGAACTTGCCAAAATCTAAGTCATCTATCGAGATAGTTTTTAGGAGCCACTCCATGCAACGCCGCCAATTCGCCACCTCATCCATCGCTGCAGCCACACTGTTGGCCATCACTTCCCAATCGTGGGCGCAAGCCACCGCCACCGTGGGCCAACTCGCGCCGAACTTCAGCGCCAAAGATGTGAATGGCAAAGCCGTTTCCCTCGCTGATTTCAAAGGCAAAACCGTTGTGCTCGAATGGGTCAACCCCGGTTGCCCCTATGTACGTAAGCATTACGAAGGCGGAAACATGCAAGGCACGCAGCAAGATGCGCTGGCTAAAAACGTGGTCTGGCTCGCTGTGAATTCCACCGGCAACGATCACCCGGATTACCTCGCACCTGCAAAATTAGCCGCCTGGATGAAACAGCAAAAAGCACCTGCGACCCACACCCTGATGGACGAAGACGGCAAAATTGGCAAAGCCTATGGTGCTCGTACCACACCCCATATGTACATCGTGGACGGCAAAGGCATGCTGGTCTACGCAGGCGGGATCGACAGCATTCCCACTGCAAGCGCTTCAGACATTCCGAAAGCGACGAATTACGTCAAAGTGTCACTCACTGAAATGGCGGGCGGTAAGCCGGTGAGCAACAACGTCACGCGGGCGTATGGCTGCTCGGTGAAATACAAATCCTGATCAGGATTTGTGCGACACGCTCAGCGTGTGAAGCCAGTCGCGGCGCGTCCGCTGCCTTTGGTTTTGATCGGCGGCACTTCGATCATGCCCATCTCGTCTAAGAACACGCTGGAGCGCGCTTCCTCATTCGGCCAAGGTTGATTCCAGCGGTCGCTGACGGGCTCTGATTTTTTCTTGCCCGCAGGCACAGTCGCTTCGCGCAATTCCATGCGCGTGGCTTCCCACTCGGATTCCACATGGTGCACGGAGTGTTGCATCGAGTGCTGCTCTGCCGCTTGCAATTCAGGCATCACCATCGCACGTAAAGCTTTCGCATCTGGCAAATCGTTGCCTGCGATCTGCCAGACGGGAATTTGAGCCATTTCTAGCGCTTTGATTTTGCGCAGCGTGCCCTCAGAGGCCTGCTTGCCGGGTTTGTTCGATTGCAGCTGAATCACCCCCAGCACATCGCCATGCTCCGAGCAAATCAAAAAGTCCACGCATCTGCGCCCCACGCTGCCAAACCACTGGTTGTAAGAGCGGTTTTGCGCCACACTCAAGAACCGCGCAAGTGCAATTTGCGGCAGCAGCAAACATTCAGGCAAAGCGCGGCGCAGTAACACGAAGGCGCGCAGCTCGGTTTGTGTGAGCGGGCGCATCGTGCTCGACTGCCAGTCTTCTAGGCGGAAAGGGCGCAGCTTGCCTGAATGCACCACAGGCGCTGCGCGCTGCAGCACAAACCAAATAAGCAGCGCCAGCGCTGCAATTGCTATCACCCCCGCGATCACCGCAGGCCAGCCCCAAGCAGAGAGCATATTCATCGCATCAGACTCCATCGCCGCAAAGACGTTTGTTGCATTATGTCGCTAAGCTTGAATATGTAAGCAAGCAGCTGTATGGAGTGTGTCAAGGCGTTAGCCCTTCACACACACCACCTGCTTAAACGAATGCACCACATCCACGAGATCGCTTTGCGCAGCCATCACTGCGTCAATGTCCTTGTAGGCAGCGGGTGTCTCGTCAATCACGTTTTTGTCTTTGCGGCATTCCACGCCTTCTGTCGCATTGCGGTGATCTGCCAGCGTGAAGCGGCGCTTGGCTTCGCCTCGGCTCATGATGCGCCCTGCGCCGTGTGAACAGGATTCAAACGACTCCGGGTTGCCTTTGCCGCGCACGATGTAGCTGCGCGCACCCATGCTGCCGGGGATGATCCCCAATTGGCCTTTCTTCGCACTCACTGCACCTTTGCGGGTGACGAATACGTCTTCCCCAAAATGCGTTTCTTTTTGCACATAGTTGTGGTGACAGTTCACCGCTTCGATATGCGATTGAAAGCTCTTGTGGATCACAGTTTTCGCAGCATCAATCACGCGGCGCATTGGCTGGATGAAGCGCAGGCCACTTCAGAGCCTTTGCCCGATGAGGCGGAGGATCATATCGCCGAGCTGGTGCGCCAAGCTTGGCGGCAATGCAATGCCAAGCAAAAGCGCGAGCTGCGCTTGCATTTGCGTAACTTGGCAGAGAAAAAAAATTAAACAAGAAGTGCTGGCAAAGCAGCCATGCTGATGAACACATGGCTTGCTCCCACATCGCGCATGGCTTGCGCGCTCGAATGCCCCAATTCGTCTGGACAGTAAGCAAACACGGTGCAACCAGCGGCCACGCCAGCCTTGGCGCCGGTGGTGCTGTCTTCAATGACGGCGCAGCGTTTGGGGTCAACGCCGAGTGCTGCTGCAGCGGCCAAATACACATCGGGCGCGGGCTTGCTTTTGGGCATTTCTACACCGCTGAAAATGCGGCCTTCAAAGTAGTGCAGTAGGCCTGTTTTAGTCAGTTGCAGCATCACTTTGGCGCGATCGGCGCCGCTGGCACAGGCGATTTTTTTGCCGTAGCTCTGGGTGATAGTGGCCAGTGCTGCGTCAATAAGAGGGATCGCAGTGAGTGATTCGTGCAAAGCCTGATTGCGCCTCGCGCGAAAGTCTTCTATCCACGCATCGTCAATGTGTTGGCCAGTGTTTTTATAAATCAATTCGCCTTGATCTTGCACGAGATGGCCAACAAAATGCTTCATGCATTCTTCCTCGCTCATCTTCCAGCCCATGGCGCCCAACATGTCGCGCAACACGCCATTGGTAATGCCCTCGCTATCGACCAGCACGCCATCGCAGTCAAACAAGATCGCGTCAAACTTCATACCTGCTCCCATAAAGTTGTATTTTAATTGCTATCAATAACTGAGCATTCCACGCAGTATTGATGCCGGCGATCCACAGATTTAGATCGAAATATCAGGTTTCAAAGGCAAATTGCTATTGATGGCTTGCATCACGCCCGTGCTGTGCGGCGCGACGCCGTATTCACGCAGGTTTTTGCGCAGCTCATAGGCATCGACTTCATTCCATGTGAGCCCGCATTCGAGGCAAGCTTGCGAATGCGCGTTTTCCAGAAACACAGGCTTGCCCAAGAGACTTTGCAGCAGGCCGCGCAAAGGATAAAAGCGGGTGGATTCACCCAAATTACCGCGCACCACTTTGCGCGAGCCGCAGCGATAGCAATACAGGCCGCGAACGGTTTGGGTAAACATATTCATCCCCCGCTTTCAGCCTCTTTTTGCTTTACGTTGCTCCAGCGTCTCCATGGCAAAGCCAGCTTCCTGCATGGCTTTGAAGCCACCGTCAATGTGTGCGATGTTTTCCATGCCCATGTCTTGCAGCGTCTTTGCCGTCAAAGCACTGCGCCAGCCCAGCCCGCAAAATAGCACAAACTCTTTGCTCTCATCTGCCCACAACGGCTTGTGATAGGGCGATGCCGGATCGACCCAAAACTCAAGCATGCCACGCGGCGCATGCGTGCTACCCACGGGCGTACCGTCGGGTGTTTGCAGCTCGCGGATGTCTCTGATATCTACAAGCAACATAGATTTGTCAGACTCAATGCGTGCTTTGACTTCTTGAGCGCTGTAAGTTTTGACTTCGCGCATGGCTTGGTCGACGAGTTGTTGGCTGGATACTTTGATGGGCATGCTGGTTTCTCCTTGTCTTGATGAGAGTTTGGCATATTTTTCTTCGGCTCTAAGCGGCCTTGGCTGTGATTTGGGTGTCTAACGCTGCTCGTGTCCCCCAGCAGGCAACGCCCCCAATACACCATTAACAACCTGCGTGGGACACCCCAAAAAAAACCCACGCCAGT
>JANOJL010000069.1:0-32706 GCA_031418715.1 Variovorax sp. | reverse complement strand
AATCATCATCGCCGCCATCCAAGAAATCGCGCCCATCGCCGCCCGATAGCTCATCCTTACCGGCCCCGCCATACAGCTCGTCATCGCCACCGAAGCCCACCAACACATCGTTGTCCGCCTCGCCATAGAGTTTGTCGCTGTGTGGTGTCCACCGTCCAATTGGGATGCTGGCCTGCAGGCCAAGCCTGCTTTTTGGTTTGGATTTCATGCTTTACGTCCTTTTCATTCAGTATTTTTCATTCAATGCGAAGTTCGTGTGTAGCGAGCCCCGATATATTTGACAGTCGATGGCTCATTTTTGTGAAATTGGCCGGGTTTGACCGCCAAATCTCTGGACAGGGCTTGGACTGCTTGCAAATTGGTTTCATCAGCAGCGTCAACATGATCCTTGCACTCCACTGAGCTGGCCATCCCAGCTTGTCCACCATGTGGTGACAGTCTGTTTGTTGACGCGATTTTTCTTCGATGGCTGTTGCTGCTGCCAGACCTCTTGGGGAGTTTGGTAGCCCAGATGCTGGTGCAGGCGGATGGTGTTGTACCAATGCTTGAACTGATCGAGCAGGCTTTGTAGATGCTCGGCACTTTGGACATGGATTTGGTTGAGTTGCTCTTTCAGCGTGCCAAACAGGCGCTCGATTCTTCCGTTTTGCCAAGGGCAGTGCAGATCAATGCGCTGATGGCGGATGTTGCTGGCTTGCAGACATTGGCCGAAGCTGGGGCTAGTGAAGCAGCTTTCGTTGTCTGTGCGGATGCGTTTGGGTTTTCCCTGTTGGGCAATGGTGCGTTCCAGATGATTGGCCAATAGTGCGCTGTGCTTGGTGGAGACCAGCAGGCTGAGCAGCTTGCGGCTGCCATGATCAATGATGCCTAGGATGAAATGCAATTGGCCTTGGATATCTTGTTTGCCAGTGAGATCAATGCCCCAAGCGCGGTTGATGGGGCTGATACCGGGCGCTTGATGGCGCCAGTGGCTGCGCATGCTGCGAAGCGCGAGCTGGTTGGCTCGCAAGATGTTCGCCACATAGGTTTTGCTGATGCGAACAGGGCTTGGGCTGTTTTTGGCGGCTTGCGAGCGATTGAAAGTGGCGGCGATTTTGCGCACGCCGGTGCCTTGGGGCATCAGGATTTTGAGGCGCAGGATGTGCTGGATGACCCAGGCGGGTTTGGCATGCGTGCGAGCCGCGCCATGGGCGGGCGGGCTGCGAGGCCAGCGCTTGAAAATGGACTGTGTTTGTTGCAGCGCAAGCGGCTGCTTGTGAGCGAAAACGCCACGCCACAAAGCGATCACTGTTTTGCCGATGCGGTGGAGTAGTTGAGCTATGAAGGTGTGCCAGCCAATGAGTGCTGTTGTTTGGCGATTCATTTAAGCCGCCTTTTCTTGCAAAGTATTCCAAGGCGCGGCTTGCAACACGCGACTCACCACGGATTCTGGTGTGATGTGGCGGTATTTCTGCGCGAAGGTTTGGGCGCGGTGGTGGTAGCCCGAATCACCGAGCATGCGCGTTAACAGATCGGTGATGCCGCGAGCCGCACGCGGCAGGGTGCAGGCTACAGCCAAGCCATATTTCTTAAGCTGGCGAGCGAGCAGCACTTGCTCAACATACTGGGGCAATATAAGCAGGGGAACGCCTTGCTGCAAGCTCATGGCGCTGAGCGCGAGCCCGCCATGGGTGATGCAGACCTGCGCTTGCGCCAGCAACGCAAAGGCATCCAAGGGCTGTGTGCTGATTTGAAAATGAGCGGATGACAATGCTGCGGCCTCTTCGGCGCTGATCTTGGGCGCGACGGCAATGGTTTGCACGGGCGTAGCGCGCAACTGATTCAATATAGTCAAGATATCTTGCCCTTGGCCGTTGAGATAGCAAAATACTTTGGGCAAGCTTGCCTGCTCTGACCATTGAACGGATTGATTTTTCTGGCTGGCCCAGATAGCGCCATAGAAGCGATGGCTGCTGGCTGGCCTTGCAAAATGATCCATCTCTTCAAACAAACACAATGCCAAGCGCTCTTGCGTGAACAGATCATGCATGTGATGCGCCGCGCGGGAGCCCAATTGTTGAGCCAAGGCTTTGAACACATGCGCGAGATGATGCTGCGCCAGCTTAGCTTGCTGAACGGCGCTTGCGTCCCATGGCTTAAAACATTGCGCTGGCGCATGCGTTGTGGGGGAGCAAAAACCCGAGCCCAAGGTCGTGAAGGGAATGCCGTGAAAATGCAAGGCATAGGCGGCAAAGGGCGCGTAATCGAGCAAGGCGGCATCGGCTTGGGTTTGCTTCAAGATGAATTGCCATTGCTGTATCAATTGATTTGCAACGCCTTCGCGATGAAACCCTTCAACCAAATACCAATCGGCATGGCAACTTGGTGTTCTGCTCCCCCAGTGGGATTGGTTTGACCGCGGTGCAGCAATAAAAGGCCACCCACGCTCTTCTAACCACTGGCGTGATTTCTCAAGATCTCGCACGATAAATGTGATGGCATGGCCTTGCTTTTTGAGAGCTTGCGCAACGACCTGCAGGCGCTCTAAATGCCCTCGATTGCCGCCCAACTCCCATATCAGCAAGATGTGTTTCATGAGGCAAGCTCAGGTGACGTGGGTTTCGCAGCAGGCGCAGCGCTATGCAAAGCCCCCGCCCCTTGGCCAATATGCAAGATGTCATCCACCAACAAGCCCTTGGGCATCGCATGCGTAATAAACAGCATCGTGACCTTGCCTTTGAGCTGATTGATCGTCTTGGCAAAGGCTTCAGAGGTTTGCGCGTCTAGGGCGCTGGTGGCTTCGTCAAAGATCAGGATTTTCGGGCGCTTGATCAATGCTCTTGCAATGGCCAATCTTTGTTTCTGCCCACCAGACAGACCCACGCCGCGCTCACCCACCTCCGTCTCATAGCCTTGAGGCAGCTTCTCTACTGTTTCATGAATTCCCGCTAATTTTGCCGCTTGCGTGACTTGCTCAAACGTCGCACCTGGGTTGCCAGCTTGCAGATTGGCCAGAATGGTGCCGCTGAAGAGGATGGTTTCTTGCGGCACGACGCCGAAATAGGCTCTCAGTTCATTGGCGCTCAAGTTGCGGATATCAATGCCATCAATCTGAATGCTGCCTTCGGTGGGTTGGTAGAAGCCTAGAAGCAATTTAGCCAGCGTGCTCTTGCCGCTGCCGCTGGGCCCCATGATGGCGAGCGTCTGCCCTGGGCGCAGGCTGAGATGCATGTTGCGGTAGAGAAGCGGATGCTGCTCGCTGTATCGGAAGCCCAAGCCTTCAATCTCGATCTTTCCTTGGCCGTCGTGCGCGCGCTTGGGCGTGAGGCTATACGGCTCAGCTGGCGCGTTCATCACATCGCCCAGTCGTTGGACGCTAAGAGAAGCTTGCTGAAACTGCGTCCACAAGCCTACGATGCGCAACACCGGCTGGCTGAGCTTGCCGGCAAACATCTGAAAGGCCACCAGCATGCCCACGGTGAAGACGGGCGCTCCAGGCTCTGGGGTCATGACGAGATACGCACCCAGAATCAGAATGCCCAGCGTCATGATCTGCTCTAGGGTGGTGGCAAAGGTGTTGTAAGTGTTGGCGATTTGCTTGGTTTTGAAGCTGGAGGAGAGCAAGGTGGCTAAGTAGCCGCTGTAGCGCTGGCGCAGCTGGGGCTCCATTTGCAGGGTTTTGACGGTTTCAAAGCCGGCGATGTGTTCGGTGACGAAGGCTTGGTTGCGGGCGCCGAGCAGGAATTGCTCATTGAGCTGGCGCTGGAAGATGGGCGCCATGAGGAAGCTGGCTACTGCGATGATGAGCAGAATGCCCACAGCCAATGCGGTGAGCGGCACACTGTAATAGAGCATCACGCCCAAACAGATCACGAGAAAGGGCAAATCCAGAATCAGGCTGACGGCTGCACCAGAGACGAACTCTCGGATGGTCTCGACCGCATGCAAGCGAGCAGCGACGACTCCGGTGGGGCGGTGCTCAAAGTAGCGGGTGGGCAGCTTTAAGAGATGCTCCCAGACGGCTGCGCCGAGCACGGCATCGACCCGGTTGCCAGTGTGCAAGACCAAATACTGCCTTCCCCAGCTCATCAGGGCATTGAAGACAGTAAAGATGGCCATGGCGATGCTAATCGCAATGAGCGTGCTTTGCGTGCGGTGAACGACGACTTTGTCGATGATGGCTTGGGTGAAGAGGGGCGTGGCTAGAGCCACGAGTTGCAAGGCCAAGGAAGCCAGGAGCACATCGCGCCAGACTTTTTTGTGGCGCAGGATCTCAGGGCGGAACCAGCTGAAACCGAATTTGGCGGTGACTGAAGATGGGCTGGAAGGAGAGGCCGATTGACCATCGTCATCGGTGACGGATTCGGATTCGGGGGTGGCGAGCCAGGCTGAGCCGGAGTGCAGAGTGTCAAACTCTGCAGTTGTGCAGGTGATGGATTGTTGGCTGCCTGGCTGGAAATAGACGAGGTTGTCTGCATCAGCGGCAGTGATGAGGGCGAGGCTTGCGCCTGAATCCGCACGCAGCTGGACGAGCAAGGGCAAAGGCAGGTTTTGTGCTTTTTTGGCTTTGAATGGAACCGCTTTGATGCGAAAGCCCAAGGCCTGTGCGGCTCGGATCAGGGTGGATTCGTCGTAAGGTGCATCAGCACTGACGGGAAATTCTTGGCTCAGCAAGCGGGCATCGAAGCTCTTGCGATGCAAGGCGCAAAGGCTGCCCAAGGCCCACAGCAAATGCGCCTCCCCCCAAACCGCCGATGGCAATGACTCTCCCATAAACCGAATTCCAACCCTTACGGATAAATTACAAATGGAAGCACTCTAGAGGATTCGTCACACCACGGTGTATACAGACCCGGTAATTCTGACAGTGAAATGCAAAAACTAGGGTAAATACTTATTAATGGTGAAGTGATAGATGCAGGCAAAGCGAGAGGTGTGCGAATTTTTATTGCCATGATTTTGATCACGCAAAAAAAAGCCAGCTCGAAGCTGGCTTGATTTTTGGGCGGTATGAATCAGCGCAAATCGTCAGCCAGCACTTTCACGATGCGTTGGGCGTTGGCTGAGCTTTCTGGGCTGCCAGCGGCGTTGAGCACGGAGACGGTGGTGGCTTCGCCTTGACTGCGCACAGCGATGCGAAATTTGAGTGGCGCAGTATCGGTGCCGCTGCCGCCAAAGAGCTTGCTGAAGAAGCCGGGCTCTTTGCTGTCCATCTTCGGCTCAACGTAGCGTACGAAATACACGCCTTGTGCGCGATCACGGTCTTCTACAGTGAATCCTGTACGATCCAAGCTCAAGCCGACCCTGCGCCATGCACGTTCGAAACCATCGTCCACTTGCACTACTGGCGTACCGTTCACATTGGCGACGCGCGAAGTGGCTTTCACTGCGCCACCTGCGATCAAGGCCTTGCTTTGCTCTTGGCTCACGCCCAGCTTGATCATCATGCGGCGGAGCATTTCAGCTTCAAGCTCAGGGTCAGCTGCACGTGGCTCCCATAGGGTGCGGTCTGCATTGGAAACGTTTGTGCCACCCACGAGTTTTTCCACCATACCGCGATGCGTGATGTAAATTTCTGTGCTGTTGCCATTACGCTCAATACGGGTGCGGAATTTGTCGCGTTCGCCGGTGTCATACAGGCTGTCGATCACTTTACCAATCGTGTTACGGATGAAGTCTTGCGGCAGTTTGGCGCGATTTTCAGCCCAATCGGTCTCTAAGATGCCAATGTCTTGGCGATCAATGTTCAGCAAAAAACCGTTGTCTTGCCAGAAATCGCGCACGGGGCTCCAGATTTGGTCAGCAGGGCGTGCTACAACCAGCCATCGCTGGTTACCAGAGCGCTCAATGCGCACGTCAGACAGCGCATTGGCGGCAACAGGCACACCAGCCTGAGTTTGCCCTGTGTTGAAAGCGCTTGCCGTCACGGCTGCGCCGGGCACGTTGAAACGCGTATCTTTGGAAAGCGATGTCAAATCCGGTGGCACTTCAAGAGTGGAGGATTTGGTCGCGCTTTTGTAGTCAATGCGGTCTGCCTCCAAGGAGGAGCAACCAGCCAAGGCCAAAGAGGCGGTCAATGCGAGAAGTGTGTACGAACGAAATGACATGAAGAATCCTAGATCAAGCCTACTGATTTTAAAGCGGCTTCCACGGTGGGAATATTCGATTGTGACATGGCTGTCATCGGCAGGCGAAGCGTGCTGCCCGGCCAGCCCATGCGCTGCATTGCCCATTTCACAGGAATCGGGTTGGCTTCGATGAACAGATGCTTGTGCAGTGGCAGAAGTTTCTTTTGAATCTTCATGGCGGTGTTGCAGTCGCCAGCCATCGCTGCCACGCACAGCTCATGCATCAAGCGCGGGGCGACGTTGGCTGTCACGCTCACATTGCCATGGCCGCCGCAGAGCATCAGTGCAACCGCCGTCGGATCGTCGCCCGAATAGATAGCAAAGCCTTCTGGGGCATCTTTGATAAGCCATTGGGCACGTTCGATATTGCCTGTGGCTTCTTTGATGCCGACGATGCCTTTGACTTGTGAGAGGCGCAGCACGGTGTCGTGCGCCATATCAGCCACGCTGCGGCCGGGCACGTTGTACAAAATGATCGGTAAATCGCCAGTGGCCTCGGCAATCGCTTTGAAATGCTGAAACTGGCCTTCTTGCGTGGGCTTGTTGTAGTAAGGCACGACCTGCAACTGGCAATCTGCGCCCACGCCGCGTGCAAACTTGGCCAGCTCAATCGCCTCCTTGGTGGAGTTTGCGCCGCAGCCCGCCATGATGGGTACTCGTTTGGCCGCCTGCTCCACCGAGACGCGAATGATCTCGCAATGCTCGTCCACGCTGACGGTGGGCGATTCGCCTGTGGTGCCCACCACGCCGATGCAGTCGGTGCCCTCGGCGATATGCCAGTCGATCAGTTTTCGCAGCGTCGGGTAATCCACGCTTGCATCTTCGTTGAACGGAGTGACGAGGGCGACGATGCTTCCAGTAATTTGCTTCATGCGGGTATTTTACCCACGGGGGCTGCGCGAATCAGGCTGCCAAGGGGTGGCGAGAAGGGGAATTTGATGACAATTTTTCGCGGACAGCCGCCACGCGCTGCATGAATCGATCTGGTGCTTGCAAAAAGCCATCTTCATACGCGATCACGCGCAGGCCAGCTTCTCGGCACACTTGCAACAACTCGCCCGGCCTCAAAAGAAAATCAGGCCGCGAAGGTTTGCCGACAGTCTCGTTGCCAGCGGCAAAAGTTTCGTATATCAACACGCCGCCCGCATCGATGCTTTGAATCAGCGTGGGCATGAGTGGCCGCCAAAGATAATTCGTGACGATCACGCATGCAAAGCGCTCGCCTGGCAGTGGCCAAGCGCCGTTTTCAATGTCTGCTTGGATCAGTTCACAGCGGCTGCGCTGTTCGGGGGACAGCTTAATTGCTATGCTTTCGATAGCTACTTGCGCAATATCTATAACGGCTACTGGATGATTTCGCTCTAAAAAATGAAACGTGTGCCTCCCTGCGCCGCCAGCCACATCGAGCACGCGGCCAGCAGCCACGTCATGCGAGACAAGATGCGACCAGCGCGCCACCCAGCTCGAAACGTTTTCACTGCCGTGCATACTGAAGCCCTTGGCTTACTTCGGTTGAAACTCAGTTTTTACCGCGTTCAGGGCGATTTTCTCCAGCAGCCCGGGCGCGATCAGCTTGAGCCAGCGCCCCAGCTTGCCTTTGCCTGTCATCACGACTTCGCGCTCGCGCCGCTCCATGCCTTCGACGATCAGGCGTGCGCATTCCTGCACCGTCATCGCGCCATCTTCCTTCAAGCCGCTTGAACCGAGTGCCTCGCCTTGCGCATTGAGCCCATGCTGGCGAATCTGTGTCAGCACCACGCCGGGATAAGCGGTGGTCACGCTGACGCCATGCGTCTTCATCTCCGCTCGCAGGGCTTCAAAAAAGCCAGCCTGTGCAAACTTGGAGGCGCTGTAAGCCGTGCGTCCTGGCACGCCCACGATGCCCGCCAGTGAGCTGACCGCCACGATGCTGCCCTTGGCCGCGATCAAATGGGGCAGGGCGGCATGCGTACACCACACGCTGCCCCACAAGTTGATGCGCATCACATCTTCATACCAACCGAGTTTGTCGGCGGGCACTTCCTCAAGCAGCGCCTGCGCGGAAATGCCAGCGTTGTTGATGAGCGCATCAATCCGGCCAAAAGTCGCCATGGCCTGAGAAATCAGCGCGCTGCAATCCTCACGCACGCCCACATCCGTGCGCACGCAAAGCGTCTTCGCGCCCGCAGCCTCGCATTGCGCGGCCACAGCCTGCACAGCATCCATCTTGCGAGCGGCTAAAACGAGGCCGATGCCAGATTTGTGCGAGGCCGCCAATTGCCGCGCAACTTCAGCGCCAATGCCTTCAGAGGCTCCAGTAATTACTATAATTTTCATAGCACTCTGCGCATGTAATATAACGGGCTAAGCCCTATTTTGTTTAAAATTATGCTCAGAAACAAGCCCAGATCTGCCCAGCCAGCATCACCATGAATTCAGGCTGAATGTAGAGCAAGAAGACACCCACGCATGCAAGCACGGATGCGCTGTAGACGAGGAGTTTTGCGGATTTGCTCATGGCAGAGAAGGATGAATTCAAGCAGCTTGTAATTTACGCGAAATCGCTTCTTCCCGCACCGGGAGATTCACCAAGGCGGCGAAGATGCCGAGTGCAATTGCGATGTACCAAACAACATCGTAGCTGCCAGTTTTGTCATATAAATAGCCTCCCAGCCACACGCCCATGAAGCTGCCAATCTGGTGACTAAAAAACACAAAGCCGCCGAGCATGGAAAGATGCGCCACGCCAAAAATCTGCGCTACTGTCGCATTGGTCGGCGGTATGGTGGAGAGCCACAGCAAGCCCATGACGCTAGAGAAGATGTACACGCTCCAAGGTGTGAGTGGTGCGACTAAGAAGATAGAAATGGCAACAGCTCTTGCCAAATAGATAAAGCTCAAAATCCATTTCTTTGGTATTCGCTGCCCAAGCGAGCCCGCGATGTACGTACCAAATACGTTAAACAGCCCAATCAGCGCCAGCGCATAACTGGCCACTTGCGGCGAGAGACCTTTGTCTTTCAAATAGCTGGGCATGTGCACGCCGATAAAAACCACTTGAAAGCCACACACAAAATAGCCCGCCATCAAAAGCTGAAAGCTCGGGTATTTAAAAGCCTCTTTCAAAGCCTCCCAAATCGATTGATCGCGCACGGGCGCTGCGCCGCCAGCAAAGCTGGCTTCGCGCAAAAAGAAAGCCAAGGGCATGATCAGCAAGGTGGCCGTGGTCAAAATCAAAAGCGCCTGCTGCCAGCCAAAATGACTGATCAAAAAGCCCTCGGTCGGCACCATCAAAAATTGCCCAAAAGAGCCCGCAGCGGCGGCCACGCCCATCGCCCAAGAGCGCTTGGCAGGATCAATATTGCGGCCAATCACGCCGTAGATCACTGCATACGTCGTGCCCGCTTGGGCAGCGCCTATCAAAACGCCTGTGGTGAGCGTGAACATCAACAGGCTGGTGGAAAGCGCCATACCGGCGAGGCCCAGCGCATACAACACCGCGCCCCCCACAATCACGCGAAAGGCACCAAACTTATCTGCCAGCATGCCCGCGAAAATACCGAAGAATCCCCAAGAGAGGTTTTGAATAGCGATGGCAAACGAGAAATTCTCCCGCGTCCAGCCATGCGCCATCGTGATCGGCTGTAGCCAGAGGCCAAAGCCATGGCGAATACCCATCGAAAGCGTCACGATCATCGCTCCCGCGATGAGCACTTGATGCATGGAGAGTTTTTGTAGGTTACTGGAATTCATGCGCATATTGTCGCGCTTTGAGGCTCGCTTTGCTGTGCCCAATCTGACAGAGATTGATCAGTTTCAGACATCAATCGCAATACTCAAAGCGTATTTCCGTTCGCCCTGAGCTTGTCGAAGGGTTGCTATAGCTTCGACAAGCTCAGCTCGAACGGATACGGTTTGCACGAACAGGGTTGTGAAATCAATGCGCCTCATGGCACATAGATCAGCAGCCCAAGCTGAGCGCCTGCAAGGTTTTGCCGCTCTTGCTGTCCGTCACCACCAGATTGATCTGGCGCGGATGCGCTTTGCCGGCTTCTTTGCCAGTCATGGCCGTCGGTGCGAGGCTGCTGAATTTCAAAGTTTGCGCACCATTAAATGAGCCCAGTGGCACATATTGGCGCACCACAAAATCATGCTTCAAAGTCTCGCCTTTGTTCTCCCCCTTGGTCACGCGGCTGATGTGCTCATGCTCGGTCACAGTGAAATAGGCGCTCCATGCCGCGCCAGCTTGCAAAGGTGAAATCTTGGCTTCAAAGCGGTTGGCTTCCAACATCTGCAACTCAATCGCCGCTTGCGCGGACTCTTTGCTGGCCACTGCGCTGCTGGCATCGTAGTCACGAATCGTGCGGCCATCTTTGGCGATTTGCGGCGTGTAAATGCTGTTCAAATTCGTGCGAGCAGACAGCTCACGCTGGCGTTGTGTGTAGATGGGCGCAGCGAAGCGATCCGTCCAACCGATGTAATCCCAGTAATTCACATGAAACGCCTGCGCGATCACCTTGCCTTCTTTGTGAGCGCTTTTCAGCGTGGAGAGCCAAGCATCCGCAGGCGGGCAAGAACTGCAGCCTTCAGAAGTGTAAAGATCAACCACAGGCACGATCTGCGCCGCAGACTTGGCAGAGCACTTTTCCATGCCAAATGCATGGGTAGCCGTTATAGAACCTGCGCAGATTGCTATGGAAATGAGAGTAAATCGAGATGGTTGCATGGCGTGCTCCTAGCGGTGTGAGCATCTGTCGCGGGGCTTGGCTTGAGTCTTACAAGTTGAGGCCACCAATTGAAATACTTGGCTGCTCGCTGTTTTCGGGCTCAAAGAAGATGTTTTCAATCGTACGCACCAACTATAAAGCGCAGAGCATGGGGTAACTTCGCGACGCTAGGCCGCAGATGCAACTGGTAGAGCGAAACATACAGCACGCGAACCCTTCGACAGGCTCAGGGTGAACGGTTGAACACTATCAATTAGATAGCACTCTGCGCACAATATATAACGGGTAGAGACCTAAAACGCTTAAAAATATACCCTAAATCACCATCGAAGCCCGTTCACCCATTTTCGCCCGCCAGCGCAGCAAATGCGGATGCTGCTCGCCAGGTTTGACTTTCACAATCCGCGCAAAATCCACCGCAACCACCGCTGTGATGTCTGCCACGCTGAATTGATTGGCGGCGATGAAGTCTCGGCCTTCTAGATGGGTATTCAGTATGTTGAGAAATTGCTGCAATCGGGCTAAGCCGCGCTCAGCTAGCTCGGGAATCTGCTGGTAGTTCACCGGGCCGGGCAGGGCGCGATTCGCCATCGCTGGCGAGCTATTGCGCAGGGTTTCGGCAATCGCCATCAGGCCTTCGAACTCGGCGCGCCAGTGCCAACTGGCGATCTCGGCTTTTTCTTGCGCTGTGATGCCCATGAGCGGCAGCTCTGGGTAACGCGCTTCAAGGTAAGCTGCAATCGCAGCGTTGTCGGTGAGCATAGCGCCATCATCCGTGCGCAGCGCGGGTACGGTGCATTGTGGGTTGATCGTGCGGTAGGCATCACCCAGTTGCTCGCCAGCGCGTAAATCGACCTGCACTGTCTCGAATTCCACGCCTTTTTCAGCCAAAAAGATGCGGGCGCGGCGCGGGCTGGGCGCTGAGGCGCAGTCGTAAAGAATGATTGCGCTCATACTGGCTTGGCAATTTTGTCTTGCGTCTGGGTGTCGAAATCGCTTGCGTCGTGGCGCTCGTGCAATTGGCTGGAAAGCTCGCCTTGCACACGATTGACCATGCGGCCACGCTTGGCACCAGGGCGCGCCATGATCTCGTCGGCCCAGCGCAGCACGTGGGTGTAGGTTTGCACTTGCAAAAACTCGCCGGCCTCATACAAATAGCCTTTGGCCAGCAAGCCATACCAAGGCCAAGTGGCCATGTCAGCTATTGAGTAGTCGTCTCCCACGAGGAAGCGGTTGTCTGCCAAATGCCGATCAAGCACATCCATTTGACGTTTGACTTCCATCGCATAGCGGTCAATCGCGTATTGGATTTTTTCGGGCGCGTAGGCATAAAAATGCCCAAAGCCACCGCCCAAGAAAGGCGCGCTGCCCATCTGCCACATCAGCCAAGACATGCATTGCGCGCGTTTTTCGGTTTGCGTGGGCAGGAAAGCGCCAAACTTTTCAGCAAGATAAATCAGAATCGCGCCGGATTCAAATATGCGCAGCGGCTTGGCCAAACTGTGATCCACGAGCACAGGAATTTTTGAATTCGGATTGGCTCCCACAAAGCCACTGCCAAACTGCGCACCTTCGTTAATGCGAATCAGCCAAGCGTCGTATTCTGCGCCGCTGTGCCCAGCGGCCAGCAGCTCTTCGAGCATCACAGTGACTTTTACGCCATTGGGCGTGCCGAGTGAATACAGCTGCAAGGGATGCTTGCCTACAGGAAGCTCTTTCTTATGCGTTGCGCCTGCTACAGGGCGATTGATATTTGCAAAACGACCACCGCTTGATTCGGGTGGTGTCCAGATTTTTGGAGGAGTGTAAGGGGTGTTTTCGTTCATGTCCGCAATGATGCCTGAGAACAGAAAAGCTTGCAGATTTTGAAAGATTTCGGCACTTTTCCGTTATAGAATATGCGTTTAATGCTATCAAATATATAGCAAATCTTTTCTCAAAGCCACCGATCTAATTCAGCCCATCGCCTTCACATACCAATCGTGAAAATGCCGCATGCCGTCTTCCATCGGGCTCTGATACGGCCCGGATTCGTTGTCGCCGCGCGCTAGCAGGGCTTTGCGGCCTGCGTCCATGCGCAGGGCGATTTCGTCATCTTCTTCGCAGGTTTCCATGTATGCGGCTTGTTGGGCGGTGATGAAATCGGGCTCGAAGGCGGCGATTTCTTCGGGGTAGAAGAATTCAACGAGGTTCAGCGTCTTTTGTGGGCCTTGGGGGTAGAGCGTGCTGACGGTGAGCACGTGGGGATACCACTCGACCATGACGGTAGGGTAAAGCGTGAGCCAGATCGCGCCGTGGGCGGGGGGCTGGCCGTTGCGGAAGTTGAGCACGGCATCGTGCCATTTTTGGTAAACCTCGCTGCCGGGCTTGCCGAGTTTGTCAGCCACGCCCACGGTTTGCACGCTCCAATTTGCGCCGTACTCCCATTGCAATTCATCGCAGGCCACGAACTGGCCGAGGCCGGGGTGGAAGGGGCCGACGTGATAGTCCTCTAAATAGACTTCGATGAAGGTTTTCCAGTTATAGGCGCATTCGTGTTGGGTGACGCGATTAAACACATAGCCAGAGAAATCTAAATCTTTGGCGGCTTTCATGCCTTGGAAGAGTTGATTGAGATCGGTGCGCTGGGTGGATGCTGCATCAAATTGCAGGCCATTCCATGATTGCAGAGCGTAGTTGTTGAGGTTCAAACACGGGTCGTGCTCGAAATGCGGGGCGCCGATAAGCGTACCAGTGGGCTGCTGGCCAGAGGTGTCGTATGTCCAGCGGTGCAGGGGGCAGATGATGTTGGATTGCTCCTGGTGGCCACGGCCATGCAGCATCACGGCTTGGCGGTGACGGCAGACGTTGGAAATCAGTTCTAGGTGTGAGCCATTTTTTCCATCAGGCGTGCGCATCAAAACACGGCCTTCGCCTTCCTGCGGCAGGGCGTAATAGTCGCCCACATTTGGCACAGCCAGACTGTGGCCGACATATTTCGGCGATTGCGAGAAAATACGCCGCTGCTCAGCCTGGTAGGTGGCTGGGTCAAAATAGCTGGAAACTTGCAGAGGAGCGGTCTGCAAATGAGAGAGGTGGCGTGTGAGGCTCAGGTCGGTCATGTTTGGCAACGCAGAACAATATAAAAATGGGGCAACCCAAACGTTGTCCAAAGAGGCATTTTACCCTTCGATAGGCATGCTCCCTGTAAAAGAACAGGTGAACCAGTTCACTTTCGCCTCACGAAAGCCTCTGCTCAGCGCCTAAAATTGAGTTTTACCAATTTCACACCATGCCCAAAGCCGCCGCCAAACCCGATTCCGATTCCGCTCCTGATGCAGATTTGACCTACGAAGCCGCTTTGCAGGCGCTGGAAGCTTTGGTGGCGCGCATGGATTCGGGCGACATGCCCTTGGATGAACTGCTCGCAGGCTACTCAAGGGGTGCTGCTTTGCTGAGAATTTGCCGCGATAAGCTTGCTGCAGTAGAGCAGCAAATCAAGCTACTCGATGGCAGCGCAACTTCTTGAACTGGGCGGGATCTAGCTAGATGACCGACTTGAATTTTTCAGCCTGGAATCAGGCACGCTGTACGCAGGTGGAACAGGCTTTGGCGGATGGGGTGCCTTTGAATGCGCCTGCGGGCTTGGGTGATGCGATGCGTTATGCCGTGCTCGGCGGTGGAAAGCGCCTGCGGCCGCTGCTAGCTTTGGCGGCCTGCGAAAGCCTCGGAGGCAATCCACATGCTGCTTTAAGAGCGGCTTGCGCCGTGGAGCTGATCCATGCCTACAGTTTGGTGCACGACGATATGCCCTGTATGGACAACGATGTATTGCGGCGCGGCAAACCCACAGTGCATGTGAAATTTGGCCAAGCCACCGCTTTGCTGGCAGGCGATGCATTGCAAGCGTTGGCCTTTGAATTACTGACACCGCTGGACGGTAGCGTGCCAGAAGCGATGCAAGCCAAACTCTGCGCACTGCTGGCTCGCGCTGCGGGCGAGGCGGGTATGGCAGGCGGGCAGGCGATTGATTTGGCCAGCGTGGGCCAGGTTCTGGATGAAGTGCAGTTGCAGAAAATGCATGAGCTGAAAACCGGCGCGCTCTTGCAAGCCAGTGTGATGATGGGCGCTGCTTGCGGCGCGGCCACGGCTGTGCAATCCCAAGCTTTGCTAACTTACGGCCACGCGATGGGCTTGGCCTTTCAAGTGGTCGACGATATTTTGGATGTGACGGCGGATTCCGTCACGTTGGGCAAAACCGCTGGCAAAGATGCAGAAGCAAACAAGCCGACGTATGTGTCGATCTTGGGGCTCGCTCGCTCGCAGGCGTATGCACAAGAGCTGTACGCCACAGCGATTGCAGCGCTTGATGCGAGCACGCTGGCGCAGACGGGCACGCTGCGCGCCTTGGCAGACATGGTGGTGCAGCGTGCGCATTGACATGCCACTTTTTATACCAAATCGGCCACTAGCCGTTATAGAATATGTGCAAAGTGCTATCAATTTAATAGTAAATAGATTTCAGTTATGACCTCCCTTCAATTGCTTGACACGATCAACGCGCCCGCTGATCTGCGCAAAATTCCCCGCGCTGATCTCACCACCGTGGCTGATGAGTTGCGCGAGTATCTGCTGCAATCCGTCTCTAAAACGGGGGGCCATTTGAGCTCCAACCTCGGTACAGTCGAGCTCACGGTTGCGTTGCATTTCGTCTTCAATACACCGCATGATCGTCTCGTGTGGGATGTGGGTCATCAAACCTATCCGCACAAAATACTCACCGGTCGGCGCGATCAGATGCACACGTTGCGCCAGCTTGGCGGCATCAGCGGCTTTCCGCGCCGCGATGAAAGCGAATACGACACCTTTGGCACCGCGCATTCTTCTACCTCGATTTCAGCCGCCTTGGGCATGGCTATTGGCGCGAAAACGCAGGGTATTCAAAGACACAGCGTCGCCATCATTGGCGATGGCGCAATGACCGCTGGCATGGTCTTTGAAGCGATGAACAACGCGGGTGTGCAGCCAGGCTTACCGTTGCTTGTGGTGCTCAATGACAACGACATGAGCATCTCGCCGCCTGTGGGCGCGTTGAACCGCTATTTGGCTCAGCTCATGAGCGGACGCTTTTATTCAGCGGCGAAAAATGTGGGTAAGCAATTGCTCAAACCGATGCCGCCGTTGTTTGAGTTGGCCAAGCGCCTCGAAGAGCAGGCCAAAGGCTTGGTTATTCCGGCGACTCTGTTTGAGAATTTTGGTTTCAACTACATCGGCCCGATTGATGGCCATGATCTTGATTCCTTGGTTCCGATGCTGGAAAACGTCAAACTCCTGATGGAAAAAGGTGCGGGGCCACAATTTCTTCACGTCGTCACGAAAAAAGGCCAGGGCTACAAGCTCGCCGAAGCTGATCCGATCGCGTATCACGGCCCAGGCAAATTCGATCCAGCGGTTGGTTTGACAAAATCCACCGCGCCTGCCAAACCCACGTTCACGCAAATCTTCGGCCAATGGCTCTGCGATATGGCCGAACAAGACAGCCGCTTGGTCGGCATCACGCCCGCCATGCGTGAAGGCTCAGGCATGGTGGAATTTGAGAAGCGCTTTCCTGAGCGCTATCACGATGTGGGCATTGCTGAGCAGCATGCCGTCACCTTTGCCGCTGGCCTAGCCTGCGAAGGCATGAAGCCAGTGCTGGCGATTTACTCCACGTTTTTACAGCGCGGCTACGACCAGCTGATTCACGACGTGGCGATTCAAAATCTGCCTGTTGTCTTTGCGCTCGATCGCGCTGGCTTGGTGGGCGCAGATGGCGCCACGCATGCAGGTGCGTATGACATCGCCTATCTGCGCTGCATTCCAAACATCTCAGTGGCCTGCCCAGCAGACGAATTCGAATGCCGCGCCATGCTCACCACGGCCTTTGAGCAAAACCACAGCGTCGCCGTGCGGTATCCGCGTGGTGCGGGTGCGGGCAAGCAGCCCTCTAAAGAACTCACCGGTCTGCCTTTTGGCAAAGCGGAGATCGTGCGCCAAGGAAAAAAAATAGCCATTTTGAGCTTCGGCACGATGCTCTATCCTGCGCTGGAAGCAGCAGAAAAATTAAATGCCACAGTCGTCAACATGCGCTGGGCTAAGCCGATCGATATGGATCTGCTGCTCGAAGTGGCTGGCTCTCATGAGAGCCTCGTCACGCTTGAAGAAGGTTGCCTGATGGGCGGCGCAGGTTCGGCGGTGTTGGAAGCTTTGCAGCAGTTGCGCATCACAAAACCGGTGCTCAATCTCGGCTTGCCCGATGTCTTTATCGAACACGGTGACCCAGCCAAACTGCTGCGCAACCAATGCTTAGATGCTACAGGTATCGCAGCAAGCATTCGCCAGCGCTTTGCATGAAAATGCCCGCACTGACGACAATCTGACAGAAGCCTGAAGCATTGGCTTTATAAGGCCTTTCTCAAGGGAAAACCCCCAACGGTTGTTAGGGTGCGCTCCCTACAATCCTTATTGACTTAAACAGTCCTTGATCGCTGTGCACTCAATGCATAGTGTGAGAGATGTTCAACCAGACCGAATGCTGAAAACGGCATAAAGTCTCCAAGGAGATTCCTACATGGATCGTCGCGTAGCTCTTAAAAACGCCGGTATCGCCGGTGTCCTCGCTGCTGGTGTTGCACCCGCAGTTCACGCACAGGAAGCCATTCGTTGGCGCCTGGCTTCCAGCTTCCCTAAGGCGCTGGATACCATCTACGGTGCAGCAGAGACCTTTGCCAAGAAAGTTGGCGAAATGTCTGGCGGCAAATTCCAGATTTCCGTGCACCCCGGTGGCGAGCTGATGCCCGCGATCGCAGGCATGGTGGACAACATCCAAAAAGGTACGACCGAGATGGTGCACACCGCACCGTACTACTTCTTCGGCGTGAACGATGCATTCGCTCTGGGTTGCGCGATTCCTTTCGGCCTGAATAGCCGTCAGATGACATCGTGGATGTACCAAGGCAACGGCCTGAAGCTCATGCGTGAGTTTTATGCAAAATACAACGTCGTGAACTTCCCAATGGGTAACACCGGTGCTCAAATGGGCGGCTGGTATCGCAAAGAAATCAAGACCTTGGCCGACATGAAGGGCTTGAAATTCCGTGCTGGCGGCTTCGCTGGTAAAGTGCTCTCCCGTATGGGTGTTGTGCCACAAAACATTCCTGGCGGCGAGATTTATCAAGCTCTGGAAAAAGGCACGATTGATGCAGCTGAGTGGGTCGGTCCTTATGACGATCAAAAACTGGGTTTCAACAAAGTTGCTCCGTTCTACCACTACCCAGGCTGGTGGGAAGGTGGCCCACAGTTGGACGCTTACGTCAACAAGACCGCTTACGACAAGCTCTCTGCTGAAAACAAAGCGATTTTGGAATCTGCTGCCGCATACGCTCACACCGACATGCAAGCCAAGTACGATGCCAAGAACCCGCAGGCTCTGAAAGAGCTCGTGGCTGCGAAGACCAAAGTTGTGCCTTTCCCGAAAGTCGTGATGGACGAGGCCTTCAAGCAAGCCATGGGCTTGTATGCTGAGTTGTCTGAATCCAATCCTGATTGGAAGAAAATTTACTCCGACTACTCCGCCTTCCGCCGCGACCAGAACCTCTGGTTTCGTTTCACGGAAATGCGTTTTGACCAGTTCATGCAATCGCAAAAACTGTGATTCTTTGCCTTCGGGCAATGATCTTTAAAAACCGCTCCTTGGGGCGGTTTTTTTATGCCTTTATATTGCTGTTTAGGTGATTAGTCGTTGTATTTATTGCGCGGGTTGCTATTATTTTTATAGTTTTTTGCATGGGCCGGCCACGGCTGAGCGGTATTCGCAGCCGCTCATGAGTTCGTTTGTCGGAGGATGCGCGGCTTCGCCGCGAGTTAAACGAGTGACTCTCTCACAAAATCGCGGCTGCGAATACCGCTCAGCCGTGGACTGTTAGCCACTCTTGTTATTTTGGCTCGCCCAGCGTAGCTACTTCAAAGATATTGGCGTGTTGAAATTGAAACTCTCCTCGCCAATCACAGGCCGTAGCATGCCAACAGAAGCACAGAAAAAAAGGAGCCCGAAAGCTCCTTAGATTTGAAAAGACGCGAAGCAAAATTACTTCTTCTGATCTTTCTCATTGGCTTCCATCAGCGCCTTCATTGGATCGTCTTCCTTCTCTTTAGAAGATGTCTCGCCAGGCTTGGCTTCCTCACCAGGTTTGACAGGATCACCTGGCTTTGCTTCCTCTTCCGATTTTGGCATTTGCAGCTGCTCCATCACTTGATCGGCGTTGAGCTTTTCGACCTTCTCAATACCACCTGTCACAAGTGTTGGGAAGATCATCACTGCGGCTACCATAATCAGCTGTAAGCAGATGAATGCAATTGAGCCCTTATAGATCTCGGTCGTGGTCACAGCGGGAATCAACTCCTTGGTCACGCGATCCCGGTAATCAAACTTTGCCGCTACTGAGCGCAGATAGAAAAGCGCAAATCCAAAGGGCGGCGTGAGGAAGGAAGTTTGCAGATTCATTGCGATGATCACGCCGAACCAAATCATCACTTCATCCGGCGTCATCCAAGGCACGATGCCGGGCAAGATTTTCTCGGCCACAGGCGCGAGCAGCGGGATCACGATGAAGGCGATTTCAAAGAAGTCGATGAAGCAGCCCAAGATGAACACCAAAATATTCACCACAATCAAGAAGCCCCAGGCTCCGCCGGGCATGCCGACGAACAGATGCTCGACCCAGATGTGGCCGTCTGCCGCGTTAAATGTGAAGCTGAAGACGGTGGAGCCGATCAAGATGAAGAGCACGAAACTGGCCAGCTTCGCAGTGTTTTCTAGCGCCTGCTTGAGCAGATCGAAGTTCAAACGCTTTTTGCCCATCGCAAGAATCAATGCGCCCAATGCGCCCATTGCGCCGCCTTCGGTGGGTGTTGCCACACCGAGGAAAATGGTGCCGAGCACCAAAAAGATCAAAATCAGCGGCGGCATGAGCACATAGGTCACGCGCTCAGCCAATTTGGAGAGCAAGCCCATTTTGGTGGCGCTGTTGATCAACGCCAAGCCTAAGCCGAGCAAAGATGCCAAGGTCAGCGACAAAATCACAATTTCATCGCCTGGCGCAGGCAAAGGACGCTCAAGCAGCGGCGTAAGTACCGCGTTGTGAATGCGAGACCAAGCAAAACCAGCAACTGCACACAAAGCCACGAGGAACAGCAAAGACTTGTGGCCAGAAGCGCCATTGGCTTCTTTGTAAATACGTGCCTCAGGCGGCAGCGGCGGCACCAAGGTGGGCTTGAAAATCGCCACCATCACGATGAAGAAAATATACAAACCCACTAGCATTAAGCCGGGCACCAGAGCGCCAGAATACATGTCACCCACAGAGCGGCCCAGCTGATCAGCCAGCACGATGAGCACGAGCGATGGCGGAATGGCTTGCGCAAGCGTGCCAGAGGCCGTGATCGTGCCGGTGGCAATCACGCGGCTGTAGCCGTAGCGCAGCATGATCGGCAAGGAGATCAAGCCCATGGAAATCACGGCTGCGGCCACCACGCCAGTCGTTGCAGCCAGCAATGCGCCCACCAAGATCACCGCGATAGCCAAGCCACCGCGCAGCGGGCCAAACACTTGGCCGACGGTCTCGAGCAAATCTTCAGCCATGCCGGATCGTTCAAGAATAATCCCCATGAAGGTAAAGAACGGAATCGCCAGCAAGGTGTCATTTTGCATGATGCCGAAAATACGCGAAGGCAAAGCCTGAAACAGCGTGGCTGGGAACAAGCCCGCTTCCATACCCACAAAGCCAAAAGCTAAGCCCACGGCTGCCAAGCCGAAAGCGACAGGAAAGCCCGTTAGCAAGACAATGAAAAGGCCAACAAACATCAAAGGCACAAAATTTTGTGCGAGGAAAGAGACTTCTTGCATGATTTACGCTCCCGCCTTTGTGGTTGATGGAATGACTTTTTCAACAGCCAAGCGCTCGGCCAATTCGGCCTCAAGTCGCTCAGCGGCAATCTGGTCATCCGATTTGCCAGCATCGCCGCCAATCGGATCGGCGATCACGCCGCGCAAGAAAGCGATGCGCTTAATCAGCTCGGAGATGCCTTGGAGCATTAACAAGCTAAAGCCAACGGGCACGAGCATGTAAACGGGCCAGCGAATCAAGCCGCCTGCATTTTGGCTCATCTCGCCATTGTTAAATGCGCCCATGAAGGGTGGCCAGCTGAGCGTGATGAGCAGCACACACAGGGGAAACAGTACGAAAAGTATGCCGCCGACATCGATCCAATTGCGCGTGCGGTCTGTGAGGCGTGAGGAAATGAAGTCAATCCGCACATGCGAATTCTTCAAAAAGCCATAACCAGCGCCGAGCATGAAAACAGCGGCAAACAAATACCACTGAATTTCAAGCAAGCCGTTGGAGCTGATATCAAAGGCTTTGCGCACGATGGCGTTGCCTGCGCTGATTAATGTGGTGGCTAAGATCAGCCACATACTTAATTTACCTATTAAGGTAGTGAGTCGGTCAATCAAGCTCGACAGTGACAAAAGTCCAGACATGGGGATGTTTCCTTACAGGGTTTTCAAGCTGCCAACACAAGATCAAATTCAAATACAAGTTTGCATAGCAGATGATGCATTGTCGCTCTACTTCGCAAGACCGCTCTGGCAAAAGCCTGACACGAGTAGCTGGGGTATTCCCTAGCCGCACATGGGTTTGGCCACACATCATGGCGAAGCTGGGGCAATTCGGGCGCGGCGCGACATTTTTTTGAATCAGGCAGAATCAAAACAAAAGCCTATAAATCATTTGTATTGCCTTCACACCGTGCCAAGCCAAGCGTCTGCTCCACTGTTGTCTATTGATTCGCCGCACATGCGCAACGCGGGTGCAGATTTGCTTTCTCTGGCGTTGATGGATGCGCGTAATCACACGCTGCACCTGATGGCTGAATTTGAGCGCTTGGTGCCTGACTTGCGCTTTGCCGCTTATTTGTCAGTGCCCCGCATGAGTGAGGTGCTGCCGCCGCTGTGGTTGCTTGGGCATGCGGGTTGGTTTCAAGAATATTGGGTGGGGCGCAACACGCACCGCCAAATGGGGCTGCAATGCCCGCAGCAGCCCACCTTGCTCGCTTCGATTGAGCCGCACGCAGATGCCTGCTTCGATCCGCGCCTTTCCAGCCGCGCTGAGCGATGGACGCAAACTTTCCCCGATCTCCTATCTATCAAAAGCTATTTGCTCGAAACCTTAGAAACCACGCTTGAGTTACTTGAAAAAGCTTCGCCCACGGATGACGGTTTGTATTTCTTTCGCCTCGCACTCGCGCGCGAAGATCAGATCGGCGAGCAATTCATCGTGATGGCGCAAACGCTCGGACTGAAGCTGCCTGTGCCGCCCATGAGCGCCTTGGCCTCGCGCACGCACATGCTTGTGCCGGCTACGCGTTGGCAGATGGGCGCAACGAGCCAAGGCTTCTCGTTTGACAACGAAGCGCCGCAACATGAAGTGAGCGTGCCGGAATTTGAGATTGATGCGCAGCCGGTGAGCTGGGCGCAGTTTGTAGAGTTTGTGGATGATGGCGGCTATGACGACATGGCGCATTGGAGCGAGAGTGGCCAGCAATGGCTACAAAGCATCTCAGCCCAGACCAGCGAGAGCCGCCGTGCGCCGCGCTATGTCGAGCAAATTGGTGTGGCCAGCGGTGCGGTAATGCAAATGCGCTTTGGCCGCATGCAGCGCATGGCGGCAAGCAACAGTGTGCAGCATGTGAGTTGGCATGAAGCACAGGCTTATGCGCATTGGGCAGGCAGGCGATTGCCTACCGAAGTGGAGTGGGAAATCGCGGCAAGCAAGTTGGCTGGCCAAGGCTTTAGATGGGGGGATGTGTGGGAATGGACGCTCAATACCTTTAGCCCCTATCCCGGCTTCATCGCATCGCCTTGGCATCTGGGCAGCCCGGCGCATTTCGAACACAGTAAAACCCTGCGCGGCGCAAGCTGGGCTACCCGCGAACGCATGAAAGTGCCTACGTTTCGCGGCTTTGCGCAGCCTGAGCGCGATGGCGGGTTTATTGGGTTCCGCACTTGTTCGGTTTGATTTTTTAAGTATTTTCGGCTGCAGCCGTTATAAATACTGCGCGAAGTGCTGTTGAATTAATAGTCATTCATACATCCAACGTTACTCTGATAATTCATGTGACCCTTTTGCACGCTCAAGATGGCTGAATGAAGCCCTAAGATTGAAAGATGGTTCTGCGCAGTTTTTAAAATGATCCGTGGCCGATTCGGCAAAAAAAATGGGGCGCAAAGCCCCATTTGAAATGATAGACAAAGAAGCCTTCAATAAAGATCAAGCACCGCGCCAGTGGATGCGCTAGATGCATTGAAAGCAAACTTCGCTTGCACACCGCGTGTGTAGCGCGGCGCGGGTTGCCTCCATTGGGCTTTGCGTTGGGCGATTTCTGCATCATCGACGTTGAGCTGCAAGATCAGTTGCTTGGAGTCAATCGTCACGCTGTCGCCATCCTCCACCAAGGCAATCGTGCCGCCCTCAAAAGCTTCTGGCGCGCAGTGGCCAACCACCATGCCCCATGTGCCACCGGAAAAGCGGCCGTCAGTAATCAGGCCAACGGTTTCGCCCAAGCCTGCGCCAATGAGTGCGCCGGTGGGAGCGAGCATTTCGGGCATGCCGGGGCCGCCTTTGGGGCCGAGATAGCGCAAGATCATCACGTCACCATGGGTGATCTTGCCAGCCAAGATGGCTTTGAGCGCAGATTGTTCATCGTCAAAACATTTGGCAGGGCCCGTCATTACGGGGTTTTTCAAGCCAGTGATTTTCGCGACTGCGCCTTCGGGGCTGAGATTGCCTTTGAGGATGGCGAGATGGCCTTCTTTATAGAGCGCTTTATCAATTGGGCGAATGCAATCTTGATCTGCACGGGGCTGATCGGGCACGTCTTTCAACACCTCGGCAATCGTCTCACCAGTGATGGTGATGCAATCGCCATGCAGCAAGCTGGCATTGAGCAAAATTTTCATCACTTGCGGAATACCACCTGCTTTGTGCAGATCGACAGCTAGGTATTTGCCGCTCGGCTTCAGATCACAAATCACAGGCACTTTTTTACGCATGCGCTCAAAATCGTCAATCGTCCACTCTACGCCTGCGGTGTGGGCAATGGCTAAAAAGTGGAGCACAGCGTTGGTGGAG
This sequence comes from Variovorax sp., assembly GCA_031418715.1. Taxonomy (GTDB): domain Bacteria; phylum Pseudomonadota; class Gammaproteobacteria; order Burkholderiales; family Burkholderiaceae_C; genus JANMDU01. Next base: position 8,685 of record JANOJL010000069.1, on the reverse strand, counting down.
CCGCCGGTGGCCATGATGACGGCCACGGCATTTTCAATCGCTTTTTTCGTGACGATATCGCGCGGCTTGATGTCTTTTTTGATGGCTTCGATCAGCACTTTGGCAGATTCTTTGGCAGAGTTTTGCTTCTCGTCATGTGGATTCGCCATGGTGGAAGAGTAGGGCAGGGAGATGCCTAGCGCTTCGAAGCTGGAAGACATGGTGTTGGCGGTGTACATGCCGCCGCAAGAGCCTGTGCCGGGGATGGCGCGCATTTCGATTTCGCGCAAATCTTCATCGCTCATGTTGCCCGCAGCGTTTTGGCCGACAGCTTCAAACACGCTCACGATATTCAAATCTTGGCCTTTGTAGCGACCGGGCAAAATTGTTCCACCATACACATAGATCGCGGGCACATTGGCACGCAGCATGCCCATCAGGCCGCCGGGCATATTCTTGTCGCAACCGCCGACGACGACGACGCCATCCATCCACTGGCCTTGCACGCAGGTTTCGATGCAATCGGAAATCACTTCGCGGCTGACTAGCGAATACTTCATGCCTTCCGTACCCATGGCCATGCCATCCGAAATCGTGGGTGTGCCAAACACTTGCGCATTGCCACCGGCTTCGATGATGCCTTCAATGGCTGCATCGGCCAGCTTTTGCAAGCCGCTGTTGCAAGGCGTGATGGTGCTGTGGCCATTGGCCACGCCGACCATCGGTTTGCCGAAATCAGATTCTTTGTAGCCCATGCCGTAATACATGGAGCGATTGGGGGCGCGTGATTTGCCTTCGGTGATGTTGGCTGAGCGCAGGGGCTGGATGGGGATGATTTTATTGGTCATGGGCAAGATTTTAGAGGCAGAAAGAGTCGGTAGGCGAAGGATCATTCCAGCGCATGCAGCTCGGCGAGCGTGTTGGCGTTGGCGAAAGCTTGCGCGCTGTCTGTGGGGGTGTCAAAAGCGACGAGCGCGGTGCGGTGTTGTGCCGTCCATTTGTCAATCTTGCGGCCACCGCCTTGCATGAAGGTCATGAGGCTTTCCATCAGGCGGGCTTGCATCAGGCAAAACACGGGCTGAGCGCGCGTGCTGCTATTGCCTTGCTCGTCTAGCTCAGGCGCGCAGGCCATGGCGATTTCAGCGTCTTCGTCTTCCAGGGCTTGCATCAAGCGCTGTGCAAGATCGAGCGGGAATAAAGGGGTGTCGCAAGGCACGGTGAGCAAATACGGCGATTCACATCTCTCTAGCCCCGTGAGAAAGCCCGCCAGCGGCCCGGCAAATTCATCGGGCGAAGCATCTGGCCACACAGACACGCCCATCGATTCATACGCCGATAAATTCCGATTCGCATTGACCATGCTCTCGCCAATCAGCGCACCTTCCTGCATCTGCAAACGCATCAGCGTATGCATGACGAGAGGCATGCCGCGAAAATTTTGCAAACCCTTGTCGACTCCGCCCATACGCGATCCCCGGCCTCCGGCCAAAACGACCGCTGTGATCATGCTCATCATCAACCTCCGATGTAACTCATTTCCACCCTGCGAGCGCCGGTGGAACTATCTTGCGGCAGCTCGCTGCGCAGTTGGGAGTAGCGGTCATCGCGGCGCTGCCAGATGTGGCCTATTGCTGAGGTGATGTCTTCGTCGCTTGCGCCGCCTCGGATCAGGCTGCGCAGGTCGTGACCTTGGCTGGCGAAGAGGCACAGGTAAAGCTTGCCATCTGTGGACAAGCGGGCGCGGTTGCAATCGCCGCAGAAGGCTTGTGTGACGCTGCTGATCAGGCCAATTTCACCTAAATCGGCGTCATACTTGCCGCTTGCATCAGCATAACCCCATCGCTCAGCCGTTTCGCCGGGTGCGCTGGCCTCCAGTTGCACCAAAGGTAGCTGGGCATGAATGCGCTCCATCACTTCGCGTGAGGGCAAGACTTCGTTCATGCGCCAGCCATTCGTTGCGCCCACATCCATGTATTCGATGAAGCGCAGCGTCACGCCGCTGCCTCTGAAATGTCGCGCCATGGGCAAGATTTCTTGATCGTTGGTGCCGCGCTTGACGACCATGTTGACCTTGATGCTTTTGAAGCCTACTGCCCGCGCTTCTTCAATACCCGCGAGCACATCGGCAACTGGGAAATCCACGTCATTCATGCTGCGAAAAATCGTGTCGTCTAGCCCATCTAGGCTGACAGTGAGGCGCTTCAAACCTGCCTCCTTCAATGCACGGGCTTTTTTCTTGAGCAGGCTGGCGTTTGTCGTGAGCGTGATGTCGAGCGGCTCGCCATTAGGCGTTTCAATCGCGGCCAGCATGTTGATCAACACTTCTAAGTTTTTTCGCAGCAGCGGCTCGCCGCCCGTGAGGCGCAGCTTGCGCACGCCGTGCGCCACGAAGAGCTTTGAAGTGCGCGTGATTTCCTCGAAGGAGAGCAGGGAAGTTTGCGGCAAATAAGGATAGTCTTTGTCGAACACTTCCTTGGGCATGCAGTAAGCGCAGCGGAAGTTGCAGCGATCTGTGACGCTAATACGTAAATCGCGCAAAGGGCGGCCAAGCGTGTCGCTCAGCAAGCCAGCAGCTGCTATTTTATGCACAGGAATTTCAGCCTTGAACGCGGCAAGGCGTTGATCGAAAAGGGGAATGACGCGTTCGGACATGACTTGATTATCAACCTTGAAAGCCAGTCTCACACTCAGGGTTTGAGCGCAGCTTGCACAGCTGAGATTAAAGCAGGCGACAAAGGTTCAGTGCTTGAGTCAAAGCTTTGCACCTTGCCTTTGGCATCAACCAAGTACTTGTGAAAATTCCAGCCAGGCGCTTTGCGGGAGATGGCAATGAGCTTGGCATAGAGTGGATCTTTGCCAATCGGCGTTTGCAGCTTCTCCGCCACTGTGAAGCTCACGCCGTAGTTGATCTGGCAAAACTGCGCGATTTCTTTGTTGGCGCCTTTTTCTTGCGCTCCGAAATCATTGGCTGGAATACCCACAATAAGCAAGCCCTGCGCTTTGAAGCGCTGATGGAGTTTTTCCAAGCCTTCGTATTGCGGGGTGAAACCGCATTGGCTCGCGGTATTGACGATCAACACTGCTTTCGCCGCCCTGGCATCGAGTTTGCACAAATCAAAGGCTTTGCCGCCTATCAAAGGCTGCACAGGATAGCTGGTCAGGCCGGCGCAAAGGTTGGTGGCTTGAGCCGCTGTATTGACAAGCAAGGCGATCATCAAAACGAGACATTTGTTCATGAATGACATTGAATCCGCAATTCAATAACCGTGCAGGCCGTGGCGAGTAAGGCGCAAGAGGCGCTTAAACGCACCTCGCCCCATCCACCTCAAGACACACGCCACTGATAAATGCCGCTTCATCACTCGCCAAATACAGCACGGCGTTGGCCACATCGAGCGCGGTGGAAAAGCGCCCGAGCGGAATGCTGGCGCGGAATTTGGCGAGGCGTTCTTCGGTGAGTTCGCCGCCTGCGAAGTCTTGGCCTAGGCCGGTGGTGGGGTTGAAGACGGGGTTGATGCAGTTGACGCGGATGTTGTCGGGGCCCAATTCTGCGGCCAGGCTCTTGCTGGTGGTGATGACAGCGCCTTTGGACCCGTTGTACCAAGTCAGCCCTGGGCGCGGGCGCACGCCGGCGGTGGAGGCAATGTTGATGAAGCTGCCCCCGCCTGCTGCGCGGAAGATGGGTGTGGCGTGAATCGTGGACAGGTAAATGCTTTTCATGTTGATCGCATAGCAGCGGTCAAAATCTTCCTCGCTCACATCAAGTGCAGGCTGGTTGCGATGCGTCCAGCCTGCGTTGTTGACGAAGGCATGCAGGCCCCCAAACTTCGCCACCGCAGCCTCTACCAGTGCTTTGACCTCTGCAGATTTAGTCATGTCTGCCGCCACAAAAATCGCTTGCCCGCCAGCGGCCGCAATCTCTGCCGCCACGCGCTGCCCGCCTGCGGCGTTGATGTCGTTCACCACAACGCGAGCGCCTTCTTGCGCGAGCCGCTTGGCAATGCCTTCGCCAATGCCGTTGCCGCTACCGGTGACGATGATGGATTTGTCTTGCAGTCTCATGTGTTGTCTCACTATAAATTTCGTAGCGTACTGCGCATATTCTATAAGGGCGAGGTGCTGATTTGTCTCATTTTTTGAGCCCAATTCATCCCAAACGCAATTTGATCAGTTTTGGCAAGAGTTTGCCCAACTGAATCCAAAACGAAGAATGATGCGTATCTGCATCAGCGATTGGCAACAATTGCATCTAGCGTCACGCATCTATCAAAATCAAGGACATCATCATGCTCTACCGCTCTATGAACAGCAACACCGCAGCAAGCCTTCGTCATCCCGTTATCGCTTTGGCCGCCATCGCTTTGGCGGGTTGCGCCAGCACGCCTTCCGAGCCGATGGGTGAGGCTCGCGCAGAAAAGGCAGTCGCAGTGACGGCATCGCATATGCTGATCAAGTTCAACGCAGGTCAACCCCAGAGGATTCTCTCCAGCGTGGCCATCAAAGGTCTTCAGCCCGGTGATTCTATTCTGGGCATTGACTATCGCGTCTCTAAAGATGCGCTCTATGCTTTGGGCAGCAGTGGCCGCCTTTACACGCTCAATGAAGACACCGCCCAACTCACGCCCGTCGGCGCAGCGCCATTCGCTGTGAAGCTCGATGGCAGCCAATTTGGCTTTGACTTCAATCCCACGGTTGATCGCATCCGCGTGATCAGCAACAGCGGCCAGAATCTGCGCCTGCATCCCGACACGGGCGCTGTGGTGGACAGCAATCCCAATCTGGAAGGCGTGCAAACCGACGGCGCATTGGCCTATGCCAGCTTGGATGCCAACGCCGGTAAAAAGCCCAGCGTGGTCGGCGCGGCCTACAGCTACAACAAAGCGGATCCGAAAATCACCACCAATTTCGCACTTGATGCCGCGACTGGGTCACTCGTGACGCAAGGCTCGCGCGAAGGCGTGGCGCCCGCCATTTCGCCCAACACGGGCCAGCTGCTCACCGTGGGTAAGTTGGGCGTGAATTTTGAGGATGCCGCTTTTGATATTCAAGCGCTGAGCGATGTCGCCTTCACCGCGTTGGGCGGCAAAGAGCTGCGCGGCGTGCGCTGGTACACGCTGGATCTGAAAACTGGTGCAGCCCGCTTCATCGGCACGATCGGCGGTGGCGAGAGCATCCGTGCGATGGCATTAGAGCCCTGATTAAGCCAAGATCTAGCGCCCCAGTTCATTCTGGGTTCGCTATCAAATAAAGAGCACTCTGCGCATGTTATATAACGGCAGAGTGCTCTTTTTACTTAAAAATTTACCTGGCAATCAGTCTCTGAAGTTGTTAAACGACAGCGGAATATCCGCCATGTCTTTTTTGATCATGGCCATAGCGGCTTGCAGATCGTCGCGCTTGGCGCCCGTCACGCGCACGGCATCGCCTTGGATGCTGCCTTGGACTTTGATTTTGCTGTCTTTGATCAGGCGCTGGATTTTTTTGCTGTCTTCTTGGGCGATGCCTTCGCGCACTTTGAGAATTTGTTTGACCTTGTCGCCGCCGATTTTTTGCACGTCGCCCACATCGAGAAAGCGCGCATCGACGCCGCGCTTGGTGAGTTTGGCGCGCAAAATGTCGTCGATTTGAGTGAGTTGGAAGTCAGCATCGCCAATGAGGATGATTTCTTTGTCTTTTTCTTTGAATTCGATAGCTGCGCCGGTGCCTTTGAAATCGAAGCGGGTGCCGATTTCCTTGGCCGTGTTTTCCACGGCGTTTTTCACTTCGGCAAGGTTGGGTTCGCAAACGGTATCAAAACTGGGCATGGCGCTCTCGCTACTTTGTGTTTTCAGGTGAGACAATTGTAGGATGATTGTTGAACGAAACGTACCCCTCCAGCCCTATAACAGCTTTGGCATTGTCGCCAAAGCGCACCAGCTCGTGCGCATCCGCTCAGTAGAAGATTTGCAAGCGGCAGTCAAGGAGATTGACTTTGCCACAGAGCCACCTTTCGTTTTAGGTGGCGGCTGCAATATTGTGCTCACTGGAGATGTGAAGCCGCTGGTGCTGAAGATTGAAATCATGGGCAAGCGGCTCGTGCAAGAGACTCAGAAGCACTTCATCGTGGAGGTAGGCGCGGGGGAGAATTGGCATGAGGCTGTGGCTTGGACGGTGCAGCAAGGCTGGCCGGGGCTGGAGAATTTAGCGTTGATTCCGGGCAGCGTGGGCGCGGCACCCGTGCAAAACATTGGGGCTTACGGTGTGGAGCTGCAAGATCGCTTTCACAGCTTAGATGCAGTCAATCTGCAAACGGGAGAGCAATTTACACTGGAATCGGCTCAATGCGCTTTTGCTTACCGCGATTCGGTGTTCAAACACGCCACGCAAACCGGGCCGTCTATTGGCCTTTTGGGCAAAGCCGTGATCACCACCGTACGCTTTGCTTTGCCCAGGGCTTGGCGGCCAGAGCTCACGTATGCTGATTTGAGCCGCAAATACGCTGACTTTTTAGACAAAATAGGCACAGAGGCGGCGCTGCATTTGCGTGAGGTGCTATTAAAACAGGAGCGCATCCGCTGGGCGAATATGCTGCCTGAACTGATTCCTAGCGCGCAAACTATTCTTGACTGGGTGGTGCAGATCCGCCGCGCTAAGTTGCCAGATCCAGCGGTGATCGGCAATGCGGGCAGTTTTTTCAAAAATCCTTACGTCACACCGGAGCAATGTGCCGACATCATCGCCCGCGAACCTCGGGTGGTTTACTACAAAATGTCGGCTGGCGGTATTAAGCTCGCCGCTGGCTGGTTGATCGACTCCTGTGGCTGGAAAGGGCGCGGCGTGGGCAATGCGGGTGTGTATGAAAAGCAGGCACTCGTTTTGATCAACAAAGGCTCTGGAACCGCCATGCCAGCCACTGGCGGCGAAGTGATGACGCTTGCCAAAGCCATTCAAACCAGCGTTTATGAGCGCTTTGGGATCATGCTGGAGCCTGAGCCGGTGGTGGTGTAGAGGCATAGTTCTCTACATTGCTGTCATCAATCTGGGCTAAAATCAGAGGCTTTGCTGAAATACGGGTTTCCCCGAATTTTGGCTCTCAGATTCCCCGATTTACACACTTGTTTCACTGAAAGAAAACCATGGCCATTGAGCGCACCCTCTCCATCATCAAGCCCGACGCAGTTGCTAAAAACGTGATCGGCCAGATCTACGCCCGCTTTGAAGCTGCTGGCTTGAAAGTGATCGCAGCCAAGATGGTTCACCTCTCACGTGGCGAAGCTGAGCAGTTTTATGGTGTTCACAAAGCACGTCCTTTCTTCAACGATCTGGTGACCTTCATGATTTCCGGCCCGGTGATGATCCAAGCCCTCGAAGGCGAAGGCGCAATTTTGAAAAACCGTGACCTGATGGGCGCAACCGATCCGAAGAAAGCCGATGCTGGCACCATTCGTGCTGATTTTGCAGACAGCATCGATGCCAACGCTGTCCATGGTTCTGACGCGCCTGAGACGGCGGCTGTTGAAATCAGCTTCTTCTTCCCCGGTATGAATGTTTATTCACGCTGATCTTTCGTTTTAACCGTTAATTACTCCTGATTTGATAGCAATCTGCGCAGGATATATAACGGCTAGGCACAGAAAAGACCAAAAAATATGACGGTCAACCTGCTTGATTACGATCTCGACGGGTTGACCGTTTTTTGCGAAAGCTTGGGCGAGAAAGCCTTCCGCGCGAAACAGCTTTATCGCTGGATTCATCAAAAAGGCGCGTCTGATTTCACGCACATGAGCGATTTGGCCAAATCTTTGCGCGACAAGCTCGCTGGTATTGCGCATGTTACCCCGCTCAAGGTGTTGACTGAACAAAAATCAAGCGATGGCACGATCAAGTGGCTCTTCGACGTAGGCCATGGCGATGCAGTGGAGGCGGTGTTCATCCCTGAGCAAGACCGCAACACGCTGTGCATCTCCTCGCAAGCGGGTTGCGCTGTCGGGTGCCGCTTTTGCTCTACAGGGCATCAAGGCTTTTCCCGCAACCTCACCACTGGCGAAATCATCGCCCAGCTCTGGTTTGCCGAGCACACGATTCGCAAAGTTAAAAATACCGAAGACCGCGTGATCTCCAATGTGGTGATGATGGGCATGGGCGAGCCGCTGCAAAACTATGCCGCGCTCGTGCCCGCGCTGCGCACGATGCTCTCCGATCACGGCTATGGTCTCTCGCGCCGCCGCGTCACGGTATCCACCTCCGGCGTGGTGCCGATGATTGACAAGCTGGCGCAAGATTGCCCGGTGGCGCTGGCCGTGAGTTTGCACGCGCCCACCGATCTGCTGCGCGACGATTTGGTTCCGCTCAATCGCAAGTACCCGTTGGCGGAGCTGTTGGCTGCCTGTGAACGCTATTTGCAGGCCGCTCCGCGCGACTTCATCACCATGGAGTACTGCATGTTGGCTGGGGTGAACGACTCACCAAGCCAGGCTCGGGAATTGGCGGCATTGGTCAAAGGTGCGCGTCTGCCGGTGAAGTTCAACTTGATCCCCTTCAACCCCTTTCCGCAGAGTGGTTTGGTCTGCTCTGCTCCAATAGTTGTAGCAGAGTTTGCGAAAATCCTGCAAGATGCGGGTATCGTCACGACTGTGCGCAAAACGCGCGGCGACGATATCGATGCTGCGTGTGGCCAGTTGGCCGGTGATGTGCAGGATCGAACCCGTGCTGCTGAGCGTATGGCCG
>JANOJL010000068.1:0-6149 GCA_031418715.1 Variovorax sp. | reverse complement strand
CGGCAGCATGAGCTTGATGGTGGCTTGTGAAGATGCGCTGTTTCAGCAGCATGAGCCTCTGCTGCGTGATTTGTCCAATCGCGTGTTTCATGTGAGCCAGCGCGTTGGCGATGGTGCGCGAACAAAGCTGGTCAACAATTTGCTGGCCGCGATCAATTTGACGGGCGCAGCCGAAGCTGTTCTCATGGCGCAACGCCTCGGGCTGGATGCCAGCCGCACGCTGGATGTGATCGAGCAATCCAGTGGTCAAAGCTGGATCGGCTCGGAGCGCATGCGCCGCGCCATCGCTGGCAAAATGCATCCTCCCGGTGCGCATATGAGCTTGCTGGCCAAAGACACGCAATTGGCTATGCAAGCCGCGCAAGAAGCGGGCTGCGCCAATCCTCTGGGGGAAGTGGTCACTGGCTTGTTTGCTCAAGCGCTTCAACGCGGTATGAGCGATCTAGACGACGCGCAGATGCTTCATCTGCTTCAGTCCATCACCTCTCCCGACTCTCGGGCTTAGGTCAACCCCAGTCTCGCATGAAGCAGCGGCCACAACGCAGCATGCTTCTTTTGGAAAAATCCAAAATGCCCCACATACCGATGCTTTTGAAGACGCGGGTTGTACTCTTGAATCTGGGCGTCAGCGTTTGGAAAGCGTTTGACCAAATCGCGCACCGTCTCTGGGGGCGCATAGTCTTGATCGTCATTGAAATGCAAGGCCAGCAAACGTCCTGAAAACTGCGCATAGCTACGCAGATCAAGGCTTGAATCTGCAAACAAATAGCCGCGTTGAGCGCTCCAATTGCGCCAATCCCAAGCCACGCCAAGTGGTAAATCATGCCCCACACCCAACTTGCCCGGCCAATACCCCAAGGCACGCAGCACCACCGGTGCCAAGCCATACCACGCAGCGAGCAGCCGTGGCCATTGCTTTTTAGGATACAGCCGCCAATCACAGGTACCGCTGGCGACCAAGATCAAGTTCTTAACGTGTTGCATCGATGGTGCCAAACCTGTCAAATGCCCGCCTGAGCTGTGCCCGATCACCGTGATACGCTGCCAATCGCCGCATAACAACCCAGCAACATGGCTCAATACCGCCTCGAAATCCAATGCGCCCCAGTCGCGCATACGCGCCGTGCTGTGGCGTGCGTGGCCTGTACTGGATTCACCGATGCCCCGGCCATCCCATGTGAGCACATGGTAGCCCAGGCCAGTCAAATGATCAGCAAACGCGCGGTAGTAGCCTCGCTGCACACCGGTTGCGGAATTGATGATGACGTAGCGCGCCGGTAGTTCGGCAGCTATTGCAGCGTGTTCCTGCTGGGGAGCGCTGAGCGTGCAGGCTAGGCGCGTGCCGTCTGAGCATTGAATCCACATGATAGGTTCTCAAAAGTGAAGGATGAACTATCGTAAGCTGTGGAGTTAACTCTATAGTCAAGTGTTTTTTCGCACAGGATAATCCGCTGACTCAGATGCCTAAAAATCTGAAGATGAGAAAGAATGCCCGTCCATGCTGATCGCTGAACTCGAACACCGCAGCGGCTTAGGCCGCGACACGATTCGCTACTATGAGCGCCTGGGCTTGATCAGCGCACCGCTGCGCAGCAACAATGCTTACCGGCACTACAGTGCACACACCTTGGTTGAGCTGGCTTTTATCGGCAAGGCGCAACACATCGGTTTTACTTTGGCGCAGATCAAGCCCGCAATTGCGCATTTAGGCTCTCCACCAGAGCAATGCGAAGAAGTGATCGAGAGCCTGCTTGCCAAGCGCAGCGAGATTGAACAGCGTATCGCCCTAGACAAACTCAGGCTGGTTCACATCAAAAAGTTACTCAGCAAGTTGTCAACTTAATAGGCTGGACGCATCTGCGGCCTCTTTGCCCGCGCTTACTTTCGCTGCCATACCGCTGCAAAAAATCCATCGCTGCCATGTACCTGTGGCCACAGGCGCAGATAGCGCGTCGCAGACTCTGGCGGGCCGGCGCACAGAGATGCGGCGTTGTCGATTTTTTGCGACGTGAGCAATTCGGCCACATCCATGGGCTCAAAATCTGGGTTCGCCGAGGAAAACGCCTCAGCAATCGCTTCGTTTTCCTCTCGCAGCAAGCTGCAGGTGGCATACACCAAGCGCCCGCCACTCTTGAGCAGTCGCGCCGAGCTCTGCAAAATCTTCCCTTGCAGCGCGGCCATCTCGGCCACATCGGTTTCTTTTTGCCGCCATTTCAAATCGGGATTGCGACGCAGTGTGCCTAGGCCGCTACACGGCGCATCCACCAACACACGATCCATCTTGCCAGCCAGACGCTTGATGCGCTCATCGCGCTCATGCGCAATCGCCACAGGATGAATATTGCTCAAACCGCTACGTGCCAAGCGTGGCTTCATACTGTCAAGCCGATGTGTGGACGTGTCAAACGCATACAAGCGCCCCGTGTTTTTCATCATGCCACCCAAGGCCAGCGTCTTACCGCCCGCACCTGCGCAAAAATCCGCCACCATCTCGCCGCGCTTGGCGCCCGTGAGTAAGGCCAGCAATTGCGAACCTTCGTCTTGCACTTCAACCCGGCCTTCTTTGAAAACGGGCAGCAAGTTCAGAGCAGGTTTGCCGTGGATGCGCAAACCCCACAGGGAAAACGGCGTTGCTTCTGATTTGATCGCAGAAGCTTTCAGCTCTTTGAGAGCATCTTCACGGTTTCCCTTGAAGATATTGACCCGCAGATCAAGCGGCGCTGTGTCGTTGAGCGCCTTGACCAGCGGCCAGAATTGATCGCCCACCTGTGCTTTGAGCAAGGTAGCCAGCCATTCGGGCAGATTGTGCTTGTGCAAATCCATCAAACCGTTGCCCGATTTCATTTGCAGATCACATTCCTCAATCCAGGCGCGCTCCAAGGGCATCAAGGCCTCGCCAAGCACTTCGCGCGGCGCTGTAAAGGCGAGCATGGAGAGCTTGCGAAACAGCGAGCCCATACCTTTGGGGCCGCTGCGAGCCATCAGCTCATAAAGCGCGCGGTGACGCAAGATGCGATAAGCCGTCTCGGCAAGAATAGCGCGCTCGCGCTGACCTATGCGGTGTTCGCGGAAAAAACGGGAAAGAATCGTATCGGCAGGGTGGTCAAAGCGCATGACCTGTGTGACCAATTCGGTGCAGGCTTCGAGGAGAATTTTGGGATGCATGCCCCGATTGTCCCACCTCTGGCTAGGCTGCTCGCCCTACAAACCCGGGATGGCGCTGTTCTGCCCGGATAATCACGCCATGAGCCAAGACAGTTTGCCTCCCATAATCGAAACGCCACTGGGCCGCTATCGCCACTACAAAGGTATGGAATACGACGTGGTCGGCACGGTGCGTCATAGCGAAACGCTCGAGCCACTCACGCTATATCGCGCCTTGTATGGCGCGCATGGCCTGTGGGTGCGGCCGGCTGCGATGTTCAATGAGGAGGTGGTGATTGATGGTGTTCAACAACCCAGATTCAGGAAAATTTCATGAGTAAGAAAAGTGATTTAAAAGTACCGGTTCAAATTGACGATGAGTTGTTTGATGAGGTGATTTCTGCCTCAGCGCTGCTCAATTTGGCCAGCGGCGAGATCAGCCGCGTGGAATACCAAGATTACGACGAAGGCATCAAAGGCCTGCCTTGGGAGCGTGATGATTACGACTTTTCTTGCGGCAAACTGAGCAATGGCGGCAAAGATGTAGAGTTCAGCGTGCAGGTGAACAAAACGACTGGGGAGTATTCGGTCTCGGCTTCTGAGTTGCAGGAGATCAAGCAAAAGGCAGCGGCTTTGTTTTCTGGGGTTGCTCCAGGTTAGTGGTTTGTTTGCCTGGGGTTTCGTTCTGGGCAGCCCGCTCGCAGGCGAGCAGCGAAGGCCTCAGAGCGACAAAAACCTAATCGAACCATATTTTCAAGCCAAATAGCCCTCTACCCGTTATAGAACGTGCGTCGAGTGCTATTAGATTAGTAGTAAACGTGCTTTGACAGCAGCTGGATAAATCACATGCTCTTGCGTGAGTACACGCGCTGCAAGTGCGTCAGCGTTGTCTCCCGGCAAGATCGGCACTGCGGCTTGCGCAAGTATCGGCCCGTGGTCAAGCTCAGCGGTGACTTCATGCACCGTCGCGCCTGCTAGCTTACAACCCGCAGCCAACGCCCGCTCATGCGTGTGCAAACCCGGAAAAGAAGGCAGCAGCGAAGGATGGATGTTGATCAAGCGGCCTGCAAAGTGATTCACAAATCCCGGGGTGAGAATACGCATGAAGCCTGCGAGTACGACCAAACTGGGCTCAAATTCATCAATGCAAGCCGCTAAAGCCGTATCAAAATCTTCCCGACTGGCAAAAGCTCTGTGATCTAACAAGCGAGTGGCAATGCCTTCGTTCGCAGCAAACTGCAAGCCCTTCGCATCCGCTTTGTTGCTGATCACCGCAGCCACGCGAGCTTCTAGAGTCGATTCCCATTGCTCCAATTGCGCTTTATTCACGATGGCTGCCATATTGGAGCCGCCGCCTGAAATCAAAATCACGATATTCTTCATAGATTGCGTATTATCCTCATCCCATGAAAACACTCACCCCCATCGAAGCCCGCGTGCTGGCCACACTCATGGAAAAAGCCCGCACTGTGCCTGACAGCTACCCGCTTTCGCTCAACGCCCTCGTGCTCGGCTGCAACCAAAAAACCAGCCGAGACCCGATCATGGAAGTCTCGGATGACGATGCCCGCACAGCGCTGGATGCGCTCAAACTTCGCAGCCTTGTGTTTGAAGCCAATTCCAGCCGCGTACCGCGCTATGAACACAACATCTACCGCGGCTTGAAAGTGAGCGACGATCAAGGTGCGATTTTGGGCTTGCTTATGCTGCGCGGCCCGCAAACACCGGCTGAGTTGCGCACCAATGGGGATCGTTGGACGAAGTTTGCCGACAGTGCCGCGGTAGAGGCTTTGTTGGAGGAGCTGCGCCAACGCGGCGAAGACGGTGGTCTGCAAAGCGTCGTCAAGCTGCCCAAAATGCCGGGCTCGCGTGAGCACCGCTGGGCACATTTGCTCTGTGGCGAGGTCGACATCGTCGCATTGTCTGCGTCGGCCGGCTCGTTTGTCCCCACTGAAGATAGCTTGGGGCGCCTGACCAAGCTAGAAAACGAGGTGGCTCTGCTCAAAGCGTCCAATGTGCAGCTGCAGGCCACTTTGCGCCATGTTTGTGAGCAGCTCGGGATCGAAATGCCTGCCGAACCCTCGTCAAGCCTTGGTAGCGCCTGAATACTTGGTGACAGCAGTATTCATACGATCGTGCTAAAAAGAAGGGTTGATTTTTGGAGCAACCCATGGATTTGGCATTTACCCCTGAAGAAGAACAGTTTCGCACCGACATCCGCGCTTGGGTGCATACGAATTTACCCGAGAACATCTCCCGCAAGGTGCACAACGCGCTGCGCCTGACGCGGGACGATATGCAAGACTGGGCCAAAATTCTTGGCCGCAAAGGCTGGCTCGGCTATGGTTGGGCAAAAGAATTTGGCGGGCCGGGTTGGAATGCCGTGCAAAAGCACTTGTTTGAAGAAGAGTGCGCCCTTGCGGGCGCGCCGCGCATCATTCCTTTTGGCCCGGTCATGGTCGCCCCTGTGATCATGGCTTTCGGCTCACCTGAGCAACAAAAGCGGCACCTTCCGGGCATCGCCAGTGGCGAAGTTTGGTGGAGCCAAGGCTACAGCGAACCAGGCTCCGGTTCGGATCTCGCCTCGCTCAAATGCAAGGCTGAACGCCATGGAGATCACTACATCGTCAATGGCCAAAAGACTTGGACGACACTCGGCCAATACGGCGAGTGGATCTTCTGCCTCGTGCGCACCAGCTCGGAAGGCAAGCCGCAAACTGGTATTTCATTCTTGTTGATTGATATGAAATCACCTGGCGTTACTGTGCGCCCGATCAAATTGCTCGATGGCGAGGCAGAGGTGAATGAAGTCTGGTTTGACAACGTCAAAGTGCCGGCCGAAAACTTGGTCGGTCAGGAAAACCAAGGCTGGACGTATGCCAAATATCTGTTGGCGCATGAGCGCACCAACATTGCCGACGTGAACCGCGCTAAGCGCGAGCTGGAGCGCTTGAAACGCATCGCCAAGCAAGAAGGTGTGTACGACGATATGCGCTTCCGCGACG
>JANOJL010000067.1:0-198647 GCA_031418715.1 Variovorax sp. | reverse complement strand
TCGATTCGCAAGGCCTTGGTGCAGAACGGCAAACAGCGCGTGCCTTTGATTGGTTTTTCGGGCAGCCCTTGGACGCTCGCTTGTTATATGGTGGAAGGTGGCGGCAGTGATGATTTCAGGCTCGTGAAAAGCATGATGTATGCGAGACCTGATTTGATGCATCGAATTCTCTCGGTTAATGCGGATTCGGTGGCGGCCTATTTGAATGCGCAGATCGATGCAGGTGCGCAAGCGGTGATGGTGTTTGACAGCTGGGGCGGGGCGCTGTCGCATGCTGCTTTTCGTGAATTTTCATTGGCCTACACACAGCGCGTGTTGCAGCAGCTCAAGCGCACAGATGCCGCGGGCAACGTGGTTCCGCGTATCGTGTTCACAAAGGGTGGAGGGCTCTGGCTGGAATCGATGCGCGATCTGCCTTGCGAGGCGCTTGGGCTGGATTGGACTTGCAGCCTCGCGCATGCGCGGCGCACTCTCGCGGGCACGGGTAAGGCGCTACAAGGTAATATCGATCCGAATATCTTGTTTGCGCCGCCTGAAGCGATTGCCAAGGAAGTGGGCGCGGTGCTCGCAGATTTTGGTGCGCCATACGCTGGCAGTGGCCAAGGCTCAACGCATATCTTCAATTTGGGTCATGGCATCAGCCAATTCACGCCGCCTGAGCATGTGTCGGCGCTGGTCGAGGCGGTGAAATCGCAATCTCGCGCGATGCGGTCGCAGGCCTGATGCTTCGCATGATGGGGCAATATCCGCATAAAAATGAAGGCTTTTCGTCGCTGTTGGACGAGTGAGCACATGCCAACTTTGTGGGCGTGCAGAATTCAGCCTGCACCGATTTTCTAGCACAAGAATGCACCGATCTGCGGATGAGTACCTTTCACTTATGCACAAAAAACGTGTTGCGGTGCAAAAAAATGTGCTTTGCCTTGCAATCCGCGCTACCAATGCTGTAGCGTTGTTAAGTTATTGATTTATAAGGGATTTATGGAGCTGCTTGATTTTGAGGCAAACTAAGCAAAGCCTTATTTCATGCGGGTTTGCGCCGTGTAAAACCGAGATATCAACAAAGTTATCCACAGAAGTATGGGACACATGACAAAAGCATGACAGATCAAGCACTTAGCCCTCTTTTCGCATGAAACTCTGAGAAATGATCCCTAAAACAGACTCTTGTCGGGATGCTGTGGTGCAGGTCGTTGTGGCCGCTCCGGCACACAGCGATCTGCCGCCTTTGCTGAGCTACGCCTGCGAGCAGCCGCTCGCGGCGGGTCGCTTAGTGCGCGTGCCGCTAGGCTCGCGCGAGGTGCTGGGGATTGTGTGGGCGAGAGGGTGGGGCGATGGTCAGCCCACTGGCATGGTGTTGAAGCCTTTGGTTGGCGTGTTGCCTGAGATCGCGCCAGTTAATGCCGCATGGCGTGCTTTGATCGCGTTTTCAGCGCGGTATTACCAGCGCTCGCTGGGCGAAGTGGCGCTGGCTGCGCTGCCGCCGCAATTGCGTGAGTTGGATGCGCTTCAATTGGCCAAGCGCTTGAAACGCAAAGCCACAGCGGCTTCTGAAGTTGCCGCGGAAATTGCTATTAATTCAGTAGCACTCAGCGCAGAGCAAATAACGGCGATTGACCAATTCTTCTTAGAAAAACCAGCTTCTCAACCCGCCTTGCTTTACGGCAGCACCGGCAGCGGGAAAACTGAGGTCTATCTGCGCAGCGTGGCGCGTGTCTTGGAGGAATGCGATGAGGCGCAGGTCTTGGTCATGGTGCCTGAGATCAATCTCACGCCGCAGTTGCAAGAGCGCTTTACCGAGCGTTTCGCCCATGAGCAGATCGCCACCATGCACAGCGGCATGACGCCCGCTCAGCGCCTCAAAGCCTGGCTGCTCACGCACAGCGGGCAAGCCAGAATTATTTTGGGCACGCGCATGAGCATCTTCGCCAGCATCCCGAATCTGCGCCTGATCGTGGTGGATGAAGAGCACGATGCCAGCTACAAATCGCAAGATGGCGCGCGCCATTCAGCGCGTGATCTGGCAGTGATGCGAGCGAAATTAGAGACGGAGCACAGCGGACAAGTTTGCCGAGTCATGCTCGGCTCGGCCACGCCTTCTGTCGAAAGCTGGCAAGCCTGCGAAGCAGGCCGCTATCAACGCTTAGAGATGCCTTCGCGCATTGGCAATGCTTTGCTGCCCAAGCTGCGCTTGGCCGACATGCGCCTCATGCCACGCGGCACACTCTTCGCTCCCCAGCTCATCGCTGCACTGCAAGAGCGGATCGCTCGCGGCGAGCAGTCCCTCGTGTTTTTAAACCGAAGAGGCTACGCGCCCATGCTCGCGTGTGATGCCTGCGGCTGGAAATGCGAGTGCCCGCATTGCAGCGCGTATCGCGTATTTCATAAATCCGATCGCACCCTGCGCTGCCATCATTGCGGCCACACCGAGCGCGTGCCACGCGCCTGCCCAGAATGCGGCAATATTGACATCCAACCGGTGGGGCGCGGCACGCAAAAAATCGAAGAGCAATTGGCGATCGCGCTTGGGGCTGATGCCAGACGGCCAGACGGCCAGCCCATCGTCATCACCCGCATCGATGCCGACACCACACGGCACAAAGGTGAACTCGAATCCCAGCTCGCGCAGGTGCATGCGGGAGAAGTGGATATTTTGGTGGGCACACAAATGATCACCAAAGGCCATGATTTCCGCCGCATCACTCTTGTGGCTGCGATTGATGCCGATGCCGCGCTATTCTCCAGCGATTTCCGAGCGCCCGAGCGCTTGTTTGCATTACTTATGCAAGCTGCAGGCAGAGCAGGGCGCGACGCGACATCTACGCCCGCTCACATGTGGGTGCAAACCCGCCACCCTGATCATCCGCTCTTCGCAGCACTGGCCAAACACGACTACCCCGGCTTTGCCAAACAGCAACTCAAAGACCGCGCTCAAGCGCAGTTGCCACCGTTTTCCTACCAAGCCCTGCTCCGCGCCGAAGCCCGCTCGCAGCAGGTGGCGCAAGCCTTTTTGCAAGCTGCTCAGGAAGCCGCTGCGGCACTCGGTGGCGAGCAAGTGATGGCCTATCCGCCAGTGCCGATGAGCTTGCAGCGTGTGGCCGATGTGGAGCGAGCACAAATGCTCTTGGAGAGCCCTTCTCGCGCAGCGCTACAAGGATTCTTGTCTGCATGGTTGCCACAGTTGCGAAGCCTGCGAAGTTTGCCCCAATGCAAGGGCTTGATTCGCTTTGCGGTGGATGTGGATCCACTGCTGATTTGACGAAATCAACCCAACAATCTTGCCAAGCTCATCTCAAGATGCTCAGTAGGACTGCGTTTGAAGCCGGAGCGGGCGTAGCGTTGCAAGCGGCCCATGCAAAAAGCTGTAAGCACTGAAGCCTGAGCTTGCGCTTCTACTGTGGGCGTGGCGCTGCCTGCGACTAAATCGCGCAGGCTTTGTTTGAAGCTGCTTTCTAGCTTGTCAAACAATTGGTTCATGCGCTCTTGCAGGCGTTCGTGTTCGAACACCAGCGCATCGCCTGTCATGACGCGGCACATACCTGGATTTTTCTCGCCGAATTGCAACACCATTGCGATGGTTTTGCCCAAACGCGTAGCGGCATTCTGTTCGCGCTCGGTAATTTGATTGACCAAGCTGAACACGCTGGTTTCAATGAATTCGATCAGGCCTTCAAACATCTGCGCCTTGCTGGCGAAATGGCGATACAGCGCGGCTTCTGAGACATCGAGCTTGGCGGCTAGCGCGGCGGTTGTCACGCGCTCTGCGCCAGGGCTTTCTAGCATGCTGGCCAAGGTTTGCAAGATTTGTACACGGCGTTCGCCGGGTTTGGGGCGCTTACGTCCCGTGCTTTTGTCTGGAGAGCTTTCGCCATCGGCGGAAGGGCTGTGTTCGGGGGTTGCGACTTCTGACATGAAAAACATTCTCGCACAGCTTTGTGACCAAACCTCAAGCGCCGGGCGCTGTGGCATGCAGGTAAACACTCACCAGCAAACCTCTTTTTCCTTCCGCCGCGTTGGGTTCGGCATCTTCCAAGCGAAGCTGTGCACCGTGCAGTTTGGCGATTTCTTGCGCAATCGCCAACCCTAAGCCATTGCCTTCGCCCAATGTGCCCTGCACGCGGTAAAAGCGCTCCAACACCTTGCTGCGCTCAGCCGATACAATGCCTGCGCCGTTGTCGCGCACTCCCAACAAGAAGCCGCCTTCGTGGTGTTTGGCGATCAGGGTGACTTGGCCACTGGGGGGGTCGTTTGGAGTTTGCGCATGTGAAGCGCAGGTGTAGCGAATCGCGTTGTCTGTCAAATTGGTGAGCAATTCGCGCAGCAGCCAATCGTGGCCGAGCGCGATCATCGGAGTGCTGGGGTCGATCTCCATACCCAGATCGATGCCGCATCGCATCGCCGCATCGAGCTGCTGCTCCAACACATCGGCGCATAGCTGCGAGAGATCCACATTTTGCAGCGCTTGGCTGCTGAGCGTGTGGGAATCTGCGCGTGAGAGCGCGAGGAGCTGGGTGGCGAGTTGAGAGGTGCGGCGCGTGGCATCGCGCAGGCGGATCAATTCATCCGCTCTCAAAGTGATAGCGCCTTGTGCACGCTCTATAACGGCGGGATGGCTCTTTTCATCATAAATATTCACTTGGTGAGCTTGCGCAGACTGCACCCAAGCCTCCACCTGCGCTTGCAAGCCAGCCAGCGGCGTGCGCAGCTGATGCGCGGCATCAGCAATGAAGCGCTGCTGCGATTCGCTTTGCGCATTCACCAAGCCAAACAATCGATTAAGCGATTGCACCAGCGGACGCACCTCTTCTGGCGTTTGCGTGGCATCGAGTATGGAGAGATCGCGCGGCGAGCGTTCGAGCAATTGTTGGGTGATCTGATTCAAAGGCTTTAAAGCCCTTGCTACCGCCCAGCTCACCGCAAACGCCACCGCTGCAATCAGCAAACCATTGGGCAGCAAGACCTTGAGCAGCAGCGAGCGCAGCCAGCTTTGCTTGGCATCCGATCCGTCAGCCAGCAACACAATGAATTCACCAGCCACCGTATTCGCACGCTGCGCCATGATGCGATAGACCGTACCGCCGAGTTGCTCGCTGTGAAACTCAGGCTCGGGCGTGGCGGGTGTGGGCGCGGTGAGCCAAGCAGGCCCGATGATGACGCGGCCATCCAAAGTGGCAACGCCCCAATCGGCCAAGCCTTCGCGGTCTTTCATAAAATCTTCAATCGCTGGCGTGAGTAAGACCACTGGCGGATCATCAGGCTTGTTGCCCTCTGCCACGATCGAGCCTGCCAGCAGAGGCGCTAAGCTCAGCAAATTCCGATCTTGCAAAATAGCGGCGCTGTCTGCGACGCGGTAATCCAACCAAGCGCTGATGCAGAGCAGGGCCACCAAGGGCACGAGCAGCATCACCATCAGACGAGTGCGCAGGTCAGCCATCAAGCTGGCATTGCCTTGAAACTGTGCCTGACCTGATTGGCTCAAGCGTTGCAGCAAACTGCGCAGATTCATGGGGCCGCGGCTCTACACGCTCGGGCTTGGATTCAGACTTGCATCGCCAGCGATTTCCAGTCGATAACCAAAACCGCGAATCGAGCGCAGCGCTACGCCATATGGCTCTAGCTTGCCGCGCAGCCGAGAGATATACACCTCCACCGCATTGGCTGTGATTTCTTTGTCCCAACCCGTGAGCGCCGCAAGAATTTTGTCTTTCGCGGCAGGCTTGGGCACTTGCAGCATCAGGTATTCCAACACCGTCCATTCGCGCGGGCCGAGCTCGATCTGTTGCTTGCTGCCTTCTGTTTGGGCATATGCTTGGCGCATGGCGGTGTCTAGTGTGATCGGTCCGAAGGTGAGCGAGCTGGAGGTGGCCGCCTGCGAGCGGCGCAAGAGCGCACGCAGCCGCGCGAGCAGTTCCGGCAACTCGAAAGGCTTGACCATGTAATCGTCTGCGCCATAGTCCAGCCCTTGCACGCGATCTTGCAGAGCGTCGCGCGCCGTCAAAATCATGATGGGCAAACTGTACCCACTCTTGCGCATATGCTGCGTCAACTCCAAACCATCCATCTTGGGCAACCCCAAGTCAATGATCGCTGCATCAAAACTCTCGCTGGGCAAGATATCGAGTGCCCTCTCACCTGAGCCGACCCAGTCCACCGCGTAGCCCGCGCCCGAGAGTCCAAGCTTGATGCCAGAGGCCACCATCACGTCATCTTCAACGAGGAGCAGTCGCATATCTACTTTCAATGACTACGGATCATCGTACCGTAGGCTTGGTCTGTCAAAATTTCCAGCAGCATCGCATGCGGCACACGGCCGTCCACAATATGTACCGTGTTCACGCCGCTCTTGGCTGCATCGAGTGCGCCCGCGATTTTTGGCAGCATACCGCCAGAGATCGTGCCATCGGCAATCAATTCGTCAATGCGTCGTGCTGTGAGATCAGTAAGCAACTGGCCTTGCTTGTCTAGCACGCCGCTGATATTAGTCAGCATCATCAGCTTTTCTGCCTTGAGCACGGTGGCGAGTTTTGCTGCCACGACATCGGCATTGATGTTGTAGCTCTCGTTACTCTCACCAAATCCAATCGGGCTGATCACGGGAATAAACGCATCGTCTTGGAGCGCCTTCACTACGCTGGGATCAATACTCACAATCTCGCCCACTTGACCCAGATCGTGTTGAATCGTCGGATCCTGCAAATCCAACATTTTCAATTTTTGCGCACGAATCAAACCACCATCGCGCCCCGTCAAACCGACTGCTTTGCCGCCCGCCGCGTTGATCAAGCCCACAATATCTTGCTGCACCTCACCGGCCAGCACCCATTCGACCACTTCCATCGTCTCCGCATCCGTCACGCGCATGCCTTGGACGAACTTGCCTTCTTTGCCTAGACGCTTCAAAGCCGCTTCAATCTGCGGCCCGCCGCCATGCACCACCACGGGGTTCATCCCCACCAGCTTTAATAGCACCACATCTTCCGCAAAATCCGCCTGCAAAGCCGGATCGGTCATCGCATTGCCGCCGTATTTGATGACGATGGTTTTGCCATGAAACTTGCGAATGTAAGGCAGCGCTTGCGCAAGGATTTCAGCTTTGTCGCGCGGGGCGATGTGGGTCACGTCGGGAGTGGTGTTGGGATTCGTGCTCATGGTCATCTCAAGAATGCGATGGAAAAGATTGTAGATTCAAGTTTAGGCTTTGAATCGCTTACGGATCAGCGCCAAGCCAATCCAAAGCGCCATAGCGCCAAAAAAGAGCAGTACAGCGATATACCGCAGCGGTGATTCGGGCATTTGGCCGATGAAGAGCGGGCGCACGAGTTCGACGGCGGCTGTGAGCGGCAGCCAATCGGTGATGGTTTGCATGATGGGCGGCAATTGGGTGCGCGGAAAGAAGACACCGCTGGTGAACACCATGGGGGTGAGGAAGAGGCTGAAGTAGTAGGTGAAAAAATCGTAGCCTTTGGCCAGCGCGGTGAAGATCAATCCCATGCACGCGAAGCAAAAAGCCACGACCGCCACAATCGGCAAAGCCAGCAGCACCTGCGGATGCTTGACAATGCCCAGCAAAGTCATCACGCAAAGCATGGTCAGCGCTGTGAAAAAAGCTTTGAAAGTCGCCCATAGCAGCTCAGACATCACGACATCGTCCAACGTGATCGGTGCATTCATGATGCCGTCCCACGTCTTTTGAATGGCCATGCGCGAATAGCCAGAATAGAGAATTTCAAAGCTCGCCGCATTCATCGCACTGGTACACATGTAGCCACTGGCCACGAACACGAGATACGGCATGGCCGCGCCTTGCCATTGCACGTCGCCCACCAGCATGCCCAAACCATAACCAAAAGCCACCAACGAGATCAACGGATCGGCGGTGTTGCCTAAGAGGCTCGGCCAGAAGAGTTTGCGCCAAACGAGCAGATTGCGCAGAAATACAGGCCACCAGCCCAGCGATATGCTGGGCATGCGCCAGATGGAAACTTGAGTGATTGTGTTTATCATTATTTCGTAGGTGCTGGTATGCCGTGGTGTAGGTAACGCAAAAAGAGCGAAAAGGACGCAAAAAACGCTAAAAATACAAGAGAGCTATTTCAACTGAATCATCCACGTTGAAAGGTATTTTTTCGCGGTTTTCAGTTTGTTTTTTGCGGTTTTCGCGATACATAGGCCTCAAATAATTCAACCATCCTCTCGAATTTGTCGCCCAGTGAGCTTTAAAAACAGGTCTTCAAGGTTAGCAGGTCGGTGCAACGTGCGCAGCAACGGAAAGGCTTGCAATGCGGCGAGCATGTGCGCAGCTTGGCGCGTGTAGAGAAACAAAGTCTCGCCGCTGACCTCTAAGCGAGCTGCATGCTGTGTGATGCGGGTCTCGTGTTGCAAAGCCAATGCGCCGACGCCATACACTTCCACCACATCGCTTTCAAGATGCTGCGCAATCAGCTCGCGCGGCCTGCCCTCGGCGATTTTCTTGCCATGGTCTATCACCAGCAGGCGATGGCACAGGCGCTCAGCTTCATCCATAAAATGCGTGGTGAGGAGAATCGATTTACCTTGACTGGTGAGCGCTTGCAGCCTCTCCCACATCAGATGCCGCGCCTGCGGATCCAGCCCCGTGGTGGGCTCATCTAGCAACAGCAGATCAGGATCGTTCACAAGCGAGCGCGCCAGCGAGAGCCGCCGCTTCATACCGCCTGATAGCTCATTCGGCTTGGATTTGGCTTTGCTGGTGAGAGAGGCAAACTCAAGCAACTTCGGAATACGCGGCTCGATCTGCGCTTTTTTCATGCCGAAATAACGGCCGTAAACAAGGATGTTTTCTTCCAGCGTGAAATCTGGATCTAGCGTGTCAAACTGGCTCACCACGCCCAGCCGCGCCTTGATCGCGCTGGCTTGCTCAGGCATGCGCATGCCCAAAATCTCAATTTCGCCGCTGTCAGGAGAAGTTTGCCCCAAGCTCATGCGGATCGTGGTGGTTTTTCCAGCACCGTTGGGTCCAATCACGCCGAGGCATTCGCCCGCTGCAATCTCAAAGGACAAGTCTTGCACAACATGGTTGTCACCAAAGTGCTTG
The DNA here is from genome assembly GCA_031418715.1 of Variovorax sp. Lineage (GTDB taxonomy): Bacteria > Pseudomonadota > Gammaproteobacteria > Burkholderiales > Burkholderiaceae_C > JANMDU01. The sequence goes on along the minus strand of JANOJL010000067.1, from coordinate 189,574 downwards.
TTTAAATTTCGAACGCGGAAAATCGGTGAAGTCATGCGCTTATTTTGCTCCTAGAATTGATGAAAACAGAAAGCACTCACAATGTCTGACCGCCTTGCCGTCCTACCGCAATATCTGCTGCCTAAAAAGCTGCTCACCCAATTCATGGGCAAGCTCGCTTCCACTGAAGGCGGTAGCACGACAACTGCGGTCATCAACTGGTTCATTAAGCGCTACGGCGTGAACATGATGGAAGCTGTCAATCCAGATCCTGCGAGTTACAAGAGCTTCAATGAATTCTTCACCCGCCCTTTGAAATCGGGCGCACGTCCCTTGGCGCAAGCGGGCTACATCTGCCCGGTAGACGGCGCGATCAGCCAATTTGGCCGCATCGAAAAAGATCAAATCTTCCAAGCCAAAGGCCACAGCTATTCCACCACCGCGCTCGTGGGCGGTGATGCAAAACTAGCCGCAGAATTTCAAGGCGGCCATTTCGCCTGCCTTTACCTCAGCCCGAAAGACTATCACCGCATCCACATGCCGGTTGCCGGCACGCTGCGCCAAATGATTTACGTCCCCGGCGATTTGTTCAGCGTGAACCCAACGACTGCTCGCGGCGTGCCCGGCCTGTTCGCCCGCAACGAGCGCGTCGTCTGCGTGTTTGATACTGCCCACGGCCCCTTCGTCAACGTGCTCGTCGGCGCCACAATAGTAGGCAGCATGGCCACCGTCTGGCACGGCCAAGTCAATCCCCCGCGTCTACCCGATGTGACGACTTGGAATTACAAACCTGGCCAGTTTGAATACAAACAAGGCATGGAGATGGGCCGCTTCTTGCTCGGCTCCACAGTGGTGATGCTGTGGCCTGAGCAGGCGATGAAGTTCAACTCTGCGTGGCAGCCGACAGGTGGGATTCGTATGGGTGAATCCATGGCTACTCTAGGCTAAATTTTCAAGCTTTTTGGGCTATTCGCCATTATAAAATATGCGCAGAGTGCTATCACTTTAATAGTGTAGCTTGTGATCCAACAATCGCTTCGCGTTTCACTCAACCCGCTCGCCTGCCACGTAACGTGCCCGAAAAAGCCGAGGCCTTTCTTCGTGTAGCGCTCTTACCCGCAAGCCACGAGCTCCCACCAATTGTAGCGATGATGCGATGGTTGGCCGCACCCGACCAGCGAAAGGCTTCGTTTTTTCAGACCCATCACGCGGCGGGTGGAGATGTTTGGCGCGTGATTCATCGTTGTCTACGCGGCCTTTCGTTTTGCCCAATCACGTAACTTTGAGTATCGAACAACTGAGGCACTAGTAGCAAGCAGCATAGTTGCCTTGTTCATTTCATCGTCGTTTGCAGCATCCTCAAGAACGAACATTCGCGATGTATCTGGAATCTCTGCACTCTTGATGTCCAGCATGCGACCGTACCCTGCGTACACGTCTTTCCATTCAATTCCATCGTCATCACTTGATGCAATTGGCTGGATATAAATGCTGGCATTACCTGACTTAACAGCAAGAGGCAACTCCAATTGGTGACCGCTTGAACCAACGACTGAAACATTCTTAAGTACGCGCTCGCCTAGCTCAGACTCAAGAACACTTGTAACGCTTTTCACGAACGATTCGGCCCTATTTCGTGGCATCCAAGTGCTCTCGAAATGACTCACTGCCATAGCTGCATTGACCACCATAGCTACACCATCCCCGACATCATCTGCACTTACCAAGGCAGAAATCTCTCCTCCCGAGGAAATGGAAACTCTGTATCCAACAGCTCTGCTTATCGCGCTAATCTTGCTTTGAGTAAAGTTGATTCCCATAGACGAAGCATGCATCAATGCTTCGCAGTTATCCGTAATTCGGTACCCAGAATTTGTCCTCTCGACATAAAGGGCAACAATCTGACCGTCACTGCCGTAGGTGAATGGTGTCCAAACGCGCAGAGTATCTTGATCAATATCTCGGCACTGGAAACCCATTTTCGCAATTAACGTTTGACAGTTCATAACCCCAACTCCTGCTGACCACCGTCAGGATGATTAAATTGGAAATCTTCAATCCCAGTTTGCCTCAAAAAATGTGCCCAGTAAATTGCAGGATTGTTACTATCCATTGAAACTGGCTCAGCATACCCTGCTCCGTCACCCGAATACGTGTGTTCATGTGAACCGTGGATCAACTGCTTGTACATTGCTCGACCGGCCCCAAAGTTATTCTTGTGCATAGAGTCTGGCTGGATATCTAACGCATAAATTCGTACTGTGCGATACAACAACGAAAACTGCCAAACCTCAGCTTTCTGAAGCGATTGCTTTTTCCACTGGCAAACAACTAATAATTGCTCGGGAATTTCAATCTCATCTGCATATTGCACAAGCAATCTGGCTTCCATCCAGTCAATCGAGATCTTGTTATTTTTACTTCTCCAAGCCATCTCAGACACGATTCGCTTCGGGCGCTGAATAACTTCCTGAGCTTCAACAAGGGTTAGCAAAAATAGATCTCCTTAGAAGAATATTAACAACCAATATCCCAAACCGCATCCGGGTAAGCGTGAGTGCCGAACAAGTACTTTTTAAAGCTTGCCGCCAACGCAATCGTCAAGTGATGGAATATACATTGCTCAGCGTCAAAATTTGGTGGTAAATCGGATCGGGCCTTTAGCCTCAACCCGCTGCGTGAGGGGTCTGAAAAAACGAAGCCTTTCGCTGGTCGGGCGCGGCTAACCATCTCATCATCGCTACATAAGGCGGGAGCTCGCAGCTTGCGGCACAGAGCGCCACACGAAGAAAGGCCTCGGCTTTTTTGGGCACGTCACGTGGCAGGCGAGCGGGTGGAGCGAAAATCTTTAGGCTGGAATCAGCTCAATGCCACTCACATGCTTGAAATGCGCATCCAAGGAATACAAAGGAAAGCCAACATGCATCACGCAGGCGGCAATCCACAGATCGTTGGTGGGAATGGGTGAGCCATCTTTGCGAAGTTGATCAAAAATCTTCGCGTAGCAGCGGGTGACGGCTTCGTCGATGGCGATCACATGCACATGCTGAGAGGCTAAAAACTCCTGGAGTAGTAGCTCGTTCTCAGCAGTCTTGCTTCCCTTGGCAAAGCCTGCTCGCAGCTCACCCAACACGGGTGCTGGGAGCCAAATGTGGTCAGCTTGCGAAATGCGCTTGATAGCTGCGGCTTTGCCTGCAAGAAACGCGGAATACGTATTGGTGTCTAGGCACAGATTGCTTATTTCCACAGATCGGCCTCAATCTGGTTGAAGCTCTCGGTGGCAGCGTTGAACTCACGCAAATCTTTGCTGCTCCAGCGGCCAGCGAAGGCAGCCAAATCGTTGCGTTGCCCTGGCTTGGCTACGGCGCTGCTTTGCTGCAAGCCGGCAGCGATGTATTGCTGCACCAGCTTGTTCACACTGGTGGCGCGCTTCTTCGCCTCACGCTTAAGTGCAGCGCCTAGGTTGTCGTTCAAATCGCGGATGATGAGTGCGGCCATGATCGTTACCTCGCTACGCAATGATAGCATGATATCACTAATAGTGCACGAAAATTAGACGACGCGCTAACCACCTCAACCCGCTGCGTGATGGGTCTGAAAAAACGAAGCCTTTCGCTGGTCGGGCGCGGCAAGCCATCTCATCATCGCTACAAATGGTGGGAGCTCGTCGCTGGCGGGTAAGAGCGCCTCACGAAGAAAGGCCTCGGCTTTTTCGGGCACGTCACGCAGCAGGCGAGCGGGTCGAGCGCAACGGACGAGCAACAACAAAGCCTATTGAAACGCCACTTCAGCAAAACTCCGCAATTTTCGGCTATGCAACTGCTCCGCCCCCAGCTCACGCAGAATCTCCACCGCTCTCATACCAATACGCAAATGCTGATCCACGCGATCTCGGTAGAACTGATTGGCCATGCCGGGGAGTTTGATTTCGCCGTGCATCGGTTTGTCGCTCACGCAAAGCAGAGTGCCATAGGGCACTCGAAAGCGAAAGCCGTTGGCGGCAATCGTTGCGCTTTCCATGTCGAGGGCGATGGCGCGGCTTTGGTTGAAGCGTTGGCTGAGTTTGCGCATGTCCAGTAGCTCCCAATTGCGGTTGTCTGTGGAGGCGACGGTGCCTGTGCGCAGCAGTTGCTTTAACTCACCTTTGGGCAAGTTGGCAACTTCTGCCACGGCCTGCTGCAACGCCACTTGCACTTCCGCCAGCGCGGGGATCGGCACCCAAAGCGGCAGATCTTCATCGAGCACATGATCGTCTCGCACATAGGCATGCGCCAGCACATAGTCACCCAGCGCCTGGCTGTTGCGCAGGCCGGCGCAGTGGCCGAGCATGAGCCAGGCATGCGGGCGCAACACTGCGATGTGATCGGTGATGTTTTTCGCATTGGCGGGGCCCACGCCGATGTTGACCATCGTGATGCCGCTGTGATCTTTGCGCACGAGGTGATAAGCAGGCATTTGAGGCAGGCGCGGGGGCTCTTTGCCTAAGGCATCCAGCGCCTCCGCAGGCAGACCCACGCGGCGCATCACCACATTGCCAGGCGAAACGAAAGCCATGTATTCGCTATTCGGGTTGGCCATCTCTTGGCGGCAGAGGTTGACAAATTCGTCAATGTAAAACTGGTAGTTGGTCAACAGCACATAGTTTTGAAAATGCTCGGTGCTGGTGCCGGTGTAATGGCGCAGGCGGTGCAACGAATAGTCAATGCGCGGCGCCGTAAAAAGCGAGAGCGGTTGAGCGCGGCCACCCGCTTCGTAAGTGCCATTGGCAATATCGTCGTTCATCGCGCCCAGATCGGGCAGATCAAACACATCGCGCATGAGGGCTCGGCGATCAGGCGGGATATTGCCTTCGACGTGATCGTGATCGGCAAATGAAAAATGAATCGGAATCGGCTCGTTGCTGGTGCCCACCTCGATTTCACCGCCATGATTTTTCAGCAGCAAATCGAGTTGCCTCAGCAAATAGCCTTCGAACAAATCTGGTTTGGTGATCGTCGTCTCAAACGTACCCACGCCCTGTACAAAGCCAAAGCTTAGCTTCTTGGGGGCTGCGCCTTGGCGCGTCAGGCTTTGTGTGCGCAGTCGCACGAAGGGGTAGCAAGCGCGAACGCGGCCTGCTTTGAGCGTGCCGGCTACGAAGGCGTCTAGGCTGCTGCGCAGATGCGCAAGGCTGTTGTCGTAAATCGCTTGAATTTGGTTGACGGCGGATGCTGCGTCTGTGTATCTGCCCGGTGCGATGAAGGGGGCATTGAGTGTGGTGCAGTGAATGTTTGAGTTTTCCATGCAGAATGATACGCAGTTTTATATGACAGGTGATATGCAATGGCAGATGTGGGTAATACGGCGCTGGTGATAGGCGCATCGGGAGGGCTAGGCGCAGCGTTGTTGGCGCAGTTGAGATTTGAGGGTCATTTTGCGCAGGTCTTGGGGCTTTCGCGCAGCTTCTCTATGGATGACGCGCCGCTGCTGGATATCACGGATGAGGCGAGCATGGCAGATAGCGCGGCTTGGTTGAAAGCGAAATGCGAAGTTCAGCCTCTGCGCCTGATGATCGTTGCTACAGGCATGCTTCATCAAGAAGGACAAGGCCCTGAGCGAAGTTTGGCGCAATTGGATGCAGCTTATTTGCAGCGCGTCTTGGCAGTGAACGCGATAGGTCCAGCTTTGCTGCTCAAGCATGTTTCGCCTTTGCTACCGCGCGATGGTTTGGCGAAGCTGGTGTTTATTTCAGCGAAAGTGGGCAGCATTGGTGATAACGCTTTGGGCGGCTGGTATGGCTATCGCGCTTCCAAGGCCGCGTTGAATCAGATCGTGAAGACGGCTTCGATAGAGTTGGTACGACGCAATAAATCCGTGTGCTGCGTGGCGATGCACCCGGGCACAGTGGCGACTTCTTTGAGTGAGCCGTTTTCTAAAACGGGCTTGAATGTGCGGCCTACTGACGTGGCGGCTTCGGAAATTCTGGGCGTTGTGGATCGTTTGGCTGCTGCTGACAACGGGAAGTTTTTGGATTATCTTAGGGCTGAGTTGCCTTGGTGATTTTTTTGTACGCTGTAATCTAAAGCCTGTGCTCTGCGCAGGCGACGCGCCCTCATGCGCCGATCGACAGACAAGTGCTGCACACGCTCTCGCTGTGTGGCGTAGAGGAAAGGGAGCTGGCCGCTGTGCCGTGGCCGCTCTACCCAAGTAACAATTCTCACAACACAATCGCTATCAAAAAAATAGCAAGCTATGTAGAAAATATAACGGCAAAGTACCTAAAATGCTCAAAAAAAAGGCGCTAGAAGAACTAAGAAATTGAAACCAAAACCCCCTCTGGCGCTTATAAATGCTGCACTAAGTGCCATCCAATAAATAGTAAGTACCAGCGAATGATGAGAGTTACTCCATCAACCCCGGCAACCACAGGCTCAATTGTGGAAAGGCCACCAGCAGCATCAGTACACCAATCATCGTGAGTACGAAAGGCCAGCAGCCTTTGAAGATATTGGCCAAGCCAACTTTGGGAAGCAAACTGTTGAGCACAAACAGATTCATCCCCACGGGCGGCGAGATCAAGCCAATTTGTACGATCATCACAATCAATACGCCAAACCAAACGGGATCAAAACCTAAAGCCGTAACGATCGGGAAGAAGAGGGGAATGGTGAGCAACACCATCGTGAGCTCTTCCATCACCGTGCCCAAGATCACGTAGATCAACATCATTGCTGCGATGATCATCACCGGAGACAAGCCCAGATTCGTGATCCATTCTTTCAGATCGTTGGGTAGGCTGGTGAAGTTTACGAAGTTGGCAAAAATCGTGGCGGCGATCAGCAGGGCGAAGAGCATCGCAGTTGTGCGTGCGGATTCCACAAGCACTTGAAACAAGACGCCCCAAGTGAGCCTTCGTCGAGCCAATGCAAAGAGGAAGGCACCGGATGCACCAATGCCTGCGCCTTCAGTGGCGGTGAATATTCCGCCGTAAATACCGCCTAAGACGATGATCACCAAGACGATCACGCCCCAAATGCCGCGCAATGCCTTCCAGCGATCTGGCCAAGAGGTTTTCTCGCCCGCAGGTGCGTGCTCAGGGTCGCGCGAGGTCATGAAGACGATACACAGCATCAGCATGGCGGCGGTGAGCAAACCCGGGATCACACCCGCTGCGAAGAGCTTGCCAATATTCGTTTCAGTCACGATGCCATAGATCACCATAATGGTGGAAGGCGGAATCATGATGCCAAGCGTGCCGCCAGCGGCCATCACGCCGGTGGAAAGCGAATCTGAATACCCCAACTTTTTCATCGAAGGATAGGCCACCTTGCTCATCGTCGCAGCAGTGGCAATTGAGGAGCCGCAAATCGCGCCGAAGCCCGCGCAGGCGAGCACCGTGGCATGCGCCAAGCCGCCGCGCAAATGGCCAATGAATGCGTAGGCCGCAGCAAACAGCTCATGTGCGAGCCCCGCGCGAGCCACGAAATTTCCCATGAGGATGAAGAGCGGAATGACTGACAGCGTGTAGGCAAAGCCCGTTTCCTGCACCACTTGAGCCGTGCTCGCGAAGGCAGGCAGCCAGCCGCGTGTAAGGCCCATGCCCACAACGCCCACAATCGCCATTGCGAAGGCCAGCGGTACGCGCAGCAAAGCCATGGCGAAAATGGCGGCGAAGCCAAGCAGCGCCTCGGTCATAACGCGACTCCTTCGCCTTCAGCCGCTTCTTTTCCGGGGTAAAGCGCTAGGCTCGCATGTACCAAACCGGTGATGGCGCAAAACGCGGCCATGCCAAAGATGAACGGCGATTTGGGGATCTTCAATTGCGCCGTGGTTTCACCGTAGCCGGCAAACTGCACACCGGTCTTCCACATCAGATAGGCCAGCGCAAGCATCAGCGCAGCGCACAGCAGATGCACAAAGGCTTTTTGAAGCTTGACAACCCAGACCGGCCAAACGCTGTCCAGTGAATCAAAAATCACGTGCTCACCGCGTTCGCTCACCAAGGGCAAACCGGCAAAAATCACGATCACCATCAACAGCTCAGTCATTTCCAGCGAACCGGGAATGGAGTGCGAAAACAACTTGCGGCCACCCACGTCAAAAAACGTGAGCACCATGATGGCAAACAAGGCACTGGCGCAGAGCAAGCCGCAGAGCTTATCGAGCAATGATTGAAGCTGAAGGCGCATGAATGGACGTTTTACAAGGCAAGAAAAAGGAACACGGAATTCACGGAAATTCCACAGAAGACACAGAAAAATCAAAAAGGTATTTTCTGTGCTTTCCGTGCAACTTCTGTGCCTTCCGTGTTCCTATTCTTAAAACGATAAAGAATTACTTCTCTGCCTTGGCAATCTCAGCGCGGAATTCAGCTAACACGGCCTTGGCATTCGTCAGGCCCTTGGCTTCGGCATCGGCAATCCATTTGGTCTCCAGAGAAGCTGTCTTGGCTTTCACATCGGCAACAAACTTCGCATCTGCCTTGGTGATCAGCACATTGTTGGCTTGCATCAGCGCTGTCGCGCGACGATCCACTTTATCCCAGCCACGGCCGTAGATGCGGGTGGCGACATCGCCGCTGATCGCATCGACTGCTTTTTTCTCTTCCGCTGTGAGCTTGTCGTATTTGCCTTGGTTCATCACGAAAGCGAAGCTGGTGTTGTACAGGCCGCCGGGGAAGGTGGTGGCGTGCTTGATGATTTTGTCGATGCGGAAAGACTCTGTGGATTCTGCTGGGAAGAGGGTGCCGTCCATCACGCCGCTGTTGAGCAATTCAAAGGATTCTGGCGCCGGCTTGAGCGTGACGTTCATGCCCAAGGCTTTGGAGATGTCGTTGACCATGCCGCCACCGACGCGGAATTTCAGGCCGCCTAAATCTTCCACCTTGCTGATCGGGCGCTTGGTGTTAAAAACAATGCCAGGGCCATGGGTGAAATAGGAAATCACCTTCATGCCTTGGTGCTCGGCGGCAAATTGCGGGTATTTGGTGGCGATTTTGTTGTAGGCCACAGAGATTGGCTCAGCGTAGTTGCCCAAGAAGGGCAGCTCGGCCATCTGGGTGTGGATGTAGCGGCCGGGTTGATAGCCTTGCACGGAGAAGCTGATGTCGGCCAAGCCGTTTTTCACGGCATCAAAAGTGCCCGGAGGCGCTGACACAGCGCGGGGCAAGATATTGCATTTCATCTTGCCCGAGGTGTTTTTCTCCAGCAGATCGCACCACTCTTTTTGCGCCATGGAGAGCGTGTGGGTGGGCGGCAGCCAGCTGGAGGCGGTGATCACAGTTTGCGCCTGCAGGCTCATGCTGCTGACTAAAGCGAAAGCGGCGAAAGAAATGGCCTTGAGTTTCATGCGGACTCCTAAAATCGTACGTATTCAAACGGTTGTTGCATTGCAATGTAACGTGCGACTTCTGCATGCAGCGTAGTGGCTTACCCGGGTTTGCCGACTGTGCAGTTGGTTAATTTACCATCAACTGTCTTTGAGTCGACAGAAATTAGAGTTACGCCTCCATTGGCATTGGCAAAGCTGCCTATAATCTAAAAAATAGAACGATCGTTCGTTTTTGTGGTTTTTGTAGGTTGCAATCGCAAGTTTGTTGCACTGCAACCTACAATGCAAGGCGGATCAGCAGTTTACGTAAACGTCAATCTCAGAACACTCAGGAGTATCAGTCAATGAAAGTTTTGGTCGCCGTCAAGCGGGTCGTAGATTACAACGTGAAAGTCCGAGTGAAATCGGATGGTACCGGCGTGGATATTGCCAACGTCAAAATGAGCATGAACCCTTTTGACGAAATCGCCGTGGAAGAAGCCACGCGCCTCAAAGAAAAAGGCTTTGCAACCGAAGTCATCGTCGTCTCCTGCGGCCCCACGCAGTGCCAAGAAACCTTGCGTACCGCAATGGCCATTGGCGCGGATCGTGCGATTTTGGTGGAAACAAGCGAAGAGCTGCAACCCTTAGCAGTAGCCAAATTGCTCAAAGCCATCATCGACAAAGAACAACCCGGCCTGATCATCCTCGGCAAACAAGCGATTGATGACGATTGCAACCAAACAGGCCAAATGCTGGCAGCACTGGCTGATTTGCCGCAAGCGACGTTTGCCAGCAAAGTAGAAATCGTGGACGGCAAAGCGCACGTGACGCGCGAAGTCGATGGCGGCTTGGAAACGCTCTCTGTGAGCCTGCCAGCCGTTATCACCACCGATCTGCGCCTGAATGAGCCGCGCTACGTGACGCTGCCCAACATCATGAAGGCCAAGAAAAAGCAGCTTGATGTTTTTAAGCCAGAAGATTTGGGTGTGGACGTTGCTCCGCGCATTAAAACGCTCAAGGTCAGCGAGCCGGCCAAGCGCGGCGCGGGAATCAAAGTGCCTGATGTGGCCACGCTGGTTGATAAATTGAAAAACGTTGCAAAGGTAATTTGATCATGACAACATTAGTTATTGCAGAACACAACAATGCCTCCATCAAAGGCGCCACCCTCAACACTGTGACCGCGGCGCTGGCTTGCGGTGGCGATGTGCATGTGCTAGTTGCGGGCAGCAATGCCGGCGCAGCAGCTACTGCAGCAGCAGCGATTGCGGGCGTGACCAAGGTGATTCATGCCGATGGCGCGCAGTTCGCCAATGGCTTGGCGGAAAACATGGCCGCACAAGTGCTGGCGATTGCATCAGCCTACTCGCACATTCTCTTTCCGTCCACAGCGTCAGGGAAGAATATTGCTCCCCGCGTGGCCGCAAAACTTGATGTTGGCCAGATCTCTGACATCACCAAGGTCGATGCGCCAGATACTTTTGAGCGCGGCATCTACGCGGGCAACGCAATTGCCACCGTTCAATCCCACGATGTGGTGAAAGTCATTACCGTGCGCACCACTGGCTTCGATCCAGCAGCAGCCACCGGCGGCTCAGCTTCGGTTGATGTGATCACGGCAGCGGCTGATTCTGGCAAGAGTCACTTCGTAGGCTCAGAAATCGCCAAGCTCGATCGCCCTGAGCTCACTGCAGCCAAAATCATCGTCTCAGGCGGCCGCGCGCTTGGCTCCACCGAGAAATTCAATGAAGTGATGACCCCGCTGGCCGATAAGCTGGGCGCTGCACTCGGCGCAAGCCGTGCAGCAGTCGATGCAGGTTACGCACCCAACGATTGGCAAGTCGGCCAAACCGGCAAGATCGTCGCGCCTCAGCTGTATGTCGCTTGCGGCATCTCTGGCGCGATTCAGCACTTAGCCGGCATGAAAGACAGCAAAGTCATCGTGGCGATCAACAAAGACGCAGAAGCACCGATTTTCAGCGTGGCCGATTTCGGGCTGGAAGCTGATTTGTTTGTGGCTGTGCCTGAATTGGTATCTAAGCTCTAAGTCAAAACTCAAATACAAATACCGGACGCAGAAGACGCAAAGGTTACGCAAAAGACGCAAAAGGAAGACAAAAAATTCAGAAATTGCATATCATTTTTTGAATTTTTTCTTAGTATCTTTCTTGGTATCTTTTTGCGCCTTCTGCGTAACCTTTGCGCCTTCTGCGTCCGGTCTTTTTCTTTTTCTACGCTAGTTAACAACGTCAACCGAGACAAAAGATATGACCTACAAAGCCCCCATCAAAGACATGCTGTTTGCCATGAAGCATGTTGCTGGCATCGACCAAGTGGCGCAGATTCCTGGCTTTGAAGACGCGGGCTACGAGACGGCGCAGGCCGTGCTCGAAGAATGCGCGAAGTTCAATGAAGGTGTGCTCTCGCCGCTCAACTGGGAAGGCGATAAAAACCCATCCTTCTTTAAAGACGGCAAAGTAACGACCACGCCGGGCTTTAAAGGAGCGTTTAAGCAATATGTTGACGGCGGCTGGCAAGGTTTGCAGCATCCTTCTGAATACGGTGGCCAAGCACTGCCCAAGACGATTGGCGCAGCTTGCATTGAGATGTGCAATAGCGCCAACATGAGCTTTGCGCTGTGCCCATTGCTCACCGATGGCGCGATTGAAGCGCTGCTCACCGCAGGCTCTGATGAGCTCAAGGCCACCTATCTGGAAAAACTCGTGAGCGGGCAATGGACGGGCACGATGAACCTCACAGAGCCGCAAGCAGGTTCTGATCTTGCGCTGGTGCGCACCCGTGCAGAGCCACTGCCTGATGGCTCTTACAAAGTCTTCGGCACGAAGATTTACATCACCTATGGCGAACACGACATGGCCGAGAACATTGTGCATCTCGTGCTCGCTCGCGTACAGGGCGCGCCTGAAGGCGTGAAGGGTATTTCGCTCTTCGTCGTTCCGAAATTCATGGTCGGTAAAGATGGTTCTTTAGGAGCACGCAACGATGTGCAATGCGTAAGCATCGAGCACAAGATGGGCATCAAAGCCTCGCCTACCGCAGTGCTTCAGTATGGCGACAACGGTGGCGCGATTGGCTACTTGGTTGGCCAAGAAAATCGTGGCTTGGAATACATGTTCATCATGATGAATGCCGCGCGTTATGCCGTGGGCATGCAAGGCATTGCGATTGCTGAGCGCGCCTATCAAAAAGCCGTGCAGTACGCGAAAGACCGCGTCCAAAGCCGCCCGGTCGATGGCTCCATGCCTGGCAGCGCCGCAATCATTCACCACCCCGATGTCAAGCGCATGCTCATGACTATGCGCGCCTACACCGAAGGCTGCCGCGCGATGGCCGCTGGCGCTGCTGCTGCATTCGATGCGGCGCATCACCACCCGGATGCTGAAGTGCGCAAGCAAAATGCTGCGTTTTATGATTTCATGGTGCCGCTCGTCAAAGGCTATTCGACTGAGATGAGTTTGGAAGTCACGTCAATTGGTGTGCAGGTTCATGGCGGCATGGGCTTCATTGAAGAAACCGGCGCAGCGCAGTATTACCGTGATGCAAAAATTCTCACCATCTACGAAGGCACTACAGCGATTCAAGCCAACGACCTCGTAGGCCGCAAGACTTCACGCGACGGCGGCCAAATGGCCAAAGGTATCGTGTCGCAAATCGAAGCCACTGAAAAAGCACTCGCCGCACGAGACAGCGTGCAGGCTCGTGCGGTGCTCAAGCGCCTCACGCCAGCCCGCAAAGCCTTGATCGACGTGATCGAATTCGTCGCGGGCAATACAAAGGCCTCTCCAAATGCCGTATTCGCTGGTAGCGTGCCTTATCTCATGCTCGCTGGCAATGTGTTTGCTGGCTGGCAAATGGCGCGCTCGCTGCTCGCTGCTGAAGATGAACTGGAAGCAGGCAACGATGTTGAATTCATGAAAGCCAAAATCATCACGGCTCGCTTCTACGCTGACCACATGCTGAGCAAAGCCCCTGGCGTGCGCGACAGCATTGTCGAAGGCGCTGAGCCAGTCACTGCTCTCGCGCTCGAAGCTTTTTAAAAATCATTTATCGCTAAAAACGCAAAAGAGATAAAAATGCGCCAAATCCCCGCTATCCTCCAAAATCTGCCTTTCCCCGTCATCGGCAGCCCGCTGTTCATCATCAGCAATCCCAAGCTGGTGATTGCCCAGTGCAAAGCAGGCATCGTTGGCTCGATGCCTGCGCTCAATGCACGTCCAGCAGCGCAAGTTGAGGAATGGTTGATTGAGATCACCGAAGAGCTGGCCGCGTACAACAAAGCCAATCCCACTAAGCCTGCTGCTCCATTCGCTATCAATCAGATCGTTCACAAAAGCAACGACCGGCTCGATCACGACATGGCGCTGTGCGAAAAATACAAAGTGCCCATCATAATCACCAGCCTGGGCGCGCGCGAAGATGTAAACCAAGCCGTGAAAGCTTGGGGCGGCATTACTTTGCATGATGTGATCAACAACGTATTTGCCCGCAAAGCGATCGAGAAGGGTGCGACCGGCCTCATTCCTGTTGCTGCAGGCGCAGGCGGCCATGCCTCAACCAAGAGCCCATTCGCCATGCTGCAAGAAATCCGCCAATGGTTTGATGGCGCGATTGCCCTCTCGGGCTCCATTGCCAGCGGCGACGCCATCCTTGCCGCCCAATGCGCTGGCGCTGATCTGGCTTATATCGGCTCCCCATTTATCGCCACGCATGAGGCCCGCGCCAGCGACGATTACAAAAAGATGATCACCGAGAGCAACTCAGATGACATCGTTTATTCCAACTTTTATACCGGCATACATGGCAACTACCTCAAAGGCAGTATCAAAAACGCTGGCATGGATCCCGACAAACTCCCCGAGAGCGACCCCAGCAAAATGAATTTCGGCGGCGCAGGCGATGCCAAAGCCTGGAAAGACATTTGGGGCTGCGGCCAAGGCATTGGTGTGATCAAAGAAGTCACCAGCGCCGCCGATCTGGTTGCTCGCTTAAAGCGTGAATACGCTGCAGCCCGCGCACGGATCGCTGCGCTACCTGCGTATAGCTAATTTGCTATTAATTCGATAGCAGTCCACACAGAATTTGTAAGCTCCAGCGGCCAAAATGGCTTGAAAATCTCTTGAAAAAGAGGTTCTCAAGCCTTTTTTCTTTTTGCTCGGTGTGATGGCCTTGGGTGCCAGGGCTATGTGGTAGTGTTGACTTGGGTCTGGGGCTGCGGCTAAATTAGTGCAATCCAAAAGCTTGCGCTGGCGAATTAACCCTCAGTAAGGAGAAGGCGATACATGGATTGGCATGATTGGGTAGGTCATTTATGTTATGTGCTGTTGGCCGCGTCTTACTTGGTCACGCACATGGCTTGGCTTCGGGCCCTCGCCGTGGTTGCCTTGGCCTTAGAGGCGGTATATCTTTACGCAGGATCAGAGAAGCCTTTGTGGGTTGGCATTGGCTGGGCTTTGGTGTTTGTGGCGATCAACTTGTTTCAATTGCTTCGCATGCATCTGGAGTCAACAGGTGTGCAGCTCTCCCCTGATGCGAGGCGGTTGCATCAGGGAGTTTTCGCACACCTAACCGAAGTTGAGCTGCAGCGCCTCGTCAATATTGGGCGCTGGGTCGAAATTCCGAAAGGAATGGAGTTGACGCAAATTGGTCAACCTGTTCCCGAGCTCATGGTGTTGATAGATGGCGCCGCCAGCGTGTTGGTGGGCGAGCGGGTCGTGGCAACGCTGCGCTCAGGCGCACTCATTGGCGAAATCAGCTTTGTGACCAAACGCCCAGCAACGGCAACTGTTGTCGCGCACGGCGAGAGCCGCGTTTTCGCCTTTGGTGCTGACAAGTTGGAGCAGATGATCAAAAAATTTCCCGAAATGGAAGTCAAAATTCAACAGGTCATGGCGCTTGATTTGACCGGCAAACTCGCCAGCAGCGCAGCGCTCACGGCTTGATTTTCAACCTACAATTTTCTGCGGGATAGGTCTGAGGGTTGTGCGCGGCGATGCGATAGGCATACCGCACTGTGCAATTTTAATTTCATATTACAAAATAAACGCTTTGCTGCGCCGCCGCATTATTTCTCAATATGGAAAATGCAAATCCACATTAAGAAAAATCTCTGCAACCTATTGATTTCATTGAATTTAGATTTACTCTTCTATAAGACACAAGATTGTAAAATAGTCTTATATAAGAGTTATAGTTGCTCATCGGCTTTTCGATTCTTTGATTTAACTTAACCGGAGTGATGAACATGAGCAACTGGACGAACCTGACACGTGAGCAGCAAATTGCGCAGCTCGAGCAAGACTGGGCGACGAACCCTCGCTGGAAGGGCATCAAGCGCGGCTACACGGCTGCCGAAGTAGTGCGCCTGCGCGGTTCGCTGCAAGTGGAGCACACCTTGGCCAAGCGCGGCTCTGAGAAGCTGTGGAATTTGATCAACACCGAGCCATTCATCAATTCGCTCGGCGCATTGACCGGCAACCAAGCCATGCAGCAAGTTAAAGCTGGCTTGAAAGCCATTTATCTCTCTGGCTGGCAAGTCGCCGGCGATGCCAACAGCAATGGCGAAATGTATCCAGACCAGTCGCTCTACAGCGTGGATTCCGTGCCAAAGGTTGTGAAGAAAATCAACGCAACATTCACCCGCGCGGACCAAATCCAGTGGAGCGAAGGCAAGGGCCCTGGCGATGAAGGCTATATCGATTACTTCGCGCCCATCGTGGCCGATGCAGAAGCTGGCTTTGGTGGCGTGCTCAATGCTTTTGAGCTGATGAAGGCCATGATCGAAGCGGGCGCTGCAGGCGTTCACTTTGAAGACCAGTTGGCAGCTGCCAAGAAATGCGGCCACATGGGCGGCAAAGTGCTTGTGAGCACCCGTGATGCCGTGAGCAAGCTCGTTGCCGCTCGTTTGGCTGCCGACGTGATGGGCACGCCCACCGTGCTCTTGGCTCGTACCGATGCCGAAGCCGCCAACCTCGTGACCAGCGATGTGGACGATAACGACAAGCCATTTATCACCGGCGAGCGCACGGTGGAAGGCTTCTACCGCGTGAAAAACGGCTTGGATCAAGCCATCAGCCGTGGCCTCGCTTACGCTGAGTATGCTGATCTGATCTGGTGCGAAACCGGCACGCCTGATTTGGCTTTCGCCAAAGCATTTGCTGACGCGATCCACGCCAAGTTCCCCGGCAAGCTGCTTTCGTACAACTGCTCGCCATCGTTCAATTGGAAGAAAAACTTGGACGATGCAACCATCGCCAAATTCCAGCGCGAACTCGGCGCGATGGGCTACAAATACCAGTTCATCACCTTGGCTGGCTTCCACTCACTGAACTACGGCATGTTTGATCTGGCCTACGGCTATGCTCGCAACAACATGACCGCCTTCGTTGAGCTGCAAGAGAAAGAGTTCAAAGCAGCCGAGCGCGGCTTCACCGCTGTGAAGCATCAGCGCGAAGTGGGCACGGGTTATTTCGATGCCGTGACCACCACCATTGAAGCCAATGCTTCTACCGCAGCTTTGAAAGGCTCGACGGAAGATGAGCAGTTCATGGACGGCACACATTGATTGCTTGATCTGAGTAGATGATGGCGCAGCTCGCTGCGCCTGACGAGAAAAGCCCGCAGAGTGATCTGTGGGCTTTTTTTATTGAATTCTTAAAGTGTTTTTACTGATTAACCGGCATATTGATTGTGCGGTGCGCAATTAAGTTCATCGCGATATAGCTTGCGAATTGTGTCTGCACTTGCTCTCGAGTTCGGGCGCGCGAACTTCCTTCACATGGTTTGCATCAGATCAATGCCGTCATCGCGCCTGAATGCATTTGTCATGGCACTAGCCAGCTCTTGACTGCCTTTGCTCTCTATTGCGTGAACCGCGCCATCAAAATCACGCTGTGCGCGGTTTTGGCTGAGCTTGGCCATGCCTTCGAGGTAAGTAATCCGTATCTGTATGCCAACGACCGCTTTGATCATGGCGGTTAAAAAATCCGCTGGTGCGTCGCCCATTTTCCAAGGCTTGGGCTCTGCGGCCTCATGCCTGCGCGTGAGGCGGGCGAGCACGCCGCGTAGAAACTTTTCATCGTCGTGCACGATGAGCTTGCCGCGCGCATGCACCACCTCGTAATTCCATGTGGGTACGAAGCGATGTGTCTCTTGCTTGCCCGGATACCAGCTTGGCGAGATATAGCCCTCGTTGCCTCGGAAGATGACCAAGACATCGTGAGCAGCACCCGCGCACTCTTGCCAAACAGGGTTGGCTCGGGCCACATGGCCGGTGAGCACGCCTAGCTCGCCGCCTTCTGGATTGAGCTCAAAAGGAATGTGATTGACATTGAGCCCGGCTGTTGTTGGTATTGCCGTGGGCGTGATCAAAGCACCCAGTGGATGGCTGGCGATGATGCGATGCAGGCCAGCGGTGTCGGCAATAGAAAATTCTTGAGGGATGAGCATGGCGTGAAGCTGAAAATGATGGATGAAGCCTGTATATTCTGAGTCATCTGGCCTGTATGAAATGACCAGTTATTGAGAATATGAGGAGTCCAGTTGATCATTAAATCTGCGCCAATTGAGCAATCTGCCACAACCAGCGGGCGGATTTACGCGCTGCTTAAATCTCAGATCATGGATGGCCTGCTGCGCGCGGGCTCAAAGCTGCCATCCACTCGCGCGCTCGCCAGCGAGCATGGCATTGCCAGAGGCACGGTGATGGCTGTGTATGAGCAGTTGGCAGCCGAGGGCTATATCGAAACATCTCAAGGCGCTGTAGCAAGAGTGGCTGCGGGTATCACACGAAGGAGCAAAGCCGCTTCGCCAGCGAAATCACATGTGGGCAAAGAGCCCAAGCTGTCGGCCTACAGCCGCCGCGCCAATCAATTTGATTTGCAAGTGCCCCAGGATGAAAGCCGCAAGCAATCAACGATTCATTTCCTCTACGGCGCACTCTCGCCGGATGGCTTTCCAACGCTCGCGTGGCGGCGTGCTTATGACCGCGCTTTGCTTGCCCGTCAGCCTCAGCTCTACTACGCCAGCCCACAAGGCGAGCCAGAATTGCGCACTGAGCTTCAGGGCTACCTGCGCCGCTCGCGTGGTTTGAGCTGTGATGCCGATCAAATCCTCATTGTTAATGGCTCTCAGCAAGCGATTGATCTCTGCGCTCGCGTCTTGCTCGATCCGGGCAACAGCATTGCCATTGAAGAGCCTTGTTACCTGAAAGCACATCATGTGTTTCAAGCTGCGGGCGCGCAGATGTGTGCGATGCCGGTTGACGAACAAGGGCTGATGACGCAAGCGTTACCGACGAACGGGCACGGGACAAGCCGCTGTGCGCTTGCTTACGTCACGCCTTCGCATCAGTTTCCGCTCGGTGGCGTGATGCCTATTGCGCGTCGGCGTGAGTTACTCAGCTGGGCGCAGCGCCACAGTACATGGATCATTGAAGACGATTACGATGGAGAATTCCGCTACGGCTTGCGCCCCGTCGATGCACTGCAATCTATAGACCAATACGACAGCGTCATCTACATCGGCACGTTTTCAAAGGCGCTTTCACCGCAGTTGCGCATTGGCTATCTCGTTTTGCCTCCATCATTGATCCGCAGTTTTGTGCAAGCAAAAAACTTGACTGATCGGCATACGCCGCGCCTTGAGCAAATGGCGCTCGCATCGCTCATTCGAAGCGGGGCATACGAAAGGCACATTCGCCGCGCTCGGCGTGACAACGAACGGCGGCGGATCACTTTGCTGCAGGCGATTGAGAAGCACTTGACCAACATCGCACACGTCGAGGGCGCAGCGTCCGGTCTGCATATCGTTGTGTGGATCAAAAATCTGCGCGTCGACCAAGAAGCACTTCTTGTGGCGCATGCCATGCGGCTGGGCGTGGGTGTCAAGCCCATTAGCCCCATGTACGCATCAGGTCTTTCGCACCGAAGCCAGCTCTGCGCAGGATTGGTCTTAGGGTATGCAAGCCTGAGCCAAGAGGAGATCGCAACAGGGATTACGATGCTGGCGGCAGCGGTAGCTGAAACTAGTCTGCTTTGAAAGCAATCAATATCTTGACCATTGGATCTAGGTGCGAAACACGGATGCTCAATATGCCGCGTGTTGCGCACTGCGGTACAATCAAGGCATGATCGTATCTTTCAAACACAAAGGTTTGCGTAAATTGTTTGAAACAGGCAGCGCAGCAGGTGTTCAAGCAGCGCACGCAAGGCGTTTAACGTTGCAACTAACGGCGCTTCATACGGCTCAGACCATTGAGGATATGGATATTCATGGCTTTCGTTTGCACCCGCTCAAAGGAGCAGGGCTGAAGCGTTGGTCGATTTGGGTCAATGGCAACTGGCGAGTGACTTTTGAATTTAAAGACGGCAATGTTTACGTGATTGATTATGAGGATTACCACTGATGATGATGCATAACCCACCCCATCCCGGCGCATTTATCCAAGAGATTTATCTTGAACCCAGCGGCTACAGCGGGCGCGAGCTCGCGCTTGCCTTGGGCGTTGCAGCGTCCACGCTAAATCGCTTGTTGCTAGGGCAAAGCGGCGTGAGCCCAGAGATGGCGCTGCGTTTATCTAAAACTTTAGGCCGCTCGCCTGAGAGCTGGCTTGCTATGCAGGATCAATACGATTTATGGCAAGCGCGGCAAACGCTTGATTTGGGTAATGTGCGAGAGATGGCGTTTGCTTGAAGCAAGTTGCTTTTCGCAAATTGCCGAGGCTTTGTAGACGTCCTGCACTTTTTAAGATGTTTTGAGCACTTCGCCGGCTACGAGCCTGCGCGAAGTGCTATAAATTCAGTAGTGTCCAGCTCTCCAACGCGATCAAATTCGAATCTCACCATTCATATCAAAAAACTCGTCGACGCCACAATCGCCAAATTCCAGCGCGAGCTCGGCGCGATGGGCTACAAATACCAGTTCATCACCTTGGCTGGCTTCCATTCACTGAACTACGGCATGTTTGATCTGGCCTACGGCTATGCTCGCAACAACATGACCGCCTTCGTTGAGCTGCAAGAGAAAGAGTTCAAAGCAGCCGAGCGCGGCTTCACCGCTGTGAAGCATCAGCGCGAAGTGGGCACCGGTTACTTCGATGCCGTGACCACCACCATTGAAGCCAATGCATCGACTGCAGCCCTGAAAGGCTCCACGGAAGACGAGCAGTTCATGGATGGCACGCATTGATATCCGCTCCTGACCAGAGCTGAGCGCAGATTCGTTTGCGCTCAAAGTCAAAGCCCGCAGAGTGATCTGCGGGCTTTTTTATTGTTTTGAAGCTTCTTAGGTAGATAGCCGGCGTATTTATTGCGTTATTTGCTATTAAATAGATAGCAAATCAGATTCATATCAAGGCGCAACCACAGCGTTCATGATGCCGCCCAAGGTTTGGCTCATGCCGGCGGCAGCGGCGCAGGCGGGCGCGTTGTGGCGTTTGGTGATGTAGCTTGGATCGTTGTAGCTGAGCATGACTTTGCCTGCAGCGTCGCTCCACACCAAGGCTTTGAGCGGTAGTTCGATACCGGCTGTTTGGCTGCATTCCATGAGTAACGTGCCGCCTGCGGGGTTGCCGAAAATGAGCAGCTCGGTGGGGCGCAGGGTTTTGCCGACGCGGGTGGCACCAGCAGCATGGTCTACACGCGCGACGACGGCAAAGCCTTTTTCCTTCACGCTGGCCTCTAATCGGTCCATCGTCTCTTTGGCCGAGCGCGGGCTACTCAAGGTGACCAGGCCTTCGGGGGTGGTAGGGGCGGGTGCCATGGCGGTGGCAGCGCAGCCGCTCAATACAGCGATACTTAAAAGGCCAGCGAAGCGGCGCAAGGAAAGATGTGTCAGCATGTTTTTCTCCAAGGATGAGGCAATTAGTCGTCGGGTGGCCGCTGTCCTTACAAAAGCCGTAGATTCGCTGAGATATACAGTGAAATTCACCACATATCCACAAGCTTGTCCACAGGTCGAGGCTTGATCGCTTTGTTGCATTTTTGGAGCATTTTAGGCAGATAGCCGTTGTATTTATTGTGCAGAGTGCTATTAAATAAGTAGCATATCTCGATGCATGGACTAGATATTATGACAGTGCAAGCTTGTTTTCATGAGCCGATCTAAGGCGCAGATGTCAGTGCTTCAAGCCAGACCCCAAGCCCCTCACGATTTCCGGAACAATCTGACGAAGGTGTTTAGAAAAATCTTGTAAATGGTCTGCTTGGATGCCGGTGCGTGACCAGCTCGCCTCGAAGCTGATGCGGATGTCGTCACCCGCTTTGTCGGTAATCGCCAATGCATGCGCTTTGCTCGACGTCACTTTTGACTTTGGCAAGATGGCGGCGCCGATACCCAATGCCGCCCATTCCTCCAGCACTTGGTAACTCATGGCCTCGCCCGAGTACTCATGGAGCTTGCGCCGTTGGCTGCGAAACAATGCGCGCGTCGCCTGTGCCAAGCCGCATGCATCAGGCACCATGACGTAGGTTTCAGCGGCGATGTCTTTGAGTTGCACCGCGGTGGTTCGTAGCCCTTTGCGATCGTTGGCACCTCGAGGGATGAACACCAAAGGCTCTTCATACAAAAGGGTGGAGGTCCATGCGCCTTTGTGCACATGGGCAACGCCAAACACGAAGTCTAAAAGGCCTGCTGCGAGCATGCGGTACAGGTCTGCCATGTTCATCTCGCGCAGCACCACGTCCACGTCAGGGCTACGCAGCCGAAACGGCTCAATCATCAGTCGAAGCAATTTGGCGCTGATCAGAGGCGAGGTGCCGATGCGGATCAATCGCTTATCTGGCTTGAGGAAGACCTGCGCCTGTTGCACCAGACTGGTTTGCGCACTCAGCACTTGGTCAAGGTAGGGCACAAGGTGCATCCCAAAAGGCGTTAGCGCCACCTTGCGGGTCGTGCGGACGAACAATCGCTCCCCTAACTCGCTTTCCAATTGAGCAATACCGTTGGAAAGCGTGGGCTGCGTGACGCAACACTGCGCAGCGGCCGTGGTGAACGATCCTGTTGAAGCGACCGCGCTGGCAAACTTGAGTTGACTGAGGTTCATGCCGTATTTATAGCATGCGTGAATATATTAGATGCGAAAAGACAATTTCTCTATCAATCACATCCTGCGCAAAGTCCAGCCACGTGATCAATTCGATCACGTGACTCGACGGCATAACCCCATTCATTAGGAGAAATTCATGGCATATTCCCCCGTCTCTAAGGCATCCAAATTCATATCTGCATTTTTGCTTGCATTGGCTGTGGCACTGCCCAGCTTGGCATTCGCAGAAAAAGCCTATCTTGAGATCACGCTCAAGGTCGACCCGCAGGATCGGGCAGCGGCTGGCGCCATCTACGCCAAATACAAGCAACCGTTCCTGACTAAGACGCCGGGCGCCAAGTCGAAAGAGCTGCTGATCCGTGATGACGATGTGCAGGTGTTGCATGGCTTTGCCAATCGCAAACAGGCCGAGGCGTATCTCACCAGCGAGATCTTCACAAAAGATGTCGTGGTCGGTCTGAAGCCTTTGCTCAAGGCCGCCCCAGAAGTGCGCATCTATTCAGTGCAGTAAAGTGCAGGGCATATGAAACTCAACGAAGACTTGTCCCAGCGCGTCGCCGTTCGCTCGGCGCAGCTGCCTTGGCAGCCCAGCCCTGCGACGGGTGTGCAGCGGCGTTTGCTGGCTCGGGACGGCACAGAAGATGCACGCGCCACCAGCATCGTTCGCTACGAAGCGGGAGCGGTGTTTCCCTCGCATGCACACCCGTCGGGTGAAGAGATCTTTGTGTTGGAAGGGGAGTTTGCCGATGAGCACGGCGTCTACCCCGCCGGCACTTACATCAAGAACCCGGATGGCAGCTCGCATGCACCAAGAAGCACGACAGGCTGCACCCTGTTTGTCAAGCTACGGCAGTTGGAAGCGGGCGACTCTGAAAGGATCGTGGTGCGCCCGGCAGATTGGCGTTGGGGTCAAGGTCTGGTGCGCGGTCTGCAGGTGTTGGTGCTCAGTCAATTCGGTAGGACACATACCGCACTGGTGCGATGGGCGCCGGGCACTCACTTCAATCGGCATCGGCACGATGGCGGCGAAGAAATCTTCGTGCTGGAAGGCACCTTTCAGGATGAGTACGGCGACTATCCCCAAGGAACATGGGTACGCAGCCCCCATTTGAGCGTGCATCAGCCCTATTCGACCGACGGATGCTTGATTCTGGTGAAAGTGGGTCACTTGGCTTGATCTGAGAAGAGGAGGGTTCAGCTCGATGCGCCTGACGAGAAAAGCCCGCTGAGCAACCTGCGGGCTTTTTTATGGATTTTAGGCCTCTACCTGTTATAGAGTCTGTGCTTTATGCTATGTAATTGATAGTGATTAGCGCGCTGACTTTGCAACGCTAAAAAAATATACAGAGCAATTCACCGAATCTCCACAGACTTGTCCACAGGCTCAAAGCGTGTTCAAAGGCACAATAAGCGCATGTCTGCTGAACTCTCTGTCGTCGATGACGAATACGCCTCTGATCATGTCCCTGATTACCATCTGCCCAGCCCTGATCCGCTGATTGCGCAGCTGCGTGTGCCGCCGCACAGCATTGAAGCTGAATCCAGCGTGCTTGGCGGTTTGCTGCTCGACAACGGTGCTTGGGATCGCGTCGGCGATTTGCTGATTGATACCGATTTTTATCGCTACGAGCATCGGCTTATTTACGCCGCGATCAGCTCGCTGATCAATGCCAGCAAGCCAGCAGATGTGATCACGGTCTATGAGCGTTTGCAATCGCAGGGCAAGGCCGATGAAATTGGCGGGTTGATCTATCTCAACCAATTGGCGCAATACGTGCCAAGCGCAGGCAACATTCGCCGCTATGCCGAGATCGTGCGCGAGCGCTCGATTCTGCGCAAACTCGTGGGCGCGAGCGATGAAATCTCTACCAGCGCGTTCACCACGCAGGGCAGGCCAGTCGCTGAGATTTTGGATGAAGCTGAGCGCAAAATTTTCGCCATTGGCGAAGAAGGCTCGCGCTTAAAGCAAGGCTTCCACTCAATGGAAAGTCTCGTTACCGCGCTGATCGAGCGCGTCGAAGAGATGTCGAAAAACCCCAACGACATCACTGGCGTGCCCACAGGTTTTTATGATTTTGATCGGATGACTTCTGGCATGCAAGCTGGCGATTTGATCGTGCTGGCTGCTCGGCCGTCAATGGGGAAAACTGCCCTGGCTATCAATATCGCCGAGCACGTTGCTTTAAACGAAGGTCTACCAGTGGCCGTGTTCTCCATGGAGATGGGCGCATCGCAACTCGCGGTGCGTATCGTCGGCTCGATTGGGCGGATTGATCAAGGGCATTTGCGCACCGGAAAGCTCAGTGATGACGAATGGCCGCGCTTGGTAGAAGCCATTGAAAAGCTGCGCAATATTTCGCTGCATATCGACGAAACGCCTGGCCTCACGGCTTCGGAGCTGCGAGCGAATGCGCGGCGCTTGGCGCGGCAAATGGGCGGCAAGCTTGGCCTGATTGTGGTCGATTATTTGCAACTGATGAGTGGCAACCGAGGCAGCGATGGCGACAACCGCGCCACTGAGCTGGGCGAAATTTCGCGTGGCTTGAAGATGCTGGCCAAAGAACTGCAATGCCCCGTGATCGCGCTTTCGCAGCTCAATCGCGGCGTGGAACAGCGCACGGATAAGCGCCCGATGATGAGCGATTTGCGTGAATCCGGAGCGATTGAGCAAGATGCAGACGTGATCATGTTCATCTACCGCGACGATTACTACAACAAAGACAGCAAAGAACCCGGCGTGGCCGAGATCATCATCGCCAAGCAACGTAACGGCCCGACGGGCACTTGCAAGCTTGCCTTTTTGAAACCGATCACCAAGTTTGAGAATCTTGCAGCGGGTATGAGCGATGATTTTTAGCGGTAAACTGTGATTTACGCGGGTGTAGTTCAATGGTAGAACGCTAGCTTCCCAAGCTCGATACGAGGGTTCGATCCCCTTCACCCGCTCCAAAATGACTGCAGCCCTTCAAGGGCTGTTTCTATTTTCTTCATCACCCATGCTTCCCTGCTACGTCATACTAGATCTAGAAACCACAGGCGGTAACGCTTTGACGAGCCGCATCACTGAGATTGCTGCGGTGCGGTTTGAAGAGGGCGTGGAAGTCAAGCGTTGGAGCAGTTTGGTCAATCCGGATTGCCGTATTCCTTTTTTCATTCAAAAGCTGACGGGTATCAGCGACCAAATGGTGGAAGAAGCGCCAAGTTTTGAAAAACTGGGTGATGAGCTGCTGGCTTTGTTGGATGGCGCGGTGTTGGTGGCGCATAACGCGCGCTTTGACCATGGGTTTTTGTTGCATGAGTTTGCGCGGATCGGCGTGACCTTGAATGTGAAGACCTTGTGCAGCGTGCGCCTCTCACGCAAGCTGTATCCGCAGTATAAAAGCCACAGCTTGGATGCCATCATGCAGCGCCACAGCTTGACGACGATGGCGCGGCATCGCGCGATGGGTGATGTGGATTTGGTGGAGGCTTGGCTGGCGCAGGCGGTGCAAGAGCTGGGTTTGGATGTGGTGAGCTTGCATGCGGCGAAACTGTTGGGCGGCAGCGCGGCGGTGCCAGCGATGCTGGAGACGGAGATTGCCAGCATTCCTGATGTACCCGGCGTGTATCTTTTTTATGGCGAGGGCAAGATTCCGCTCTACATTGGCAAAAGCGTGACGATGCGCTCGCGGGTGATGTCGCATTTTCAGGCCAGCCTCACGCAGGCGCGCGAGATGCGCATGGCGCAGGAGATTCGTCGCATCGAGTGGCGCGAGACACCGGGCGAGCTGGGCGCTTTGCTGCTGGAGGCGCGGCTGGTAAAAGAGATGCAGCCCATTTTTAACCGTCAATTGCGCCGCGAACGCAGCCTCTGCGCTTGGCAATTGGCTGATGATGCGAACGCGCGGCCACTGCTGAGCTTGGTGCGCGGAGACGATTTGCGACCCCAGAATTTTGCGCAAATGTATGGCGTGTACCGCTCCAAGAATCAAGCGGTGGAGGCTTTGCATACCCTGGTCGCCGAGCATGAGCTGTGCCCTCAAGCGCTGGGGCTAGAAGCAGGCAAAGGCCGGTGCTTTGCGCACCAGCTCGGGCGCTGCAAAGGCGTGTGCTCGGGCCAAGAAAAACCTGAATTGCATCGCCTGCGTTTGCAACTGGCATTGGCCAAGCAGCAATTGCAAGTGTGGCCGCATCCCGGAAAAATCGGTTTTCGCGAATACTCGGAGGCCAGTGGCCGCACGGAAATTCATGTGTTTGACCAATGGTGTCATCTGGCGACGGTCTCTGATGAAGCGGCCTTACAAGAGGTGGTGAGCAGCCACGAGGCGCTGGCCTTTGATTTGGACACCTACCGTTTACTGCTCAAGCACATGAACACCCCGGCATGGACGCGCAAAACATCGCTGGAGTTGATCGCCCTGCATGCCTGACTGACAGGTGGCATACTTTGGTAAGGTGAAAAACGCAATAATCTCGCAATAATCTCGCAAAAATCGCGAAAAAATTCAAATGAGCATTGGTTTTTTTGCGTTTCCGGTGCACTTTATTGGCGCTTTTAGCGATACCTATTTTCTTTGATCGTATTCATGACCTCACCTGCTCACCGCCCCAGCGCATCGCCTCGAAGCGACTACCTAGCCTTCATCCCGATCACCAGCCGCTGGGCAGATAACGATGTCTATGGCCACGTGAACAATGTTGTTTACTATGCATGGTTTGACACAGCGGTCAATGGCCATTTGATTGAGCAGGGCGCTTTGGATATTCACTCGGGCGAGGTGATTGGTTTGGTGGTGGAGACGCAATGCCATTATTTTTCTCCAATTGCCTTTCCTTCGAGGGTCACTGCCGGGATTCGCGTGGCGAATGTGGGCACAAGCAGCGTGCGCTATGAGGTGGGTTTGTTTGCCGATGATGAGGCTTTGAGCGCAGCGCGTGGGCATTTCGTGCATGTGTATGTGGATCGCGCGACACGCAAGCCCGCGCCTTTGCCGCTTGCGCTGCGCGAAGCTGTGATGGCGTTGAAGGTGACCCACGGATGACGCATGTTCCTTTTTCCAGAAGCGTGGCGATTGGCATTTTGCTGCTGCTGGGCGTGGTGTTTGCGAGCAACCATATCGCGGCGCGTTTTGCATTTGACCACAGCACGGGTTTGGTCACGGCCGTGCTCGTGCGCTCGGGTGTGACGGCGTTGATTTTGCTGGCGGTGGGGCTTTGGATGAAAGCGCCGCTCAAGCTGGGCGCATATGGCGTGCCAGTCAAATGGGTGTGGGCGTTGGGCGGCTTGATTGCGCTGCAAAGCTTGCTGTTGTATTCAGCCGTGGCGCGAATCCCAGTGGCGCTGGCGCTCTTGGTTTTTAACCTGTTTCCGGCGCTGTTTACCTTGCTCAACTGGCTGCTCGGTGGCCCTCGCCCTTCTGCCAAAACGGCTGGGCTGATCGCGTTGATTATTTTTGGTTTGGGCTTGGCGTTGGATCTGCCAGGCCAGCTGGCCAAGCCGGGCGTGGGCAGCGCGCAATTTTGGGCGGGCGTGGCTTTTGGTTTTGGCGCGGCGAGTGTGTTTGCGGTGGCGCTGCGTGTCACGGAATTCAAGCTCAAAGCGCTGACTGGCCCTGTACGCAGTTTGTGGACGATGGGCTTGGTGACGCTCATGCTCGGCAGTATGAGCGTCATCGTGCTCTCAGGCGGCGCGGGCGAAGGCGCTGGCCAGTGGGTGAGCCGCAGCCTGCATTGGCCTAACAACTGGATCGGTTGGCTCGGCCTAGCTGGCCTCACGCTGTGCTACGGCAGCGCCTTCTCAGTTCTCTTCGCCTTGATGCCGCGCTTGGACATGGCACGCAACGCACCCGCTTCCAACATCGAGCCGGTGGCCGCACTCATCCTCGGCTGGAGCTTGCTCGGTCAAGCAATGAGCCTGATGCAATTGATGGGCGCTGTCACAGTGGTATTGGGCATCGTGTTGTTGGCTTTGAGTGGACGAAGTGCAGTGACTAAAATTGCATCAGATGCAATCAAAAAGTGAGCATACTCAGCTTATTTAGTAACGGCGAGAGGCCTAAAATTCTTAAAAAGATATGGGCTCAGCGTAAGCTGAGCTTCACGGTATCTGCACAAACGTTTGTCTCAGTCTTGGTTGACCGTTGGGCATGAGCCACGAATAAAGTTGTCTCATGGGCAAAGTCCTTTCATAATGGCGCTTTAAGTCAAACTGCCTACATATGTTCAAGTCTTTGAAAAACGCGCTCGGTCTCGGTAAAGAGAAGGACGATGCGCCTAGCACGCGCTCGCCTTCTTCTGTGATTGCGGGGCAAGGCGGCAGCTCGCAATTAGGCAAGGTATCTGAATGGGCATCGCTACAAGGTTTGTCGTACAAGGAACAAGGCAAGGGCTACAGCATGGACGGCAAGATCAATGGCAAGTCTTGGAAGATTGAGCAAGGCAAGCCCTCGCGTGATTTCATCCACGGCATTGAGTTGCGTGCGCGCGGCGAGATGAGTGTGCGTGAAGATGTGGCGGTGATGGTGATGACGCGCAAGCTGAAAAACGATCTGGACAAACGCGCTTTCTCTCTCTATACCGACACGCTGCAAACGCAAATTGATCCGCATCTGCCAGAAGAAATGCGCTGGCTTTCGATGTATGAAGAGGTAGGCTGGGAAGATTTGGGACAGGTGTTTTTGGATCAATACGCCATCCTTGCGGACGAGCGAGTCAACGCGGTGGCTTGGCTCACGCCGGTGCTGGCGGGGCAATTGCTGGCTTGGCCGAGCAGTGAGCCGGATGTGCCGTGTGTGTTGATGGTGTTACGTGGCAAGGTGTATTTGCGTATGCAGATCAATGAGGGCGATATTCCTACTCTGGAGCATGCAACGCGCGTGTTCACCACGGCTTGTGAAGCGGGGCTGGAGGCGTTTTCTACGGATTAGTCGGTTTGATTCTTTGCTGAGTGGCGCATGCGGCAAGGGCGCTGGCCGTTGAGCCGTGGTCGCTCTACCCAAACAGACATCTTCCTCACAAATACCATCAAAAGAATAGCAAACTAAGTAGAAAAAATAGCGGTGAGCCATTCAAAATGCTAAAAAATCACGTCACAAAGAAAAGTATAGATTTTCAAGCCAAATAGCCTTCAACCCGTTATAAAGCCAGCGTTAAGTGCTATTAAATCAGTAGTGACTATCTGTAGATAAGTGGCATCTGTTCACCACTTTTACATCATCCACCCGCATGTAACCAAGCCGCGCATTAAGGTGCGGGTATGAATGAATGGTTTGAACTTTTCAGCGTGCAGATGCAAATACAGCTTGAACCTTGGATGCCTTGGGCAGACGATGCGGTGCAGGCAGTGAGTGCGTGGTTGACGACGATGCCTGCTGTCGTGTGGATCGGCGCTGCGCTGTGGCTGGCCGTGGGCGTGGCAGATCGCGTGCAGCGATGGGGCGGGCTGCGCAGCACGGCATATGGGGTTTGCGGGATGTTGCTGGCGACGGCTTGCTTACTGATCTGGCCGCTGAGCACGTTGCTGGCGCTGGCCACGCGCGCTGAATGGTTGCTCGATATGGCGCTGGGCTGGATTTTGTTCACCGTTGGTCAGCAGATGGATACGCGCTGGCTGCTGCGCAACAAGGCGCTGGCTGCGACGGCGGTATTGGAGTTTGCGATCACGGCAATCTGCATGAGCGCGCTGCTCATCATGCTCGGGCTGGCTTGGCCTGCGGCTAGCGTGGCTGGTATTGTGGCAGCGCACAGCTCGCCGGTGGTGCTGGCCAGTTTCATGCCAGATTGGCAGGCTGATGGGCAGATCAGTGCGCGGGCGCTGCATTTAGGCGGCATCAACACGCTGCTGGCGGCGCTGTGTTTGCCACTGGTATTGGTGCTCGGCCAAGCTTGGCTGCAAAGCGCGGGGCAAAGCTCGGGTGCGGCTACAAGCTGGCAAGCGCTGCCGATGTTGCAACGCAGTGGCTGGGATTTGGCGCAACCGCTCATGCTGCTTATGCTCAGCCTGTGCGTGGGCGCAGCGCTGGGGCGTTTGCTGGCTCGCCCCAAGCCTGCTTTACGCAACGCGACCACAATGCTTGCACCACGCTGGCAAGCCGCTGGCGACAGCATGGGTTTGGTGGCTGTGGCCTGCGTGTGCGCGGGGCTGGCGCAATGGTGGGGCGCGCCTGCATGGGCAGCTTGTTTGGCGCTGGGTTTATCGCTGCGCAGCCCCACGGGCGCGGCTTGGCGAGCAGGGCAGGGTGTGCAGCAAGTGCTCACCACGCTGGCGCAACTTTTGCTGTTTGCTCTCTCCGCCCTGACGCTGATCGGGCTGATGGTGCAAAGTAGCATGAAGTTTGCCAATGTGGAAGTGGCTGTGGGCATGATGGTGCCTTTGGTGGCGTTGATTTTGCTCCTGCGCCTCACGGCAAAATTGCTGGTCTGCACACTCACCGCGCGCTGGGCAGGTCTGCGCTGGCAGCAGGGTTTTGCGCTCGGGCTGGCTATGCAACCGCTTTCCATGACAGGGCTGGCGCTGCTGCTCTTGGCCTGGCCAATGTTGATGTTGGGCGATGCGCTTTTGGCCAGCAGCTTGGTGGTGGCGCTGGTGCTCAGCGATGCCCTCGCGCCGATGGGCTTGCGCGCCTTGCTGCAGCGCTGCGGCGAGATCGCACCTGAAGACATTGCAGGCATGAACAGCCGGAGCAGCACCCAGCCTGTGCGCATTGACACATCGCGCGATTCAGTCGCTTCGGCTCTCAATCCAGCGCTGGTGTCAGCGGCCAACTAAACACCACAGGATGCACCGCAAATGCTCAACTTCACACCCTCCAAACCCTTCACCCTCGGCGTCGAGCTGGAGTTGCAGCTCTTGCACGCACGCGAGGGTACGCTGGCGCGCGATGCGCCTGATCTGATTGCGCTCTTACACCGAAGTGGCGATGGCTTTGACCGCTTCAAACCCGAGATCACTGAAAGCATGATCGAGCTCAACAGCTCAGTGCATCAACAGCATGACACGCTTTTAACTGAGCTGCGCGTGCTGCGAGACCGCACGGTGCAAGCCGCAGACAAGCTCAACATTGGCGTAAGCGGTGGCGGTGCGCACCCGTTTGCGCTCTGGCGCGAGCGGCGCATTTACCCGACGGAGCGCTTCCTGCATGTCTCGCGCTTGTATGGCTATTTGGCCAAGCAATTCACTGTTTTCGGCCAGCACGTCCATGTGGGCGTGGGCTCGGGGGATTTGGCGATTGAGCTCACGCAGCGCTTACTGCCCTACATTCCGCATTTCATCGCGCTCTCAGCGGCCAGCCCGTATGCGCAGGGCGAAGACACCTCGTTTGAAACCTCGCGTCTGCATGCGGTGGCGATGTTTCCGCTCTCAGGGCACATGCCGCGCTTGCGCGATTGGCAAGACTTTTGCTCCTACTTTGACGAGATGGTGAGCTACGGCATCGTGGAGAGCATGAAAGATTTTTACTGGGACATTCGCCCCAAGCCAGAATTTGGCACCGTAGAAGTGCGAATTTTTGACACACCACTCACGGTGGAAATGGCGGCTGCTTTGGGCGCACTCGTGCAAACTTTGGCTGTGCATTTGCTGAACTCAGAAGCAGAAAAAGCCACACCCGTGGGCGATTTGGCTACCACCCGCGTGTATGGCTACAACCGTTTTCAAGCTTGCCGCTTTGGCTTTGATGCACAGTTGGCCAACCCGCACACACGCCAAAGCATGCACTTGGGAGATAGTTTGCAAGAGCTGCTCACGCGCCTGATGCCGATTGCCGCGCAACTCGGCTCGGTGCGGCCGCTGATGATGTTACAAGAGCTGACTGCAGCGCATCAAAACGGCGCAAGCTGGATGCGTGCGATGCAGGCGCAGTGCGGTGATCTGCGGGAGCTGATGGTTCGCCAAGCGGAGCTATTTCGTGGTGTGTCTGCGAGTCAAAACGCGCAAAACATCAAGTCTCATGGCGTACACCGCGAACCGCGCTTGGAGCTTGTTGCGAGCTAGGTTCAAGCTATTGATCCGGCTCATACTTCATCGGACCTGATTAAATAAAATCAAGCGGGATACATACCGCCCAAAATCCGTGAACCACGAGCGCCTGTCACGCTGTTCAACGGCAGAGCAATGCGCTCCACACACTGCTTGGCCAGCCATGCAAATGCTGTGGCTTCGACATCTTGCGGTGGCAAGCCACGTTCGGCGCTGCTGATCACTTGCGTTTCTGGCAAGAGGACTTGCAAGCGCTGCATCAGTGCGGTGTTGAAAGCGCCACCGCCACAGATGATCAGTTCTTTGAGCTTTTGATTACTCTCTTTTTGATAGCTATCTGCGCAGGAAATACAAGTGCGAGAAGTCAATTCAAGCAATGTTCTTTGCACATCTTGGGGTTGGGCTGTAGCAAAGGCGGTCAGATGCCGCGCAATCCAATCAGGGTTGAACAAATCGCGCCCCGTGCTCTTGGGTGGCGGCAGGGCAAAGTAGGGCTCGGCCAACATGTGATCCAGTAAAACCGAGATCATTTGCCCGCCAGCGCCCCAAGCCCCGCCTGCGTCAAAGGCTTGGCCGGTGTGTTGCGCCACCCAAAAATCCATCAGCGCATTGCCCGGACCACAATCAAAGCCAAGCGTTTGTCCATCGCTTTGCAAAATCGTCAAATTGCTGATACCGCCGATGTTGAGCACACCTACTGTGGCGGCTTGTTGCGCAAACCATGCGCGGTGGAAAAACGGTGCCAGCGGAGCGCCTTGGCCGCCTGCAGCCACATCGCGGCTGCGGAAATCTGCCACCACATCAATGCCTGTGAGTTCGGCGAGCAACGATGGGTTGCACAGCTGAATCGTGTAGCCTGTTTCGTCAAACTGCTGCGGACGATGGCGCACGGTTTGGCCATGTGCGCCAATCGCGCGAATATCTTGTGGTTTCAGGCCAGCTTTGCTTAGCAGCGCCTTGACTGCTTGTGCATATAGGCGCATGAGGGCGTTCGTGGCGAGCGCAGCGGTGTGCAATTCATTGTTTGCTGCTGTATTCAAGGCAAACAAGATTGCTCTTAAATTGATAGCTATTGGGGCAGATTCTATAACGGCAACATGTGGTTTTTGCTTAGAAAAATCCACCAAAACAGCATCCACGCCGTCCATCGACGTGCCGGACATCAAACCGATATAAAACGGAGAGTCGTTATTGCGCACTGGCCAAAGTGAGCGAGGAGGCGGCAGCCAGATCGCGGCGCACCTGACCGACCATGCGGTCAAACGCAGGGCGCGAGCTGGCGCTGAGTTGAATGCTATCGCTCTGGCGAGCCAGCGTCATCGGGTCGTGGTGCACGCCATTGACACGGAATTCAAAATGCAGATGCGGCCCGGTGCTCCAACCTGTGGAGCCCACTGCGCCAATGTTCTGCGATTGGCTGATGGCCTGGCCTTTGCGCACGGCAATCGTGTGCATATGCGCATACAGCGTGCTCTTGCCATCGCGATGCATGATTTCCACCACATTGCCATAGCCACGTTGCACGCCTGCAAACTCCACCACGCCATCGCCCACAGAGCGAATCGGCGTGCCCGTCGGTGCGGCGTAATCCACGCCTGTGTGCATGCGAAACTGCTTGGCGATCGGGTGCAAGCGGCCACCAAAGCCACTGGTCACGCGGGAAAATTCCAGCGGCGATGCGAGGAAGGCTTTGCGCAGGCTGCTGCCTTGGAGCGTGTAGTAAGCGCCCTTGGTTTGGCTGGGCTCCTGGAACCAAACGGCAGAAAAGGTCTTGCCATTGTTCACAAAGTCTGCGGAGAGAACGCGACCCGCGCGCAGGGGCTCGCCATCGGCTTCTAAGCTTTCAAACACCACGCTGAAACGATCACCCTTGCGAAGCGCGCGAATGAAATCAATGTCGCCTGAGAAAATTTCTGCCAGCTGCACCGCCACCGCATCTGGAATGCGCGATTCATCTGTGGCTGCGAAAAGAGAAGATTTGATCGTGCCAGAAGCCAAGCGGGTGCTGGTTTGCAAAGGCGCTGTCTCGATGCGGCTCGTGAACTGGCCGTTCATCTTGTTGCGCTCAATCACCAAGCGTTGGAAACTCGCGCTGTCATCTATCGTCCAGCGAGCTTGAAGTTGGGTCAATGCGTTGTTCGCATCCACCTCAGCGCTCACACCACGACCCGCTCGTCCGAGCAGCGCATTGCGAGCGAGCGCATCGCTGCGAATAAAATTCAAAGCCGCCGTATCTTGCACACCCAGACGGCGAAGCAGCGTGTCGGCTGAGTCGTTGCTACGGGTGTTCTCGCTGCGGTAAAGCACGAAAGGCGCAATGCTTGCAGGCGCAGCCGAGAATGAAGCTGGTTCGACGATCTGCACCACTTCGCGCACAGGCACGGTGCTCGGATCTGGCACCAGCGTGGCCACAGCGAAGGCGGTTGCACCCGTACCAAGCAGCACAAAACCGAGTGTCGCCAAGACTCTGCGCGGGTGGCGCTTCGCCAAGCCTAGCGCGACCCAGCCTGCATCCATCGTTTGCGAAAGAATCGCTGTTAAAAAACTCGAAAAACTCAAAACTTCAGTCCAATAAAAAACCACTTAAGACGAAAAATAGCAAGATACATGCCGCAATGCTCGTTTCAAGCGTGTCAGCCACGTAAAATTTGGCTGCCAAAAGCAGGCAAGTATAGCGCACAGCAGTTCCAGATCAAGCGGGAAAACACTTATGAATCAAGCACTTACAACTAATCATGCATCCAGTAATACCGTAGTTTCCGACGCTGTGCAACATGCTATGGCTGTCAGCCTGCGCGGCGTAGATGAGCTGATCCCGCAGGAAGAGTGGCTTAAAAAGCTGCAAAAGAGCGAAAAAACCGGTGTTCCGCTGCGAATTAAGCTCGGGCTTGATCCCACAGCGCCTGATCTGCACATTGGCCACACGGTCGTGCTTAACAAAATGCGCCAACTCCAAGATTTAGGCCATACCGTCATTTTCTTGATCGGCGATTTCACCAGCATGATCGGCGATCCGTCTGGCCGCAACTCCACCCGCCCGCCGCTCACCCGCGAGCAAATTGAAGATAACGCCAAGACTTACTACAAACAAGCCAGTTTGGTGCTCGACCCCACCAAAACCGAGATCCGCTACAACAGCGAATGGAGCGATCCACTAGGCGCGCGCGGCATGATTGAGCTCTCCGCCAAATACACCGTCGCCCGCATGATGGAGCGCGATGATTTTCATAAGCGCTTCACCACAGGCCAAAGCATCAGCGTGCACGAGTTTCTCTACCCACTGATGCAAGGCTACGACTCGGTCGCTTTGAAGAGCGACTTAGAGCTCGGCGGCACGGATCAAAAATTCAACCTGCTCATGGGCCGCCATCTGCAACAAGAATACGGCCAAGAGCCGCAATGCATTCTCACCATGCCCTTGCTCGTCGGTCTGGATGGCGTGGACAAGATGAGTAAGAGCAAAAACAACTATATCGGCATCACCGAAGCGCCCAACACCATGTTCGCCAAAGTGCTCTCCATCAGCGACACGCTCATGTGGAATTGGTATGAACTGCTCAGCTTCAAATCTTTGGAAGACATCGCCGCTTTGAAACGCGAAGTTGAACAAGGCCGTAACCCCAAAGACGCCAAAGTCATGCTCGCCAAAGAAATCACTGCGCGCTTTCACTCCGCAGCCGCAGCAGACGCAGCAGAGCAAGATTTCATCAACCGCAGCAAAGGCGGCGTGCCGGATGATATTCAAAACGTGTCCCTAGAAGGCTATACAAGGAGAAGCATTGGCGCTCTCCTCAAAGCCGCCAAACTCACAGAATCCATAGGCGAAGCCAACCGCCATATCGACGGCGGAGCAGTGCGCGTTGACAGCACAGTGATCAGCGACAAAGCCCGCATGTTCCCCGCTGGGACGTATGTGATGCAGGTAGGGAAGAGGAAGTTTGCGAAGGTCACACTCAACTAAGGAGCAGGTTATGGAAATTAAGAATGGTGACTTTGTGAGCTATCTTGAACACGCCGCGAAGACTCGCAAAGCTGGTGAAGACGCTGCGTCCGTTCCGACACAATTGTCATCTGGCGCTGAAGAGTCCAAATTCTTTGATGGAGAAGCCTTTGCCGAGATGCTCATGGATGATGAAAAGTTGGATGCTTATGCATCGCAAATGCGCGCAGATGCTGGGGAGCAAGGACAGCTTGAGCCGATGTCAGATGAAGAGTTTGAAAGGCAAGCTATGGAAGCGGGCGGCAATGACAATGACACGAACACGCCAGAATAAATCGGTGCTAACTTGAGATGTTCGCAGTATTACAGCGCGTCTCCCAAGCCAATGTGACCGTTGAAGGCCAAACCATTGGCGCAATCGATCATGGTCTGCTGATTCTGCTCTGTGCAGAGCGGGGCGATACGGATGCGCTGGTAGAAAAAATGCTCGCCAAGATCTTGAAGCTTCGCATCTTCAGCGATGAAGCGGGGAAGATGAATCGCTCGGTGCAAGATGTGGGTGGTGGTTTGTTGGTGGTGAGTCAGTTCACTCTCGCAGCCGATGTGAGCGGCGGCAATCGCCCGAGCTTCACGAATGCCGCACCGCCCGAAGAGGGGCGCAGGTTGTATGAGCTATTCGTGAGCCAAGCCCGCGCTGCGCATCCGATCGTTCAAGTCGGCCAATTCGCCGCCGACATGAAAGTCTCGCTCATCAACGACGGCCCTGTGACGATTCCAATTCGGATGACGGTTTGATTGCGTTACTATCTTTTTCATAGCGCCTTGTGCATTATTTATAACGGCGAGTGGCTGTTTTTCTTCTAAATAATGGTTTTGAAGTACTGAAAATGTCTGTGGCGTAGAGCGGCCACGGCTGGGCGGTATTCGCAACCTTTCCACGTGCTCGTTCGTCATCAAATGTGCGACACCCGTACCACAAGAAACGATTGACTCTCTCACAAAATCGCCGCTACAAATACCGCCCAACCGAGGCCTGTCAGCGACTCAGAAAATCTTCGTGCACCGTTCGTAAGATCGACACAAACCCTTGAGTACCGACTGCGCTTGGGCTATCCCCTGTAGCGAAGTAAAGGGGGAGTGCGGGCGCAGTCCGCAGGAGGACATTCGCGTAAGGGGATAGCCCAAGTGCAGCCGGCAAGCTCAGGCCTGCGAGTGCAAATCGCTGAACGCTAAAGCTATCAATTCAATAGCACTCAACGCAATAAATACATCGGCGAAAAGCCTAAAAAGCTTCAAAAGCCCCAAAGAAAAAGCCCGTGAGCGAACTCAAGGGCTTTTCAAATTTCTGGGGTGGCTGATGGGGCTCGAACCCACGACAACAGGAATCACAATCCTGAGAAATGTGTATTTTGCATTGTTGATGTGTGTTGCATAATCCTTTAAAATCAAACACTTAATAGATACTACTGTGTTCAATTGCAGTATCGAGTGTTGATGAATATTCGCCAAAATAGCGCAAAAGTGGCTACATGGTGGCTACATGGCGAAAAACAGGAGCAAGCAACCTTTATGGCCAGACCGAAAAAAGATGCGCTGATAGACCTCGCGTATGCGCAGGAGCTGACGGCTGGGCTGATTGAGCGACTGAGCTGCCCGCCCGATAAATCGCAGGTGTTTTTGCGCGATACCAAAGCCCCCGGCCTGCGTGTGCGAGTCACGCCGCCCAGTTCCAAAAATCCCCAAGGTGTGAAAGCCTTTGTCTTTGAAGCCAAGCTCAATCGCCAAACTCTGCGCCGCACGATTGGCGATGTGAAGGCGTGGAGCATTGAAGCTGCACGAAACGAAGCTAACCGCCTGCGCGTGACCTTAGATGGCGGCACAGACCCGCGTGAGCTTGACCGCATCAAACAAGCCGCCGCGCAGGAAAAGAAAGCGCATGCTGCCACCCAAGCCATCGCAGACCAACAAAAAGCGCTCACAGTGGGCGAAGTATGGGCTGCCTACCTACAAGAGCGCCGCCCGTATTGGGGTGAGCTGCATTACCGTGACCATGTGGACAAAGCCAAAGCCGGGGGCTTGCCCTCTGGCCGCCGTGGGGCTGGGGCTGCGCTCACCAAGCCGGGGCCGCTGGCTTCGCTCATGCCGCTAGCATTGAAAGACCTGAGCCAAGCCACGATAGAGCAGTGGGCTGCGCGAGAAGGCCAAACGCGCCCAGCCTCTGCGCGGCTTGCATGGCGCTTGCTGACTGTGTTTTTAACGTGGTGCGCAGAGCAGCCCGCCTACGCCGCTTTGCTGCCATCAAAGAACCCCGCCAAAACCAAAAAAGCCCGCGAAGCCTTGGGCAAAGCAGGCGTGAAAACCGATGTGTTGCAGCGCGAGCAAATTGCGCCTTGGTTCACCGCCGTGCAGCAATTGCAAAACCCATTGATTGCAGCTTGCCTGCAAATCATGTTGCTTACAGGCGCTAGGCCGGGGGAAGTGCTTTCGCTGCGCTGGGAGGATGTGAATACGCAATGGAAGGGCGTTGCCATCCGCGACAAGGTGGAGGGCATGCGCGAGATTCCCGCCACGCCTTATGTGTTGCACTTGCTGGCCAGCCTACCGCGCCGCAATGAATGGGTGTTTTCCAGCGCCACCAGTGCCAGCGGCTGCATGAGTGAGCCCAACAACCCGCACACCCGCGCATGCATCGCCGCTGGCCTGCAAGGGCTCACGCTGCACGGCCTGCGCCGCTCCTTCAAAAGCCTGACTGAATGGCTGGAAGTGCCCGTGGGCGTGGTGGCGCAAATCCAAGGCCACAAACCCAGTGCCACAGCAGAGAAGCACTACACCATCAGGCCGCTAGAGCTTTTGCGCCTGCATCATGAAAAAATAGAGGCTTGGATATTGGAGCAAGCTGGTGTGAGCTTTGATACCACCGCAAAGAGCGGTAAATTGCGCGCCGTAGTGTAATAAACGTCACTACAAATAATGCTTGATGAATGTATTAAATGACACTACAATAAATATGAACATAGATTTTGACCCCAGCAAAGATACGATAAACCAAACAGCCCACGGCATATCGCTAGAGGTGGCTTCGCAACTAGAGTGGGAAACCCTGCAATCCAAGCCCGACACACGGCGTGATTATGGTGAGCTGAGAATGATAGGTTACGCCGTTATGGATGAAAGGTTGTATTGCGTGGTGTACGTGGACAGAGGCGATATTCGCCGTGTTATCAGTTTGAGAAAAGCCAATGAACGAGAGGTAGCTAAATATGCCAAAAACTATTAAGACCCGAAGCGGGCGCGTGCTGATATTGCCCACTGCCAAAGAAAATGCAGCCATCAATGCAGGCATTGCCGCAGACCCTGACGCATACGAACTCACTGACGCTGAGTTTGCGCAGCTACGTGCCCGTGGCCGCCCCTTGGGTAGCGGCAAC
Organism: Variovorax sp.; assembly: GCA_031418715.1. Taxonomy (GTDB): domain Bacteria; phylum Pseudomonadota; class Gammaproteobacteria; order Burkholderiales; family Burkholderiaceae_C; genus JANMDU01. The sequence continues at coordinate 149,918 of JANOJL010000067.1, read as the reverse complement.
AAGGTGCAAGTCACCTTGCGCCTAGATATTGACGTGGTGGAAAAACTCAAAGCCGATGGCGCTGGCTGGCAAACCCGTGCCAATGCGGTGCTGCGCAGGTCAGTCATGCGCAATAGCAAGACGACGCAAACTGTATGACAGCGTTGGCGAAAAGTCGGATTCTTTCACCGACAGGCAGGGGCTCCCAATGAAGACCACTTGAAGGGGTGCGACAGTGACAGACAAGAAATACAAATACTGGCTTGCCGTCGTGGATGGTCAGCTAGTACAGTTCTCTGACCTAGCGCACATATTGGCAATAGCCATGCACCCTGAAGGTGGCGAGGCCTACGGTTTGAGCCGCGTACAGTTTGACAATGAATTGAAGCAAGCGGTGCACGATGGCGTTTTGAACGTGCGCAATCCAAATAGTTTGGGTATTCACACCACTCCTCACGGTGATACCCTGCAACGCGCCGTATTGATTCCGAACACCGATTTAGAGCCATTTCTCAACGCACGGGGCATTGAACTGCGCATTACCCCGTATGGGAACGGGCCGGACTATTGGACGCTGGAAAATGCCGCCGCTGCAATGCAAGAGCAATTGAACTGGCACGATGGAACCCGCGCAGAGTTTCAAGACCAAATGCAAGAAGCTGCCGCCAGTGGTGCCCTTGTCGTTTTCAACCCGCGCACCTGCTTGCCGTATAGACCTGAGAGAGTGCGCACCTATTGGGAATATGCAACCGCTGAAAGCGTGAACACATGGCTAGCCACATTGAAAGCACCCTACCGCTGGAGCCCAACCCCGCCGCTGGTGACCTTGCCCCATAAATCCCCCCGTGACTTCAAGCCGTGGGAAAAGCTGATGCAAACATATAAACCTATCAACGGGCTTTACATGTACCAACAGGCTGCCCGTGAAATTGCGGATGCTGAATGCTGGGATGATTCAAACCTTGAGGCGCTAGAGGCTGAAATGATTAGCGCAATAAATGATGGTTCGCTACCGAAGCGAAGCAGGAAAACGGGCATGGTGATTGCGCCGGATACAAGTGACTTGCTGGCGCTGGTTACCGTAGAAGATGTGAATCGATGGCTAGAGAAAAAGGGTGTGCGTTACCGCTGGAAGCTGCAAGCCAATGCACCCGCGCCCGTGGTGAATGCAACTGGTGCACCGCCGTTAAAACAACGAAGTCAAGAAGCTCGCATATTGGAATTGTTAAAAGCGCAGAGTTATGACCCGATAAATCTGGCTCAAAGAGTTCCGGGCAAACCTGGCCCAAAGGCCGAAATCAGAACACTTGCACTCACGGAACCCAAGCTATTTACAAAAAGTTCGTTTGACAAAGCATGGGAGCGCCTTCGCAGTGCTGGTGAAATAGCTGGAGCTGAGTAGCTTATGGGTATCCCCTAAATTGGGGGAGCGGGGACACCATTTATTCCTTGCGGGGGTGGATAGCTGGCGAAAAAAGATTTGGTTTTCAACTAAGCGAAAGCGAAAACCATGCAATCAGCAACTACCCAACAGTTCACGCCGCTCGAACTGGAAACCCGTCCAACTGTGGACACCGCCGCCTATGCGCACTACATGCATATTGCGCAGCAAACCGCCCGCATACACGCCTGCCGCGAGACGGGGCCAATCCGCCCTATTCGCGTGCCAGGACTTGCAAAGCTGCAATGGCCTACCGCTGAAATTCGCTGTGTGCTGGGGGTGGCATAAATGAAGGCCGCGCTCTACCGCCTAGCATTGGCTATCTGGTGCGCATCGCCTTCGCAATGGTTCAAAAGCTGGAGGGCTGAAAAGTGAAAACGCCCCAGCTTCCAAATGGAAACCAGAGCGCTCTAGACATGCGCAAGTTTACAGGCACGGATAACCCGCGCCATCTACGTGTCATACAGGCGTTAATGACGCGCCCCTTGACCCGTGAGCATCTCGACCAAATTGCGGGGTGCAGCAATGGCCCCGAGCTTGTCGCGGAACTTCGCCGCCGTGGTCTCCATCTGCCATGCGTCCGCGCTAGAAAGAAAGACCGCGATTTATTCGACTGCTGGCCGGGTGTCTACCACTTCACTAGGGGAGACCGCCGCCGCGTGTTGGCATGGCTTGCAAAACGTGGAGGTACTACCAATCGCTAACGGGCGTAACTCAAAGCGGAAGGGCCGCGACACAAGCCGCGACCAAGGCGGGTTTGTAGCCTTGCCTTGGACTGTGTTGGATTGTCCCGGCTACGCCCGTTTATCCATGCACGCAAGGGCGCTGCTGATGGAGGTGGCGCGTCAGATTGTGCGGGATAACAACGGGCGAATGCTGCTATCCCGCGCCTACATGGAAACACGGGGCTGGAAGTCGGTGGACATGCTGACCAAAGCCAAGCGCGAGCTACTGGAAGGCGGTTTCATTTTTCAAACGGTTATGGGACACCGCCCGAATAAGGCGAGTTGGTATGCCGTGACGTGGCGAGCACTTGACAAGCTGCCGGGCTATGACGCTGGAGTTGACAAGTGCTTTGAGCGTGGTGCTTACCGCAACGACCAACCGCTGAAAAACGCAAGCCTTAGACCGCTCCACGGTACAGAAAGCCCCGCTATTGCACCGCCACACGGTACAGCGCAATTGGCCACTGTACCGCCCCACGGTGCTATCAAAGTCCTTTTAGGTAGTCGCTCTGTACCGCCACACGGACACCATCTAGAGATGCCATCTCTTGCAGTCAAAAGTGAGAAGGGAATCTATCGGCGACTGGCAGCAACACCTACTCACCTTTTCACAAGCCTGATTCATTGAAAGAAAGAAATGAACGAACGATTTAAAGAGCTGACTTTGAAAAACAGAAAACTGAGGAATAAGCCCACAACCAATGAGTTTAAGGACAAACAACTTGCATCGCCACTCAGCGACCCTAAAAGACTGCCCATAACGGTTAACCATGTAGATGATTTGCAAAAGGAAATCGCGAAAACGAGTACCCTGCCATCCATCAATGCGGCTATCGTGGTGGATGCTTTTCAGAGCAACATCATGGGCAAGGGGGTGAACCTGAGCGAATTGGTGGATGACTTGGAAGGCAAGTTTGCAAAAGTGCATGAAGGTGATTTATCGGCAATGGAATCTATGCTGGTAGGGCAAGCCACGGCGCTGCAAACTATGTTTACCCACCTTGCAAGGCGGGCGTCTTCGCAAGAGTATTTGAAGCAGTATCAGATGTACATGTCTCTGGCACTCAAAGCGCAGGCGCAGAGCAGAGCCACCATATCGGCGCTGGTTGACTTGAAATACCCTAAACAGGCAGCGACCTTTGTGAAGCAGGCGAATATCAGCAGTGGACATCAACAGGTCAACAACGGGGCTATGTCCGAACAGTACGCGCGGGCGCATGTGCACGCGGGAAATTCTCAGACTGAGCCAAACAAACTATTGGAGGGTAGCCATGGCCAACGGTTGGACTTTGGAGCGCAGACAGAGGCAATCTCAAATCATCAGCGATTGGAAACCGTGGGAGCTATCCACCGGGCCTAGGACTGAGCGCGGCAAAGCGAGGGTTGCAGGCAATGCGTGGCGCGGTGGGCACAGGGCGCAGCTACGTGCCTTTTCCAAAGTTGTGAATGCAGAGCTAAGGCGTGCGCGTGAACTACTTTCTTGCATCGGTGATTGTTGATTGCGGGTGAAAGAGCTTTTTGCATTGAGGTGCGCACAAGGCCGCGAATTGCCTTTGCGGGAGCAATCTACGAAATTGATTGTCATCTATCATCAACAGTGCAAAAACAGGAGGGTAGACATGAAAGTGATTAAGGCGCAAATACTCTGTGCAGCCTTTTTGTTGGCACTAGGAATGCATTTCCCTGCAAGCAGACAAACATGGATTGGCGCTAGAGGGTGCGGTACTTGGGTAAAAAACGCTGATGAAAAAAATATTGGTCAACTTGCTCAGAAGGCTTGGCTTGCCGGCTACCTTTCGGTTGCAAATGACGCAACTTCTGTAACTGTTGACGTACTAGATGGGCAGGGAGGTCAAAATTTTGATTCCCTAGCCCTCTGGGTTTACAACTACTGCAAAAGCAATCCTCTGGACAACGCAGCAATAGCTGCGGGCCAGCTGTTTTTGGAGCTTATTGAACGGGCAAAGCAACGAGGAAAGAGGTGAATCAACTAGTTCCCCCCAAATGCAGTGCGTTCAGTTTTTATTAGGGCTTACCGCAGCGGCGCTTGCATTAGAAGCGCCTGCGAGCACACTTGTAGGCAGAGTGGTAGGCGTGTTCGATGGTGACAGTATGCGCTGTTGGACGAATCTAAATCTCAGCACAAGATTCGCCTCGCGGGCATTGATGCGCCCGAAAAGGCGCAGGCATTTGGCAACCGCAGCAAAGAGGCTCTATCGGACTGTGCGTTTGGCAAGCAGGCGACGGTAGAGACAAACAAAACAGACCGCTACGGTCGCCTAGTGGGTAAGGTTATCGTTGAAGGCAAGGATTGCAACCTCCGGCAGGTGCAGCTTGGGCTAGCTTGGCATTACAAGGCGTATGAGCGGGAACAATCAGCGACTGACCGCAAGGCATACTCTGAGGAAGAAAACGAGGCGAGAGCCGCTAGGCGAGGTTTGTGGGTGGATGCAAGGCCGGTTCCGCCGTGGGACTTTAGACAAAAAAATAGTTTGAGTAAATGATATGAAATTTATCCGATATGTATTGGTGCTTGCGTTGTTCTTGTTGTCAAACGCTTACGCTCAAACGCCAAGCCAAAGCGCCAAGTTCGCTGATTCTCTAGGCAAACTATCCGGAAGTTTGGCTGAATCCAATTTAACTTTATTGCAAATGGGCGACGGCTTGCCCTCTGGTAGTGCTGACCAGAATGCGATTTCAAGCATCACTGACATTCTTATGTTTGCTACTTCTGTAATTGACCGAGCTGAGCTTATGGCAACAGTTCACGGTTTTATGCAATCGCCCAACGACCAAAACACCGTGAAGGCATATTTAAAGCTCACCCTCCGATACGCATTGAAAACAAACGAGCGGGCGCTCAGCGTCGTGAATCGTGAGTCAGTTCGCGTGAAGTCAGTCGTAGTCGTCGCGGAGATTCAAAAAACTCGTGAATTGCTGCAGAGCATTGGGAAGGAAATGCAGCAGTTGGAATCCATGCAATAAGTTTTTTTGCCTTGTAGACCCTTAGCAGTGGCGTAAGGGTGAGCAAGCGACAACGGTTCGTTACAGCGATTCAGTGGTGGTATTGTCTAGACTTTAGAAAACCACTTAGGAGCGTTTTTGGAAAATCCACCAAGTAGAGCATCAGGCGACACAGTTCACGCTTTTGCGAAAGCTATTGCTGGCTCTATACCGTCAGTCGGTGGGCCGCTATCAGTCTTGCTTGAAACGGTGTTTGCACCACCGATAGAACGTAGGCGAGACAAATGGTTCAAAGAAGTGGCTGAAGTCATCTCGAAACTAGAGCAGCATGCAGCTAACGTGACGGCCGAGAAACTTTCGCAGAATGAAGTGTTTGTGACAGTCGCCATGCAAGCTACCCAAATTGCTCTGCGCAATCATCAGGATGAAAAGCTGCAGGCGCTGCGAGGCGCTGTTTTGTCTTCAGGCCTTCCAAACGCGCCTGACGAGCACTTGCAACTCACGTTTTTGCGGTTCATTGACGAATTCACGGCTTTGCATTTGGTGATACTGGCGCTTTGCAACGAGCCTGCGCGTTGGAAAGATATGCACGAGGCTAAATTTCCGTACGGAGGAGGAGGGGGAGTCGCCTCAATCGTGGATTTGTGTTATCCCTCGCTATCAGGCGAAAGCTACATCTACACTCAAATTGCTCGTGACCTTCAGGCGCGTGGTCTCTTGGAAGAGGGCAATCGTGTAGAGTTAATGATGGCAGCGGGTGCTATTGTTGTCCCAAAAACAACGCAGATGGGTAAGGCTTTCCTTACTTATGTTTCACCGAATGCATAGCTACCGACAGAGACACCTCCCCGGGTAGTACGATATCAATGGTTGTTTGAAACAATAGTCTCTGGCACGCATCTGCAAGTACCAAACGAGCACGCTGCATTGGTACGGGCCAAGCTAAATCTAGTCTAATTTGTTCGGTTGAATTGACTGTTTTTAAGGTGTCGCTTCATGGTTCTTGCGTTCCTAAGTTCAATAGGGATTCTGACTCTGGGACTCTTTGCGTCGATAGAGTTCTCGAATGCGTTTTCGTCGTCGCTAATTGATGGCGGAAGCGCCTCTTGGTTCATCGTTCCTCTAGCCGGCGCTGCAACTAGCGCGGCAGTCGGCAGACTTTATGACGCTGGCTTTTCGGTGGCCCGCCCCCTATTGCCTTTTGGCCTGCCTGAATACATCTTCAGTATCGCTGCTTTGGTCGTAGTTATGCTTTTACTCGCGTACACGCATGGCTACCCCGTTTACTCAATGCCAATAAAGCGCGACGTCGCTCCTATGCTCACCGTAGTAATTCTTGCGACATACATAGCCTGTTGTTGGGAGTTGTACACGCTTCTGCCGGTGAGCATCGATTGGCTATTTCGTTCTCTACTGGCAGTTTCACTTGCTCTTCTGCTAATCCTAGTCGTTTGGTTTGCGCCAGCTTACTTGGTGGCTTCCGCACTGAAGGAGTTCAATGCGGGGGCTGCGGCATGTGTTGCCGGATGGGTGGCAGGAGTGTGCTCAAGACAAGTAAAGAAGCATTCGGTTGATTTACAACTGGAATCTAAGGCTGCGGGGCAGGCAGTTGCTGGCTTAATTCAACGTGAGGGTGCGGTCGTCTTTGCGGTTGTCATCGCCTACATTGCGTTCCGGATTACGTCAGCACCCAACATACTTTTTTCTGTGGTGGTTGGGCTGGTAACTCCTTTTGCGACTTTACTCCTATCAACAGTCCTAGTGCAAAACTCTACTGGGTCTGACTGAGTGATAGCGATACACAAGGGTAAAACCCATTGCGAGAATATCAGTGCGGTAACTTTGACTGCTCACTGAGGTAAACGCTCATTACCTGCAAACATTCATCCATCGGCCATTGACTTGCCGATATTCGCATTGGGTCGTACCTAACGGAGGCAGTTGCAGTGAAGGGAGCGGCTTAAGCTCCATACTTGGCAATGGTTGCAATGGGGGTAGATTTATGCCAGGCAAATCTAGGCTACTGCCGCAAATTTGCCGGACTTTACAGTTTTGACCGAAATCGTTGCAGACCCATGCTTGCCGACATTGCGCAGCGACAGACGTTGCAAAAGTTAGCACGACTGCGCCCAAAGCTGCACTAGCAATAAATTTCATTCTGAACCCCTATGTTGTGGTTCGATGATGAACGCTGCGCCTTTGAAAGTCAAATTCACGGAAACGACTATCCGTCGCGTGCGGGTTTTCTTTTGTCCGAGGTGCTCAAATCCTCAAAATCGTCTTACATCTGAACTTACATCAGGGGGCAAGAAAAAAGCCCGCTATCTTTTGAATAGCAGGCTTTCTTTATATCTATTGGGGTGGCTGATGGGGCTCGAACCCACGACAACAGGAATCACAATCCTGGACTCTACCAGCTGAGCTACAGCCACCGCAACCGTTAATTATAACCGCAGGTCGCCCTCAAGCGCCGCACGGCAATAGGCCGCGCAGCTTACTGCACAGCTGCAACGGGTTCGTCTTTTTTCGCTACCGGCTTGGCGACTTTGAACTCCACTTTGAAGCGTGCTTTCAGCGCTTCATAGTAAGCCAGAGCTTCGGCATTCGTCCACCAAGTGGTCACTTGCTGGCGGTCTTGGGCGATGTTGGCGCCTTTGATGTCTCGCTCCATCACCTTGTTCACGCGCAGCACGGCATAACCCTGTGCGCCTAGATCCACACCGACCATCGCTGGCAGCTTGGTGCCATCGGCGCGCAATGCGGCCTCGATCACGGGAGCTGGCAGTCGCTGCGCTTGCTCGCGCGAGACGGTGATGGCGTCTGGTAGCGTGGCACTTGCTGGATTGGCCTGCCAAGCGATGAGTTTCGCCAAACCTTCTTTTTTGGCCAATTCAGCGCCTTGCTGCGCCAACACGCGCTCGCGGACGCGATCTTTCACATCGACCAGCGGCATGGTACGTGCAGCGGTGTATTGCATGATGCGGCCAGAAATCATTTGACTCGTCGCAGTTTCTACCGCTTCGGTGTTGCGTTTTTTCTCCACTGAATCAGCAGAAAATAGCGCATTCAAGAAGCGCACATTGGCCAGTGGGCCCGTCACGCCGGGGCCGGGCGTGCGCTGGACGTTAGCCATGGTTTTGACCTGTAGGCCAAGGCGATCGGCAGCAGGCTTCAAGCTTTCGGCTTGCTCATAGACAGCGTTGGTGAAGCCCTCGGCCAGTTCGGCAAATTTCTTCTGCGCTTGCTGCTTAAGCAATTCAGCTTCGATCTCAGGCTTCATCTCTTCGAAGGTTTTTTGCTTCGGCGCTTTGATGTCAGTCAGGCGAATGATGTGGAAGCCAAAATCGCTTTCCACGACAGGGCTGATATCGCCTTTTTGCATAGCGAAAGCGGCATCTTCAAAAGGTTTGACCATGGCACCGCGAGCAAAGAAGTCTAAATCGCCGCCATTGGCTGCAGAGCCAGGGTCTTGAGAATTTTTCTTAGCCACATCGGCAAAGCTATCGGGTGATTTTTTCAGATCAACCAGCAAGGTATCAGCCTTGGCTTTGGCGCTTGTCCGCTCACTGGCCGACGCATTTTTGGGGGCATTGATCAAAATGTGGCTGGCACGGCGCTCTTCTTGACCAGAGAGGCGGGCAGCGTTTTGATCGAAATAGGTTTTCACGTCTTCGGCTTTGAGCACAATGCCTTTTTTGGCGGCCTCCAGATCGAGCACAAGATATTCAATGCTTGCCGACTCTGGTGCTTGGAACAGTTGAGGATTGGCTTTGTAAAACTGATCGAGTTGTTCTTCGCTTGGCGTTGCTTTGGCTGCGAATTCTGCTGTACTGAAAGCTTTGACCTGCACTTCACGTCGCTCAAAATACGCGCCTAGCGTTTGGTCAACCAGCGCGCCAGAGCTCAGACCCGTTGCATTAACGCCTGCGAGCACTTGGCGCATCGACAAATCTTGCCGCACACGGTTTTCAAAACCCTCGGGTGTAAGGCCTTGCGCGCCTACGAGCAACTTGTAACGCTCAATATCAAGCCCGCCATCAGGCTTGCGCAGTGCTGCAATGCTGGGGTTTTCTGCCAGATCACGCGCCAAGCGCTGGTCGCTGGTGGACAAATGCAGCTTCTCCGCAGCCGCCATCATCACGCGCTCACGCACGAGGCGCTCTAAGGTGGCGTATTTGGCTTCCGGCGAATCCAGCAGCTTGGGATCGAGGTTGGGCATGCTTTGGCGCAGGCGCTCCACTTCGGCTTTGTGGGCGGCATCCCACTCCGGCTGGCGAATGTTTTTACCGTCCACCGAGGCAACAGACTCGCCAGACTCGTTGAAACGGCTGTAGCCATCAATACCGACCAGTGCAAAGGCTGGAAAAATCAAGATAAACAGCAGCAGCTGCATGATCTTGGTGTGCTTGCGAACGAAATCAAACATGGGCTCAGGGCTCGAAAATCAGGGAAAAATTGCAAAAAAGGTGAATCGACTATTGTAGCTTTGAGTTCAACAATCTCTGGGCTGTGGCGGTTTGGGTAGCCGCAGTTGGGCTACGGGTGGGCGCATGACGGGCAGGCTTTGCTCCAACTAGCGCAATGACACGATGCCAGGGTTGCCGTCTAATCCGAGGAGTTTTGGATTGTTGAGCATGACGGGTTTGAGCACTTTTTGGCTCTTGAGGTAAGTTTCCACCACATCCCAGATGGGTGGCCCCGCGTTTTTACTGGCCTCTTGCACGGGCGCCCAACCTGCGACCTTGTAGGTTTTGTTGGGATCAATCAGTTGGCCTTTGAGGCGCATGTCTGAAATCCTGTCGCCTGCTTTTGCAGTCGGGTTGCAGGTGTAGCTCATGCCACCCACGCGCACCATGTCGCCGCCTTGTTGGTAGTAGGGATCGGGATTGAAGAGGTTGTCGCAGACATCTTCTAGGATGGTTTTGATCATGTCGCCACGAATGTCAGACAGCGTCGTCCAAGGATAGGTGATGGCAGTTTGATCCATCAGATGTTCGCGAGTGATGGTTTGGCCACTGAGCAGCGATGTGCCCCACCGGAAACCGGGTGAAAACGCGATTTCAGCGCCGCGCACCTGCATCAGCGAATCCATGATGAGCTGGTCAAACGTGCCATTGAAATTACCACGGCGGTACAGCAGTCCTTCCGTCACGGCCAGTGGTTCTTCTAATTTTGCTTTGAAAGGCGCTCGCACTTTGTCGATGTAAGCTTGCATTTCACGATCCGCAGGCAGCATGTTGGCAAAGATCGGCAGCAAGCGATAGTTCACTGCTTTGACTTTGCCTTGCTGCACGTCAATGTCCAACACGCCTAGGAATTTGCCGTTGCTGCCGGCGTTGGTCACCAGCGTTTGCCCATCGGTGCGCGTGATCATCGTAGGTTTAGGCACGCCATCGTGCGTGTGCCCACCCAGAATCGCGTCAATCCCCGTCACGCGGCCAGCAAGTTTCAAATCGACATCCATGCCGTTGTGGCTCAGCAAGACAACCGCTTGCGCGCCTTGCGCCTTCGCTTCATTGACCTGCTTTTGCAGCTCAGCCTCTTGGATACCAAACGTCCAACTGGGCACCAGCCAGCTGGGATTGGCAATCGGCGTGTAGGGAAAGGCTTGGCCGATGATGGCGACTTTTGCGCCATTCATTTCTTTGATCACGAAGGGCTTGAAAACTGGGTCTTCAAAATCTTTCGTCTTTACGTTTTGCGCAACGAAATCAATCTTGCCTTTGAAGTCACCCTCAATGATTTGCTTGACGCGCTCTTCGCCATACGTGAATTCCCAATGCGCCGTCATCACGTCCACGCCGAGCAATTTGCTCGCATCGACCATGTCTTGCGCATTCGTCCACAGCGAAGTCGCACTGCCTTGCCAAGTATCGCCACCATCGAGCAGCAAGCAACCTGGCCGCGAGGCTTTCAGGCGCTTCACGAGCGTCGCTAAATGCGCAAACCCACCCACTTTGCCGTATTGCCTAGAAGCCCGCTCAAAATCCAAATACGTATGCGCATGCGCCTCGGGGCTGCCCGCCTTCAAGCCCGCATATTTGAGCAAATGCTCGCCCACGAGATGCGGCACTTTGCCCCACATATTGCCAATACCAATATTCGCATCCGGCTCACGAAAGTAAATCGGCAGCAGCTGAGCATGGCAATCGGTCATGTGCAGAAGGTGCACATTGCCGGTTTTTGGTACGTCATACAGACGCTGCACTTCTTGCGCATTCGCCTCACGTGCCAAGGGAAAGCCTGCGACGGCAGCAGCAGTGAGAACGGAAGAAAATTCGCGGCGGGTGAGGTTCATAGAGCCTTGGATGCGACAAAAGTAGGTAACGCGAAAAACACTAAAAGTACGCAAAAACCGCTAAAAGATACTGAATCGAAATCACGGCTTACTGACTGTAGCCTTCATCAGAGGAGCAAAGCTACATTTTCTTTTTCGCGTTACCTAGAGCCTTCAAAAAACTACTTATTCACCGGCGAATCCGGCGAGAGCAGCAGTGCCATCACGTGCTTGATCTGCTCGGTCGTCAAGATGCCTGCATCGCCGAAGCGGGGCATGTTGCTGCACAGGTTCACGGAATGCGTGTTCCAGATGCGCGCCCAGGTGTATTTCACGATCGCTTCTGATTCTTTACTGTCTGGGTTTTTCACCTGACGGATCGCGCCGTATTTCAAAAGCGATGGGCCTTGGTTGCCGTAGCTGATCTCTGCGGGGCTGATTTGGTGGCAGGCGTAGCAGTTGGCACCGTTGGCCACGCCAACAGCATCGGTAAATTGCATGCCTCGGCCGTTTTGCGCGATGCGCTCGCCTTCGCGCCAATCGCCGACGAATTTGCCGTCTGTGGGGTAGGGGATTTTTTCGTACTGCGCGGTTTGCAATTTCTCAGCAAGTTTTTTGTCGACTTCTTTGCCAGCCATATTGGCTTCGGTGCAAATGCGTTGAATTTCGGTTTGATCCAAGCGATCTAACTTGGCGATGCCGCGCTCGTTGAAACTGCTTTTAATGGCGACCAATGATTCTTCAGCGCTCGGCAGGCTGGTGCAACTGGTGAGCAGCAAAGTAGATGCTACTAAAATCATAGCATTCCACGCAGGATATATAACGGCTAGTGACTTGTTTTTCATATAAATATCGCTTTCAACGCTTGATAGCAGGCGCGGCCATCTTGCCGCCATTGGCATTCACACCCATGAAGGTGATGAGATCGACCGAGGTTTGCGAGAGATATTGCATCTCGGGAAAGCGCTGCTGGCGAAAGCAGTCGTACATGCGCCATTGCATCGTACGCACTGCGCCTTGGCTCACGCGATACGCTGGCCATTGGCTGAATGCCGCTTGCGCAGGGCCTGGCTTGGTGAGGTTCGGCAAATCTTGCAGTCGGATACGTTTGCCATCTTCGCTGTGGCAGCTAGCGCATGAAAAATCGTAGGGGCCGCCTTTGAAATAAAAGGCTTGCTTGCCGCGCTCAAAAGCATCTTTTTCTGTCTTATGGCCTTGCGGTACTCTGATGTCCATTCCGCGCGTTTCGTCATAAACAAAAGCCACGAGGTCTTCGATCAACGTGGCGCGCTGGCCTTCGCTACTAAAAGCGGTGCGCGCTGAAAAATCTTCACGTTTTGCGCCTTGGAAAGCAACCATGCAATGCACAAGGCGGCTTTCAATATCCATGACTTTTTTGACATCGTCAAAATACTTGGGCAACACTGCTACTGCACCTTTGACTTTACCAACGCCTAAACCAATGTCGCAACTCTCCGCGAGTGATTTGCCACCGCGCTTGGCATTCCACAGGCCTTCGCCTCGCGCCGCATTCAAATCAGCAGGATTGCCATCTTGCAAGGATTGGCGGTACTCATTGATCGCATCTTGCGCAGATTTCTGCTGCGCTTGGGCAGTAGACGATACAAAAACCAGAGCAGCGAGCGCAGGTATTAAAAGGGCAAAAGGTGTTTTGTTGTTCAAAATAGTCTCCTCTATGAAAAAGAGCAGCCGAGGCTGCCCTTGTATGCCATCAAGCAATCGCGGCTTCGTCGGTCCGCGTTGCGCCTTGGTTGTCAATCCAAGTGACTTTGACCTTGTCGCCCGCTTTGCCGCCTTTGAAGGTGAACTGGGTGAAGGGGTTCTTGGACACTGCAGGCCCCCATTGGGCGCTGAAGACGGGTTTGCCAGCGTATTCGGCTTTGATGGTTTGGATGAACCAAGCGGGCACGAGTTTGCCGTCTGGGGCACGGCGTTGGCCGGTTTCCATTTCGTGGCTCACGAGCACGCGTACGGTGGTTTTGTCGCCCTGAACTTGGGCACGGATTCTCATCGGATCTGTCATGTCAATTCTCCTTGAATTAGCCGCCGCAGCCGCCGAGCGTTACTTTCACTTCCTTCTGAGCGTAGAGGAATTTATCGCCCACCTTGGCCAGTGCGATCACATTGCTCGATTGCCCCATCTTGATGTTGGTGGCAAAGCTTGCATCGGTGCCAGCAATCACGTCAAACACGGCGCTCACTGCATTGGGATTTTTCTCAACCAGCAAAGCAATCTGGGTGACTGCAGGGTTGGTAGAAGCGACGCCGATACGCACGACGTTGCCGTTTTCCGCAATCTCGGGCGCAGTGAGCTGCACATCGGCGCTCAGCGTTGCAGCGCTCGTACCGCCCATCGCTTTGACAGCATCTGCCAAGCTCTTGGTGTCAAAGGCGGCTTTGTTCCAGCCAGCAGCTTGCGCAAAGCTCACAGCGGGCAGCCAGCCTGCGCCAGCAGCCAAGGCGATCACCGCAGCGCCCTTTTGGTTTAAATCACGACGTTTCATAAAACACTCCTATGGATCAGAAAATTGTAGATGCTCTGTGCGTGCTTTGCATCCGAATCATCCCTAGTTCAGCAACGCATGACCAATTCATTTAGAGGACATTGGCAGCTGGTAGGTTTCAATTCGTTCGCAATAAGCTTATTTTGAGGCTTCACTTCTGCCCGCCCTGCACCAGCCATTGCGCCACTTTGGCAGCCTCAGCCTCGCTGAGCGATTGCGCAGGCATGGGAATTTGCCCATACACACCCTGCCCGCCATTCTTGATTTTCCCAGCGAGATAGGCTTGCGCATCGGGGCGCTTGCCTTGCTTGGCCACGATCTCCTTGAAGCTGGGGCCCACCAGCTTGTTGTCCATGCCATGGCAGGCAATGCAGGCGTATTTTTGCAACGTAGGCATCACATCAGAAGCTTTCAGTGCAGCTGCAGAAGCAACAGCCGGCGCTCCTGAATTCGTAGCACTCAGCGGAGATTCTTTGCCTGTGAGGGCTTGATTTGGCTTTGAAACGGAGGCTTGTGCAGCCACACTTGCTTGGCCTGCGGCAGGGGTGGGTGATGCGCTGGATACTGCTGCAGCGCGCGTGGTGTCCGCTCCGCGCGAGGCGCCGAATTCGCGCGACTGCTCGGCCAAATTACCATGCGCATCACGCGCATGCGCCGGCAAGAAGCTGGCCACTCGCGGCTCAGCCTTGCAATCTTTCATGCAGCCGGAGCCTTGCACATCGGGCTTGGCGGTGCCGCCCAGCTCTTTGCCCGGCCACATTGCATGCACAGTCGTTTTGCCATTGCGGTTAGGCAGGCGCTTTTGCACCTCGCGGATGTTTTGATCGCTCAGAGTGAAATCGTTGGGTACGATGTTGCCCAAATTGAGCATGTAGGCCGTCACTGCATACACCTCATCGGCAGTCATCGATTTGGGCGCTGTCCACGGCATGGCGCGGTTCACATAATCCCACAGGCTGGAAAGGCTCGAAAGCTTCATCAGCGTGGTGCGCTGGGGGGTGTTCGCACCGGGTAGAAGAGCTGCGACGCGGCCCGTTTCAATGTCTTTGGCGGTGGTGTTGCCCGCAATCGGCGTGAACACCTCATTGCTTTCACCAAAACTGCCGTGGCAGCCCGCGCACTGAGCCTCCCAAATCTTCTCGCCTTGAATGACCGAGCCCTTGCCAGCAGGCAGGCCTTTGAAATCGGGGCGAACGTCAATGTCCCATGCTTTGACTTCGGCTGGGGTGGCGGCTCTTCCGATGCCTTGGAAGTTGGTTTGTGCTGTGGCTGAAGTTGCTACGGCGCATATTGCTAGGTAGCGCGCCAAGACTTTAAGAAAGCTGAACATTCTTCACCTCGCCGCTTTCTTCGATCAACCAAGTTTGGATCGCGTTGTTGTGATAAACGCTTCTTGCTCCGCGCGCTTTGCGAAGCTCGCTGTAGGTCGGCTGGATGTGACCCGTCTCGTCTGTAGCACGGCTCATGATCAGACTGGGCGTGCCCTTCCAGTTCCAAGGCAACACAAAGCGTGTGAGGCATTTGGAGAGCACCGGTGTTTGCAGCCGAGCAGGCATCCAGTTGCGCCCGCCGTCCACGCTCACATCCACTTTGCGAATCTTGCCGCGCCCGCTCCAGGCCAAGCCGGTGATTTGATGTGCGCCTTTGTCGAGCAACACCTGCCCACCGCTTGGCGAAGTGATCACGGATTTGACTTCTTGAATGCTCGAATACTGCCGGTGCGTGCCATCGGGCAGCAAATCCACATAGTGCAGCACCTCATCTTTCGCGCCATATGGCTTGTCGCCCAGCTCAATGCGGCGTAGGTATTTCACCCAGCTCACGCCTTGCACTCCGGGCACCACGAGGCGCAGCGGGTAGCCATTTTCAGGGCGCAGCATTTCGCCGTTTTGCCCATAGGCCACCAGCACTTCATCGTTCGCGATGAGGCTCATCGGAATCGTGCGCGTCATGCCTGAACCGTCAGCCCCTTCCGCCAACACGAATTTCCCGCGTTTGAAATCTGCGCCGCACATCTCCAGCAGCAAGCGCAGCGGCACGCCGGTAAATTCACTGCAAGAAATCATGCCGTGCGTGTATTGCACCGTAGGCACAGCGACATTGCCCCACTCCATCCCGGTGTTTGCGCCGCATTCGATGAAATGAATCCGGCTGACGCTGGGCAGGCGCATCAGATCGTCCATGGTGAAGACCATTGGTTTTTTGAGCATTTTGTCGTCAGAGCCATTGACCATGAAGCGATGCTTATCCGGCTCAATATCCCACCAGCCTTGGTGATGCCGCTCAAAATGCAGGCCGCTGGGCGTGATGATGCCAAACAGCCCCTGCAGCGGCGTGAAGCTCACGCTCGCTTGGCTTACGCGCGTGAGCCCAGGGCTTTCGCGGCGCTGCAGGTTTTTTTCATACGCGCTGGGTGTGCCATAGCCTCGCGCTGCCACCGCTTGTCCAAGCGCTTTGCTGTGGGCTGGCAGCTCCAAAATATTGGGATCACCTTGCCCAGATACAGGATTAGATGGGGCTACATTTTGAGTCGAATTTTGTGCTCTAGCAGTTGTATTTGTTGCGCCACCTGCTATCAAAGCGGTAGCAAAAGCTGAGGAGATAAAGCCGCGCCGTCCGGCTTTCAAATCAGCGCGGGCTGCAGGAATTTGTTCACGCGAGAGAAAACTCTCTGGCGCTTTTTGAAGGTGTGGAAAATTCATCATTTTTTGTTGTGTTTTTTTGTTGCTTAGGCGTGAACCACGAGCCGCTCTTCTTGGGAGATTTGCTCAGGATCATCCAACTCAATCGCTACTTGGGTACAAACGCTGCGGCAAATAGCCATCGCTCGCTCACTCTGTACGCGATAAATCACTTGCGTGCCTTCTTTGCGCTTGGCCACAATACCGCTTTTGTAGAGCACATTCAAATGCTGGCTCAAATTGGGCTGAGAGCAACCAATGCTAGTGACCATTTGGTTCACGCTTCTCTCGCCATCGCATAACGCATTGAGCACACGCAATCGAATCGGCGTGGAGAGCACGGCAAACAACTCTGCCGCCGTTTCAAATACTTTTTGACTGGCTTGCGCATCAGCTAGGCTCATTTCATTTACTGTCATTATCTGCCTCGATTCATTAAATGCGCAATCACTGATGTTTACTGCCTAAAAAAGAGGATGCAAGATCCTCTTTTAGAAGCGCTAGCCCGATCAGGCAAGCGTATCTGCCCAAATGTTGCGCGCCCAGTTCATCGCATAGACGCCTTCTAGCTCAGTCGCACCGGTTGCAGCGTCGGTCA
Source organism: Variovorax sp. (assembly GCA_031418715.1). Taxonomy (GTDB): domain Bacteria; phylum Pseudomonadota; class Gammaproteobacteria; order Burkholderiales; family Burkholderiaceae_C; genus JANMDU01. Next base: position 132,728 of record JANOJL010000067.1, on the reverse strand, counting down.
AACCGCCAGAGCCAGGCACGGTCACAAAGGTGGTACGGCCGTCAAATTGGCCGATGCGGTGCACGCTGCTCACGTGAACCACGCGCTTGTCGTCCACAAAGCTGTAGCAGGTGTTGGTGAGCATCGGCGCGGCATTGACTTCCCAGCCCGACAGACGCGCCACGATGGCCGCAGCGGCCACTTTGGCATGGCTGTTGGCCATATGGCCGCTCTTGGGCATGCCGGGAGCGACTTGAATGCTGTCGCCCAAGACATGCACGTCTTTCGCTGCGGTGGATTCAAAGGTCACGTAATCGACACCGCACCAGCGGTTGTTCGCCACATTGGCCAAGCCGGTGTCTAGCGCGATCTTGCCCGCACGCATGGGCGGCAGCACGTTGAGCACATTGGCTTTCACGTCATCTTGCACATCGAATTTCACAGTGTTGGTTTTTGCATCCACAGCGGTGGCTTTGTGGTTGCCACGAAATTCAACCATGCCTTTGTATTGGTTGTTCCACACGGCTTTGAAGAGAGCGCCTTTGGAAGTCACGTCTGGGTTGGCATCCAAAATCAGCACCTTGCTCTTGGGTTTGTTGTTCTTCAAATACCAAGCAGCTTGGCAAGCACGCTCATACGGGCCGGGTGGGCAGCGATAAGGTGCTTCGGGAATGACGATGGCAAATGTTCCGCCATCGGGCATGGCTTGGAGTTGATTGCGCAGGGCCATGGTTTCCGCCCCTGCTTTCCAAGCTTGCAATATCTGGCCGCTTTGTTGCGCAGCTTGCAAACCCTCAATCGCCGCGAAATTTAGATCAATGCCGGGAGAGACGATGAGTTTGTCGTAGCCAATCGTTGCACCACCAGCGAGGGTGACGGTGCGCTTGGCGGTATCGACCTTGGACGCCATATCTCTCACAACCGTGATGCCATGATTTTTGCTGAGGCCGTCATAAGGCGAGGTGATATCCGCCATTTGCTTGCTGCCGCCAACGACGAGGTTGGAGATGGGGCAAGAAACGAAAGCCGTATTCGGCTCGATCAGAACAACATCAATTTTGTAGTCTGAGAGCATACGCACATATTTAGCAGCGGTCGCGCCGCCATAGCCGCCGCCGATGACAACGACTTTCGCTTTCGCAGGGATGCCGGTGGTGGCGCAGGCAGACAAACCTAGCAGTGAGAGCGCTGCGGAAGATTGAAGGAAGGAGCGGCGTGAAGCGTAATTCATAGTCATGATCCGTTCCGTTTATTTTTTCTGGGCCGCGAAATAGGTGGCGATTTGTTCGATCTGCTGATCGCTGTAGCCTTTGGCCAGCTGATGCATGATCGTTGCAGGGCGTGCGCCAGTTTGGAAGGCTTTCATCTGCGCCACGATGTAATCTTTCGGAAGGCCAGCGAGCGTCACCACCGCTGAGCCTTCAAAGGCTTTGCCATTGGTGCCGTGGCAATTGGCGCAAGTGGCGGCCAAGCTGCGAATGTTGAGGGTTTGCGCATCTTGCGCTTGCACGAGCGGGGCGCTGAGCAAAGCTGTTAGCAGTAAAGCTGCTGAGATGCGGCTCTTGTATGAAATGTTGAATGGCACGACGATGCTCCTTGAATATGAGTATCAGTGTATTCTTATACAAAATGAGCAGTTGCGCGATAAACCTGTCGTTTTCCCTAGGCAAGCCATGATGAAATGAATCGGCAAAAAAAGGACTTCGATTTCTCGAAGCCCTTTTGGCGGGTAAGTTGAATGGTGGGTGATGACGGGCTCGAACCGCCGACCTACGCCTTGTAAGGGCGCCGCTCTACCAACTGAGCTAATCACCCCACCGAAACTTATTATTTAATTCAGCGCATCTTTGAGTGCCTTGCCCGGGCGGAACTTGGGCACGCGCGCTGCTTTGATTTTAATCGCTTCGCCAGTTCGTGGGTTGCGACCTGCGCGGGCTGCGCGTTTGCCTACCGCAAAAGTGCCGAAACCAACAATAGAAACCGAGCCACCTTTTTTCAGCGTGGTCTTCACGGCACCGAGTGTGGCCTCAAGCGCGCGAGTAGCGGCAGCTTTGGATACGTCGGCTTGTTTGGCGATGTGTTCGATCAGATCAGTCTTGTTCATTGTGACTCCTCAGGGGATGCGATGCTGGGTTAAAGATGACGTTATTGAGTTGGCTGCCCACACAAATTTGTAAGGGCGCGGAATGCGATTCTATGCGCAATTAGGTGTTGAAAATTTGTGCTGATGCAGCATTTTTTGTGTATTAAATCACGTAAGTAATTAGAGCTACAAGCCGCACCGGTACTGGCTTTACGGCTTGTTTGCCACGAATCTGCACTAACAAGAGACATCTCTCCTCAAAGAGCTTGACGCGCACAAGAAACAAGTATTAACTGCGCGCCCAGAGCGCGACCGCGCAAATCAAGGTCGCACGCCTCACAGCGCGTCTGCGATCGCTTTGCCTAAATCTTGCGTGCTGGCATTGCCGTCCATATCTGGGGTGAGGGGTGCATCGCTTCCCGACCGCATCACTTTTTCAATGGTGGCGAGGATCGCGTCGTGGGCTGATTTGTAGCCAAGATGCTCTAGCATCATCGCGCCTGCCCAGATTTGGCCAATCGGGTTGGCGATGTTTTTGCCAGCAATATCGGGCGCAGAGCCATGAACCGGTTCAAACAGCGATGGGAATTTCTTTGTGGGATTCAGATTGGCGCTGGGTGCAATGCCAATCGTGCCGGTGCATGCAGGGCCCAGATCTGAGAGGATGTCGCCAAACAAATTGCTGGCCACGACCACGTCGAAGAAATTCGGGCGCTGCACGAAATGGGCGGTGAGGATGTCGATGTGAAATTTATCGACGTTCAGGCTGTGATATCCCTTCGCCATTTCCACGACGCGCTCATCCCAATAGGGCATAGAGATCGAGATGCCATTGGATTTGGTGGCGCTGGTCAGATGCTTCTTGGGGCGCGATTGCGCGAGCTCAAAAGCGAATTTCAAAACGCGATCCACGCCGATGCGGGTGAACACAGATTCTTGCAATACGAATTCACGCTCCGTGCCGGGGAACATGCGGCCACCAATGCTGGAGTATTCGCCTTCGGTGTTTTCGCGCACGATGTAAAAGTCAATCTCGCCTGCTTTGTAGGGCGAACCATCGCGCTTGACGACGGGGGCGATCACGCCGGGCATGAGCTTAGCAGGGCGCAGGTTGATGTATTGATCAAACTCGCGGCGAAACATCAATAGAGAACCCCAGAGCGAGATGTGATCGAGGATTTTTTCTGGCCAGCCCACGGCACCGAAGAAAATCGCATCATGGCCGCCGATCTGGTCTTTCCAGTTGTCGGGCAGCATCTTGCCGTGCTTTTCAAAGTAATTCCAGCTGGAGAAATCGAAATGATCGAATTTCAAATCGATGCCAAATTTGCGCGCAGCGGCATCCAGCACACGAATGCCTTCTGGCATCACTTCGGTGCCAATGCCGTCGCCGGCGATCACTGCAATGCGGTGTTGTGTCATGGTGGATCTTTCTGAAATTTAAGAAGAGAAAAAATGTTGGGTTTCAGCAAGCAGCTCATCTGGCGCTTCTTCAGCAATGTAATGGCCGCAGGGCAGGACGCAGCCACTGACCTGATGGGCTCGTTCGCGCCAAAGCTTAAGCACATCAAAATTCGCACCAACAACGCCATGCTCGCCCCAAAGCACGCGCAGGGGCAGGGCGAGTTTGTTGTCAGCGGCGATGTCAGAGCGGTCATGTTCTAAGTCAATCGTGGCGCTGGCGCGGTAGTCTTCGCAGATGCCGCGTGCGCTGCCAGGGATTTGGATGCAGCGCACGTATTCAGCCAAAGCTTCGGGGGCGAATGCAGCCAAACCTGCATGGCGCTTACCCATCACAGAGCGGATGTAGCGCACCGGGTCGCTTTCAATCAGTGCTTCGGGCAAAGGCGGCGGTTGGATCAGGAAGAACCAATGCCAATAGGCCGTGGCAAAAGCGCGAGAGGTTTGCTCGTACATCGCCAGCGTGGGCGCAATATCGAGCAGCATCATGCGCTGCACGATGAAAGGATGATCCGCCGCCAAGCGGTGCGCTACGCGAGCGCCACGATCATGCGCGAGGATGTTGAATTTTGAAAAACCGAAATGCTGCATGACGGCCACCGCATCATTGGCCATCTCGCGTTTGCTGTAAACCACATGCTGCGCATCAGATTCTGGTCGGCTTGAATCGCCATAGCCGCGCAAATCCATCAGCACGAGCTTAAATCGCTTGGCCAACTCGGGCGCGACCTTGTGCCACATCGCATGCGTTTGCGGGTGGCCATGCAAAAGCAGCAGGGGCGGGCTCTCCCAAGGTGCACCCAGTGCGGTGTGGCCTTGCAAGCTAACGCCGTTGCGTTCAATCGAAAAAGGGGTAAAGCCTTCAAACATGGATGCATTGTGCGTGACAAAGCATCTTGGATAAAGCAATAATAAGGCAATTGATTGCTGCAATATTGGAAATAATGGAGACCCGCAATGGAACGCGCTGATTTAGAACTGGTGCTGAGCATCCGCGATGCTCTCTCGCTCACGGCTGCCGCTGTGCAGCTCGGCGTAGCCTCGCCTTCGATCACCAAGCGCCTCGCTGCGCTGGAAGCCAAGCTCGGTGTGAAGTTGTTCTATCGCACCACGCGGCGCGTGGCGGCTACGGCCGAGGGCGAGCTACTTTGCGAGCGAGCTGTGGGATTGCTGGCTGGCTTTGCGCAAGCTGAAGAAGCTTTGCGCGATCAGGCACGCGAGCCCTCGGGGCAGATTCGGCTGGCGGCTACTTTTGGCTTTGGTCGCATTTGGCTGGGCGCAGCGCTGGCAGATTTTCAACGATTGCATCCCCAAGTACGCATCGATTTACAGTTGACAGAGAAGTTGCCAGACTTAGCAGCAGAGGGCTTTGATGCGGCGGTTTGGCTTTGGGCACCGCAGGCAAATCGCACGAGCCAATGGTCAGCCACTTTGCTGGCAAAGAACGAGCGAGTGTTGGTGGCTGCCCCTTCGTATGTCAAGGCGCATGGCAGGCCGCGTAGCTTAGAGGATTTGCCGCAACACGATTGCCTGCAAGTGCGCGAGAGCGATATGCCCAGCTGCACGTGGCATTTGAGCAAAGATGGCGAGCGAAGACCAGCGCAGGCGATCAAGGTCAAAGGCAGTTTGGTTTGCAATTCTGGCGAGATGGTGCGCGATTGGTGTACGAATGGGCGCGGCATTATGTTGCGCAGCTTATGGGATGTGGCGCCCCTCATTGCATCTGGTCAGCTCGTTCGCTTGCTGCCCAGCTATGCCATGCGCAATGCCAATATTCAATGGCTCGCGCCCTTTCGCTCACAAACTCCGCAGCGCGTGCGCCTGCTGCGTGAGCATTTGATCGCTAGATTCAAAGCGCGACCTTGGGAATAGCGCTATAAATATAGTAGCGCTTTAGGCAGACTCTATGCCGGTGAGTAGCAGTTTTTATGTGAAAACAACCATTAACCAGCAAACGTAGCCTCGGGCAGCCCGCGCACGCCCGGAATCTTGACGGAGAACAAGGAACCCGATTGCGGCGCGCGGCTGAGCATCTCTTCGCTCAGGCGCACCGTGGCGCTGGTGATGTAGAGCGTGTCCAAGTTGTTGCCACCAAAGCAGCAGCTCGTAGGTCGTGGCACAGGCATTCGGATGCGCAGCATTTCTTGGCCTTGCGGCGAGTAGCGGACCACAGACCAACCATCCCACAGACAGACCCACAAGCAACCCTCTGCATCCACCGTTAGGCCGTCTGGCGTGCCTTCTTTGGCAGGGAAGGTGATCAAGGTTTGGCGATTGCTGATCTGGCCGCTCATTAGATCAAAGTCATACACATAGATCGCACCACGCGCGGTGTCAGTAAAGTACATTTTCTGATCATCAGGGCTCCAGCCCAGGCCGTTGGCCACGCTGATGCCACTGGCCATGACTTTCCAAGTGCGATCTGGGTCAACGCGGTACAGGTGTCCTCGATTGGCTGCTGCTGCCATATCCATCGTGCCGATCCATAGCCGCCCTAAGCGATCACACTTCCCATCGTTGTATCGATTGCTGGGGCGCTGTGCTTCCGGGTGGCAAAACGGGAGCAAATGCCGCGTTTCTGTATCGTAAGTCATCAGCCCATTGGGCATAGCGACTAGCAAGCCCCCGGTTGCTTTTGGAATGGCCACACTGACCATCGCTCCGACCGGTGTCTCCACATCTTTGCCATCCATCGGATCAAAGCAATGAATGCAGGGCTTCAAAATATCCACCCAATACAACTTGCCATCACGCGGCGACCAGATCGGCCCTTCGCCCAGCATGGCGCGGCTGGCAACCAAGCTTTTGATCTCGTATTGGTGTTCATCGCCCGGACTCAGCTGCGGATTGATCGACATGGCTTGGCCGCCCGCGTTATGCGAGATGCGCCTAGCGGCATCGATCAAATCATGAGAGAGGCCATGCGCTCTGGCTGCACTGATGTTTTGCAAAGTGCTGCGCACGCTTAGCGCGCCAATCGGCTTGCCTTCGACATCCAAGATCGGTGCAGCAATGGCCAATTCGTCGGTAACGTACTCACCATTTTCAAGCGCATAGCCGCGCGCTCGCGTCAAATCTAGCTCAGCAAGCAGTAAGTCCACCGAGGTCATGGATTGCTCTGTTAACGCGGACAAAGGGCTTGAGTTGAGCAGATCCACCTGCTTTTGCCGATCCAGATTCGCCACAATCGCTTTGCCTAAGGCGGTGGCGTGAATCGGCAGGCGGACGCCGACCTGAGAGGTGTCCACCATGGATTTTTTACTGTCTTCATTGGCTATGAGCACCACATGGTCGTTACTCAACACTGCCAGCTGAATACCTACCCCTAGCTTGTTGCGCAGACGCACCATTTCGTCCTGCGCCGCAACACGCAGATCAAAATCACTCCACACCTCGTGCGCCAGCTCCAGCAGGCGAAAACCAAGGCGATAGGTGCGGGTGTAGGCGTCGTGCCGCAGCAGGCCTTCGCGCGTCAAGGTGGACAGGGTGCGGTGCAGCGTGGCTTTCGGCAGGTCGGAAGCATTGAGCAGCGCAGTAAAGGTCATCGGGCTGCGCGTGGCCGACACAATATTGAGCAAGCCCATGGCTTTTTCCAAAACGCCCTGCCCAGGTGTGCTCATCGCTTGCTCTTGTTGTGGCGCTAATGGTTCCATTTGACGGGCGAGGCTCACGAGGTATTTTCCAATGAACAGATCATAAAGCGACTTTTATGGCGTAAATCGCGATTTCATTAGGGATATTCCCAATGAATGGAATTTGAACGGGTCACATAATCACTTAGCATTAAATTTGTTCCTTTCAATGAAACTTTTAGGAGACTGACATGGATCGTAGGCAATTTGTTCAATTCGGTGCAGGGCTTTCGGTCTTGGGCGCCAGCATGGCGCAGGCTCAGAGCAAGAGCGTGACTTATGTGGGTTGGTCTCAAGACGAAGCAGCCAGCAAGCCCACACTCACAGCCATGTTTGATGGTTATCGCAAAGAGCAGGCCGATGTGAAGCTGGACGTGGTGGGCTTCCCCTTCGCCCAGATGCAGCAAAACGTCTTGCTGCGCTTGCGCTCAGGCCAGCCCTTGGATGTGGTGCAACTCACCGAGCGTTGGCTACCCCAGTTCGCCACAACCAACCGTATGCTGGACATGAATCAGGTGTTTGGCAAGGGCACGCTGGAAAAGCAGATCAGTCCAGAGATTCTGAAATTCGGCGAGTTTCGCGGTAAGCAACTGGGCGTGCCATGGACGGCAGGCTCGATTGGCATGGTGGCCAATGCCAAGGTGATGAGTGATGCGGGTATCAATACCGCGCCTGCCACGATCGACGCATTCCTCACTGCCTTGCGCGCCATCAAGCGAACTCAGCCAACAGCCGTGCCCTACGCCATGATGACCAAGAACAACAACTCTCTGAGCCCAGAGTTCCAAACTTGGCTGTGGACTTTTGGCGGCGAATTGTTTGATGACAGTGGCAAAGTGACTGTGAACTCTGCTGCGGGCGTTCGCGCTTTGAATTTCATGACAGAGCTCGTGAAAGAAGGCCTGGCTGCGAAAGACATTGACCGCCCCGATTCGCGCCGCATGTATGCGCAAAATCAAACCGGCTTCTACAACGATGCACCACTCGCGCGTGGATTTGCTCGGAACAATTCTGGCAAAGGCGCAGCGTTCGATTCGAACGTGATTGCCATGGCCACACCCGTGGTGCGCGCTGGCGATACGCCGCGCGCCTTTGCATGGAGTCATTTGCTTTGCATGTTTGGCACAGCAGGCGCCGCCGTGCCGAATGCGGAGTCAGCGCAAGCCAAGTTCATCAGCCATTTGGCCATGAATGCGAATAGCCAGATGCTGTATTTCAAAGAGCAGGGTTTGTTCCCGGTCATGGGCAGCGCTCTGTCGCAGCTGTCTTCGGATGCCTATGTGAGCACCTGGACGAGAGCGGCCAAGTCTGCGCTCAAAGATGAAATAGCGATGTGGGCGAACTCGGCAGACCTCACCACGATTCTGGGTGAAGAAGTGCAGTCAGCCTTGCTGGGTCAAAAGACAGCGCAGGCCGCGATAGAGAGCATGGGCAAGCGCATGGAGGCCAAAATCGCTGAGCTTCCCAAGAGTTGATCGAATTTCCTACCTGCGAGGTCATCATGAAAACTGTATCTACTAAGCGAAAAATACTCGTCTCGTTGTGTACTTGGATGGCCTTTGCAGGCCTGCCTGTGGTGGTTTCTGCACAGGATGCGGCAACGTATCCGAACAAACCGATTCGAATGATCGTGCCGTTTGCGCCGGGTGGCGCCGCTGATGCCATGGGTCGATTGATTGCTGAGCATTTGCAAAGCAAATGGGGGCAACCCGTGGTGATCGATAACAAACCTGGCGCTGGTTCAGCGCTGGGCGTTGGCCTGCTGGCGAAAGCGCCCAATGATGGCTACACGATAGGCATGGGCAATATCGCTGCGAATGCGATCAATCCGGCCTTGCAGCCGGGGCAGTTCACCTATCAGCCTGTGGCAGATTTTTCACCGGTCACGATGATCGGTGTCACGCCCTTAGTGCTTGTGGTCAACGCTGAAAAAGTGCCAGCCAAAACCTTGCCCGAGTTCATCGCTTACCTCAAAGCCAACCCCGGCAAGCTCGCGTATGGCTCATCAGGTGCGGGCACATCTTTGCACATTGCCATGGAGCTATTCCTGCAAAAAACAGGCACAAAGATGCTGCATGTGCCCTACAAAGGATCGGCGCCGATGATGACGGATTTGCTCGGCGGCCAGGTGGTGGTGGCCATGGATGCGGCGACCACGAGCTGGCCGCAAGTGCAGGCCGGCAAACTCCGTGCGTTGGCTGTCGCTGGCTCGGAAAAAGCGTTTTTTGCACCTGACTTGCCCCTGCTGAGCGATCAGGTCGCAGGCTTTGAGATGAAGCCTTGGCATGGGCTCCTCACGCCCGCAGGAACGCCGCCTGCGATAGTGAACAAAATCTCTCAGGAGGTGAGAGCCTTCTTGCGCACGCCTGAGGCACAAACCAAATTTCAAGACAAGGGAATCGTGCGTGCTGGCAGCAGCCCAGCAGAGTTTCAGGCCTTCATGACCAAAGAATTGGAGATGTACAAAAAGATCATCCAAGAGGCTGGCATCAAGCCTGAGTAAAGCCATCCAAACAAGGAGCAAGATATCTTGAGTGCGTCTGCGGCAATGCCAGCAAACATAAGAAAAAAAGGGGGTCTGAAACGCCACGAACGTCGAACCGGGCTATTGCTCTTAACCCCAGCATTGATTGCGTTCGCATGCGTGATTTTGTGGCCGTTCATTCAATCGTTTGGCTTGGCGTTTTTCAAGTACACGATTGATATGGATGCGCCCAAGTATGTGGGCTTTGCTAACTTCGCCAAGCTACTGACCGACAAAGACATGCTGGTGATTTGGCTCAATACCTTGGTCTTTGTCGTAATTACCACGGGCATCACCTTCATTCTTGGCTTGGCCTGGGCGCTGATCATGAATCAGGCATTTATTGGAAGAGGCTTTCTAAGGGCTGCATCTCTTTTGCCGTGGGTACTTCCCACCACAGTGACGGCATTTTTGGCCGCATGGATTTTCAATGGCCAATACGGCGTATTCAATGCCATCTTGATCAAATCAGGCGTGATTCAAGAACCAGTGGCATGGTTGGCCGAACAGTCGGGCGCGATGGCGGCGGTGATCGTGACCAAGGCTTGGTTGTCCGTGCCGCTCTTCATGGCTTTTTTCTTGGCGGGTTTGCAAGGCGTGTCGCAGGATCAAGTCGATGCGGCGCGGGTGGATGGTTGTGAGAACGCGGGTGTGATGCGCTATGTGGTGTTGCCACATTTAGCGCCCACCATGATTGTCGTCACAGTGCTGGGCGCGATGGGCAATTTGCAAGTGTTTGATGTGATTTATGCGCTGACCCAAGGCGGGCCGATCAAGGCCACCACCGTGCTGTCGATCGAAGTCTATAAACAGGCTTTTCAGAACTGGGATCTGGGTACGGCATGCGCGGTGGGTGTGCTGTGGTTCATCACCATGGCAATTCCTGCTGGCTTGTATCTGCGAATTTTGTTCAAGAGGGAGCAGTGATGCTGCTACAACTGAGAGATTGGAAAACCAAGGGCTTTTTCTGGCTGAGCTTTGTCTTGATCGCGGGATTTTTGTTTCTGCCCCTGATATGGATGATTCTGACTTCCATCAAACCCGAGGGTGAGGTGTTTGTCCGCATCCCGAGTTTGCTGCCCAACGAAGCTACCCTGAAAAACTACACCGCCTTGTTTGCACGATCCGACATGACGACCCAGCTCATGAACAGTTTGATCACAGCAGGCGGCGGCGCGATTCTGACGGTGACCTTGGCCACTTACGCCGCCTACAGTTTTGCCAAGTTCCGCTACCGGGGACGTAAGGCTTTGATGTTCCTGATGCTCTCAGCGCAGATGTTTCCTTTTGCCATGTTGCTGATCAGCCTGTATCCGCTGCTGCAGTCTTTGGGCTTGCTCAACTCAAGACTCGGACTGATCATCTCGTACATCATTTTGGCGTTGCCCAGTGGCACCTACATGCTCTACAGCTATTTCATCAATATTCCCTCGGAAATCATTGAAGCGGCGAGGGCAGATGGTGCTGGCGAGCTGTATATCTTGCATCGTATCGTTCTGCCCTTAGCCATGCCAGCCTTGGTCACTGTTGGGCTGTATTCCTTCATGTGGGCTTGGAATGATCTGCTTTTTTCGCTCACTTTGATCACCGTACCTGAGTTGCGCACGGTGGGGCCTGGCCTGTTGCTCAATTACATGGGTGAGAGCAAAAGCGATTGGGGTGGCGCAATGGCCGCCTCTATTATCAGCTCTCTGCCAGTGGTGATTGGCTTTTCGTTTCTTCAACGTTTCTTCATCCAAGGTCTCACAGCTGGCGCTGTGAAGTCCTGAGCATCGAATCTATGAAAACAGATAAAAAACTTACAGGTGTCTTCCCTGTCTTGCCTACGCCTTTCCTTGAAGATGGTAGCGTGGATACAGCATCACTGCGCAACTTGATTCGCTATCTTGTGAAAGTAGGCGTGGATGGAATGACTTTTCCTGGCGTGGCCAGCGAGTTTGCGCAACTGAGCTTAGAAGAGCGCTTGCAACTCACGAAATTGGTGATGGAAGAAGTTGACGGAAAAGTGTCGGTGATCATTGGCGCTACCAGCTCGGATTCAGCAATCAGCCAGCAAATTGCTCGCCAAGCGAGCGCCTTAGGTGCAGCGGCGCTGATGGTGGCCGCGCCAGCGGGACTGAACATGGCGCAACAGATCGCACACTTTTCGGCCATTGCAGCGGCAGCTCCTAGCTTGGCGATCATGCTGCAAAACGTACCACCGCCTGTTGGCGCAGGCTTGGAGCCGAGCCTTGTGCTGGACATTGTGAGCAATGTGCCGGCGGTGAACTATGTGAAAGAAGAGGCGCTGCCCAGTGGTCAGCGCTTGAGCGCTTTGCTGGCAGCAGCGCCAACGAATTTGCAAGGCGTGTTTGGTGGGGCGGGCGGGCGCTACATCACGGACGAGCTGCGCCGCGGCGCGTGTGGCACGATGCCGGCCATCGAGTTGGCCGAGGTGCATGTGGCTCTCTTTAAAGCACATCGCAAAGGGGATACGCAAGCGGTGCAAGCGCTTTTCACGCGCATGCTGCCGATTCTGAATATTCAAGCCGTGTTCCGTTGGTCACTCACCAAATATGTGCTCTACAGCCGTGGCTTGATCCAAACCATGGGGCAACGTGCTACGGGCCCGCGCTTAGACAGCACGGATCAAATGGATGTCGACGCCTTCCTCAAGGACATCGGTGATCTGTTGCTGCCAGAATCCGTGGTGCGTTCGTGTGTTCAAACTGACAAAGAGGTTGCTCATGGCGCAGCTTAAGTTAGCAAAAATCACAAAAGCCTTCAACGAAACGCCCATCATTCACGGCATTGATCTAACGGTTGAGCACGGTGAGTTTTGCGTCTTTGTCGGGCCATCGGGCTGCGGTAAATCAACCCTGCTTCGCCTGATCGCAGGTTTGGAAGAGTGTGATGATGGAGAAATTACACTGGATGATCAAGACATCACCGACAGCATGCCATCCAAGCGCGGCATGGCCATGGTTTTTCAATCCTATGCTTTGTATCCGCACATGACAGTGGAAGAAAACATGGGATTTGGTCTCAAGATCGCGAAGGTTGATCAGGCAGAGATCAAAACTAAAGTGGCCAAGGCCGCCAAGACCCTTCAGATTGAGCATCTTCTTAAGCGCCGCCCCAAAGAGCTCTCGGGTGGCCAGCGCCAGCGTGTGGCGATTGGCCGAGCGATTGTGCGAGATCCGAAAATGTTTCTGTTTGATGAGCCCCTGTCTAATCTGGATGCGGCGCTTCGCGTGGAAATGCGCTATGAGTTGGCGCGTATTAAATCGCAGCTCAATACGACCGTGGTCTATGTCACACATGATCAAGTGGAAGCGATGACCTTGGCCGACAAAATCGTGGTGCTCAAAGACGGGCGTATCGAGCAAGTCGGTAAACCTTTGGAGTTGTATGAGCGGCCAGCGAATTTATTTGTAGCGGGCTTCATCGGTTCGCCCAAGATGAATTTGGTGGCCGTGGAGCTAGAGCGATCTGCTAGCGGAGAGGCTCAGCTCAATTGGCCGGGCGGTGGTGCGTGGCTTCTTGCGGGCGGCACAGAATGGCCAAGCAATCAAAGGCTCACTGTTGGCGCTCGCCCCGAGCATTTGCAGATCCTTGCGCCGCAAGATGGTTTGCCAACGGCGAAAGTGATGTTGATTGAGCGCTTGGGCAGCGAAACCTATGTGCATGTGCGCACCATCGGAGACAATGAGCAGGCGATCGTGGTCAAAGTAGAAGGCAATGCCCCATTGACGATGGGTCAAACCGTTGCACTCCGTGCGGACCCCGATCTTCTCCACCTGTTTGCTACGGATGGCAAACGCTTGAACTGATGAAGGCGAGTGCTATGGATTTTGCAAAGATTGAGCGCGTAGAAACATTCATCATCTCGATCCCACGAGAGACGCCTTATTTGGGGCCGCTGATGGAGGGCGAAAGCATCAACGAGCGCGGGTATCTGATCCGAAAAGGCAACAAGGCGATCTATCCCAGCACGGATATGTCGGTGCTGATCAAAATAACGGCCAGCGATGGCACCGTGGGCTGGGGCGAGACCTATGGCATCGTGGCACCCGAGGCCGTGACGAGCATCATTGACGATGTGCTCGGCCCAGTGATTCGCGGGCGCGATCCGCGCGATGTGGTGGTGATCCAAGAGGATCTGTACGATTTGATGCGCGTGCGTGGCTACTTCGGTGGCTACTTTGTGGATGCTATTGCGGGTGTGGACATTGCTATTTGGGATGTTCTGGGCAAGTTACTGCAACAGCCTGTGGTCAAGCTTCTGGGTGGGCAGAGGCAATCCAAAATCCCCGCCTATATTTCTGGCCTGCCCGGCAAATCGATGTCAGAGCGCTTGGCCATGGCGCAATCTTTCGTAGCGCAGGGCTATCAAGCTATCAAATACCATGCGGTGGTCTCCATCGATGGCATCGTGGAAGAAATGCGGGTCTTGCGCGAGGGGCTTGGGCCGCAAATCAAACTGATGGTGGATTTGCATTGGAAATTCACTGCGCAAGAAGCTGTGCAACTGGCGCAGCGCCTGCAAGCCTACAACCCTTATTTCATCGAAGCGCCTTGCCAGCCGGAAGATATCGAAGGGCAAGCCCATGTGAGTCACCACGCCAGCATCCCAATTGCGCTGGGCGAGGAGTTGCGCACGGTGTTTGAGTATCGCCCTCGCATGGAGCGGCGAGCGATGTCGATCGCGCAGCCAGAAATGGGGCACACCGGTATCAGTCAGTTCATGCAAATTGGCAGGATGGCCAACGCATTTCATATGCAGGTGATTCCGCATGCCAGTATTGGTCTTGGTATTTTTCAGGCAGCGAGTTTGCACGCGGCAGCGGCTCTGCCCAATTGCCCAATGCACGAGTATCAGCACTCGGTGTTTGATCGCAATTTGCAGTATGTGAATACCCAAATGGCATGCTCAGCAGGGTATTTTTCGTTGCCAGAAGGCGCGGGCTTGGGCATTGAGCCTGCCGAATCTGTTTGGCAATATTTGCGCTCTAAGGGCGTGCCCACAACCTGATTGCTTGCGAAACGTGCAAGCCTTCCAACAACGCAACAAAATGACGACAGAAATACCGACATCCAACAGCCCTGCGGCCTTGATCGCCGTAGATTGGGGCACGACCAATCTACGCGCCTATTTGCTGGATGCTCAGGGAAAAGTTTTGGAAAGTCGATCTTGCCCGGGCGGGGTGATGTCGGTGCAGGATGGAAAGTTCGAATTGCCTTTGCTCAGTGTCGTTGGTGATTGGTTGATGCTTTCAAAGCTTCCCTTGATTGCCGCCGGCATGATCGGCAGTCGGCAAGGCTGGCGCGAGGCGCCGTATTTGCCTTGCCCTGCACGATTAGATGTCGCTGCGCAGCAGCTCACGGCAGTTTCCTTCCAAGACGCACAAGGGCAACCGCACGAATTACTGATTGGCGCAGGCATCCAGTGCGTGGACGATAGTGGCTTGCATGATGTCATGCGTGGCGAAGAAACTCAACTCTGGGGCAGTGATCTGGGCGATGGTGCAGTCTGCATCTTGCCTGGCACGCATTGCAAATGGGCTTGGATGGGCAAAAACGGAGAGATTGAAAAATTCAGAACCTATATGACGGGAGAGC
The DNA here is from genome assembly GCA_031418715.1 of Variovorax sp. Taxonomy (GTDB): domain Bacteria; phylum Pseudomonadota; class Gammaproteobacteria; order Burkholderiales; family Burkholderiaceae_C; genus JANMDU01. The sequence continues at coordinate 117,448 of JANOJL010000067.1, read as the reverse complement.
TGTTTGCACTGCTCACCAAGCATGGAATTCTGGGGCGCTTGATGAAACCCGGGCAAGATGACCAGGCCTTCAAGCGCGGAGTCTTGCTGGGGCGAAACGATAGCGCGCATGCCTCGCACATCATCTTTTCGGCACGCACGGCCGGCCTCATGGGCACGCTGGCGGCAGAGAGTTTGTCCGACTATCTCTCGGGCATTTTGATCGGCCTGGAAATTGGCAGCAGTTTGAAAATGGCCGGCACATTACCTGCGCACATCCATTTGATTGGCGATGACGAGCTGTGCTTGCGATATGCCAAAGCTCTGCATGCGGTGGAAATCCAAGCAGTGCAATCACACAGCGAAGCGACAGCAGGCTTGTGGCGATTAGCCCAGTCTGCGGATTTGGTCAAATCATGAAAGTGAATCGGCGATGATCGAAGATGCCAGCCTAACGTCGGCAACGGCTTGGAACCGTCTCATGGCGTTGCCTATGATTGCTATCTTGCGCGACATCCATCTGCTTGGCTTCGCTGCATCATGAGATTGGACAAAAAAATCGCCATCATCACCGGCGCTGGGCGCGGCATAGGTCAAGCGATTGCTTTGGAGTTTGCGCAACAGGGTTGTCAAATCATTGCGTTGGAGCGTGATCCGGATGCTGCGCACGCCTTGTCAATTGCTTTACCTCATCAAAGTGTCTTGTGTGTGGATGTGATGCAGCGCGGCCTCATGGACGATGTGGTGGCAAGGGCGGTGCGTGAACATGGGTGGGTGGATATTCTTGTGAACAATGCAGTCGCCTACAAAGAGAGCCCTGTGCACGCTTGCTCAGACGAAGATTGGGACAGCACCGTCGATTCCGCGCTGTCTGCCGTGTTCCGCGCCTGTCGCGCTGTGCTCAAGCCCATGATGCAAGCACGTAAGGGCAGCATCGTCAATTTGTGCTCTATCAATCAGCTCGTGGCCAATCCGAATCTGGCAGCCTACACCGCTGCCAAAGGAGGCATTCATGCCCTCACCAAGCAAATCGCAGTCGAATATGGACCCCATGGCATTCGTTGTAATGCGATCTCCCCAGCACTGATCATGACGGAGCGTACACGCGCTGGCCGCTCCGAAGAGGATCTCATCTTAGACAAGGAGGCTTATCCTATTGGGCGAGTGGGTGAGCCGCGTGATGTGGCGATGGCGGCCGTGTATTTGGCCAGCGATGAAGCCAGTTTTGTCACTGGGGTTGATTTGCCTGTGGATGGTGGGCTGACATCGGTGGCCGCCTCGGCATTGATTTCACCCAAGATTCGCGGCTGGTGGGGAAGAAAGCCCATCCGCCTGACATAGAACGAAAGAAAAGTATGAGCTTGCTTTGAGGAGAGTTTTTGTGAGCGCATTGCATCCGCTGCAAATCACCAATATCCGCCACTGGAAAATTCGCATGCCCTTCAAAGAGGCTCTGCACTGGGGCTCGGGCCGTCGTCCAGCAGCGACGCGTTTGGTCGTGGAGATCGAGCTGGCCAATGGCATCAAGGGATATGGCGAGACGATTTGCTTGCTGGAATTCATCGAGCCAGTCCTGATCAACACCATCTTCCCGCTGGCGTTGAAGTACAAGGTGCACGATGTGGAGCGTTTCACGCGGCATGTGTTCGGGGCGGGCTATTACCACCACAAGCGCGCTGCTGTGATGGCGATGGCGGCAATTGAAATGGCCATGTGGGATGCTTATGGAAAAGCCACTCAGCAGCCGCTCTATGCGCTGTGGGGTGGTTTGTATCGCCAAGAGGTGGAGGTTGCTGGCTACCTCTTTGGCACCGATGCGAAAACCCTCTCCGATCGTGCCCAACGCTTTTTGGATGAAGGCTACACGAGCTTCAAAGTCAAAATCGGCATGGACTGCGCTTCCGATATCGGCAATGTAGAGGCAGTGCGAAAGACCGTCGGTAATGCCCTACTTCGCGCAGATGTGAATAGCGCTTGGACGCCTGGTACGGCAAAGCGCATGCTGGAGAAGCTACGCTCATACGATTTGCAATACATTGAACAACCGCTCGAGGTGGATGATCTTCAAGGGCATGCCCAATTGCGCATGATGCAGCCGATTCCCGTCGCGCTGGATGAGTCGGCATACACGCTAGCCGATGTGGGAAATATCGTTCGATCGTCGGCTGCGGATGTAATCTTGCTTGATCCTCATGAAATGGGTGGGTTGTGGCAAACCATCAAAGCTGCCGCCGTAGCGGAATCAGTCGGCATACCAGTGACGCTACACAGTGGGGGTGAGTTAGGATTTTCGCAATCTGCCTATGTACATCTCGCCGCCAGTACTCCGAATATGTCGATTTCCATTGATTCGGAGCGCACTTATCTTACAGACGACGTGGTGATGAATCCGCAGGTTATAGCGGCTGGTGTTCTGCACCCTAGCCAGGAGCCAGGGCTGGGCATGATGCCTGACTTCGATAAGCTCACACGTTATAGTACCTCGGAGATTGAAGGCGCGTATCTGGATGTTGCAAAGCCGTCTTGGTTTTCCATAAAACCCAGTTATTGAAAGCGCATCGACTATACGATCAATAAACATGCTTGCTACGCGAGCATTTGATGCTGCTATTCAAGGGGCGGCTTTGGGAGCTTTAACCACGAGATATACGCCAGTGGCCGTAATCGCAGTGCCAATCAGTGTCAGCGCAGTAATCGCTTCGCCAAAGAGCGCCCAGGCCATGAAAGCTGTCACTGGCGGCACGAGATAAAGCAGCGAGGTGACGCTCGTGGCTGCGCCGCTTTGGATGAGAACATAGAGCAAAGAGCTGCCGCCCAAGCTGAGCACAATCACGCTCCAAACCAAGGCGCCGATGAGTTGCGTGTTGTATGCTCCAGCAGCAGTGAACCATTGCATCGGCTCGGTTTCCAACCAAGCGAAGGGCAGACTGATGACGAGCGCTGCGGTGATCTGAATCGCGTTGGCTGTCCGAGCATCGCCGGGTTTGACGAAACGCTTTTGATACAAAGCACCCGTGGTCATCGAGACGAGCGCCACAACACAAAGAAAGACATTCCAAGCGGTCGCTTCACCGCCCACGCCAAACTTGCGGCTCATCACAAGAATCAAGCCGATGAAGCCAAGCAGCAAACCCGCCCACTGCCTGCGCGATACACCCGCGCCCAATCCTTGCTGACGCGCCACATGCGCCACCCAAAGTGCGGTAAGCACCGGTTGAAAATTCACGATCAATGCTGACAGCCCCGCACCAATCCCAGCTTTCACCGCCATCCACACGCCGCTCAAATAGCCCGCATGCATCAGCAACCCGGTGATGACCAGATGAAACCACTGCTCACGATCGCGCGGCCACGCGGCTCTGGCCAGCATGATCCAAATCAAAAAACAAAGAATAGAAAGCGCGTAGCGCACAGAGAGAAAACTCAGGGGCGGAGCGTGCGGCATGCCAAAGCGAGCAACCACATAACCCGTTGCCCAAATGACCACGAAAAGCGCAGGCATGGCGCGCAGCCAGCCGTTTTGATCCTGCCCCATCACTTCACGCGAGCACGAATTTCAGGCAGCGCTTTTTGCAGGTAATAGACCATGCTCCAGACGGTGAGAATCGCGGAAATCCAAATCAACCAGGTGCCCCACAGGTGCGTATCAATCACGCCGAAGAGTTTGCCGTCAAACAGCAGGAAAGGAATGGCGACCATTTGCGCCACGGTTTTGAGCTTGCCAATCATGTGAACAGCCACGCTGCGCGATGCACCGATTTGCGCCATCCACTCGCGCAAAGCGGAAATAGCGATTTCTCGGCCAATGATGATGAGCGCCACGAAGACATCGGCGCGTTGCATGTGAACCAAGACGAGTAGACTGGCGCACACCAAAAATTTATCCGCCACCGGATCCAGAAATGCGCCAAAGCTCGATGCTTGGTCAAGCTTACGCGCTAAATAACCATCCAGCCAATCGGTCAACGCAAAGACGGTGAACATCACCGTCGCCCAGAGATTTTTCGTGGCCATGCTCATGCCATCGATGTAATACACGCCCACGATCAGTGGAATCGCAACAATGCGCGTCCAGGTAAGAATCGTGGGGATGGTGAAAAACATGTGCCGATTGTGTCACGCTTAGGGGCAGCGCAGTTGCATTCAACGGCCTTCCACAACCGTCACCAGCTGAAACTTGTTATCGTCGTTGTACAAAAACGTCTCATTGAACTGCCAAGGTTGTGGCAAATTGCTCGCTGGCCCATAGTTGGCGGCGCGGCGCACCGCAGCCAATGCAAGATCATTGACTTCTGGAGAAATACGCGATCCGCGCATCAGATCGAGTGCTCGGATCGAGCCATCGGCGTTGAGCATGACCGTCACCGTGGCTATGCCGCTCCACTGCGCAGGCTGTGGGCCAATGAAGCTTGCGCCCGGGTTGGCGGCAAGGATGACTTGCGCAGCGCGGCGGCGGTAATCTGCCCAGCTGGCCACCATCGGTAGCCGAGTTGTACCGACGGTTGGCGCTGCTGGCTCGGGCTGTGGCGTGAACACAGGCGCTGGAGCGGGCGTGGTGGGTGTTGGCGCGGGTGCGCGGCGTGTGGAGCAGCCTGAGAAGGCCAATGCCAAGAGCGCGAAGCTCAGCATGTTTACTACTAATTTAGGAGCACTCCGCGCACGTTCTATAACGGGGAGAGGTCGATTTTGCTTAAATTTTTGTGTCTCAATGCATCGCACGGTATATCTCCTCGGCGAGTTCTTTGGATATGCCGTCCACCGTGGTGAGATCCACCACGCTGGCAGCAGCAACGCCGCGGATGCCACCGAAGCGTTGAAGTAGTTTCGCACGTCTTTTGGCTCCAATCCCAGCAATCTCCTCCAATTTGCTACCACCTGTGCGCACTTTCGCACGTTGTGCACGCATTCCCGTAATGGCAAACCGGTGCGCTTCATCGCGGATTTGCGCAATCAGCATCAGGGCGGCGGAGTCTTTGCCTAGATAGACCTTTTCTCTGCCGTCAGCAAACACCAGCTCTTCCAAGCCCACTTTTCTGCCTTCGCCTTTTTCTACGCCCACTAGCAAGCCGAGATCGAGGCCGAGCGTTTCAAAGACTTCTCTGGCCGATGAGATTTGACCTTTTCCGCCGTCGATGAGTACCAAATCTGGCAGTTTGGCCTCATTACTTCTTGCCGCTTCAATCAGTTTGGAGTAGCGCCGCGTGAGCACTTGGCGCATGGCCGCGTAATCGTCGCCGCCTGTGATGCCCTCGATGTTGTAGCGGCGGTAGTCCGCGCTCTTCATCTTGTGGCCTTCAAACACCACGCAGCTGGCTTGAGTGGCTTCGCCCGAGGTGTGAGAAATATCAAAGCACTCGATACGCAGCAGCGATAAATCTTCGATAGCGAGTTCCAGCGCATCTGCCAGCGCCCGGGTTCGCGCTTGCTGCGAGCCTTCCTCAGCGAGCAGGCGGGCGAGCTGAATGTCAGCATTGTTGATCGCCATATCCAGCCAAGCTTTACGCTGCTCGCGGGGCTGATGCAAGGCACTGATTTTGATGCCGGTTTGCTCAATGAGCAGATCAATCAAATGCGGGTCAACCTTCTCGCTCAAAATCAGCACGGGGGGCGCGGGCACATCAATGTAATGTTGCGCAATAAAGGCTTCGAGAATTTCCACAGCTGGCGCTTCATGCACATTGGCTGGGAAGTAAGGCCGGTCGCCCAAATGCCGCCCACCGCGCACCATGGCGAGGTTGACACACGCTTTACCGCCATTGACGCGCGCTACCAAAATATCAACGTCTTTGTCTTCTGCGGTGTCCATCGCTTGGGTGTGGAGCACCCGGGAGAGAGCCGAAATTTGGTTACGCAATTCAGCAGCTTTTTCAAATTCAAGCTTTGAAGCATGCGCCATCATCGCGCTTTGGAGCTCGTCAAGAATCGCCTGCGTCTCACCGCGTAAAAAACGCTCGGCGTTTTTCACATCCTGCGCATAAGTTTGCTCGTCAATATGCTTGACGCAGGGTGCGGAGCAGCGCTTGATTTGATAGAGCAGACAAGGCCGCGTACGATTAGCAAATACCGTGTCTTCACAAGTGCGCAGCTTGAAGACTTTTTGCAAGAGCTGAATGCTTTCCTTCACCGCCCAAGCGCTCGGATAAGGGCCGAAAAAGCGATGCCTTTTGTCCACCGCACCACGGTAATACACGATGCGCGGGAATTCCGTGGGAACTACATTTTTGATAGCATGTTGCTCAATATCTATAACGGCGACTGGCACTTTTTGCTTTGAAATAGCCTGCCCAGTGAGCTTCAAATACGGGTAGCTCTTGTCATCCCGAAAGAGAATATTAAAGCGCGGATTCTGCGTCTTGATCAGATTGTTTTCCAGCAGCAGCGCCTCAGCTTCAGAGCGCACCACCGTCGTCTCCATCCGCACAATTTTCGAGACCATATGCCCGATGCGCGTGCCATCATGGTTCCGCTGAAAATAGCTCGACACCCGCTTCTTCAAACTCTTGGCCTTGCCCACATACAGCAATGCATCCTGTACGTCGAAATAGCGGTACACCCCCGGCAACAGGGGCAGGGCGGCGACTTGTTCGAGCAGCTCGGGGCTGTGAGGGGCGACAAGATCTGTGGATGGCTCGGAGCGGGTCATGGTGTGATTGTGAAGGATATAGTCAGCTTCATAGGAGACCCACCATGCAATGCTTCACCCTCACCGAATCCAACCATATCGCACATCTGGTGCTCAATCGGCCTGATAGCTTGAACACCATGCACCCGCTGTTTTGGCGGGAGCTCGATGAAACCCTCACTGACATTCAGCGCGCCGGCACAGCGCGGGTGTTGGTGATTTCGAGCACGGGCAAGCACTTCAGTGCGGGTATGGCGCTAGACACTTTTTCTAGCGAGATTCAGATGGACGACAAAACGGCTGCGGGCCGAGCGTCGATGTTTGAAGTGCTGACCGATATGCAGGCCACCTTCACCAAGCTGGAGAGCTTGCGCATACCGGTGATCGCAGCCATTCAGGGTGGCTGTATCGGTGGCGCTGTGGATATGGTCACCGCTTGCTGCTTGCGCTATGCCAGTGCGGATGCCTTTTTTTGCATTCAGGAAATCAACATCGGCATGGTGGCCGATGTGGGCACGTTGCAGCGCTTGCCCAAGCTGATCCCTGAGGCCGTGGTGAAAGAGTATGCCTACACGGGGCGACGCATGCCGGCGGCCAAGGCATTGGCTTATGGTTTGGTCAATGAGGTGTGTGCTACAGCCGAAGAAACGCTGGCTGCTGCGATGCAATGCGCCACGGAGATCGCTGCCAAGCCGCCCGTGGCGATTTGGGGCACCAAGCAAGCGATTCACTACACGCGCGACCACAGCGTAGACGATGCTTTGAAGCAAATGGGCTGGCTACAAGGTGCCATCTGGAGCAACGCGCAGGTGATGGAAGCGGTGACGGCCATGAAGGAAAAGCGCACGGGCGAGTTTGCGCCTTTGGCTCCCCTGAACAGTTTCCGCAGCTTCGGGTAACCCGGGCAAACGCCTGCCAAGACCCCTTGCTTTCTGATGCAAGATGGGCGCAATTGCGCATTTTTGCGATACAGTTGACGTTTACGTAAACGTCAATCAAAGATTTGATCTATCGTTAGAGACAAACATGCCCGTTTTAAGTACCCAATTAAGCGTCCGTTCCGCTGAATTTCAAGCCAATGCAGCGGCGATGAAAGCCGTGACGGAAGATTTGAGGACAAAAATCGCCCAGGCCCAGCTCGGTGGCGGCGATGCGGCGCGCGCCAAGCACACGGCGCGGGGCAAGCTGCTGCCGCGTGATCGCGTGCAAAACCTGCTTGACCCTGGAACGCCGTTTCTAGAGATCGCGCCTTTGGCGGCTTTGGGCATGTATCCAGATAAAGATGGCACGGATTCAGCGCCTGCTGCGGGCGTAATCGCAGGCATTGGCCGCGTCAAAGGTATTGATTGCATGATTGTTTGCAATGACGCGACCGTCAAGGGCGGCACCTATTACCCGCTCACTGTGAAGAAGCATTTGCGCGCGCAAGAGATCGCGCAGCAAAACCGTCTGCCATGCATTTATCTGGTCGATTCTGGCGGTGCGAATTTGCCGAACCAAGACGAAGTGTTTCCCGACCGCGATCACTTTGGCCGCATCTTTTACAACCAAGCGCAGATGAGCGCCTTAGGCATTGCGCAAGTTGCTGTGGTGATGGGCTCATGCACGGCGGGCGGTGCCTATGTGCCCGCGATGAGCGATGAGACGATCATTGTGAAAAACCAAGGCACGATTTTCCTCGGCGGCCCTCCGCTGGTGAAAGCAGCTACGGGCGAGGTCGTCACCAGCGAAGATTTGGGCGGTGGCGATGTGCATACGCGCCTGTCTGGCGTGGCCGATCATCTGGCCAATAACGATATGCATGCACTAGCGATAGCACGTGATGTGGTGAAGAATTTGGCATCAAATCACTCATTACCCGGCATAAATACTGCACAACGTGCTATTAAAATAGTAGCGCCTAAGTTTCCTGCAGAAGAGCTCTACGGCGTGATCCCCACCGATACCCGCAAGCCTTTCGATGTGCGCGAGGTCATCGCCCGAATTGTGGACGGCTCAGAGTTTGATGAATTCAAAGCCCGCTTTGGAACGACGCTAGTGACGGGTTTCGCAAAAATCGAAGGCATGCCGGTGGGCATCATTGCCAACAACGGCATCCTGTTTTCCGAGAGCGCGCAAAAAGGCGCGCACTTCATTGAGCTGTGTTGCCAGCGCAAAATCCCGCTCGTTTTCCTGCAAAACATCACCGGTTTCATGGTGGGCCGCAAAGTGGAAAACGAAGGTATCGCCCGCCACGGCGCAAAGATGGTGACTGCGGTGGCCACCGCGAACGTACCTAAATTCACCATCATCATCGGCGGCAGCTTTGGGGCGGGCAATTACGGCATGTGTGGCCGCGCCTACTCGCCTCGCTTCCTCTGGATGTGGCCGAACGCGCGCATCTCAGTGATGGGGGGTGAACAAGCAGCAAGCGTGCTGGCCACGGTCAAGCGCGATGGCATCGAAGGCAAAGGCGGAAAGTGGAGCGCTGAAGAAGAGGAGCAATTCAAAGCCCCTTTGCGAGCCCAATACGAAACCCAAGGGCACCCTTACTATGCCACAGCACGCTTATGGGATGACGGCATCATTGATCCTGCCGATACAAGGCGTGTGCTGGCGCTGGGCTTGGCTGCTGCGAAAAATGCGCCAATTCCCGAGCCGAAGTTTGGTATTTTCAGGATGTAAAGTGCTGGCCATGAATCCAGTTCAACACTTTCAACTTCTGGCTCGCTACAACGTATGGGCAACGCATCGTCTCCTTGAAGTCGTAGAGAAACTCAGCGATGAAAACTATCGCCGCGATGTGGGTTTGTTTTTCAAATCGATTCATGCCACGCTCAATCATCTGCTGGTGGCAGAACACATGCTTTGGTATCCGCGATTTGCACGCGGCGAATCACCCAAACTTGCATTGGATGATGAAATTGAGCCCGTGCGTGAGCGCCTTGCGCAGGTATTGCGCGGCAGTTCAGCCAATTGGAAGCCTTTGATCGAGTCTTGGCCTGAGGAGCGCTTTGAAAGCAAGCTGACATACACAACGACGAAAGGCCAAACGCTGTCTTTGCCTTTTGCGACGACGCTGAGCCATGTGTTCAATCACGGCACACATCATCGTGGCCAGATCACGGCTGCGCTGACCATGCTCGGGCAGACATGTCCGGTGCTGGATTTGGTTTATATGCTGGTTGAGGACAATGTATGAGAGGCTTAGGTGCTCTGCTGCTTTTGCTGATGATCACAGTTTCGACAAATGCGAAGCTTGTGCAGCAAGCGGATTCTGTGCCTGCGATGGTGACCGATGCTTATGGAAAGCGCATTGCGGGGCAGCCTAAGCTGGTTTATGTGTTTGACGATGCAACGCCGAGCCCTCGCCCCATCGTGATCCTCAACCATGGGCGATCCTACAAACCAGAATCGCGTGCAGCCGTAGAACCTTCTAGAAGCTATGCGGCCAATGCGCGCTGGCTCGCACAGCTTGGCTTTTTTGTGGTGATTCCCACCCGGATTGGATATGGTCAAACGGGTGGTGAGGATGTAGAAAATTCCGGTGACTGCAATCGCAAAATTTACCCACCTGGCTACCAAGCTGCAGCTGATCAGACGATGCAAATTCTTGCGCATGTGCGCGCTCGCCAAGATGTGCATCGTGAACGCACGGTGGTGTGGGGGCAATCCTACGGCGGTACGACAGCCATCGCGGTCGCGGCAAAAAATCCGCCGGGTGTGCAGGCGTTCATCAACTTCGCGGGCGGTGGAGGTGGTAATCCTGAAACGCAGCCCATGCGTCCATGTGGCACGGCTTTGATTGAGTTGATGTTCTCTGGCTATGGAAAAACGGCCCGTGGCCCAACGCTGTGGGTCTATACCGAAAACGATCAGTACATGGGGCCAAAATTCCCCAAGGAATGGTTTGACGTGTTTATAGCCGCGGGAGGAAAAGGTGAGTATGTGCTGTATCCACCGCACGGCGCAGATGGACATGGCTTGTTTACGAGCTCCCCGCCAACTTGGAAGCCGCGGGTGACCCAGTTTCTGCAAGCGAATGGCTTTGCCGACATGCAATGGGACCGCCTGAAATCAGCGCAGCAAGCGTCTGCACCGGTCGAGAATTTACTCAACGAAGCTTTCAGAGAAAACTATCTGCCTTCTGGATTTGCTGCCATCGGCGATGCTTCTGCACCACCTGGTCTGAATGAAAACTGCAGGAAACGCTATGACGAATGGTTGAAAACCCCTTCGCCTCGAGGCTTTGCGATCGCAGTCGATGGTGGGTGTGGTTTTTCTCACGGCACCAAAGCTCCCTCGGCTGATCTACCGACGGACCCAGCTGAGCGTGCACTTATCGCCTGCCAGCGCGTGCGAGACAGGCAATGCCGCCTCTATGCGATTGATGATCATATCGTTTGGAAACCGCAATGACAAAAATCAATGTTCAAAATCGTTTGGCAACGGTGACACTGGATCGCCCTGATGTCCGCAACGCGTTCAACGACGAGGTCATTGCAGAGCTCACGCAGGCATTCACGGATTTGGGTGCGCGCGAGGATGTGCGCTGCATCGTGTTGGCGGCTGAAGGTGCAGCGTTTTGCGCGGGCGCGGATTTGAATTGGATGCGACGGATGGCGGATTATTCTCGCTCGGAGAATTTGGCGGATGCGGGGAAGTTGGCTGAGATGCTGCGGGTAATTTACGAATGCCCGAAGCCAACCGTGGCTCGGGTACAGGGGGATGTGTATGCGGGCGGCATGGGGTTGGTGGCTTGTTGTGATGTGGCTGTGAGCGTGGATACGGCGGGTTATTGTCTCTCCGAAGTGAAGCTTGGGCTCATTCCCGCAACGATCAGCCCCTATGTGATTCGCGCACTGGGTGCGCGAGCTTCGCACCGTTACTTTCTCACAGCGGAGCGTTTTTCTGCCCAAGAGGCGCTGCGGCTGGGCTTTGTGCATGAAGTCGTGTCTGCGGATCAGCTTGACGCGAAGGTGGATGAAATCGTCCAAACGCTCGTGAAAAACAGCCCAAATGCGGTGAAAGTGTGCAAAAAGTTGACGCAGGACGTGGCGTATGCTGAGATCAGTCAACCGCTGGTCGCAAAAACGGTTGAGGGGATTGCGGATATTCGCGCAAGCGCTGAGGGGCGCGAGGGCGTGTCTGCCTTCTTAGGCAAGCGCAAACCTTCTTGGTTGACGTAAGCTGCCGCCAACACACTGAGGAACACAACATGGACATGATCCTTCAATACCTCCAGCAAATCATGCAAGGCGTGTTTTCGTCGGGCGGCGATGTGGCCGGCAGCGTGGGAAAAGTGGTGGGAAAGATGGATACCACGGCTTTGATCGCGCTGTCTGCTGCGCTGGGCTGGGCTGCGGGTATTCGGCTTTATCTTGTGGTGTTTCTCACAGGGCTGGCGGGCTTTATGGGTTTTATTCCTTTGCCTTCCGGCCTCTCGGTCTTGCAGCAGCCCGCCATGCTCATGGGCAGCGGCTTCATGGTGTTCGTGGAATTCTTTGCCGATAAGATTCCTGGGCTGGATTCGCTGTGGGATATTGTTCACACGGTCATTCGCGTGCCTGCGGGGGCAGCGCTCGCCGGTGGTGTGTTTGGCGCGGATAGCGCAACCATGGGCACGGTCGCCGCACTGATTGGCGGCACGCTCGCCGCCACGGCGCATGCCACCAAAGCCACCACGCGCGCGGCGGTCAACACCTCGCCTGAGCCGTTTTCCAACATCATTGTGAGCTTTGCAGAAGAGGGCTTGGTGATGTTCATGCTTTGGTTGGCTACGAATCATCCGGTGATTTTTGGCATCACGCTGCTGATCATTTTGGTGCTGTCTGTTTTGCTGATCATTGCGCTTTGGAAATTTTTGCGGTTAGTGATTCGCAAAGTTTCAAGTTTATTTTCTGGCTCGCCACAACCTACCTCTGCTTGAGTTCCTATGTTCACAAAAATTCTGATTGCCAACCGTGGCGAAATCGCCTGCCGCGTAGCTGCCACGGCTCGCAAACTAGCGATCAAAACGGTAGCCGTTTATTCGATAGCGGATGCGCAGGCCAAGCATGTGGGCTCTTGTGATGAGGCAGTGTATATCGGCGAAGGCGAAGGCAATTCTCCGAAGGAAAGCTATCTCCGCTGGCAGGCGATTTTGGCGGCAGCTAAAGCAACGGGTGCGCAGGCGGTTCATCCAGGCTATGGTTTTCTGAGTGAGAACGAAGAGTTTGCCCAGGCTTGCGCGGACGCTAGCTTGGTGTTTATCGGCCCGCCGCCATCGGCGATCAAGGCGATGGGGTTGAAGGCAGAATCCAAGCAACTCATGGAGAAGGCGGGCGTGCCGCTCGTGCCGGGCTATCACGGGGCGAATCAAGACAATGCTTTGCTGCAAAAAGCAGCTGACGCCATTGGCTATCCGGCGCTGATCAAAGCAAGTGCGGGCGGCGGCGGCAAGGGCATGCGGATTGTTGAGCGCTCGGAAGATTTTGCAGCGGCGCTGGCATCTTGCAAGCGAGAAGCCATCAATAGCTTTGGCGACGATGCGGTACTGATTGAAAAATACGTGCAGCGCCCGCGCCATATTGAGATTCAGGTGTTTGGCGATGCGCATGGCAATTATGTGTATTTGTTCGAGCGCGATTGCTCGGTGCAGCGGCGCCATCAAAAGGTATTGGAAGAAGCGCCTGCGCCCGGTCTGCCGCAAGCGATGCGCGAGGCCATGGGCAAGGCGGCCGTCGATGCGGCGCGTGCGGTGAACTACACGGGTGCGGGCACGGTGGAATTCATTGTGGAGCAAACCGGCGGCTACGATCAACCCGAGAAGATGAAGTTTTACTTCATGGAGATGAACACGCGGCTGCAGGTGGAGCATCCCGTGACGGAGGCGATTACGGGCTTGGATTTGGTGGAGTGGCAATTGCTCGTCGCTTCAGGGGAGAAACTGCCGTTACAGCAAAGCGATCTGCGCATTCATGGCCATGCCATTGAAGCCCGAATTTGCGCAGAGAACCCAGACAACAACTTCTTGCCAGCAACGGGCACTCTCAACGTGTATCGCAAGCCAGCGCATTCCGCTTTTGAAAGAAGCGATTTGCGCATCGACGATGGCGTGCGCGAAGGCGATGCGATTTCGCCCTACTACGACTCAATGATCGCTAAGCTCATCGTGCATGGCGCAACACGTGAAGAAGCACTGGCCAAGATGGACCGCGCACTGAGCCAAACGCAGATCGTCGGACTGGCTACCAATGTACAGTTTTTGCGGCATGTGGTGACAAGCCAGGCGTTTGCGCAGGCTAAGCTGGATACAGCATTGATTCAAAGAGAAGAAAAAGCTCTGTTTCATCAAGAAAAACTGCCTCTTGCCGGAGTAGTATCTGCGTGGGTAGCTCATGTATTGATAGCAGAGCGCGCGCAGCAGACCACTGATCCGTTCAGCAAACGCGATGGCTGGCGGCCTTTTGGCATTGCCACGCGGCGTTTTGCGTTTGAATGGCACGACGCCGCCGTGCAGGCAGAACTCTCTTACATGCACGACGGCGTAACTCTGCTTCACATCACACAAGGTGATACCCAACTGCAAGGCGTGCTGAGCTGCGTCGCGGACGGTGCAGACGTGAAGTACAGCTTCGGTGAACAGCGCTTTAAGGCCTCTGTACATGCTTCTTCGCATGAAAAAGGCCAGACCGCCGTTATATTTACTGCGCAAGGCGCTACGAAATTGATAGTGATTGATCCGTTTATGCAAATCGCCGAAGCTGGCGCGCATGCGGGGCGGCTCACGGCGCCCATGCCCGGCAAGCTCGTCTCATTCGCTGTGAAAGCGGGCGATGCCGTGAAAACCGGGCAGACGCTGGCCGTGATGGAAGCAATGAAGATGGAGCACACCATTGCCGCGCCGAAAGACGGCGTGGTGGCCGAGATCATGTATGCGCCTGGCGATCAAGTGGCTGAAGGCGCTGAACTGCTGAAGCTCGCTGCCTGAGAGGCTTATGTTTCTGAATTTCCTCTTTGTGTTGATCAGCTTGATCACTGCGCTTGGCGGCCTCGCGCCGACGGCCATGGCCATTGACCGCGCGATGACGGCGCGCAAAGCGGGTAGCCGGTTTTGGCCTTGGATCTGCATCAGTTTGCTTAGCATCACGATGTTGGCAGTCGGGGCATTTTTGAGCATGGTGGGTCTGTTTGTCGGCGTGTTTCCCAGCTTTATCTTCACACTCAATGGTGGTAATCTGCTCCCGGTCGTGCTGGCTTCACTGCTCACACTTGCTGCACCTTGGGCAGTGTGGCTTTTAGGCAAGCGTTGGATCGAAAAGAAAGAGGCGGTATGAATAAGTTCTTGGTTTCCGTATTGTCTTTGGTTTGTGTTTCGGGCTTTGCGCAGTTTGATCCTTCAAAGGTGGACAGTATTCCGCCTGAGGTCGCTGCGCGTTACCCAAATCCTGTGGTGAGCTACAAAACCCCCAGTTTGCTTGCTGGGCGGCAGGATTTTGCCAGCCATGATGAGGTGTTGACTTATGTGAAGCAACTGGCCTCTCAAAGTGACAATGCACTGCGCGTGGAACTGATCGGAACATCTCAGCAAGGGCGCGATATTCCGCTGCTGCTGCTGTCAACGCCCGATGGATTTCAGCCGAGTAGGCCGACTGTCTTGATTTTGGGGCAGCAGCATGGCAATGAGCCTGCCGGCGGCGAGGCTGCGCTGGCCTTGGCCGAGCAATTGGTCACGGTGCAGCGCAGTTTGCTCAATCGCGTGAACGTGTTGATCATGCCGCGAGCCAACCCCGATGGTGCGCAAAATTTCGTACGAGCCACAGCCAATGGCTTAGATGTGAACCGCGATCATTTGCTGCTGCAAACGCCCGAGGCCAGAGCGATTGCGGCCACTGCACTGCGCTTTGCGCCGCAAGTGGTGATGGATTTGCATGAGTTCACAGTCGGCGGGCGCTGGCTCGATAAATTTGCTGCGTATGCCAAATATGACGCTTTGCTCCAAGCAGCCACCGTGGGCAATATGAATTCAACCGTGGCTGATCTGGCTTTGCGGGAGTTCGTGGGCAATGCACGCAAGGCGTTGGAAAGCCAAGGACAGTCTGTGTTTTGGTATCACACCAGCTCGACCGATCCGAAAGATGCGGTCGTTAGCATGGGCGGCGTGCAGCCTGATACGGGGCGCAATGTGTATGGTCTGCGCCATGCGGTGAGTATTTTGATTGAGACGCGCGGTGTCGGCTTGGGGCGTGCCCATTTGACGCGGCGCGTGCATAGCCACGTGGTGGCCAGTTTGGCAGTGATTCAAACAGCGGCTGAGCGTGGCCCTGCGTTGCAGGCCGCGATTCGCGCTGCAGGTGAGGCGATGCAAGCCAATGCTTGCCAGGGTGAGTTGGTGATCAGTGCGCAGGCCACACCAGGGCGTGAAACTCTGCAATTTGTGGATGCAAAAACCGGCGCGGACCGCGCGGTGGAGGTCGATTGGCGATCTGCGCTTACGCTCAGCGTAAATCGCTCTCGCTCGCGTCCTTGTGGTTACTGGCTGGCTGCCAGCCAAACTGAGGCGCTGGGCAAGCTGCGGGCCCTGGGTGTCCAACTGCAAGCTGTGTCGCAAGAGCGGCGTATGCCGGTCGAGCGCTACCAAGTGTTGACTGAGAAAGGCGGCCAGCGGCAAGATGCACGCGGCGCTATTGCCGCGAGTCAAGCGATTCGTGAGGTGACGGTGGCCACCGAGCGGCTGGAAAAGCACTTGCCAGTGGGGAGTTGGTATGTGCCGCTCAATCAGCCGATGGGCAACTTGGTGGCTGCGGCGCTGGAGCCTGATTCCCAAAACAGCTATGTGGCCAACCATGTGCTGGAGCTTAGTGAGAGTACATTGCTTCGCGTGATGCAGACATTGCCTGCAGCCGGGGCACCTTGAGATCAGCACATTTTTTGCAGTAAGACAGTTCGTATGAATAGCCCCTCCAAAGTCAAACTCATCGATGTCGGGCCGCGTGATGGCTTGCAAAACGAAAAGCAGCTCATTGATGCAGCTGTGAAGATTGAGCTGGTGCATCGGCTGCAGGCGGCGGGCTTGCGTGAGATAGAAGTGACGAGCTATGTGAGCCCGAAATGGGTGCCGCAGATGGCGGACAACGCGCAGGTGATGGCGGGGATTGCTCGCCAAGCTGGCGTGCGCTATTCGGTGCTTACGCCGAATTTGAAAGGCTTTGAGGCTTGCATCGCTGACGAGAAGATCAAGCCGGATGAAATCGTGGTGTTTGGCGCTGCGAGCGAAGCTTTCAGCCAGAAGAACATCAATTGCTCCATTTCTGAGAGCATCGAGCGCTTTGCTCCCGTTGTTGCAGCGGCCAAGGCGCAGGGCATCTCTGTGCGTGGCGCGATGAGCTGCACAGTGGGCTGCCCGTATGAAGGCGAAATCGCGCCTTCACGGGTGGAATATCTGGCTGGGCTGATGCGTGGGATTGGCGTGGAGCGGGTGGATGTGGCGGACACGATTGGCGTTGGTACGCCGCACCAAGTGCAACGTGCTTTTGAAGCGGCGCTCACGCATTTTTCCATCGACAACGTTTGTGGACACTTTCACGACACCTATGGGCAAGCACTCGCCAACACTTTGGCCGCGCTGCAAATGGGCGTATGGAATTTTCAGTCTTCAGTGGCTGGGTTGGGCGGCTGCCCGTATGCCAAAGGCGCTACGGGCAACGTGGCTACCGAAGACGTGGTGTACTTACTCCATGGCATGGGGATTGAAACTGGCATTGATATGGATTTGCTGATTGACGCTGGAAAATTCATTAGCGATGCTTTGGGCAGAAAACCCCATTCTCGTGCCGCGACAGCGCTGCTGAACAAACGCTTGAGCTAACCATTGAGCGTTAACAATTTACTATCAAATCAATAGCACTCAGCGCACAATATATAACGGCTAGTAGCCCTTTTTGCTTAAAAAATGCAACTTCCAGAATCCGCTCAACGTTTTGCACTTGCCTTGCAGACCTCGGGCCATCCTCACGCCCCTGTGATGCTTTCAGAAGCTGCGCGCACAGCGAGTCAAGCCGCTGATGCGCTGGGCGTTCAGCTGGGGCAGATCGCTAAAAGCATCATCTTTCGCCGCAAGCCTGATGATGTGGCCGTGCTGGTCATCACTTCAGGTGATCGGCGTGTGGATGAAAAGAAGGTGCAAGCCTTGGTTTGCAGTTCAGAGCAAAAGCTGGGTCGTGCGGATGCAGATTTTGTGAAAGCTAAAACGGGTTTTGCAATTGGCGGCGTGTCGCCGATTGCGCATGCGCAGCCACCAGTGAGCTTGATTGATCAAGACTTGATGCGCTTCGACGACATCTGGGCTGCAGCAGGGCATCCGCATGCCGTCTTCAAGCTCAGTTTCGCGCAATTGAAGGCGCTAACGCAAGCGCCGGTGTGTGATGTGGCGCAGACACTTTAAAATGATTACTATCAATTTAATAGCAAGTTACGCACGTTTTATAACGGCGAACTGCCGATTTAGCTCTATAAAACCATGACTACAGCCTCTCCCTGCATCTCAGTCTGCCAGATGGACGAGACCACGCTTTGGTGCCGTGGTTGCTACCGCACGATCACCGAGATCATGGTGTGGGGGCAGAGCGATGAAGTCATGAAGCAAAGCATCATGCAAGAGTTGCCATTGCGTCACGCGCAGGCTGCGTTTCCTGAAGCCGCTTTCAATCCCGCCTTTGATGCGCAACTGAAAGAAGCGCTATGAAACACATCACCTTTCATTTCGATGTGATATCACCCTATGCCTACCTCGCATTTGAAAAACTGCCTCAAGCGCTGCAAGGTATCAGCCACTGCGTGACTTACAAGCCCGTGCTCTTTGGCGCTATCTTGCAGCATTTTGGGCAACTGGGCCCTGCTGAAATCGCGCCCAAACGCTCCTGGACCTATCGGCAAATCAACTGGTTGGCGCGAGCCCAAGGCACGCTCCTGCAAATGCCAGCCAGCCACCCGTTTAATCCGCTGGGCCTGCTGCGGCTGGCCGTGGCTTGCGGCAAGGATCGCGCGTGTAATCGCTACGTGACTGAGGCGCTGTTTCACCATGTCTGGCTGGGTGGCCAAGACGCTAGTGATCTGCAACGCTTACAAGCTCTGACCGAACAACTCAAGCCAGCACGTGCAACGGATGACCCCGCCGTCAAAGCCGAGCTCAAAGCCAATACCGATGCGGCTGTTGCCAAAGGTATTTTTGGCGTACCCACGATGGAGATCGATAGCCAGCTTTTCTGGGGGCTCGATGCCCTGCCGATGCTGCGCGCCTACCTGCTTGGCGACGATTGGTTTGCCAGCCCGGCTTGGATGGAAGCAGGGAGCTTGCCAGCTGGTATCGTGCGAAAGCGAAACTGAATGACCCGTTTGTCCTAGGCATGCGGGAAGTCCCGCATAGGGTTTGCGTGGGGTTTAGGCGTGAAACATGCGAAATTGCACATTAGTGTAAGAAATGGGTCAGTGACTCTGCCAATACTAGAACGTAGTTTTACTTAGAGGTGACAACTTGCTTTTGCTTGTGAATAGTGTTCAGTTGGTCTGCTACATAGCGCTTCTTGCGTTTGCTGGCCGTTGGTTGCTGGGCTTGATGGCTGGCCAGCAAAAAGAGACAAATTTTTTCTATCAAATTCTTGATGTGATGGTGAAGCCCTTCATTAAAGGCGCCCGCTTGATAACTCCAAGAGTAATTATTGACCGTCACGTGCCTCTCGTTGCCTTTCTGCTGCTTGGCTTTATCGGAGTCATTGTGTTTTTTGAGAAGGTGAGTATCTGTATGAAAATTGGGATGGAGTTTTGCAAATGATGCAAACATTGCAATACAGAGTTTTACGCGTCTGGGCGCGCATGCTGCTTCGCCTAGAACAGTGGGATGGTGCGCAAGCCGTGTTTGAACGTATGGCGATCATGCAGCCGCAAGATGACTACGCCAAAGCCAGCATCGCGTATTTGTTCACCATCACAGATCGCAAACCGCAAGCTTTTGCTCTGCTGGAGCGCCTCACGCAAACGCATCCCGAGGTGGGCATGCATTGGTTTAACCTCGGTTTTCTGCAAGAAGAAAAAGGCCAGTATGAAGAGGCTTGCGCTTCGTTTAAAAAAGCTGTTGAGCTACGCCCCGATATCGACCGCGCCTGGTATGGCCTCGGTCTCGTCCTGATTCGCTTGCAGCGCTTTGATGAAGCCATCAAAGCCCTCAAGCAAAACACGAAATTGCAACCCATGAGCCCGTACGGCTGGTATCAGCTGGCCCGCGTGCACATGGATCGGCAAGAACCCGATGAGGCGCGGAAAATTATTCGCCACCTCAAAGGATTTGAGCCCAAGGTGGCCGCTCAGTTGGAACGCGAGACGGGTATTTCCGCCTCGCCCGCCAGTTGAGGGGCTTCCCGCGCAGCGCACGTTCACGCGTGGGCTGTATCGCCTGTCTGTGCAATCGGCCTAGGCCGTGACAGTCGTCATTTGTTTAACTAAAAGGAGACTATGCAATGCAAGTATCAGCAAAGCATCAGGCCTATTGGTCGAAGAACCTGAAAATCACAGCGATCCTGCTGGCGATCTGGTTTGTTGTGACTTATGGGGTCGGATTTTTCGCCCGCGACTTGAACTTTAACTTCTTCGGATGGCCCTTCAGCTTCTGGATGGGTGCCCAAGGTTCACTCGTGATTTATGTTGCCATTATCTGGTATTACGCCAGATACATGAACAACCTTGACCATGAATACGGCGTTGCCGAAGAGGAGTAAGAATATGGCTGGAATGTCTCCTTCAACTGGCGTGAGCGCGAGCTCTGCCGCAAATTCTGCTTTCAAACAGCAGCTCAACAAAGTTTACGGCTGGTACACGGGCGGCTTCATTGCCTTCGTGATCGTGCTCGCTATCGCTGAACAAATGGGCCTGCCCCGTAACTGGATTGGCTTTATCTTCTTGTTGGCCACGATTGGCTTGTATGCCGGTATTGGCGTGATGAGCCGCACCAGCGATGCCGACGAATATTATGTCGCCGGTCGTCGTGTGCCTGCGATCTACAACGGCATGGCTACGGGTGCTGATTGGATGTCGGCAGCATCGTTTATCGGCATGGCCGGTACGCTTTACCTCACGGGTTATGGCGGCTTGGCCTTCATCATGGGCTGGACGGGCGGCTACTGCTTGGTGGCTTTGTTCCTTGCGCCCTATATGCGCAAGTTCGGTCAGTTCACCATCCCAGACTTTCTGGGCGAGCGCTATGGCGGCAACGCTGCGCGTTTGGTCGGTGTGTTTGCCGCCATCTTGGTCTCGTTCACCTACGTTGTGGCGCAGATCTATGGCGTCGGCCTGATCACTACCCGTTTGACAGGTGTGGCGTTTGAAGTGGGCATTTTCCTAGGCTTGGGCGGCATTTTGGTCTGCTCTTTCCTAGGTGGTATGCGCGCCGTCACATGGACGCAAGTGGCTCAGTACATCATCTTGATCATTGCCTACCTGATCCCTGTGATCTGGTTGTCAGTCAAGCAAACAGGTGTGCCGATTCCTCAGCTGATTTATGGCTCTCAACTGGCCAAAATCACTGAGCGTGAGAAGCAGCTGATTGCTGATCCGAAGGAAAAAGAAGTTATCGCCATCTTCAAGAAAAATGCAGACGACTTTGGCGCCAAGCTCAAAGACGTGCCTGCTGCGCTGGCTGCCGACAAGGCCGCTGGCGAGAAGAAAGTGGCTGACCTGAAAGCGGCTAATGGCTCAGCAGCAGAAATCACTGCCGCTGAAAAGGCTCTTGCTGCCATGCCTAAGGACGCTGAGGCTGCTAAAAAGGCCTGGACGGCCGCACAAGCGTCCAACAACGCTCGCGCTCGCCCCTTGGCTGGTATGCCAGCGCATGGCCAGCAATTTGCAGGTGATCCGAATGGCGATGCCAAGGCACAAGAAGCGTTTGACGTTTCTCGTCGCAACTTCTTAGCGCTGATCTTCTGCCTGATGGTCGGCACGGCTGCTTTGCCGCACATTCTGATGCGCTACTACACCACGCCGTCTGTGAAAGAAGCGCGTGAGTCGGTGACTTGGTCTATCTTCTTCATCTTCTTGCTTTATTTCACTGCGCCAGCTTTGGCTGTACTGGTGAAATACGAGATCTTCAACGTTCTTGTGGGCACAGAGTTTACGAAGCTGCCAGCTTGGATCGCGGCGTGGAGCAAAGTGGATCCGAGCCTGTTGTCGGTTGTTGACATCAACAAAGATGGCATCATGCAATTGGGTGAAATGCGCATTGGTGGCGACATCATCGTTCTGGCAGCCCCAGAAATTGGCGGTCTGCCTTACGTGATCTCCGGTATGGTGGCTGCGGGTGGCTTGGCTGCTGCACTATCAACAGCTGATGGCTTGCTGCTCACCATTGCCAATGCACTGTCTCACGACGTGTACTACAAGGTCATTGACCCCAACGCCAGCACGGCTCGCCGTGTGACGCTGTCCAAGATGCTTCTGTTGGTTGTGGCTTTGGCCGCTGCCTATGTTGCCTACCATGTGTATGCCACCAAGCAGGCGGATATCTTGTTCCTCGTCTCGGCAGCGTTCTCGTTTGCTGCGGCTTCCTTCTTCCCGGCACTTGTGCTCGGTATCTTCTGGAAGCGTGCATCGAGCGCTGGTGCGATTGTCGGCATGATTGGTGGCTTGGGCATCACTGCTTACTACATGGTCATGAACCATCCATGGATGCGTCAAGTGTTCAGCGTGGATAGCCCCGTGTCGCTGTGGTGGGCTATTCAGCCGATCTCTGCTGGCGTGTTTGGCGTGCCTCTGGGCTTTGCGCTGATCATCATCATCAGCTTGTTCACCCCTGCGCCAAACGCGAAGGTGCAAGCTCTGATTGAGCACGTGCGCTACCCTAGCATCAAGGCTGCTTGATCGCTTGAAACATCGCCGCTAGAAATAGCGGTGATGTGAATCTCTCGAACCCGGTACAACGAAAGTTGTGCCGGGTTTTTTTATGGGTAATTGCCCTTAGTAAGCCGATGATTTGTAAGAGTAAGATCGTTGTTCGTGGGCAATAGGAGTCAAGTGTGTCGGTCAGTAAAACAGCGTTGGGTGCGCAAGTCATGAAAGATCGCTCGGTGAGCCTGAGTGCGCAGCAGCGTTCAGCATTGATTTTGTGTGACGGCAAACGAAGCGCAGAAGATGTGGTGCGCATGACGGCAGCTGTTGGCGTGAGCATGCAAGATATCTTGACCCTGACTAACTTAGGTTTGGTGGAAATGAGTGCTCTGCCAACTGCTGTGCCCGCAGTCGCGCTCTCAGGCAATTTACCAGGTCAAACTGCAATCACACCGCCAGCTTCGCCTACAGTTACTGCTCAAGACGCGTCTGCAAGCGATATAGATTTCAGCGTAGCCCTCAATACCGCCATTACCTTGTGCTCAAACCTCGGCTTCAAAGGCTTTGGCTTGAATATGGCGCTGACCGGCGTGGACAGCCTTGACAAGCTACAAAAAATCGCCCCAGATATTCGCCGCGCTGCAGGCGATGTTAAATACAAACCGCTTCACACATTGATTTTCGGCCAAGCTTTGTGAGCCTCAGTGCTTGGTGCCTTCAATCGGCTTTTAATTTACCTCAATGTGCCATTCATGGGCGCATTTTTTGCAGCGAACCAATGTATGCCCACGCGCTTTGTTTTCCGATAGTGCGGTAAACAGCCCATATGTTTTGCATTCTGGGCAGTTAGCCTGATTGGCAATCACCTCTGCATTCATCAGTAAATACAAATAGCGTCGCAAAGCCCAAATGCCTATGCCGCCACAGGCCAATATGGCGCCTGCGTCAAACAGCTTTTCCGTCAAGCTGCCGCCACGAAAAGCCTCGAAAGCGGCCATCAACCCAATGATGCATAAAAACGCGAGCACCATGTGCGCATGACTGGATAGTAATTCCCGCTCATACCATTTGCGAAAGCCCACTTTGCGGATACCGTCATACAAGCGTGAATTGAGGTAGTTCATGGTGACCTATCGTAGCGATTGATAGAAGATACGTCAAAGACCTTCTGACGGATTCAAGCCGCCGAACTCTCTACAATCTTCTGGCTTGCTGCGGCATCTCCTGCTAGCAACGCCATCTCCCAAGAAAGATAAGCCATGACCCAGGGCAGCATTCGTATCATCGGCGCTCGGCAACACAATCTCAAGAATCTCAACGTCGATATCAAAACGGGCGAGCTCACAGTCGTCACAGGCCCTAGTGGCTCCGGCAAATCTAGTTTGGTATTTGACACGTTGTTTGCAGAAGGCCAGCGGCGCTATGTAGAAACATTCTCGGCCTACGCCCGCCAGTTCATGGATCGCATGGACAAGCCGCAGGTGGACAAAGTCGAAGGCGTGCCCGCTGCGATTGCAATTGATCAAACCAATCCTGTGCGCTCTTCTCGCTCCACGGTGGGCACAATGACAGAGCTGAATGACCACTTGAAATTGCTATTCGCCCGCTTGGCGGATTTGTTTGATCGCGATACGGCTCGGCCTGTGCGGCACGACAGTGGCGAGACAATTTATGCGCAGATTGTTGAGAGAGCCAAAGCTGCGAATCCGCGCTTGGTTGTGACTTTCCCTGTGGAATTGCCCAGCAACACCACCGCGCAAGAAGTGGAGCAATGGCTCTCTGCCAGCGGCTTCACACGCGTACAAGCTGAGCGCGAGGTGGCCACGCCTGTGGGTCCGCGCAAGGTGTTGGATGTGGTGGCTGATCGCTTCAAGATTGAGAGCGCTGAAAAAGTGCGTGTGATGGAGGCGATTGAATTGGCACTCAAGCGTGGCAGCGGGCGCATGAGTGTCTATGCAGGCGATGACGGGGCGCAGGAGATTTGGAAATTTTCCACCGGCCTGCATTGCCCTGAGAGCGATCTGCGTTACAGCAACCCTACGCCTAGCCTTTTTTCCTTCAATTCGCCGCACGGCGCTTGCCCCACCTGCAAGGGCTTTGGCCGCGTGATCGGTGTGGACTATGGTTTGGTGATGCCCGATGCAAGACTCACACTGCGTGCAGGTGCTGTGAAGGTTTTTCAAACGCCCGCTTGGAGTGAATGCCAAGACGATCTTCTGCGCCATGCCGAGCGCGCTGGCATTCCGCGTGACACGGCTTGGAACAAGCTCACGCCTGAGCAGCAGCATTGGGTGATCCACGGAAATCCTGATTACAAAGAAGGCCAGTGGGGCAAGGTCTGGTACGGCGTGAAGCGCTTCTTTGTCTATCTGGAGACCAAATCCTACAAAATGCACATTCGCGTCTTGCTTTCCAAATACCGCAGCTATACGAAATGCGATGTTTGCGATGGCGCACGCTTGAAGCTCGATGCGATGCTCTGGCGCGTTGGCAGTTTGGCGCAAGCCAACTCTGCCATGCCAGCAGCTAAGCGCTTCCTGCCAAAAGGGACGAAATGGTCACGCGAGCAGCTTGAAGTTCTGCCCGGATTGAGTTTGCATGATCTGATGCTGATGCCGCTAGATAAGCTGCGGATGTTTTTTGATGATTTGCGTTCGCAATCTACGCTTGATCCCAAAAGCGCCGATGCACGCGCCCTGGGCATGCTGCTAGAAGAAATTTGCACGCGTCTGAAATACCTTTGCGATGTGGGCATCGGCTATCTCACGTTGGATCGCCAAAGCCGCACGCTCTCTGGCGGTGAAGTGCAGCGTATTAATCTGACGACCGCCTTGGGCACGTCGTTGGTCAACACGCTCTTTGTGCTCGATGAGCCCAGCATCGGTCTGCATCCGCGCGACATGGATCGCATCACGCAAGCCATGCTGCGCCTGCGCGATGCGGGTAATACGCTGGTCGTCGTTGAACATGACCCAGCCGTGATGCTGGCCGCTGATCGCGTGATTGACATGGGGCCAGGGCCCGGTGAGCGTGGCGGGGAGATCGTTTTTGACGGTACACCGCATGATCTACGCAACGCCGACACGCTGACGGGCCAATACCTCGGTGCACGTAAACAAATTGGCATGGGCTTGAAGCGCTTAGTGAGCGACAACACGCCGCGGTTGATTCTCGAAGGCGCAACGCAAAACAATTTAAAAAATGTGGCGATTGAGTTGCCTCTGCAGCGTTTGGTCTGCGTCACCGGTGTTTCAGGCTCGGGTAAATCCACTTTGATCCAAGACGTGCTCGCACCTGCCTTGATGCGCCATTTCGGTAAAGCCACTGAGACACCGGGCACATATGATCGCCTGCTCGGCGCAGAGCTGCTCAGTGATGTGGTCTTCGTGGATCAATCGCCGATTGGTAAAACCGCGCGTTCCAATCCCGCCAGCTACGTGGGCGCCTGGGAGAGCGTGCGCGAGATATTTGCGACGCTGCCCTTGTCCAAACAACGCAATTACACCGCCAGCAAATTCAGCTTCAACAGCGGCGATGGCCGTTGCCCTGCCTGCGGCGGCTCGGGCTTTGAGCATGTGGAGATGCAGTTTCTCTCGGACGTTTATTTGCGCTGCCCCGATTGCGATGGCAAGCGTTATCGGCCTGAGATCCTTGAGGTGAAAGTCGCGCGTGGCGGGCGCAGCTTAAGTGCGTTTGAAGTTTTAGAGCTCACCGTGAGCGAAGCAGCCAAGCTCTTTGCGAACGACCGCGATGTGATCCGCGCTTTGCAGCCGATCATGGATGTGGGTTTGGAATATGTGAAGCTCGGCCAACCAGTGCCCACGCTCTCTGGCGGCGAAGCGCAGCGCTTGAAGCTCGCAGGCTTTTTGGCTGAAGCTGCGAAGGATGCGAGTAAATCCAAGCAACGTTTGGCCACCAAAGGCACCTTGTTTTTGTTCGATGAGCCCACAACAGGTTTGCACTTTGAAGACATCAGCAAACTCATGCGCGCGCTGCGCAAACTGCTCGATGCGGGGCATTCGATCCTTGTGATTGAGCATAATTTGGATGTGATCCGCGCCAGTGATTGGCTGATTGATCTCGGGCCCGATGGTGGCGAGTCGGGTGGGCAAGTTGTCGTCGTCGGGATGCCAGAAGATGTGAAGCACCATGCCATATCGTTCACTGCCCAAGCGCTGCGTGACTACGACAATGTCTTGGGGCTCAACGGCATGGCGGCGCATGAGAAATCTGATTTGCTATCAAAATACGAGCACTCTGCGCAGTATTTATTACGGCAAAGTGCCAAAAAGGCTTCAAAAAATGCCTCTGACAGCATTCAAATTGTTAATGCGCGTGAACACAATCTCAAGGGCGTGAGCGTCAACATTCCGCGCGGTAAATTCACGGTGGTCACAGGCGTTTCAGGCTCAGGGAAATCGACGCTGGCATTTGATATTCTCTTTAACGAAGGCCAGCGCCGATATCTGGAAAGCTTGAATGCCTATGCCCGCAGCATCGTGCAGCCAGCGGGACGCCCGGAGGTGGATGCCGTATTTGGCATTCCGCCTACGGTGGCAATTGAGCAGCGCCTCTCGCGCGGTGGCCGCAAATCCACGGTGGGCACGACGACTGAGGTGTGGCATTTCCTGCGCCTTTTGTATGTGAAGCTCGGCACACAGCATTGCGTGCACGACGATGCTGCGGTGCAGCCGCAAACCGCAGATCGCATTGCCGCGCAACTGATGACCGTGTACAAAGGCCGCCATCTCGGCATCCTTGCGCCGCTGGTGATCGCGCGCAAGGGTGTCTACACCGAGCTGGCCGATTGGGCGCGCCCGCGTGGCTATACGCATCTGCGGGTGGATGGCGAGTTTTTGCCCACCACGGGCTTCCCGCGCATTGATCGCTTCAAAGAGCATACGGTGGAGCTGCCGGTGGCAGACATCGTGATGAAGCCGGAGAACGAAGCGGCGCTGCGCCAAGCGCTTTCAGTAGCGCTGGAGCATGGCAAAGGCGTGGTGCATGTGATGACATCGCTGGATGGCTTGAAAACCGCGATGGAGCTGAAAGCATCCACCGCGAAGATCGGTCTAGTCGAAGTGTTTTCCACCAAGCGCGCCTGCCCGGTGTGCGCCACGAGTTATCCCGAGCTCGATCCCCGCTTGTTTTCTTACAACAGCAAACACGGCTGGTGCCCCGATTGCGTGGGCACAGGCAAGCAGCTCACACGTGAGCAGCGAAAGACGCTGGATGACAGCGTGCGCGATGACGATAACCGGGGCCGTGAGCAAAGCTTTGCAGAAGTGGAAGTTGAAGATGTGAGCGATCACGATTGCTCGGGTTGCGGTGGTACGCGTTTGAACAAACAGGCGCGTTTCGTGAAATTCAGTAAATCTGGTATCACCGATGTGGCGCGGCTCTCCGTGCGAGATGTGCGCCTTTGGGTCGAAGGCTTGAAGCTCTCAGGCCGAGAAGCCGATATTGGCCGCGATTTGATTCCTGAAATCAAAGGCCGTTTGGAGTTTTTAGAAGAAGTCGGCTTGGGTTATCTCACTCTAGATCGTGGTGCGCCCACGCTCTCTGGCGGCGAAGCGCAGCGCATTCGTTTGGCCGCGCAGCTGGGCAGTAATTTGCAAGGCGTGTGCTATGTGCTCGATGAGCCCACGATTGGCCTGCATGCGCGAGACAATCAAATCTTGCTCAATGCGCTGCATAAGCTTAGCGAGAAGGGCAATACGCTGGTGGTGGTGGAGCACGATGTGGATACGATCCGTCGCGCTGAGCACATCATTGATATTGGGCCCAGCGCAGGTAAGCGCGGCGGGCGCGTGGTGGCGCAGGGCTCGGTGGCCGACATCATGGCAGTCGATGAGTCGGCAACAGGGCGCTATCTGCGCGATGCGATCAAGCATCCGCTGCATCCGCGCCGCAAAATTGACAGCGAATTTCAACTCACAGTCAAAAACGCATCGCTACATAATTTAGTCAACGTCACATCCCACGTGCCG
This sequence comes from Variovorax sp., assembly GCA_031418715.1. Lineage (GTDB taxonomy): Bacteria > Pseudomonadota > Gammaproteobacteria > Burkholderiales > Burkholderiaceae_C > JANMDU01. The sequence continues at coordinate 89,027 of JANOJL010000067.1, read as the reverse complement.
CTTAAGCGCTTGGTCGCCATCACAGGTGTTTCTGGCTCTGGCAAATCCACCTTTGCCCGCGATGTGTTGCTCGCCAACGTTTATGCCGCCGTCACTGCACGCGGCATGAAGCGCGAAGCCCCTGATTTTCAGGGGTGGAAAAACTGCGATGGCGTACAGGGCTGGCAGCAGCTAGATCGTGTGCTCGAGGTCGATCAAACGCCGATTGGCAAAACGCCGCGCTCCTGCCCCGCCACCTACATCGGGTTTTGGGATGCAATTCGTAAACTCTTTGCCGAAACCCTAGAAGCCAAAGCCCGCGGCTACGCTCCAGGGCGCTTTAGCTTCAACACCGGCGAAGGCCGCTGCCCCGGCTGCGAAGGCCAAGGCATGCGTACGATTGAAATGAGTTTCTTGCCCGATGTGAAAGTGCCCTGTGAAGTCTGCCATGGCGCGCGCTTTAATTCTGAGACGCTGGCTGTGAGTTGGCGTGGCAAAAGTATTGGCGATGTGCTGCAAATGGAGGTGGATGAAGCGGTAGAGTTCTTTGCTTCGATGCCTTCAATTGCGCATCCGCTGCAATTGCTCAAAGATGTGGGGCTGGGCTATCTCACGCTAGGCCAGCCTTCGCCCACTTTGAGCGGTGGTGAAGCGCAACGCATCAAGCTCGTCACCGAGCTGTCTAAAGTACGCGATGAAGTGGGCAAACGCGGCAACAAAGCCCCGCATACTTTGTATGTTTTAGACGAGCCCACAGTCGGCCTGCACATGCAAGACGTAGAAAAACTCATTCACGTCTTGCATCGCCTAGTCAATGGTGGCCATAGCGTGATCGTGATCGAACACGATTTAGACGTGATCGCCGAAGCTGATTGGGTGATTGATCTGGGGCCTGAGGGCGGGAGAGACGGCGGCAAGATCGTGGCGCAATGTACGCCGGAGGAACTGGTGCGGAGGAAGACGCATACGGGGGTGGCGCTGGCATCTGTATTGGCGCGTTCTTAGATATCTGAGGGCTTTGACTTGTGGTGGGGGATCGCACTGTCTGCGCGTTTTGCTGCGTGTCCCCGGTGGCGATGACTTTTCCTTTTCTACGGAAAACGGGTTTCGCCGCCTCCTCCTTTACCTCCGCAAAACACGCAGACAGCGCGATCTTGCGGAGACCCTAGTGCGCGGAAGAATTCAGAAGAACGGCAACCTCTGCAAAACCAGCGCCGCGTTCCCCTTGGCTGACATAACTCGGCAAGTGCTTTAGCTCAGCCAAGAAACGCGCAATATTCGCCACACCCACACTGTTCTCAAACGCCTCAAACATCAGTTGATCGTTGGTGGAATCGCCCACATACGCCCAGCGATGCATCTCATGTGCGAGATCACGTTGAAATAGTTCGCGCACAATCCAATGGGCGCCTTGCAGCTTGTTGTGATCACCGATCCAGCCGTTGATGTGGATGGAGCTGACAGTCGCTTGTAGGCCTTCGCTTTGCATGATTTGCACCACCTTTGCGATTTGCGCAGGAGGTAATTGCGTGAACTCGCTGTGATCGATGGCAATGTCGGTTTCGCGGCCTGGGCTATCGGTGCTGCGCTTGACGCCGCTTACTTCGCGCTCGACAAGTGCGAGTACTTGTTGCATACGAGCAAAATTTTCTGTGCGTATAGATGCATCTAATTGGTATGATTTTGATAGCATTCCGCGCACATTATGTAAAGGGGAATGACTGATTTGGCTTAAAGAATTATCTTTGAAGAGAGCGACAGAGCCATTCTCTGCCACGATGGCATCCACCGGCCATTCGAGTGCAAATGGCTCGCTCCAACCTACTGGCCGTCCCGTGATCGCAATCACATGCAGGCCAGCGGCCTTTAGATCATGCAGGGCTTGTAGCGCATCGGGCGTGATCGCGCCATCAGTGGTGAGTGTGTCGTCAATGTCGGTGAATACGCCAATGATTTGGTGGCGTGCTTCTCGCGGCCAGGTGTCCAGCGGGCGCATTGTTTCCTTGGCTGGAGTCTTCATCCGCAGGCCATCAGCCGTTTTGTAATTCCAGCCCCGCATGCTCGCGCAGCACGTGGAAATGAATTTTTGGATGACGCTCTTGCGTGAGGCGCAGATCGTAGGGCGAGGTGAGAAGGTAGGCGAGGGCATCTACGCCGTCGAGCGCGAGCTTGGCTTGGTTTTTATCAACAAAGGTGCGCAAGTCAGCTTCATCATCAGCAGTAATCCAGCGCGCGCCAGTGTAGCTCGATCCCATCAGGCGAGCATCCACGCCGTACTCAGCTTTCAAGCGATGCTGCACCACTTCAAATTGCAGTTGACCAATCGCGCCGAGCAGCATGTTGCCGCCTGCGTGTGGGCGGAAGACTTGAATCGCGCCTTCCTCGCCAAGCTGCAGCAAACCCTGCTGCAATTGCTTCGATTTCATCGGGTTGGCCAGTTCCACCGCTTGAAACATCTCGGGCGCGAAGAAGGGCAGGCCGGTGTACTGTAGATCGGCTTGCGAAGCCATGCCTTCGGTGATCGTGTCGCCCAGTTGTACGCCGCCATGCGTGGTGAAGCCGATGATGTCGCCTGCGTAAGCTTCTTCTACTGCCTCACGCCTCTGCGACATGAACGTAACAACGCTCGTAGGACGCAGTTCTTTGCTGGTGCGCTGAACTTTGAGCTTCATACCACTGGTGAATTTGCCTGAGCAGACACGCACGAAAGCGATGCGGTCGCGGTGCGAAGGATCCATGTTCGCTTGCACTTTGAACACCACGCCCGAGAAGCCTTCATCGTCAGGCTGCACTTCGCGCGGCTGATATTGCTTGGTAGCTGTTTTCAAACCGCTGCTCACGCGCAGGCGAGGCGGCGGCGCGAGATCGGCCAAGGCATCCAATACCTCGCGAATGCCAAAATTATTGATGGCTGAGCCGAAGAAGACTGGTGTTTGCTTCGCTGCGAGAAATGCCGCTTCATCGTAGCGCGGCGCAGCTTCTTGCACGAGCTCCACATTGCCCTCAGCCAATTCAAACTCTGCGCCGATTCGCTCACGTAGCTTGTCTTTCTCAGTGAAGGAAACGATCTCATCGCCTTCATCAGCCAGCTTGTCTGAGCCTGATTTGAACAAACGCATCTGATCCTTGCGCAAATCCATGATGCCCGCAAACAGCTTGCCTTGCCCCACAGGCCAAGCCATCGGCACGCAAGGCATGCCCAGCGCTTGCTCCACTTCATCAAGCAGCTCCAGCGGATCGCGGCCTTCGCGATCCATCTTGTTGATAAAGGTCATGATGGGCGTGTTGCGTTGGCGGCAAACTTCGATCAAGCGCCGCGTCTGCGGCTCCACGCCATTGGCCGCGTCAATCACCATTAGCGCACTGTCCACCGCCGTGAGCACGCGATAGGTGTCTTCCGAGAAATCGCGGTGGCCGGGTGTATCGAGCAAATTGATCACGCAATCCCGATACATCATCTGCATCACAGAAGAGGCCACCGAAATACCACGCTGCTTTTCAATCTCCATCCAATCCGAGGTGGCATGCCTTGTTGCCTTGCGCGCCTTGACAGATCCGGCAATATGAATCGCGCCCGAAAACAGAAGGAGCTTCTCAGTGAGCGTGGTTTTACCCGCATCGGGGTGCGAGATGATGGCAAAGGTGCGGCGGCGGCGGGTTTCTGTGTGGAGGGACAAAACAATTCCAAGGCATGAAGCAAAGCCTTCTAGTATAATTTCGTTTCCCGAGGAGCGTTGCAGCGCCTCTTCTCCTGATGAGAAGCATGGCGTGAGGCTCGGGACGCACATTATGTGTTTGCAACGACGCTCGCCCGCTGTTCTGTGTGGTGAGCCTCCCCCTTCAAACGGTTGAGTCGCGAATCATGCTGATCAGTGGATTATTTTTAACCACTGGAGTTAACCATGAGCGCTGTTTTAAAGCCGATTAAGAATCAAGATTACGAAATTGCTGACCTGTCGCTGGCCGGCTGGGGTCAGAAAGAGATCAACATTGCCGAGACGGAAATGCCTGGTTTGATGGCCATTCGCGAAGAATTCGGCAAGAAAAAGCCCCTCAAAGGCGCACGCGTGACGGGCTCGCTGCACATGACGATTCAAACCGCTGTGCTCGTGCAAACGCTGGAAGCCCTTGGCGCTGATGTGCGTTGGGCTTCTTGCAATATTTATTCCACACAAGATCACGCCGCTGCTGCGCTCGTGGTGGCCGGTACGCCCGTGTTTGCCTACAAAGGCGAGAGCTTGAAAGATTATTGGGATTACACCCACCGCATCTTTGAATTCGGCGGCAAAAAAGGCACGGCTGAAGAAGGTCCCAACATGATTTTGGACGACGGCGGCGATGCTACTTTGCTCATGCACCTGGGTACCCGCGCTGAGAAAGACATCAAAGTCTTGGCCAAGCCTGGCAGCGAAGAAGAGATCGAGTTGTTTGCTGCAATCAAAGCCAAGCTGAAATTAGATCCTACCTGGTACTCACGCCGCATCAAAAACATCATCGGCGTGACCGAAGAGACGACGACTGGCGTGTTGCGCTTGAACGAAATGTCTGCCAAGGGCACGCTCGCTTTCCGCGCGATCAACGTGAACGACAGCGTGACGAAATCGAAGTTCGACAACCTCTATGGCTGCCGCGAATCCTTAGTTGACGCGATCAAGCGCGCAACCGATGTGATGATCGCAGGAAAAGTGGCTGTGGTGATGGGCTACGGCGATGTGGGTAAAGGATCAGCGCAAGCGCTGAGGGCGCTGTCTGCGCAAGTGTGGGTGACGGAAGTTGACCCGATCAACGCCTTGCAAGCTGCAATGGAAGGCTACAAAGTCGTGACGATGGAATACGCGGCTGACAAGGCCGACATTTTTGTGTCTGCCACTGGCAACAAAGACGTGATCACCTACAAGCACATGGAAGCCATGAAAGATCAGGCCATCGTTTGCAACATTGGTCACTTTGACAATGAAATCGACGTGGTCTCGCTCGCAAAATGCAAGTGGGAAGAGATCAAGCCGCAAGTTGACCACGTGATTTTCCCGAAGAAAGGCAGCAAGCCTGCCAAGCGCATCATCATGTTGGCCAAAGGCCGTTTGGTGAACTTGGGCTGCGGCACGGGCCACCCAAGCTTTGTGATGTCTTCCTCCTTTGCGAACCAGACGATTGCGCAAATTGAGCTGTTCACTAAAACGAAGGACTATCAATCTGGCAAGGTGTATGTGTTACCTAAGCATTTAGACGAAAAAGTCGCTCGCCTGCACCTGACGAAAGTCGGCGCGATGCTGACAGTGTTGTCTAAAGAGCAAGCTGATTACATCGGCGTGAAAGTGGCTGGGCCTTACAAGGCTGATACGTACCGCTATTAATGGCTTGAAGCCTAGATAACGCGAAAAGCGCAAAAAAGACGCGGAAAACGCAAAATCATTCAAGAATGTTTTTTTAGCGTTTTTCGATTTGGCTTTCAGCGATTTTCGCGATACATAGCTTTTCCATGCGAGCCGATCAACTTCTCGTTCATCGCGGCTTGGCAGCCTCCCGCAGTCAAGCGCAGCGCTTGATTGAGTCGGGTGTGCGCAGGCTCACGCGGGAGGGCTGGAAGGCGGTCAGCAAGAGCGATGAGCTTTTTGACGATGTTGAGCTGGAGCTGCTTGACGCGGCAGAAGCAAAATACGTTTCTCGCGGCGGTTTGAAGCTTGAAGGCGCATTGCTACAAAGCGGTATTTCTGCGCAAGACAAGCTGTGCCTAGACATTGGCCAGAGCACAGGCGGGTTTACAGATTGTTTGCTTGTGGCTGGTGCTGAGTTAGTCGTCGGCGTGGATGTAGGGCATGCGCAGCTGCATGCTCTTCTGCGAGCGAATGAGCGTGTGGTTTGCCTTGAGAAAATCAATGCGCGCGAACTCAAAGCTCCTGATTTAATAGCACTCTGCGCAAAAAACAAAACGGGTACTGGCCGATTTGACTTAAAAATCCAGGCTTTTCAGCTGCTTGTGGGCGATGTGTCATTCATCTCGCAAACCTTGCTCGTACCGCGCTTTGCTGAACTGCTTGCGCCAGATGCAGACGTGCTCATGCTCGTCAAGCCGCAGTTTGAATTGCAACCGGGTGATTTAGCCAAAGGCGGCATCGTGAAAGATGCTTCTCTGTATGAAAAGGTCGAACTTCGTATTCGCGAGAGCTACCGCCAAGCTGGCCTGCAAGTGAAAAACTATTTTGAAAGCTCGATCTCGGGCGGAGACGGCAACCGCGAATTCTTCGTGCATGCCTTTGTGGAGAAAACATGAATACAACTCAAAAATTGCCGATCAGCTTCGAATTTTTCCCGCCGAAAACGCCAGAGGGTGTGGAAAAACTCGTTGCCGTTCGCCAGAAGCTCTATATCCTCAAGCCAGAATTTTTTAGCGTGACTTACGGTGCAGGTGGCTCCACACAAGATGGCACACTACAAACCGTGCAGTCTATTCTTGCAGATGGCTTTGATGCCGCGCCGCACTTCAGCTGTATTGGCGCGAGCAAAGAAAGCGTCCGCGCTCAGTTGGTGCAATTCAAAGATGCAGGCATCAAGCGCATGGTTGCTCTGCGCGGCGATCTGCCGAGTGGGCACGGTATGTTTGGTGAATTCAAATACGCCAGCGAGCTCATTGCCTTCATCCGCGCCGAGACAGGCGACCATTTCCATATCGAAGTTGGCTGCTATCCCGAGATGCACCCGCAAGCAAAATCGCCCGAAGCAGATTTGCAAGCCTACGCCACGAAAGTGAAAGCGGGCGCAAGCAGCGCCATCACGCAATATTTCTTCAACAGCGATGCTTATTTCCGCTTTGTGGATGATGCCCACAAACTCGGCGCAACCATCCCCGTTGTTCCCGGCATCATGCCCATCACCAATTCATCCCAACTGATGCGCTTCTCAGACAGTTGCGGCGCTGAAATTCCACGCTGGATTCGCACGCGCTTGTCTGCCTTCGGCGACGACACTGCTTCCATCAAATCCTTCGGTCTAGATGTGATCACCGATCTTTGCGACCAACTGCGCAACGCAGGTGTGCCCGGCATCCATTTCTACAGCATGAACCAAGCCGCGACGGTGACGGAGATTTGTAAGCGCTTGGATATTTGAATCAGCCCATCAGCGGCGTGGAAGTCAGCACCTCTTCAATGGTCGTCGTGCCATCTGCCACGCGCAGGGCGGCGGCTAGGCGAAGGGGGCGCATACCGTCTGCAATGCCTTGTTTGCGGGTGGCGGTCATGTCGGCTTCTTTGTTGACCAAGGCTTTGAAGGCTTCGCTCACGGTGAGTAGTTCGTAGATGCCCATGCGGCCCATGTAGCCTGTCATACGGCAATCGACGCAGCCCACGGGTTTGTAGGGCTTGTAGCCTGCGTTGATGCTCCAAGGCTTGATGATGTCGTTGATCGCAGCGCGTGAAGCATCTTGGTTTGCTGTGTCCACGGGTTGCTTGCATTGCGGGCAGAGCGTGCGGATCAGGCGCTGCGCGAGCACACCGAGCAGCGTGGCATTCAGCAGATAGGGCGGAATGCCCAGCTCCATGAGGCGAGCCACAGCACTGGGTGCGTCATTGGTATGCAAGGTAGAGAACACCAAATGCCCAGTCAGCGCGGCTTGCACAGCCATCTCTGCCGTTTCTAGATCGCGAATCTCGCCGATCATGATGATGTCGGGGTCTTGCCGCATCAAGGCGCGCAGGCCTTCAGCAAAACCAAAATCGAGCTGGTGCTGCACCTGCGTTTGGTTAAACGCAGGTTCGATCATCTCAATCGGATCTTCCACGGTGCAGACGTTGACTTCTTCTGTAGCCAAGCGCTTGAGGGTGGAATAGAGCGTGGTGGTTTTTCCCGAACCTGTGGGGCCGGTGACGAGCACGATGCCGTAAGGCCGCTTGACCAGCTCTTCCCAGCGCGTGGCATCGTGATCAGAAAAGCCCAAACCTTCCAAATCTTTCACCGCATTGTCGGGGTCAAAAATACGCATCACCATTTTTTCACCGAAGGCGGTGGGAAGCGTTGAGAGTCGCATTTCTACTTCGTCGCCACGCGGATTTTTTGTTTTGATGCGGCCGTCCAGCGGGCGGCGTTTCTCAACCACATCCATGCGCCCGAGCAGCTTGATGCGCGCTACCATCGCATTCATCACCTGCAGCGGCACCTGATACACCGCATGCAACACGCCATCAATCCGAAAGCGAATCACGCCTTGCTCGCGGCGCGGCTCCAGATGAATATCACTGGCGCGCTGGTCAAACGCATATTGCCAAAGCCAATCGACCACCTGGACCACGCCTTGATCGTTCGCATCAAGTTGCTTGTTGGTTTTGCCGAGTTCTACCAATTGCTCGAAACTCGCACCACCCGTGGAGCCACCCGTCTTGATGGCATTGCGCACTGATTTGGCCAAGGCAAAAAACTCTGCTGTGAATTTATGAATGTCTTGCGGGCTGGCCACCACCATGCGCACGCTGCGTTTGGCTTGCCGCTCCACTTCATCCACCCAATCGGTGATGAAAGGCTGGCTGGTGGCGATCACCACTTGGCTGGGCAACACCTGCACGGGAAGAATACTATGCCGCTCTGCATAAGTGGCGCTCATCGTCTCGGCCACTTTGCCCACATCGACCTTCATCGGATCAATGCGGAAATAATCCACACCTGCTTTGAGTGCGAGAAATTGCGTGAGCGCTTCAATATCGAGCGGTTTGCCATCCGACGCGCGAGTGATGGCCACTGCCGCAAGGCGCACCAGCGGATGCTGCGCGCTCTCAGCTTTGGAGCAACGGTCCACTGTGCGCTTGGCTTCTTGCGGCGAGATCACGCCATCTTGCTGAAGCCATTGCACAATATGCCGCCAGTCGACCGGGCCGATATGGGAAACGGAAAGGATTTTTTGTTTGGCAGCGGCGTTCATGACTGCATATTAGCAAGCTTTGTACTCACTTGACCTGCGGCTTGATCAGACGCAGCCATTTGCGAGCTGGCAGCTCAAACATCGCTTCAATCTGCTCTGATCGAGCAACGAGCACATCTCGCTTTGGGCGAGAAGGCGTGCGCTGTGCGAGGATCACTGTATTGCCCTCTTTCGTGGGCTTGAAGCTCCACACAGCCTCATCGCCAAAGGCGGCGCTGATCTTGGCCAAGCTCTTGTCAAAACTGCTGCTGCGGCCAAAGAGGTTGACCGTCATGATGCCTTCATCCGAGAGCACGCTGCGCACGGTTTTGTAAAAATCCTCACTGTCAAGCACGGGCGCTGCCGCCTCATGATCGTACAGATCTACTTGCGCACAATCAATGAAGCTGCTCGTTAGCCCAAGAGGAATCTGCGCAGATTGATCCCAATTTGAGAGCGTTTTCATAGCATCGCCCAAGATGATGTGCAAGCGTTTGTCTTGCGGCGGCAGTTTGAACCAATGTTGACAAGCGCCCACTACCGCCGGATTGATTTCTAGCACTGTGGTGCTCATCTTCAAGGTTTTGTAGCAAGATTTAGTGATCGTGCCAGCGCCCAAACCGAGCTGCAAGGCATGCAGTTTCTTCACTTTCATGGGCTCAAAAAACAGCAGCCAAGCCATCATGCGCTGCACATACTCCAGTTCAATCTCAAAAGGCTTATCAATCAACATGCTGCCTTGAACCCATTCCGAGCCCAAATGCAGATACCGGATGCCGCCCATTTCGGACATGTTGACGACAGGTAAACTAGATTTTTTCATGTGATTTTCAAATGTGGCGCGAGCGCTTTTTGCCATGCAGTGAGCTTGTGCTGAAACGTTTGCGAAGCATTGGCGGGGCTACTGGAGGGGAGTTTGTAAACCGGCAATCCTAAAGCGAGTGTGTGCTTGGCATGCAAGTAACTTTCACCGCCATTGTGAGCGATAGCCTGCAATTGCGGGCAGCGGGTTTTCAAAGCAGCCAGATCGTTGAGCTGGGCATTGCGGATGGCCGAATCCAGCGAGCCTTCGCGTTCGCAAGCCGCATACACATCCCATACGCCAATACCGTGATCCAGTATAGATTCACTCCGTTTTTCATAGCAATCTTCTGAGGTGATATAGCGGGTAGAGGCCGATATGATACTAAAAATAAGCTTCCAAAAATTGTTCTGCGGATGCGCGTAGTACTGCTGCTTTTCCAATGATTTCACACTTGGAAAGCTACCCAAAATCAACACACGCGTATTGCTGTTGATGAGCGGTGGCAGACCTAGCAGCATCACAGCAGGGCTTTCAATTTAGGCAAGACGCGCATTGCATTGGCGGTGGTTTGCTGCGCCCATTGCGTGGCGCTCACGCCGCGAAGATCAGCCAACACTTGCCCGATGCGAGGCAGCTCCAGCGGCGAATTGATGCCCTGAGCGAAGCCAGCGTCGCGTTGTTCAGCGGTGACGTAAAGCCAATGCGGCGGAATATCGGGCGCATCGGTTTCCATAACGATTGAACCGGGCGGCAAAGTTTGCGCAAGGCGGCGCAAATTGTTAGCTCGCTCATAAGTGACAGCGCCGCCAAAGCCTAAGCAGAAATCTCGATCGACAAACTGCTCAGCTTGCTGCGCGGAGCCGTTGAAAGCATGCGCAATGCCGTTGATAGGGCGATCTACTGCGATATCGCGCAAACCGTGCAGCAGCTCATCCGCGCTTCTGCGCACATGCAGGATAACGGGCAAAGCATATTTCTTAGCGAGCTTGAGCTGAGCGCGATAAAAATGCGTTTGCTTCTCGCGCATCTTGGGTGTGCAAAGTTGCGGCAGGAAAAAATCCAAGCCGATTTCACCCACGGCCACCAAGCGCGGATCGTCTTGGCATTGCGCGAGCAGCGCATCCAAATGCTGCAAATCATCTTCATGCGCTTGCGGTACATACAAAGGATGGATGCCTAGCGCGTACGCCTGTGCGTGTGAGTGTGCGAGCTGTTGCACCGTCAGAAAATTGCTTTTCTCTACTGCAGGTAGAACACAGATCGCAACTGATTTGATAGCTGCTTGCGAGACCATATAAAAGGCTGACAGCTCTTTTTCTTTAAATTCTGGTGCATCCAGATGGCAATGTGTGTCAATCCACATGATCAAAGTTCATGCTCGCGAGTTAAGCGCTGCAAATCAATCTACCGTGATTTTTCGCTGTTCGATGATGCGTTTCCACTTCGCGCGCTCGTTTTCCGCGAGGCTGGCAAACGCAGCAGGCGCGGTGCTGGTGGGCTCAGCGCCCAGTCTGCCAAAGCGCTCTTTCACATCATTGTCGGCCAGCGCAGCATTCAGAGCCGTATTGAGTTTTTGCACCACATCTGACGGCATAGTCTTGGGGCCATACAGCCCAAACCAAGTGACCGATTCAAAGCCGGGCAACACATCGGCCACCGTAGGCAAATCAGGCGCGAGCGTGCTTCGCTTCTCGCTTGTCACAGCCAGAGCCCGCAGCTTGCCATCTTTCACATGCGGCAAACCTGTGACCAATGAATCAAACATCACATCCACTTTCCCGCTGATCAAATCAGGAATCGCCAGTGCCGTGCCGCGATAGGGGATGTGCACGATGAAGGTGCCCGATTGCGCTTTGAACAGCTCGGAAGTGAGGTGAACAATCGTGCCATTGCCACTCGATGCGTAGTTGAGCTTGCCGGGGTTTTTCTTGGCGTAATCGATCAGCTCACGCATCGTCTTGGCGGGCGAGGAGAGCGGCACGAGCACGATATTGGGCGAGCTGGCCACTTGGCCGAGCGCGGTGAAATCGTTTTGCGCGTCGTACGGAATTTTGGCGTTGATCACGGGGCCGATGCTGTGCGTGCTCGATGTGGCCAACAAGACCGTGTAACCATCGGGCGCAGCCTGCGCCACGGCCTGTGAGCCAATCGTGCCGCCCGCACCGGGGCGGTTTTCCACCACCACGCTTTGCCCGAGCTTTTCACCGAGCTTGATGGACAATGCCCGCGCAAGGATGTCTGTCGCCCCGCCCGCTGGAAAGGGAACGATCATGCGAACAGGCTTGTTGGGATAGGCCTGCGCGAATACGGGAGTGGCAAAGGCGGTAGCAGCGATGGAAGAGGAGATAAATGAGCGGCGTTTCATGCTGCTCATTATGGGGGAAGTGTGCGGCTTATTTCACCTTGTCTAACTGCTTGCCAATCTGATTGCCGATCAACGCACCACCTGCCGCGCCAGCCACTGTGCCAGCCGTCGAGCCGCCTGTGATTGATGAGCCAACGATACCGCCGACGACTGCGCCAGCGGCTGTGCCGATGTCTTGTTTGCGCATTTGCGTGGTGGAGCAAGCGCCAAGCAGGAAGACACCAGCAATGAGAGTCATAGAGGTTTTACGAAATTGCAGCATCAAAACTCCTTGTGGAACGCTGATGAGTGAAGCTTAGTCTCTGTGTGAGATTTTTAGAGAGAAATAGGCCGTAAGCCGTTGTAATATTTGGGTAGAGTGCTATCTAATTTGTAGCAAATACAAAATAAGTGTTACGCTGCGCTCGGCTGTGTGTCAAGAAACTGCATCACCTGCGCGCGGGTGGGCGCACCGAGCGCGCCGTGGCGCTGTGTGCATTTGAGCGCTGCAGCTGCACAGGCAAAGCGAATGGCTTGGCGCTCTTGCACTTCGCTGGCTTTTGTAGCCAGCTCAGACAACGCGAAGGTCAGCGCAGCATGGAACACATCGCCAGCGCCCGTCGTATCCAGCGCAGTGATTTTGAAACTCTGTTGCATAAGCATCTGACGTGCATCTGCATGCATCCAAGCCACGCCCTGTTCGCCCAGCGTCACCATCGCCACTTGGGCCCCCGAATCCAGCGTAGCATTCAAAGCAGCTTCGCGGCTCGCATTGGGTGCAAAGCAAGCCAAGCCTGGCTGTGAAAACACCGCCCATGTCGCCAGTGGCACGAGTCGCTGCAAAACTTCGCACGGCGCAATATCCGCATCCAACACACCGAGCACGCCATTTTCCCGCGCCCAGATCAGCGCAGCTGCTGCGCCATCGCCCCAGCGAGGATCGGCGAGCACAGCTTGTGCCCCTTCGAGCTGGCGCGTGCTTAAGGGATGCGCCTTGGTCAAGGCATCACCCCGGTGGTTAAAAATTTGCCGCTCACCACGCGAATCCACGATCACAGAAGACACCGAGGTATGGCCGCCATGCACGGTTTCTAATTGACTCGTCACGCCCAGCTCGCGCAGAGATTGCACAATGAATCGCCCCGCTTCATCATTGCCCACTCGCCCGATCAAATGTACGGGCACCCCCAGCCGCGCCATGCCCACAGCCGCATTGGCAGCCATGCCGCCCGCGATTTGGCGGTAGCTTTTCGCGGGGGTTTTGGTGGGCTCGTGGGCAAAGGCTTCGATCTCAAAATGATGATCGACACAAGCATGACCCACACAGGCAAAAAAAGACGGCATGTCGCCATGATAGCGCCATGCCGTCTGTGCGGCTGAACAAAAAAAAGATCAGGATGCGGTGATCTTCGCGGCCTTGATCAAACGGCTCCAGCGAGTCATTTCGTTTTGCAGAAAGCTGTTGAATTCTTGCGGGCCTTTGGGCGAGATTTTGAAGCCTTGCACCTTGGCGCGGTCTTCTACATCTTTGCTGAACATCGCTTTGATGATTTCGCGGGCGTATTTTTCGACAATGGCATCCGGCGTTTTTGCGTGAATCATCGCTGCCGTCCAGTTTTCCACAAACAGGCCTGGCATACCTGCTTCGAGCACGGTGGGCACATCGGGCACGAGCGGGTTGCGCTGCAAGCTGCACACGGCCAAGGCTTTGAGCTTGCCACCTTTGACGAGTGCAATGGATTCTGGAAAATTAGAGAAAACCACGTCCAATTGGCCGCCGACCAGATCATTCATGCTCAACGCGCCGCCGCGGTACGGCACATTCGTCATCTTCGATTTGTTCAAATCATTGAAGAGTGCCATCGTCAAGTGCGGCGGCGAGCCGTTACCGCTGGTGCCTGCATTCAGGGTTTTGGTTTTCGAGAGCTTGACCAAATCTTGAAATGTGTTGATCGGGCTGTTAGTAGGCACCACGATCAGCATCGGCGAGCCAGCGAGCAAGGCGACGGGGCGCAGGTCTTTGGTGAAGCTGTAAGGGGCGTTGGGGAACAGACTCACATTGGCTGCGTGCGTGAGCGTGATGGCCAACAGTTGTGAGCCATCAAACGAGCCTTTGGCTACTTGTTCTGCGCCAATCTGCCCATTGCCACCGGCTTTGTTTTCGACGACGACGGGCACTTTCCATGCCTCATTGAGCTTCTGCGCCACGATGCGCGCCATGATGTCGGTCAGGCCGCCCGGTGCGAAGGGCACAACGTATTTGATGTTGGTGCCGGGGCGGGGAAAATCTTGTGCAAAAGCTGGCAGGCCGATGAAAGGCAAGGTGCTGGCGGCTGCGCCGAGGACGGCATGGCGACGGTCAATCATGTTTCTCTCCAGAATCAATTAAAAATACAAAGCAAGTAACTTTAGCGCGGCAAGTGTGCAGCGCTAAAGCAATACAAATTCTTACGACGGTATTGCGCCTGTGTTTTTGTCGATTTAGGCGGTTTCTGCCAACTTTTGCAGGGTTTGCAGCAGCACATCGGGTATGTTCACACCCACATCTTGCGCCTTGCGCTCCAAGCTAAGCCTGCGCGCACCTGCGAGGCGCACGCCTTCATCCAACAGCATTTCACTGACCAACACTTCTATGCGGTCCAGATAGCTGTCGTTGCCATTCAGGGCAGACGGATCAATGATCAAGAAAGCTTGGCCGATTTTGGGCTGATTGCCTTCATCGACAAAAAAGCTGGAAGCCTCAAAGCCAAATTGCGCACCGATCACAGCCGTGACAAGCAATTCCACGATCAGCGCGAGCATCGCGCCTTTGGTGGATGTGGTGCTGCCGACGGCGAGCATCGAGCCTTCCAGCGCAGCTTTTGCGTCAGTCGTCGGGTTGCCGTCTTTATCGAGTGCCCAACCCGCTGGAATCGCTTTGCCTTCTTTGGCTGCGACCATCACTTTGCCGCGTGCCACTTCAGACAAGCTCAGGTCAATCATGAGCGGATCGTTATTCCTGCGCGGGAAAATCGCCGCGACAGGGTTTGTGCCAAACACGGGATGCTTGCCACCCGCCGCCGGCATCGCCGAAGGCGAATTTGCAAAACCCAAACCGACCATTCCAGCGCTAGCCACAGCGCGAAGATGATCCACGATCACGCCAGCATGGTGTGAATTTCTCACGCCAATAAAGCACACGCCGAATTCTTTCGCTGTTTTGATGCCTTCAGCAATGGCCAAATCACAAGCAGGAAAAGCCAAACCTTGCTGCGCATCAATCACCATCGCAGCGCCTTTGCGCTGAGCCACGTGAGCCACAGCATGGCCATTCGCACGGCCATTTTTCAAATGCGTCGCGTATTGCGGCACGCGCGAGAGGCCATGCGAGGCAATGCCTTGCGCTTCTGCTAGCACCAGCGCTTTGGCCACGCTAGCAGCCATGTTGGGAGAAGCGCCAGATTTCAAGAGCGCGTTCTGTACAAGCGCGTTGGCTTGTTGAAGAGAGAGAGCAGCCATTATTTTAAAACCTCCAAAACTTTTTCAGCAATCAAAAAGCTCACGCGCTCATTGGCTTCAAAAGTCACGCCGGAAATATGCGGCGTGAGCAAGAGGCCGGGACAGCCTTCAAACACAGGAGATGCGGGCATCGGCTCGGTATCAAACACATCAAGAGCTGCGCCTCCGAGATGGCCGCTCTTAAGTGATTCAGCAACTGCTTCCACATCCACGATGTGGCCGCGCGAGCTGTTGATTAAAATTGCGCCGGGTTTCATGGAGGAGAGTCGCTGCGCATTGAAGAGGCCGCGTGTGCTGTCCACCAATGGCACATGCAGTGTGACCACATCGGATTGCGTGACCACTTGATCGAGTGTGGCGGCTTTCACACCCATTTCCGCAAACACAGGTGAGGATGCAGGTATGACCGGATCAAACGCGATCACATGCATGCCTAAAGCGCGCGCTAAGCGAGCGGTGGTCTGGCCAATTGAGCCAAAACCGATGATGCCCAGCGTCTTCCCAGCTGTTTCGCGCCCATTGGAGAGCGCATTACGCGGCCAACGGCCTGCAATGACATCATCAGTTGCTGAATATGTACCGCGCAGCAGCAGCATGGTGCTTCCGATCACGTATTCAGCGACTGACAACGCATTTGCGCCAGTCGCAGGGATCACCTTCATGCCTTTGGCTTCACAACCTAGCACATCAATATTGTCCAAGCCCACGCCGAGACGACCGACGACTCTACATTGCTTCAATGCAGCCAGTAAATCGCTGCGAACTTGTGTGCGGTTGCGCACAATGATCGCGTCGCAGCTTGCAGCGGCTTCCAGCAGCTCAGCGGGTTTGTCTACCAACTTGGGGTCATACACGACATCGTGTTTGGCGGCGAGCTGCTCGACGGCACGCTCATCCATGAATTCGGTGATGATGATTTTCATTGGGATACCTTAAATACCGGACGCAGAAGTCGCAGAGGTTGCGCAGAAGACGCAAAAAAAAGACAAATACCAAAAACGCAAAAGCGCCAAAACTATTTTGGGGAACAAAAAAGAAGAAACATCGCTGTTTTTCTTTTTTGCGTCGCCTGCGTAACTTTTGCGTTCTCTGCGTCCGGTATTGGGTGAATTAACTTAAGCCGATTCAAACAACCGCGTCATCACGAACTCGCGGTGGCCGAGTGCTTCCGCAGATGTGAGGCGGCCATTGGCCGTTTTCAGCATACATTCAAGCAATTGGTCGCCTGCTTGATCGAGATCAATGTCGCGCTGCAAGAGGCCGGAGGTGTCTACGTCAATGTGCTCACTCATCAAACGCACAGTGCGTGGATTGGCGCAAATCTTGATCACGGGCACGATGGCGTTGCCGATCACGTTGCCTTGACCTGTGGGGAAGAAGTGAACAGCGAAGCCAGAGGCCGCGCAGAGCGTCACCATTTCGGCAGCAGCAGATGAAGAATCCATGAACCACAGGCCGGGATGGCTTGGAATTTCAGCTTTGTCGATCACGCCGTCGACCGTGCATTTTTTGCCGATTTTCTGGATGTTTCCCAGCGCTTTTTCTTCGATGGTGGTCAGGCCGCCAGCGATGTTGCCTTTGGTGGGCTGGCTGTCGGACAAATCGGTGGTTTTGTGGCGATTGATCATGTCTTGGTAGCGGTTAAACATGAACATAAACTGGTCTGCAATTTCGGGCGTTTTGCAACGCGCTGCCACAATTTTTTCACCGCCGGTGATTTCGCTCGTCTCGCCAAACACGAGGTGAGTGCCCAGCGGATGGAGCTTGTCAAATGCATTGCCCACAGTGGGGTTCGCGCCGCAGCCGCTGGTGGTGTCGGATTCGCCGCATTTGGTGGAGATCCACAAATCAGAGATAGGGCACACTTCGCGCTGCTTTTCGCTGGCCCACTGCACGTATTCACGCGCAGCTTTGGAAGCTTTCATGATGGTCTCATGATCGCCATGGCCTTCAATGCCGAAGCCGATCACGGGTTTGCCTGTGGCGGCAATGCCGTCGACTACTTTTTTCGTCCAGCCGTCTTCAATTCCGATGACGACGACGGCAGCGACGTTGGGGTTGCAACCCGCGCCAATCAGCGTGCGGAAATGCAGTTCCAAATCTGCACCAAATTGCAAACGACCATACGGATGAGGAATCGCCATCGCGCCTTTGATGTTGTGCGCAACGGCTTCTGCTGAAGCGTTAGACAAATCATCCAAAGGCAAGATGATGACGTGATTGCGCACGCCCACGCGGCCGTTTTCTCGGCGATAACCCATGAATGTGGTGTTTTGATCGATGACTGACATGTTTGAATCCTTGAATTGGTTGACTGGTTTAAGGTTTAGGTAACGCTAAAAACGCGAAAAGAACGCAAAAAACTCAAAAAAGAATACAGGATACGCACCTTGATTTTTTTTGCGTTTTTTGGCTTGTTTTTTTGCGCTTTTCGCGTTGTATCTTCTTTGACTAATTACCAGCGTTTTGTTTTGATGTTATGGACGTGAGCATGTTGGCCGGCCTTGACGTCAGCCACTACTTTGCCCATGTCTATGCCGTATTTCCAGACCGTGTCGCCGACTTTCATGTCTTTCAGGGCGATTTTGTGGCCGATAGGAATGTCTTGCAGGGCGGTCATGGTGGTGATTTTGTCTTCATCCATGATCCAGCCGTTCAAGGTCATGCCGGCGGTGATGCCTTCTACGACGACGACAGCCACGGTGTCTTTGGCATCGTGCAATACAAAATGGTTCATTGTTGCTCCGTTGAGTTGGTTTAAGAAATTTGCGCAATTTGAAGTTTACGCAGTGGATCAATGGAGTCAATCAAGTCATCCAAATGACTTGTATGAATTCAGAATATGTCGATAAGATGGCGATCCGAAGCTAAAAATAGTTTGCCATGAATGATTTCAATATCGCCGCTCAACGAAGCAACAAAATTCCTCGCTACACCACGCGCTTGGATGCCCCCGATATCACGCAACTGCTCAAACCGCTAGCTGATGCAGGCGCTGGCGCTGTGCCCTTGTATCGGCAGGTAAAGAGCGCGCTGTTGCGCTTACTGGAATCAGGTGAACTGGGTCCTGGCGAGACGCTACCCAACGAGGCGCAAATTGCACAGGCGCTGCAAGTGAGCATTGGCACGCTTCGCAAAGCGGTGGATGAGTTGGTACACGAACACATTTTGGTGCGCCGCCAAGGAAAGGGCACTTTCGTGGCGATGCACAACAATGATCGCTTCATGTTTCAATTTTTCCATGTCGAGCCGCGGCCAGATGTGTTTGACTCACGCGTCGTTCCAGAGCGTGAATTTCCGGTGGTGGACAACATCAGTTTTTCCTCCGGCCGCGCCACTGACAGCGAGGCTTTTGCATTGCGCCTGCGCGCGGGCGATGCGGTGTGGCGTGTAGACAATGCCTTGAGCTTGGGCGGTAACTGCATCATGCATGACCGCATCGTGATTTCGGCGGCGCTTTTCAAAGGGTTGACGGAAAAGCAGTTTCAAGAGCGCCCAAGCACAATTTACAACCTCTATCAAACCGATCACGGCATCAGCGTGATTCGTGCGCATGAGCGCTCCCGCGCTGTGGGCGTGAGCGCAGAGATCGGACGCGTTCTTGGGATGCGCTCTGGCACGCCAGTGATGGAAGTACAACGCGTGGCGATCACTTTTGGCGAGCGTCCTGTGGAGCTGCGCATTTCAACGATCAACACGCAAGCGCATGATTACGTGAGTCTGATCAACAAGCGTTGATTTTTGACGGAAAATTGCTATGAATTTGGAAGCGCTCTGTGCACGTTCTATAACGGCTGTTAGACAAATTGGCCATGAGATTTGGCTCAAATCGCGTGATTTAACTCACCTGCAAGTGAGTGAGAAAAGCGCTGGCGATGTGGCGACAGATATTGATCTATGGGCTGAGAGCGTATTGCGCGAACAGCTCACGGCGTTGTTGCCAGGCTCGCAATTCATGGGGGAAGAAACGGGTGGCAAATTGCCTTCCTCAACCGATGTGCCGACTTGGATTGTGGATCCGATTGATGGCACGGCAAACTTTGCGCGCGGCTATCCTCAATGGAGCGTGTCGGTGGCTTTGGCAGTCGATGGCGAGCCTGTGCTGGGTGTCATTGCTGATCCGAATCGAGACGAGATTTTTTACGCTACGCGCGGGCAGGGTGCTTGGATTGAGGGCCGTGATGGTGTGCAGCGACTCGCTTGTGCGAAGCTGAATGATCCTTGGAAAGCGACGGTTTCGACCGTGTTTCCCAAGCCTTTGTCGCCCTTGATGACGCCATATTTAGTGGAGTTTGAGCGAGTGGTGCGCTCAGTGGGACAAGTGAGGCGCAGCGGTTCGATGGCGCTAGAGTTGGCCTATGTGTCCGCTGGCCGCGCAGATGCTTTTTGGGAGCGTGGCATGCACCCTTGGGATGCGGCTGCGGGCATGGTGCTTTTGCAAGAATCAGGCGCTTTGCTGATGCCTTTAGACGGCTTGCCGATGCTATCGAGCCAGTTTCTCGCGGGGGGTTCGCCAGAGATGCTGCCTCGATTGATCGGTTTACTGGAAATAAGTGCTATAAAAATATGAGCATTCTACGCATATTTTATAACGGGTAGAGGCCTAAATCACTTATAACCGACGCGATCTAGCATCTGCTGTACCTTGATTTGGTTCATCCCGATCACGCTCGCTGGAATTGTTTCGACTTTGTAGTTGTCGCCGCCATTGCCAACCAGCATGGCTTTGAGAGCTGGGTTGTCAATTTTTGCGCCTTTAGCAGTTGGCCATTCGTTGTTGCCATCGGCCAGATATTTCTGTGCGGAAGCGCCAGCCAAGTATTCGAGAAATTGCACAGCCGCTTCACGGTTTTTGGAATTTTTCGCCATCGCGCCGCCAGAAATATTCAGGTGTGTGCCCCAGCTCGATTGGTTGGGAAAAACGATGCTGACTTTCTCCATGGCTGCTTTGTCTTCGGGTTTGTCAGAGCGCATCAATCGAGCGAGATAGTACGTGTTGGTGAGGCCAATGGCGCACTCTCCGCTTGCCACCGCGCGGATCTGATCGGTATCGCCGCCCTTGGGATCGCGAGCCATATTGCCCACCATGCCTTTGAGCCAGGCTTCGGTTTTCTCCGCGCCGATATGCTCGCTGACTGCCCCAAACAAGCTCAGGTTGTAGGGATGCGAGCCGCTGCGGGTGCACAGCTTGCTTTTATTTTTCGCATCGCCAAGTTCCTCGTAGGTATCGACGTCGTCGCGCTTCACGCTGGTTTTGTTAAACACCACTACACGAGCCCGTGTGGAGAAACCAAACCATGGCGTGCCATCCGGCGTGGCTTTGGCGCGGAATTGCGCAGGAATAGCGTCGTCAAGCAACTTGGATTTCACAGGTGCAAACAAGCCATCGACCTCGCCCTTCCACAGGCGTGCAGCATCCACCAGCAAAATCACGTCAGCCGGAGACGAAGCGCCCTCTGCCTTTAAGCGGTTCAAGATGCCCGAATCATCCGCATCCACGCGGTTGATCTTGATGCCCGTGGCCTTGCTGAAATCGTTGTACAGCGCCTCATCGGTGCTGTAGTGGCGAGCGGAATACAGGTTGAGGGTTTTGTTGTCTTGCGCATGGGCAGGAAAGGCGGTGAGCAAAACGACAGACGATGCGATGGCAGTAACTACAGGCTTGAACATGAAAACTCCTTGAGCGATAAATAAAACAACAAGCAGATCATAAACTAAATGATAACGATTCGCATTTAATGCGTGAAAAATATTCTAGCGTCGCTTGTCATCGTGCGTATCGTCCTCACGTTAGAAAAAAGTTGCCTGGCGAATTCACATGCTTGGTATGAAAGGCCACCATGTTGAAAATTATTCTGCTGTTCAGCAAATTCCGACAAGAGCTCAGTTTGGTCTGGGTCATGCTGCGCGATTCGCGCACACCTCTGATGGCCAAAATCCTGAGCGTAGTGGCGGCTATCTATGTGCTGAGTCCGATAGATTTGGTGACGGATTTCTTGCCCATCTTGGGCTGGCTAGACGATGGCATCATCGCCTGGCTCTTGATCAAGTGGGCAAAAAATTTGTTGCCCCAAGAGCTATTGGATGCCTTGAAAGCGAAGTCGGGGCCATCAAACAGCAACGAATCGAAGTAGGCATTGCGCTGAAAACTTAAATTTGGTACCACCAACAGGAATCGAACCTGTATCTAGCGCTTAGGAGGCACTCGTTCTATCCATTGAACTATGGCGGTGTGGCTGCGATTGTAGTGTGCGGCCTGCCTAGCTAAGACTTCTTTGGGAATCGAATTTCGTAGACTGAAGGCGGCTTGCGTCACAATGAGGCATGCATCATATCTATTGGCAAACATTACGCACTTCAGTTCTCGGGGTGGTGTTGTTTTTTTGCTTGTCTTGGGTCTGGGCAGCGAGTGCAGCCGATGCAAACGCACCAACGCCAGTCGATAGTGCGGTGTCTGGCTCGCCTGCTCAGCCGCCCGTGATAGATCTCAGTCAAGGTGTCCACAAAATCAGCTTGGCGGGCAAAGCGTGGGTCTGGATAGATGATTCGGGCCAAGCCAGTGTGGAACAGGCTAAGCAAGCTTTTAAGCAAAGTACCTCTGGGCTCAGTGAATCTGAATCGGCTACTGTCACACAAGCCTTTGCGCAAGGCTTGCATCTGCGTGAAGAAGGTCAAACATACAATCTACATCGCAAAGCAATGTGGTTGCACTTCACGGCGCATAACCTTTCTCCGCGCACCTATTGGCGTTTGCAAGTTGATCTGCCAACCACTGATGTTGCAAGCATCTATTTCCAGCGCGCTGATGGCAGCTGGAATGCCCAGCATGCTGGCGACTCCATCGCGCATTCTCTTTGGAGCATTCAAGACCGATACCCACTATTTAGCTTAAGCGACGAAACGAGTCAGCCGGTGAATTATCTGGTGCGTATCCGGCATGATCGCGTGCCCTATTCGGCGGGTGTTTACATCTTGAGTGATCAGGCAGTGCTCAGCTCAAGACAGGTGGAAAATTTGTTTCTTGGCGCATATTTCGGCCTGATGTTTGCTGTCGCAGCGATGTGCATCGTCAATGGCCTAGCCTTCCGTTATTCGAACTATTTGCGCTATGCAGTGTATGTGGCAGTCCTAGGCATCATGCAGTTGGGCTTTTTGGGTTTATTCACGCAATACATCACGCCCAATTGGTTGCGATGGAATGCGGTGTCTAGCTTCGTGTTGCCATCAGTCTCGGTGGTGGTGGCGCTCTGGCTGGTGCGCGCACTCGCTAAACCATCGCAATTTGCTCCTTGGCTTGATCGATGGTTGTTGCTGTTGATTTTTTTATTGAGCGTGGTATCTATCGTTGAAACAGTCGCGCCAACATTCATTGGTTTTCGTCTGGCTAACAGCATGACGATGTTGAGCATGGTCTCGCTGTATTTTTTACTTTGGATCTGCTGGCGCGCGGGTGATCGCAACGCTCGCTGGATTGCGATTGGTTTTCTACCGGTGGTATTGGCAGGCTTGTTCCCCGTGTTGCGTAACTTTGGTGTGGTGAGTACAGGTTTCCTATCGCAGTATGCTGTGACGATCGGCTCGGCAATAGAAGTGCCTTTGCTGCTGTATGCGCTCACGCAGCGATCAGCGAGTCAGCGCGATATGCGCGTGCGCGAGCAAGCTTTGCAGCAGCAAGATGCACTGACGGGTCTAGCGGACGAGCGGCGATTTTTCAACAAGCTACACAGCAGCTTGTTGCGAGCTCGCCGACACAAGCATCACCTCGCATTGCTGCATGTGCGCTTGATGAACCACGATCACATTCAAAAAGAATTCGGCACACAAATCGCCAATGCAGCCCTGCTGCTCACGGCCAGTCAGATGCGCAGCGTCAGCCGCGAGATTGACATGCCCGCCCGCCTGCAAGATGCAGATTTTGTTTTGTTGATCGAAGGCCCTATGACGTCTGCGCGCGTGATTGAAATGGCCACCCATCTTCTCGCGCAATCTTTGCGTCCCTCAGATGCCTTGCCTGTTGGCCTGCAACCCAAGCTGCGCATCAGCGCCGCGCTTTTGCCCGACGAGCAAGCCGATGCACTCGGCGAGGACGCCAACACGCAATACCAATGGCTGGCCAGCTTGGTGGATTTAGCCAACAAAGATGCTGCTGATGGCCGCAAAGCGATTCGCTCTTTGAATTTCTAGGCGCGGTTATTTGCTCAGCAAGCGCATCGCACCCTCTAAGCCTTGCAGCGTGAGCGGAAACATGCGATCACTCATCATCTGGCGGATGATGCCAATGCTTTGGCGGTATTCCCAGACGCCCTGCGGCTCGGGGTTGATCCAGGCGAATTTTGGGAAAGCCTCGGTGAGGCGTTGAAGCCAAGCGCTGCCCGCCTCTTCGTTGTTGTATTCCACACTGCCGCCGGGCTGCAAGATTTCATAGGGGCTCATTGTTGCGTCACCCACGAAAATAAGCTTGTAATCCTTGTTGTACTTGCGAAGAATATCCATCGTGGGAAATTTCTCGGCGAAGCGGCGGCGGTTGTTTTTCCACATGAAGTCATAGACGCAATTGTGGAAATAGTAAAACTCCAAATGCTTGAATTCTTGCTTGGTGGCGCTGAAAAGCTCTTCCACGCGCTTGATGTGGTCGTCCATCGTGCCGCCCACATCCATGAGCAGCAGCACCTTGATGTTGTTGTGCCGCTCGGGGCGCATTTTGATGTCGAGATAGCCTGCATTTGCAGCAGTTTTGCGAATGGTGTCGTCTAAATCGAGCTCGTCTTCTGCGCCGAGCCTCGCGAATTTTCTGAGCCGGCGTAGCGCGACTTTGATATTGCGTGTGCCCAAGTCTTGCGAATCGTCATAGTCTTTGTAGGCGCGTTGATCCCACACTTTGATGGCCGATTTGTTGCGACCACCAGACTGCCCAATACGAATGCCTTGCGGGTTGTAGCCATTCGCGCCAAAAGGCGAAGTGCCGCCCGTGCCGATCCATTTGTTGCCGCCTTCGTGGCGCTCTTTTTGCTCTTCAAAGCGTTTTTTGAGCGTCTCCATCAGCTCATCCCAGCCCATCGCCTCGATCTTGGCTTTTTCTTCTGCGCTGAGCTCCAACTCAAGATTTTTACGCAGCCATTCCAGCGGAATCTCTTTCGTGAAATCCGCCACCATCTCCACACCCTTAAAGTAGGCCGCAAATGCGCGGTCAAACTTGTCAAAGTGCTTCTCGTCTTTCACCAACGTGATGCGGCTCAAGTAATAAAAATCGTCGATCTTGTAGCCATCCTCACTGGTCGGCCCCACCACGCCTTCTTTCACGGCTTCAAGCAGGGTCAAATACTCCTTGACGGAGACAGGCAGCTTGGCGCTGCGGAGGGTGTAGAAGAAGTCGATCAACATGTTTTTGGTTGGTTGAAAACATTCTAAGGTCTTCGCGCAGGCTCTGTAAGGCTTTGAATCCTCAATGCGACAATGGCTCATGAACACTTCTACCTCAACTCCTCCCCAAACCATCATCCTCGGCGGAGGCTGCTTTTGGTGCACTGAATCGGTTTACAAAGAGGTCAAGGGGATCGTGGATGTGGAATCGGGGTATTGCAATGGGCATGTGATCAATCCGCGTTATGAGGACGTGTGCAGCGGGCAGACGGGGCATAACGAGGTGGTGAAGCTCGTGTATGACCCAGCGATGATCTCGTTGCGCGAGATTATGGAGATTTTCTTTGTGGTTCACGATTGCACGCAGCTCAACCGCCAGGGCAACGATACGGGCACGCAATATCGAAGCGGGATTTATTTCTCTAACGTTGAGCAGCAAGATGCGGCCAACGACATCATCCGCGATATGAGTCAAGACAAAGTCTTTGGCAGCCCGATCGTGACGGAAGTGTTGCCACTGCAAAACTACTGGCCTGCTGAGGAATACCACCAAGATTATTTTGAGCGCAATCCGTATCAGGGTTATTGCATGGCGGTGGCTGCGCCGAAAGTGGCGAAGTTTCGCAAAACATTTGCGCGGCTGGCGAAATAGCCTCTGCATCAGCGAAAGTAGCTCGGAAAGCAGCTCAGCGCTTTCTGAACTACGTATCATCACGCTATGCTCCGGACTGAAAAATTGAACTTCGCCTACTCGGGCGGTACCGCACTGGCTTTTCCAGACATTGCGCTGCCGCAGGGCGGCGTGTTGCTGCTGCAAGGAGTGTCTGGATCGGGTAAGTCGACGCTTTTGGCGCTGCTCTGTGGGCTGCTAACGCCGGGCGGCGGGCAAGTGGAGGTGGCTGGGCAAGACCTCGCAACTTTGAAGGCGGCGCAGCGCGATGCTTGGCGCGGGCGCTGCGTGGGGTTTTTGCCGCAGTGCTTGCATTTGAGCGAGTCGCTGCCCGTGCGCGGTAATCTGGGATTGGCGTTTTTTGCGGCAGGCTTGCCTGAGAAGCCTGCAAAAATAGATGCGGCTTTGCAGGCGCTGGGGGTGAGTGAGCTGGCGGATCGCTTTCCGAGCGAGCTCTCGGGCGGGCAGGCGCAGCGGGTGGCGTTGGCGCGGGCAGTGTTGTTGTCGCCCAAAATCATTTTGGCGGATGAGCCGACGGCGAGTTTGGATGACGATGCGGCGGCGCTGGCCTGTGCGATGTTGTTTCAGGCGGCCCAGCGCTGCGGCGCGACGCTGGTGGTGGCCACCCATGATGCACGGGTGGCGTTGGCGCTTGGCGCGCGTGGGCTGCCTGCGCATACAGTAAAGCTTAAAAATTCAAGCCAAATCGGCTTTCCCCCGTTATAAAACATGTGTAGATTGCTATGAAATTAATAGTAACTACTTTCTCCTATGCGCTGCGCATGTTGCTCGCTCGACCGGGCGCTGCGCTGCTGAATGCCCTCTTGATCGCCCTCGGCGTGGCCACGATGACGGTGCTGCTGCTGGTTTCCACGCAAATGGAGCGCAGTTTCGAGCGTGATTTGGCGGGGGTGGATGTGGTGGTGGGTGCGAAGGGCTCGCCGTTGCAAATGATTTTGGCGGGGGTGCTGCATGTAGATGTGCCGGCCGGGAATATTCCGCTGGAGGCGGCGCAGGAGCTGGCGAAAGACCCGCGCGTGAAGCGGCTGATTCCGCTCAGTTTGGGCGATAGTTTTGAAGGCGCTCGTATTGTGGGCACGACGTTCGAGTACGTTAACTTGTACCAAGCAAAGATGGCGACAGGGCAATCGTGGACTGGCCCCATGCAGGTTGTCGTGGGTGCGGATCTAGAAACCAAGCTGCCGATCAACGCTGTGTTTGCGGGCACGCATGGGCTCGCGGGTGGGGGCGAAGTGCATGACAAGTCTAAGTACACCGTGGTGGGGCAACTCCAGCGCTGCGGCTGTGTGCTGGATCGCTTAATCCTCACCAGCACCGAGAGCGTGTGGCAGGTGCATGAAAAAGAAATCGCATTGGATGAGGCAGATAAAAAAGCCTTGCAGGCGGAAAGAGAAATCACTTTTGGCCTGATTCAATACGCCTCGCCGCTGGCGGCGGTGAGTTTTCCGCGTTTTGTGAACAGCTCCACCGAGCTGCAAGCTGCAGCCCCCGCGCTGGAGATCACGCGGCTGTTTCGCATGCTCGGCGTGGGCACACAAGTGCTGCAGGCCTTTGCAGCGGTAATGGCGGCGGTCGCTGCAATCAGTCTGTGGATGTCGCTCACGCAGGCGCTGCGGGAGCGGCGCGGGGATTTAGCGATGCTGCGCATGCTGGGCGCATCGCCTAGCAAGGTGGCGCTCTTGTTGCTCTTTGAAACACTTTTATTGGCCTTGGCGGGATGGGCGCTTGGCGTGTTGCTCGGCCACCTCTTGACAAGTCTGATAGGCTATTTACTAGCGCAGGAGCGTTCGCTGGTGGTGAGTGGATTCGTGTGGCTGCCGCAGGAATTGCTGCTTTTAGCGGGAGTTTTGGCGTTATCGGTGCTGGCGGTGGCTTGGCCTTTGCGCCAAGCTTACCGATTGGATGTGTTGAAACTATTGCAAACAAGGTGATGGAATGTTAAATTTTAAGAGAAATTGGGCTGTGCCCGTTATATTATCCGCGCTGGGTGCTATTACATTCATAGCGTCTCCCGTTTGGGCGCAAGCTCATACGGCAGCCGAGACGGCGAAAGATATTCAGCGCCACAAGGCCATGGCAGCTGCGCATGAAGGTGCGGCGAAGTGCTTGGAATCGGGCAAAAAGCATGATCTTTGCGAGAAAGAGCTGCAAGCCGCGTGCAAAGGCTTAGGCATTGGCAAAAATTGCGGCATGCGGCATGAGCATTAAACAGCTGCTGGCTTTGCTGTTGGCGGGGTTTGTTACAGCCACGGTGATGGCGCAGCAAGCTGCGCCTAAGCTGTCCTCTCCGATCTCTCCAGTTTCGGGGGCGGGGGGCAGCAAAAGCGTTGCGCCTAGCAAGGCCACTCAGGTCGTTGCGCAAGGCGGTAATGCGTTGGGTGTGCCGCAAGGCCAAGGCGCGGGCGTTCATAGCCCCAATTCACCTTTTGCACCCTTGCCCAAGCGGGAAGATGTGATCGCTTGGAGCTTGCTGACGGCGGTGACCACCAAGACCGAGAAAAACAAAATCCTTCCTGTCTTCGGGGTGCAACAGCTCGCTTTGCACCAGAAAACGCAAAAAATTCAAGGCTTCATGATGCCGCTGGAGCCCGGTGAGAGGCAGCGCCATTTTTTGCTCACCTCCGTGCCCTTGACCTGCGGTTTTTGCCTTCCTGGCGGGCCTGAGAGCATGATTGAAGTGCGCACGAAAACGCCTGTGAAATATTCCTTGGAGCCAGTGGTGGTGGAAGGAAAATTTCTCGTGCTCAATGACGACCCTTATGGTTTGTATTACCGCATTACCGATGCCGTGGCAGTGAAGTAACCTCGATGAATATTGCCAGCCGCTCGCAGATGAGTCTTCCCCAGCGCATCGCGCTGCTCGGGCTGCTGCTGTGCATGGCGTTGGCGCAAAGCCTGGGGCTGGCACACCGAAGCGTGCATGCCGATGTGCGCATGCTCGCGCATACGCATGAGGAGCAACTTGCAGCCCACGGCCACGCAGAAGACTGCGATCACGGCGTCATCAGTCGGCTGTTTGCAAGCCACGAAGAAGGCGATGAAACCTGCCGTGTAATGGACGGAGCAGGCACAATTTTTGGCATAAATAGCCTTCCAGCCGTTATATTACCTGCGCTATATGCTCATATTTTGATAGCGGTAGGTGATTCCACCTTAGCCGCTTGGCAAGCCCCGCTGTTTGAAGCGCGCGGCCCGCCTGTGCTTTCTCTGTAAACCCTGCACTTGTCCTTCGGCAGCTTGGCGCGATCCGCGCTGGCTGCTGCTTTGTTGCTTTTTTTCAGAGAATGCCATGTCTTCATTATTTCCTCGCCGCCTCGTTGCGGCTGCTGCTGCCGCGCTTTGCGCCGCTGCCAGCGCTCAAACCGTTTCCAGCCCCTCAGCTTCCAATCCATCCAACCCCAACGAGCCCACGCTCAAATCCATCACCGTCACAGCCAACCCCTTGGGCAGCTCTGATTTGATTGCACCTGCGCAGGCCATCTCTGGCACCGGTCTGCTGCTGCGCCAGGAGTCCACTTTGGGCGAGTTGCTGAGTGGCACGCCCGGTGTCAGCAGCACCTATTTCGGGCCGAACGCCAGCCGCCCAATCATTCGCGGGCTCGATGGCGATCGCATCCGAATTTTGAATAATTCCGGCGCAACGTTAGATGCCTCGGCCTTAAGCTACGACCACGCCGTGGCGCTGGATCCAATCGCGGTAGAGCACATTGAAGTGTTGCGCGGCCCCGGCGCCTTGCTCTATGGCGGCTCGGCCGTGGGCGGTGTGGTCAATGTGATTGACAACCGTATTCCGAAAGAGCGCATGACGGGCTTCACAGGCAAAGTAGATTTTGGCCTCTCAAGTGGGAATGATGGAAAAAACGGTGCTTTCATGCTGGAGACGGGCAACAGCAAGTTTGCCTTGCATGCTGATGTGTCTGCTCGCAGCAGCGGCGATGTTGCAGCGCCAATCAGTTTGGCTTGCACCAAGCCTGGCTCACCAACCTTGCAAAAGAAAATCTGTAATTCTGCAGCTGATGCAAATAGCGGCGCAGTCGGCGGCACGCTGTTTTTTGACGCAGGCTATCTCGGCCTGTCCACCAGCAGCTTCAACACAAATTACGGCACTGTGGCGGAAGATGAAGTGACGATCAACATGCGCTCGCGCCGCACGGCCATTGAAGGCGAAATCAAGCTCGGCGGCATCTTGCAAAGCCTCAAAGCGCAAGCCAGCAGCACCAACTACACCCACACCGAATTTGAAGGCGCTGCAACTGGCACGATCTTCAACAACCAAGGCACAGATCTTCGCTTAGAAGCACGCCACGCGAAATGGGGAAATCTAGAAGGCGTGATCGGCTTGCAGCTGGATGGCAACCGCTTTTCAGCCGATGGTGCGGAAGCTTTTGCGCCTTACAGCAAGACGCGCCAGCAAGCGATCTTTGCTTATGAAGAAGCTACTTTCGGCTGGGGCAAGCTCAGCTTTGGCGCACGCATGGAAAGCGTGAAGGTGGATTCAGAAGGCAACCCGCTGGTCGCTCGCTTTGTGCCCGGTAGCCGCAGCTTCAAACCCAGCAGCTATGCTGCCGGTGCTTTGTTGAACCTCAGCCCCGCTTGGCAACTCACCAGCAACTTCGCCGCCACCCAGCGCGCTCCGAAAGACTACGAACTCTTTGCAGACGGGCCACACATTGCCACGGCAGCCTATGAAGTGGGCGATGTGAACTTGCGAAAAGAGAAATCCACCAGCTTCGACGTGGGCGCACGTTGGAAAAGCGGCGCACACCATCTGCAAGTCAACGTGTTTGCCAATCGCTTCAAAAACTATATTTTGTTAGATGCCACCGGCAACACACGTGGCGCAGATGCTGAATTGAACCCCGTGGATGCGGATGGTGATGGCGCGGCCGATGGCAGCGGCGAGGATATTTTTCCTGAGTATGCCTATGGCCAAGTGCCAGCCCGCTTCATTGGATTTGAGTTGTCTGGTAACTATCGCCTGCTGGATACAGCCAATAAACTCGATGTGCAATGGCGCATCGACAGCACCCGTGCTACCAACGGCCTGACGGGTGCAGCCCTGCCGCGCATCAGCCCGCTGCGCGTCGGCGCGACACTCGCTTGGGCGCAAGGGCCTTGGGGCGCTCGCATAGGCTTTGACCGAAATGCGGCAGCGCGGGACGGCAGCGCCGCAGCCTACACGCTACTCAACGCATCTGCCACCTACAAAATGAAAGCCAAGGACGCTGATTTGTTGTGGTTTGCAAGGCTGGATAACGCCAGCAACAAACTCGCCTACAGCGCCACTTCCATCCTGACAACCAGCGCCCCTGGCAAAGCGCCGCTGCCGGGGCGCAGCTTGAAAGTGGGCTTGCAGGCGAATTTCTAAACTGAAGTTTGGATGAGTTGATGGGATGAGTTGAGGTAACGCGAAAAGCGCTAAAAGCACGTAAAAACGCGAAAAATACGGTGGTCTTTTTTTGCGTTACCTCTTTCCGTAGCTGCCTTTCATATTCACTTTGCAGGCCACTACACTTCAGTAATGACTCATCCTGTACTCGCTGCACTGCTTCCCGTTGTCATTCTTATTGCTATCGGATTCATAGCGGGTCGCGCAGGTTTGATGACGGCTACATCGGTAAAAGACCTCTCAAAACTGGTCTTCACCATCTTCTTGCCGCCGATGCTGTTTCGCACCATGGCAAATATGCAGCCTGAGAATTTGCAAGGTACGCCGCTCTTGGCATATGTGATCGGCATGGCGCTCATGTACGCCGTGATGTTTTTTGCTGCGGGGCGCAATCGACGCGCGGCGGTGCTCGCGCTGGCGGCGAGCTACAGCAACACGGTGATGATTGGCATTGCGCTGATTCAGTTTGCTTATGGCGAGCAAGGCGTGGCAGTGTTGCTGGCGCTGGTGGCGGTGCATTCGCTGATCATGCTGTCGTCGGCAACTGTTGTACTGGAGTTGGTGACGCTGCGCGAGAACGCGGGCGGTACTGGCCACCCGGTGCAGATCATGGCCGCGTCTATTTGGACTACCTTCAAGCAACCGATGATCTTCCCGATCATCGCGGGGCTGCTTTATGCGCAAACGGATTGGGGCATTCCCGCTGTGATCGACAAGCCTTTGCAGCTCATGGGCAATGCTTTTAGCCCGCTTGCCTTGATTCTGGTGGGCATCACGCTGGCTGCCACGCGCGTGGGCGAGCATCTGCGCATGGCGCTCGGCTTGTCATTTTTGAAAAACGTCGCGCATCCGTTGGTGGTGGCCGGCGTGGGCTTGGCGCTGGGGTTGCAGGGTCTGCCGCTGGCGGTGATGATCGTGACGGCTTCGTTGCCGATTGGCGCGAATGTGTTTCTCTTCGCGCAGCGCTATGAAACCGCTTTGCCAGAAGTGACGGCGGCGGTAGCGGTGTCAACCGGCGTGGCGTTGATCACGGTGGCTCTGGCGCTGAGCGTAGTTACATTTTTGTAAACCAGTTATAACCAAACAGTCATAAACCGCACTCATAGGGAGGATATGCCTCGCTGCGGTACGAATACAGCCGTTTTCAGAGATGATCGTCTTCTACTGCGGCCTGAGCGATGTGCTTTGCTGCTTTTTTTTAGATCATTCTAGGAGTACACACATGATCAATCGCAGAGATTTAATGGTAGGCGGCGGCGCTGCCACCATGGCTTATTTGGCGGGCTCGTTTGCCCCATTGATTGCGCAAAACGCACCGAATTTTGGCGCACCCAGCGTGGTGCAGGTGGGCTTTCGCAAGCAAAAGCTTGGCGACATGGAAGTGATTGCGCTGAACGACGGTGTCGCGCGTCGCCCCTTAGCTGCTGAATTTGTGCGCAATGCGCCTATGGCTGAAGTGCAAGCCATGCTCAAATCGCAAAATCTTCCTACTGACTACATTGACATCCCTTTCACTGCCTTCCTCATTGTCTCTGGCAACCGCCGCATCTTGATGGACACTGGCTTTGCAGACAACGGCGGCCCTACGACTGGCCGCTTGATGGCCAACCTGAACGCTGCTGGCTTCAAAGCCGAAGACATCGACACCGTGATCCTGTCTCATTATCACGGCGACCACATCAATGGCGTGCGTAATAAAGCCGGTCAGTTGGTCTTCCCGAAAGCCAAGATCATGGTGCCAACCGTTGAGCATGCCTTCTGGATGGACGATGCCCGCATGGCCGCTGCGCCCGAAGCTATGAAAGGCGCATTCCAAAACGTGCGCCGTGTGCTCTCAGGCATTCCCGCAGACACGCTCATGCAGTTTGAACCCGGCAAAGAAGTCTTGCCCGGTATCACCAGCGTCGCCGCTTTCGGCCATACGCCGGGTCACACTCTGTTCCGCGTGGAGAGCAAAGGAGAGAAATTTGCCTATCTTGCTGACTTGACCAATATTCCCGAACTCTTTGCTCGCAATCCAGACTGGTCTGTGCAGTTCGACATGAACGCCGATGCTGCACGCGATGCGCGCCGCAAAATGTTTGAGATGGTGGTGAACGAAAAAATGCTCGCGGGCGGCTTCCACTTCCCGTTCCCAGCTTTTGGCCGTGTTGAGAAATTGGGCGCTGGATACGACTTCAAACCTGTCGCTTGAAGTTGCCTTGAGTTTTTAAAAGCCCGCTGCTGCGGGCTTTTTTTATGCGCTTCACCGTCTGCTGAGAGCTGATGCAACTGAGGAAGCGAGAACACGTTTTTAAGCCTAATCGGCTTCTACCTGTTATAAAATATTCGCAGTGCGCTATCAAATTAATAGTATCTGGAAACAGGTTGAGGCGTATGCGAGTGGCTCGCTTCAAGCCATCAATCTTCTTCCGAACCAGTTCCATCTTCACCAGGCTCCGTTTGGCCCGCTTTGACTTTGAGATTTTCTTCCAAGCTTTTAGCTTGTTCAAAAAACGCTTGTGAAGATTGCGGCGAAGACAACTGTAGCCATGGGCGATACAGGTGTGGCGAATGAAATGTGTCGAGCACAGTATCTGAGCGGCGATGGTTCGTCCACATCAGCAGGGCGACGCTGGCAATGGTGAATGTGAGCATCCCTGCTCGCAAAGCTGCGCTGCGCTGCGCGGGCACGATCAAGCGCAGGTGCGCCCACACGAGTAGCGCTAGCGAAGCTGCGGACGCAAGGTTGTCCATCCGCCCGAGCATGCGCCACGACAAATTGAAGGAGAGAAAATGCATCGCGGCTAGCAGCAAACTTAATGCGATTCCCGCGATCAACACGAGGCAAATGTGCAGCCAAAAATCTGCGTGCTTGGCGAAGATTTTGCCCAGTAGCGCCCAGAACGCGGCCCAGAGCGCAATTGCGCCGATGAGGCCGAGCGACAAGGTGACGAGGTTTTGCGCCGCGTTGTCTGGGTTGTGTTCGATCCAGAGATCGAGCGCAGTGATCAAAGCGAAAATGCCAAAAAGTACCATCGCCCAGACTCTCGGGGAGATCCGTTGCCAGCTTTTGAGCGGCAAGGTGGCTTGTTCAGATGTGTGGGGCAGTCCATCGGACGAAGCCTCTGCATGAGTGGCTGTATGCGCTACGGAATGCGTCACTCCGAGCGCATCGCTTTGTACGCGCAGCGTGAAATGTGCGCCTTGCAGTTGCTCGGTGCGCTGTACATGGCCTTGCGCATCGAGGTATTCGATGGTGAGCGTATGTTGCCCTAGCGTGGCTTGAGTTTGAGGAGTGCTCATGGCGTGGCGCCTACAGTCGGTACGGTTTTGGCCAGTTTGAAGCCATCTGCGAAGTGTTGTGCTAGTTTTAAAGCGTTGTCAAAACTCACGCCAGTGGCGTTCAGCCTGCCTAAAGTGCCCGTGGTTTGCCCTTCCTGCGTGACGACGAGCATGGAGACGCTGTAGAGGCCTTTGAATCGTTTGTAGGCGCTCAGGCAAAGAACGGTTTCCATGCGCGGGCTGGCCGGATTTTTCAAACTGGTTTGTTGGCATTGCGGCTTGGTGGAAGGCCGGATGCCGCTGAAGAAGTTTTCATTTTCAAAACTTTTCGTATAGCGATCCATGAAGCGCGTGGGGCCGAGTTTGCTGCCGTCATAGGACTCATGCTGGGTGGAGATCATGCCCAGATTGCCTTCGCCAGTGAATACGCTCGAATCCATGCGGCAATCGGTACGCGAGAATTGAAAGGCCTTGCTTTCCATCTGCTCGCGCCGCCCCCAGCAGCGCAAAAAATCATCCGATGGAATCGGAATACTCACACCCGCGTTGACCTGCGGTTTCCAAGGTGTGGAGATGAAGCGCTCGGTGAGCTGCTGTTGGTATTGCGTGAGCTGCGCGGTGAGGGTGTTGTAGAGCGGCGTGGTGATGGGCTCGGCTTGTCTGCTGCTGGCGATGAGTTTTTGTGCATGCTCAGCGGGTACGAGAAAGCTCACTTGCTCGCCATCCAGCCGTTTGGCCACATTGATGCCGACCACGTTGCCTTGCGTATCCAGCGCAGGCCCACCACTCATGCCGCCATTGATCGCACCACTGAAAAACAGGCGCGGCGTGAAGCTGCGTTCCACGAGCCCGTTGTAGGTGCCTTCCACCACAGCGAAGCCCACGTCGAGCGGATTGCCGAGCGAGAAGATGCGTTCGCCGCGTTGCAAGGCAAGGTTGGCTTTGCTGACATCGCGGAATTTCAACGCATCGGTGGGCTTGGCCTCCTTGCCGGGCTTGATGCGAAGCAAAGCGACATCGTTGACCACATCGATGCCGAGTAACTGCAATTCGCCTTTCTCGCCAGCGGGGGTTTCATACAAAGCTTGGTAGCGATCAGGCTTGAGAGCCACGAGGCTGATCACATGAAAATTGGAAATCAACAGCCCATCGTTCGAGACGAAAAACCCGGAGCCCACGGTGGCTTGGCTGGTTTGCCCGATCGGCACGATACGAATACGCAGCAACTGCGTACGCGCCTTGCTCCACATCGCTTGCGCTGCGGATGTGCCCATCGGCGCGGAAGCTGCTGCTGGAACTGGCGGGTTAGGCGCTTGCGCACGCGCGAGGCAAGTAGCGAGTAGAAATAAAAAAGCCAAGCTCGCATGTGCGAGGCTTGGCTTGAGGAAATGAAAACAGCGAATGCTTAGCATGCACTGAGGTTAGCAGGAAACGGGTTGCCCTTAACTTTCCTCAGGCGAGTGCGGCCATGGCGCGAGCAGTGATATCACTCACTTCGCCCAGGCCATCAATCTTGCGATATTTGGGCGCGCTAACGGGATCTTTTGCGCCCCAAGCTGCGTAATACTCCACCAGTGGGCGAGTTTGTGCGCTGTAAACATCCAAGCGCTTTTGCACAGTCGCAGCTTCGTCATCAGCGCGTTGCACCAGTGGCTCGCCAGTGACGTCATCCTTGCCATCTGCTTGAGGTGGATTGAATTTCACGTGATAAATCCGGCCCGAAGCCGGATGGCTGCGGCGGCCACTCATGCGGTCAATGATGGCTTCAAACGGCACATCAATCTCCAGCACCACATCGAGCTTCACGCCCGCATCCTTCATCGCATCGGCCTGTGCAATCGTGCGCGGAAAACCGTCGAAGAGAAAACCATTGGCGCAATCTTCCTCTTTGATACGCTCTTTCACCAAGCCGATGATGATATCGTCGCTCACGAGCTGGCCAGCATCCATCACTTTTTTCGCAGCCACGCCCATCGGCGAGCCTGCCTTCACGGCCGCACGCAGCATATCGCCAGTAGAAATTTGCGGAATGCTGAATTGCTTGCAAATGAAGGCAGCTTGTGTGCCTTTACCCGCACCGGGCGCGCCCAACAGAATGAGTCTCATATCTATCCTCGATTTTTTCAACTGCCTTGAGGATAGCATGGGCTGCTCGGGTGGGGCTGACGGGTTTTCAGCAGGCTATTCTCTAGCCAAAAGATCAATGTGACGCGCTTGCCCATATTTGGCGCACACGTTCCAAATCTTCCGGCGTGTCCACACCCGGCCCGGGCGCTTGGCTAGCGATGTGTACGGCAATTTTGTAGCCATGCCAAAGCGCGCGAAGCTGCTCTAGCGATTCGCTCACTTCAATCGGCGCTTGCGGCAGCTTAGGAAATTGCCGCAAAAAACCAGCGCGGTAGCTGTAAATGCCCACATGACGCAGCGGCTGGGGCGCATTCGGGTGGCCATCACGATTGAAGGGGATCAGACTGCGGCTGAAATACAGCGCATGATTGTGCGCATCCAACACGACCTTAACGATATTTGGATTGCTCTGATCTGCTATTGATTCAATAGCGTGTGAAGCAGTTCCTATAACGGCCATCGGCTGATTTAGCTTAGGTAAATGAAGCAGCTGCGCGACTTGCGAGATCAACTCCGGATCGATCAAAGGCTCATCGCCCTGCACATTCACCACCACCGCATCGTCAGTCAAACCGAGAATATCGCAAGCCTCGGCCAAGCGATCCGAGCCCGATGGATGATCCACCCTCGTGAGCACCGCCTTGACACCATGCGCCGCGCAAGCCGCCATGATCTGCATGCTATCGCAAGCCACCACCACCTGCGCCGCCCCCGCCAACGCCGCCCGCTGTGCCACCCGCACAATCATCGGCGCTCCGCCAATGTCAGCCAACGGTTTGTTGGGCAGGCGCGTGGAGGCGAGGCGGGCGGGGATGAGGACGGTGAAGCGCATGGCAAAAAATTCAAGCGCGACTCAAGGCTGCGGCACATTGCCGTGCAGCTTGTCAATTTCTTCGTCGCTCAGCGTGCGGGCTTCGTTTTCTAGCAAGATGGGGATACCGTCCCGGATCGGGTAGGCGAGGCGGGCGCTGCGGCTTTGCAGTTCGCTTTTTTCGCGATCCAGCGTGAGCGAGCCTTTGGTGACGGGGCAGACGAGGAGTTCAAGGAGTTTGGCATCCATGATGAGCTGGGTGTGAATTAGGTTTGACGGGCGGGTTGAAGTGATGATAGCTTTTCAAGCAACGCCGTGGTGAACAGCGCTGGCAAACTCACCACGAGTGGCACCGCGGCGATACGAAACTGCTCGGCCAAGGATGTTTGCCAGAGTTTGACGGCATCTTTTTCAGTGCAAATCAGCCACTGGCCGTTATTAAATGTGCGCAACTTGCTATCGAAATCATAGTGATCTGGAAGTGCGATCGCCTCGCTTAGCGTCAGGCCGCGCTCGCGCAGCATGCTGAAAAAGGCTTCGGGGTGGGCGATACCTGCGAGCGCGATGAGCGATTGTTTGGCCAGCTCATGGAGTGGAATACGCGAACCATCAGCCAAGAGTGCGTCATCTGCCAAATGACGTTCAGTGAGAAAACCTGCTTCAAAACCACCGCGATGCAAGATGAAATCGACTGCGCGAGGCCATACCTCGCGCAGAGGCCCGGCGGGCAGCAAACGCCCATTACCCACGCCGCGTTCGTCAAACACACAAATCTCAATATCGCGCTTCAAAGTCAGATGTTGTAGCCCATCGTCGCACAAAATCACATTCACGTCTGGATGGCAGCCAAGCAAAGCCAGTGCAGCTTCCGCCCGCTCAGCGGCGACGAAAACAGGCGCATTCAACGCAAGTTTGATCAGAGCGGGTTCGTCGCCAGACTCTGAAACTGGCGTGTCTGCCCGGACTTCGAGAACACCCATGCCCTTGCGTCCATAGCCGCGCGAGACGATACCCGGCCGATAGCCCTGCTGCGCCAAAAACCGAGCGATTTCAATCACCACAGGCGTTTTCCCCGCGCCGCCTGCGATCACATTACCGACCACGATCACTGGAATACTGAGTTGGGTGCTGTTCATCACGCCGCTGGCGTAAAGCTTGCGACGCAGCTTCACCAAAGCCCCATACAGCCAGCTCACATCCAGCATGGCGAGAGACAGCCAATCATTGCGCTTCGGCGTGTACCAAGCCCTCTGCAGCCTATGCGACAGTCGCTCAGAAAACCTCATGACGGTAAGGAGGCAAACATCACTGAGTCGCGTGTTGAGTGACTTGGTTCGTGACTCACTTAGCCGGAGACGGCTGCGTGGCAAACGTGACTTGCTGCAAGCCCGCCCTGCGCGCTGCTTCCATCACGCTGATCACCGCTTGATGCGTAGATAACGCATCGGCACTGATGATCACCACGGTGTCTTTGCCTGCCTTGGCTGCGCCCGCGAGCGCAGAAGAAATCGCATCCACGCTTTTTCCTTGCACTTCATTTTTGTTCACGGCATAACGCCCATCGCTGCTGACGGAGACGATCAGTTCTTTCGGATAGTCTCGCTGCGCATCGACATCAGCCGTGGGCAGCTTGAGCTGCATTTCCGTGAACTTGCTGTAAGTGGTCGACAGCATCAAAAAGATAAGCACCACCAGCAGCACGTCGATAAAAGGAATCAGGTTGATCTCGGGTTCGTCCCGGTTGCTTCGGCGAAAGTTCATGGGGCGGACTCCGTGAGGGTTCAGTAGCCTTGACGCATGGCCAAGAGATGCCGCGCCATGCGATCCGCAGCGAGCTCGAGGGACAGCAAATAGCCATCGACCCGAGCGCGGAAATAGCGCCAAAAGATCAGCGCAGGAATCGCCACGATCAAACCAAAGGCGGTGTTGTAAAGCGCAATCGAAATACCTTGCGCCAATTGTGCCGGATTGGCGCCTGAGCCGCCTACGCCGCCACCTTGCGCACCGAAGATTTCGATCATGCCGATCACCGTGCCCAGCAGGCCGAGCAGTGGCGCAGCAGAGGCAATCGTGGCAATCGCCGGCAAATAGCGTTCTAATTTGGCGGTGACGCGGCGGCCAGCGCCTTCCATGGTGGTGCGTAACTCTTCTTCTGAACAGCGCGGGTTGCTGGCCAGCGCCCGCATACCACTGGCCAACACTTCGCCCAAAGCCGAGTTGGCCTCCAACTGGTTGACCACATCGGGTGTGGGCAAGCCTTGACGCGAGACGGTCATCGCTTCGTCGAGCAGCTTGGGAGGCGCGATTTTTGCAGTTTTCAGGGCAACGAATCGCTCAATGACGAGCGCCAGTCCGAGGATAGAGCAGGCAATCAGAGGCCAAATAGGCCAGCCTGCGGCTTGTATGATCGAGAGCACAACAGTTCTCCTTATGTGCCCACATTATGCGCGATGATGCTATCGATTTTGAAGCCCTCGGCTCAACCAGAGTTTGGGCGGTGGGCGCATTGGTGCGGGCGGTGGCAGATGCACTGGAGGCACGCTTCAACCCGGTCAGCGTGCGCGGCGAGATCACTGGATTTTCTCGGGCAGCCAGTGGACATTGCTATTTTTCTTTGAAAGACGAGGCGGGCCAAGTTCGTTGTGCGATGTTTCGGCGCGCGGCGAGTTTGATGGATTTTTCGCCGAAAGAGGGTGATTTGGTGGAATTGCGCGGGCGTCTGGCCGTGTATGAGCCGCGCGGCGATTTGCAGCTTGTGGTCGAAAGCATGCAGCGAGCGGGGCAGGGCGCTTGGTTTGAGCAGTTTTTGAAACTCAAAGCGAAGTTGGAGGCAGAAGGGCTGTTTGATGCGGCTCGTAAACGCGACATTCCGCTTGCACCGCGTGGCATTGGTTTGGTGACATCGACGGGAGCAGCAGCCTTGCAAGATGTGGCTACAGCGCTGGCGCGGCGCGTGCCGCATATCCCCGTGTGGCTCTCGCCAGCGTCGGTGCAAGGCGCATCTGCGCCGGGTGAGTTGGTCGAGGCGCTACAAAAACTATATCAAACTATTGAGGTTTCACAACGGGTACAGGCCGATTTGGCTTCAAAAACTCCCTGTATTGAGGTGATCCTGCTGGTGCGCGGCGGCGGCTCAATTGAAGATCTGTCGGCCTTCAACAACGAGGCCTTGGCGCGCAGCATCGCGCAAAGCCCGGTGCCCATCGTTTGCGGCGTGGGGCATGAGACGGATTTCACCATTGCCGATTTCGTGGCCGATCTGCGCGCCCCCACGCCCACCGCCGCCGCCGAGCTTTGCGCCGCAGACCGCAGCCTCTGGCTTGGCGCAGCGCAGCTCATGCACGAGAGATTGAATGATGCTGTGCAAGATGCGCTGGATACACATGCTCAGCGCACGGACACAGCAGCTCGTCGCCTTGCCCGCCCCACCGATTTGCTCGCCGCACAGCGCCATGGATTGCAGCGCTTAGACTATGCCTTACAGCAGAAAACGCTATTAATAAATGAGCGCTATACTCAGGTAATACAACGGCTAGAGCGTGATTTGACTCAAAAAATAGCCTTTCGCATCACCCGCGCCCAAGAGCAACACGCCCGCGCCGCGCAAGCGCTCGAACACCTGAATCCACAGCGCGTCTTGGAGCGCGGCTTTGCTGTGTTGCAAAGCGAGCAGGGCGTGGTGATCAAAAGCCGCGAACAAGTCAAAAGCGGCCAGAGTCTCACCGCCCGCGTGGCCGATGGTGGCATTGGGCTATCGGTGACATAGTTTCCATGAATGCGACAGGGGCTTCATCGCACTTGAAAATCCCGTCACACAAGCTATCTACAATCAAACATCCGATTCATTCACCCACAAAGAGGAAACCCCCATGGAACACAGCCTGCCCGCCCTGCCTTACGCGATTGACGCACTTGGCCCTCACTACAGCCAAGAAACCCTCGAATTTCACCACGGCAAACACCACAATGCCTATGTCGTCAACCTCAACAACCTGCAAAAAGGCACAGAGTTTGAAGCCAAGAGCCTAGAAGACATCATCAAGTCCAGCTCCGGCGGCATTTACAACAACAGCGCCCAAATCTGGAACCACACCTTCTTCTGGAGCTGCATGAAGCCCGCCGGCGGCGGCGAGCCATCCGGCGCGTTGGCCGCAGCCATCAACGCTAAATTCGGCACTTATGCAGCCTTCAAAGAAGCCTTCGTGAAAAGCGCCGTCGGCAACTTCGGCTCCGGATGGACTTGGCTCGTGAAAAAGCCTGATGGCTCGGTTGATATCGTTAATACTGGCGCTGCAGGCACACCTTTGACCACTGCAGACAAAGCCCTCCTGACAGTTGACGTGTGGGAACACGCCTATTACATCGACTACCGCAACATGCGCCTCAAATTCGTCGAGAGCTTCTTGGCAAATTTGGTGAATTGGGAGTTTGCTGAGAAGAACTTTGCTTGATGCATTCATGCATCCTGAAAAAAACCGGCTGAGGCCGGTTTTTTTTTATGGCTTGACTCTACCCGTGTTTGATGGCCACTGTCTTTAGCTGAGTAAACCCATATAGCGCCTCAAAACCCTTCTCGCGCCCGTAGCCTGAGGATTTCATGCCGCCGAAGGGCAGCTCCACGCCGCCGCCTGCGCCGTAGTTGTTGATGAACACTTGGCCGCTTTTGATACGTTTGGCCAAGCGCAGTTGGCGCGAGCCGTCGCGCGTCCACAGGCCGGCGACCAAGCCGAACTTGGTTGAATTGGCGATATGGATGGCGTCGTCTTCGTCTTTGAATCGCATCGCGCAGAGCACGGGGCCGAAGATTTCTTCTTGCGCGAGGCGGTGATTCACAGGGACATCGCGCAAGAGCGTGGGGGCTTGGTAGTAGCCGCTCTCTGGCGCTTCATCGACGACCTTGCCTTGCGCCACCATGGGAATACCAGCCACTTGCGCATCCGATAAAAAATCCCAAACCCGTTGCTGCTGG
Organism: Variovorax sp.; assembly: GCA_031418715.1. GTDB lineage: Bacteria > Pseudomonadota > Gammaproteobacteria > Burkholderiales > Burkholderiaceae_C > JANMDU01. Next base: position 46,903 of record JANOJL010000067.1, on the reverse strand, counting down.
CTTTGGCGAATCAGCGGGCCCAAATCCAAATCCATCGCAGGCGGGCCAGCGCGTAGGTTTTCGAAGGCTGCGCCCAGGCGCTCCAGCAAGTTGTCGTAAATCAGCTCGTCCACCAAAAGGCGCGAGCCAGCAGAGCAGGTTTGCCCAGCGTTTTGCACAATCGCATTGATGATCACGGGAATCGCGGCATCTAAATCCGCATCTGCAAACACAATCTGCGGGCTCTTGCCGCCCAGCTCAAGTGTGACGGGGCAATGGCGCTCAGCAGCAACTTGCTGAATGATCGTGCCCACGCTTGGGCTGCCGGTGAAGCTGATGTGATCGATACCGGGATGCTTCGCAATTGCATCGCCCACCTCATGGCCATAGCCGGTGACGATGTTGATCGCGCCTGCGGGAAAGCCCACATCGGCAGCCAATTGCGCCACGCGCAGCAGCGAGAGGCAAGCATCTTCCGACGGCTTCACCACACACACATTGCCCGCTGCGAGTGCGCCGCCCACGCTGCGGCCAAAAATCTGCATCGGGTAATTCCAAGGAATGATGTTGCCCACCACGCCAAAGGCCTCGCGCCAGGTGAAAACGCTGAAGCCATTTTGATAAGGAATCGTCTCGCCCATCAGCTTGTCTGCCGCGCCTGCGTAAAACTCAAAATACCTTGCCAGCGCCGCCGCATCCGCATTGGCCTGCTTCACGGGTTTGCCGCAATCGCGTTGCTCTAATGCCGCCAACTCTTGTGCATGCTGAGCCACTTTCATCGACAGCTTCATCAGCAAGCGCCCTCGCTCGGCAGCGGTGACGTGTTGCCACACATTGTCGTAGCAATTGCGCGCCGATGCGACAGCCGCATCCACATCCTGCGCATCGCCGCGCGCGATGTGCTCATAGACTTCGCCGGTAGCGGGATCGGTCATCGGCAGAGCTTGGCCGCTGGAGGGGGGAGTCGGGCGGTTATGGATGAAGTGGTGTTGCATGGGGAAATTGTAGGCACAGTGGCCACGTCTTGCGCGCAACGAGGTGAACTTTGCGAAAGGACACTCAAGGCGCGATCAGCTTGTTCAGTTTGGGTCAGGCAAAGACCTTAAGGCGCAGCGTTTAAAACGGGTGTCACGTCAATTTAATAATATTTGATTACAGTTTGTATTTGACCCACAGGCTAATGATCATGTTACTCGCAAAGACCGAAAAAACGAAACTCATGCTCAGCCAGCGAGATCCCAGCTTGGGGGCAAAAGATCGGCAGATTTTGATCATGTGCAATGGTGTGCGAAGCTACGAAGAGTTGGTCGGGATGCTTGGGCGAGAGGCCAAACCACTTTTGGATCGATTCATCCAGAGCGGCTTGCTGATGGATGCCACGCAAGCATTGAAAAGCAACTCGGGTGTCTTCAGTAAAACGGGTACTTTTTACATCTCAGATTTTGCAAGTTCTGGCGCTAGAAAAACGACAGGTTCGCGTGGCAGGCCGCTTCAAACCCATGCGGCTCAACTAAGTTCAAGGTCTGCGTCCCTTGCCACGGATCGCGCCCCATTGGCGATTGAGCAAGACAAACCTGCCAGTACGAACAACCGAGGCAAGCGATCCATTGCCGCTTCCAAGATGTACATGATCAATCTATTGCAAATGCACCGTGACTTGGATTCCTCCACGTTGGCTGTGAATATTCATACCAGTGAAGATGAGCAACAGTTGGTGGCTTGTATCTTGGCCTCTTTGCGATTCATCACACGCAAAGCGGGGTTGGCGTATGGCAAACGCGTTGCAGAGCAATTGAGCAATATTCTGCCCGAGGCCTATCTGCCCGATCTCTACGCTTTCACCGAAGAGTGCTTATTGGAGCAATCTTCTGTTGTGGTAGCAGAGCACTGAAATGCAGAGATGAAACATCAGCGCGGTTTGTCGATTTGATAAAGCAATTGCGCCTTGACTTCTGGCCATTCTCCGCTCGTCAGGCTGTACATCACGGTGTCGCGGATTGTGCCGTCGCGGCGCAGGGCGTGGCCTCGGATGATGCCGTCTTTGCGTGCGCCGAGGCGCTCGATGGCTTGTTGGCTGGCGAAGTTGAAATTGTCGGTGCGCCAGCCCACCACATTGCACTGCAAAGTCTCAAACGCATGCGTCATGAGCATGAGCTTGGCGGTGGTGTTCACGGCCGAGCGTTGTACGCTTTTGGCATACCACGTGTAACCAATCTCTAAGCGATGCACGGCAGGTAGGATGTCGTGATAGCTGCTGCTGCCCAACACTTTGCCTGAGTCATCGTCGATCACAGCGAAGGCGAAGCGATTGCCATCTTCTCGCATTTTGAGTGCAGTTTCAATATAGGCACGCGTGTCGTGCGGCTCGGGCACCGAAGTGATGCGCAGCTTCCAAAGCTCGCCATCCATCGCCGCTTCGCGCAAGCCCGCTTCATGCGCGAGTGCGAGTGGCTCTAGGCGCAGACCGCGTAATTTCAGCGTGATGGGCGGAACGAATGGGGAGGTAGCGATGTTTGTCATATGCTATTAAATTATGAGCAGTCTACGCAAATTCTATAACGGGAAGAGCCCTAAAAGGCTTAAAAAAGCTACCCCACAAACACCTACAGCTAGCAGCCGCTCAGCATGGCAACTCGTAATGAATAAACCCGGTACGCTGCGCGAGTTTGTCATAAAGCTGGCGGGCGGTGTGGTTGGATTCATGTGTCAGCCAATACAACTTATTTGCACCTTGGCTGGCTGCCCATTGAGAGCAAGAGGTTATGAGTTGACGCGCCACGCCTTGGCCGCGAGCAGCTTCACTGACAAACAAATCCTCTAAATAACAATAGCCGCGATCAGACCATGTGGAGCCGTGCATGAAGATGTGCGCAAAGCCAAGCAGCTTACCTTCTTTCTCAGCCACCCAGCCTTGCAGCGGATGCGCTGTATCGAGCATGCGCTGCCATGACAGCGCCGTTTGCGCATCGCTCACCGTGCCTTGGTAAAACGCAATATAGCCATGCCATAAAGGCAGCCAGGCGGCATGGTCTGAAGCCTGAATAGGGCGAAGGGTCAATGGCATAAGCGTTGATGATTACTATAAAATTGATAGCATATTGCGCACATTCTATAACGGCTACCGGCCTCTTTGGTTCATAAAAACCAGCTTCTCAAAGAGCGTCACATCTTGCTCATTCTTCAAGAGCGCACCGACCAGCGGCGGGACAGTGATTTTGTCGTCTTTGCTGTGCAGTGCATCCAGAGGAATATCCTCGGCCACCAGCAGTTTGATCCAATCGAGCAGCTCGGAGGTCGAGGGTTTTTTCTTGATGCCGGGCAGGTTGCGCACATCGTAAAACGTTTTCATAGCGGCACCGAGCAGCTCTTTTTTCAAGCCAGGGAAATGCACATCCACGATCTGTTGCATCGTTTGCGCTTCGGGGAATTTGATGTAGTGGAAAAAGCAGCGGCGCAGGAAGGCATCGGGCAGTTCTTTTTCGTTGTTGGAGGTGATGAAAACGAGTGGGCGGGTCTTGGCTTTGATCAGTTCGCGGGTTTCGTAGCAATAAAACTCCATGCGATCAATTTCGCGCAGCAAATCATTGGGAAATTCAATGTCGGCTTTGTCGATTTCATCAATCAAGAGCGCCACCGGCTCCGTGGCGGTGAAGGCTTGCCAGAGCACGCCTTTGAGAATGTAGTTGTGAATATTTTTGACTCGCTCGCCACCATCAATATCCGACATCTGCGAATCGCGTAGGCGGCTCACTGCATCGTATTCATACAAGCCTTGCTGCGCTTTGGTGGTGGATTTCACATGCCATTGGAGCAAAGGCATTTTCAAGGCACTGGCCACTTCTTCGGCCAGCATGGTTTTACCGGTGCCGGGCTCTCCTTTGATCAATAGAGGGCGCTTCAGTGTGATGGCGGCGTTGACGGCCAGCATCAGGTCTTGCGTGGCGATGTATTGTTGGGAGCCTTGGAATTTCATGGTGGTGTTTTAGGTGGCTCAAGCGCTGAGAGCGCACAAGCTGCCGGATATAATCAGATGTTAAATTTATGTCGCTTTGCCTGCCACTCAAATGGCTGCAAGCTTTAGCGCCCCTCCATTCTGTACGCAAAATGAACAAGTTTTCTGCTGCCATCGCCACCCTTTTAGTCTCCTTCGTGACCCTCAGTGCCTCTGCGCAAGATGTCAAAGGTGATGTGAAAGCGGGTCAATCCAAAGCCGCCATGTGCATCGGCTGCCACGGCATCGTGGGCTACCAAGCCAGCTTCCCTGAGATTTACAAAGCCCCCAAAATTTCGGGCCAAAGCGCCAAATACATCAGCAATTCGTTGCTCGCTTATCAAAAAGGTGAGCGCAAACACCCTACGATGGTTGCCGCTGCCACCCCAATGACCGAGCAAGATATGGCCGATTTGGCTGCGTACTACAGCCAACATGGCGTGGTGGCGGGCTTTGTTCTCCCCGAGAAAGCTGCTGCGGAACCTTCAGCCGCTGTCGGGGCGTTGCTCACCAAAGGTGCTTGTATCTCTTGTCATGGTGCCAATTTCGCCAAGCCAATTGATCCCAGCTACCCGAAGATCGCTGGTCAGCATGCGGATTATTTGTTCGTCGCGCTCAAGGCCTACAAAATTGAAAACAACGCCAAAGTGGGTCGCTCGAATGGTGTGATGGCAGGTATTGCCAAGCAGTACTCCAATGCTGAGCTAAAGGCGATGGCCAATTACATTAGCAGCTTGCCCGGCGATCTCAAAACCGTGCCGCAATCCAAGTTCAGGTGATTTTTCGGTAACATGTCTCCTTGCAGGTCGTTCAGACCTCATGGAGAACAAGATGCCTGTGATCGTCGTAGCCAACCCCAAGGGCGGTGTTGGTAAAACCACTCTTTCCACCAATATTGCAGGTTACTACGCCTCGCGCGGCCATGCCGTGATGCTGGGTGATGCAGATCGTCAGCAATCTTCTAAGCTCTGGCTGGGTCTTCGCCCAGCAGCGGCGAGACCGATCTCGACTTGGGACATCAGCGCTGATTTGATCGCTAAACCGCCTCGCGGTACAAGCCATGTGGTGCTCGATACGCCCGGAGGCTTGCATGGCTGGCGCTTCAAAGATGTGATGAAAATGGCTCATAAAGTGATCGTGCCATTGCAGCCTAGCGTGTTTGATATCTTTGCAACCCAAGCATTTTTGGAAGAGCTGGCACATTACAACAAGGCGGGCAACTTGCAGGTCGGTATCGTAGGAATGCGCGTGGATGCGCGAACCATTGCTGCGGACAAGCTGAATGAGTTTGTGAGCGGCTTGGGGTTGCCAGTGCTTGGATTTTTGCGCGATACGCAAAACTATATTCATTTGGCCGCTCGTGGTTTGACGCTCTGGGATGTTGCGCCGAGCCGCGTGGAGAAAGATGTGGAGCAATGGCAGGCTTTGACGGCTTTTTTGGATCATTGAACGATGGCACGATTTAAAACATTGGCTGAAGTGCTGACTCTGGTCGGCCAAGAGGTGGCAGTGAGTGAGTGGACGCTCATCACGCAAGAGCAAATCAACAAATTCGCTGAAGCCACGGGGGATTTTCAGTGGATTCATGTGGATGTGGCGCGTGCCGAAGCTGGGCCTTTTGGTGCACCGATTGCGCATGGCTTTTTAACGCTGTCGCTGGTGCCGAAATTTTTCGATGAATCTTTGCAGATCGAAGAGCCGAGCATGGGTGTGAATTACGGGCTGAACAAGGTGCGTTTTATGGCGCCTGTGCCGGTGGGCAGCCGCCTGCGCGGGCGCTTGAAGCTGCTAGCCACAGAGACCGTAGCCGGGCCAGGCGGCACTTCCGGGGTGCAGATGACATGGGAAGTGAAAATTGAGCGCGAAGGCGCTGACAAACCGGTGTGCGTAGCGGAAAGTCTGGCGCGGCGATACCCCATGGCGACTTGATGCCGAGCATCTCGCTAGGTTGGTGCGATAGGCTATAATCGTGGGCTTTGCTAACGGATAAGTACGCGTTCTGCTTTTAAGCGCATCCACCAAGGATGCCCAGAACCGCGCGGCTGCCCACCATGATGAGGTTCCCCCATGAAAGAAGGCATTCACCCTAACTACCGCGAAGTTTGCTTCGTGGATTTGTCTAACAACGCCAAGTTTGTGATCCGTTCTTGCGTTCAAGCCAAAGAGAAAATTACGATGGACGACGGCAAAGAAATGCCGCTATACAAACTGGATACCTCCAGCGAATCGCATCCTTTCTACACAGGTACGCAAAAGTCTGTGGACACCATGGGCGGCCGAGTGGAGAAATTCCGTAACCGTTTTGCACGTACTACACCCGCTGCCAAGACGTAATTTCTTGCAGTGCGAACGGCCTCAAAACTGTTCACAATACCAAGGCAGTCTGGGTAACCAGCCTGCCTTTTTCATTTGTCGCTCTTCATGTCCTCCGCCCAAACGGTTACAGCCATCGCTGCAACACCCGCCACCACGCCTTCTATCGTGACCCAGGAAGCTGTGCGTCGCCTGCCGCGCTGGGCACTGTTGTTGCTGAGTGTGGCCTATGTGCTGGCGGGTTTCATCGGGCGCGAGCCTTGGAAAAATGCAGATATCGCCTCCTTTGGCCTGATGCGCGAACTGGCGCTGGGCAGCGCAGATGGGTTTGCGCCCAAGATGCAAGGTCAAGCGCCTGAGTTGATGGGTTTGTTACCTTATTGGATGGGTGCGGGCTTTATTCAGCTCAACAGTGCGCTGGGAAGCTGGCTGCCGATGGATGTGGCAGCTCGAATTCCTTTTGCTTTGCTTCTGGGTTTGGCGCTGGCCAGCACTTGGTATGCCGTGTATTACCTTGCGCGTCTGCCAGCCGCGCAGCCTGTACCTTTTGCTTTTGGTGGCGAGGCCAATCCGGTGGACTATGCACGCAGTTTGGCTGATGGCAGCTTGCTGGCATTGCTGGCCATGCTCGGTTTGGCGCAACTCTCGCATGAGACCACACCCACGCTAGCGCAATTGGCTTTTTCTGCGCTCCTGTTTTACGCAGTGGCGGCTTCGATGATTCGCCAATGGGCGCCAGGCATTGCGTTAGTGCTGGGTAGTTTTGGTTTGGCGCTGTCGGGCACACCTGCATTTGGCTTTGCACTGTGCCTTGCTGCTGCGCTGGTGCGCGCATGGCAGCACGATAAGCATCGTTGGATGTGGGCTGCAGGCATGGCGGCTTGTGGTTTGCTGGCTGCTGCTCTCGCACAGGCTCTCGGCCAATGGCATGCGCATCTGGGCAGCTTGCCAACGGCGCGTGAATGGTGGAATTTGGGCAAACTTTGGGTATGGTTCACGTGGCCCGCATGGCCGTTAGCGCTGGTGGCGCTATGGCGCTGGCGCCATTGGTGGCGCAGTTTGCATATCGCTTGGCCAGCGGTGGTGTTGGCTGTGATGGTCGTAGCCACCATCATTCGGCCTGGAGCAGATCGGACTTTGCTGCTCGCAACGCCAGCGCTGGCTTGCCTCGCTGCGATGGCATTGCCAACCTTGCATCGCAGCGTGAGCGCGCTGGTAGATTGGTTCACGATTTTGTTTTTTGCAGGTTGCGGCATCGTGATTTGGGTGATCTATGCTTCGATGCATTTGAATTTTCCATCCAAACCTGCCGCGAATGTGCGCCGTTTGCTACCCGGTTTTGAGCCAAGTTTTTCTAGCATGGCTTTGATAGCGGCCTTGATCGCAACCGTGGGCTGGATCGTGGTGATCGTGTGGCGTACAGGCAGGCATCGCTCGGCCTTGTGGAAGTCACTCGTGATTCCGGCGAGTGGTGCGGTGACTTGCTGGATCTTGCTCACCACGCTTTGGATGCCCATTCTCGATTACGCACGCAGCTATGCGCCGATGATCGCGCGCGTACAGCTGCACGTGGGCAAGGCCAGCTGTGTGCACGGCCTTGCGCTCACGCAAGCGCAAACGACAGCGCTGCAGTTTCATGGGCGCTACACGGTGATACCAGTGATAGCGGGGCAAACTGCAGCGCAGCAATGCAATTGGATGGTGTCATATGCAGAGAAATTCAAACGCAGTGGTTCGGTGTTGCCCGATGGCTGGCAAGTGGAGCAAAGCATTCGACGCAGATCTTCCACAGATGCAGAGACGCTCTTGATTTACAAGCGGACAGGCGATTGAGTGATGAGCCATGCAAATTCTGCGCGCTCCACAACTCGACATGAACTGGGCGTAATCGGTCAGCATGCAAAAGTGATCGTTGTGGGTCAGCTCGCGACGATGGCTTATGGTGTGACGGATGCGGTGGTGGCCGGGCGCTATTCCGATGAGGCGCTGGCCACTCTGGCTGTGGCCTCCAGCATCTTCATCAGTATTTATGTGAGCTTAATGAGTGTGATGCAGGCGCTGATGCCGATTTACTCCGAGCTGCATGGCGCGAAAAAACCACTGGCTTTGGGCAGCGCTTTTCGGCAATCGCTGTATTTGGGCGCTGCGTTGATGCTGCTGGGTATGGCGGTGATGATGCAATCGGGATTTTTCTTGTCGATTTTTGGTGTGCCTGAAAAATTGCGGCCAGGCGCTGTGCAGTATTTGAGTATTCTGGGCTGGGCATTGATTCCCACGCTGGGATTTCGTATGTTTTCTGCGCTGAACCAATCGCTGGGTGCGCCAAGAATTGTGATGCTGCTGCAAATCGCGTCGTTGGGCGTCAAAATCCCGCTCACGGTGTGGTTTGTTTTTGGTGGCGCAGGTTTGCCAGCAATGGGTGTGGTGGGTTGCGCTTGGGCTACTTTTACTGCGAACTGCTTGATCTTTTTGGCGGCGTTCATTACTTTGCGTCAGCTGGATATCTACAAACCCCTGGCTTTGTTTTCGCACTTTGAAAAGCCTGATGGGAAGCGCCTCAAAGCCTATGCCTCGTTGGGCGTGCCAGCAGGATTGGCGAGTATGGTGGAGGTGACTTCCTATGCGCTGATGGGTTTGCTCGTGGCTCGGATGGGTATCGTGGCCACGGCTTCGCATCAGATTGCCGCGAGCGTAGCGGCGGTGTTGTTCATGATGCCGCTGTCGTTGTCGATCGCAAGCTGCGCACGTGTGTCCTATTGGATGGGCGCTGGCGATAACGCCCTAGCGCAGCAACTGGCGCGAGCCGCTGTGTGGCTCACAATGGGCGTGGCGCTCGTTGCGAGCAGCACAATGGCTTTGCTCGCGATACCGATTTCTCAGCTGTATTCCGCCAACCCTGAGGTGGCGCGATTGGGTGCAGGTTTGCTTCTTTTTGTTGCTCTGTATCACATGGCAGATGCGTGGCAAACCATCAACTGCTTCCTGCTGCGCTGCTGGCGCATCACGGTGATGCCGATGCTGGTGTACAGCATGGCTCTGTGGGGGATGGGATTGGGCGGCGGCTTCGTGTTGGCCTACAAGGGCTTTTCTGGCATCACAGCATGGCAGCAACCGGCGGCGTTTTGGGTGATGGGTTTTGCAGCGCTGTGTGTCGCAGCCAGCGCCTTTCAATGGCGAATTTGGCAACTGACGAAGCCTAAGAACTCGTCAACACTTGGACGCGGTTTGCCGGCAAAGTGAAAGCAAAGCGCGAGCCTTTGCCTACTTCGGAGCTGATTTTCACCTCGCCGCCATGACGCTGTACAACGTGCTTAACGATGGACAAACCCAAACCCGTGCCGCCGCTTTCACGCGAACGGCTGCGATCTACGCGGTAAAAACGCTCAGTCAGCCTTGGCAAATGCTCGGGTGCAATGCCAGCACCTGTGTCTTCCACCGAAAACTCAACACGTCCATCTGATAGCAAATGCAAGCGCACATCGATATTGCCGCCGGGCGGCGTGTAGCGCAATGCGTTTTGCACGAGGTTACTCGTCGCGCTGATCAGCTCTGTGCGGTCGCCCAACAGTTGAAGATGATTCGTATAGTTTAGAAAATGCAGGCGGTGGCTGTTGCTGCCGGGTAAAACCAACACTTGCATCATCGCGTGCGCATCGCGCTCCAACTGCGACATCAGATGCGCCGCAGGCAGTGCAGATTCAAAACTAGGCGCCGGGCTGGCTTCCAAACGCGAGAGCGTGAGCAGATCACTCACCAAGCTTTGCATGCGGTGGCTCTGTTCTTGCATCAAACCCAGATAGCGACTGCGCTGCGCTTCTTCGAGCGGCAAGTTTTGCAGGGTTTCAATGAATCCAGAAAGCACGGTAAGCGGCGTACGGATTTCATGCGACACGTTGGCCACAAAATCGCGGCGTTGGGCTTCAGCCAATTCGAGCGCCGTGATGTCGCGCACCAGCATCAAGAGGCGCGAGACATTACCCTGCACATTCGAGCCATAGCGATGCAACTGAGCCGACAGGCGCTTGGGATGCTGCGCAGTGCTGCTGGCGGTTTCAAACACCACATCGTGGGAGAAATCGCCTTCCTGCAAATACTCAGAAAAATCAGGCGTGCGTACAAGATTTGTGATGTGTTGCATCACATCACGTTGAGCATCCAACTCCAGCAATTGCGCACCTGTTTGGTTACACCATTCGATGCGGTTTTGTGGATCAAGCAACAATACGCCATTGGGTGAAGCTTGAATCGCAGAGAGAAAATCTTGCAATCGCTGGTCGCTCTGTGTTAATTGCTGATCGCGCGTGCGTAACAGATGGCGCACACGCTGTGTGAGCTGCCCCCAGAGACCAGAGGATTCTTCTATGGCTAAACCAGCTTGCGCGTTTCGCAGTTGCTGGTCAAACTGATTGAACTTCCAGCTGTCCCAGATCAACCATACTAACGCACCAATCACCCCACCCCAAGCTGCCAAATTTAAAGAAAATGCGATACTAGCCGTTATAAAACCTGCGCTGAGTGCTATAAAAAAGAGAGTAACTCTGTGCATGCGCCATTATGCCGGAAGTCGACCCACCGGAGTAGGTTGTGCGCTCGTGCTCAACCGGTAGCCCGCACCCCGTACTGTATCTATCATGCCGCCAGCGCCCTGCAATGCTTCGCGCAAACGCTTGATATGTACATCGACTGTGCGTTCTTCGATGAACACATGATCGCCCCATACCTTGTCGAGCAACTGAGCACGGCTGTGTACGCGCTCGGGATGGCTCATCAAATAGCGAAGCAATTTGAATTCTGTGGGGCCAACTTTGAGCTCCGAGCCCTGCCAAGTGACGCGGTAAGTGCTGCCATCCAGCTCGAGATCACCGACGCGAACTGCGCCTGTGGCTTGCTCAGGTGCGCGTCTGCGCAAGATCGCCCGAATGCGCGCCATCAGTTCTTGCGTAGAAAAAGGCTTGGTGATGTAGTCGTCCGCGCCAGCATCTAGGCCTTGAATTTTGTCACCTTCTTCAGAGCGCGCTGTGAGCAACAAGATCGGCACGTGGCGCGTGCGTTCAGCTTTGCGCCATTGGCGAGCCAGTGCGATACCGCTAGCGCCAGGTAGCATCCAATCGAGTAACACGATGTCAGGCAGCACGGCGTCAAGTTCGCGCTGTGCCTGCTCACCGTCCATACACACCACGGGTTCAAAGCCGTTGTGGCGTAGATTGATGGCCAACAATTCGGAAATTGCTGGCTCATCTTCTACGATCAACGCACGCATTTTTTTCATAATACTGATTTAACGCAGTACAGATTCAATTTCATCGATCGACGTATGGCGCACATCCGTGCCTTCGACAATGTAGATGATCGATTCAGCAATGTTTTTTGCATGATCGCCGATACGCTCTAGCGCCTTGGCTACGAAAAGCAGATCTAAACTGGGGGAGATGGTGCGCGGATCTTCCATCATGAAGGTCACAAGCTTGCGAATGAAGCCATTGAATTCCCGGTCAATTGCGTCATCTTCTTTGAGAATCTCTAAAGCAACGGCAGTGTCCAGTCGCGCAAACGCATCCAGTGATTTACGCAGTATTCCGCCCGTCATTTCCACAGTCAGGCGAAGCTCAGCGGTCGGTAGCGAACGTGCTGCTCCACTGGAAATAATACTTTTCACCATGCGTGCAATCTTCTGTGCTTCATCACCCGTGCGTTCCAGATTCGCGGTGACACGTGAAATAGCCATCAGCAAACGCAAGTCGCGTGCGGTTGGCTGCCGGCGTCCGATGATGGAGGTCAGATCGCGGTCAATCTGCACCTCCATGCTGTTGACTTTATGGTCACCTTCGATCACGCGCTCAGCGATTTCGGCACTGAAGGTGGCAAGAGCTTCAATCGCCCCGCGCATTTGTGTTTCTACGACACCGCCCATTTCCATAAGGCGGTTGGACACGGCGTTCAAATCAGAATCAAATTGTGTGGATAGGTGTTTATCGGCCATAGCTGTTCCTTGAAATGAAGTTTTTAGAATTAGCCGAAACGGCCAGTGATGTAGTCTTCCGTCTCTTTGCGTGCGGGTTTGAAGAATATGCTTTCTGTATCACCAAATTCCATCAAATCGCCCAAGTACATATAGGCAGTGTAATCGCTGCAACGCGCCGCTTGCTGCATGTTGTGCGTCACAATTACCACGGTGTAATCGCTTTTAAGCTCGGCGATCAGCTCTTCAATTTTGGCTGTAGAAATGGGATCGAGCGCGGAGCACGGCTCATCCAAGAGCAGGACCTGCGGCAGCACCGCAATACCCCTCGCGATGCACAAGCGTTGCTGCTGTCCACCGGAGAGGCTTGCACCGTTTTGCTGGAGCTTGTCCTTGACCTCGCCCCAAAGCGCTGCTTTGCGCAACGCCCATTCGACGCGATCATCCATTTCGGAATTGCTCATGTTTTCAAAGAGCTTGACGCCAAAGGCGATGTTGTCATAAATCGACATCGGGAAGGGGGTCGGTTTTTGGAAGACCATGCCGATCTTGGCGCGAAGCACGGCGACATCTTCTTTGCTGGTGAGCAGGTTTTCCCCGTCCATCGAGATATCGCCGGTTGCACGCTGGTCGGGATACAGCTCGAACATGCGGTTCATCGTGCGTAGAAGCGTTGACTTTCCGCAGCCAGACGGTCCGATGAAGGCGGTCACCTTCTTTTCGGGAATCGTCATATTGATGTTTTTCAGCGCGTGAAACTTACCGTAGTAAAAGTTGAGATCACGTACCACCATCTTGGCAGGTTCAGTGGGGAGACGAGGTTTGGTGTTTTCCATGATGTATCTGAATATTGTGTTGGAGGTTTACTTCTGACGCGTCAGCACGCGAGCAAGAATGTTCAACGCGAGCACTGCAGTGGTGATGATCAGCACACCCGCCCAAGCGAGTTTTTGCCAGTTTTCATAGGGGCTCATCGCAAACTTGAAGATCGTCACCGGTAAACTGGCCGTGGGTTCACGCAAATCGTTGGTCCAGAATTGATTGGATAGTGCCGTAAACAGCAAGGGTGCAGTCTCGCCCGCAATGCGTGCAACAGCCAACAAAATGCCTGTAACGACACCGGCTCGCGCAGCGCGCAGCGTGATGCTCAAGATAACGCGGTACTTCGGGGATCCGAGGGCGTAAGCAGCCTCACGCATGCCAGGAGGAATCAGCGACAACATGTTTTCCGTGGTGCGGATCACGACGGGAATCACGATCAAAGCCAAGGCCACAATACCAGCCGCTGCGCTGAAAGACTTCACTTGCGCAACGATCACGGCATAGACAAACAAGCCAATCACAATCGAAGGCGCCGAGAGCAAAATATCGTTGACAAAGCGCGTGACCGAGGCCAAGCGGCTCTTCATACCGTATTCCGCCAAATACACGCCGGCCATGATACCGATCGGCGTACCCACGAAAGTGGCAAGTGTGACCATCACAAGAGATCCGTAAATGGCGTTGGCTAAGCCTCCTGCATCATTGGGCGGTGGCGTCATTTCGGTGAACACCGCGATGGACAGGCCACCTAGCCCTAAGCGAAGTGTTTCCCAAAGAATCCACAACAGCCAGAAGAGGCCAAAGGCCATGGCTGCTAGCGCGAGCACCAAAACGATTCGATTGAGTAATTTACGCTTGGCAAAGCGAGATGCGCGGGACGAGGCTGCAGCCGGCTTGGGAGCTGTCATTACCGCGGTGTTTGGTATGGTCGCACTCATGATTTGGCCCCTTCACCTTTTTGCAGTTGCGAAAGCAAGATTTTTGAGAAGCTGAGCACCACAAAAGTGATGAAGAAAAGAATCAAGCCAAGGTACATCAACGAAGCTTGGTGCAGACCTTCACCCGCTTCAGCAAACTCGTTGGCCAATGCGGAGGTGATGCTGTTGGCAGGCTCGAACAGGCTGAGTGAGTCGAGTTGGTTGAAATTACCAATCAGGAAAGTCACGGCCATCGTCTCACCCAGTGCACGCCCCAAGCCCAACATGATGCCACCAATCACACCTGCTTTGGTATATGGCAGCACAACATTCCACATCACTTCCCATGTCGTTGCACCCAACCCATAGGCGGATTCTTTGAGCAAGGCAGGAGTCACCTCAAACACGTCGCGCATCACTGAGGCAATAAAGGGAATGATCATGATGGCCAGCACGATACCCGCGCTGAGCAAACCGATGCCAACCGGTGGGCCGGCCACAAAGGCTTCCAAATACGGCACGCCTTTCAGCAGCTTTTGCAGCGGCTGCTGGACATAGGTCGCCAGAATCGGTCCAAACACCAACAAACCCCACATGCCATAAACAATGGAGGGCACTGCAGCCAGTAATTCAATAGCTGTTCCCAGTGGCCGCTTGAGCCAAGCGGGAGAGAGTTCGGTCAGGAAGATCGCAATGCCAAAGCTCACTGGTACTGCAATGATCAAAGCGATGATCGAGGTGGCGATCGTCCCGTAGATCATCACCAAGCCCCCGTATTCGTTCTTGACGGGATCCCAAGTGGCAGAGGTTAAGAAACCTAGACCATTGTGTGCAATGGATGGCCAAGCACCGTAGACCAAGGATGCAATGATGCCGAACAGCAGGGTTAGTGTGATCACGGCTGAGCCGCGAGCACTCCAGCCAAAAATGCGATCAGTGGCTCTGGCGCCAGCGGCGTTAACACGTGTTGACATGATGGCTTGCAGTTTTAGGTTGTTTTATGCATTTAGCCCACGCAGTTACTGCGCGGGCTGCTATGATTTTAGTAGTATTTATTTGAATGCAATGGATTTACCAGTCGCATCTTTAATCTCTGCGAATGCGCGAAAGATGGCCGCTTTTGAGCTGTCAGGCATTGGTACATATTCCAGATCAGCGGCAGTCTTGTCGCCTTGCTCCAGCGCCCATTTGAAGAAGGTGAGCGTGGCGCTGGCATTCGCTGGCTTGTCTTGTACTTTATGCAACAAGATGAAGGTCGCACCGCTGATGGGCCATGCATCCTTACCGGGCTGATTTGTCAGGATTTGGTAAAAACTTTTGTTCCAATCAGCGCCTGCTGCTGCAGCTTTGAAGGTCAGGTCGTCAGGTGTAACGAATGTACCAGCAGCGTTTTGCATCAATGCAAAGTTCATCTTGTTTTGCTTGACGTAGGCGTATTCCACATAGCCAATCGAATTAGGCAAGCGACCTACGAATGCAGCCACACCTTCATTGCCTTTGCCGCCCGCGCCCACTGGCCAGTTCACAGCTGTGCCTTCGCCAACTTTGCTCTTCCACTCGGCGTTGACCTTGGAGAGGTAGTTGGTGAAGATGAAGGTCGTGCCCGAGCCATCAGCGCGGCGCACGGGGGAAATATCTGCATCAGGCAATGGCAGCGATGGGTTCAGCGCTTTGATCGCAGCATCATTCCATTTGGTGATCTTGCCAAGGAAGATGTCGCCGAGCACCTGACCATTCAAACGCATTTGACCTGGATTGATGCCCTTGATGTTGATGATAGGCACGACACCGCCAATGACGGTTGGAAATTGAACTTGATTTTTTGCCTTGAGTTCATCATCGGTGCGGGGCATATCGCTCGCGCCGAAATCTACGGTCTTGGCATCAATTTGACGCAAGCCAGCGCCTGAGCCTACTGATTGGTAGTTGATCTTCACGCCAGTGACTTTGTTGTAATCCGCCGCCCATTTGGAATACAGCGGCGCAGGAAATGTTGCGCCAGCACCCGTGATTTCCTGTGCTGACACGCTGGCTGCAAAAGCCAGACTGGTTGCGACACTGAGAAGACCTGCTTTAATAAAATGATTCATGTTCACACCTTAGGGAAAAAATACCGACTTGCGGCTTTGGGTTGACCCTACTTTAAGTGCTAATTGTGACGATTTGATGACTGTCACTTTGCAGGGGATTGTCTTGCCATCGTCATCAAAGCGTCATAGCAGTGACACCGGTGTTGACTAAGCTACCTAGACGCCTCTGCTGGCAAAGCACATCAATCAGTTAGCCTTTGATTTGAATGAGATTTTAGATGCGCTGGCAGTTTTCAGCTCTCAACAACAAGGGATTTTCATGAATAACACCTCATTTTCTGCACCTCAAGCTGGCGCCTTTGCCAGGCGCTCGTTGCTGCTAGGCGCGGCAGCATCCGCCGCAAGCACGCTGAGCCCAACCGTTTGGGCTCAAAATTCTGTCTCTCGCAACCCGATGGTCGGTCAATTAGCCGATGTTTCGAATGACTACCAAGATATCTCCAAAGATTTCGTGATCGGCAGCCGTGCCGCTTGGCAAGAGATCAATGCTGCTGGCGGCTTGCGTGGTCAGCGGGTGCGCCATCAGGTGATTGAGATAGATGGTTCTGATGCTCAACGCGACAGCGCTTGGGCGCAGCTGCGCGATGACGACAACTGCTTGAGCGTATTTGGAACTTGTGCCGATCCACTCGCTGTAGCGTTGACAGTAAAAAACAGCACCGAGCGCAGTGAATTAGCACATGCAGCACCTTGGCTGCAAAATTCCGCGATCGATATCAACCGCGGCACATTCCCGATTTTTTCAACGCGCGAGCAACAGATCCAGCATGCCTTGAAAAACATGACCACCGTTGGCATCACCAGCCTCACAGTGGTGTATCAAAGCGAGCGTGAGCGCAGAATCAACTCAGAAGATATCAAACGCATCGCTCAAAGCTTGAAATTGGCTCTGCGCGAGATGCCTTTGCAAGCAGACTTGAAGAAGCAAGCTCAGCAGATCAGCTTGACCACCGTACCTTTGATTCTCTTTGTGGGCGGCACACCCGAGCTGGTGCAGTTCACCCAAGGCTGGAGTCGTAGCAGCGGGATTCGCTATATCGTAGCTTTAGCCGATGTGAACTTGCAAACTGCATTGCAAATGAACGGTGGCAAGCATGTGCCCATCATCGGCACTCAGGCTGTCCCAGTGGTTTCATCTTCAGTGCCGATTGCAAGGCGTTATCGTCAAGCGCTCGCCAAGTATTTTGATGAGCCACCCACAGCATTGAGTTTGGCAGGCTATATTTCAGCGCGTTACACAGCAAATGTAATGCTCTCGGCTAAAAGCTTAAGCCGTAGCGCAGTTTATGAGGCCTTCTCGCGCCGCCAAAGCATTGATTTAGAAGGTTTTCGCGTGGAATACGACAATGGGCGCTTGACCAGTGCATTTGTCACGCAGTCCATGATCAGCATAGATGGTCGCGTGATTGGTTGATTTGTTAGTTCGCTGATGACAGCGCGTCAATTGTTTCATGCTAAGGTACTGCGTTATGACCAGTACACAGGTATCCGCATGCAAGAAGGCAGTTTGATTGCTGCTGTAGATTTGGGTTCAAATAGTTTCCGTATGGAAATCGGGCGACTTGATCACGGCAGTATTTTCCGCGTCGATTACCTCAAAGAAACAGTGCGCCAAGGTGGCGGCTTAGACGAGCAGCGTAATCTCACCCAAGAAGCCATGCAACGGGGGTGGGGGACTCTGGCGCGCTTTGGCGAGCGGCTCGCTGGCTTTGACCACAAGCAGGTGCGTGCAGTCGCTACGCAAACCTTGCGTGAGGCGCGCAACCGAGATTTCTTCCTCAAAAAGGGCGAGCAGCTTTTGGGTTTTCCGATTGAAGTGATTGCAGGGCGAGAAGAGGCCCGTTTGATTTACCAAGGCGTGGCGCAGACGCTCGAAGGTGCGCATGAAAAACGTTTGGTGATTGATATCGGCGGGCGCTCGACCGAGTTGATCCTAGGCGCCGGGCGGCATCCTGAAGCCATGGAGTCTTACCGCGTCGGTAGTGTGGTTTGGGCGGATCGTTACTTTCCCAATGGACGCTTGGACGCAGCCGCATTTGACTCAGCCATCGTTGCGGCCAAAGCCGTACTGGATGAAGCGGTGGGCAGTTTTGCGAAGGTTGAAGCTACTGCGTATGGTTCAGCAGGGACGATTGGTGCAATTGCAGATATCTTGCATGCGATGGGGCAACCTGAAGGCATCATCGAAGCGCGCCCGCTGCAAGCCTTGCGACTGCAATTGCAAGCTATGGGTTCGATTGATAAGCTTGAAATGCCAACCTTGAAAGAAGATCGTAAGCCAGTGCTGGGTGCAGGCTTGAGCGTGTTACTGGCTTTGTTTGAGTTGCTGGGCTTGCAAAGGCTGCGCGCGATTGATGCCGGGTTGCGCCACGGTGTGCTGCATGATCTGATTGGGCGCGAAAGCACCACGGCCGATCTGCGAAGCCAATCGATCGAGCGGCTAGCCAAGCGCTTCGAGGTCGATGATGCACAAGCCAAGCGCGTACAGACAGCTGCTTTGCATTTTTTTGAAGAAATGCCTGGTGGTTTAGAAGAAATTCCCGAGGAGCGCACGCGCCATCTGCGTAAGTTGCGATGGGCCAGCCAGCTGCATGAAATTGGCACACTGATCTCACACAGCGATGGACACAAGCACAGCGCCTACATCATTGAAAACGCCGATGTGCTGGGATTTTCAAACAACGAACTGCATCGCCTCAGCTTACTCGTGCTAGGGCACAAAGGTAAACTGCGCAAACTCGAAGCCGATTTTGACGACACCCGCTTTGTGCAGCAACTCATGTGTCTTCGCTTGGCGGTGTTGCTCTGCCATGCCAGGGTCACGCCCGCGCTGAAAGGTTTGAGTTTGCATTTCGATGCTTCTACACGCCGCTTTGAACTGCGCACGAGCGGCACTTGGCCTACACGCTATCCGCAATCGATGCATTTGCTGCAGCAAGAAACGCAGGCTTGGCAAAAAAGCAGTTGGGCTTTGCAGTTAGGCGCAGACTAAAAAGAATAAGCGGCTCTTTACCAAAGCATGTCGGGCGACTGCACACAATGCACAATGGTTTTGCGCGCATCCATACGCACCCGATTGCGCAGCCACCACAAAGAGCCCTTGCGCACTGACAACCCTTCTCCAGGCAACTCCAGTAATTGCCCAATCACTTCGCCCAAAATAGGTTGATGACCAACGATCAAAACTGGGGTTTTGGCATCAGGCCAGTGTGCCAGTTGCAGCACGTCTTGCACACTGCCATCGGGCGCAAGGGCAGGGCAGATTTTGTATTTGCGCCGCAGCGCCTGCACCGTGCTCTCGCAGCGCACGGCAGGGCTACAGAGAATCCTCATGCCTTCGGGCATGTACTGCTCCAGCCATTTAGCCATGCGCTGGGCTTGCTTGACACCGCGCGGCGTGAGCGGGCGACTCAAATCCTCTGGTTGATCAGCGCTTGCATCGGATGCCTCTGCATGCCGCCATAGAAGCAAATCCATCTCCATCTCCCTCAATTGGGTGCGCCGTAGCGGCGCATGAGTGCCTGTTGAGCGCTGTGGCCACCGGGCAGCTCGCGGCTGGATTGGTAGCTTCCATCAGACTGCATTTGCCAAGCATCTACACCATCGTGTAAGTAAGCACTTAAGCACTCATCCACAATGCGCTGGCGCAAAACTGGATCGGTCACAGGCCAAGCCAGTTCAATGCGGCGCAACATGTTGCGGTTCATCCAATCGGCGCTGGAAAGATAAAGCTGCTCATCTTCTCCAGTACGAAAATAAAAAACGCGTGAATGCTCCAGAAAGCGGCCAATCACCGAGCGCACACGAATATTGTCTGTGATGCCGGGGTATTGGGCGTGTAGTGTGCAAGCGCCACGCACGATCAAGTCAATAGAAACACCTGCTTGGCCAGCTCGCACCAAGGCTTCAATGATCGGCTCATCAGTGAGCGAGTTCATTTTTGCAATGAGCCGTGTTGGCTTGCCTTGAAGCGCATGCAAACGCAATTTTTCTATGTGCGTTAAGACAGTTTGTTGCATATGAAAAGGTGCGAGCAAGAGTTTGCGCATCTTAGGGATGTGGTTTTGACTGGCCAAGTGAACGAAGAGTTGCTCCATGTCTAAGGTGAGATCGGTATCAGCTGTAAAATAGCTGATGTCGGTGTACAAGCATGCGGTGCGTGGGTTGTAATTACCCGTTGACATATGCCCGTAGCGCCGCAATTTCTTCCCTTCTTTGCGTGTCACCAACAGCATCTTGGCATGCGTTTTGAGCCCCACCACGCCATACACGACTTGCGCACCAATCGATTCAAGCCGCTCTGCCCAGTTGATATTGGCTTCTTCGTCAAACCGAGCCTTCAACTCCACCACTGCCATCACTTCTTTACCTCGGCGCACAGCCTCGCACAGTAAATCCATCATGACGGATCTGAACCTGTGCGATAAATCGTTTGGCGAATAGCCAACACGCGGGGATCGTACACAGCCTCGCGCAAGAAATCAATCACAGCATCAAAACTCTCATAGGGTTGATGCACCATCGCATCACCTTGGTTGAGCCGATCAAACATGGATAACCCACGCACCGTCTGCTGCATGCTCACTGGATAACTTGGCACATAAGGCTTGAAGCGCAAGCTAGGGCTGGGCACCAGATCTGCCAACTGCCCAAAGCGCACCAAATTCACCGGGCCGGGCACCCGATACAGCGCACATTCAGGCAATTCAAATTGGCGCAGCAGCAGTTCATACAAGCGGTGCGAGCAACTGGCCGAGACTTCAATACGCATCGCTTTGCCATAGTGGCGCTGCTGCAAGCCTTGGCGAAGTGCCATACGAAAATTCGTCACGTCTTCTTCGTCAATCGCTAGGTCAGAATGCCGCGTCACGCGAAATTGTGAAAACTGCCCCACCTTGCGCCCTGGAAACAAACTGTCCAAATGTGCCCGAATCACGCTCGAAAGCGAGATGTACAGCTTCTTTTTACCGCAAAGTTTGGCAGGCAGAGGCATCAAGCGCGGCAACACGCGCGGCACTTTCACAATTGCAATAGAGTTGTCGCGCTCAAACGCATCGAGGCCGCCAAGCTCCACAATAAAATTGAGCGATTTACTGGCCACCTGCGGGAACGGATGTGCTGGATCAAGCAACACGGGCATCAGCAGAGGCTGCACCTCTTGCTCAAAATACTTCTTCACCCAGCGCTTTTGATCCGCGTTGCGATCCGCATGCGAAAGAATGGAGATATCTTCCCGAGCGAATGCCTCCGTGAGCTCATGGTTGAAGAGGCTGTATTGCTCGGCCACCAATTCATGCGCACGCGCATGCAAGGCCAGATAGCTCTGTACAGAATAACTGCCTTTGTGATCATCGCTTTGGTGCGCGGTCAAATGTAAGGCAGCACGCACTTCAAACAGCTCATCTATATTGGAGGAGACGATGCACAAATAGCGCAAACGCTCAAGCAAAGGCACGTCATCTCGCCTCGCCCAATCTAGCACGCGGTGGTTAAAAGCGAGAAGACTGAGATCTCTATCCAGATAGGGCGTAGCAACTGGCGCTGCTGTCTGCAAAGCGATGGATGTTATTGGCATATTTCAGTTAGTCTATCTCACTGCAAGTGTGCAAATATCGTGTGACGTTTTGATGACAGTCACATTGCCCTGCCGTTGTCGGGGCAATGCCTTTGGCTTCAATGCCCCAAGAAATGGCGGCGATAGCGATTTGGTAAATCCCTAATACGCATCAGCATCGGCAGATCGGCGGTGTTGAAGTCAGGGTCCCATGCTGGTGCACCTAATACGCGCGCACCCAGTCGCAAATAACCTTTGATCAAAGCAGGAGGCTCGACAGCCAGCGTTTGGTCAAATTGTTCCACAGGCAAGGGCGTGTGGGCATGCACTGTAAAAGCTGGATCAGCCAAATGCGTTTTTGACACTTGCGCCCAGATGCTGCTTGCGGCATCGCCGCTGATGCGGCCTTCGCAAAGCATTGGGATACTGGCGCAACCGATCATGCAGTCAAGACGGTTACGAACCATGAATTGCGCCAAGGCGCCCCACAAAGCCATGATCACTGCGCCGCTGCGGTAGTCCGCGTGCACACAGCTTCTGCCGAGCTCCACCATTTGGCTGCGCATGTGAGTCAGTGATGCCACATCAAACTCTGTCTCGGTATAAAGGCCACCGGCACGAAGAGCTTGAGCAGGCGTGAGCAAGCGATATGTGCCCACCACTTCGCTTGTGGCTTGATCGAGAACCAAAAGATGCTCGCAATAGTCATCAAAGCGGTCAACATCATGCTCAGCCAATGGCGTATCTAAAGTGGCGCCCATTTCGCCTGCAAAAATACTATGGCGCAGGCGCTGCGCCTGGCGCACTTCGTCCAAATGGTTCGCCCAAATGACTTTCAGTTGCGTTTGCGTGCTTGATACCGTTGCTTCCACTGTTGCAGGCTGAGTTGGAAACGGGCGATGAAGTGACCCCCGTGGAAAAAAGTTGGGCGAGAGGCCGAGAGTCGGTACTGGAATGTCTTTCATGTTGTACTCCTTGCTCATAAAAAAAGCCCTCACGAGGAGGGCTGCTGGAAACGCGGATCAGGTGCCTACGACACCGCTGTCTTTGCGGCGGATGGCTACGGTTGCAGAGCGCGGGCGGCTGTTGAAAGGCCAGCTGGAGATAGCCATAGGCGCATCTGGATTAGTTCTCTCGCTTGGGCTCTCGCCAGGATGCTGGATGTTGATAAACATCGTTTTGCCATCGGGCGTTTGCGTAGCGCCAGTCACTTCGCAGCCGGCGGGGCCGGTAAGGAAGCGGCGGATTTCTCCGGTGTTCACGTCAGCTGCGAGCATCATGTTGTTACCCATGTTGACCAGATCGCCCTTGCCCATGGCAGAAGTGCTCATGTCGGTTTGAATCCAAAGCACGCCGCGTGCGTCTGTCCACATGCCATCTGGGCAGGAGAACATATCGCCTTTGATATTGCCTTTGGCATCTGCGCGAGCAAGTGATGGGTCGCCGGCCATCACGAAGTGATTCCAACGGAAGGTATCGCCATCAAAATCGCCGGTTTCTTTCCAGCGGATGATGTTGCCTTGGGTATTGTTAGCGCGTGGATTTGCTGCATCAACACCGGGGCGATTATTGCCAGCGCGGTTGCTGTTGTTGGTTAACGTGCAATAGACCCAACCTGCTTTATCAATATCGATCCACTCGGGGCGATCCATCTTGGTTGCACCCAGCGCGTCAGATGCTTGTCGTGATTTGATCACAACTTCGCCTTGATCTTTGAAGCCGCTTGCGGTAGTCAGCTTGCCAATGCCATGAATTAATGGCAACCATTCACCTGTGCCATCGGCGTTAAATTTAGCGACATACAAAATGCCATCGTCGAGCAAGTTGCGATTGACTTGAGCCGCGGTCTGAGTAGCAGTAGCTGGGCGAACTTTTTTCTCGCTGACAAATTTATAGATGTATTCAAACTGCGCGTCTTCACCCGAGTAGATTACCGCATGACCTTCTTTCGTCATAGCTACTGTTGCACCTTCATGTGCTGCGCGACCCATGGCTGTCCGCTTGATCGGCGTACTTGTAGGATCCATCGGGTCGATCTCAACGATCCAGCCAAAGCGATTGATTTCGTTTGGGTTTTGGGTGGCATCAAAGCGAGCATCATGCTCGTGCCAGCGGTAACCCCGCCCGCCTTTGACCATGCCCCAGCGGCGATCATCATTAGAGATGGCATCTCCGCCACTGAAATAGCCAGCGAAGTTTTCCTCGCAGGTGAGGTAAGTGCCCCAAGGGGTGATGCCGCTGCCGCAGTTGTTGAGTGTGCCGAGTACACGTGCACCTGCGGGGTCGGCAGCGGTTTTCATGAGCGCATGACCAGCAGCTGGGCCAGCAATCGTCATGGGTGTGTTGGCTGTGAAACGGCGAGCATAGCGGGAGGGACGCACGATTTCCCAGTTACCGGCTGTTTCGCGCACTTCAATGACGGTTGCACCATGAGCTGCTTGCGCTTTTTTCACTTTTTCAGCAGACCATGTTTTCATGCCATCGGCGTGCAGCAAGCCATCGTCGGTGTACTCGTGGTTCATCACAAGCAGGCCATTTTTATTGCGTGCTTCGCCTTGGCCGAGTGGGTAAAAGTGAATGCCATCGTGGTGCATGCCCATTTGCGCTTCTTGCTCTGCTGCAGTGTTGGAAGCATCTGCTTTGAAGGCGGGCATGTTGCCTGCCAAGCCGATGGGTTCGCCCCAAGCAGCCATGATTTGAGCGTTGTAGCCTTCAGGTACGGTGATGCCGTCTTTGAGACTGATCGGCACGCCAGTGAAGCCGATCAATGAGCCAGAGGTGGCCATACCGCCCGCGGCGCAACCGGCCAAACCGCTGAACAAACCGCCAGCTGCCAAAGCCATGCCGCCGCGCATAAATAAGCGGCGAGCGGGATCCGATACATCATGAATGCTGGGGTTTGAGGAAGTGTTTGAGTCTTCCATCTTTGAAAAATCTTTTGCCATTTTCTACTCCAATAAACGAAACAAAATAGTTTACGAATCTGGAGATCTTGACAATAAAACATGACAACTGTGTTGCTATTTTATGAATTATTTGTGACAGTCTTACACGTTTTGCGAGAAGAGATCTAAGTCGTAAGCTGATTTTATTTAACAAATTGAATCAAAGTTGGATGACAACGCCGTGACTTTCACGTCACGCGCCTGTAAAAATCGATTCCTGTTTGGAGTTGAGTGGTCATTGAGTGACAAAAATAGTTAAATCGTATAAACTATTTACTTCTTTAATCAAGGAGTCTTCATGACCATTTCTGTGAACGCTAGCGCCTCTGAAGCGAAGTCGCCGGTTAAGGCGAAAGTAACCAGCAAAACGATGCCTGCTAAAACGCCAGCCAAGTCGGTTCAAATCACCACACCTGCTGCCGCCCCGAAGCCAACAGCCAAACCATCAGCCAAACCAGTTGCTAAGCCTGTCGTCAAAGCTGTCGTCAAAGCTGCCCAGAAGCCAGCGGCCAAAGCGCCCGCTAAATCAATCAAGCGTGTTCAGCCGACCAAACCAGCGGTCGTTAAAAAACCGAAACTCATTCGCGACAGCTTCACCATGCCTCAAGCTGATCATGATTTGATCAAAATCTGTAAAAAAACAGCCATTGTTTCTGGCCGTGAAACCAAAAAGAGCGAAGTCGTGCGTGCCGCGATTCAATGCTTTGCGGCTTTGAGCGCAGCGCAGCAACTGGCGGCTTACGCTAAATTGCAAGCCATTGCCTTGGGTCGCCCTAAAGGCTAAGGCCTGAGTCAAGGTCTTTGCTTTGATCTTTTTTTGCGGCTGACTTCTTGGAGAGGTCGGCCGCTTTTACGTTAATTTAATATTTCGAATATAATTGGATTATGGAAATGAAAATATCTTTGTCTGATCCTTCTGCTTCAAAACTTGCGCCAATGCGTATCGCTGTCAATCCGTCTGGCAAGCTTGAAATGAGGCTCTCGGAAGCTGAGGCCGTCAGAGCGCTGGCAGCCATTGCGCATGGCCAGCGTTTGCGGGCGTTTCGAGCGCTCGTGCAGGCTGGGCAGGGCGGGCTCACGCCTGGCGTTTTGGCAGCAATGCTGGATGTGTCGGGCTCTAGCTTGTCGTTTCACTTGAAAGAGCTGTCGCATGCGCAGCTGGCCACAGTAGAGCAGCAGGGTCGCAATTTGATTTATCGCGCTGATTTCGCGCGCATGTCGCAGCTGATGGCGTATTTAACGGAGAACTGCTGTGCAGCTGATCCTTCGGGCGCTTCATGCTGCTGAGCTTGGGGTACGCGAGATGTTATTAAATTGATAGCACTCTAGGCACAATATATAACGGGTAGAGGCTGATTTGGCTTAAATATTTCAGGAATACAACATGAAACGCTTTCACGTTCATATCTCAGTCGAATCCATCGAGCAATCGGTGGGTTTTTATAACGCACTGTTTGGCCAGCCGCCCACGGTGAGCAAAGACGATTACGCCAAATGGATGCTCGATGATCCGCGCGTGAACTTTGCCATCTCTCGGCGGCCTGCTCAGGTGGGTGTGAGTGGGTTGGATCACCTAGGTTTTCAGCTTGATTCAGCGCCAGAATTGCATGAGATGACCGCGCAGCTCCAAGCCGCAGGCGTTGCTGTCACAGATCTTGGCGAGACGACTTGCTGCTACGCCAAGAGCGATAAAGGCTGGGTGCACGATCCGCAAGGCATCGCTTGGGAAAGCTTTGTGACGATGGGCGAGGCAACGACGTATAGCGCGGAAAGTACGGAAGACATCTCTGCAGATAGCAGCGCTGCTGGCGCATGCTGCGCGCCAGCGGCAGCAACATTATCTTCAGCCGGATCGTGCTCTCCCACAGCTCAAAAAGTCAAGATCACGCTGGCGGATATCGCCATCAAACCTGCGGCTGGCGGCTGTGGCACAGGCACAGTTTCAGGCGCGGCCGCATCTGCTACTCCCGGTAGCGCCAAAGCCTGCTGCTAAAGCCACTCAACAACAATCAGCTATCGAATTAATAGCGTCTTACGCATATTCTACGCCGGCAATATGCCCATTTAACCTTAAGAAAGATCGAAAAATGAGCACTTCATCACCTCTCAACGTTCTCTTCCTCTGCACCCACAACTCAGCGCGAAGCATCTTGGCCGAGGTCTTGCTGAATAAGATTGGCCGTGGGCGCTTCATTGCGTATTCCGCTGGCAGCAGCCCGAGGGAAGGCGGTAGCCCAAATGTGTTGGGGCTACAAGTCTTGCGTGACCATGGGTTTGACATCACCGGGCTGCGCAGCAAAAATTGGGATGAGTTTGCAGGCGCTGATGCGCCGAAGATGGATCTCATCATCACCGTTTGTGACAACGCCGCAGGCGAAGTGTGCCCCTATTGGCCTGGCCAGCCTGCCACCGCACATTGGGGCTACCCTGACCCCAGCGAGGGCGATGGCACAGATGCGCAAAAGCTCGAGGCCTTCCGCCAAACTTTGCATGCCATGCGCCGCCGCTTGGAGCTGCTGGTGAGTTTGCCGGCTGAGAAGTTAGCACGAATGAGCCTCCAACAAAGCGCCAAGGATTTGTCCAATGCTTGATGACCATCAGTACCAAAGCGTGGCGTGCGATTGCAAAGTAGCGCGTCTCGCGTCGCGCTATGTCCTGCCTGTGGTGATGGCCTTGAATGGTCTCGCGTTTGCAATAGCTCACGCGCACGGCGCATCGCTTGAAATCGTTGTTACGCTGGGCAGCTTGTTGACTTTGCTGCTTGCCTGGGGGTTGCAGCGTTGGATTCCACTGCAAGATGCATGGAACGCGCCGCACGCAGACACAAAAACGGATCTAACGAGCATGGTTGTTTTACTAGGCATGATGGATCCATTGCTGAAAGCCGTGGGCGCTGCTGCGGCAGTGTGGCTGGCAGCGCAAGCATCGCCGCTGGCGACCCTGTTTCCGCAAGATGCACCGCTTGCACTGCAGGTACTTCTCGCGGTGCTACTGTTAGAGCTCCTCAAATACGTTGCGCATCGCCTGCATCACGCGCTGTCCGCACTGTGGTGGTTACATGCCATGCACCACAGCCCACAGCGTTTCACAGCGATCAACAATTTCCGCTTTCATCCCCTTAACCATGCGATCAATTTTTTGCTCAGCGTCTTGCCAATGCTGCTGATCGGCATTCCAGTCGACGTGATGTGGGCTTACTTGGCCATCACGCAGCCCGTGTTGATGATGCAGCACGCCAATCTGAATTTGCGCAACCCTTGGCTCGATAAAATTTTCGCGACGCCGCGCAGCCATCTCTGGCATCACGATGCAGATCAACGGGCAGGGCAGCTCAATTTCGGCAGCAGCTTGCTGATTTGGGATCATGTGTTTGGAACTTATCGCAGCAGCTCTGTGATGCAGCCGCAGCCCGCGCAGATCGGCTTGCACGTAGGCGGCCACTATCCCGCAACGGCTTCTTATCGTCAGCAATTGGTCTCCATGTTCAAGCCGGGCTGTTGTGAATCAGGTGGTGGCGCCGGAGCTGGAGGTGCCGCGTGAGCAGTCCCAGCCTTGCTCAAAAAGCCTTCGCAGAATTCATCGGTACATCAGCGCTGCTCTGCGCTGTGATTGGCTCAGGCATCATGGCTGAGCGTCTCTCAGGGGGCAATGTGGCCATTGCGTTGCTGGCCAATACGCTAGCTACGGTGTTTGCGCTGTATGTGTTGATAGAAGTGCTAGGGCCCATCAGCGGGGCGCATTTCAACCCGTTGGTGACCATTTGGGCTCAGTTTATTGATAAAAAACGGCATATCGCCGGCATAGAATATGCGCAGAGTGCTCCTATACTAATAGTACTTGTCTTTATTACCGCACAGCTGATTGGAGCAGCCTGCGGCGCGTGGCTTGCGCACGCGATGTTTGACATGAGCATTTTTCAAACGAGCGCCAAGCTGCGCGCCGGAGTAGGTCAATGGATTGCTGAAGCTCTGGCCACAGCAGGTCTGCTTTTCATCATCATCCGCAGCGGCGCACAGGGTGTTAACGCAAAAGCCAGCGCTTTAGTCGCCTGTTATATCGGCGCGGCGTATTGGTTCACAGCGAGCACCAGTTTTGCGAATCCTGCTGCAGTATTTGGCCGTATGCTTAGCGATTCTTTTGCAGGTATCGCGCCTGCCAGCGCTTTTGGATTTGTGGCAGCGCAGTGTGTGGGGGCGGCGATTGGTGTGTGGTTAGCAAATAGCTTAAAACCAAGCGAGGGAACTTAAAAGCGCCCGGCTGGCAAGAGAAAAATCAGGCAGTATTGCAATCTGTTAAACAGTTTTCGTCTCATCTTCTGCTGCGGCTGGCTTAGCCGCACCCAGCCCATAGCGTTTGCATTTCTCCCAAAGCGTTTTGCGCGAAATTCCCAGCGCATCAGCGGCCAAGCCTGATCGGCCTTCATAGCGAGCAAGCACAGCAGATAAGTATTCGCGTTCGGCATCAGCGATAAAGGCATCCAGTGTGGGCAAGTCTGCCGAAGGTGTTTTCTCTTGCCGATCTTCAAAAAGATCGGATGCATCGATTTGCGCATTTTCTCCCACCACGCAGGCTCGCTCTATGCTGTTGTGCAGCTCGCGTACATTACCCGGCCACACGCAGGCAAGCAGCGCCGCCTTGGCTGCCGGTGTGAGCTGCTTGGCAGTTTCTTGGCGCAGGGCTGCGTCATCTTGTAAAAACTTGCCCGCAAGCCAGAGCACGTCATCTGGGCGCTCGCGCAGAGGTGGGACGCGCATATGCATCACGTGAATGCGGTAGTACAGGTCTTCACGGAAGAGTCCTTTTTGCACCAATTGCTGCAAATCAGCGTGGGTGGCGCAAATCAGTCGCAGATCCACGTTGATCAGATTCTCCGCGCCTAGCCGCTGCACTTGCCGATCTTGCAGCACACGCAGCAGCCGCACTTGCATGGTCGGCGATAACTCGGCGATTTCGTCGAGGAATAAAGTGCCGCCGTCGGCTTGCTCAACGTACCCGCGCCGCTGCCGATCAGCGCCGGTGTAAGCGCCCCTCTCGTGACCAAACAGAGCCGCTTCGATCAGTGTTTCAGGAATGGCCCCGCAGTTAACAGCCACAAAAGGTGCGCTGCTCAGTGGGTACGCCAATGCATGCAAGTGCCTGGCGAGTACTTCTTTGCCCACGCCGCTCTCGCCGGTGATCAAGATCGTGCGCGCACGCGTTGCAACGCGCTGCGCTTGCGCGGCGAGTTGGCGCATAGCCAGCGAAATGCCCAGCGTGCAGTCCGCCATCTGCGGATCAGTGCTGGCTGTAGGTGCATGCTCTGCGCCCACAGCCGATTGCACTTTAGTCACCAATGCCGCAATATCGAAGGGCTTGGTCACGTAGTCGAATGCGCCTGCGTGCAGCATCGCCACAGCTTGATCTACAGAGGCGAAGGCCGTGATGAAGAGCCATGGCGGCGTGGGCGCTTTGGATTGGAGGCGCTCCTCAAACAAGCGCTCTCCCGAGCCATCGGTCAAACGCACATCACTGATCACCGCATCAAACTCTGCGGCATCCAGCAAGGATCTGGCTTGCTCGATAGAGCGAGACCATTTGACCGCATAGCCTTCGAGCTCAAAGCGATCTTGCAATGACTCACCCATGATGAGATCGTCTTCAATGAGGAGAAGTTGTGACATTTGATCATCCTACAGCATGAGAAGGCGCAACAGGCAACGAGACAGAGACGCGCGTCCATTGGCCATCGCTGGCCACATGGATATTGCCATTCAATCGCTGCACGATTTGCCAACACACCCAAAGCCCTAAGCCATAGCGATGCTGGTTCTCTGAAGAATCTGCTGCCACGAACGGCTCAAACATTTGTGCAATGCGCTCCGGCGATAAAGCGGGCCCCGTGTTGCCCACGATCAAGGCGAGCATTCCTGGCGATTGCGCGACCGTCAATTCCACCGCAGCTACCTCAGTGTCTATCGCTTGTGCTGCGGCCACGGCGTTGAGCAACAAGTTCAGAGCAAGCTGCCTGACTTCGTGTGCCGGCACGGCGATAGAGCTAACTTGTGCGGGCTCGATTTGCCAGAGCAGCTGGACGTTGCGCTCTGAAGCATTGGGTTGAATTAAAAGCAGCAAATCTTCCCAGTCTTGCTCTGTCAAATGCGGTGAGTTCAGGCGCGCCTCAACGAGCAGCGCTTCGACGGTGGCTCGAATTTGCTGCAAGCCACGTTCGAGTAGGCCAAAGGTTTTGCGAGAAATCGCGTCGGGTTGCCCATGGCGCAAAGCTGTATCAATTGCGTTGAGCATACCACCCAGCGGGTTGTTGATTTCATGCGCGATGGCGGCGGATACGCGGCCCACAGCGGCGAGCCGGTCAGATGCCATCACCTCCTGCTCGAGTGCTGCTTTGCGCGCTAAGCCATTGAGCATAAGCCGTGCTTGTGAAGACAAGCGGCCTACTTCATCGCCGCTTTCTGGCGGGAGCAACTTCAAAACTTGCTCAGGCGGCTCATGGCTGGCACGCGCCAGCACTTGCGTGATTTGCGCCAAAGGCTCAGCCAAGCGCTTGCCGGCATACCAGCCCAGAGGGATGAGCAGCAGCAAACCGGGCACACTGATGAGTGCCACATCAAACACCGCTGAACGAAGCCGAGCGGTATAAATTTTTCCGTCATACTCCAAAAGCACCGTGCCCAGGCGGCTGCCATCCTCAGCAAGAATGGGTTTTGATGCGGCCAGCTCTGGGCCTGCTTCTCCACGTCCGAGCACGAATTGAAAAGCTTGAAGTTCAACGGCTTGTGCGGCGAATTGTGCCAGCGGCTCGGGTAATGCAGAGCTGGCCGACAGCACCGGCATGCGCCTAGGCTCGCTGGAGACAAAAACCAAACTCGCAGTATCCAGCACCACCACAGCCTTGAGAGGGTTGTCGCTACGACGTGCAGCCATGGGCATGCCAATAATTTCAAATGCTTGCCACACATCATCACGCAAGAGCGGATCGCGCAGCGAGCTCGACAGCACGGTTGCCAAGCTATCGGCGCTGGCCTCCAAATCGCGTCGCGAATCGGATAGCGCGCGTGTCACCAGTAAAGCAGTCACGATGATTTCGGTGGCGAAGATCACCAGCGTAATGGCCAGCGGTATTTTCAGCCGCCAACTGAGGTCGCGCAGTTTCATGAGGTGCTTTGAGGGTTGAGCTTCAGTAGCGCACGAATGCTATCAAATTGCTTGGACTTCGGTGGCTCGAAAGCCTCGATATTAAGGCGTTGTAAAAGGCCACGCCCACCGCTTGATGCCTGCATGCCCAGCAAAGCATCACCCAGTTGCCCGGCTTCTTGGGCAGGCCAATTTCGCCGAACCACGATAGGCGGAAAACCATGCTGCGCAGATTTCCATGCCACCCGCAAACCGGCCACGCTGCTCGGAAATTGCGTAGCCATCGTATCCCACACATAGCCATCGACCGCCCCTGCATCTGCCAAGCCTGCTCGCACGGCATCCACCACTTTGCGATGACTGAAGGTAAAAAAGCTGCGACGAAAATAGGTGGATGGTTCTTGTTTGCCAAGCACGATCTGAGTGCGCGGCACCAGATAACCGCTGTTAGACAACGGATCGCTATAGGCGAAGACCTTGCCTTTCAAATCCAAAATTTGCTTCGTTGACGTGTCGGTATTGGGCACGATCAAATGAGATTGATACAGAGCCGCACCTTGATAACGCGGCACGGCCAGCGCCACGAGACGATCTTCGTGCAACATGAGTGGATAGCCACACAGCCATGCCGCATCGACAGAGTCATTGAACAGCAAATCAATGATCTCGCGATAACTACCGCGCTGGATGAAGCGCACGGGCCGGCCAATACGCAGCTCAAGATACTGCTGCCAAAGTTCCAGTGTCGCGATTTGATCATTAAGAAATACAGCTGTAGAGGCAAACCGTAAAGGCGTTGCGGCCAAAGCGAGATGCGATGAAGCCACAGAGCTGATGGCAATGGCACTGCTGCTCAAAAAACTTCTGCGGTTACTTTTTTGTAACCTAGTCGGGTTGATATTCAAGTTATTCATTACGATTTCGTTTCATTTATTCCATCCACACCTGCTAGGAGTATTGGTACGTAACTTGCAATTACTTTGTCATCAACACGTCACGTTGATGCAACACCGCGAAATGTAAACTTTAATTCAACCGGAGACAAGCATGGCAGCACAACAGCAACAAGCGCAAGAACGCACCCTCGTTGACGAGGCGCTCAAGATCGGCCCGCAAGCTGATCGTCGTCAATTTTTTGTTTCTGCTGCAGCATTTGGCGCGGCGGCGGCTGCACCCAGCTTGGCGCAAGCGCAAGCCGCTCCAGCAGCTCCTACCGCTCCTGCTGCCGCGCCACCGCGCAAAGCCCTGCTCAAAGATGATTCGCGCTTGCTCAACATCGGCGCCACTGTGCGCAGCGGCAACTATTGGGATTTCAGCACCTACATCACGCCGGTTGAAGAGTTTTATGTTCGCAACCACTACCCCACGCCACTGGTTGAGGCCAAGCCTGTGCTCGATCCCAAGCAATGGAAGATGAGGATTCACGGCAACGCCGTAGAACGCAGCCTAGAGATCACCTACGACGATCTCATGAAAATGCCTTCTCGCACCGTGATTGCCACGATGGAATGCCACGGCAATGGCCGCAGCTTGTTTTGGGAGCAGCAAGATCAAATGCAAGTGGCTGGCGGCAACTGGGTGCTGGGCGCGATTGGTCAAGCAGAGTGGCAAATCGTTCCGCTGTCGCACATCTTTGGCCTGGTTGGATTGAAGAAAGACGCGAAATCTGCGCTGTTTTGGTCGGGTGTTGATGGCAACGATATGGGTCGTCCGATGCCCGTGGCGGATATTTTGTCGCGAGCAGATGACATTGGTATTTGCTTCAAAATGAATGGCAATGCACTGACGGCAGATCACGGCGCCCCTGTGCGCATGATGGTTCCGGGTTGGGGCGGCACAGCATCGATCAAATGGGTCACTGAGATGCGTGTTGACAGCCATCAGCACTGGGTTCGATTGAATACACGCGGTGAAGCCTATATTGGGCCAGACTACCCAGTGCCAGCAGTTGGGCCAACAGACGAATTCATTGGCGGCATCACGGCAGCCGACGTCAAAGGCCCAATGGTTACTTGGATGCCGATCAAAACATTGATCACCGTGCCTCTGGTGCTGGAAAAGAGCCCATCGATTCCTGCAAACTATCCACTCAAGCGTGGTGAATGGCCACGCTTGAGCGCTGGCAAGCAGCTTGTGCGCGGCTACGCATGGGCACCACAGCACGGCATCCGTGATGTGGAATACCGCGTTGACGGCGGCCCTTGGACTCGCGCCAATATCCAAGGCCCCAACCTAGGCCGCTACACTTGGGTGCGCTTCGATTTCATCTGGGATGCTCGCCCGGGAGATCATGTGATTGAGACCCGTGGCTCCGACATGGCGGGCAATGTGCAAGCGGCGACTGTTCCTTTTAACCAACTGGGTATGGCCAACAGTGCTATTCCTAAATTTAAAATCCGAGTCGCATGAAATTTCTGAAAATCAAGGCAGTAATACTGGCTGCTCTAGCAACGCATCTATCGAACGGTTTCGCGCAAACAGTTGCTGTACCACCTCCACCTCTAGGTGCGAGTGAACAGGTGCTCAGAGGCGCAGTTTTATATCAACAAAACTGTGCACTCTGCCATGGGGTGAAGGGACGCGATGCCGTCCCATTCCCTCGTCCCATCTGGGGCGCAGGCCATGACATTGGAAAATTTAATAACGCCAAGGGGTTATTTGAGTACATGCAAATGTTGATGCCATTTGACAATCCAGCAAAGATCGACGATGCAGCAAAAACTGCAATCGTCGCTTATATGCTAGTGCGAAATGGCAATCTGAAGGCTGGAGAATCTCTGCCAGTTGGTGGTAACCAAGCAGCGATCAAATAAGCAGACATCCCTGTTACCTTTGTCGGCATCGCGCCAGCAAGAGCTTTTGGCTTTGTGATGGCGCAATGCGTGGGTGCTGCGCCGGCGTGATTCTGGCTCGGCGACTATCGCAGCGCTGAGAACTTCTCAGAGGCAGCGCAGCGGCAGCAAGTTTTTGGGAATGTTGCTGCGGTTGTCGCTTTTGGCAGTCATATTCGCGGGCGTTGCGCTTTGGGCGCAGATCCATGTGATGGGCACGGCGGGTGCTTCGTCCACCACTGCTGGGCGCAGGCTGAGCATTTTGCCGCCGAGGGAGCTGCTGGCTTGATTGCCAAAGTTGATGTGTACGGCACCTTCGTCCACTGTGATGCTGCTAACGCATGAGTTCACGATTTTGTCGGCTGCGGGCAAATCGAGGGTCTCGTAGTTGTCGGGTAGCTTACCTGTCGCCGTCCAGTAAGCATCCACACGCTTGGTGGCAATTTCTGAAAGTTTGATGCCTTCGAGAATTTGCTCTTTGACGATCCTGTCCATGTGCGAGGGCAGGGCAATCAAGGCGAGGATGGCGATGACAGCGATCACCGCCATCAACTCAATCAAGGTGAACCCCTTAAGAGCCTTGCGCCTCACAACGCGCTCACATGAAAGTGTCATTGCACGATCTGCTCTAAGCCATCAACCCAGAGCTTTCACCACCGCATCGCCCATTTGCACCGTGTTGACTTTCACCAGCGGTGGCGTTTCGCCTGCATTGCCTTCCACATAGATATCACCCGTACGAAAACCTTGCGAGAGTACTTTTTTCACGGCGGTTTCAATGCGCTCAGCCGCTTCTTCTTTGTTCAACGAAAAGCGCAGCATCATCGCAGCGCTCAGAATCGTGGCCAAGGGGTTGGCGATGCCTTTGCCAGCAATATCGGGCGCACTGCCGTGACTCGGCTCATACAAACCTTGGTTTTTGCTATTCAGCGAGGCGCTGGGCAGCATACCAATCGAGCCGGTGAGCATACTGGCTTCATCGCTCAAAATATCCCCAAACATATTGCCCGTGACGATCACGTCAAATGCTTTCGGCGCCTTCACGAGTTGCATCGCGGCATTGTCCACATACATGTGATCGAGTTTCACTTCCGGGTATTGCAAGCCGATTTCGCTGACCACATCCTTCCAGAGTTGGAAGGTCTCCAACACATTGGATTTGTCCACACTGGTGACTTTTTTACTGCGTTTCATCGCCGCTTGGAAGGCTACATGCGCAATGCGCTCGATCTCGGGGCGGCTATAGCGCATCGTGTCAAACGCTTCTTCCGCACCGGGAAAATGTCCGTCAGTCGCCACGCGGCGGCCACGCGGTTGGCCGAAGTAAATATCGCCGGTGAGCTCGCGGATGATGAGAATGTCCAAGCCTGCAATCAGCTCCGGCTTCAAGCTCGAAGCACTCACCAATTGCTCATAGCAAATCGCAGGGCGGAAGTTCGCAAAAAGCCCGAGGTTTTTGCGCAAACCGAGAATCGCTTGCTCAGGGCGCAGCGGGCGATCCAGCTTGTCGTATTTCCAATCACCCACCGCACCAAACAAAATCGCATCGGCTTGCTTGGCCAAATTCAGCGTCGCTTCGGGTAGCGGATGCCCGTGTACTTCATACGCAGCACCGCCTACGAGGGCCGACTCCATTTCAAATGTCAGATCAAGAGCCTTGAGCACCTTCACAGCTTCGGCGACGATTTCAGTGCCGATGCCATCACCGGGGAGGATTGCGATTTTCATGATTTAATGCTATTTATTTGATAGCTGCTTGCGCAGGTTTTATAACGCCAAGAGGCCGATTTTGCTTAAAAATATGCTTAAACAGTCTGTGTCAGCCAAGGCTTAGTAGCTAAGCGCTCTACTTCAAAGGCCTTGATCTTTTCGCTGTGTCGCAGCGTGAGGCCAATGTCGTCTAGGCCGTTGATCAGGCAATATTTACGGAAGGCTTGCACGTCGAATGGAATGCTCTCTCCATCAGCTTTCAAAATGACTTGCTTTTCCAAATCGATGGTGAGCTGGTAGCCCGGGAAGGCCAACACTTCGTCAAACAATTTTGCGACGATAGCTTCTGGCAGCACGATAGGCAGCAGGCCATTCTTGAAGCAGTTGTTAAAGAAAATGTCGGCGTAGCTCGGCGCAATCAAAGCGCGAAAGCCGTATTGCTCAATCGCCCAAGGCGCATGCTCTCTTGAGGAGCCGCAGCCGAAATTCTTGCGACAAAGCAGGACGCTTGCACCTTGGTATCTGGCCTGATTGAGCACGAAATCGGGATTGATTTTGCGGTCAGCGAGTTTTGAATACGGCTCGCCCGGATCAAGGAAGCGATCAGCATCAAACAAGTTGTCGCCGAAGCCCGCTTTGCTGATGCGTTTCAAAAATTGCTTGGGGATGATCGCGTCAGTATCGACGTTTTCCCGGTCAATCGGCGCGACGAGGCCTTTATGAATGGTGAACTTGTTCATGCTTACTTCTTCTTCGCAGCATCTTCAATTTTCTCGCCCGCTTTTTGAATGTCTTGCCCAGCGCCTTTGATGGTGTTGCAGCCAGTGATGGTCAAGCAGAAACCGATGATCAGGGTGGAAATGAGAGTTTTCATGGTGATTCCTTTAGAGGGTTTAAATGCCATACTTTACGCAAAACGACGGACATCAACAAAGTGTCCATGCACGGCAGCCGCGGCGGCCATGGCTGGAGAGACCAAATGGGTGCGGCCACCTGCGCCTTGGCGACCTTCGAAGTTGCGGTTACTGGTCGAGGCGCAGCGCTCGCCGGGCTCTAAGCGATCAGCGTTCATCGCCAAGCACATGCTGCAACCCGGTTCGCGCCACTCAAAACCTGCGGCTTTGAAAATCTCATGCAAACCTTCGCGCTCGGCTTGGGCTTTGACCAAACCTGAGCCGGGTACGACCAAGGCCAGCTTCACATTCTTGGCTACTTTCTGGCCAAGCTTTTTCACCACCGCTGCGGCTTCGCGCATGTCTTCAATGCGGCTGTTGGTGCAGCTTCCAATGAAGACTTTGTCTATTGAGATATCGACCAAAGCTTTGCCGGGTTGCAAGCCCATGTAGGAGAGCGCACGTTCGATACCGCTGCGCTTGCTATCGTCTTTTTCTTTGTCAGGATCGGGTACACGGGCATCTACGCCGAGTACCATTTCGGGCGATGTACCCCAAGTTACTTGCGGAACGATTTGCGTGGCATCCAATTCAACAATTTGGTCAAATTTCGCATCGGCATCGCTTTGCAAACCTTTCCAATACGCGATCGCATGATCCAGCGTCACACCCGTGGGAGACATCGGGCGGCCTTTGACATACTCAATCGTCTTCTCATCGACCGCTACGAGACCTGCTCGCGCGCCGGCTTCAATCGCCATATTGCATACCGTCATGCGGCCTTCCATGCTCAAGCTGCGAATGGCTGAGCCTGCAAATTCGATGGTGTAGCCTGTGCCGCCTGCCGTGCCGATTTTGCCGATGATGGCTAAGACCACATCTTTCGCGGTTATGCCTTTTTGCAATGCGCCTTCGACTTTCACGAGCAGATTCTTCGCCTTCTTGGCCAGCAGCGTGTTGGTGGCCATGACATGCTCCACCTCGCTTGTGCCGATGCCATGCGCAAGCGCACCGAATGCGCCATGCGTACTGGTATGGGAGTCGCCGCAAACCACCGTCATACCCGGCAGCGTTGCGCCTTGCTCAGGCCCCATCACATGCACGATGCCTTGCTGCTTGTTGAGAAACGGGAAATAAGCCGCTGCGCCAAACTCTTTGATGTTGGCATCCAGTGTGGTGATTTGCTCTTTGCTCACCAAATCGGCAATGCCGTCGTAGCCCAACTCCCAGCCGGTGGTCGGCGTGTTGTGATCGGCAGTGGCCACGATGGAGCTGACGCGCCAGACTTTGCGACCCGCTTGACGTAAGCCTTCAAACGCTTGCGGGCTGGTGACTTCATGCACCAAATGGCGGTCAATGTAGAGCACAGATGTGCCGTCTTCCTCGGTGTGAACGACATGTTCATCCCAAATTTTGTCGTAGAGCGTGCGGGCTGTTGCTGTGCGTGGCATGTAAATGTCCTTAAGAATATGCATTTTAAGATTTTGGCGCAGTAGCCATCAAATGTTCTACCAATAGCCTAGCAGGCGCTGGCAAGGTATCAAAATCGCGGGCGACGATCAGCAAGTCACGCGCGGCCCACGCGTCTGTCAGCGGCACAGCGATCAAATCGCCTACGCTGCCCACCAATTCAAAAGCGCGATCCGGCATCACGCCCACGCCCAGCCCGTTGTGAATCATGCGGCACATGGCATCCAGCGATGTCACTTGAATGCGCAATTGAAGTTGCTTGCC
This sequence comes from Variovorax sp., assembly GCA_031418715.1. Taxonomy (GTDB): domain Bacteria; phylum Pseudomonadota; class Gammaproteobacteria; order Burkholderiales; family Burkholderiaceae_C; genus JANMDU01. The sequence goes on along the minus strand of JANOJL010000067.1, from coordinate 8,034 downwards.
CACCTCGGCGGCAGCGCGGCGCTGCGAGAGATACAAAGCGCTTGTGCTGTGTAAACCCACATGGTCAAAACCCAGCGTCTCCACAAAGGCAATTTGCTTACGCCGCGAGAGCACATGCTTGCGCGGAAAGACCGCCATCAGCTTGTCCTGCCGATAAATTTGCTGCTGCAAGCCTTGCAAATCAGCTTGCTGATTACAAATGCCCACGTCTGCTGCGCCGTCATGCACAGCGCGAATCACATCGCTGCTCAGATGTTCCTGCAAATCAATTTTGATCTGCGAATGCAGCTTGGCAAACGCGCCAATGTCTTCCGGTAAAAATTCGACAATCGCAGAAATATTTGCGTGAATGCGCACATGACCTTTCACGCCTTCAGCATATTCGCCCAGATCGCCTTGCATGCGATCTAAGCTCAAAAGCACAGATCGCGCATGGTGCAAAAATGCCTCGCCCGCGGGCGTGGGGCTCACGCCGCGTGCATGGCGATAGAGCAGGGCAGTGCCAGCCGCCGCCTCCAAATCCGAAAGCCGCTTGCTCACTGCGGAAGCTGCGATGAATTCCTTATCCGCCGCCTTGCCAATGCTGCCGTGCTCGCACACCGCGGCAAAGAGCTGTAGCGTGGTGAGATCAATGCGGCGCGCAAAGCTGCGCTCGGAGGGTTTCATGACGAAGAAGGGGAGAGAAATCGTGGTTGGCGATAGAAAGACCTGATTTTCTCACGAGATACGCTGCAAGCCATCGTGATTCACGATGCCATACTGGTGATTCTGCGGAGTGTCAAAGCGCTGCGCTTTCGATTTAATGCGATCCATTGCTTTCAATCTTTAAGGATTTTTTCATGACTCTTTCTATCCGACGCCGCCATGCCATCGCTTTAGGCGCAGGCAGCCTGCTTGCCAGCCCGTGGGTGAGTGCCCAGAGCTTCCCGGAGCGCCAGCTCACCATCGTTGTGCCCGCGCCCCCCGGTGGAACGGCAGATATTTCCTCTCGCGCCATTTCTGATCCGCTGGGTAAAGCACTCGGCCAGGCTGTGGCGGTGGACAACAAAGGTGGCGGCAATGGCGCAGTGGGCGCGCAGGTCGTGATCAACGCCAAGCCCGATGGGCACACACTGCTCATGGCTTATTCGGGTTTCCACTGCATGAGCCCGCATCTCGTGAAGCTCCCCTACGATCCGCTCAAGGATTTGCAGGCCATTGCCAATGTTTACTCGGCGCCGCAAGTGATGGTCGTGCGCTCGAATCTAGGTATCAAAACCGTGCAAGAGTTGATTGCCTTTGCCAAGAAAAACCCCGGCAAGCTCAATTACGGCAGCTCCGGCAATGGCAGCGTGCAACATATCGCCACCGAGCTGTTCAAGCAAATCAGTGGCACATTTATCACGCACATCCCTTATCGCGGCTCCGGCCCCACGATTACCGATTTACTGGCCAGCCAGATCGATCTGACGGTGACGACTGCGCCATCGCTCATGCCGCATATTCAGAGTGGTCGTTTCACGCCTTTGGTAGTGGCAGGCCCGCGCCGCTTGGCGAGCTTGCCCAATGTGCCCACGGGTGCAGAAGCTGGTTTGAAGGGCTATGAAGTAGACGCTTGGTTTGCGCTTTACACCCATGCGCAAGCGCCCAAAGCGGCGGTGGATCGTATCGCGGCAGAAGTGCAAAAAATCATGGCCGTGCAAACCTTCAAAGACCGCGCCACCAGCCTAGGTGCAGAAGCCAACTTCATCGGCCCGCGCGAGATGATGGCTTATGCCCAAGCGGAGTATGACAAATGGGGCAAGGTGATCAAATCTGCAAAGATCACTGCAGATTGATATCTATTTTGTAGCCTCTCTGCTACCTTGAAGATCGCCGAGCACTGGCCACAGATGACCCATAGCGCGAAGACATCAACCCGAGCAAACAGGACAAGCCAACTGCCGATGCACGCGCACCTCATTCCATTCCATTGCCCGCCCATCCAGCATCTGCAAACGCCCTGCCAGCGATGAGCCCGCGCCGCTCAGAATTTTCAAAGCCTCAGCCGCTTGCATGCTGCCGATGATGCCCACCAGCGGCGCAAACACGCCCATCGTGGCGCAGCGTACTTCTTCGAATGTGGCTTCGGGCGGGAACACGCAGGCGTAGCAGGGTGACGTGCGCGTGGCGCTGGGCTCGCGCATGTCAAACACGCTGATCTGGCCGTCGAATCGGATTGCTGCGCCGCTCACCAACGGCTTGTGGTGTTTGACGCAAGCGGCGTTCACTGCATGGCGCGTGGCGAAGTTGTCGCAGCAATCGATCACGACATCGGCTCGCTCCACGAGTGTGTCGAGTAGTGCCTCGTCAGCGCGCTCTGTGACGCAATTGACGCGTACTTCAGGGTTGATAGCCGCTATTGATTCATGAGCGCTTATCGCTTTATTCATGCCGACTCTGGCTTGATTGTGAGCAATTTGGCGTTGCAGATTGGTCATGTCCACCACATCGTTGTCCACGATGGTGATTTGCCCTACACCCGCTGTGCCTAAATACAAAGCCACGGGCGAACCTAGGCCGCCTGCGCCAATCACCAAGACATGCGATCTAAGAATTTTTTCTTGACCCTCTACGCCTACTTCATTCAGCAGGATGTGGCGAGAGTAGCGAAGCAATTGGTCGTCTGTCATGGGGCAATGATACGCAAAAGTAGGGTGCTTAAATACAAAAGCCCGGCGAACCGGGCTTGTGAGAGAGGAGGCAGAGCATCACTGCTCTTTCGGTATATCTTTGCGAGCTGTGAGTGTTTTGCTGATGAGCACATCGCGGCCTTTGAGCTGATTGATGGCTTGCTGGAGCTGGAAATCTTTGTCGGAACCAAACTCTGGGATGCGGCGCTCGGCTTCTGGTTTTTTGTTGAACTCTTCCAAGCGCTTGCGGGCTTCTTCGCGGTCTTTCTCGCGCTCTTTTTCTGCAGCCTTGGCTTTTTCGGCGGAAGCGGGATCGTTTTTGTCTTCTAAGTGTTTGGTCAAGTCGGCCTCGCGGGTGCGCAGCGCGGCAAAGAGATTGCCTTCAGCGGTTTCGTCCACCATGATATCGGGCACGATACCTTTGGCCTGGATGGAGTTGCCTTTTGGGGTGTAGTAGCGCGAAGTGGTGAGCTTCAAACCGGTGTCGGGCCCGAGGGGGCGGATCACTTGCACACTGCCTTTGCCGAAGGTTTGGCTGCCCATGATCTTGGCGCGGCCATGGTCTTGCAATGCGCCTGCAACGATCTCACTGGCTGAAGCTGAGCCTTCGTTGACGAGCACGACGACGGGCAAGGTTTTGTAGATACCGCGTGTGTTGTCGGTCAGGCGTTTGACGGGATCGGCACCGCCACGGCGGTAAAACTCGGGTGAAGCCTTGTAGGTGAACTTGCTTTCAGCGAGTTGACCGTTGGTGGACACAACAGTGACGTTATCAGGCAAGAAGGCAGCAGAGATGGCCACCGCAGCATCGAGCAAACCACCCGGATCGTTGCGCAGATCGAGCACGAGACCTTTGAGGTTGTTGTCAGCGCGGTAAATTTCTTCCAGTTTACGCGCGAAATCATCGGTGGTGCGCTCTTGGAATTGGCTCACGCGCAGCCAAGCGTAGCCAGGCTCAATATTTTTGCTGCGCACGGATTGGGTGCGAATTTCCTCGCGCGTGATGGTCACGCTGAAGGTCCGGTTGTTTTCCTCGCGGCGAAAGATCGTGAGGATGACTTTGGTGTTGGGCTCGCCTCGCATTCGCTTGACGGCTTCATTCAGAGGCAGGCCTTTAACGGCGGTGTCGTCAATCTTGGTGATCATATCGTTGGGCTTCAAGCCAGCGCGAAATGCGGGCGAGCCTTCGATCGGAGAGACGACTTTCACCAAGCCTTCTTCTTGTGCAATCTCAATACCCACACCGACGAATTTGCCACTGGTGCCTTCTCGAAATTCTTTAAAGGATTTTTTGTCGAAATACTGGCTGTGAGGATCGAGGCTGGTGACCATGCCGGAGATGGCTTCGGTGATGAGTTTTTTCTCATCAACGGGTTCGACGTAATCGGATTTGATCATGCCAAAGACAGCCGCCAACTGTTGCAATTCTTCTAGCGGCAACGGGGCGAGAGCGCGTTGCGCCACCGATTGCAAAGAAATTGTTGTGAGAGCGCCCGCGAGAGCGCCCATGCTGATCCAACCTGCGACTTTGAGTTTTGAATTCATGACGGTCAATGCCTGCCCACTGCTACGCGCCTCACCATAGAGGCGCATTAGTGGAGAAATATACACCTTTGAGGCGGTTTTTACGCGTCAGTTCCTGCATTCTGAGCAGGGTTTTACCGATAGATGCCACTTGCCTTAACGCTTCGTAGCAAAACCCCGATCAAGCCTTGCCTTGGGCTGCCACTGAAGCGGCCGCCTTGGCCGCTGCTTGCGCATCGCCTAAGTAGTAGTGGCGAATAGGCTTCAAGTTCGCATCCAGCTCATAGACAAGCGGGATGCCATTGGGAATATTCACCCCCACGATATCGCTGTCAGAAATGCCATCCAGATACTTGACCAAGGCGCGAATCGAGTTGCCATGTGCAGCCACGACGATGCGCTTGCCCGCTTTGATGGCAGGTGCCATAGATTCATTCCAGAAGGGGATCACGCGCTCCACGGTGTCTTTCAGGCATTCGGTGAGTGGAATGTCTTGGGGTTTGAGTTTGGCATAGCGGATATCGCTTCGCTCGCTGCGCGGATCGTTGGCCTCCAATGCAGGTGGCGGCGTGTCGTAGCTTCTGCGCCAAATGAGCACTTGCTCGTCGCCGAATTTTTTGGCGGTCTCGGCTTTGTTCAAACCCTGCAAAGCGCCGTAATGGCGCTCATTCAAGCGCCAGTGTTTCATGACCGGTAACCAAGTGCGATCCATCTCATCCAGAGCCAGCCAGAGGGTGCGGATGGCGCGTTTTAAAACGCTGGTGTAGGCCACGTCAAACTCATAACCCCCAGTTTTGAGGAGCTGGCCAGCCGTTTTGGCTTGTTGAATGCCTGTGTCAGTGAGGTCAACATCGACCCAGCCTGTAAAGCGATTTTCGAGATTCCAGCTGGATTCGCCGTGGCGGATGAGCACGAGTTTGTACATGGGTGTCCGGTGTAGAAAGAGTGAATAAAAAGGCTTGCTTTGGCAATGCGCAGCACAACATTCTAAAATGCGTCTTTGGTTTTAGTTACGAATTGGGTTTGACATGAATTTTTTGATCGACAACTGGACGTTGTTAGCTGTGGCGATTGGCTCGGCTGGAATGCTGCTTTGGCCGGCCATCAAGGGCGGCTCGCTCGGCGGCACGGGTACTCTGAACGCGAACGGCGCAGTACAGCTGATGAACCGCGAAAAAGCGGTGGTGGTGGATGTGAGTGATCCGGCTGAATATGCGGGCTCTCATATTGCTGGCTCGAAAAATCTACCAGCGGCTGACATCACCACCAAGATGGAGGCAACTGTGAAAAACAAAGCGTTGCCGATTATTTTGGTCTGCCCCGCTGGCCCGCGCGCTGCACGCTCGGTGGCAGCTGTGAAAAAACTGGGTTATGCCAATGTGCAAGCTCTCGCGGGTGGCCTGAAAGCTTGGCGCGAAGCAGGTTTACCGCTGCAAAAAACCTGAAGATTGTTGATTGAGAAAGAGATTTGTCATGCAAGCCGTGAAGATGTACACCACCGCTGTCTGCCCATTCTGCATCCGCGCTAAGCAGGTGCTCAAGGCCAAGGGTGTGGAGACGATTGAAGAGATTCGTATTGACACCGATCCGGTGCAGCGCGATCACATGATGCAGATCACGGGCCGTCGCACCGTACCGCAGATTTTCATTGGCCAGACGCATGTCGGCGGCTGCGATGAGTTGATTGCGCTGGATGGCAAGGGCGGGCTGATTGCGCTGTTGCAAGCCGCTTGAGTCATCACAAAACCCGACTCAACCCTCTGCGATAATCACGGCTAGCCCGCAGCCAGCGGGCTTTGTTTTGTTTCCCTTATCGAAAGAATTTCACCATGGCTGAGAACCAAGTCACCGATGTCCAAGGCGCTGTTGCTGCGGATGCTGCCCCTGTTTTCCAAATTCAGCGTGTCTATTTGAAAGACATGTCGCTGGAGCAACCCAATTCGCCTGCGATCTTGCTGGAGACGGAGCAACCTGCTGTGGACATCCAGCTCGGCGTGGAGGCTGTGCCAGCTGCTGAAGGCGTGTTTGAAGTGTCGGTGACGGCAACGGTGACGACCAAGATCCAAGACAAAACCGTGTTTTTGGTGGAAGCCAAGCAGGCTGGCATCTTTGAAATTCGCAACCTGCCACAAGAGCAGATGGGCCCGGTGCTTGGCATTGCTTGCCCGCAAATCGTGTATCCATATCTTCGCGCTAGCGTGGCCGACATCATCACCCGTGCGGGCTTTCCGCCAGTGCATTTGGCTGAGATCAATTTCCAGGCGATGTATGAGGCACAGCAGGCTGAGCAAGCGGCAGCCTAATTGCGCGCCTGAGGCTTGGTTTCTAAGCCATTTAGGCCTCTACCCGTTATAAAACCTGCGCAGAATGCTATGAAATTGATAGTGGTTGGCGCAGGGGCTTGGGGTACGGCTCTGAGCATTTCCGCCGCCCGCGCAGGGCACTCTGTGTGCTTATTGGCTCGGGATGTGGCCCAGACTCTCCAAATGCAGCAAGAGCGCTGTAATTCGCTTTACTTGCCCGGCCACGGTTTTCCTGAAACTTTGCAGATCAGCGCTGGCGATGCGCGGACTGCCTCTCTCTGGAACGCTGATCAAGCTGATCTCATCATCATTGCCACCCCGATGGCGGGGCTGGCTCAAAGCCTGCAAGAGCTCAGCAGCGTCAGCTTACCAATGGCATGGCTGTGCAAAGGTTTTAATGAAAACGGGTTGCTCGGTCACGAAATTGCTGCCCAGAACGCGCCAGAATCCATCGCGAATCGAAAGCTGGGCGTGCTCAGCGGACCGAGCTTTGCGCAGGAGGTCGCTCTCGGCCAGCCGACGGCTTTGGTGGCGGCCAGCTCTCATCAGGCAGTGACACAAGCGTTGGTGGCAGCGTTTCACAGCGAGCGATTGCGGGTCTATGAAAGCAGCGATGTGATCGGCGTGGAGGTCGGTGGCGCGGTGAAAAATGTACTCGCCATTGCCACCGGTTTGTGCGATGGTTTGCAACTGGGCTTGAACGCCCGCGCCGCACTGATCACACGCGGTTTGGCTGAGATGACACGCCTGGGTTTAGCGCTCGGCGCGCAAGCTGAGACATTCATGGGCTTGTCTGGTTTAGGCGATTTGGTACTCACCGCCACCGGCGATTTGAGCCGCAATCGAAAAGTCGGGCTGCTGCTCGCGCAAGGTCAGAGCCTCGCGCAAGCTACCGCATCGCTCGGCCATGTGGCCGAAGGCGCACGCTGCGCATCAGCCGTGCTCGCGCGTGCGCAAAGCTTAAATATAGAGATGCCAATCACGCAATGCGTAGTGGCACTGCTGGCTGGGAAAATTGATGCGAAGCAGGCGGTGGCGCTGCTGATGGGGCGCGAGTCGGGGCGAGAAGTCTAGAACTGGTTTTCAGCCATTTTGATGCTGCTGTGAAACGGATAGGAAATTCAACCTCATAAGATCAAGCATGGCACGGGTTTGAGGCAGGCGCGGGCATTGATTTGTGTAACTTGGCCGGTGACGGCGCTTAAATTGTGGGTTCGTTGAGCGCAAAATGTCTTCTCGTCTGGCGCACGCGTAGCCCCGCCCCGCAGCGTGTCTGAGACGCCGCCTTGGATCACTGCTTGCATCCATCACCCACTGATGCGCTGATCGACCGCGTAGTCTGGTGCCGGTTGCGCCGCCAGATCCCAGTCTGGTTCGACTTGGGTACCCTCACCCCTCTGCGCATCAAAGTCCTCCCACATCGGCGGTCCACGCGCTGGTGCGATGTTTGGCGGCTCAGACTGCACCCCGATGTGATCAAGCATTTGCCGGATATCGACGCTGTGCGTGATGAACGCGATGATTCGCATTAGCCCGCCGCACAGCGGGCATAGTAG
>JANOJL010000066.1:0-221738 GCA_031418715.1 Variovorax sp. | reverse complement strand
CTTCGCTAGCACAGTGGGCAAACACGGGGACGAGAAGCAGATTGGGAAGTATGTGCAGAACCAAGGACGAGAGTATCAGCAAACCTATCAACAGCCCGGGCTGTTCTAATACCGCGCCCCTTGGGGCGCGGTTGTTTATTTCAGAAATTTTTTGGAAGGCGCGCGGGGAGAAGGTTTGATAGCGATCATCTCAATCGCGTGTGTTTTCAAAAAACTTTATGAGGCAACTGCCCGATGGTACGACGCAGGTACAAAAGGTGGAGCGAAACCTTAAGATAGCCAATCAGGCTTGAAGACCGCAACCAAGTTAATGCGTTTCCCTTAAAGTCTGACTTAGCCTCAATTTCATACGGAGCGCAGCATGAACCCCCAACTCAAAACCTTTGAATCCTTCGCCGTCACGGGTCTTTCCACCCGCTCAAAAAACGCCGATGAGCAAAGTCCACTAACGGCCAAGATTGGGCCACTGTGGGGGCAGTTTTTTGCCAGTGGTTTGTTTCAAACCGGCCCGAACTCGCTGAATATCGTGGGTGTGTATGACCAGTATGAGAGCGATTGGAATGGCGCGTTTGATGTGACGGCGGGTATCAAGGCGGCCAGCAGCGCCTTGCCGGGTATGAAAACTATGCAAGTGCAAGCGGGCCAGTATTTGGTGTTTACTTCCAAGGGCGTGATGCCGCAAGCGGTGATTGCGGGGTGGATGCAGGTGTGGCAGCATTTCAGCGCGCCGCGCAGCGATGTGCAGCGCTTGTATGCGACGGATTTTGAAGAGTACCTTGCGCCAGATGAAGTGGCGATTTGTATTGGTGTGCGTGAATTGACATAAGGCGCTTGCGATGAGCGCGGCGCAGACGACGGAGAACCGCAGTATCACGCTCGATTCGTGGCGCGCTCGCATGCAGCGCGTAACGGATTGGTTGGTCAATCACTTGGATCAGCCTTCTGATTTGGATCGGCTGGCCGAGCTGGCGCATTTCTCGCCTTATCACTTTCATCGGGTGTACACCGCTGTGATGGGCGAGCCGATTGCCGAGACGGTGCGGCGCATGCGCTTGCACCACGCGGCGGTGATGCTCAATTCATCGCAGCAATCGGTGGCAGCGATTGCCAAGAAGGCGGGCTATGGCAGCGTGAAAGCCTTTGGCCGCGCTTTCAAAGAGCACTATGGCGCAGCGCCCGCGCAGTATCGCCAGCATGCCAAAACCTCGCTGGCGCTGGTGATGGCGAGCATCAAGCAAGGCGAGGCGATGCCTGCCAACTATCCAAGTGGCCTTGGCGCTCTGCCTGAGCGAGCTGTGGAAATCGTGGCGTTATCGCCGATCCGCGTGGCCGCTTGGCCTCACCAAGGCAGCTACAACGCGATTGGCGATAGCTTCCAGAAGCTCACCGCTTGGGCGGTGGGCCGCCAATTGATTGGGCCACAAATTTTGTCACCGTCGCGGATGTTTGGCTTGTACTACGATGACCCTGATTCCAAATCTTTAGCCAACTTACGCAGCCAAGCATGCATTCAAGTGCCAGAGAATTTCACTTTACAAACAGGCGATGCACCCGTCCACCTCACGCACACCAGCACAGGCCGCTGCGCGCTCATGGTGTTCACCGAGCCCTATGCCGAGCTCAACACAGCCTATCGCTGGCTCTACCAAGTGTGGCTGCCCACCAGCGGCCAAGAGCCCAGCGATCAGCCGCCGATGGAGGAATACCTGAACGACCCGCGCTCCTGCCCGCCCGCGCAGTGGCAAACGGCGATTTGTATTCCGCTCGCGGACAAACCCTGAGCAAGCCTAGGCATCACGCTCTAAGCGCTTGTCCCCAGAGTGCATGCGCAACGGGAGAGTCGCACTTATGATGTGCGCCATGAATTCGAATGCACCTCACTCCCTCTACCCACGCCTCCTCGCCCCGCTCGATCTGGGCTTCACCACACTTAAAAACCGCGTTCTCATGGGCTCGATGCATACGGGGCTGGAGGAGGGGCGCGATTTGACGCGGCTGGCGGCTTATTTCCGCGAGCGGGCTGAAGGCGAGGTGGGGCTGATGGTGACGGGTGGCTTTGCGCCGAATATTGCGGGCTGGACGAAGCCTTTTGCGGGCACGCTGTCTAGCTCGCGAGCGGCAAAGCGGCATCGGGTGGTGACAGATGCTGTGCACAGCGCGGGGGGCAAGATTGCGTTGCAAATTTTGCATACGGGGCGCTATGCCTATCATCCGCTGGCGGTATCTGCTTCTCGCCTGAAATCTCCAATCACACCGTTCACGCCTTTTGAGCTGTCTAGCAGCGGCGTGGAGCGGCAGATTCGTGCGTTTGTGAATTGCGCTGCGAAGGCGCGCGAGGCGGGCTACGATGGGGTGGAGATCATGGGCTCGGAAGGGTATTTGATCAACCAATTCCTCTCCAAAGCCACCAACCATCGGGATGATGAATGGGGCGGGGATTATTCCAATCGCATGCGGCTGCCGCTAGAAATTGTGCAGCGCACGCGCGAGGCGGTGGGCAAAGATTTCATCATCATTTATCGCCTTTCGATGATTGATTTGGTGCCGGGCGGCAGCAGCTGGGAAGAGATCGTGACCCTCGGCAAAGCGGTGGCGACCGGCGGCGCGAGCATCATCAACACCGGCATTGGCTGGCACGAAGCCCGCGTGCCGACGATCGCCACCAGCGTGCCGCGAGCGGCATTCGCTTGGGTGACGCAGAAGATGAAGGCCGAATTTACGGCCAGCGGCATCACGACGCCGCTTGTCACCAGCAACCGCATCAACACACCCGAAGTGGCTGAGCAGGTGCTCGTCGACGGCTGCGCCGATATGGTCTCGATGGCGCGGCCTTTATTGGCCGACGCGCATTTTGTGAAGAAGGCGCGGCTCTCGCAAGCGGATCAGATCAACACTTGCATTGCCTGCAATCAGGCATGCCTCGACCATGCGTTTAAAAACAAGCTGGCCAGCTGCTTGGTGAACCCGCGTGCTTGCCATGAGACGGAATTGGTTTATCGCCCCACGGTAGCGAAAAAGCGCGTAGCCGTGGTGGGCGCAGGGCCTGCGGGGCTCACTGCAGCGACGGTGCTCGCCGAGCGGGGGCATGACGTGCATTTGTTTGACGCGGCGGCTGAGCTGGGCGGCCAGCTCAACATGGCCAAACAAGTGCCAGGCAAAGAAGAGTTTCACGAGATGCTGCGTTATTTCAATCGGCGCGTGGAAGTCACGGGCGTGAGCTTGCAGTTGGGCAAAAAGGTTGTAGCCAGCGATCTCAAAGACTTTGATGAAGTGATCATCGCCACCGGCGTGTTGCCGCGCGATCCCAAGATTGCCGGGCAGGATCACGCCAAGGTCTTGAGCTACATCGAGGTGCTGCGCGATAGAAAGCCGGTGGGCAAGCGCGTGGCGATTATCGGCGCGGGCGGCATTGGTTTTGATGTGGCGGAGTTTTTGGTGACGGGGGGGCATTCGACCACGACTAATCTCGCTGAGTGGCAGGCCGAATGGGGCGTGACAGATCCTTCCCTGACTCGAGGCGGCTTAGCGGCGCAAGGCCCGAAGGTGGAGCCACCTGAGCGCCAGATCACGCTTTTGCAGCGCAAGGAAGGCAAGCTCGGTGAAAACCTCGGCAAGACCACCGGCTGGATTCACCGCACTGCGCTCAAGATGAAGCAAGTGCGCATGGTGGGCGGCGTGAATTACGAGCGCATTGGAGATGAAGGCTTGATGGTCAGCGACGGCGAAAAGCGCGAGAACCCCCGCTGGATCGAGGCTGACACGATCGTGCTCTGTGCCGGTCAGCTACCGCTGCGCACGCTGGCCGATGATCTGCAAGCATTGGGCAAGACGGCGCACGTGGTTGGCGGCGCGAAGGAAGCGGGCGAGCTGGATGCGAAGCGGGCGATTGATCAGGCGGCTAGGTTGGCGGCCCGTTTGTAGCCTGGCGAGTTGTCTGCGGGGGCTTTTGGGTGAGCTTCTACAATAGAGGGCTGTTTTCGACTCAGTTCTCATGAAATACCTCTCTACCCGTGGCCATGCTGGCCGACTTGGCTTTTCCGATATCTTGTTAGAGGGCTTGGCGCCCGATGGCGGGCTGTATCTACCCGAGACCTATCCGCAGATCGACGATGCGGCTTTGACGCGCTTGCGTGGCATCTTGGCATCGCAGGGTTATGCGGCTTTGGCCTTTGAAATTCTCTCGCTTTACATCGACGATATTCCTGCGGCCGATCTCAAGCGGCTGTGCGAGAAAACCTATACCCAAGAGGTGTATGGCACGAAGGAAATCACGCCCGTCACCCCGCTGGGTAAGACGGGCTTGCATCTGGAGGCGCTGTCTAACGGCCCCACGCTCGCCTTCAAAGACATGGCGATGCAATTGCTGGGCAATTTGTTTGAATACGAGTTGGAGCGGCGCGGCGAGACGCTCAATATTTTTGGCGCCACCAGTGGGGATACCGGTAGCGCTGCGGAATACGCTATGCGCGGAAAAAAGGGTGTCAAAGTTTTCATGCTCAGCCCGCATGGTCGTATGAGCCCATTTCAGCAGGCGCAGATGTTTAGCTTGATGGACGAGAACATATTTAACATTGCGGTGGAGGGCGTGTTTGACGATTGTCAAGACATGGTGAAAGCGGTGTCGAACGATTTGCCTTTCAAGAAAAAATACAAAATTGGCACGGTGAATTCGATCAACTGGGCGCGGCTGATGGCGCAGGTGGTGTATTACTTTGCAGGTTATTTGTATTCAACTTCGTCGAATGCCCAGAAGGTGAGCTTCACTGTGCCGAGCGGTAATTTCGGCAATATTTGCGCAGGCCATGTGGCTCGGATGATGGGGCTGCCGATTGACAAGTTGGTCGTGGCTACCAATGAGAATGATGTGCTCGATGAGTTTTTCCGCACGGGCGCGTATCGCGTGCGGGGCAGTGCGGATACGCATGAGACATCCAGCCCGTCGATGGATATTTCAAAGGCGAGCAATTTTGAGCGCTTTATTTTTGATCTGCTCGGACGCGATGGCGTGGCGGTGAAGGATTTGTTCACCACGCAGATCGCTATGAAGGGTATGTTTGATCTGAGCGGCGATACGCGCTTTAAGCAAGCTGCACAGAAGTTTGGTTTTCTCAGCGGAAAAAGCACGCATGCAGACCGCTTGCAGACAATTCGCGAGGTCTACAAAGCGCATGGCATCATGATTGACACGCACACAGCCGATGGCGTGAAAGTGGCGCAAGAGCAGGTGAAATCAGGCGTGCCTATGATCGTGTTGGAGACGGCGCTACCCATCAAATTCGCGGCAACGATTGTGGAAGCTTTAGGGCAAGAGCCATCTCGACCTGCGAAATTTGAAGGCATTGAAGCTTTGCCCAAGCGTGTACAGGTGATGAAGCCAGATGTGGCGCTGGTGAAAGCACTGATTGAGCAGAATGCTTGATTTTAAGACAAATCGGCCTCTACCCGTTATACATTGTGCGTAGAGTGCTATCAAAAAGAGAGTGATATGAAAGTTGTTGGATTCGCTGGGTATTCAGGTTCAGGTAAGACAACGCTGGTCGAAGGCTTGATTGGTGCGCTCAAACTGCGCGGTTTGAGAGTCTCGGTTGTCAAACATGCGCATCATGCTTTTGATATTGATCACGTGGGTAAAGACACGTTTCGCCACCGCGAGGCGGGTGCGTTTGAAGTGGTGGTGGCTTCCAGCAAGCGTGTGGCGCTGATGCGCGAGTTTGAAAAAGAAGCGGATCTCAGCGTTCATCACCTGATTGCTGAGCTGTATGAAGGTGTAGATTGGGTGCTGGTGGAGGGCTTTAAGCGCTCTGACCTGCTCAAAATTGAAGTGCATCGCCCCAGTGCTGGCAAGCCCGCGCTGTATGAAGAGGATGATTTCATTGTGGCCATTGCCACCGATGCGCCAGAAGCGTTTGAAGGCAAGACGCTGCGCCCGGTGCTTGATGTCAACAGTGCAGATGCCGTGGCGCAATGGTTGGTGGATCACGGTGATCGCTTTGAATATGTGGCGAGCCGATACAGTTGATGCTGCGATGAACGGCCCAAAATTTCCTCCTCTGCGCTCTTTGGACGAAGCACTTGCTGAGTTGCTCGCTGCTGTGCAGCCGCTGGGCGAGACGGAAACAGTCTCTACTTTTGATGCAGACCGCAGGGTATTGGCACAAGATGTGGTGAGCAGCTTGGATGTGCCGGGTTTTGACAACAGCCAAATGGATGGCTATGCCCTCAGAAGCTCTGATGTGCGCGAGGCGGGCGTGGTGTTGCAAGTGACGCAGCGGATTGCTGCGGGGCATTTTGGAAAACCGCTTGAGCCGCTGTCTGCTGCACGGATCTTTACGGGCGCGCCGATGCCGCTGGGCGCTGATTGTGTGGTGATGCAGGAAGACTGCGAATTGGTCAATGAATGCGAAGGTGGCGTGCGTATCAATGCTGTGCCTAAGGCAGGGCAATGGGTGCGTTTTTCCGGTGAAGATGTCAAACTGGGTACTGTTGCGCTACAAAAAGGCGAGCCGCTTGCGCCCGCCGCGCTTGGGCTGGCAGCCAGTTTGGGCATGGATCAGTTGCTGGTGACGCGGCGTGTAAAAGTGGCTTTGTTTTCTACCGGCGATGAGCTGGTGATGCCGGGTGAAGTTGCGCCGCAAGATTTGAAACCCGGCGCGATTTACAACTCAAATCGTTTCTTCCTTCGCGCGATGCTGCTGCGTGCAGGCTGCGAAGTGACAGATTTAGGTATCGTTCCGGATCAGCGTGAAGCCACGCTTGAAGCACTGCAACAGGCCGCGCAAACGCATGATTTGATCCTCACCAGTGGCGGCGTGAGTGTGGGCGAGGAAGACCACATCAAGCCTGCTGTACAACAACTCGGCAGCCTCGATCTATGGAGCATTTCCATGAAGCCGGGTAAGCCGTTTGCCTATGGAAGGGTGAATCGTGATGATCGTAGCTTCGCCCATTTTGTAGGCCTGCCGGGCAATCCAGTCTCTGGTTTTGTCACTTTTCTGCTGCTCGTGCGTCCCTTGCTGGCGCGATTACTTGGAACCAGTGGCGATCTGTCTGCTATTTATTCCATAGCACTTCGCGCAGATTTTATAAGGGCGAAGGCCGATAAACGCCGTGAATTCTTGCGTGCGAAGCGCAATATCTCAGGCGGGCTCGATCTTTTCCCAAATCAAAATTCCAGCGTACTCACCTCTGCCGTGTGGGCTGACGGCCTCGTCGATCTGCCTGCCGGTGGCACGATTGCACAAGGCGATCTGGTTCATTTCATTCCTTTTTCTAGTTTGCTCTGATGACAAAAGTTTCGATCAAATATTTTGCCTCGGTTCGTGAAGCGTTGGGCAAGAGCAGCGAATCGCTGCAAACTTCTGCTTTCACTGTCGCTCAATTGCGTGACGAACTGATCGCACGCGGCGGTGCATTCGCGCAAGAGCTAGCTCGCGGTAAATCAGTTCGAATCGCGTTGAATCACACGATGACGGAAGAAGACTCAGCGCTCAGCGAAGGTTGTGAAGTTGCCTTCTTCCCGCCTGTGACGGGAGGCTAGAGTCATGAATGAGCCTTTGTTGCCTCGTGTCGTCATTCAAACGCAGGACTTCAATCTTGCTACAGAAATAGAGCTGCTGCGCTCTGGTGATAAACGAGTTGGTGCAATATGCAGCTTCGTGGGCACAGTACGTGATCGTAACGATGGCTTGAATGTCAGCACGCTGGAGCTAGAACATTATCCCGGCATGACGGAAAAGTCGATTGAAGCGATGATTGATGAGGCGATGAGGCGCTTCGATATCTACGCTGCTCGCGTGATTCACCGCATCGGCTTGCTACAGCCACTCGACCAAATTGTGATGGTGACTGTGACTTCCGCGCACCGCAGCGAGAGCTTTCAGGCTTGCGAATTTTTGATGGATTACCTCAAAACTCAAGCACCTTTTTGGAAAAAAGAGCAAACGCCTTCTGGGGCGAGATGGGTCGATGCGCGGGTGAGTGACGACGCTGCTTTGGCTAAATGGGGGATTGTGGTTTCTAACGGTTTTTAGCGTTATCTAGGTGTTCGCAAACACAGATCAATTCAAATACTTAGGCCGCTCCCCGCCGCCAGGATTGCCTTCTCCCGGCAAAGTAGGCTCCGCAGATCCCATCGCCACCGCAGTCAACCCAGCCCACTGAGAAGAAGCCACCGCCTTTTCCAGTAAATGCACAAAACCATGCACTAATTTTTGCTCCAATGCCACACGGAAACCGCGCGGGTTGGGGTTGGGCTGGCCGTTGTCGAGCGGGATTTTTTCGTTGAACGAGAGCTGAAGCTGGCCTGATGGCAAGGGTGCGACGCTGATTTCTGTCACCAGCAAAGGCTCTGGGCCTAAGGGCAGGGCATCGGGAGCTTTGTAGGGTGTTTGAAAATCTGATTTTTGCAGCGATTCTTCACGCTTGAATTCAGCCAGCATTTGCTGCGTTTGTGCATCGGCTGCGGCAGTGGGCGAGATCATGGTCGATGTCACGGCTTCTTGCTTGGCCACCCATTCGGCCACGATTTTCTGTAGCATGGGTTGCAAGCCGAGCGTGAGACGCCGGGTGAACCATAGGCGCAACTCTTCACTGGCGGTGGTGTTGATGCGCACCAAGATGCGGTCATGTTCTTGGATATAGTTAACGGAAAGTTGATGAATATTCACGGTGTTGGCAGCATAGCTTGATGTAAGTCAAATTCTATGCCTTGAAAAGCGGCAAATGGGGCGTATCTTTGAAGCAGACGCCAAATTGAGGGAAGTATCTATGAGACTCGACAAACTCACCACCAAATTTCAAGAAGCCCTTTCCGAGGCGCAAACGCTGGCGCTTGGAGGCGATCATGCCTACATTGAGCCCGCGCATCTGCTGGCCGCCATGCTGCGCCAAGAAGATGGGCCGCGCGCTCTGCTGCAGCGTGCGGGTGTGAATCTGCCTGCGTTGGCTGCAGCGGCAGAAAACGGCATCAAGAAGCTCGCGTCAGTTCAGGGGCAGGAACAAGTCACCGTGGGGCGTGATTTGGTCTCGCTCATTCAATCGGCAGAGAAAGAAGGCATCAAGCGCGGCGATCAGTTCATTGCAGGCGAGTTGTTTTTGCTCGCGCTGTCTGATAGCAAGACCGATCTGGGCAAAGCCGCCAAAGAAGCCGGTCTCTCGCGCAAGAGCTTTGAAACGGCGATTGATGCCGTGCGCGGCGGACAAAGCGTCAACAGTGCAGATGCTGAAGGCCAGCGCGAATCACTCAAAAAATATTGTATTGATCTGACCGAACGCGCCCGCATAGGCAAGCTCGATCCCGTCATTGGGCGCGATGATGAAATTCGCCGTGCGATTCAGGTCTTGCAGCGGCGCACGAAAAACAATCCCGTTCTCATTGGCGAGCCCGGTGTGGGCAAGACGGCGATTGTGGAAGGCTTGGCGCAGCGCATTGTGGCGGGCGAGGTGCCAGATTCACTCAAAGGAAAGCGCGTTTTAAGTTTGGATATGGCCTCGCTTTTGGCCGGCGCTAAATTTCGCGGCGAATTTGAAGAGCGCCTGAAAACGGTGCTCTCTGAATTAGCCAAAGACGAAGGCCAAACGATTGTGTTCATCGATGAGCTGCACACGATGGTGGGTGCAGGCAAGGCTGAAGGCGCGATGGATGCGGGCAACATGCTCAAGCCTGCGCTGGCACGCGGTGAGCTGCATTGCGTTGGCGCGACCACGCTGGATGAATACCGAAAATACGTGGAGAAAGACGCCGCGCTGGAGCGTCGGTTTCAGAAGATCATCGTGGGCGAGCCGAGCGTGGAAGCCACGATTGCTATTTTGCGTGGCTTGCAAGAAAAGTATGAGGTGCACCATGGCGTGCAGATCACCGATCCGGCGATTGTGGCGGCTGCTGAGCTGAGCCACCGCTATATTTCAGACCGCTTTTTGCCCGACAAAGCGATTGATTTGATTGACGAAGCGGCAGCCAAGATCAAGATTGAGATGGATTCCAAGCCCGAGGTGATGGACAAACTCGATCGCCGTTTGATTCAATTGCAGATTGAGCGCGAAGCTGTGCGCCGTGAGAAAGACGATGCTTCTAAAAAGCGCTTGGAGCTGATTGAAATCGAAATCATCAAGCTCAAAAAAGAAGCGGCTGATCTGGATGAAATTTGGAAAGCAGAAAAGGCGCAAGCTCAGGGCAGTGCGCATATCAAAGAAGAGATCGACAAGCTGCGGTTTCAGATTGAAGAGCTCACGCGTAAAGGTGAATTCAACCAAGTGGCCGAGCTGCAATATGGCAAGTTGCCTGGGCTAGAAAAGCAGCTCAGCGATGCGCATGCCAAGGAAGCCAAGAAAGACAAAAATGATGCCCCGCGCCTGCTTCGCACGCAGGTAGGTGTAGAAGAAATTGCCGAAGTGGTGGCGCGATCCACCGGGATTCCTGTGAGCAAGCTGATGCAAGGCGAGCGCGACAAGCTGCTGCAAATGGAAACGCGATTGCATGAGCGCGTGGTGGGGCAAGACGAAGCCATCACCGCTGTGGCGAATGCGATTCGGCGTGCGCGTGCGGGACTCTCCGATCCGCAAAAGCCCACAGGCAGCTTTCTCTTTCTCGGCCCCACCGGAGTGGGCAAGACAGAGCTGTGCAAAGCATTGGCGGGCTTCATGTTCGACAGCGAAGATCATTTGATTCGTATTGATATGAGCGAATTCATGGAAAAGCATTCCGTGAGCCGCTTGATTGGCGCGCCTCCGGGCTATGTGGGCTACGACGAAGGGGGCTATCTCACGGAAGCCGTGCGCCGCAAGCCATATAGCGTAGTGTTGCTGGATGAAGTAGAAAAAGCGCATCCGGATGTGTTTAATGTGCTTTTGCAAGTGCTCGATGATGGCCGTTTGACGGATGGCCAAGGCCGCACAGTAGATTTTAAAAATACGGTGATCGTGATGACCAGCAATATCGGCTCGCCGATCATCCAAGCGATGGTCGGTAAGCCGCATGAAGAGGTGAAAGACGCCGTATGGGAAGAGCTAAAAAATCATTTCCGCCCTGAGTTTTTAAACCGCATTGACGAAACCGTCGTCTTCCACAGCCTGGATGCCAACCACATCGAGGGAATCGCCAAAATTCAGCTTGCCACGCTCGTCAAGCGCATGGCAAAAATGGAGCTCATTCTAGAAGTGTCGCCTGCTGCTTTGGCTGAATTGGCCAAAGTCGGCTTTGATCCAGTCTTCGGCGCAAGACCACTCAAACGCGCCATCCAGCAACGCATCGAAAACCCGCTCTCCACCCTCATCCTCCAAGGCAAATTCCCACCCAAAAGCGTGATCCCCGTCGATGTTGATCCGATTCATGCGCCGGGGGTGTTTAAGTTTGAGTGGGTTGCGGCTTGATGAAATTTTTATTGCGTTTGCTTTTCGTTATTGCTGGTCTCATTTTTGCGGCCAGCTTGATCGTTGCCATGCTCTTGCTGCTGATCGTTTGGGCGGTGCGTGCGCTTTGGTGCAAGCTCACAGGCAGGCCCATCGATCCTTTCGTGATGCGGATGAATCCGCGTGCGGGTTTTGAGCAGGTCTTCAAGCAGGCGCAGCCTAGCGATCGGGCTGCTGATCAGCCGCCTCGCCGTGTGCTGCAAGATGTGACGGATGTTGAGCCCAAACGGTAAGCGCCAGAGGCATTCGCTTCAAAGTTTTGCCTCTCAGCCAGCGCCTCTGAGCCTGCACCTTGCATGAGGGCGGACTAAGGCATAAGATGGGCTTCAAACGTCTGTTGGAGCTTGTATGCCGCAACTTATCACGACCCTGGAAGGTGTTGAAATCCATCGCACCTATCTCACCCGCGAGCGCACCACGCTAGGCCGCAAGCCGACCAACCATATTGTGCTGACCGATCTTGCCGTGAGCGGGGAGCATTGCGCATTTGAACTCTCGGGGCTGGCTGATGTGGTGTTGATTGATTTGGGCAGCACCAATGGCACCTATCTCAACGGAGCGATGCTGCGCATGCAGCTGCTACAAGAAGGTGATGTGATTACGATTGGAAAATTCAAAATCCAATTTTTTCGTGCCAATGAGCTGATGGACGAATGCAAAACCCTCTCGATGCCGCTCTATGAAGGGCATTCGCAAGCTTCAACGGGCGCAATGCATGCGAGCTTGAAAGTCTTGACGGGCTCGTCTGCCGGGCTAGAGCTTCCCGTCTCGAAAGCTGTGTCCACCTTTGGTCAACCCGGCGTGGCACTGGTGGCGATTGCACACCGCAGGCAAGGCTATTACATCTCTTGCATGGAAGCTGCGCAAGCCCCCAAGCTCAACGGCATGGCGATCAGCGATGAGCCCGTTTTACTCAATGACCATGACGTGATTGAATTGGCAGGCAGCGCTTTGGAGTTTTTACTCAAGGCGTGATGATGCGTCGTTAGGTGCTTCTGCTGGAGCGTTTTGCGCAGGTGCCTGATCTTGAAAATTCACGCCTGGCAAAACCAACGGGCCATATTCCATGCGCGTTGTGATCGTCGTCACTAATTCTCGCGCTGCGCCATAGACGATAGCCAAACCATTCACAGTTGCTAACTCTTGCCGACGATTCGCTGGTAATTTGGGGTTCACCTGAATTAAGCCAATTAATTCAACATCGAGCTTATACGGGCAAACTTTCCCCACTTCGTTTTGGATTTGTAAACGCAGGCTGATGACGAAAAGAGATGGGTCGGTCGCGCTGTCTTCTGCAATATCACTACTAGTAGCCACTTCCATCCGAACGCCATTCCATTCAAGATCGAATGCATTCAGATTCTCATCAATCTGATGGGCTGATGTGAGCTGCGGTGAGATCTCCACTCGCCGGTAGAGGATCGAGCGGGTTTGTACAGGGCTGGGTTGCATCGTAGTACTACTTATGCAGCTTTACGCCATTGGATATCACAGCCATCGTAAGCAGACGAAGCAAGTTGTTGCTTTCGTTGGCTTGATTCATATCGATTCCTTGGCAAAGTGAACACTTTGCAAGCTGGTTTGACGGCTACATGGTGAATATCCAAAGCGAGGTTCGCTTCGTCAGTCTCTGCATCAAATCGCGCGGCTTGTGCAACGTCTTGCACGAAAGTCACGCGCGGCACATAGCCGAGCGCGCGCCCCATTTTGACAATGGTCTCCAGCGTAGGGTTGCCAAGACCATTGAGAACGCGCGACACCTGTGGCGGCTTCACGCCGAGCTTGGCGGCATATTGCTCTTGATTCATCCCCGAACTCGCGAGCAAATCTTGCAGTTGTGTTGCCGCGTTGAGCTTGACCCGGCCAAACCAATAGCCATCGCTGTTGCGTGCTGTGGCCAGGAGTTGGTTGAAGTTTGTCATGACGATTCCTAAAACAGTTGTCATCCCTTGATGAACGTGATGCTGCCGCTTTTGGCGGCTTCCTGATACCTTGATTTGAGTGCAATCAATTCTTTTGCAAGATGCTTGGGCGTAGCGTTGCTTTGTTTGGCGACCGCGCGAGCCAAAATTGCAACACGTTTACCTTGACCATAAAACCAATGCACTCGTAAGCTACCTTGCCTGAATTCGTAAATTTGCACACCTTTGACAGACTCGTGGCAGCGCGGCGTTCCGATCCAGCGTTGTGGGCCTTTTGCGTCAAATACCATGTCATCCAAGAAAGCGAGGAGTGCTTGTGCTGCTTTAATGTTGCCGCCACGAAGTTGAGCATTTAAAAAATCCTGAACTGAACAACTACCGTCGCTTTCAGCGATAGCGTAAAGATTCCACTGCTTTGCTTGCCCTGAAAAGCTGTCTTGTTGCGAAAACGGAAGCTCAAGCAGATGCATGTATATTAACTTCTAAGTTAATTTAATTCTCGAGGAATTACCCCAATACAGAGAATTTGTGGGGCTATTGCAGATTTTTCCTTCGTCATATGTCTAAATATACATGGAATTAAGGCGAATGACAATTCATCGCAGAGAGGATTCTCCGCGCCATTCTTTTTGGGTTTGGAACGCTTTACCCAAAGCTTCCAGCGTTTCTAGGATGCGGGGGAGGCTGTTTTTCCAGAGGCCTCGGCCTTTGAAATGGGCTTCGATTTCGCTCAAGCTGAGGGCTTTGGGCGAGTTGGCGAGCACTTGGGATACGGCGCGAACCTGCGCTGGAAGCTCGGCGGGCCAAGGCTGGGGGCTGGTGGCTGTGGCGCTAGAAGGCGCATTTTGCTCAGTTTCTAATGCCAAATCGGCCTGTAGCCGTTGTACATTCTTCGCAGAGTGCTCCTGATTTGATAGCGATTGCTTGGCACGGGCGGCATGGCTGGGGTCTTGATACTCGGGGCGCAGCCAGCGGATGCGGCCTGCGGCCTCTTCGGCTGCGCGGCGGGCGTTGAGCTGCACCAGCGCCTCCAGCAGCGCATCGGTGTTGATCTGCTCGGGCAGGCCATAGGCTGCGAGCACGGCGGCATCGAGCTCGTCGTGCAAACTCTTGAGCACCGCCACCAAGCCTTGGGCGTGGATGGTTTGCTCTTTGGCATTCAGGGCGCGGCCTTCTCGCAGCGCGGTGAGCACGTTGTACATGCCCGTGAGCGTGAGCCCGAGGTGCGCGGCTTGCTGGCGCTTGCGGTGTGCGTCGATCTGCTCGGCGAGGCTGGCAATCGTCTCGCGCAGGTCGGGCGTGAGGCCGGTATCTTCGTCTGGGAAGGGGAAGGTCTCGAAGCAGCGGGATTTGTTATAGCGCGGATCGTTTCCAACACCCAGTCTGCCACCGACTGCCAACGCCCAGTTAACGTGGGACGAGCTAGACTGAACACCAAGATGAAAAGGGTCGGCCGTGGCAATCGCGATTAAAGCGTTATCAGGCAAGATGCTGGCATCTAGGAACTGGAAGGTCCGGTGTTTGGCGGTTTCGACTGTGGCGATGTAGCGGGGCAGGCCAGCGAGTGCAAGTCTAATTTCACCTCGCGTTCTGCCGTGAAGCCACCAGTTGTCTCGAATCTGGATGTCACGGTTGGTATCGCGTTCAGGTTTTACGCGATCTACAAGCCATTGATAGACGATGGGAAATTTTGCTCGGACTTCATCAACGTTCAGGCCATAGAAGTCAATCACTTTCACGCCTCGCGGTGAATCGGTCAAGTCGCGGCCGTTGCGGTAATCGCGAATATGGCGCTCCAAGCCAGTCGTCTTGCCCAGGCCTAGTTGAGCTGCCTCATCGTGGTTGACGATGAAGCCTGCACCAAATAGCATCACGCCGCGACTTGTGATTCCTCCATTCGAGGCAAGTGCAACAGCCGTAGCCACATTCGCCCCCACACTCAAATCCGCATGAATCTGCCCGGTTTTCTCCAACAAGGCGACATTGACTTCGCCATACTCGCCTGTTTCTTCGCGGGTGACGCTGAGCAAGCTGCCTTCCAAGCTCTTTGCGCCTTTGCTGCGCAGCCCTACCGTCATGGCGATGCGCACGGCTGCGCCGTTGGCGTTATCGACCCACGGGTGATCGGGGATGGCGTAGCTCAAATGCAAACCGTCATCGAGCGCGGCTTGCACCACGCGGCGGTTGAACGTCTGGCGCAGGCTGTTGGTGGTGATCAGGCCGAAGCGGCGGGCTTTGCCTTTTGCGGTGAGCGCAGCGGCGCGACTCCACCAGTGCATCACAAAATCGGCGCTCTCGGGCACTTCGGGCCACACTTTGCGCAGCGCGAGCACATAGCCATCGCCCAAGGCGGCGCGCAGGGTGCTTGCGCCAATGAAGGGCGGGTTGCCGACGATGAAATCGGCTTTTGGCCAGAGCGCTTGGCGCGGGGCAATGTAATGCCATTGCGGGAGCAGGGCGGCATCATCGGGCACTTGTTCGCCTGTGGATGGATGCGTTTTAAAGGTCTTGCCATCCCAGCGGGTGAGCAGCTTGCCCTCCGCATCTCGTGCCAAATCCAAATCATCCCAGATGAGCACCGCATCGCGGCATTCGATGTTGCCAAAATCATGCACCACGGGCTCGGCCACGGCTTTGTTGCCACGGGTGCGAATATGCCATTGCAAATAGCCAATCCAAAGCACCAGCTCGGCCAGCGCGGCGGCGCGTTCGTTCAGCTCGATGCCGAGTAGCTGGCGGGGGCTCACGGTTTCGCCTTCCATGCCTAGAGTGCTTTGGGTCTCGCCCAAGGCTTCTAGCTGGTTGATGACCTCGCCTTCTAAGCGCTTCAAATGCTCCAGCGTGACATACAAAAAATTGCCGCTGCCGCAGGCAGGGTCGAGCACGCGCAGGGTACATAGCTCATGCAGGAATTTTTTGATTTCAGCGCGAGCCTCCCCTAGCTTGGCATCATGCGCTTTGCCTTCTAGCTCGGCCGCTTCGCTGGCGAGCACGAGGGCGCTGGCTTGCGCGAGCTGCCATTGCTGGCGCAGCGGCTCCACCACGGTGGGCAACACGAGGCGCTCTACATAAGCGCGGGGCGTGTAATGTGCGCCCAAGGCATGGCGCTCGTCCACATGCAGGGCGCGCTCGAGCAATGTGCCAAAAATGGCGGGCTCGACTTCGCGCCAATTGCTTTTTGCGGCCTGCGCCAGACGCTTGATTTGCTCTGTATTCAGCAGCAAAGAATAGCCATCCGCTGTGGGCTGCTTGAAGAGTTTGCCGTTGAATTTGAGCACCTGAGTAGCCAGCGCGGCTGAGAAACCACCGCTGTCCATGCTGGCCCAAAGGGCTTGCAACATCATTTTGAGTGTGGCGGGCTCTGGGCCATGCTGCTCAATGAGCTTGATGAAGCTGCCCTTGGGCAGCAGCTCCACGTCTTCAGCAAACATGGAAAAAAGGCAGCGCGTGAGGAAGGCGGCCACATGATCGGCGCGGTGGCCGGATTGTTCGAGAGATTTAGCCAATTGCGCAAGTTGCTCAGAGACTTCGCGGGTCACGCGGGCGCTGGCGCGGCTGGGATCGAGCGCGATCGGGTCGAGCCAGATTTTTCTTAAAGTATCGCGTATCGCCTCATCATGCAGATCAGCGAGCTTGATGCGGTGGTGGCGCGGATCGGGGAAGGGCGTATACGTTGCGCCGCTGCGGGTGAAATCGGCGTATATCTCCAGCATATTGCCAATATCGGCCACGATGAGGAAGGGCGGGCGGCCTTGGGCTATTTCGGCAGCGGGTAGGGCGCGGGCGTAGTTTTCTGCTTGAGTGCGAGCGGCCAGCAGGGCGAGGTCAAAGCGCTTGCCGCTTTGGGGCATGGCGCGGAGCTTTTTGGATTCCCAAACGAAATGGCCACGCTTGTAGCAGTCAATGCGGCCAGCGCTACTAGAGCCATCGCCATGCGCGAAGGTGATGGGGCGCTCAAACATGTATTCCTGCTCTGCGGATGGCAGCGGCGTGGGCACATCAAGCAGAGCGCAAAGCTCAAGAATGAAGGTTTGTGAGCTGGCCAATTCACTGGCGCTGGAAAGCTGCACACCTTGCCAGCGCTGGATGAATTCTGATACAGGTTGGGTCATTTAATTGCTATTTTATTGATAGCATATTGCGCACGTTCTATAACGGGTATAGGCTGATTTGACATATATTTTAAGTCTATTCTCTCATGCAGAAACGCCAAACCATGAGCCAACCAGAGCGGTGATGCCCATGGCCAGTGCACCCCAGAAGGCGACTCGCACAGCGGCTTTGAAAACCGATGCGCCGCCTAGACGTGCTGAGAGCACGCCTAGCAAAATCAGAAAGATGAGCGATGCGCTGCCGATGGCTGGGAGCAGCCAAGCTGCTGGAGCGATGAGGGCTGTGGCTAAGGGCAGGGCTGCGCCAGCGGCAAAGCTGGCCGCTGAGGCCAGCGCGGCTTGCACCGGGCGGGCGGTGGCGATGTGGGAAATGCCGAGCTCGTCGCGTGCGTGAGCGCCTAGGGCATCGTGCTTCATGAGTTGCTGGGCAACTTGGGCTGCAAGATCTGGGCTCAAGCCGCGAGATTGGTAAATGCCAGCGAGTTCGCGCAATTCATGCTCTGGCTGCGCGGCAATTTCTGCGCGTTCGCGGGCGATGTCAGCTGCCTCGGTGTCTGCTTGCGAACTGACCGAGACATATTCGCCCGCTGCCATCGACATCGCACCTGCCACCAACGCGGCCACACCGGTGAGCAGCAAGGTTTGGGTGTTGGCATTCGCGGCGGCCACGCCGAGCATCAAACTGGCAGTGGAGACGATGCCGTCGTTGGCTCCGAGCACAGCCGCTCGCAGCCAGCCAATACGGTCAACGCGATGCAATTCGGGGTGGGTGGAGCGAGGCATGTGGGGATGATAGCTATCTATCTAGTTCTTGCGCTGATCTGTGTCGGTCGTTGATGGGCACACCCTCGCTCAGCCCATGTGAAAATTGGATTGTACTATTAAAACAAATATTGTTTCAATAGTTTATTTGCTTTATAATCGACGCCATCTGACCACCCGCTACACAGGAGCGCAAAAAATGACAGCCGTACTTGAGCATCAGCCCCCCGTATCGCAAGACCGGGGCGCACTGGCCAAAATGGTGATGACCTTGCTCGATCACTGGAAGTTGCCCACCGAAGATCAGGCGATGCTCTTAGGCATTGCCACAAGCAACCGCGCTGCACTGACGCGCTACCGCAAAGGTGAGCCGATTGGCACCAGCCGTGATCAGTTTGAGCGGGTGGGCCATCTGTTGGGTATCCACAAGAATCTGCGTTTGCTGTTCCCACAAAACCGTGACTTGGCTTACCGCTGGATGTCGACACGCAACAAAGCATTTGACAACTTGACGCCTGTGGACATCGTCAAGGAATGGGGCTTTGCTGGTTTGTTGATGGTGCGCGCTTATCTGGATCGGGCGCGCGGTATTTGACGGCGTATTTTTGATGGATCAGTTGTTCTCTCACCTCACGCTAGCTGATGTTCACTGCAACGTCATTCGCAATATTGTCTCGATCAGAGCCTCGCAAGACCTGTTTGACGACTTGACCAGTAGCCCACAAGAGTGGGCACTTGCGCAACAAATTGAAGATGAGGTGAAGCCGCCGCCCTATCAGTCTCGAACGCCCGTGATTCACAGGCCGTTTGAAGATGCTCAATGGTTCAATGCGATTGGCTGGCCCTTCAAACACTGGCAAGAGAGTCGATTTTCTGATGGATCTTTTGGCGTTTGGTATGGTTGTGATTCAGCGGAGACTTCGGTCTATGAAACCGCATACCACTGGTTCAGCGGATTTTTAACCGATGCTGGATTTGAGCAGGAGAAAGTCATTGGCGAACGCAAGCTCTATGAAGTTGCTTGCGATGCAGCGCTGGTCGATTTGCAGCCATTGACCGCCACACATTCAGGCTTAATGCACACGACAGACTACCGCTTTGCACAATCTGTAGGCGCAAGACTTCACCGGGAAGGACACCCCGGACTGGTGACGACATCCGTGCGACATGCAGCAGGACAAAACTATGTCATATTGAATCCTGACGTCTTGTCTGACCCTCGGCATCATTGCCAATTAACCTATCGGCTTGACGGCCGTCGAATCGTGATTGAAAAGCAGCCCGGAGTGACTTGGATAGAAGTCGCAGTCTCTGCGCTTTGAGTCGCCATACTGATTTAACTTTAAGCCCACACCACAATGAATGTTTCCACCACACTGCCGCCTGCATCAGTGGGTATCGTCCCCCTCGCGCAAGATGCCAAAACCATGAGTTTGGTGGGCTTGGCGCATGCCAGCTCGCATTTTGGGCACATGCTGTTGCCGCCGCTGTTTCCGGTGTTTATGACCGAGTTCAATCTCAGTTTTGCGCAAGTGGGTTTGCTGATGAGTGTATTTTTTGTGGTGTCTGGGATTGGCCAGGCGCTAGCGGGATTTGTGGTGGATAAGGTGGGGGCGCGGCCTGTGTTGTTCATAGCCTTGGCTACGTTCTTCTCGGCTTGCTTGGTGGCTTCCAACGCGCAGGGCTATGGTTGGCTGGTGGCGGCTGCTGCGTTGGCTGGGTTGGCCAATTGCCCGTTTCATCCGATTGATTTTTCGATTTTGAACCAGCGGGTGTCGAGCGCGCGGCTGGGCTATGCATTTAGCGTGCATGGCCTCTCGGGCAGCTTGGGCTGGGCGCTCACGCCGATTCTGCTGGTGGGATTGATGGGTGTGATCGGTTGGCGCAATGCTTATTTGGTGACGGCACTCGTTTATGCGCTGGTGTTTATCACGCTGTTTATCAACCGGGGGCAACTGGTGACAACGGTGGTGAAGAAGGCGGAGGCGGAGCAGAGCGGCTCGTCGGTGGACTTTTTGAAGTTGCCAGTGGTGTGGTGGTGCTTTGCATTTTTCTTACTTTCTACGATCACACTGGCTGTGGTGCAGAGCTACAGCGCTTCGATTTTGCAGGCGATGCATGGCGTGAGCTTAGCGGCGGCTACGGCGACGATCACGGCTTATATGCTTTGCAGCGCTTTAGGTATTTTGCTGGGCGGCTTTGTCTCGGCGAGGATGGGCGCGCAGCGCAGTGATCGCGTGGTGGCGGTGTGTATGAGTGCAGGCGCGCTGTGCATGATGCTCGCAGGCACGGGATGGCTGGGCGCATACGGCTCAATGACTTTGTTGGCTGCTACCGGCTTGGCGGTGGGCATTGGCGGCCCAAGCCGCGATATGCTGATCAAACGCGCCACACCCAAGGGCGCAACGGGTCGCGTCTATGGCACGGTGTATTCCGGCCTGGATGTGGGCTTTGCGATTGCGCCGCTGATCTTCGGTTTGCTGATGGATCGGGCGCTGTATTCGCTGACGATGATCACGAGCGCGTTTGCGTTGATTCTGGCGGTGTTTGCAGCGCTGGCTGTGGGGCGGCGCACAAAGGCAGCGTCTTAGAAGCATCTTCCATCGGTGGACGAGACATTTTCTCGCCATCCCATTTTTGGCCACACCAGCAATAGCCTTCGGGATCAATGATGCAGGTGCCTGTGCCGCAGCAACGTTCTTCTTCTTGCATGTTTTTCAAACTCGTGAAATGGGGTAGATTGACTTCGAGGAAATAAACTGAGTACTATTTTGATCCATCGTGCATTGGCATCAATACTCTAAGGATAATTCTAAAATGCTACTGAATACGTAGCAAACTATCAAAACAATATAACGGGAAACAGCGTGTTTCGTTACCTATCTTGCTTCTAGTAGGCGCTTTGTAAGCGGTTTCAAATCTACCATCAAGACTTCATTGTTTACAAGGAGTCCACACGATGACACTGCAAAGCCGTTTCTTCAATAGCCCCGCTCGCGACCTAGAGCAAGCCCTCACGCCCACCACGGCCAGCAACTCCACGCGCTTGAGCAGCACAGCCAAGCCCGCCTTGGCTTCCAGCAGCGCGCCAGGCATTGCTTCCATGACATCCGCCGCAGACCCCGCCCCGGCTGCCTCTGCCGGCAAACCCGTCAGTGCCAGCCGCCTCACCGTGGGGCCGCATATCAAGCTCAAAGGTGTTGAGATCACCGATTGCGACACACTGGTGGTGGAAGGCTCGGTGCAGGCCAGCATGGATTCGCGCGTGATGCAAATTGCCGAAGGCGGCTCGTTTTCTGGCTCTGCGCAGATTGATGAAGCCGAGATTCGCGGCGATTTTGACGGCCAACTCACCGCACGGCATAAGCTGATGCTGTATGCGACGGCGAAAGTCAAAGGCCAAATTCGTTACGGCAAACTCATCATGGAAGAGGGCGCTCAGCTCTCGGGTGATGTGGCTTTCGGCACGACAGCGGCACTCTCTCAGCCAGCGCCTATGCTGAAGGCGGCTTAAGTCTTTAAAGCGCATAGGAATACCAAAAAAGACAAAATACTGATGCACTGATTGTTGGATCGGATGGTATTTTTTGGTATTTTTTTTTGCGCCTTCTGCGTAACCTCTGCGTAACCTTTGCGTCTTCTGCGTCCGGTAGTTTGTCTTCCATCTTCGAGCGCCCGCCAATTTCCATAGCAAAATAGCTGGATGCCCACCCCCCATTCAGCACACTCCTCCTCCCAACTCGCTGGCCATCTTCTCGTTGAATGCCTGATCGCACAAGGTGTGACGCATGCTTTTGGTGTGCCGGGTGAGAGTTATCTCGCCGTGCTGGATGGTTTTGCCGAGCACAAAGACAAAATTCAATTCATCACCTGCCGCCATGAAGGTGGCGCAGCTTTTATGGCGGAAGCTGCGGGTAAATTGACGGGCAGGCCAGGCGTTTGCCTCGTGACGCGCGGGCCGGGAGCCACCAATGCTTCGATTGGGCTGCACACGGCCTTTCAGGATTCCACGCCGATGGTCTTGCTGGTGGGCGATGTGGGCAGCGACATGCGGGATCGCGAGGCGTTTCAGGAGGTGGATTTCTTTGGATTTTTCAAACCCGTGGCTAAACGCGTCGAGCGGATTGATGAAGCCAGCCGGATTCCCGAATACATCGCAAGAGCCTTTGCTACGGCGATGAATGGGCGGCCTGGCCCAGTGGTGTTGATCTTGCCGGAAGACATGTTGATCGAGAAAGTGTCTGCGCAGCCTTTGCCACGTATCGAGCCTGTGCAGACTTGGAGCGATCCTGGCGCGTTGCGCAGCTTGCGCGAGATGCTCCTGAAAAGTGAGCGACCTTTCGTCATTGCTGGCGGCGGTGGCTGGACACCTCAATCCGCGCAGGCTTTGCAGCGCTTTGCAGAAAACTGGCAGCTGCCGGTGGGCAATGCCTTTCGTTTTCAAGACACGTTTGACAACCACCATCCGCTATATGCAGGCGATGTGGGCATTGGCATCAATCCTGCCTTGGCCAAACGCATTCAAGAGAGCGATTTGATCATTGCGATTGGCCCGCGCCTCGGCGAGATGACGACCGGCGGCTACACGCTCTTAACTGCGCCGCGCCCGAAGCAAAAGCTGGTACATATTCATGCGAGTGCGGAGGAATTGAACCGCGTGTATCAAGCAGATTTGGCGATTTGTGCCACGATGAACGCTGCCGCACGCAGCCTAGAGGTGCTAGCTGCTCCTGTTTCGATAGCGTGGAGCGCAGATTCTATAACGGCGAATGAGCAATATCGCCAATGGATTGCACCGCAGAGCCTGCCTGGCTTGCCGTTTGACGACGAAGGCGGCCAAGGTGAAAAAGCTAAGCTCGTGGGCAACATCAACATGCCGCGCATCGTGAAACTTCTGCAAAAGCATCTGCCGCCCGATGCCGTGCTCACCAATGGCGCTGGCAATTTTGCCAGTTGGGTACATCGTTATTTTCAATTCCACGGCTTGGCCAAAGGCTTCAAAACACAGGTCGCACCCACCAGCGGGAGCATGGGCGTTGGCGTGCCCGCAGGTGTGGCAGCAAACATTCTCACGGGGCGCGTGGCCTTCACGATTTCGGGCGATGGTGATTTTTTGATGAATGGGCAGGAGCTATCGACCGCCACTGCGCATGGCGCGGCCAGCATCGTGCTCGTTTTAAACAACGGCACCTATGGCACGATCCGCATGCACCAAGAGCGCGAATACCCGCAACGTGTGAGCGGCTCAGGGATCGCTGGCGCTGACTTTGCGAAGCTTGCTGACGGCTATGGCTACTACGGCGTGCGCATCACGCACAGCGATGAATTTGAATCGCAGCTGATGGCCGCTTTGCAGCGCCTGCAAGACAAACAAGGGACATTGATTGAATTGATGATCAGCCCAGAGGTGATCACCACACGCAGCAGCTTGAGCGAGATCACGCGTCAGTCGCTATCAAAAAAATAGCACTTTGCGCATGATATATAACGGGTAGAGGCCGATTTGACTTAAAAATTAAGTTAATTCACACGCGCAGCAAACAAACTGCCATCCATCTCCCGGTGGCGTTTGAGTGTGGGGTGATTCGCAGCAAAAGCACCAGCCAATTCTTCGACGAGATACACCGAGCGATGCTGGCCGCCGGTGCAACCGATAGCTACTGTGACGTAGCTGCGATGGTCGTTGCTCAGGGCTGGCAGCCAATGTGCGATGAAAGCCTCAATCTGGCTGCGCATAGCCTGCACATCTGGCTGCGATTTCAAAAATTCAGCCACTGGCGCGTCACGCCCAGTGAGGGGGCGCAGCACGGCATCGTAATGTGGGTTGGGCAGCATGCGCACATCAAACACATAATCTGCATCAAGAGGAATGCCACGCTTGAAACCAAACGACTCGAAAACGAGTGTCAATTGCGTGGCGGGCGATTCGATCAAGGCTTTGATATAGCCCTGTAGCTGTGTGCTGCGGATCAGGCTGGAATCGATCACATGCGAATCACCTCGCAATTGCGCCAATAACTCGCGCTCCATCTCAATCGCATCGGTCAGGGCGCGGCGTTGGTCGTTGCTTTGGCTGGAGGAGAGCGGATGATTACGGCGCGTTTCAGAAAACCGGTGCACTAGCGTGTCGGTGTTGGCATCGAGAAAAATGGTTTTGACAACAATACCTTCTTCTCGCAATTTCGCCAGTTGCTTAGGTACCAGGGGCAGCGAGGTGGCACTGCGTACATCCATCGCAATCGCGACGCGCCCCACTTTGTGTTGCTTCTCTAACTCAATAAAGGAGGCCAGCAGCTCGGGCGGCAGGTTGTCTACGCAATAGTAGCCTGCGTCTTCCAAAGCCCGCAGCGCCACCGATTTGCCTGAGCCCGACATGCCGGTGATCAGCATCACTTCTAGGGCTTCTGGCTGCACGGCATCTTTCAAAGCGAGGCTCCTTGCAGCATTTCCTTGGCATGCGCGAGTGTGGTGCTAGAGAGCTTTTCACCGCCGAGCATGCGAGCCACTTCGGTCACGCGTTGCTCGCCTTCGATCGCTTGCACTGAGCTTTCCGTAGCTTTGCCCACGCGCTGCTTGGCCACCAGCAAATGATGATCCGCACAAGCGGCTACTTGCGGCAAATGCGTCACAGCGAGCACCTGGCGATCTTTGCCCAATTGCTTCATCAGCCGCCCCACGGTCTCGGCCACCGCGCCGCCAATGCCAGAATCCACTTCGTCAAAAATCAAGGTGCCTGCGCTGCCCAGCTCACTGGTGGTCACGGCAATCGCCAAAGCGATGCGCGAGAGCTCGCCGCCAGAGGCCACTTTGCCCACTGGGCGCGGCGTGCTGCCGGCATGGCCTGCCACCAGAAAATCCACGGTTTCAGCGCCATGCGCCGAGGGCTCGCAAGCCGTGAGTTGCACTTCAAACTGACCGCCTTGCATCCCTAAGCCTTGCATGGCGGCTGAGATGGCCTTGCCTAATGCAGGCGCAGCATTTTTGCGTTGTGTGCTCAATGCCTTGCAAGCAGTTTGCAGCGCGATGAAGGCGGCGTCGTGCGTGGTTTGGAGTTGCGCCAAATCACTGGCGGCTTCTAATGATCGCAACTCAGCTCGCCATTGCGCCAGCAAAGCGGGCAGCTCTTCGGGCGTGCGCCGGAAGCGCCTTGCCAATTGCAACCACTGACTCACGCGTTCGTCTAGCTCGGCCAAGCGGGCAGGATCTGGCGCGGCATGGCGCGTGAAGGCATGTAAGCTGCGGCTCACGTCTTCCATCTGCGCCAAATTATTGGCCAAAACATCGCCTAGCCCTTTGAATTCTTGTGCAAGATGCTCATTTTTTTGTAGCAACTCCAAAGCTTTGGCTAATTTCTGGCAGCTGCCTGCGTCGTCATCGAGCAGATCAATCGCATCATGCGCGGCTTGCAGCAGATCTTGGGCATTGGCTTGCAGGCTGTGCTCGGCGTTGAGGGTTTCCCATTCACCTTCATGGGGCGCAAGTTTGGCCAATTCTGTGATTTGCCAGGCCATGCGTTCGCGTTCGCTGGCTAACGTGGCTTGCGCGGCCTGAGCTTGCGCAAGCTGGGCGGCGGCTTCTCGCCACTGGGCATGCGCTTTGGCCGCAGATGAGCCATCCATGCGGCCATAAGCATCCAGCAGGCGGCGCACCTCAGCCGGGCGCGTGAGCGTGGCCCATGCATGCTGGCCATGAATATCCACCAAATGATCAGCGGCTTCGCGCAATTGCGTGAGCGTGGCGGCGCTGCCGTTGATCCAAGCGCGGCTCTTGCCTTGCGCATCAATGCTGCGGCGCAGCAGCAGATGGCTCTCTTGCTCAAAGCCTGCTTCGGCCAACCAATCGCGCAGACTTGCCGGCATCTCAAATTCTGCGGAAATCTCTGCGCGCGACGCGCCTTCGCGCACCACGCCCGCTTCCGCCCGCGAGCCCAAAGCCAGTTGCAGCGCATCGACGAGGATGGATTTTCCAGCGCCCGTCTCACCCGTGAGCACAGAAAAACCAGCTTGCAGATCAAGCTGCAACTCTCGCACGATCACAAAATCTCGAAGCTGAATGCTTTTGAGCATCAGACGCTCCCCTCATTCCAATGCAGCTTGCGGCGCAACGTGTCGTAATAGCTCCAGCCTTTGGGATGCAAAAAGCATGCGGCATGCACAGAGCGTCTGACCATGATGCGGTCACCAATCAGCAGCGAGGCCAAATTCTGCATATCAAAATTTGCACTGGCTTCTTTGCCTGCTACTAATTCAATAGCAATCTGCGCAGTATCTGCAACGGCGAGAGGCCGATTTGACAAGGTATGTGGGGCAATCGGCACCATCACCCATCCGCCCAGCGCCGGATGCATGATCGGCCCGCCCGCAGACAGCGCATAGGCGGTCGAACCGGTGGGAGAAGCGATGATCAGGCCATCTGCACGCTGATTTGACACGAAGCGGCCATCAATTTCTACACGCAGCTCCACCATGCCCGAGCCTGCGCCTCGGTTGATCACCACATCGTTGAGCGCCAGCGCATCAAACACGCAATGTGTGTCTCGCATCACCCGTGCATGCATCAAGGGGCGAAGCTCTCGCTCGAATTCGCCGCGCAGCATCGGGGTGAGCGCGATTTTGTATTCATCCAGACCGATGTCGGTGATGAAGCCTAAGCGGCCGTGGTTGATGCCGATCAGCGGAATGCCGTGAGGCGCAAGCTGGCGGCCAATGCCCAGCATCGTGCCATCGCCGCCCACCACCAGTGCCAGATCGCATTGCTGGCCGATTTGTTCTAAGCTGAGCAAAGCATGCCCGCTCATATCCTTTGCGCCGAGGTTGCTTGCGCTGTCTTGATCGAAGGAGACATCCAGCCCCAGGCCGTTTAAAAAATGGGAGAGATCGAGCAAAGTTTCGCGCATGCTGATGCTCGCGGCATGGTATTTGCCAATCAGCGCCACATGGCGGAATTTGGATGGGTTGGATGGCATTTCTAAATTACAACATTAAAATGAATTTTTACTGTCATTATTCTCATAATTTTTCTGATGGACGACCGTGCCAAGCTTCTGCTGAAAGCGCTGATTGAGCGCTACATCGCTGACGGCCAGCCTGTGGGCTCACGCACGCTCTCCAAAGCCAGTGGGCTGGAGCTGTCGGCCGCTACCATTCGAAATGTGATGAGCGATCTCGAAGAATTGGGGCTGATTGCCTCGCCGCACACGAGTGCAGGCCGCATTCCGACCTCGCGCGGCTACCGGTTGTTTGTAGATACGATGCTCACCGTGGATCAAAGCGGCATGCTAACACCCGCGATGAGCTCGACCCTTGCAGCTGATCAGCCGCAACGTGTGATCAGCAATGCGGCGCATCTGCTGTCGAGTTTGTCGCAGTTTGTGGGCGTGGTGATTGCGCCACGCAAAACCTCGGTCTTTCGCCACATTGAATTCCTGCGCTTGTCTGAAAAGCGCATTTTGCTGATCATTGTTGCGCCCGATGGCGATGTGCAAAATCGCGTGATTTTTACTGAGAGCGATTACACGCAAAGCCAACTGATAGAAGCCGCTAATTTTTTGAATGCGCATTACGCGGGCATGGCGATTGAGCAAGTGCGCGAGCGGCTCAAGAGCGAGGTGGAGCAGTTGCAGGGCGAAATTGCCAAGCTAATGCAAGCAGCTGTGCAGGTAAGCAGTGAGGCATTGGATTCAGGGGATGGCGAAGTGGTGATCGCCGGCGAGAGGAATTTACTGGAAGTCAGCGATTTTTCGCATGATTTGGGGCATTTGCGCCGTGCTTTCAATTTGTTTGAGCAAAAAGCGCAACTCCTGCGTTTGCTGGATGTGTCGAGCCAAGCAGAAGGCGTGAGGATTTATATTGGCGGCGAGAGCCAGGTGGTGCCAGTAGAGGAGTTGTCGGTGGTGAGCGCACCTTATTTGGTGGATGGGCTGGTGGTGGGCAGGCTCGCGGTGATCGGCCCCACGCGCATGCCCTATGAGCGCATGATTCAGATTGTGGACATCACCTCTAAGCTCGTGGGAAATGCACTCAGCCAAAGCGGCAACCATGCCGCACCGAGATTGCTGTAAATCCAATGCTATAATTTAAGGCTAATGCGGCTGTAGCTCAGTTGGATAGAGTATCTGGCTACGAACCAGAGGGTCGTGGGTTCAATTCCTGCCAGCCGCACCAAAAACGAAAACCTAATGTGATCCGTCACATTGGGTTTTTTCTTTGTGTCTTGCCATGCATTGTCTGTTCGCCGCAGGGGGCTCAAGTTGGAGCCTCAAGTTTCAAAGCGATGCAGGCCGCTCAGCTATAATTTACAGCTTCGGTGTGTGGCGCAGCCTGGTAGCGCACTTGCATGGGGTGCAAGGGGTCGAAGGTTCGAATCCTTTCACACCGACCAAATTGAACCCAAGACTTAGCAGCGAAAGCTTCTAAGTCTTTTTTTTCTTGCCTTCAAAATCCACTTTCTTGACTGATGTGAGCCTGTCCAATGGCGTGAGAGGATGATGTGGCACACGGCGGCTATGCCTCTTTGTGCCCTTTGGATGAAGGCAGCATCGCTAAGGGGCGGCGCTAGGGCTGGATGCCTTGCAAAGCCAGTGACCGCTTGCCCAGCTCATGGAGCAAAAATTGAAACACGGTTTGAATGCGGGCTGTTTTGCGCAGATCGGGGTGGGTCAGCACCCAGAGTTCAGATGCCAAATCTGGGAGTGGTTCTTGGATGCGGCGCAGAGCGGGCAGGCTGTCTCCAAGAAAGCAAGGCAAAACGGCAAGGCCCAGCCCATCCGCACACGCCCGCGCTACGCTGGCAAATCCGTCTATTCGCAAGCCTACCTGCTCAAGCGGAATGATTTTTTGCAGCCATTGCAAAGAGCGGTGGCGTTCTTGCGATTCACCCAGAGCAATCCACTGGTGCTCTGGCAGGGTGCTGCCAGTGTTGTTTGCAAGGTAATCCGCCGCCCCATAAACCGTAAAAGCCAGTGGCGCAATTCGCTTGCCCACCAAATACTCGGGTGGTCGCAGCGTGGGGCGTACGGCAATGTCGGCGTCGCGCTTGGACAAGTCCAGCATGTTGTTGTCGATACCAATGTGCAGCGCAATCTGTGGATAGCGGTCTCGGCAAAGCGCCAACACTGGGTTGAGTAGCGTCGTGGCAAAGCTGTCGGTGGTGGTGATACGCACCACGCCGCTGGGCCGTAAATCGCGCCCTGCTACTTTGAGTAACGAGCGCTCGGCCGTCTGCTCGATAGCCGCACCAGCGGCTGCCAGCTCTTCGCCGGCCACCGTTGCGACGTAGCGGCCTGCAGTGCGCTCAAACAAGCGCACCCCCAAGTTTTTTTCAATTTGGGCAATGCGCCTGAACACCGTGGCGTGGTTGACATGGAGCTTGCGCGCTGCCGCCGACAGTGAGCCCGTTTGGGTGACGGCGGAGACGTAAATTAGGTCGTTAAAGTCATGGCGGATTTGCATATCTGTGCATTATTGCAAATCAAGTTTGCATTTATTAGGAATTTACTTGTCTAAATGTAGAGGCTAATCTTCAGCATCACCACTTTTTGAAGGAAATAAGCCATGAAACGCACACAGATTCACAAGACCCTGACGACGCTGCTGCTCTGTACGGGTCTGGGTTTGGTCAGTTTCGGCAGCGCCACGGCGGCCGAGCCAATTTGGGATGGGAACAAGGTTCAGATGCAAAGCGAGAAGCTGGCTGAAGGTGTTTTTGCCTACTACGCCAGCGATGCCCGCGAACTCAATGCCAAGGGTGGCGCAGCAGCCACCAGCGGTGGGCTGATTGTGGGCAGCAAGGGGGCGCTCTTGATTGAAACCATGCTCAACAAGCGTATGAACCAACAGGTGCAAGATCTGAGCCGCAAACTCGGCGGCAAGCCGCTGATTTATGCGGTCAACACCAGCGCCCACGGCGACCATTCATTCGGCAACATGTTTATGCCAGCGTCGACCCGGATTGTTCAGCATGTCAACACGCGCACCTATGTCGACAAACACTTAGGCGACGACAAAGCCTTCATGATCAAAAACTTCGGCACGGGCCGCGGCATTGAGGAAATCAAGGCGCGTACCGGTGATATTTTGGTCGCACCCATGGCTACGGTGTCGCTGGACTTGGGCGGCAAGGTGGTGGATGTGATCGACTTTGGCTTCGCACAAACCGGCGGTGACCTGTGGGTATGGGAACCTCAGTCCAAGGTGATGTGGGCGGGTAACCCCATCATCGCGGCTAAGCCCGCTTTGCCTTGGTTGCTGGACGGTCATTTGGTTGCCACACTGGACACTTTGAGGCGTGTGTATGCGTTCTTGCCCTCTGATGCCCGCATCATTCCAGGCCATGGTGTCGCCATGACGCGGGAAGACATGAAGTGGCATATTGACTACTTGGCCAGCGTGCAAAAGAACGTGCAAGCGGCTGTGGACAAGGGCTTGACTTTGGAGCAAACCGTTGCGCAAACCACCATGCCCGAGTTTGGTGGCTACGCCTTGTTTGGCTGGGTTCACCCCGGCCTAAACGTGCCCGCAGCTTATCGCGACCTCAGTAAAAAATAGAAGCTTTATTCAAGGAGAATTTCATAGCTATAGAAGTCGTCAACGCAGAGTTGGAGGCCATATGAACAAAACCCGTTTGGAAGCATTCAGCGATGGAGTCATCGCCATCATCATTACCATCATGGTGCTGGAATTAAAGGTGCCACACGGCGCTGCGTGGGCTGACCTTGCAGCCCTGGGGCCAGTGGTTTTGAGCTACATACTGAGCTTCGTGAATGTAGGTGTGTATTGGAACAATCACCACCACATGCTGCACGCAGTTAAGCAGGTCAACGGCAGGATTTTGTGGGCAAACATGCACTTGTTGTTCTGGCTATCGCTGCTGCCATTCACGACAGGTTGGATGGGTGAGAACCATTTCCTGCCTGCACCTGTGGCGCTCTATGCGGTGAATTTACTCATGTGCGCCGTTGCATACTTTTCCCTACAGCGGCAGATTATTGCGTTGCACGGAAAGGATTCCTTGCTGGCAAACGCCATAGGCGGAGACACCAAGGGCAAAGTTTCTTTGGCGGCCTATCTCATCGCCATTCCAATGGCACTGCTCGGATACTCTTGGATGGCCGGGGCACTACTCGTCGCTGTGACGCTGATCTGGTTCATTCCGGATCGGCGGATTGAAAAAGCGCTGCGTGAGTAACGGTGCGGCCATGTATGCCGCCAATCGCTTCACAAAAACCCCAGTTTGTACAATCGACGCATCATCACCACTTGCTGCCGTGCAGGCATGCCACAGTCGATCATGCATTCCCTTCGCGTTACTGAAATCAAGTTGCCGCTGGATCACAGCCCAGAGGCGCTGCGGCAGGCTGTTTGTCAGCGGCTGAGTATCCGTGATGAGCAGTTGCTTGAACTGCATATTTTTCGGCGCGGATACGATGCTCGCAAACGCAGCGACATTCTTTTTATTTACACGCTGGATGTCGTCACCACAGAGAATGCGGCCACTCTTGCGCGAGCGCAGAAAAATCCTAAGCTAGCGCTGCATACGAGCATCACACCCGATACGGAATACAAAACCGTGACGCGGGCGCCAAATCGGGAATTCAAGCGCCCAGTTGTGGTGGGCACCGGGCCTTGCGGTTTGTTTGCGGCGCTGAATTTGGCGCAAATGGGCTTTAAGCCTTTGATCTTGGAGCGCGGCAAAATTGTGCGCGAGCGCACGAAAGACACTTGGGGCTTTTGGCGCAAGCGCGATTTGAAGACCGAGAGCAATGTGCAATTTGGCGAGGGCGGCGCGGGCACTTTTTCCGATGGCAAACTGTGGAGCCAGGTGAAAGATCCTTTGTTTCATGGCCGCAAAGTGATGCAGGAGATGGTGCGCGGCGGTGCGCCGGATGAGATCATGTATGTGAGCAAGCCGCATGTGGGCACGTTTCGGCTGGTGAAGGTGGTGGAGTTTTTGCGTGAGGAGATTGTGCGCTTGGGCGGTGAGTTTCGCTTTTCTACGCAACTGGTGGATTTGAAGATTGAAGGCGGTGCCACTCGCGGCCTTACGACTGATCATCCTGAGCGCGGGCGCGAAGAGATCGAAGCGAAGCATGTGATTTTGGCTCTTGGCCACAGCGCAAGAGATACCTTTGAGATGCTGCTGGAGCGCGGTGTGTATGCCGAGGCCAAGCCATTTAGCGTGGGCTTTCGCATTGAGCATCCGCAGAGTTTGATTGACCGCGCTCGCCTTGGCGCATTTGCGGGCAATGAGATGCTGGGCGCGGCGGATTACAAGCTGGTGCATCACGCCAGCAATGGCCGAAGTGTGTACAGCTTTTGCATGTGCCCGGGCGGCACGGTGGTGGCGGCAAGCAGCGAGGCAGGGCGCGTGGTGACGAATGGCATGAGCCAGTATTCGCGCAAAGAGCGCAATGCCAATGCGGGCCTCGTGGTTGGCATTGAGCCAGTGGATTTTGATTTTGATGCGCTGGGCAAACCGCTGGTCGGCGAGAAACAGCGCGGCCAAGTGCTGGCTGGTATGAGGTTTCAGCGGGCATTGGAGAGCGGGGCGTATTTGCTGGGCGGTGAGAATTACAACGCGCCTGCTCAGCGTGTGGGCGATTTTCTGCTGGATATCGCTAGCTCGCAGCTTGGTAGCGTGATTCCAAGCTACAAGCCCGGCGTGCAGCTCACGAATTTAGGCGCTGAAAATGCCCCTGCGCTGCCCATGTATGCCATTCAAGCAATTCGCGAGGCGATTCCTGCATTTGCCAAACAGATTGCGGATTTTGACTTGCATGACGCGATGCTCACGGGCGTAGAGACGCGCACTTCAGCGCCAATTCGCCTCAAGCGCCACGAGCCGCGCTTGGAAGGCGGCCGCAGGCCTGATGGGAAGCAGCATGACGAGCATCCGCTGCGCTACCAATCTATCAACACGCGCGGCCTGTATCCTGCAGGTGAGGGCGCGGGTTATGCGGGCGGGATCATGAGCGCGGCGATTGATGGGTTGAAGGTAGCGGAGGCTGTGGCTTTGAATATCGTGGCAGAGGGTTGATTTTTAAGCCAAATCGGGCGCTACCCGTTATAAATATTGCGTAGTAAGCTATTAAATCAGTAGCAACTCAAACACTGCCACTCACCTGACCTAATTTATGCAAACGTGCATAGTGACCGTTCAAAGCGATCAGTTGTCCATGCGAACCGCGCTCTATGATGCGGCCTTGGTGCATCACGACGATCTCGTCGGCATGTTCAATTGTTGAGAGACGGTGAGCGATGATGATCGTGGTGCGGTATTGCATCAGCTGCGCGAGAGCGGTTTTAACAGCTTGCTCGGATTCAGTATCTAGGGCAGAAGTGGCTTCATCCAAAATCACGATTGGTGCGTTTTTATAAAGCGCGCGAGCAATCGCCAAACGCTGGCGCTGGCCACCGCTTAAGGTATTCGCGTTGTGGCCGACGGGTGTGTCTAAACCCTGTGGCAAGCTCTGTAGCCAATCGCCCAGATGCGCCGCTTCCAGCGCGTTCTTGACTCGCGTAATATCCAGTTTCTCGCCCAGAGCGACGTTGGCCGCCACTGTCTCGCTGAACATCACCACATCTTGGCTCACGAATGAGAACTGCTGACGCAGCGCATCGATTTGCCATTCGCGCAAATCTACGCCGCCTAGCAACACGCGGCCTTCAGTCGCATCCACGAAACGCGGCAGCAGATTGACCAGTGTCGTTTTGCCCGAGCCGGAGCTGCCCACCAAGGCCACCGTTCTCCCTGGCGCGATATCGAGCGAGACGCCTGCGAGGGCGCTGCTATCGGCATTCGGGTAGCTCAAATGCACGTTGTCAAAGCTCAAGTGCAAAGGTGTATTCAAATCAGTGGCGGGCTGATACGCACCACTTTTCTCCTGAGGCGTTTTCTCCAGCAAATCCAAGCCGCGCTCCAGCGCTGTGAGGCCACGCGTGAGGCTACCTGCGATTTCGGAGAGCGCACGCAGCGGTGTGATCAGCAGCAGCATCGCCGTGACGAAGGCCACAAAACCGCCCACGCTGGTGCCCGTCGTGGCGTTTTGCCAGAGCGCGGCAGTGATGACCGCTGAAAGCGCCACGGCAGCCAAAATCTGAGTGATCGGCATGATCGCGGCCGATGCAATCGTGGATTTCACAGCCAAGCGGCGCAGGCTACGCGCCAAGTCACCAAAACGCTTCTGCTGACTTGGCTGCGCTTGATGCAAACGCACCGTGCGCCAAGCGAGCACATTTTCTTCCACCACATAGGCCAATTCATCCGTCGCACTTTGGCTTTGTTTGGTGAGTTTGTGCAAACGTTTGGAGAACGCTTGAATCGCGAAAGCTATTGGCGGCACGACGGCGAAGACGATCAGCGTGAGCTGCCAATTCAAGTAAAGCAAATAGCCTAGCAATGCCACCACCGAAAGCAAATTTTTAGCCAAACTCAACAGCGAGTTGATCAAAATTGTCGCGCCCGTTTGCACCTCATACACCATAGTGTTGACCAAGCTGCTCGCAGTTTGATTCGTGTAAAGACTCGGATGCGCTTTATGCAAAATAGCAAACTGCGCCGCTGCCAGCCTTTCGACGATGCCATAAGCCAAAGCACTTGTGCCATATTTGGCAACAAAGGTCGACAAGCCGCGCACCGCAAACAAGCTGATCAGTGACACTGGAACGATCCACAAAGCCAAGCGGCTATCGCCAAAACCGCGATCTAGGAGGGGCTTCAACAGAGCGGGCACCAGTGGCTCGGTGATGGCAGTGACGATCACGGCCACCGCAACCAACACAATATGAGGCAGACTGCCTTGCGCATACGGACGCAGGCGGCGCAGCATCGCCATCAGGCGCATAGAACCCTGGACAGGCGGAGCCGGGGCATCGGGTACAGCATGCGGCGCTTGGTCACTCATAAATTTGTAGCAGAAAAGAGGATTTCCCAATGTTTGGAAACGAATTGGCAAGAAATACTGTCTCAACTCTTGCCCGTAGTAGGAACCTATGCGGTAGGATTATCGTCTGAGTCAACATCCGCCTTTTTCTATGCACCCAAACACCGCACTCCCTCTGATTCATCGCCGCACCAGCCTGCAAGTCGCGTTATTTTTGGCAGGTGCAGCGTCCTTCGTGCCCTTAGCGGCTTTGGCGCAATTCCGAGTGGAGATTTCTGGCGTGGGCGTGACGCAGTTGCCTGTTTCGATCATGGCGTTCCGGGGCGACGATGCTGCGCCGCAAAAGATCGGCGCAATTGTGCAGGCGGATTTGGAGCGCAGTGGGCAGTTCAAGCAGATTGATCCTGGTACTGCCAGCCTTGATGAATCCAGCCGGCCCGACATGAGCCCGCTGCGTCAGCGTGGAGCTGATCATTTGGTGGTCGGTAGCACCAGCCGCTTGGCAGATGGCCGCTTTGATGTGCGCTTTCGCCTGTGGGATGTGGTGCGTGGGCAAGATTTGGGAGCGCAAAGTTTTGCTGTGCCAGCAGGTGATTTGCGTTTGACGGCGCACCGGATTGCTGACTTTGTTTACGAAAAACTCACCGGCGAGAAAGGTGCTTTTTCCAGCCGAATAGCTTATGTGACCAAAAGCGGGCAGGGCAGCAATCAACGGCATAACCTTTGGATTGCCGATTCAGATGGCGAAGGTGCACAAAGCGCACTGGCCAGCCCCGAGCCGATTATCTCTGCCAGCTGGTCGCCCAGCGGTGGGCAGCTAGCCTATGTGTCGTTTGAATCGCGCAAGCCTGTGGTGTACGTGCATGAAGTGGCCAATGGCCGCAGGCGTTTGCTGGCCAATTTCCGAGGATCAAACAGCGCACCCGCTTGGTCACCCGACAGCAAGCAAATTGCCATCACGCTCAGCCGCGACGGCAATTCACAAGTTTACGCAATGGAAAGCAGCGGCGGAACTGAGCCGCGCAGACTCTCGAAATCGGACGGGATCGACACCGAGCCAGTGTATTCGCCTGACGGCAAATCGATCTATTTTGTGAGCGATCGGGGTGGTGCGCCGCAGGTCTATCGCATGCCCGCAGCCGGAGAAGCGGTAGGCCGAGCTGAGCGTGTGACGCTAAGCGGCAACTACAACATTTCTCCTGCGATCAGCCCTGATGGCAAGCGCTTGGCCTTCATCTCGCGCGTCTCAGGCGATTTTCGTTTGCATCTGATGGAACTCGGCGCACCCAATGCAATCGCTTTGACCGACACCAGCGCAGATGAACGCCCAAGTTTCGCGCCCAACGGCAAACTTATCTTGTATGCCACACGTCAAGCTGGCAAAGAAGCGCTCATGACGAGCACTTTGGACGGTCGCATCAAAGCGCGGTTGTCCACACAAGGCGGTGATATTCGCGAACCGCAATGGGGCAAGTAAGCCTCAAGAAACATCAAACATCCCCCATTTCAAGGAGCAAAGTATGAATTTCCGACAACGAACCAGTTCTATTTTTATATCACTTAGCGCAGTATTGGCGCTAGCTGCCTGCGGATCGAGCGTCAAGCTTGATGATGTACCAGTGACAGATGCCAAGGGCACGAGCATCACGCAGCCCGTCGTCGTCCAG
Organism: Variovorax sp.; assembly: GCA_031418715.1. Taxonomy (GTDB): domain Bacteria; phylum Pseudomonadota; class Gammaproteobacteria; order Burkholderiales; family Burkholderiaceae_C; genus JANMDU01. Next base: position 184,990 of record JANOJL010000066.1, on the reverse strand, counting down.
TCCACAACTTCCTCGGGCACGCAAACTGGCGTGCCTGAGCGCAGCGTTCAAGCGGTGATCATTGATCAAGCCGCCCTAGACAAAGCCGGCCCGCAGGGTGCGGCTAAAGTGATCTTGTTTGATTACGACAGCTTTGTGATCAAAGCAGAATACCTCAGCGCAATTGATGCACACGCCCGTTTTCTCACTGCCAGCAAAACCCGAAAAATGGCGATTGAAGGCCACACCGATGAGAGTGGTGGCCGCGAATACAACTTGGCCTTGGGGCAAAAGCGAGCCGAAGCTGTACGCCGCGCGCTGGGTTTGCTCGGCGTGGCTGATGCGCAGCTTGAGGCAGTGAGTTTTGGTGAAGAAAAGCCTGCAGATGCGGCGAGCAACGAAGCTGCGTTTGCGAAAAACCGCCGTGCTGAAATCAATTACCGCTGAGATGCTGGCTCAAACAGAAAGAACAAGAAAGAATAAAAATGCTATTTATTCGGAAGCACTCCGCGCAGTTTTTATCAGGGCTAGTGGCCATTTTTGCTTTAAATTTTGCACATGCAGGCTTGTTTGATGATGAAGAGGCGCGTAAAGCCATTTTGGATTTGCGCACCAAGGTAGATCAAAACCGCCAGGCGTTAGAACTACAAAACGCAGACGTCAAACGTGCTCAAGACAAAGCCTTGCAAGATGCCAACGATAGCAATGCCACGCTTCGCCGCAGTTTGCTCGATTTGCAAAACCAAATTGAAACGCTTCGCTCAGACCTCGCGCGTCTGCGAGGGCAAGATGAGCAGCTCGCGCGTGATGTGGCAGAGATGCAGCGCCGACAAAAAGATCTGGCGCAGGGTGTGGATGAGCGCGTGCGCCGCTTTGAGCCTGTCAAGGTGCAACTCGATGGTCGCGAATTCATGGCTGAACCTGCTGAAAAGCGCGATTTCGATGCCGCGTTTGCGCAGTTCCGTAAACCCGATTACGCTGCAGCCTCTGGTGCTTTCATCGATTTCATCAAACGCAACCCGCAAAGCGGCTATGCGCCATCGGCCTTTTTCTGGCTGGGTAACGCGCAATACGCGACAAAAGATTACCGCGAGGCTATTGCGAATTTCCGTTCAATGATCGGCTCAGCGCCCGACCATCCGAAATCTCCTGAAGCTGCATTGGCCATGGCCAACAGCCAAATTGAGCTCAAAGACAACCGCGCAGCCCGCAAGACGCTGGAAGACTTGATGAAGGCCTATCCGCAATCGGAAGCCGCTGTGGCCGCGAAAGACCGTTTGGCGCGCTTGCGCTGAAGCTGGGTTTGATGCTGGACGACATGCGCAGCGATCTGTTGGCAGCTTTTTAGCGCATATCTCTGGCGATAAAGCCTAGTCAAAGCAGCGACAATCCAAGGATGCTGTTTGAGAATTCCCCTCCCGATGCGGCGCACTCTGGTGCGCCTTTGCCTTTTGCACAAATTCCTCTGTTAGATAACCTCAATGACGAGCAGTTAGCCGCTGTCACGCTGCCCGGCGAACATGCGCTGATCCTCGCAGGCGCGGGCTCAGGCAAGACGCGCGTGCTCACCACGCGGATTGCTTGGCTGATGCAAACGAGGCAAATTTCGCCTGGCGGCGTGATGGCCGTCACGTTTACCAACAAAGCTGCGAAGGAGATGCAGACTCGGCTTTCGAGCATGCTGCCGGTGAATGTGCGCGGGATGTGGATTGGCACGTTTCACGGACTTTGCAATCGTTTTCTGCGGGCGCATTACAAGCTGGCGAATTTGCCGCAGAGCTTTCAGATTTTGGATACGCAGGATCAGCTCTCAGCGATCAAGCGGCTCATGAAGCAGTTCAATGTGGATGAAGAGCGTTTTCCGCCAAAGCAATTGCAGTATTTCATTGGCGGCTGTAAGGAAGAAGGCCAGCGGCCTTCAGACGTGCCAGTGCGTGACGATGAAACCAAAAAGAAGGCAGAGTTTTATGCGCTGTATGAAGAGCAATGTCAGCGAGAAGGTGTGGTGGATTTTGGCGAGCTGATGCTGCGCTCTTATGAGCTGCTGCGTGATCAGCCGGCTGTGCGCGAGCATTACGCTAGGCGCTTTAAGCATATTTTGGTGGATGAGTTTCAGGATACGAATAAGCTGCAATACGCTTGGCTCAAGATGTTTGCGGGCTGGAGTCCAGAGCATCCAAGCGCGGGCAGCTATGCTTCTGATAGCGGATCAATGAATGTCGCCAGTGTGTTTGCTGTGGGCGATGACGATCAAAGCATTTATGCTTTTCGCGGCGCGCGAGTGGGCAACATGGCAGATTTTGTGCGCGAATTCGCAGTGAAGAAGCAAATCAAGCTCGAAGAAAACTACCGCAGCTTCGCGCATATCTTGAACAGCGCCAACCATCTGATTGGGCACAACACCAAGCGCTTGGGGAAAAATCTGCGCACGAGTCAAGGCGTAGGTGAACCGGTGCGCGTGCAGGAGAACGGCAGCGATTTTTATGAAGCGCAGTGGCTGATTGAAGAGGTGAAGCATTTGCTTCGCGATCAGGGCGCTGAAGCAGGTTTGAAGCATTCTGAGATTGCGATTTTGTACCGCAGCAATGCGCAAAGCCGCGTGATCGAGACGACGTTGTTTAACGCTAGTATTCCGTACCGGGTGTATGGCGGTTTGCGATTTTTCGAGCGGGCAGAGGTCAAGCATGCATTAGCGTATTTGCGGCTTTTGGAAAATCCCCATGACGACACGAGTTTCATGCGCGTCTGCAATTTTCCGCCGCGCGGCATTGGCGCGCGCAGTATTGAGCAGCTTCAAGATGCAGCTCGCGCTTCGGGTTGCTCGCTGCATGATGCGGTGAGCGTGGTCACTGGCAAAGCGGGCACTTCATTGGGCGGTTTTGTGGCAAAGATGGATGTGATGCGCGAGCAGACCATCAAACTCACGTTGCGCGAGATTATTGAACTGGTGCTGGAGCACAGCGGTTTGGAAGAGCATTACAAGAATGACAAAGAAGGCGAGGATCGCCTGGAGAATTTGCGCGAGTTGGTCAGCGCGGCAGAAAGCTTTGTAACGCAGGAAGGCTTTGGCCGCGATGCGGTGGCGCTGCCGGTGGATGAGTTGGCGAATGAGGGTTTGAGCCAATCCCCGGTAAGTCAAGGCATAAATCCGGCTCTACCCGTTATAGAATATGCGCTGAGTGCTATTGAAAATGTAGCAACAGAATCCCTTGCACCAGATGCTGAAACGGGTGAAACATTGTCGCCGCTGCTGGCATTTCTCACGCATGCCGCTTTGGAGTCGGGTGACAACCAAGCGCAAGCGGGCAAAGATGCGGTGCAGATGATGACGGTGCATGCAGCGAAAGGCTTGGAGTTTGATGCGGTGTTCATCACTGGGCTGGAAGAAGGTTTATTTCCCCATGAAAACTCGCTTTCTAGCCACGAAGGTTTGGAAGAAGAGCGCCGCCTGATGTATGTGGCGATCACGCGCGCTCGCAAGCGCCTCTACATGAGTTTTGCCCAAACCCGCATGCTGCATGGCCGCACCAGCTACAACATCAAAAGCCGATTTTTTGACGAACTGCCTGAAGATGCGCTCAAATGGCTCAGCCCCAGAACGGCTGGCTTTGGCAGCGGTTTTCAACCTGGCTTTGCAGGCGGCTATGGCGGCAGCAATGCTTGGCGTGGGAATTCAGGAAACAAGGCTGCGACTAATTCAGGAGCATCTGGCACAGATTACACGCCGGGAGAACGTACTTTTGTCTCTAAAAAAGAAGAGTTTGTGCCCTCCGCCAGCGGTATGGCTATCAAGGCGGGGATGAAAGTGTTTCACAACAAATTCGGCGAAGGCAAGGTGCTCGCTATCGAAGGGCAGGGCGACGATGCGCGTGCGCAAGTGCAATTTGGCCGCCATGGCGTGAAATGGTTGGCACTTTCGGTAGCCAAGTTAACGCCTGTGACGTAAATTACTTCAGCAACTGCATCTGAACTGAACTCGGCCGCCGTAGATCACTCCTATACTTAACTTTCTCTGGAGAATTTCATGAAATCTAACATCCCAACCGCTGTTATATGTGCCCTTTTGTCGATCAGCTCAGTCGCCTTTCAAACGGCACATGCAGCAGACACAGGCCCAGAAGTCGTGCAGCCCACGGTGAACGAGCGACTGACGCTCGCTCGCGAAGCGATCAAAGCCAAAGACTGGCGCAAAGCTTTGGCTGAATTGAATGTTGCCGCTAAAGAAGATCCGCGCAATGCCGATGTGCAAAATCTGCTGGGCTACAGCTACCGATTACAAGCGAAGCCAGACCTGCCAAAATCATTTGAGCATTACAAAAAAGCGCTGGTGCTCGACCCCAATCATCAAGCCACTCACAATTACATCGGCATGGCTTATTTGATGGACAAGAAGCCCGATGAGGCGCAAAAGCACTTGGTACAGATTCAAAGAATTTGCGGTAACACCAGCTGCGATAACCATGTTACGTTGGCCAAAGCGATTCAGCAGTACAAGACCAATGGTGCAGTGAGCGATTCAAAGTCGGTCTATTGATCTGCTGCTGTCTGCATGCAGATTCTTAGTTTGACGCCATCGCCTTGATCACCCCTTCCACCAAAGCCGCTGTTGCCAGCGGCTTTTCCATGGGGAAAAGGTGCGTGCCGTCGATCCAGTTCATGCGGCCTTTGGTGAGTTTGGCGGTGAGCTCAGTGCCTGTGCGCTTGATCTCTTCGGAATGCAAGCCGCCAATGAAGGCTGCTGGGCATTGCAGGGGTTTTCGGTGCAAGAGGCGAGCTAGGTTGTCGGGCAAGGTGTTGTAGATTTGGGTTTCTACGGCGCGATCAAAGCTCAGATGCCTTTTGCCGTCTTTGCCGGTGTATGTGCCGAGGGCGATGTAGTCACGCAATACCTCGTCTTCCCACAGCGCGAAGGCGCGTTTGGATTTGAAGCTGTCATAGGCGGCTTGTTCACTCGCCCAGCTTTGCGTGCGACGTTGACTGATTTTTCCGGGTAAGATGTTGCCCACCAACCCACTGGCTTTGGCTGCGCCCAGCGCTGTGGCTTTCCAGCCTCCGATCATGGGGGAGTCGAGCAACACCACGCCGCGCACCAAATCTGAATGCCTTGCTGCGCACATGGTGCTGAGGATGCCGCCGAGCGAATGGCCAACGAGCCATGCTTTTTCGCCTGATTTCTGTACGAGTGGCTGTACAAAATCAGCCAGCTCTTGCACGGTATGTGGCCAATTATTGGTGACGGGATAGCGCTCATCGTGTCCGAATTTTTCTATGCATTTGACCGTGAAGCCGCGCTTTTTGAGCGAAGCGAGCATCACGCCATAGGTGCTGGCGGGGAAGCTGTTGGCATGAGAAAAGATCAGTAAACTCAAATCAGCTTTTCCTCTGGCGTGGTGATTTTCTTCAATGGGATGCTGCGCGTGGTCGGCGCCATCAGTGGCGCATCGGTTTGGCCGCCATTCCACTGCGGGTCTTCCAAGCTGTCAAACACTTCGCGCAGCTTACCGCCCCAGGTTCGGCGTAGCATTTGAAAATAAGGGTTGCTTTCTTCAATGCAAACGATGCGATCGCTTTGCATTTTGCCTTCTTCATACACCACCAGATCCAAGGGCAAGCCGACGGAGAGATTTGATTTGAGTGTGGAATCCATCGAAACGAGCGCGCATTTGGCAGCTTCTTCCAATGGCGTATTGGGCTCAATCACGCGATCCAGCACAGGTTTGCCATATTTGGATTCGCCCACTTGGAAGTAGGGCGTTTCTTTCGTGGCTTCAATGAAATTACCAGCGGAATACACCTGAAACAAGCGCATGCCTTCGCCTGCAATCTGTCCGCCGAAGATCATGGAGACATTGAACTCCACGCCTGAAAGCCTCAATGCTTCGCCATCGCGCTGATACACATGCCTGATCGCCGAGCCGAGCACACGCGTCGCGTCAAACATGCTTTTTGCGTTCCAGATGGTGACGGACTCGCCTTCTTCGTTTTTCAGTTGCTCCACTTGCAGCATCTCGCGCACGCTTTGGCTGATACTCAAATTGCCCGCTGAGAGCAGCACCATGAAGCGATCACCCGGCTTCTCATAGACGATCATTTTACGAAAGGTGCTGATTTGATCGAGACCCGCATTGGTGCGCGAATCGGAGAGGAACACCAAGCCGGCGTTGAGTTTTATGGCGACGCAGTAAGTCATGTTGCTTGTTGAAGTAGTTTTTTCAATTGATACAGGGCATCGAGCGCCTCACGTGGGCTCAAATCATCAGGATTGATGCTGCTTAGCGCCGATTCTACTGCGCTGGATGCTCCTGAATTCGTAGTGTCAGGCGGCGGTGTAGCGAATAAATCGACCTGCGCTTGTGCCGCTTGCTGGCTGGCTTCCAAACGCTCCAGCGCGGCTCTTGCGTGGTTCACCACTTGCGCGGGGACGCCGGCTAGCTTTGCGACTTGTATGCCGTAGCTCTTGCTCGCAGGGCCGGCTTCGATGCTGTGCAAGAAAGCGATATCGCGCCCTGTCTCGACGGCGCTCACATGCACGTTGATGGCGCTGTGGTGATCGGCGGGGAATTGGGTCAGCTCGAAATAATGCGTGGCAAAGAGTGTGAAGGCTTGCGTCTTGTGCAAATGCGCAGCGATGCCGCTTGCGAGTGCCAAACCATCAAAGGTGCTCGTGCCACGGCCAATTTCGTCCATCAACACGAGGCTTTGCGGCGTGGCTGCATGCAAGATTTGCGCGGCTTCCGTCATCTCCAGCATGAAGGTGGATTGCGCGTTGGCCAAGTCATCGGCTGCTCCGATGCGGGTGTAAATCGCATCGAGCGGCCCTAAGCGCAACGACGCGGCGGGCACATACGAGCCAAGAGAAGCGAGCAGGGAGATAACGGCAATCTGGCGCATGTAAGTGGATTTGCCGCCCATGTTGGGGCCGGTGATGACTTGCATGCGGGTTTTGGCATGCAGATCCGTGTCGTTGGCGATGAAGGGTTTGTTCACCGTCTCAGCCAAACGCGCTTCCACGACGGGATGGCGGCCAGCGCGGATCTCGATGCAAGGCTCACTCACGAATTGCGGGGCACACCAGTTGAGCGTGAGCGAGCGTTCAGCCAAGGCGCAGAGGGCATCGAGTGTGGCAATGGCTGTGGCTGCGGCTGTGAGGGCTTGAACGTGTGGTTGTAATGCATCGAGTACTTGTTCATACAAAAACTTCTCTCGCGAAAGGGCTCGCTCATTTGCGGAGAGCGCTTTGTCTTCAAAGGTTTTCAGCTCAGGTGTGATGAAGCGCTCGGCGTTTTTGAGGGTCTGGCGGCGTCGGTAATCTTCGGGCACTTTGCTGGCTTGGCCTTGGGTGACTTCGATGTAAAAGCCATGAACCTTGTTGTATTGCACGCGCAGATTATTAATGCCGGTGCGTTCACGTTCGCGAGTTTCTAGATCGAGCAGGAAGGCATCACAGTTGGTTTGAATGGCGCGCAGCTCATCCAGATCAGCATCAAAACCTATGTTGATCACACCACCATCGCGCACCAGTGCGGCAGGCTCTGGCAGGATGGCTTGCGCGATCAGTTGGGTGCAGGTTAGCAAATGACTCTGAGCTACCAAAGGCTCAAAAATATAAGTGAAATCAGTGCCTAGCCGTTGTAACACGTGCGCTAATTGCTCTGATTTTGATAGCGTTAGTTGCAATGCAATCAGCTCGCGCGGTTTGACTTGTCGCAGTGCAACGCGCGCTGCAATTCGCTCGACATCTGAGCTGCTTTTGAGCTGTTCGCGTAGTTTCTGCGCATGACCATCACGCAATACTGTGATCAAACGAATGCGTTGCTGCGCTATGGCTCGATCGCGCTGCACATTCAAAAGCCAGCTTTTCAAAGCGCGGCTGCCCATCCCTGTCATGCAGGTATCGAGCAACGAAAAGAGGGTGGGGCTGTCTTCGCCGCGCAGGGTTTGAGTCAGTTCCAAATTGCGTCGTGTCGGCAGCGGAATGTCCATCAACTCGGCTTGCCGCTGCACGCGTAGGCGGCTTACATGCGCTAATCTAGCGCCTTGCGTGTGCTCAGCATAGGCGAGCAGGGCGCAGGCAGCTGCTTGCGCATGCTCCAGCTCTTGTGCGCCGAAAGCCGCCAAGCTGGCTACTTGGAGTTGCTCGCAGAGTTTTTGCGTGCCCAAGCCTGAATCAAACTGAAACGCAGGGCGCAAGGTAAGCGAGAGTTGCTGGGAAAACCGCTGCGCTTTGATCTGCTGCTCAAATGCGGGCGTCACATCGCTTGCATAGAGCAATTCACTCGGCGCAATGCGCGACACCCAACTGGCCAATTCATCATGGGCGCATTCTGCAAGTTGCACTTCGGATTGAGTGAGCGCCAGCCATGCTAAGCCGAGTCTGTTGCGCGGCGCTTGATGCACGGCTAACAGCACAGCTTCGGATTTATCACTGAGCAATTCAGTATCCGTCAGTGTGCCCGGTGTAACGACGCGTACCACTTTTCGCTCAACAGGGCCTTTACCCGTCACCTCGCCCACTTGCTCGCAAATCGCCACCGATTCCCCGAGCTTGATGAGTCGCGCGAGGTAAGTCTCCAGAGAATGAAAGGGCACACCGGCCATCACCACCGGCTGCCCGCCCGATTGCCCGCGCTGCGTCAGCGTAATGTCTAGAAGCCGCGCAGCCTTTTCCGCATCGCCAAAGAAAACTTCGTAGAAATCCCCCATACGGTAAAACACCAGCGTCTCGGGAAAGTCTTTCTTCAGACGCAGGTATTGCTGCATCATCGGTGTGTGGTGGGACAGATCAGCGCTCACGCTGTTAGCCAGATGTGTGATTTACAAAGGCGCTTCTTCGGCAGATGAATCAGGCGCAACTTGACCCGCGCCCTTCAATGTGCCAGCTTGGCGTACGGCGGCTTTCTCACCTGCGCTTGCGAACTTGCTGTATTTACCGAGCAAGCCCACCATTTGCGCGTAAATCTTAGGATTGCCAGCTATACATTCTTTTTGATCGAGGTAATCGGCCTCGCCTGTGAAATTCCCAATCAAACCGCCTGCTTCTTGCACGAGCAAGGAGCCTGCGGCCATGTCCCAAGGCATGAGGCCGGTCTCAAAGAAACCATCAGTGAAGCCTGCGGCAACGTAGGCCAAATCGAGTGCCGCAGCGCCTGGGCGGCGCAGGCCGGCGGTACGGGTCATGATGTCGCTCATCATGGCCATGTAGACGGGGAAGTTGTCGCCGGGGCGGAAGGGGAAACCGGTGGAAATTAGGGATTGCTCGAGTCGCTCGCGCTTGGAGACACGCAGGCGGCGGTCGTTCAGGTAGGCGCCTCGTCCGCGCGAGCTGAAAAACAAATCATTGCGTGTGGGGTCAAACACCACGGCATGATCGACCTTGCCTTTGATTTGCAGCGCGATGCTCACGCAATAGACGGGAAAGCCGTGGATGAAATTGGTGGTGCCGTCCAGCGGATCAATGATCCAGATGTGATCAGAGAATTTGTTGCCTTGGCTTGTGCCCGATTCTTCGGCCAAGATGCCGTGATTGGGAAAGGCTTCAAGAATGATCTCGATGATGGCTTGTTCTGCCGCTGCATCCACCTCGGTGACGAAATCGTTGACTTCTTTTTGCTTGATGCGCACAGATTCGATATCGAGCGCGGCGCGATTGATGATGGCACCAGCGGCGCGGGCGGCACGCACGGCCACGTTGAGCATGGGGTGGGAGGAAGCGGTCATGTTGTTCAGAAGAAAGCCATAAAGCAGTTTGCACGATCACAAACCGAAGCGTGGATTTTCCCATGTTTGGCGGACAAGTCGGATACGTCACCGAAAAGTATTCAAAATCAATGGTTTGGCGCTCTAAGTTACAAAACGACATAGTAAAGACTAGGGAAACCACTAGCTTTTGAAATAAAATTTAAATAAATCACCCAAGTGCTTGATATTGCACAATAATTCCTTATCCGCTATACTTTCCGTAGCATCCCATACACGGTCTTGCACCGATCTGCTCATGGCAACATATTTCACCTTTGGTTTCTTTCGCAGTTTCACCGGCCGGATGCGCGTGGCGCTGATGGTGTCCATGGCAGCGCTCTCCTTGGTGTTGATGCCTGCGCCGCAAGCTGAGGCAGCGACGAAAAAGCAAGCTAAGAGCGCACAAAAACCGGTGGCTAAATCAACGCGCTCGGCAAAGCCCGGTAAATCGGTCAAATCGGTTAAAGCAAAAGCCAACATGCAGCGTGTGGTGATCCAAGGCAAAAACGGTAAACGCATGGTCGTGGTGCGCGCCGCGCCAGTGCCACGCCCCTCTTATGGCCAACTCGCAGGCCTACATGCCACGCAAGATGCACTGGATCTCAAATCTAGCGTGGCCTTTGTGATGGATCAAGACACCAATGAAATCTTGTTTCAGAAAAATGAAAACGTGGTGTTGCCCATTGCGTCTCTCACCAAGCTCATGACGGGCGTGATCGTGAGTGAAGCGCGGCTAGATATGAACGAGGTCATCACGATCTCTGAAGCCGATGTGGACACTGAAAAAGGCAGCCGCTCGCGTCTGAAAGTGGGTACGCAGCTCACGCGTAATGAGCTGATGCTTCTAGCCCTCATGAGTAGCGAAAACCGCGCTGCTCATGCGCTTGGGCGCAGCTATCCGGGCGGGCTGGATCGTTTTGTGCAAGCCATGAATATCAAGGCCAAGTTGCTTGGCATGCAAGACACGCGATATGTCGAACCCACGGGTTTGTCGAGCCGCAATCAAAGCAGCGCCAAAGATTTAGCCACGCTCACAGCCTATGCTTACAACGACAAAGTACTGCGTGATTTGTCCACTGCGCCAGACCATCAAATCTTTGTGGGCGAAAAGCCGTTGAATTATGTGAATACGAATCGCTTGGTGAGAAATTCCGATTGGGAAATCGGTTTGCAAAAAACGGGTTTTATCTCTGAGGCAGGGCAATGCTTGATCATGCAGGCTAAGGTGTCGGGCCGCCGTTTGATTATGGTGTTTTTGGATTCTGCGGGTAAATTGAGCCGCTTGGGTGATGCTGAGCGTGTCCGCCGTTGGGTAGAGGGCGCACCGGTGCAAAAAATAGGGCAGGGCGTTTTGCTTCCCGTCAAAGGCTGATCCAGCTGATCCAGCTGATCCAGCTGAGGCGGTTGAGTTTCAGAGCCGTTTGATCAGCGTGGATTTTCAAAAAACACGTAGTTTGTCGCGTAATCGCTGATTTCGAAATACACCCGCTTCTCACCCGGGTCAACGATCATGTTGAGGTTTTCATCGAGCACGCCGTAGCCATAGCGATAAGGCCGTGGCTTGTTATCGTCAGTGCCAAGCGCAGTAGAGAGCTTGTCGATTTTGATAAAGCGGCGCGCCACTTTTTCACCTGCATATATTTCTAAAACGCCATTGGTACCCGTCCAGTTTTGGATATCGCGCTGGATTTTGTTTTGCTGTTCTTGGGTGCAGGCTTGTAATAAAAATAATGAGCTAAACAGGGCGATACCCTTTATAGAACGTGCGCAGAGTGCTATTGATTTAATAGTTTTCTTCATGTTAAATTTATTTATAAGATGTGAAGTTTGCTTTGAAAAAAGTGATGTGTTTAACGCGTTGCTCGCTGGCGCACCGCTTCATACAAACACACTGCGCTGGCCACTGACACATTCAGACTCTCTACCGCGCCCAGCATCGGGATGCGTACCAGTTCGTCGCAGGTTTTTTTTGTGAGCAGACGCATGCCATCGCCTTCTGCACCAAGCACCAAGGCGACTGGGCCTTTCAAATCAATCTCGTGAATGGTCTTCTCGGCATCCTCGCAGGTGCCGATCACCCAAATATTGCGCTCTTTCAGTTCGCCCAGAGTCCGCGCCAGATTCGTCACCATCAAATAAGGTACCGTCTCAGCCGCGCCACTCGCCACCTTGGCCACAGTAGCATTGATGCCCACCGCATGGTCTTTCGGCGCGATCACTGCATGTGCGCCCGCTCCATCGGCCACGCGCAGGCAAGCACCGAGGTTGTGCGGATCGGTCACGCCATCAAGCACCAAAATCAAAGGCGCTTGTGCGCTCTGAGCCTCTTCCAGCTGATCAAGCACATCGTCCACGGAGCGTGCCTGAATCAGCGGGTTCACCACCGCCACCACGCCCTGATGCATCATGCCGCCGCACATGCTCGTCAGGCGCGCGCCGTTGGATTCAATTAGTTTCAAGCCCGGCGTCGCATCCGCCGCCTCCCGAGCACGCTCTTGAAACTGCTTCATACGGGCATCGCGTCGCGTCACATCAATGTGCAGCTCAAGAATGGAAGGCGCAGCCGTTTTCAGGCGCACACCCACGGCATGGAAACCGTAGAGAATTTTGTTAGAAGATGACATAGGACTGATTATCCCCTGCGCTTGGGCTGCCTGCCTCAGTGGGCGGCTGAGCTTCTTGTTAGTGGAGGCTAACCATGCTATAATCTAAGGCTCTTCGGAATCCTCCGGGGATTTAACTCAATCTGAGGTTTTCTTATGTACGCGGTCGTAAAAACCGGTGGTAAACAATACAAAGTTGCTGCTGGCGAAAAATTTAAAGTAGAACAGATCGCTGCGAACATAGGCCAAGAGATTGTGCTGGATGAGGTTTTGGCTGTCAGCAATGGCATTGATCTCTTAATCGGCGCACCCTTGGTTCCTGGCGCAGCAATCAAAGCCACAGTTGTGGCACAAGGCAGGCACGACAAAGTGCGCATCTTCAAAATGCGTCGTCGTAAGCACTATCAAAAGCGCCAAGGCCATCGCCAAAATTACACCGAGCTGTTCATCGCGGAAATCGCCGACGGCAAGGGCGGCATCATGAAGGCATCTGCTGCCCCCGTGATTGCTGTAGCGCAAAAAGCTGGCCGAGATGACATCGAAATCATTGAAGGTATTGGTCCAAAGATCGCTGTGGTCTTGGCTACCAACGGCATCACCACCTTCGCCAAACTGGCCGAAGCTAAATCTGACGACGTGACTGCGATGCTCAAAGCATCCGGCGGACGTTTCAGTTTGGCTAACCCAGCTTCGTGGGCAGAGCAAGCTGCTTTGCTGCGCGACGGCAAGATGGAAGAATTCCAAAAGCTGTGCGACGAATTGGTCGGCGGCGTCAAGAAGTAAGGAGCTGAGAAATGGCACAGAAAAAAGGCGGCGGCTCGACGCGAAACGGGCGTGATTCACAGCCCAAAATGCTTGGCGTGAAGGCCTTTGGTGGCGAACTGGTGACGGCCGGTGCGATCATTGTTCGTCAGCGTGGTACCAAGTTCCACCCCGGTGTGAACGTCGGTATTGGCAAAGACCACACCTTGTATGCTTTGACAAACGGCCACGTGAGTTTTTCTCACAAAGGCGCTTTGAACAAGCACATGATCAACATTACCACTGTTGCTGCTTAACGCAGCTTCGGTAGCTTGTTCCCCAAAAGCCCCGCTCGCCGGGGCTTTTGTTTTGAATAGAATGATTTCATGAAATTCGTTGACGAAGCTTTTATTGACGTCGCCGCTGGCGATGGTGGCAATGGTTGCGTGTCGTTTCGCCACGAAAAATACAAAGAATTCGGTGGCCCCAATGGTGGCGATGGTGGACGCGGTGGCAATGTGTATGCGGTGGCCGATGACAACTTGAACACCTTGGTCGATTACCGCTTCTCGCGTCGCTACGATGCCAAACGCGGTGAAAACGGCATGGGTTCAGACATGTTTGGCGCTGCGGGCGGCGACATTGTTTTGAAAATGCCTGTGGGCACGATCATCTCGGATGCCGAGACGGGCGACGTAATCATGGAGCTGCTGGAAATAGGCGAACAACGCTTGTTGGCCAAAGGCGGCGATGGTGGCTACGGCAACATGCGCTTCAAAAGCTCGATCAATCGTGCACCGCGCCAGAAGACGCCCGGCGGAGAGGGTGAGCGCAAAGAGCTGAAGTTGGAATTGAAAGTGCTGGCAGATGTGGGCTTGCTGGGCATGCCCAATGCAGGCAAATCGACCCTGATCGCCTCTATTTCTAACGCGCGGCCGAAAATTGCCGATTATCCATTTACCACGCTGCATCCGAATTTGGGTGTGGTGCGCGTGGGCCCAGAGCAAAGCTTTGTGGTGGCTGATCTGCCGGGGCTGATTGAAGGGGCGAGCGAAGGCGCGGGTCTGGGGCATCAGTTTTTACGGCATTTGCAGCGCACAAGACTGTTGTTGCATGTGATTGATATGGCGCCTTTTGACGATACTGTCGATCCCGTGGCGCAGGCCAAGGCGATTGTGAGCGAACTCAAAAAGTACGACGAAGAGTTGTTTGTCAAACCTCGCTGGTTGGTGCTCAATAAGCTCGACATGGTGCCGCAAGAGGAGCGTGAAGCGCGGGTGAAAGACTTCGTCAAACGCTACCGTACCGCGCTCAAAATCAAGGTGAAAGACGCGCTACCTGTGTTTGAAATTTCTGCACTCGCGCGCCAAGGCTTGGATGTGCTGTGCAAAGATATTTACACGCATGTGCGTAAGGTGCACGATGCGAGTAAAGCGCCCGTTGACATCGATCCGCGCTTTGATCCGCGCTTGTCAGATGGCGAAGCGCCTAGCTGATGCATACACAAATACTATCAATTCAATAGCAATTAGCGCACGTTCTATAACGGCTAGAAGCCCAAAATGCTTGAAAAATCGCTTTTAACCGCAGATTCTTTTGCCTCTCTCATCAAAGCGCGCCGCGTGGTGGTAAAGGTCGGCTCCAGCTTGGTCACCAATGAAGGCCGTGGCCTGCATGAAGAGGCGATTGCGCAATGGTGCGAGCAATTGGCAGTTCTGGTCAAGGAGGGCCGTGAGATCGTCATGGTCTCCAGCGGCGCAATTGCTGAGGGTATGAAACGGCTGGGTTGGGCAACGCGCCCCAAAGCCATTCATGAGTTGCAAGCGGCTGCGGCAGTCGGCCAAATGGGCTTGGTGCAAATGTACGAAACCAAGCTGCGCGAGCAGGGGCTTCGCAGTGCACAAGTGCTGCTCACGCATGCAGACTTGGCAGACCGCGAGCGCTATTTAAACGCCCGCTCCACGCTGCTCACGCTGCTTTCGCACAAAGTCATCCCCGTGATCAATGAAAACGACACGGTGGTCAACGACGAAATCAAGTTTGGCGACAACGACACCCTAGGCGCACTCGTCGCCAATCTGGTGGACGCAGATTTGTATGTGATCCTCACCGATCAAAAAGGCCTTTACACAGCTGACCCGCGTAAAGATCCAGCGGCTGAGTTCGTTTATACGGCTAACGCGGGCGATCCGGCATTGGAGAAGATGGCCGGCGGAGCTGGCAGCAGTATTGGCAGAGGCGGCATGATCACCAAAATCCTTGCGGCCAAGCGGGCGGCGGGCTCAGGCGCAAGCACAGTCATCGCTTGGGGGCGTGAGCCCAACGCTTTGCTTCGTTTGATGCAAGGCGAGGCCATTGGCACGCTATTGGTCGCGCAAACTGCCAAGCAGCAAGCTCGCAAACAATGGATGGCTGATCATTTGCAACTTGCAGGTAGCGTGACGGTCGATGAGGGCGCAGTGCAGCGTTTGCTGGGCGGCAAGGTGAGCTTGCTACCAGTGGGGATGACGGCAGTGCAGGGCGATTTTTCGCGCGGCGATGTGATTGCGATTTTGGATGCACAAGGCGCCGAGATCGCACGAGGTTTGGCCAATTACGCTGCTGCTGAAGCTCGCTTGATTTGCCGCAAAGCCTCAAGTGAGTTTGAAGCCTTACTGGGCTACACCGCCGAATCTGAAATGGTGCACAAAGACAACTTGGTGCTCAAAAACTGAAATGACAGCAGTGCGCTTTTTTAGTACGATATCGGCGGGCCAGCACGTAGGCTACGAATAGCTGACAGTACTGAGTCTGGCAAGGCAGCACCGTCACAAATACCTTGCTTAGCAAGCAAAGCTGGATGGCTGGATGTTCCCGTTTGGCGCAAGGGAGTCCATTCAGAGTTCGTTATATTGACCCAGCCGCTGCCAGGGCTGTGCCGCGCGTAACGGCGAAATTCCGCCTTGTTGCAGCGAATGCCTTCATACATCGCGTTGACTACGCCGCTTTCTGACTGAGCTACCACCACATAACGCACGACACCATCGGGCATGATCTTGATGGAATCGGGGTCAACGCCCCATTTCAGCTGTGAGCGCGCAGAAATATCAACCGATATCAGCCGCTTCAAATCAAAAGCTGGCGGCGGCGGCACATCAGATTCTTTCCAATCTGGGTCATCTGCAATGAACTGCGCCGATGCCCAACCGCTGGCAGCAAAGATCAGAGCCGAAACAAAAAACCGCTTACTCATGATGGTGCTTTCCTAAATCGTCGTGATGGTCGTTTGCTTCATCATGCGGATGCTGTTGCGTGAAGGCTTGCGCATGATCTTGTTCGTATTGCTCTGCGGGATGCGGATCAAAACTTGCGCCTGGAGGTAGCTCTGGCTCTGCAAGGCGAGAGCTTCTCTCGCGAAGTGCACCAAAACCTCTGCCTGGCGCAGTTGCAAAATTTCCATAGGGGCGACGGCGCTGGTCGATCTGTTCAAACTGCAAATCTGCAGGCTCGCCAGCAGGGCGTTCGTCGCGCGAAACATCTCGATTCCAGCGTTCACCCAATCGCTCGCCCATGCGTTCACCAAATGGCAAATAGCGAGAAAGCTCATTGAGCGCCATTTTATAAACGCCGCGTTTGAACTCCACCACCAATTCCAACGGTACCCAATAGTCATTCCAACGCCAGGCGTCGAATTCTGGGTGATCGGTGGCGCGCAGGTTCAAATCCCAGTCGTGGCCAACCAGCTGAAGCAAAAACCAAATTTGCTTTTGGCCGCGGTAATGCCCACGCGCTTCACGCTTGATGAAGCGATCGGGCACCTCATAGCGCAACCAGTCTCGCGTCCGCGCGATGATCTGCACGTGGTCAGGCTTCAAGCCCACCTCTTCATGCAGCTCGCGAAACATCGCCTGCTCAGGACTCTCACCCCGATCGATGCCGCCTTGCGGAAACTGCCAGGAGTGAGTGCGTATCCTTTTGCCCCAAAACACCTGGTTTTTCTGGTTAACTAAGATGATGCCGACATTGGGGCGAAAGCCGTCCCGGTCGAGCATAATCAACTCCAAATTCTTTAAACTGAAACCATGATACACGGCTCGCGCGGTATTGCAAGACTTCGGTCTGTGCTTGTTTCAAATTGCGCCTCAGTTTTGCACCATTCCTAATCTATCCGCACCTACTTTTTTCTCACGTTGCCCCATGAAAGCCAGCCAATTCCTTATTTCCACCCTCAAAGAAGCGCCCGCAGACGCTGAAATCGCCAGCCATCAACTCATGATGCGCGCGGGCATGATCAAAAAGCTCGGCGCTGGCATCTACACGTATATGCCCATGGGTCTGCGCGTGATTCGCAAAGTTGAGGCCATCGTGCGCGAGGAGATGAACCGCGCTGGCGCCATTGAATGCAGCATGCCCGTGATCCAGCCTGCTGAGCTGTGGAACGAGACCGGGCGCTTCGAGAAGATGGGCCCAGAGCTGCTGCGCATTAAAGACCGGCATGAGCGCGATTACATTGTGCAGCCCACCAGCGAGGAGGTGGTCACCGATATTGCGAAGCAAGAATTCAAAAGCTACAAGCAGTTGCCGAAAAACCTCTACCAAATTCAAACCAAATTCCGCGACGAGCGCCGCCCGCGCTTTGGCCTGATGCGCGGGCGCGAGTTCACGATGAAAGATGCGTATTCGTTTGACCGCGATGAGGGCGCTGCCAAGGCCAGCTACCAAATCATGGCCGATGCCTATCGCAAGATATTTGATCGCTTTGGCCTACGCTACCGCGCCGTGGCCGCCGACAGCGGCGCGATCGGTGGTGATTTATCTGAAGAATTCCAAGTGATTGCCGCCACAGGCGAAGATGCGATTATTTATTGCCCGAATTCTGATTACGCAGCGAATATTGAGAAAGCCGAAAGCTTAGCTCCCGGTGCACGCTCCGCTGCCTCCGAACCGATGCAAAAAACGCCGACGCCGGGCAAAGCGACTTGTGAGGACGTCGCCGAGTATTTGGGAGTACCGCTCAAGACGACGGTTAAGTCATTGGTGCTTGCAGTTGATCGCTTGGAGGAAAAGTCCACATCGTCGTTTGGTTTTCAATCGCATCAAGAAACTCACACTAAGATTTTTTTACTGCTTTTGCGTGGCGACCATCAAATGAATGAAGTGAAGGTTGCCAAGATACCCGGACTTGCAAACTTTAGAATGGCTACACCAGAAGAAATCGAAGGAGTTTTCGGTTGCCGACCTGGTTATCTGGGGCCGTTGAATCGCTCTGGAAACTGGGCGCAGGGACTTCTTAGTACTCAATATCCATTGACAGTTGTTGTTGATCGCGAAGTCGCTTCAATGGCTGATTGGGTGTGTGGCGCAAACGAAGCTGGTTTCCACATCACCGGCGTGAACTGGGCAAGAGACTTGCCCGAGCCAGATCTTGTGGCGGACATCCGCAACGTGCTCGAAGGCGACACATCGCCCGACGGCAAAGGCCCACTCGCCATTGAGCGCGGCATCGAAATCGGTCATGTCTTCTACCTCGGCACCAAATACAGCAAAGCCATGAACGCCACCTTCCTAGACAACGATGGCAAACCCAAGCACTTCGAGATGGGCTGCTACGGTATCGGCATCACGCGCCTGCCCGCAGCCGCCATCGAGCAAAACCACGACGACAAAGGCATCATCTGGCCCGACTCGCTTGCGCCGTTCACCGTTGTAATCTGCCCTCTCAGCGCAGACCGCTTCCCGAATGTGAAAGAAGCTAGTGATGCGATCTACGCAGAGCTACTCGCCAAAGGCATCGACGTCATCCTAGACGACCGAGGCGAGCGCCCCGGCGCCATGTTTGCCGATTGGGAACTCATCGGCGTGCCTCATCGCATCACAATTGGCGACAAGAGCTTAAAAGACGGCCAGATCGAATACCAACACCGCCGAGATGTCGCAGCCAGCCGAATTGCTGTAGCTGATGCAGTTGCGCATGTTTCCAGTCAATTAAAAGCTTGAGTTGGAGACCTGATCTGAACAAGCGCTCAATGCCTGCGCGGCGTGAGCCAAATGCAGATGCATTGCGTGTGCTGGCGGTGCTCGGGGTGTTCGTCGTCAATGGCATGGGTTACCTAAGCGCGCCTGCTTTCCCGATTCCCATGGGCGCGCCAGCGCCCGAAGGTTCCAGCTTTGCATTAGCCGCGTATGGCGCGCTATTTTTCTTGTTTCAAGGAAAAGCGTGGCCCTTGCTGTGTTTTTTGTTTGGCTATAGCTTGCAGAGTATTTCGAATCAGTTGAGTGCGCGTGACGTGCCAGTTCGGCCGGCATTGCGATCACGCTATTGGAAGCTGCTGCTCCTGGGCACGGCACACGGCGCGCTGATTTACTTTGGCGACGTGCTTACCGCCTACGCGATCTCCGGCTTGATCGTGGCCGGCTGGGCAGTCAACACCGGAATGAAAAAGTGCAAGCTTTCCAAGTTGTTGAAGATTTGGAAATGGTGGCTTGCATTCTCCATTGTCGCGCTGATCGCCTCCATCTTGGCTGCCTTCGGATTGCCGCCGGAGGGCACGCTACCTGCTTTTTCAAAGGTAGCCTCTTGGCCTGAGTTTTTCAAGCTCACGGCGACGAACTATTTTTACGTGGTCTTTGCCTCTGTCACACTTTTTCTACCCGTTTATGTATGGCTGAGCATCTCAGGGATGCTTGCCTTTCGCTTGCGGCTTTTAAGTCATCGTCCATTCGCCATCAAATTTTGGCAACGCCACTTCGGGTTGTTTCAGTTGTTTTGCAGTAGCGTGCTCTGCGCATTTTGGGCAGCTTATGCGGTGGAGCGATTGAGCTCTGAAGGCGGGATGCACCAACTGAGCGCCATTGCGATGCTGTCTGTGCCGAGCGGTATTTGGTGGCTGGTTTGTTGCCTAGCCTGCGCCATGCGACAAGCCAGCATTAGGCTTCATCCCACAGTGCTGTGGTTGGCGCCTGCCGGCAGGTACACGCTTGCGATGTATCTTGGCTTATCCCTATTTTTGATGCTGGGTGTTAGCCCTGTTTTTGGTGGGTACCTTGACCCGCTGTTTAAACATTCGGCTTCTGCATTTTTGATGTTGCTGGTGATTTGGCTATGCGCTGTTTGTATTGCCAAAGCAACTGCACGCGATCAGCGCAAAGATCCGATTTCGCGTTGGCTGGGCAGCAGCCACAAGATTCGTGCTTAAAAAGGTCAACACCGCGTGCGTGGCTTGATAGCAAGTCGCTTGATTTCTCTGTATAATTTACTTTATATTTGTAAAGAAAATCGTATTCTTTACTTATCCAAGGAGTTTTCATGCAAGCCGAAGCCATCGTCTCAAGCAAAGGTCAAGTCACATTGCCGATTGCCATGCGCAACCAACTGGGTATCGGCCCTGGCTCACACATTCAATTTGAGGTACGTGGCTTTGAGCTGGTTATCAAACCCGAGTTGCCGATGAGCGCTTATCGGGGTATGTTGAAAGGTTATGACTTGGGCGATATCGAGCCAGAGAAAGAAGCGGATCGGACATTTGAATGAACGTCGTTGACTCCTCTGGCTGGATTGAATACCTAACAGATAGCCCAAGAGCAGATTTGTTTGCTCTACCCATTGAGCAGCGCAACCAATTGCTCGTCCCCACCATCGCGCTGTTTGAAGTTCACAAAATTTTAAGCCGCAGTTTGAATGCAGATCTGGTTGACCGCTGCTTGAACGTCATGCGACTAGGCCGCGTGCTTGATCTGACCGATGCTCGCGCCGTGGCAGCTTCAAAAATATCCAAAGCCCACGGCTTGGCGCTTGCCGATGCTGCGATGTACAGCATGGCGTTGGAGTGGAATGCGCAGTTTTGGACGCAGGATATGGATTACCAAGGCTTGCCGGATGTGCAGTTTTTTGCAAAACCCAGAGCTGTATGAACGTTCGATTGAAAAGATGCAGTATCTAACATTTAAGCCAAATCGCCGTGTAGCCTTTATATATACTGCGCAGAGCGCTATCACATTAATAGCATCTGCCTTTGTGCCAAGCATCGCTCAAGCTGGCCGCCAACTCGAAGAGCCGCTGGCCGATTCTGTGCGCGGCGCTCTCAGCGCCGCCATCTCCAGCAGCGCCCCGCCCATCCCAGAATTCAACAACACCGAAAGCCGTTTGCAATACCTGCGCTGGCTCGGCGAGATGAGCACGCGTTTAAAGAAGAAAAAAACCGATTTCGAAACCCGCAAAGAATTCCTACAAACCGTCTGGTACGAATCCAAGCGCGCAGGCCTCGACATCTCCCTTGTCCTCGGCCTCATCCAGGTAGAAAGCAATTTCCGCAAACACGCCATCAGCGTGGTCGGCGCACGCGGCTACATGCAAATCATGCCCTTCTGGGCGCGCGTGATCGGCGATGGCGATTCCGGCAAACTCTTCCACATGCAAACCAACATCCGCTTCGGCTGCGTCATCCTGCGCCACTATCTAGAACGCGAGCGCGGCGACACCTTCATGGCGCTAGGCCGCTACAACGGCAGCCGAGGCAAACCACCTTACCCGAATGCGGTGTATGCGGCGCAGAAAAATTGGGAGTACAAAGCATGAATCTTCATCCACTCAATAAAAAAGCGCGGAGAGTCCGCGCTTTTTGTTGACCAAGCATAAAACTCAGCCGTTGATCACCTGCTGCAATTCCCCGTTTTCATACATCTCCATCATGATGTCTGAGCCGCCGACGAATTCGCCTTTGACGTAGAGCTGGGGGATGGTGGGCCAGTTGCTGTAATCCTTGATGCCGGCGCGGATTTCTGCGTCGTCGAGCACGTTGACGGTGGTGATGCCTTTGGTGTCGACGCCGACAGCTTTCAAAATTTGGATGGCTCGGCCTGAGAAGCCGCACATGGGGAAGCTGGCGCTGCCTTTCATGAAGAGCACGATGTCGTTGCCTTTGACCAGTTGGTCGATGCGGCTGTGTGTGGGATTGGAGGTTTCACTCATATCAAAAATTCTTTCGTTGGGCTTTGCAATGCAAGCGTAGATTATCCCAAATCTGCGGCCATGCCGCCGGGCTGGGATAATTGTGGCTGCTAACTTTTATCATTCCACCATGAAAATCGAAAAAAATACCGCTGTGACGATCAGCTACACCGTCTCTGATACCACTGGCCGCCTCTTGGAGCAAAGCAAAACGCCATCAAGCTACCTGCATGGCGGCTATGGAAATACCTTTGAAAAAATCGAAGCAGCGCTGGAAGGCCAGGAGGCAGGTTTTCAAACGATTCTGACGCTCGCACCCACGGATGCCTTTGGGGAAATTGATCCTAGCTTGGTGAAAAGCATTCCAAAGTCTGAATTTCCAGCGGGCGTGAAGGTGGGCGGGCAGCTGCGCGGGCACACAGAAGATGGCAGCGAACACGTTTTTAACGTGCTGAAAATCAAAGGCCAAGAGGTGATGCTGGATGGCAACCATCCGCATGCTGGCAAGACCTTGAAATTCAACATCAAGGTGTTGAAGGTGCAGGCTGCATCAGATGAAGAGATTGCGCATGGGCATGTGCATGGAGAGCATGGGCATCAGCATTGATACTTTTTTATAGCGGATGCTGCCCACCTGTGCAGCGCGGAAGGCCTGCCAGATCAGGGCGGGTAGAAAAAGCGCTGAATCCGTTCTCGCGCAAGATATCTGCCACTGTGCTGGCCTGATCGTAGCCATGCTCGAAGAGAAGCCATCCGCCAACTGAAAGATGCATTTTTGCATTCGCAACGATGTTTCGGATGGCATCTAGACCGTCTTTGCCGCTGGTCAAAGCCATCTCAGGCTCGTGCTTTAAGGCCGCCAAGTGGGCATCACCCTCAGCGATATACGGCGGATTGGAGACGATGAGATCAAACATTTCTTCGCCAAGGCTAGAAAACCAATTCGGGAGATGCGCATCTGCCAGAACACAGCGAATAGGGAGGTGGAGTACGTCAGCATTGGTTTGCGCAACAGCCAGCGCCTGGCCTGAAGCGTCTGTGGCGGTGATCTGTGCATTCGGTCTTTGCGACTGAATAGCCAAAGCCACCGCACCACTGCCTGTGCCCAAATCCAGCACTTTGAAAGCCTGATCTTCGGGAATCAGCTCTAGCGCCCAGTCCACCAAGGTTTCAGTATCGCCGCGCGGATCGAGCACGTCAGCAGTGATTTTCAATTTCAATCCGTAGAACTCTTTGTAGCCAATGATGTAGGCCACTGGCTCGCCTGACAAGCGGAGCAGCAGCGCGGCTTGCCAGAGCGCGAATTGGGCATCGCTGAGCATCTCTTGGTCATGCGCGATCAGCCAAGCGCGGTCTTGCGCGGCGCGCCCGCAGGCATGTAGCATGAGCATCTGCGCATCAATCCGCGCCAGGCCTTGGACGATGGCGGAATGCAAGAGGGCGGTGATGGGCAGCATGAGCTAGGATTGTAGAGAGGGCTAGAAGGGCAACCATCATTCACTATTAAAGTGATAGCACTCTATGCAAATTCTATAACGGCTAGAGGGCTATTTTCCTTTTAAAATCTGCCTAAAGTAGAGGCATCTTCTCCAGCTATGGCAGTTAACAATGACCATCCCACAATGACCATCCCCGCTCAGATTCACATCCTCTTCGTCTGCATGGGCAACATTTGCCGCAGCCCCACGGCTGAGGGCGTGTTTCGCGCACGTGTGGCGCAGGCGGGCTTGGGCGAGCAGGTGAAGATAGATTCCGCTGGAACGCACAACTACCATCCCGGCAGCCCGCCAGATGAGCGCAGCCAGATGCATGCGCTGGCCAGAGGCATTGATCTTTCTAAGCAGCGGGCGCGGCAGGTGCTGGATGCCGATTACGAGAAGTTTGACCTGATTTTGGCGATGGATTGGGACAATCTCGCACTTCTGCAAGCCGATTGCCCGCCCGATCAAGCGCACAAGCTGCGGCTTTTTATGAGCTTTGCTGACCCGGCTTTGGCGCTCGGCGAGGTGGTGCCAGACCCATACCATAGCGCAAAAGCAGGTTTTGAGCAGGTGTTAGATATGGCGGAAGCGGCTAGCGCTGGGCTTTTGGCCCAGATGAGAGCTCTGATTCAATTAAAACTAACGAGTCGCAAACGAAACTCATAAGTCGTGTAGAATCAAACTTGAGCGAATTCGTGGGGTATCTGTTATACTTGAGTGAAATGCTCAAGATTAAAAGCTCAATGCGAAGAGTCAAGGTGACAGCAAAAGAGCAACATCTAACAATCCACGAATCGTCGAGAGGTGGCTATTTGGAAACATACTTTTCCAAGCAGCCTAAATAGGGCGGAGACGTGGTCTTGAATGCAGTTGAGTTCAAGACATTTTTGAATGCGTAGCACTTAGGAGCACACATGCGTCTCACAACAAAAGGCCGATTTGCGGTCACGGCAATGATAGATCTGGCTCTGCGCCAAAACGCAGGCCCCGTAACGCTTGCTGCCATCAGCCAGCGTCAGCGGATTTCCCTGTCTTACTTAGAACAGCTTTTTGGCAAGCTGCGTCGCAATGGCTTGGTGGAATCCACCCGAGGCCCTGGTGGCGGCTACACGCTGGGGCGCGAGTCCAGCGGTATCACGATTGCTGAAATCATCACCTCGGTGGATGAAGCGATGGACGCGACCAGCTGCGGCGGCAAAGAAAATTGCAATGGCGGCGATACCGGCCGCTGCATGACACACGATCTTTGGAGCAAGCTCAATGCCCGCATGAGCGAATTCCTAGGCTCCGTGAGCCTGCAAGACATGGTGGATGAGCAGCTCGCCAAAGGCGTACATATCGAAGTCAAGCCCATGCTCAAAAAAGCCATTTCGCCGATGCAAGTCGTCAAGCCGATCCGTATCAATGCGCCGAATTCGGTGTTCGCATTGGGCGGCGTTTTTGGCAAGTAAACCCTTCAGCTATTCCGCCATTCAGATTTTTTCAGCCGTACAGCCACCATGGATGCCACGCCACATTTCCCCATTTATCTCGATTACTCAGCCACCAACCCCTGCGACCCAAGGGTGGTGGATGCGATCATTCCTTGGTTGCGCGAGCATTTCGGCAACCCCGCCTCGCGCTCGCATGCGTGGGGCTGGGAAGCAGAAGCTGCTGTAGAAAAAGCACGTGAGCATGTTGCGGCGCTAATTGGTGCCGACCCACGCGAAATCGTGTGGACCTCTGGCGCCACCGAATCCAACAACCTCGCCATCAAAGGCGCGGCTGCCTTTTACAAAACCAAGGGCAAGCACCTGATCACCGTGAAAACCGAGCACAAAGCCGTGCTCGACACCATGCGTGAGCTGGAGCGCCAGGGTTTTGAAGTCACATATATGGACGTGCAGGCCGATGGTTTGCTCGATCTGGAAGCATTCAAAGCCGCGATTCGACCCGACACGATACTGGCCAGTGTCATGTTTGTGAACAACGAAATTGGCGTGGTACAAGACATTGCTGCCATTGGCAAAATCTGCCGAGAGAAAGGCGTGATTTTCCATGTGGATGCGGCGCAGGCAACCGGTCGTGTGGAAGTAGATTTGGCCACATTGCCGGTTGATTTGATGAGCCTGACCAGCCACAAAACCTATGGCCCCAAAGGCATTGGCGCTTTGTATGTGCGCCGCAAGCCGCGTATCCGCATTGAAGCGCAAATGCACGGCGGTGGCCATGAACGCGGTATGCGCTCAGGCACATTGCCCACTCATCAATGCGTTGGCATGGGCGAGGCTTACCGTATTGCCAAAGAAGAGATGGTTGAGGAAAACAAGCGCATTACGGCTCTGCAGCAACGCTTGATGAATGGCTTGAAAGGCATTGAGCAAGTCTTCATTAACGGCCATGAGACGCAGCGCGTGCCGCACAACATCAACATGAGCTTCAACTATGTGGAAGGCGAAAGCCTGATCATGGGCATCAAAGGCTTGGCCGTGTCTTCCGGCTCGGCTTGCACTAGCGCATCGCTAGAGCCCAGCTACGTTTTGCGCGCTCTTGGCCGCAGCGACGAACTCGCCCACAGCAGCCTGCGCATGACGATTGGCCGCTGGACAACCGAAGAAGAAATTGATTTTGCTATTTCCACCATCAAGCACAATGTCGCCAAACTGCGCGATTTGAGCCCGCTGTGGGATATGTACAAAGAAGGGATCGATATCAGCACGATCCAATGGACAGCACACTAGATATTAGAGGTAACTATCATGGCTTATTCAGACAAAGTTGTAGATCACTACGAAAACCCCCGCAATGTCGGCACATTCGACAAAGGCGATGATTCCGTTGGCACCGGCATGGTCGGCGCGCCAGCTTGCGGCGATGTGATGAAGCTGCAAATCAAGGTCAACCCTGCAACGGGCATCATCGAAGACGCACGCTTCAAAACCTACGGCTGCGGCTCAGCTATTGCCTCCAGCTCGCTCGTGACTGAGTGGGTCAAAGGCAAAACGCTCGACGAAGCGGGTGCACTTAAAAACAGTGTGATTGCTGAAGAGCTAGCACTGCCGCCCGTGAAAATTCACTGCTCGATCCTTGCCGAAGATGCGATCAAAGCCGCGATTTCGGATTACAAGCAAAAGCACAGCGCTGCTGTGGCCGCCTAAGCTCATTGCCTCCCACCGTACCGCACTGAGCTTGCCTGCGTGCTCATTGTCTCCACGTAAATATCATGCCCGTCAACCTCACTCCTGCCGCTGCCAAACACGTCACCAAATACCTTGCCAAACGCGGCAAAGGTGTCGGCGTGCGCTTGGGCGTGAAGACCACCGGCTGCTCAGGCTTGGCCTACAAGCTCGAATACGTCGATGAGGTCGCTCCCGAAGATGCCTTGTTCGTGACTGAAGGCATCAAACTGATGGTCGATCCGAAAAGCTTGGCTTACCTAGACGGCACTACGCTCGATTTTGTGCGCGAAGGCTTGAACGAAGGTTTTCGGTTCAATAACCCGAATGAGCGAGACAAATGCGGTTGCGGTGAGTCATTCCGTGTGTGATGAATCTCCAATCTACCGACTTTGAGCTTTTTGCCCTACCTGCTCAATTCGACCAAGACCGCGCTCAGCTAGATGCTCGTTGGAAAGAGCTACAGCGCGAGGCACATCCCGATAAGTTTGCCGCCCAAGGTGCAGCAACACAGCGCATCGCGATGCAATGGAGCGTGCGGATCAATGAGGCTTATCAACGCCTTAAAGACCCGGTGCAACGTGCTGCTTACCTCTGCGAGCTGCACGGTGCGCCGATCAATGCCGAGAGCAACACTGCGATGCCAGCCGCCTTCTTAATGCAGCAAATGGAGCTGCGCGAAGCGCTGGAAGAGGCTTCCACGGAAGAGAATTTAGATGAAATCAGCCATCAGGCGGCAAAAATTCTGCGAGAGCAGCTATCAAAAGCAGAGCAATTGATTGATCAATCCAAAGACTACTCAGCCGCCGCCCAAGCCGTGAGAGCCCTTTTATTTATCCAGAAATTCCAAGCAGATATTGATCGGCGCTTTGAGCTTTTGGGACAATAGACCACATTCAAAACCAAATATCGGACGCAGGGGACGCAAAAGTTACGCAGAAGACGCAGAAAAGAAATTCAAAATTTGGCTGTTTTCTTCTGCGCCCTCTGCGAAACCTTTGCGTCTTCTGCGTCCAAAAAATCTCTCCTATCCAATAAAACCAATTCATGGCTCTCCTGCAAATCTCCGAACCGGGCGCAAGCCCCAATCCGCATGAGCGACGCATTGCGATTGGCATTGATCTGGGCACGACGCATTCGCTAGTAGCCGCTGTGCGCAATGGCGTCGCCGAGTGTTTGCCAGATGATGAGGGCAGGGTGATTCTGCCATCCGTCGTGCGTTATTTACCTGATGATAAAAGGAAAATTGGGCATCTAGCCCTTATGAATACTGCGCAAGATGCTATGAATACAATAGCGTCTGTGAAGCGTCTCATGGGGCGTGGGCTCAACGATATCGCAGGCTTTGACAAGCTGCCCTACAAGCTGATCGCTGAGCCGGGCATGGTGAAAATCGAAACACTGCATGGCCCAAAATCTCCGGTGGAAGTCAGCGCGGAGATTTTGGCGACGCTGCGTTTTCGCGCCGAAGACACGTTTGATGAAGACATTTATGGCGCGGTCATCACCGTGCCTGCGTATTTTGACGATGCGCAGCGCCAAGCCACCAAAGATGCTGCGCAGCTTGCGGGCTTGAATGTGCTGCGCCTGATCAACGAACCGACTGCTGCTGCGATTGCGTATGGGCTAGACAACGCCTCAGAGGGCATTTATGCCGTGTATGACTTGGGCGGCGGCACCTTTGATATTTCGATTCTGCGGCTCACAAAAGGCGTGTTTGAGGTGTTGGCCACTGGCGGAGATTCTGCGCTGGGCGGTGATGATTACGACGCTGCGCTGGCAGAGCTCATCCTCGCGCAGATCGCTAAAACGGCAGACACACCCGCTGAGAAAGCGCAGATCAAGGCGCTCGCTCGCAGTGTCAAAGAGCAGCTATCCGCTACTGATTTGGTAGCGCTTGACGCAGAAAATACAGAGGGCAGAAGCTCTTTTTCTATCAAAAAAGCAGATTTCGAGCAGATCACTGCGCACCTCACTGCCAAGACGATGCAAGCGGTGCGCAAAGCGTTGCGCGATGCAAAGCTCACGAAGGATGACATCGAAGGCGTGGTGATGGTCGGCGGCTCCACGCGTATGCCGCAGGTGCAAAAGGCTGTTGAAGAGTTCTTCGGCAAACCACCGCTGAATAATTTGAATCCTGATGAAGTCGTGGCGCTCGGTGCGGCGATTTCTGCCAACCAGCTTGCAGGCAACAATCCGCAAGGCGAGTTGCTGTTGCTCGATGTGATTCCGCTTTCCCTCGGGATTGAAACCATGGGCGGCTTGTCTGAGCGCATCATCCCGCGCAACACCACCATCCCCACCGCGATGGCGCAAGATTTCACCACCTATCAAGATGGCCAAACCGCTTTAGATTTGCATGTGATTCAAGGTGAGCGCGATCTCGTGAAAGATTGCCGCAGCCTAGCCCGTTTTAAATTGCGCGGCATCCCGCCGATGGTGGCAGGCGCAGCGCGTATCCGCGTGACTTTCACCGTGGATGCCGATGGTTTGCTCAAGGTCGATGCGAAGGAGCAAGTCAGCGGTGTAGAAACCAGTATTGACGTCAAGCCCAGCTACGGCCTCTCAGACGACGAGATTGCCCGCATGCTGCAAGACAGTTTTGGCACTGCAGCCGAAGACATGGCCGCTCGCGCATTGGCCGAAGCCAGGCTAGACGCCGACCGGCTGGTGCTGGCCACGCGCTCGGCTCTAGCCGCTGATGGCGATTTGCTATCGGAGGTAGAGCGCTCCACCATCGAAGTGCTGATCCAAGCCACCATCGCAGGCAAAACGTCTGAGAGCGCGGCCGAAGTCGAAGCAGCTACAGAGGCGCTGGCCAAAGGCACCGAAGCCTTCGCCGCCGAGCGCATGAATGCGGGCATCCAGCGCGCACTCACCGGAAAAACCATCGATAACGTCTAAGGCGCAATATGCCCATCATCAAAATCCTCCCCCATGTCGAAATCTGCCCGCAAGGCGCAGAGATCAAAGCCAACGTGGGCGACAGCATCTGCGAAGCCCTGCTCGAGCACGGCATCAACATCGAACACGCCTGCGACATGAGCTGCGCCTGCACCACCTGCCACATCATCGTGCGCGAAGGCTTCAACACGCTCAATGAGCTGGATGAAAACGAAGAAGATCTGCTCGACCGCGCTTGGGGGCTAGAGCCGAATTCGCGTTTGTCTTGTCAAGCGTTTGTTGCTCAGAAAGATCTGGTGGTGGAGATTCCACGCTACACCATCAACCATGCGAAAGAGAATCACTGAAGCTCATTTTTAGCTGAGCGTATTGGTGAAAACGCCATGACCTGAGTGGTCAGCATTGTCATAGGATGTAATCAATGTAAGCATTGAATCTTTGTTTTGGCTGTTGAGCACCAAAGTTTCACTGCGTCAACTTTGGCGAACGTTATCAACTAGGGGCAACCGTGTGAGTGTTTTCGAAGTCGCCATATGGAGTGCCTGCCTAGGGGTGTACTTTTCGTACATTCTCCTATCATTTTTCTTCGCCGCAGCCTATCGCAGACCGCAGGTGTTAAACATTGCGGTGGTTAACGCGCTGACATTCGTCGCTATATTTTTGGCAAGCGGAATGGGTCAGATGGCTTGGCCTGAACTATCGCCCAAGACGCGCTCGTTTTCTCTCTTGCTGGTCATGCCCATTTCGGCATGCGCCTCCACCCTTGGTTTGCGCAGTTTTCTTCGAGCGGAGTATCGCGATCGCCTGATCAACTGGGGAATGTCTGCTTTGGCTCTGGTCTCTGCGTTGGCGGTACTTGCCGCCTTTTGGCCCGACCAGACATCGGCCCTTGAAGTTCAAGCTGTGGTGGTCATCTCGGTCGCATTTTTGTCTTGCTGGCTAACGCTGCGAGCTTGGCTGGCCGGCGACAGTTTCGCATTACCGATGCTTGCGGCTTGCACCCTGCTGGTTTTTGCAATCAGTGGTTTGTATGCCACGGCGCTTCAGCTGCAAATGATGACTCCAAGCATGCAGGCGCTCACGGCGTTTTTGTGCATGGCTTATGTCGTCATCAGCTTTCAAGTGTTGCGGCGGCGCCATGCGACGAAGGTGCAAATGCAGCAAAGTTTGGCCATGACCAACGACAAGGATCTTTTAACTCAGCTTTGGACAGGCACGGCCCTGAT
Source organism: Variovorax sp. (assembly GCA_031418715.1). Taxonomy (GTDB): domain Bacteria; phylum Pseudomonadota; class Gammaproteobacteria; order Burkholderiales; family Burkholderiaceae_C; genus JANMDU01. The sequence continues at coordinate 154,237 of JANOJL010000066.1, read as the reverse complement.
TCGGAAGATCGATGATGCAGTTCTACGCGCCAAACGCCAAAGAAAAGAGCTTACGGTGATAGGCATTGATTTTTCCAATGCAAATTTGGCCAAGCAAACCCACAACAATCAAGGCTTGGAGCAGGTCGTCTACTCCATGGCGATGCGCATCAATCATCTTTGCAGCAATGATCTCGTTGGCAGATATGGCACCCATGGTTTTGTTGTGGTCATCGATCGCGTGCGAAATCGGCGCATGCTTCGCTCCCTGGGTCTGCGCATGGCCGTCAACCTTAGGCGCCCCTATTTGATCGATCCAGACGACAAGGGTGAGTTGTTCAATGCAGAGATTGGCATTGGCATCGCTCGAATGTCTGGAAAATGGGATGAGCAAGCGCAGCACAACGCCAGTGAAACGCTGCTCAGTCGCTACGACACGCTTTCGGCAGCTCAGGATATCTTGCACGAAGCGTTTGAATTGGCGCAAGATGCCCGCCGGTTCCGTTCAAGGGTGGCGATACGCAGCGAAGATACGAGTGAGTCCATCGCACTCGAAAACTTTAAATTCCGTTAGCTCGCTTCGTATCCCCTGTTATTGCACCCGGTGAGATGCGCTGAGGGCGCAATCAGCCTAGTATGATTGATGCATGCGCCAAATTTTCCTAGATACTGAAACCACCGGCCTCTCTCCTGCCACTGGTGATCGCGTTTTGAACTTAGCCTGCGTGGAGATGATTCATCGCAAGCTCACCAGCAACGATTTTCATTGCTACATTAACCCAGAACGCGACAGCCATGAAGATGCGTTGCGCGTGCATGGCTTGACGACAGATTTTCTTGCCGACAAACCCAAATTCCCCGAGATCGCACAAGAGTTCTTAGCTTTTGTGCAAGACGCAGAAATCATCATTCACAACGCCCCGTTTGACGTTGGCTTTCTGGATGCAGAATTGCAGCGCGCCGGCCTGCCCAAGTTCAGCACGCATGTCGCAAAAATCACCGATTCTCTGGCCATGGCCAAAGAGCTGTATCCCGGTAAACGCAACGGGCTAGACGCTCTGTGCGAACGCATGGGGGTGGACAATTCCAACCGCACTCTGCACGGCGCTTTGCTCGATGCGCAACTGCTCTCCGAGGTCTACATTAACCTCACCCGCGGGCAAGATGCTTTGCTCATCGACTCGCACAGCGCCCACCAAGCGAGCGGGGCAGGCGCTGTTAAAGCAGACTTCTCAGCGCTAGAGCTCATCATCCTCCAACCGAGCGAAGCTGAATTGGCTGCGCATGAAGATGTGCTCAAGCAAATCGACAAAGCCAGCGGCGGTAAGACGGTGTGGCGTGAAACGCAAACAGCTTAAGGCCCACGATGCAATCTCTCCTCGGTAAACACATCGTTCTGGGCCTCTCAGGCGGCATCGCTTGCTACAAGGCGGCGGAGCTTTGCAGAGCGCTGATCAAAGAGGGTGCGACGGTGCAGGTGGTGATGACGGCAGGGGCAGAGCAGTTCGTCACGCCGGTGACGATGCAGGCGCTCTCCACGCGCACGGTGTACACCAGCCAGTGGGATGCGCGTGAAGAAAACAACATGCCGCACATCAACCTCGCGCGCGAGGCCGATTGCATTTTGATTGCACCAGCGAGCGCAGATTTCATGGCTAAGCTCTTGCATGGGCAGGCGGATGATTTGTTGTCGCTGATGTGTTTGGCACGACCTCGGGAAGACTCGGTGCAAGGCGGCGCAGAGCCTGTGCCACTCTTGATTGCGCCGGCCATGAACCGCGAGATGTGGAGTCATCCTGCCACGCAGCGCAATTTGCAGCAACTTAGCTCCGATGGCGCGCATCTGCTGGGCGTGGGCTCAGGCTTTCAGGCTTGTGGGGAGACGGGCGATGGGCGGATGTTGGAAGCGGCGGAATTGTTGGAAGAAGTGATCGCATTTTTTCAGCCCAAGCTGCTTGCGGGCAAGCATGTGGTGGTTACGGCTGGGCCAACCTATGAGGCGATTGACCCCGTGCGCGGCATCACCAATTTATCCAGCGGGAAGATGGGTTTTGCGATTGCACGTGCGGCGCGTGAAGCGGGCTCGGAAGTCACGCTGATTGCAGGCCCTGTGCATCTACCCACACCGCGTGGCGTCACTCGGATTGATGTGAAATCTGCACAAAATATGCTTCAAGCCGTTATAGAACCTGCACAGAGTGCTCATATTTTTATAGCATGTGCTGCGGTGGCTGACTGGCGACCTGCGAATGCCGCTGAGCAGAAAATCAAGAAAGATGGCTCTGGAAACACGCCGCAACTTCAGTTTGTTGAGAACTCAGATATTTTGGCCACGATTGCAAAATCTGATCGCGCAAGAAAAGGCGAACTGTATTGCGTGGGCTTCGCGGCGGAGAGCGAAGATCTGGAAGCGAATGCTCGCGCTAAACGTATCCGCAAAGGCGTGCCACTGCTGGTAGGCAACATCGGGCCAAGTACGTTTGGGCAGGACGACAATGCTTTGCTGCTGGTGGATGCGAGTGGCGTGAAAGCGATTGAGCGCGCGCCTAAGCTTCAATTGGCTCGGCTGCTGGTGGCTGAAATCGCTGCTCGGATGAAGTGAAAATCGAATACCAACTTCCGGACGCAGAAGGCGCAAAAGTTACGCAGAAGACGCAAAAAAATTCAGAAGAAAAATTCAGAAGAAAAATTCAAAAAATACAGAATAGTTTGAAATACACAGCAGAATTCTTTTTTGTATTTCTTGTACTGGTATTTTTTGCGTCTTCTGCGTAACTTTTGCGCCTTCTGCGTCCGGTATTAAAAATCTTAAGAAACCCCATGAAAATCGATATCAAAATCCTAGACGACCGTCTAAAAAACTTGCCTCCCGCCTACGCCACCGAAGGCAGCGCAGGTTTAGACCTAAGAGCTTGCCTAGAAGAGCCATTAACGCTTCAACCTAACGCTTGGCAGCTCATCCCGGTCGGCATTGCCATGTGGCTCAAAGACCCCGGTTACGCGGCGCTGATTTTGCCGCGTTCGGGGATGGGGCATAAGCATGGCATCGTGTTGGGTAATCTCGTGGGCTTGATTGACAGTGATTACCAAGGGCAGCTCATGGTGAGTGCTTGGAATCGTTCGCCTACCGCGTTCACGATTGAACCGCTGGAGCGGATTGCGCAACTGGTGATCGTGCCGGTGGCGCAGGCTCAATTCAATGTGGTGGACGAGTTTCCGCCCACGGAACGGGGCGAGGGCGGGTATGGCTCGACGGGAAAAAAATGATGAGGACATCTGATGGCACGCGGTAAAAACAAAAAAGAAAAAGTCAAAGGCCCTCAGCCTGATCCCAAAGAGTATTTGATCGAATCGCTCGATATTGAAGCTCAGGGCGTGGCGCGCAGTGAAGAGGGCAAAGTGGTATTTATTGACGGCGCTTTGCCCGGCGAGCGCGTGAGCGCCATCACCAAGCGCAGCAAGAGCAGCTGGGAAGGTGCTGATTTGGTGGCGATTCATCGCACATCGAGCCTGCGCGTGAAGCCGGAATGTCCGCATTTTGGATTGCATGTGGGCGCTTGTGGCGGCTGCAAGATGCAGCATTTGGAGCCGAGCGCACAGGTGGCGATCAAGCAGCGCGCGCTGGAAGATCAGCTCTGGCATTTGGGGAAAGTGAAGCCAGAGCTCATTCTGCGTCCGATTCAAGGGCCCGATTGGGGCTACCGCTATCGGGCGCGGCTTTCGGTGCGGTTTGTGCGCAAGAAAGACGAAGTGCTGATTGGTTTTCATGAGCGGGCGAGCCGCTATTTGGCCGATATGAAGACTTGTATCGTATTGCCACCGCATGTGAGCGCGATGCTCTTGCCCCTCCGGTCGCTCATAAAGGGCATGGATGCGCGCGAGACGCTGCCGCAGATTGAATTGGCTTGCGGAGACAGCGTCACGGCGATGGTGCTGCGGCATTTGGAGCCATTATCTGAGGGCGATATCGCGCAACTACGCGCGTTTACCGCAAAGCATGGCGTGCAGTGGTGGCTGCAATCCAAAGGGCCTGAGACGGTCAAGCTGCTCGATGAAGGCGGTGCTGTGCTTTCTTACGCCTTGCCTGAATTCGGCATCACCATGCCTTTCAAGCCCACAGATTTCACGCAGGTCAATCCGCATATCAATCGTGTGCTGGTGGCGCGGGCGCTGCGTTTGCTTGGTGTGCAAAAGACGGATCGCGTGATTGATTGGTTTTGTGGTTTGGGCAATTTCACGCTCCCGCTGGCCACGCAAGCGCGTGAGGTGTTGGGCATAGAGGGCAGCGAAACGCTGGTGGCGCGTGCCAAAGCCAATACCTTGGCGAATAAAGGGCAGAATTTTAAGGAAAAACAGCCTCTCCCCGATATAAAACCTGCGCAAGGTGCTATTGATTTTGTAGCGCGTAATTTGTTTGACATGACCGGACAAATGCTGGTGGATGACGGTTTTGCGAATCGCTGGTTGATCGATCCACCGCGCGAAGGCGCATTTGCATTGGTGAAGGCGCTGGCGCAGATTCATCAGCAACGCTTGGGCAATGTGCCTGAAGTTGTGGAAGGCGAAGAACCGGCCGCGCCTGTGAATATCGGCGATTGGCAGCCACCGCATCGCATCGTCTATGTGAGCTGCAATCCTTCTACCTTGGCGCGAGATGCAGGGGTATTGGTAGATCAAGCAGGCTATCGTTGCACGGCGGCAGGCGTGATCAATATGTTCCCGCACACGGCGCATGTGGAGAGCATGGCGGTGTTTGAATTGCAAAATTAATTGGGGTCAGAAATTAATTGAGGTCAGATACTCATTAATTTGCTCGTCGCATGACGCCGCATTAGCCTATGGCTGGTGTTTCTGGCGTCGGCTGCTTGCTCTTGGCGTTGCCATTTGGCTTTTAATCAAGCTCGGGTGTTTCTCTCAGCTAACACAGCGCGCTGGCCGACCACTTCCACCAAGGCCGGGAACAGCCTGCCAAGACGCCACGCCAGTCTGGCACGACCCGGTAACACGATCACGCTCGTGTTCCTATCGAGAGCTGCAAGCGTCTCTTGTGCGCATTTCTCAACAGAATAAGGGGGGCCGCCCATCGCCGTCAGGAATCGACGCATATCAGGAGCCCAACCGATCTTGAAGTCTTCCGGGTTTTCGCTGTCCAGAATCGGGGTTTCGATTGCAGCAGGGCACAGAACGCTTACCCGCACGCCTCGCGCAGCAGCCTCGATACGCAGGCTACTGCTCAATCCCACCACGGCGTGCTTGGTTAACGCATACGGAGCAAGCAGGGGCGCCGGTCCCAGGCCAGCCAGCGAAGCAGTGTTAATGATATGTCCTGAGCCTTGTTTGAGCATGATTGGGTAGGCAGCCAATACACCATGCAGCACGCCATAGAGATTGATATCCACGATGCGCTGCCAAGCAGGCAACGGAATCTCGTCAGTCTCCCCCGCGATGCCAATTCCCGCGTTGTTAAAGACATAGTCCAGTCGGCCGTGTTCGCTTGCAAATGCGTCGATACATCCTTTCACCGCTAAAGCGTCACGCACATCCACCGATACCGCCTGCGCATTTGCACCGCATTCATTCGCAACAGATTGCGCTGCGGCGAAGTTAATATCCGCGACGCAAACCTTTGCTCCGCGCGCGTTCAAAGCTTTTGCCAGGGCGCGACCTATACCTGATCCGCCTCCCGTGATGAACGCGGTCTGATTTGTGTATGTCTTCATGGTGTTCCTTCTCGAAAGTCTTATTCTTCAAAAGATGATTGAAACTTTGGGGACAATGAGCGCGACTGCGCTTGTATGTCAGAGCGCTTTTTTACGCATCATAACGTTCAAATTAGACGGCACAACAAGCCTTTCGCTTCTCGGGCCAATCAACCCGACCCAAGAGCCGGAGATGCCAGATGCGGCTATGACTATCAAGTAGGCTTAGACCAAAGTGCATGAGTAATTTGTGCCACATGCTAACCCTTCGACATGCTCAGGGTGAACGGTAGGTGTGTTCAGAGTGAGCGGCATTAATCACTATCAATTAGATAGCAAACTAAGCATAATATATAACGGCTAAAAGCCAATTCGATTCAAAAAATCAAGCCAATCCAGCAGGATCCATATTCGCCCCGCAGATCACCAAACAAACAGTCTCTTCAGGTGTTGGTTGATATATCCCAGTTTGCAAGGCCGCTAAGCCCACGGCTGCCGCAGGCTCAATGGCCAGCCTCATTTCTCGCCACAGCCATTGCTGGGCAGAGCGAATGCTTTCATCTGAGAGCAACAGCGATTGCTCAACGTATTGCTGAGTGATGCCCCAAGAGATGTTGCCGATGCGCTTGGCGCCCAGCGAATCGGCTGCAATGCCGCCCACGCTCACATCCGTAGGCTCACCAGCTGCGCGTGCGGCATGCAGCGTCGGCGCGAGTTCGGGCTCCAGTGCGATCACGCGGCTTGTGCTTTCATACCAAGCGGCGATGCCTGCGATCAAGCCGCCGCCGCCCACGCTTACCAACACGCTGTCTGGCGCAGCGCCTGCTTGGCGGTCAATCTCTGCGGCCACAGTGCCCGCGCCGATCACCACTTCAGGTTGATCGTAGGCATGCGTGAGGAGTGCACCCGTTTGCAACTGCCGCGCCATGCATGCCGCCAAGGCTTCCGAATAAGCGCCATCAACCACCGTCAACTCTGCGCCCAAAGCTTTCAGGCGCGCTTGCTTGGAGGGCGATGAAATCGTGGGCACGAAGACTTCGCAGCGCACACCCAGAAGCTTGGCCGCGGCAGCGGTGGCGATGCCCGCATTGCCGCCAGATGCGACGATCACGCCGCTCTCAGGAATCGGGTTGGAGAGCAGGCGATTCAGCATGCCGCGCACCTTGAAGCTGCCACTGGTTTGCAAATGCTCTAGTTTGAGCCAAACTTCTTTGCAATTTAAGCCAAACACTGCGCCAGGCGCTTTGAAGAGCGGAGTTTCAAGCACAAAGTGCCGATAGCCGTTGTCAAATATGCGCAGTGTGCTATCAATTTGAGATCGATTGATAGATGAGCTCATTCAATTTTCAAGCCCTTGGGCAGTGGAAATTTCACGGTTTCTTCAATGCCTTCCATCTTGCGTACGCTGGTGGCGCCCAAAGCTTTGATGCGTTCAATGACATGCTGTACAAGGATTTCAGGGGCAGATGCGCCAGCAGTCAAGCCCACGCGCAGCACGCCTTCAAACCATGCGTCTTTCAATTCAGAAGCATCGTCCACCATGTAGCTTGGCACGCCGCGTTTGCGTGACAGTTCGGTCAAGCGGTTGCTGTTGGAGCTGGTGGGGCTGCCCACGACGATGATCAGATCCACTTGACCCGTGAGCACCTTGATCGCGTCTTGGCGGTTTTGTGTGGCGTAGCAAATATCTTGCTGTTTGGGCTCGCGGATTTGCGGGAAACGTGCTTTCAAAGCAATAGAAATTTCGGCTGTGTCGTCCACGCTGAGTGTCGTTTGCGTCACCACCGCGAGTTTTTCAGTTTGCTTCGGATTCACACGAGCGATATCGGCAATGTCTTCAACAAGATGAATTCCCTCGGAGAGTTGCCCCATCGTGCCTTCCACCTCAGGATGCCCTTTATGGCCAATCATGATGAATTCGTAGCCTTCTTTGGCGAGCTTGGCTACTTCCACATGCACTTTGGTGACCAGTGGGCAGGTTGCATCAAAAATTTGAAAACCGCGCTGCACCGCTTCGTCTTGCACCGCTTTGCTCACGCCATGGGCGCTGAACACCAGTGTCGCACCTGGCGGTACATCGGACAATTCCTCAATGAAAATTGCGCCTTTGGCCTTCAAATCATTCACCACATAGGTGTTGTGCACGATCTCATGACGCACATAGATCGGGCGGCCAAATTTGGTGAGCGCTCTCTCCACAATCTCAATCGCCCGATCCACGCCCGCGCAAAAGCCGCGTGGCTCGGCCAAGAGAATCTCTCCTACGCCCTGCGCTATCGCGTCGCCACTGCCCCCTGAGGCGACCCTCGCGCCTAAGGGCTGCCTGTCTTCGCTCATTTCATTGACACTCATCACAACACTCCAATCAATTTCACTTCAAACGTCACACTCTGGCCTGCCAGCGGATGGTTGAAATCAAACAATACCTTATCAGCTTGCACCTCGCGCACTGCGCCTGCATATGTGCCCTCGCCAGAAGGCGCAGGGAACTGCACCACATCTCCAACAGTGTATTTCTCGAGTGGATCGCCATGCAGCGCGAGCATTTTTTTCGCTACCCATTGGATCATCTGGGCATTGCGCTCACCAAACGCCTCGCCAGCAGGTAGCTCGAAGGTGGCGTGTGTACCTTCCTCCAAGCCGAATAAACGTTGTTCTACAGCTGGCGACAGCTCACCTGTGCCTAGCGAGAGCGTGGCGGGTTTGTCATCGAAAGTGTTGATGATGTCGCCCTGCGGGCCGCTCAGGCGGTAGTGCAGGGTGAGGAAAGAGGAGGGGTCGACTTGCGGCATGCGGCTTTGAGCGTTGAAGCGGAAAATGTTGCGTAAACTCTCTATTGTAGAAACTTCAACAGCCCGAGCGCCCATGCCCCTCAAAGACCTTCCCCCAGATGCCCGCCCGCGTGAGAAGCTGCTGGCGCGCGGCGCGAGCGCTTTGAGCGATGCAGAGCTGCTGGCTTTGCTGCTGCGCACGGGGATTGAAGGCAAAAACGTGGTGGCGATGGCTCAGGAAATTGTGGATAAATTTGGGGGCATCAGTGGTTTGTTGCATGCGAGCAGTGAGTCATTGAATAGCATCAAAGGTTTAGGGCCTGCAAAGAAGGCGGAACTGATGGCGGTGGTGGAGCTGTCGCGCCGTGCACTTGTTGAGCAAATGACGCAAAAGCCAATTTTGGATTTGCCCTCTGTGATGTTGGATTTTGTGCGTTTGCAGATCGGTAGCAAAGCTTATGAATCTTTCATGGTGCTTTTTATTGATGCCAAGCAAAAATTGCTGGCCAGTGAAGAGCTGTTTCGCGGCTCGCTCACGAGCACGAGCGTGTATCCGCGAGAAGTCGCTTTAAGAGCACTGCATCATCATGCCGCAGGCGTGATATTGGCGCATAACCATCCTAGCGGTGATGTCCAGCCCAGCCAAAGCGACATCAGCATGACGGCTAAGATGAAAGCTGCACTGGCTTTGCTGGATATCGTGGTGGTCGATCATGTGATCGTGTGCAGCGATAAAACATTTTCTATGGCGGTGGAGGGCATGCTTTGAAGATCAATCAACTCGCAGATTTGAAGCTGGTGAAGAAAGAAATCGAGCGGCAAGTGGCTGAAAAAGCCGCTTTAGAGTTGGCCAAGCGAGAGGCCGAGAAAAAGCGCCGTGCTGAAAAAGAGCTGTTTTCAAATTCAGTGGGACGCGTCAAGCCCTTGTTGGTTGAGAAAAAGGCACATCTTGTGCCAGATTTGCCGGCTCCTATTCCCGTGCAAAAGCAGCTTGATGAGCAAGCTGTACTGCGCGAAGCGTTGAGTGATGCATGGGACACCGGCAGTTTGCTCGATACGGATGAGGCTTTGAGCTTTCGCCGCCCTGGCATTGGTGTGGATGTGGTGCGCAAGCTGCGAAAAGGGGAGTGGACGGTACAGGCCCAGTTGGATCTGCACAATTTGCGCACTGAAGAAGCGCGCGATGCTTTGGGGCAGTTCATCCTCGAGAAATACAAACACGGTATTCGTTGTGTGCGTGTGGTGCATGGCAAAGGGCTTGGATCTCCGGGCAAAGTGTCGGTGCTCAAGCCTAAAGTGCAGAGTTGGCTGATTCAAAAAAATCAGGTGCTCGCCTTTGTGCAGGCTACGCCTGCGCAGGGCGGAGCAGGCGCGCGGGTGGTGCTGCTGCAAGGCGGCTCGGCCAAGCCCTAGTGATGAGCGCAAGACCTGCCAGCACGCAACTGTCTGCCGAGCAGATGTGGCCTGTTGTGCGTTCGGATTTGCGCACGCAAGCGGAAGTCTCTCGCATACTCTCAGACAATGTCCTCACGGGCGCGGCCGTTACGTATCCGAGCATGGCCATCATTGCTTGGGTGTATCACGGCACAGTCAATCACTTAGCCATGTACAGCTGCATCGCCTTCACCGTACTGCTGCAATGCTTAATTTTGGTGCAATGGTGGTATTACAAGCGCAATGTGCAACAGCGCGAGGCGGGCAGTGATTTGGCATGGTCGGTGCGACAATTGCAATGGGCAAGCGGCTTGAGCATGATGATCATTGCGGGCATCAGTGCACTGGCGATTGTGATCGCGCAATCGAGTATTCCTGCTGCACCACTCATTGCCTCGGTGATGATTCTGACCTATCTGGTGGGAGCGACCGTGGCGGATTTTATTCATCAACCCGCAGTGATTGCCTACCCCATCATCTTGCTCGGACCCATGGCAGTTTTGCATGCCACCAGCAACCAGCCCACGCAATGGGCGATGGCAGCTTTCTTTGTGTTCTATTTTGTCGGCGTGCTGAGTTACAGCAGTCTGTATAGCAAGCGCCTGCAATTGGCCATTTACCAACGCTTTGAATTAGACGAATTGGCGCAGAGGCTAGAAACCGAGCGCGAAAAAGCACAAGCGGCTCATGATGCAAAAACACGTTTTTTTGCATCGACCAGCCATGATGTGCGCCAGCCATTGCAAGCGCTGTCGATGCTGCTTGATGCTTTGCGTGTCAAGGGCGTGGATGTAAGCCAGCAGCAACGCTTGTTGCAAGACATGGATGTCAATCTTGATGCGCTACGCGCTTTGTTTGACCAAGTTTTGGAAGTGTCGCGCTTAGACGCCGGTACAGTACAACTGCATACGCGTGCGGTGCATTTGGGTGAATTGTTTGAAAGGCTTTTGTCGCGCTTTGAAATGCATGCGCAGAGTAAGGGAATCTTCCTTAAGTTTCGGCCTACGCAAGCTTGGGTCAGTGCTGACCCGCTGGCACTGGAGCGCATGCTGGCCAATCTCTTGGGCAACGCGCTCAAGCACTCGTCACGTGGCAGTACGGTATGGATCGGCTGGCGCGCATCGCTGACTCGCGTGGAGGTGCGCGATGCTGGCGTGGGTATTGCGCCAGGTGAGCAGCAGCGCATTTTTGAAGAGTTTTACCAAGTGGGCGGCTCTGGAAAAGACCATGCACAAGGCTTGGGGCTTGGTCTGGCCATCGTTCGCAGACTGGCTGCATTGGGTGGGCAGAGCGTGGGTTTGCGGTCTGCACAAGGGCAGGGCAGTACATTCTGGTTGAGGCTTGAGAAAATCATGCCGCCCGCCGAGCAACAAATATCTGCGTCAACGCCGCATGCACTGCTTGGCCATGTTCTCTATGTTGAAAACGACGATACCTTGCTGCGCGTGACTAGTAGCTTGCTGCGTTTGAATGGCTGGCAAGTCAGCAGCTGCAACAATCCGATGCAAGCCTTGAAGTTGCTTGAAGAAGACAAAGCGTTTGATTTGTTGCTCACAGACTTTCGTATGGGCGAGCAGCTGGATGGCGTGCAACTGATAGAAAAAGCGCGGCAGCTGCCGCAGCGCAGCCGCTTACCCGCGGTTGTGATGACAGGCGACGGCGCTGTGGCAGAGTTGGCGAGCATGAAGCAGTTACAACTTGCGAATGGTGCACAATCCGCTACCTTGCTTTTGCACAAACCCGTGAAGACGGTGCAATTGATTGAAACGCTGACGCAGTGTCTGTCGGCGCGTCTCTGAGCGGCTATTCCAGCCGCGCTTTGGGCAAGTTACCCGTTTTTATGGCAAGCATGTCTAGGCCGCGCCAAATACCCAAGGCATCGGCTGGGCGATCAATCGCTTTTTTGGCCATCAAGCTGTCTAGCAGGGGTTGAAAGATTCTGTTTTCTGCGGGCAACTGTGGAATGTCTGCATGCAGATGCCGCGCCAGCAATTCGTTGAGCGAATCGCCGCGGTACGGACGCTCTCCGGTGAGCATTTCGTAGAGCATGACCCCTAGGCTGTAAAAATCGCTGCGATGCGTCACTTCCTGACCCGTGGCTTGCTCGGGGCTGACGTAATACGGCGTGCCGATCACTTGGCCATGTTCGGTGCTGACCAGCCGCTCCGGCAAGAGACCACCAGTATGCTCGCCTACATTTTTTACAATGCCAAAATCCACCAGCACCAGCTCACCGCCCTGTGAGCGGAACATCAAGTTATCGGGCTTCAAATCGCGGTAAACCAGCCCCAACTTATGAATCGCATTCAGCGCACTCACAATTTGGCGCAATAAATCGATCACGCGGCCATGCACCTGCGTTGGCGTGCCGTTGAATGAATTGCCTGGCAACGTGCGTGAGCGGATTTCTTGCTTGAGTGTGCCGCCAGAGAGGTATTCCATGGCGATGTAGGCAAAATCGTCGGTGAAGCCTTGGTCGTAAATACGCGACACGTGATGGTGATGCAAATTGGCCAATACCGCGTATTCCTGAATGAAGCGGCGTAGCATCTCAGCATCGTTGGACATGGATGTGCGCAGTACTTTGAGTACCACTTCGCATTTCTGCGCTGAAGAATATGCCAAAAATACATCGCTCATGCCGCCTTCGCCCAGCTTGCGCACGATCTGATAGCCGCGAAAACTTTGCTGCATGCTCTCAAAGCTGCCTGATTGCAAGCTCCAAAGCGATTCTTTAAGCGCGTCTTTGGCCGCACGCGCGGTCATTTGCGAGTTTTGTGCCGTGGCAGTTTGCAAAGACACCGGGTCGTAGCTAGAGGGCGTGAGAGTTTGTTGTAAGGCTGGCACAGAAGACAGCCCCAGCACCTCGCAGGCCGCAACAGGTTTCTCGCGCCCGCGCAGGTTGACCAGCTCTTGTCGCCCGCGCTTGAGGGCAGGGCCTGCGAGTTGGGCGGTTTCCATGCTGGCGACCACAGACCAGCCCAGCTCTTTGCCAGTTGCTTGCAACCTAGAGGCGATATTCACGCTGTCTCCCAAAGCCGTGATTTCAGGAGAATCCACGCCGCCCAAGCGGCTGAGCAAGACTTCACCGCTGTGCAGGCCAATGCCGACGTTGAATGTGGGCAGGCCGCGCTGGCCATATTGCTCTTCAACCCAGTGTTTGAAGCTGTTCACCGACTCTTGCATGCCCAAAGCTGCGGCCAAGGCGCGCTGCGCATGCGGCATCTTGTCTTGTGAGTCAACGCCAGCGTGAGTATCTTCTTCAAACAAGGCCAACAGGCCATCGCCCAGCATTTTCAAATGGGTGCCCCCAAATGCCACCACGGGGCGACAAGCCAGCTCAAAATATCGGCCTAGCAAGGCGGCCAATTCCGCTGCGCTGAGGCGCTCGGCCATGGTGGTGAAGTTGCGGATATCGGCAAACATCACTGTGGCTTGCAGCGTTTGTGCAGAGGTGTCCATGGCAGGATGCGCGACACCAAAGCCTGAGTTGACGCCATCGGACGTAAAGCCCGTGAAGCCAGAAACAGGGAAGCTGCCGCCTGCAAATTGTTCGCGGAAGAGTTCGCGGGTTTTTTCTTCTGTTAGCGCCGTGGCTTTGGCTACGGCATGCTCTTTCTCGCGGTTAAACCTGGCGAGTTTTTTGAGTTGCGAGCCAATGGCATCGAGCAGTTCTTCGCGGCGGAAGGGCTTGGTCAAGTAATCATCTGCGCCAAGACGCATACCGCGGCGCATGCTGTCACGCTCGTCAGCAGCCGTCAGCATGATCACGATGCAGCGGTCTAATTCAGGATGATGGCGGATGGCGTCCAGCATCGCAAAGCCATCCATCACGGGCATATTGATATCGGTGATGATGATATCCGGCAGCATCGATCGTGCAATCACCAAGCCATGTTGGCCGTTGGGTGCTGTTGCCACTTCGTAGCCTTCGAGCGTGAGCAGGCGCTCGATGTTTTTGCGGATGCCTTCTTCGTCGTCAACTACCAATATGCGATGCATGTGGAAATGTCCTGTCTGGGCGTTGGATTTGTCTTGTCCCCCAATGTTAGACTGAATTCATGACACTTCCTCATATCATGCCCATCACTTCTTCCAACGCTGGGGTGGTAGGTGCTGGCGATACGCACTTGCCGCCTGTCAGTCTGGAGCAATTGCATCTGCTGCTTGATCATTTGCAAGGCATTATGGGGTACTTTGATACGGCCAACCGCTGCGTGTATGCCAACCACGCTTATGCCAAGGCATATCACACCACGGCAGAGGCCATGCGCGGTCAACACATCCGCGAGATCATTGGTGAGACGGGCTGGGCTTGGGTTGAGCCCTATGCCAAGCGTGTTTTGGCGGGCGAGTCTGTGCGCTATGTGCGCGAGATTGACCAAAATCTACCGCATCCTCATTGGATTGAAGTACATCTGGTGCCCAACGCCCAAGAAGACGGGCGTATCGTCGGCAACTTCGTATTCATTGATGATGTGACCGAACAGCATCGCTCTCAACAGGCCATTCGCGAGAGCGAGGAACGCACACAGAGATTCATAGAAGCCGGTGCAGAGGGCGTGGTGTTTTACCGTGATGGTGTGATTTTTGATTGCAATGATGCTTTTCAAAATATGTTGGGTAAGCACCGCGATGAGCTTATTGGTATGCAAGCCAGTCATCTTTTTCAAAAACAAGATCGACCGTTTGCAGAAAAGCACATGCATTTGGGACGTGACACGACGTACCCTGCGCAACTGCCTCATGCTAATGGCTCGCGGATCACTGTGGAAATCACGGGGCGAAGTGTGATGGTCAATGGACAAACAGCCTCTGTAGCCGTGGTGCGCGACAACACGCAGCTAGCCACGATGAACGATGCCTTGTTGCGCTCACAGTCGCGTTACCGTTCGATGGTGGATAACTCCGACCAGTGTGCCTTTTTTACGCAAGATCGAAAAATCATCTATGCCAACCCTGCTGCGCAAAAGCTCTTTGGCCCGCACGAAGATGGCTTGCGTGGCGTGGAGTCGCTCTATTTGATTCATCCTGATGATCGCGCCTACGCGCTGATGCGGCGCAAGCAACTGATCGCAGGCGTTGATAACTCGGAAGTCGTGGTGAGATGCATCTCGCCTCCAGCAGAGCATATTGATGAAAACACCCGCTTGTCTTGGGTGCGTCTGCATGGCTCGATCATCGAGTGGGACGGCAGCATGGGTGTATTGATCTTCCTGACTGATATCACCGCGTTGCGCGAGTCAGAAGAAAAAATGCGGAAAGCGCTTGCGCAAGAAAAAGAATTGGGCGATCTAAAGACTCGCTTCGTCTCAATGGCCTCGCATGAATTTCGCACGCCCTTGGCCACCATTCAAACCAGTTCAGAGCTGCTGCAGCATTACAACGAACGCTTAAGTCTGGAGGAGCGCGCTGAAGCCGTGACTGATATTCAGCGTGCTGTGCAGCGTATGCAAGGCATGATGGACAGCTTCTTGGCTTTTGGCCGCATAGATGCTGGCAGTACGGCTTTTTCCCCGCGTGCTACAAGTTTGCTCAGCTCTCTCCAAGGGCTGCTGCAAGAGACACGCTCTGCGCAGTCTCGTCGCCACGCGATTTCGATTTATTTGGAGCCTCCGCTGCAATCTGACACACGGCTTATGCTGGATGAAGTGTTGCTCGGCCAGATGGTAATGAACCTGATCACCAATGCCTGCAAATACTCTGCGCAAGGTACACAGGTTTCGCTCAGTGCCAGTAAGAGCCACGAAGCGAGTGGTCTCTTTTTGCGCATTGCAGTACGCGACCAAGGCTTGGGTATTCCCGAGGGAGAGTTGTCCCGTTTGTTTGAAAGCTTCTACCGCGCCTCCAACGCGGGCAATATTCCCGGCACGGGCTTAGGCTTGGCCATTGTGGACCGCGCTGCACGCGCCCATGGTGGGAGCGTGCAGGTGCGAAGCAAACTAGGGCAGGGCTCGGAATTCACCCTCTCTCTGCCCTGGGTGTCAGCCACCTAAGGCACTGAAAGGCTGCTAGTTCGATAGTGGAAAAAGCGTTATAATTCAAGACTTTGCTGCATTCGCCCTAGGGTATTGCAGTGAATCGCACGACAGTAGCGATGGTCGCCACTGATCGCAAGTTTTAACCTCCTTTTAGGAAATACCATGACCATCAACAAGGCAGAAATTGTCAAAGAAAACGCACGTGGCGTAGCCGATACCGGCAGCCCAGAAGTGCAAGTTGCGTTGCTCACCGCGCGCATCAACTACCTCACACCTCACTTCAAAACGCATGCCAAGGATCACCATGGCCGCCGTGGTTTGTTGCATATGGTTTCTCAGCGTAAAAGCCTGCTGACCTATCTGAAGCGTAAAGATCCAAAGCGTTATACCGCTTTGATCGCGAAGTTGGGTCTGCGCAAGTAATTGCCACAGATGCCAAACGCCTGAGTCTGCAACACGCGGCCTCAGGCGTTTTTTACTTTTAAAAAGGCTTTGATTTCAAAAGCCTGATGTTTTTTAGAATTTTTCCCGGAATATTTGAAGAAACTGTGAGCGAGAGCTGTGTCATTCCAAGGATTTTTAAGCCTTTGAAATCCCTTGGAATGGCATCGCGTTCATCAGTCTTCGAGATATCCCCCATCGGTGCAGGGCATGCACTTTTTAGATGATTTAGGCAGTTTCCCGTTATAAAACGGTGATACTTTGCTATAAAAATCATAGTATCTTAAGAAAAGAGACGGATCATGACGATGTTCAATAAAGTCACCAAGACTTTCCAGTGGGGCCGTCACACGGTTCGCATGGAAACCGGCGAAGTCGCTCGACAAGCCACCGGTGCTGTGCTGCTCGATATGGAAGGCACTGTGGTGCTCGCCACCGTTGTGGCATCCAAATCAGCCAAGCCAGGCCAAGATTTCTTCCCCCTTACGGTGGATTACATCGAGAAAACCTATGCCGCTGGCAAAATCCCCGGCAGCTTTTTCAAGCGTGAAGCCAAGCCCTCCGAGCATGAGACGCTGACCAGCCGCCTGATCGATCGCCCGATTCGCCCGCTGTTCCCAGAAGGTTTTTACAACGAAGTGCATCTGGTGATTCACACCCTGTCGCTTAACCCAGATGTTGACGCTGACATGGCTGCTTTGATCGCATCGAGCGCCGCTTTGGCGATTTCTGGCATTCCGTTTGCAGGCCCGATGGGTGCAGCGCGCGTGGGCTATATCAATGGCGAATACGTGCTCAATCCTTCCATGACGATGGTCAAAACCAGCAAGATGGATTTGATCGTCGCTGGCACGGAAGCCGCTGTGTTGATGGTGGAATCAGAGGCAGATCAGCTCTCTGAAGAAGTCATGCTGGGCGGCATCGTGTTTGGTCACGAGCAAAGCCGTATTGCGATCAACGCGATTCACGAGTTGGTCAAAGATGCTGGCAAACCAATGTGGGCCGAGAGCGGCACTTGGGCACCGGAAGTCAAAGACGAAGCCCTCACGGCAAAAGTCGTGGCGCTGGCTGAAGAAAAAATCAAAGCCGCCTACCAAATCCGCAACAAGCAAACCCGCACCCAAGCATGCCGCGAAGTTTACGCAGCGGCCAAGGCGGGCTTGAAAGAGCAGGGCGTTGAGTTTGATGGCGTGAAGGTTGACAACATGCTGTTTGACATCGAAGCGCGCACCGTTCGCAGCCAAATCTTGGCTGGTGAGCCCCGCATCGATGGCCGCGACACACGCACTGTGCGCCCGATTGAAATTCGCCATTCCGTGTTGCCCCGCACGCACGGCTCAGCGCTGTTCACACGTGGTGAAACGCAAGCCCTGGTCGTCACGACGCTGGGCACTGAGCGTGATGCGCAGCGCATTGACGCACTCGCTGGCGAGTTTGAAGATCGCTTCATGTTCCACTACAACATGCCTCCGTTTGCTACTGGCGAAGTTGGCCGCATGGGCTCCACAAAGCGCCGCGAAGTGGGCCATGGCCGCTTGGCCAAGCGTGCTTTGATCGCTGCTTTGCCTTCCAAAGAAGATTTCCCTTACACGCTGCGCGTGGTGTCGGAAATCACGGAGTCCAACGGTTCTAGCTCGATGGCTTCTGTTTGCGGTGGCTGCTTGAGTTTGATGGACGCTGGCGTGCCCATGAAAGCACACGTGGCGGGCATTGCCATGGGCTTGATCAAAGAAGGCAACCGCTTTGCGGTGTTGACCGACATCTTGGGTGACGAAGATCACCTCGGCGATATGGACTTCAAAGTCGCTGGCACCACCAACGGCGTGACCGCTCTGCAAATGGACATCAAAATCCAAGGCATCACCAAAGAAATCATGCAGGTTGCGTTGGCACAAGCCAAAGAAGCCCGCATGCATATCTTGGGCAAGATGCAAGAGGCGATGGCCGTGGCCAAGACAGAAGTCAGCGATTTCGCACCCCGCCTGTACACGATGAAGATCAACCCTGAGAAGATTCGTGACGTGATCGGCAAAGGCGGCGCCACGATTCGCGCCCTCACCGAAGAGACCGGCTGTACGATCGACATCGGCGAAGACGGCACGATCACGATTGCTTCGACCGATGCGGACAAAGCTGCATTCGCCAAGCAACGCATCACTGACATCACCGCGGAAGTGGAAATCGGCAAGATTTACGAAGGCCCGATCACCAAGATTTTGGAATTTGGTGCCTTGGTCAATCTACTGCCCGGCAAAGACGGCTTGCTGCACATCAGCCAGATCGCTTTCGAGCGAGTGGAAAAAGTCACCGACTACCTGCAAGAAGGCCAGATCATCAAGGTCAAGGTTATGGAAACAGACGACAAAGGCCGCGTGAAGCTGTCGATGAAAGCCCTGCTTGAGAAGCCTGAAGGCTACGAAGAGCCACAACGCGAATTCCGCGAGCGTTCAGATCGTGGTGGTGATCGCGGCGGCTATCGTAACGACCGTGGCCCGCGTAGCGATGATCGTGGCCCACGTGGCGACCGTCCTCCGCGTGAAGACCGCGCACCGCGTGATGACCGTGCGCCTCGCCAAGACCGTGAAGGTGGCAATGGTGGTGGTCAAGGCGGTGAGCCGCAACAGCAACAATCGACGTCATAGTTGAAAGGCTCAGACTGCATGAATGTGCGCAATTTGCTATCTATTTAATAGCACTTTGCGCATATTCTATAACGGTTTGAGGCCAATTTGGCTTAAAAAAATGATGCTTTGATGCCTATGAAAACTGTAGAAATCAGCGCTTTTGGCGCACCTGATGTGTTGCGTTTGGCCGAGCGGCCAGATCCAGCTTTCAGTGTGGGCGAGGTGCTGATCCGCGTGGCGGCTTCGGGCGTGAACCGCCCTGATGTTTTGCAGCGCACGGGCGCTTATCCTGTGCCGCCGGGCGCGAGTGATATTCCAGGTTTGGAAGTGGCTGGCGAGATCGTAGCTGGTGATGAAGATGCCATGAAGCTGGCCGGTTTTAAGATGGGCGATCAAGTCTGTGCGCTGGTGGCGGGCGGTGGGTATGCGCAGTTTTGCGCAGCGCCTGTTGGCTCATGCTTGCCTGTACCTAAAGGCTTGACCATGCTGCAAGCCGCGAGCTTGCCCGAGACGTTTTTCACCGTGTGGAGCAACGTGTTTGATCGCGGCCAGCTCAAAAGCGGTGAGAGTTTTTTGGTGCAAGGCGGTACCAGTGGCATTGGTGTGACGGCTATTCAAATGGCCAAAGCGTTTGGCGCAACGGTATTTGCCACTGCAGGAAGCGATGAAAAATGCGCTGCTTGCCTCAAACTCGGCGCTGATCATGCAATCAACTACAAAACGCACGATTTCGCAGAAGAAGTGAAGCGGATCAGTGGAGCCGCAGCTGCAACGGGTGGCCTCTTGTCAAATGCTCAAAGCGGCGGTGTGAACCTGATCTTAGACATGGTGGCAGGCAGCTACGTGGCTAGAGAAGTTGAATGCCTCGCTGAAGAGGGCAGGCTGGTGATCATCGCTGTGCAGGGCGGTTTGAAGGCGGAATTCAATGCAGGCCTCGTGTTGCGTCGCCGATTGCAAATCACCGGCTCGACGCTGCGCCCGCGCCCTGTGGCTTTCAAGGCTGCGATTGCCCAAAATCTGAAAATCAAAGTCTGGCCGCTGCTTGAAAATGGGCAGATCCAACCCATTATCTACAAGAGCTTTGCGCCGCAAGACGCTGCTGCCGCACATGCGCTCATGGAAACCAATCAACACATCGGCAAGATCATGCTCGA
The DNA here is from genome assembly GCA_031418715.1 of Variovorax sp. GTDB lineage: Bacteria > Pseudomonadota > Gammaproteobacteria > Burkholderiales > Burkholderiaceae_C > JANMDU01. Next base: position 134,154 of record JANOJL010000066.1, on the reverse strand, counting down.
CTGGTCTTTGCTTTAAATCTCCTTCTCCATCATGAAAAAACTCATCGCTGGCAACTGGAAAATGAATGGCTCGCTCGCTGTCAATGAGCTGCTCTTGAGCGAACTGTTTGCTGGCATCAAAGCTTTGACAAATGCATCGGGCCATGCTTGCGGCTGTGATGTGGCTGTATGCGTACCAGCGCCTTATCTCGCGCAGGTATCCAGTCTTCTGAATAAGCCATTTTTAGAGACAAATAGCCCACTAACCGTTATAGAAATTGCGAAGAACGCTATTGATTTAGGAGCGCAAGATGTCTCTTTGCAGATCAGCGGCGCGTTCACTGGCGAAGTTTCTGGCGGTATGTTGAAGGAATTTGGTGTGCGATATGTGATCGTCGGCCACAGCGAGCGCCGCCGTTATCACTTTGAATCTGACCAAGTCGTTGCGCTCAAAACCAAAGCTGCGCTGGCCGCTGGCATCACCCCGATTGTTTGCGTGGGCGAAACGCTCGAAGAACGCGAAGCCGGGCAAACTGAAAGTGTCGTCAAGCGCCAGCTTGCTGCTGTGATCCATGACAATGGCCATTGCATCAGCGAAATCGTCGTCGCTTATGAGCCTGTTTGGGCAATTGGTACAGGTAAAACGGCATCTCCTGAGCAGGCTCAGCAGGTGCATGCCGTGCTGCGTGCGCAACTCAATGCCGCCAGCAGTGCAGCTAAGCAGCGCATTCGTATTCTCTATGGCGGCAGCATGAGTGCAGCGAGCGCCAAAGAACTTCTCGCCCAACCAGATATTGATGGCGGCCTGATTGGCGGCGCATCTTTGAAGGCCGCAGATTTTATGAGCATCATCTCAGCAGCCCAATAAATACCTTCGCGACATGCTATTAAGTTTGTAGCGTTAAAATACACCTCACGTTTCGGAAATTCAATATGCAAGCTTTTATTACTATCCTGTTCGCCGTGCAGATCATCTCGGCTTTGGTCATGGTTGGCATGATCCTCGTACAACACGGCAAAGGCGCTGACATGGGCGCAGCTTTCGGCTCAGGCAGCTCAGGCAGTTTGTTTGGCGCATCTGGGAGCGCCAATTTTCTGTCGCGTTTAACGGGCGTTTTAGCCACAGTATTTTTCCTCTCCACGCTCGCCTTGGCCTATACCAGCGGCGTACGTCCTAGCGGATCAGGCTCGGTGCTTGAAAAAGCAGCCGTGACTGCTCCTGCTGGCGCTGCTTCTTCCGCTGTCCCCGCTTCTGGTTCGCAAGCGATTCCTAATGCGCCATTGTCGCCTTCGACATCGGCTGCTCCATCAGCAGTGCCTGCAGCGGGCTCGGCCGCAGTGCCCGCCCCATCCGCGCCTGTGGCCTCAGGTGCGCAGCCCATTCCCGCACCTGCAAAATAAAATCAAAGCTTCGCTAGAAAGCTGCCCGAGAAGTTGTCTTGAAAGCGCATTGAGCGCTCATGACAACGGAATTTAGACCGGGTTCACCCTAATTTAGGGCGTTTTTCAAGCTAAAATTCAAGACTGTCTGCTACCTGCAATTCCTCATGCTGGCAGGCAGTAAAAATCAGAGCCGTCGTGGTGAAATTGGTAGACACGCTATCTTGAGGTGGTAGTGGCGAAAGCTGTGCGAGTTCGAGTCTCGCCGTCGGCACCAAGCTTTTGACATGCGGTTCAGGCCTGCGCCTGAACCGCATCGTCTGAGGTGATGTAAAAGCGATGTAAAAATTGCAATCCAATCCAGCATAAAAGCCAGAGCAAACGACATGAATCTTCAAGAATACCTGCCGATTTTGCTGTTCATTTTGGTTGGCATCGGTGTTGGTATCGTTCCTCAAGTGCTCGGCTATGTGCTCGGCCCCCGCAAACCTGATGCGGCCAAAGATTCTCCTTACGAATGCGGCTTCGAGGCTTTCGAAGATGCTCGCATGAAATTCGATGTGCGCTACTACCTGGTAGCCATTCTCTTCATTCTGTTTGACCTGGAAATCGCTTTCCTGTTTCCTTGGGCTGCGTCTCTGCGTGAAACAGGTCCGTTGGGTTTCTGGTCTGTGATGGTTTTTCTGGCGATTCTTGTCGTAGGCTTTATCTACGAATGGAAAAAGGGTGCGTTGGATTGGGAATGATGGGACATGTTTCCCGCTGCGATGCCGGCGTTATGCGAATGACGGTGATCGCAACTTGGAGTGCTTGCAATGATTGAAGGCGTTTTCAAAGAAGGTTTCATGACCACGAGTTATGACACCGTGGTCAATTGGGCTAAGACGGGCTCGCTCTGGCCGATGTCCTTCGGCCTAGCCTGTTGTGCAGTTGAGATGATGCACGCCGGCTGCGCACGCTACGATCTGGATCGTTTCGGTATCGTGTTTCGCCCCAGCCCGCGCCAGTCGGATTTGATGATCGTTGCTGGCACGCTGTGCAACAAAATGGCACCTGCATTGCGCAAGGTTTATGACCAAATGAGCGAGCCGCGCTGGGTGTTGAGCATGGGCTCGTGCGCCAACGGCGGTGGCTACTACCACTACAGCTATTCTGTGGTGCGCGGCTGTGATCGTATTGTCCCCGTGGATGTCTATGTGCCCGGCTGCCCGCCCACTGCGGAGGCCTTGGTTTACGGCATCATCCAATTGCAGCAAAAGATTCGTCGCACGCAGACGATTGCACGCGCGTGAAGGGCGAATCACATGAGTGAATTTACTGTCGCCCCCCAATCCACGCTTGAAGCGGTCCAAGCGGCACTTGGCGCCAAGATCAAGCGTGTTGCAGCCAAACTCGATGAAGTGACCGTGGTGGTCGCTGCGGCTGATTTCCACGCGGCATGCTTGGCCTTACGCGATGCGGAAGGTTGCGCATTTGAGCAACTGATCGATCTGTGTGGCGTTGACTACTCGCAATACAAAGATGGCGCCTATGACGGCTCACGCTATTGCATCGTGCTGCATCTTCTGTCGCTGAGTCTGAACCAGCGGTTGCGGTTGAAGGTCTTTGCTGCTGATGATGATCTACCGATGGTCACTTCGGTTGGCGATGTTTGGTCGTCTGCCAACTGGTATGAGCGTGAAGCCTTTGATTTGTTTGGCATTGTCTTCGAAGGCCATGACGATCTGCGCCGCATCTTGACGGACTACGGCTTCATCGGCCACCCATTCCGCAAAGACTTTCCGATGAATGGTCACGTGGAAATGCGCTATGACGCTGAGAAGAAGCGCGTGATTTATCAGCCCGTCACAATTGATTTGCGAGAAGTCGTGCCCCGCATCATCCGCGAAGACAACTACGGCGGCATTGCGCCGAAGGTGCAGTAATGGCAGAGATTAAGAATTACACGCTCAACTTTGGACCTCAACATCCAGCAGCCCACGGCGTGCTGCGATTGGTGCTTGAGCTTGATGGCGAGGTCATTCAACGTGCGGATCCGCACATTGGTTTGCTCCACCGCGCCACCGAAAAACTCTGCGAAACACGCACCTACATCCAATCCTTGCCTTACATGGATCGCTTGGATTACGTCTCGATGATGTGCAACGAGCATGCCTACTGCCTGACGATCGAGAAAATGATGGGCATCGAAGTGCCTGAGCGTGCGCAATACATCCGCGTGATGTACTCGGAAATCACGCGCTTGTTGAATCATTTGCTGTGGGTTGGCTGCCATGGCTTGGATTGCGGCGCAATGGCGATCATGCTCTATGCTTTCCGTGAGCGCGAAGATTTGTTTGACATGTATGAGGCGGTGAGCGGGGCGCGTATGCATGCAGCCTACTTCCGCCCAGGTGGTGTGTATCGCGATTTACCCGATACCATGCCCCAGTACAAGGCCAACAAGGTGCGCAATGCCAAAGCCTTGGCCAAAATGAACGACAACCGGCAGGGCAGTTTGCTCGATTTCATCGGTGATTTCTCGCAGCGCTTTGATCAATGCTTGGCCGAATACCACACGTTGTTGACCGATAACCGCATTTGGAAGCAGCGTACTGTGGGTATCGGCATCGTCACGCCTGAGCGCGCCAAAAATCTGGGTTTCACCGGCGCCATGCTGCGGGGTTCAGGCATCGCTTGGGACCTGCGCAAGAAGCGTCCGTATGAGGTGTATGACCGCATGGATTTTGATATTCCTGTGGGCAAAACTGGCGATTGCTACGACCGCTATCTTGTGCGCATGGAAGAGATGAACCAATCCAACCGCATCATCAAGCAATGCGTGGAATGGCTGCGCGTTGATACGGCGAAGGGTGCCGGCCCAGTGATCACCACGAACCACAAAGTCGCCCCGCCGGACCGCGAATCCATGAAATCCAACATGGAAGAGCTGATCCACCATTTCAAGCTATTCACTGAAGGCTTTGCTGTGCCAGAAGGCGAAGCCTATGCAGCAGTCGAGCATCCGAAAGGTGAGTTCGGTATTTACATGGTGAGCGATGGTGCCAACAAACCCTATCGCCTCAAAATCCGCGCACCCGGTTTCGCGCATTTGGCCGCGATGGACGAAATGTGCCGTGGCCACATGATCGCTGATGCTGTGGCAGTCATCGGCACGATGGATGTTGTATTCGGAGAGATTGACCGATGATTTCTGAAGTTACCCAACAGCGCTTCGATAAAGAAGTCGCAAAGTATCCTAACGATCAAAAGCAGTCTGCTGTGATGGCTTGTCTGGCCGTGGTGCAAGATGAGCAGGGCTGGGTCAGCCCTGAAGCTGAAAAAGCCATTGGCGAGTACTTGGGCATGCCAACCATGGCGGTGCATGAAGTCACCACCTTCTACAACATGTACAACCAAAAGCCGACTGGCAAATACAAGCTCAACGTGTGCACCAATTTGCCTTGCCAGCTTCGCGGCGGGCAAAAGGCGCTGGAGCATGTGTGTAGCAAGCTGGGTGTGCAGCCCTATGGCACGACCGCCGACAAAATGTTTACAGTGCAGCCCAGCGAATGCTTGGGTGCTTGCGCTGATGCACCTGTGATGCTGGTGAATGATCGCAGCATGTGCAGCTTTATGAGCCACGACAAACTCGATCAGTTGATTGACGGTCTGAAAACCGCCACCAGCGCTTAAAGGCATGATTTGACATGACAACCACGACTCAGATCCTCTCCCAATTCCAAGCCAAAGGCTTAGAAACTTGCTTTCACGGTCGCCACATCAGCCCGCAAATCTATGCTGATCTCGATGGCAACAACTGGCGCTTGCAAGACTACCTCGCGCGCGGTGGCTACCAAGCGCTGCGCAAAATCTTAGGCGTAGACGCGCAAGGCAATAAACTGCCCGCCACACAAGATGCCGAAGGCAAAGAAATTGCTGTTGGCATGACGGCAGACCAAGTGATCGCTGAGTTGAAGATCTCTGCCCTGCGTGGCCGGGGCGGCGCAGGTTTCCCCACGGGTCTGAAATGGAGCTTTATGCCCCGTCAGTTCCCTGGTCAGAAATACATCGTCTGCAACTCTGATGAAGGCGAGCCAGGCACTTGCAAAGACCGCGATATTTTGATGTTCAATCCGCACATCGTGATCGAAGGCATGATCATTGCGGGCTACTCGATTGGCGCATCGATCGGCTACAACTATATTCACGGCGAAATTTTCCGTGAATACGAACGCTTTGAAGAAGCCTTGGAAGAAGCACGCGCTGCAGGCTTTTTGGGTGACAAGGTCGCAGGAAGCGGTTTCAAATTCCAGCTCCATGCCTTCCACGGCTTCGGTGCTTACATCTGCGGCGAAGAAACGGCTTTGCTCGAATCGCTCGAAGGCAAAAAAGGCCAGCCGCGCTTCAAGCCGCCATTTCCCGCGAGCTATGGCCTCTACGGCAAGCCCACAACGATCAACAACACCGAAACCTTTGCAGCAGTGCCTTGGATCATCCGCAATGGCGGATCGGCCTACCTCGAATGTGGCAAACCCAATAACGGCGGCACGAAGATCTATTCGGTCTCGGGTGATGTGGAATCGCCGGGCAACTACGAGGTGCCGATGGGCACGCCTTTTGCCAAGCTGCTCGAATTGGCAGGCGGCATGAAAGATGGTAAGAAACTCAAAGCCGTGATCCCTGGTGGCTCATCTTCTCCGGTATTGCCTGCTGACGTGATGATGCAATGCACGATGGATTACGACTCGATTGCCAAAGCAGGCTCCATGCTCGGCTCAGGTGCAGTGATTGTGATGGACGAGACGCGTGACATGGTGGAAAGCTTGCTTCGCTTGTCGTACTTTTACATGCATGAATCCTGCGGCCAATGCACGCCTTGCCGCGAAGGCACGGGTTGGCTCTGGCGCATGGTCGATCGCATCCAGCACGGCCAAGGCCGCCCTGAAGATTTGCAAAAGCTCGATAACGTGGCCGAAAACATCATGGGCCGCACGATCTGCGCTTTGGGCGATGCTGCGGCAATGCCTGTACGCGCCATGCTCAAGCATTTCCGTCCTGAATTTGTAGCCAAGATTGAAGCGGCGCAAAAGTCAGAACCACAAAGCGCTGTTGCCGCGTGAATCAGGCTTGAGATAACCAGACCTAAGAGAACACCATGGTTGAATTAGACATCGACGGTCAGAAAGTAGAGATCACTGAAGGCAGCATGATCATGCATGCGGCTGAGAAGTGTGGCACCTACATTCCGCATTTCTGCTATCACAAGAAGCTAAGCATCGCGGCCAATTGCCGCATGTGTTTGGTGGATGTGGAGAAAGCTCCCAAGCCGATGCCTGCTTGCGCCACACCAGTGACGCAGGGCATGATCGTGCGCACCAAGAGCGATAAGGCGATCAAAGCGCAGCAATCGGTGATGGAGTTTTTGCTGATCAATCACCCGCTCGATTGCCCGATTTGCGATCAAGGTGGCGAATGCCAGTTGCAAGATTTGGCTGTGGGTTATGGCAAGAATTCTTCGCGATATGACGAAGAAAAGCGCGTGGTAGCGAACAAAGATGTAGGCTCGCTGATCAGCATGGAAGAGATGAGCCGCTGCATCCATTGCACCCGCTGTGTGCGCTTTGGCCAAGAAGTTGCTGGAGTCATGGAGCTGGGCATGAGCCATCGCGGTGAGCATGCTGAGATCGAAACTGTTGTGGGTGAAACGATTGATTCCGAGCTATCGGGAAACATGATCGACATTTGCCCCGTGGGCGCGCTCACGAGCAAGCCTTTCCGCTACAGTGCCCGTACTTGGGAGCTCTCGCGCCGCAAATCGGTCAGCCCGCATGATTCCACGGGTGCGAATTTGATCGTGCAAGTCAAGAGCAACCAAGTCTTGCGCGTTGTACCGCTTGAAAATGAAGCCGTGAATGAATGCTGGATTGCAGACCGTGATCGTTTCAGTTACGAAGCTTTGAATGGCCAAGATCGCCTCAGAGTACCGATGCTTAAGCAGGGCGGTCAGTGGAAAGAAGTGGATTGGCAAACTGCTCTGGAATATGTGGCTAATGGCTTGAAGCAAATCAAGGCGGATCATTCAGCGTCTGCGATTGGCGCATTGCTCAGCCCGCACAGCACGTTGGAAGAACTGTATCTGGCCACGCAATTCTTACGCGGCCTGGGTTCAGACAATGTGGATGCGCGTTTGCGCAACGCTGAGTTTGGCAAAGCAGAGGGCGTGCGTTGGTTGGGGACTTCTATTGCTTCGCTTTCTAGCCTGCAAAGCGCCTTGATTGTGGGCAGCAATCTGCGCAAAGATCATCCTCTTTTTGCGCAGCGAATTCGTCAGTCGGCCCGCAAGGGATGTGCGGTAGATGCTATCAATTCAGTAGCTTATGACTGGGCGATGCCTATAGCTAACAGCATCACAGTTCCTGCTTCTGAATGGGCGCAGGCGCTGGCCGATGTGGCCGCAGCTATTGCCATTGAGAAGGGCGTGCAATCGCCAGTTGCTGGCAATGCGCGCGATACCGCCAAGCTCATCGCGAAATCTTTGCTCAAAGGTGATCGCAAAGCGATTTTGTTGGGTAGCGGTGCTGCGCATCACGCGAATGCATCGAGCTTGCTGGCTTTGGTCAATTGGATCGGCGAGCAAACGGGTGCGACTGTTGGCTATCTCACAGAGGCAGCGAACACCGTGGGCGCGCAGCTGGTGGGCGCTCAGCCGCGTGTGGATGGCAAGAACGCGGCGCAAATGCAGTCCGGCCTCAAAGCATTGATCTTGCTCGGCACAGAGCCTGAGCATGACACCGCAGCCAAAACTGCTGTACGAGCCGATATGGTTGTGACGCTCAGCCCGTTCAAGGCGAATATGGCTTTCAGCGATGTGCTGCTACCTATTTCTCCATTTACCGAGACGGCAGGCACGTTCATCAACGCCGAAGGCCGTATTCAGAGCTTCCACGGCGTTGTCAAGCCGTTGGGCGAAACGCGCCCAGCATGGAAAGTGCTGCGCGTGCTTGGCAACATGTTGGGTCTGCCCGGTTTTGATTTTGAAACGGCGCAAGACGTAGCTGCGACAGCTTTGCAAGGCCAAACGGGCATCCTCGCGGCCGACAAGTTGAGCAACAAAACAAACGCTGCCATCGACCTGAACGCAGCCGCTACTGAACCAGCAGTAGCTTCGATCTACCAGCTTGACAGTCTCACACGCCGCGCCCCCGCGTTGCAAGCCACAGCTGATGCGAAGGCTGGCGATAAGGTCGGTATTTTGGAAGAGGTGGCTGCATGATTGATGCTTTCCACGCTTGGGCCAATGGCCTGATTGTTGCCAACTGGTGGCAAGGGCTTGCTTGGCCTGTGATCTGGACGCTGATGAAGATCATGGCGGTCACGCTGCCCGTGATGGGCGCAGTGGCTTACCTCACTTTGTGGGAGCGCAAGTTCATCGGCTGGATGCAGATTCGCATCGGCCCAAATCGCGTGGGCCCGTTTGGTTTGCTGCAGCCGATTGCTGATGCACTCAAGCTGCTCACCAAAGAGATCATTGTGCCGACGGCGGCGAGCAAGGGCTTGTTTTTTATTGGGCCGATCATGACGATCATGCCCGCACTGGCTGCTTGGGCTGTCGTACCTTTTGGCCCCGAGATGGCGCTGTCAAACATCAACGCAGGCTTGCTGTTTTTGATGGCGATCATGTCACTGGAGGTTTATGGCGTGATCATCGCGGGCTGGGCCTCGAACTCCAAATACGCCTTCCTCGGCGCATTGCGTGCATCTGCGCAAATGGTGAGCTATGAAATTGCGATGGGTTTTTGCCTCGTGGTGGTGCTCATGGTGTCGGGCACGCTCAACATGACAGGCATCGTGTTGGATCAAGGGCAAGGCTATTTTGCAGAGCAGGGCTTTGGCTTCCTTTCTTGGAACTGGTTGCCGCTGCTGCCGATTTTTGTGGTGTACATCATCTCTGGTATTGCAGAGACGAACCGCCATCCGTTTGATGTGGTCGAAGGCGAATCCGAAATCGTGGCGGGCCACATGGTGGAATATTCAGGCATGTCGTTTGCGATGTTTTTCTTGGCGGAATACGCCAACATGTGGCTCGTGTCGATTCTGGCGGTGATCATGTTCTTGGGTGGCTGGCTGCCTCCGGTTGACAGTGCCTTTTTCAATTGGATTCCCGGTTGGATCTGGCTCGGCATCAAAACTTTCTGTGTGGTGAGCCTCTTCATTTGGGTTCGTGCCACTTTCCCGCGCTTTCGCTATGACCAGATCATGCGTTTGGGCTGGAAAATCTTCATTCCCATCACGCTCGTGTGGCTGGTGGTGGTGGGTCTGTGGATGCAGACTTCTTGGAATATTTGGAAATAAGGTGGGACACCATGTCAACGACCACAACCGCTAACACTTTGGCGACACCGGGCTTCTCACTCAAAGATTTCCTCAGCAGCTTCATGCTGATTGAGTTGTTCAAAGGCTTTGCGCTGACCGGTAAGCATGCCTTTCGTCGCAAGATCACGGTCCTTTTTCCTGAAGAAAAAACGCCGCAATCACCTCGCTTTCGTGGTCTGCATGCTTTGCGCCGCTATGAAAACGGCGAGGAGCGCTGCATTGCTTGCAAGCTCTGTGAGGCTGTTTGCCCCGCGATGGCGATAACGATTGAAAGCGAAGTACGTGCTGATGGCAGCCGCCGCACCACGCGTTATGACATTGATTTAACGAAATGCATCTTCTGCGGCTTTTGTGAAGAAAGTTGCCCAGTAGACTCTATCGTTGAGACGCACATCTTGGAATACCACGGCGAGAAGCGCGGTGATCTGTATTTCACCAAAGATATGCTGCTGGCCGTGGGCGACCGTTACGAAAAAGAAATCGCAGCCAATCGCGCTGCGGATGCGAAATACCGCTGAACGACAGAGCTTGGAAACATTCATGGATATCAAGACAAGTCTCTTCTACGTGTTCTCAGCGATTTTGCTATTTGCATCATTCCGCGTGATCACGGCTCGCAACCCGGTACACGCGGCGCTTTTCCTCGTGCTCGCTTTCTTTCAAGCGGCTGCGATTTGGATTTTGCTCAAGGCTGAATTTTTGGCCATCACGCTCGTGCTCGTTTATGTCGGCGCGGTGATGGTGTTGTTCCTCTTCGTAATCATGATGATGGACATCAATTTAGACAGCGTTCGCAAAGGCTTCTGGAAACATTTCCCGCTGGCTGCCGGCATCGGTGCATTGATTGCCTTGGAGATGGGCTTCGTGCTCATGGGCGGGTTCCGTTTAACGGAAGGGCCGCAAACGCCTGAGGTGCTGGCTGCGCAAGCCAATAACACCAAAGCGCTGGGTGTGCTGCTCTACACGCAATACATCTACCCGATGGAAATAGCGGCAGTGTTGCTGCTCGTGGGCATCATCGCTGCGATTGCACTCACGCTGCGTGAGCGCAAAGACAGTAAGCATGTAGATGCAGGCGATCAGGTGCGCGTGAAGGCGCGTGACCGCATGGAGATCATCAAAATGGATGCTACTAAAAGCATAGCGCCTAGCGCAGATTCTATAACGGCTACTGGCCAAAATGGCTCAAATAATACAGCCGCTACCCCAGGAGCAAAAGCATGAGCCTGACCCTTGGCCACTTTCTCACCTTGGGCGCGCTGCTGTTTGCACTCTCCGTTATTGGTATCTTCTTGAACCGTAAAAACCTCATCATCTTGCTCATGGCCATCGAGCTGATGCTGTTGGCAGTCAATATGAATTTCGTGGCCTTCTCCTACTACCTGGGTGATTTGCACGGCCAAGTGTTCGTGTTCTTCATTCTCACGGTAGCGGCGGCTGAGTCTGCCATCGGTTTGGCCATTCTTGTGCTGCTGTTCCGTAATAATGCCAGCATCTCGGTTGACGAACTCAACACGCTCAAGGGATAAAAAAACATGAGCGCAACACTCTCTGCATCTACTTTGCTTGCCGTGCCTCTGGCGCCGCTAGTGGGCGCTTTGCTCGCCGGCATTTTGGGCACGCAGCTCGGCGGGAACTGGATCGGCCGCCGCCTCACGCATTTCCTCACTATCCTTGGCGTACTCATCGCGTTCATTCTGTCTGCACAGACCTTGATAAAAGTGATCGATGGTGCGCGCTTCAATGAAACTATCTATGAATGGATGATCATTGGTGGAATGAAGATGGAAATCGGCTTCATGGTCGATGGCCTGACTGCGATGATGATGTGCGTCGTCACCTTCGTCTCGCTGATGGTACACATCTACACCATTGGCTACATGGAAGAAGACGAAGGCTATAACCGTTTCTTTGCCTACATTTCTCTCTTCACCTTCTCTATGCTGATGCTGGTGATGAGCAACAACATGCTCCAGCTGTTCTTCGGCTGGGAAGCGGTGGGCTTGGTGTCGTATCTTTTGATCGGTTTTTGGTATAACAAACCGACGGCTATTTTCGCCAATATGAAAGCTTTTTTGGTCAACCGTGTGGGCGACTTTGGCTTCATCTTGGGCATCGGACTGATCGCGGCTTATACGGGCAGCTTCAATTACACAGAAGTGTTTGCCAAGGCCAGTGAATTGGCAAAATTATCTTTGCCTGGTACCGATTGGATGCTGGTCACCGTGATCTGCATTTGTCTTTTTATTGGCGCGATGGGCAAATCTGCGCAATTTCCGCTGCATGTCTGGCTACCCGATTCGATGGAAGGCCCGACACCGATTTCAGCGCTGATTCATGCTGCCACGATGGTCACGGCTGGCATCTTTATGGTGGCGCGTATGTCGCCGATGTTTGAGTTGTCCGACACCGCGCTTAATTTCATCCTTGTGATTGGTTCCATCACGGCGCTCTTCATGGGCTTCATGGGTATCATTCAAAATGATATCAAGCGTGTGGTGGCTTATTCGACACTTTCGCAATTGGGCTACATGACGGTTGCTCTTGGCGCTTCGGCTTATGCAGGCGCTGTCTTCCATTTGATGACGCATGCTTTCTTCAAAGCCTTGCTGTTCTTGGCCGCAGGCTCTGTCATCATGGGCTGTCATCACAACCAAGACATTCGCTACATGGGTGGTTTGCGTAAATACATGCCAATCACATGGATCACGTCGCTGCTCGGTTCGCTGGCGTTGATCGGCACTCCTCTTTTCTCAGGCTTCTATTCCAAAGAGAACATCATTGAAGCCGTGCACTTCAGTAATTTGCCTGCATCGCAAATGGCGTACTGGGCTGTTTTGATTGGCGTATTTGTCACGTCGTTCTATTCTTTCCGCATGTATTTCTTGGTGTTCCACGGTAAAGAGCGCTTTGATCAAAATCCTGATGCCCATCACGATGATCATCATGGCGATCATCACGGGCATGACGATAAGCCTCATGAGAGCCCGTGGGTCGTCACTGTGCCATTGTTGCTGTTGGCCATTCCATCGGTCGTGATTGGCTTCATGGCTGTGCAGCCGATGCTGTTTGGCGAGTTCTTCAAAGATTCGATTTTTGTTGAGGCTGCTAAGCACCCGGCCATGACCAAGATTGCAGAAATCTTCCATGGCCCTGTGCAGATGGCGCTGCATTCGTTCGTTACGCCTGCTTTCTGGTTGGCAGTGGCGGGCGTGGCGCTCTCGTATTACATGTACATGATCAACCCAGCTTTGCCTACAGCGATCAAAGCGCGCGTGATGCCGATCTACACCTTGTTGGAGAACAAGTACTACATGGACTGGATCAATGAAAACCTACTCGCTCGCGGTGCGCGTACCTTGGGCACTGCTTTCTGGAAAGTAGGCGATCAAGGCATCATCGAGAAGGGCTTTGTGAATGGCTCTTGGAAACTTATTGGCGTGATTTCTGGTTATGTGCGCCGCTTGCAAACGGGCTACATCTACCACTATGCTTTGGTGATGTTGCTGGGCGTCTTTGTGCTGTTGAGTTATTTCATGCTGCGCTACTCAGAGACGTTTGGTGCTTGGTTCAACAAATAATAATAAGAAGAGGAATCAAACATGGCTCATTCTTTAGGTTTGCTTAGTGCTGCCATCTGGATGCCGATTGCCTTCGGCATCTTGCTCTTGGCTTTAGGGCGCGACGATCAAGCGCGTGCCGTGCGCTGGATCGCGCTGATCGGCGCGATTGCCAGCTTTCTCGCCACGCTCGCTCTGTATGACGGCTTCAAGCTCGGCACGAGCGCCATGCAGTTCGTTGAATACATGCCTTGGATCACGCGCCTCAATGTGCATTACCACGTTGGTCTGGACGGCATCTCTTTCTGGCTCGTGCCGCTTACTGCTTTCATCACCATCATCATCGTGATCGCGGGTTGGGAAGTGATCACTGAGCGCGTCAATCAATACATGGGTGCGTTTCTCATCTTGTCGGGCTTGATGATTGGCGTGTTCTCCGCGCTCGATGGCATTCTGTTTTATGTGTTCTTTGAAGCTACGTTGATTCCGATGTATATCTTGATCGGTGTGTGGGGCGGGCCCAACAAGATTTATGCGGCGTTCAAGTTCTTTCTTTACACGCTGCTCGGCTCGCTGCTGATGCTGATCGCGCTGATTTATCTCTACACGAAATCAGGTGGCAGCTTCGACATCCTCACGTGGCACAAACTGCCTTTGAGTGCGAAAGAGCAAACACTATTGTTCTTCGCTTTCTTTGCGGCATTTGCTGTGAAAGTGCCGATGTTCCCAGTGCACACTTGGTTGCCAGACGTTCACGTAGAAGCGCCCACAGGCGGTTCGGCGGTATTGGCTGCGATCATGCTGAAGTTGGGCGCGTATGGCTTCTTGCGGTTCTCGATGCCGATCTTGCCAGATGCTTCAAAAGAATGGGCTTGGCTGATCATCACACTCTCATTGATCGCTGTGATCTATGTCGGCTTGGTGGCGATGGTGCAGGAAGACATGAAAAAGCTGGTGGCCTATTCATCGGTCGCGCACATGGGATTTGTGACGTTAGGTTTCTTCATCTTCAATCCGCTGGGTATCGCTGGCGGTATCGTGCAGATGATTGCGCATGGCTTTGTATCTGCAGCGATGTTCCTTTGCATCGGCGTATTGTATGACCGTGTGCATTCGCGTGAGATTGCCAGCTACGGCGGCGTGATCAACACCATGCCGAAGTTTGCCGCGTTTGCCTTGCTCTTTGCGATGGCCAATGCCGGTTTGCCAGGCACAGCAGGTTTTGTGGGCGAGTGGATGGTGATCATCGGCGCGATTCAATACAACTTCTGGATCGGCATGGCTGCTGCGTCAGCCCTCATCTTCGGCGCGGCCTACACGCTCTGGATGTTCAAACGCGTCTATCTGGGCCCCGTGACGAATGACGAGGTCAAAGGTCTCACAGACATCAACAGCCGAGAATTTTTGATGCTGGCCTTGTTGGCCGCTGCCGTGCTCTGGATGGGCGTGTATCCCAAGCCCTTCACGGATGTGATGGATGCTTCGGTGATGGATCTCATCAAGCACATGGCTGTGTCCAAACTGAAATAACAGCAAGCGAGAAGAACATGATTGATACGACCAGCTGGATTGCTGCTTACCCCGAAATCGTTTTGCTGGTGATGGCTTGCGTGATTTTGCTCACGGATCTGTTCGTGAAGAGCCCAAGCCGCACCGCAACGCATGCGATGACCTTGCTCACGCTTGGCGTGACAGCCTTCATCCATGCCTCGTACGCCATTGATGGCAACACCACCTATGGCTTTGGCAACATGGTGGTGAGCGATGCGATGGGGCATTGGCTCAAGTGCTTTGCGGCGATTGCCATGGGCGTGATGCTCGTGTATGCGCGCCCGTATGCACAAGATCGCGGCATGCTGCGCGGGGGCGAGATGTACACGCTCTCGCTGTTTGCCTTGCTCGGCATGAATGTGATGATCTCGGGCAACAACTTCCTTGTGATCTACGTTGGCCTTGAATTGCTTACGCTGTCGAGCTACGCTCTAGTGGCGCTGCGCCGCGATCATGCACCTTCCACTGAAGCGGCGATGAAGTATTTCATCCTCGGCGCGTTGGCCAGCGGCTTCTTGCTGTATGGCTTGTCGATGATGTATGGCGCGACGGGTTCGCTAGATATTTCTGTAGTGTTCAAGCAAATTGCATCTGGGCAATTCAAACAACAGGTGCTGGTGTTTGGCTTGGTATTTATCGTGGCTGGCTTGGCATTCAAGCTGGGTGTGGTGCCATTCCATATGTGGGTGCCTGATGTGTATCAGGGCGCGCCTACTTCGGTGACGCTCATGATCGGCTCTGCGCCTAAGCTTGCAGCGTTCGCCATCTGCATTCGTCTGCTCGTAGAGGGGATGCTGCCGTTGGCCAAAGATTGGCAACAGATGCTGATGTTCTTGTCCATCGCTTCTCTCTTGATTGGTAACTTGGCGGCAATTGCGCAAACTAATTTGAAGCGCTTGCTGGCTTTCTCTACGATCGCGCAAATGGGCTTCTTGTTGCTCGGTTTGCTCTCAGGCGTGGTGTTCACTGGCAATGCGGGCAACACCAGTGGCGCTGCAGCAGCGTATAGCGCTTCGATGTTTTATGTGATCACTTATGTGCTCACCACACTGGCCACCTTCGGCGTGATCTTGCTGCTGTCGCGCGATGGCTTTGAGAGCGAAGAGATTTCTGATTTGGCGGGTCTGAATCAGCGCAGTCCGCTGTATGCGGCTGTGATGGCTATTTGCCTGTTTTCTCTCGCTGGTATTCCACCCATGGTAGGCTTCTTTGCCAAGCTGTCTGTTTTACAACCGCTCCTGGCTTCAGGTCAGTCGATGCTGCTGGGTTTGGCGATTTATGCCGTGCTTCTGAGCTTGATCGGCGCTTTCTATTACTTGCGCATCGTCAAGGTGATGTATTTCGATGAGCCGATCACAGCAACACAACCCGTGGCCTCTAACGAAGTGCGCTTCGTCTTGGTGGTGAATGGCGCTTTGGTGATTTTGCTGGGGCTGTTCCCCAGTGGCTTGATGCAGCTTTGCTTGTCTGCCATCGTCAAGACCTTGGCTGGTTAAGCTTTTTCTACTAACGCTAGCATCCTGGGTATGGGACAAAGTGAATCCGTCGTGCTAGTGATCCTGCTCGCTTTGCTGGCAGCCAACTGGCCTTTTATCACGCAGCGCTTATTTGGCGTGTTGCGCTTGAAAGAGGGCAAGACTTTGTTCATTCGCTTGCTTGAGTTAGTGACGCTGTATTTTGTGATCGGCGGCATGGGCTTGCTGCTAGAGCAACGTTTGGGGCAGATTGCGCCGCAGAAATGGGAGTTTTACGCGATCAGTGCTACAGCTTTCATCACCTTCGCATTTCCCGGTTTTGTGTGGCGCTACTTGCTGAAGCACGGATGAAATCATCAGACCCATTGAAAGAAACCCAGCTCAGCTCAGAGCAGGTGTTCAAAGGCGGGTTTCTCGACGTGCGCCGCGATACGGTGCGTTTGCCCAATGGCCAAAGTGCAATGCGTGAGTATGTCGTCCATCCCGGCGCATGCGTGGTGATTCCTCTGCTTCCCAACGGCGACGTGGTGCTAGAAAAGCAATTCCGCTACCCGGTTGGCCTTGAGATGATTGAGTTTCCTGCGGGTAAGCTCGATCCCAACGAAGACCCGCTCATCTGCGCTCTGCGCGAGCTGCGTGAAGAAACGGGCTACAGCGCCAGCGAGTGGGCCTGTGCAGGCTGCATGCATTTGGCGATTGCCTATTCCACAGAAATCATCCATATTTATTTCGCTCGCGGCCTCACGCTAGGCGAGCGTACACTCGACGATGAAGAATTTCTCGATGTGTTCACCGCGCCTGCGCAGCAGTTGATTGACTGGTGCGCTGACGGCACAGTAACCGATGCGAAGACAGTGACCTGCGCTTTGCATTTGCAGCAATTTCTCTCGGGCAACAAGCAGCTCGGCTGGAATGCCGTGCCCCGGATGGCGGCAGCATGAAAGTGCTGGATCTTGCATGCGCCCATGGCCACAGCTTTGAGGGCTGGTTTGGCAGTGAAGAAGATTTCCAAAGCCAGCTCTCGCGCGGCTTGGTGCAATGCCCGATATGCGACGATGCACACATCATCAAGAAGCTTTCCGCACCGCGTTTGAACTTGAGCGGGTCGAGGCAGGCTACCCCGACTGATGCACAAGCCGCATCGAATACTGAATCAAATGCTATCAATTCAGTAGCATCTAGCGACGATTCTATAGCGGGAAATAGCCAAAACAGCTTAGAAAAAGCATCTGGGCAAACCGATTCAGACAATCCCCTGAATGCTCTGATGCACAACCCTGAATTCCAAGCCGCCTACATGCAAATGGCCAAAGAAGTGCTCGCTAAAACGGAAGATGTCGGCGACGATTTTGCCCGCGAAGCCCGCAAAATTCACTACGGCGAAAGCAAAAAGCGCGGCATTCGCGGCCAAGCCTCGCAGGATGAAACGATGGAGCTGCTGGATGAAGGCATCGAGGTGATGCCGCTGCCACTGCCTAGAGCGCTTAAAGGGCCTTTGCAGTAATCTTCTTCGCGTGGCTTATGTCTTCAAGCCGCGCCTAAGCACAGCCGGCACGATGATTTTGTGTATCGGGCTCACGAAGAACATATAAATCTCCCCCAAAGCGTTGTGCTCATGCACAGCGGTGCTCACAGCCAATTGCGCCGCACCGTTGTCGCTTTGCATTTTGAGCACAGATAGGCGCACTTCGAGATGTTTATCCAAATCCCCTAGGATCACTTCTGTATCGCTGTTGTACAGCAGGGTGAAGATGCCCACGCGCTCACCTACGCGATATGTGTGGCTAGGTTTGACTTCATCGAGTGTGCCCAAATTCTTCAAACCGAAAGGCAGCACGATTCGATTGCGCAGACACATGAGCGCGTTGACCCAGCCTGGCGTGTTGCCCACGGTTTGTATGAATAAATCAATTGCGCCGCGCTCAGGCCATGGGTTGCTTGCGACATAGCAATCTGAGAAGTCTGCAGTTCTCGCGAATAGGGCGATTTCGCTGTTAACCGGGATGCTTTGAATTTGTATGTTCATACCGTTTGCATCAATTCTCGCACCAATAAACCAGCAGCGATTGCCTTACAACCAATCGCACTCTGCCCACTCCAGAGTGGAGAAAAATCACTCAAGCCCGCTTTCTCTGCAGCCGCACGCAAAGGCGCAATCGCTGCTGTACTTGTGGGAAACGCAGGCGCCGTCGTGTTGATGGCGCCCAGGTCGCGCATGAGGCGATTGGTGATGCCACGAGCGGGGCGGCCCGTGAAGAGGGTGGTGAGTTGGGTATGGTGTTGCCCGGGATGTGCCGCGCTGTGGGTAAGAGCGGCGCGGTGCAGGGCGCTCGTGGTGGCCTCTGGGCAGAGCATGAAAGCTGTGCCGATTTGCACGGCTGAAGCACCTAAGGCGAAGGCGGCCTGCACGCCTTGCGCGTTCACGATGCCGCCTGCAGCTATCACCGGTAGCTTCATCGAAGTGGCGATTTGTGGCAGCAAGGTGAACGTGCCTTGCTGCGTGGAGAGCTCATCACGCCAATCTTGCGGAAACGCATCCGACAAACCTGCATGCAAGTCATGCTCATTCGCTCGCAGAAACACCCCGCGATGGCCGCCAGCCTCTATGCCTTGCGCAATGATCGCGTCTGCGCCATGAGCCTCCAACCATTGCGCCTCGGCTACTGTCGTCGCGCTGGAGAGCACCTTGCCGCCCCATGCTTTCACCCGCGCTACCAGAGGCGCAGCAGGTAAACCAAAATGAAAACTCACCACCGGCGGGCGATACGGCTCGATCAAGTCACACAGCGCATCAGAGAATGGCGCACGAGCAGCGCCAGCTGCAATACTCGCTGCATCAATACCGTGTTCCGCGTAATAGGGTTCAAGCAGCGCGCGCCAAGCTGCTTCGCGCTCCGGCGTGGCCACGCTCGCGGGCGGACTCGCGTGGCAGAAAAAATTCAAGTTGTATGGCTTCGCTGTTGCTGCTCGAATCGCCTCGATCTCTGCGCGAATCTGCTCTGGCGAGAGCATCGCGCAAGGCAGTGAGCCTAAGCCGCCCGCTTCGCTCACCGCAATCGCCAAGCTGCTGCCTTGCACGCCCGCCATCGGCGCTTGTATGAGTGGCTGCGAGATGCCGAGCAGATGGCAGAGATGTTGAGTGCGTGAGTTCATGCTTTGTATGAGGCAAATTTTAAGGAAAAATGGCTCCTAGCCGTTATAAAATATGCGCAGTGTGCTATTCATTTGATAGTTTATCAAGGTCATTCGTGCTCTTGTACAAATGCCAACAAGATGCGCGCAGTCTCTTCTGGCCGAATATCTGGAAAGAAATGCCCGCCGGGAAGCGATGCGACTTGCATGTTTGCCAAACGCTTTTGCCATTGCTCGGCAATATCGTAGAGCTTGTTCATCACGCCATGCTCGCCGTAAAACACCAAGCTGGGAGCTTGCACTTTCGCGTCAATATCAACTATGTCAATGGCCAGATCAATGCTCGCAGCCGCGCGATAGTCACCGCATGAGCCTTGGATCATGCTGGGCTTGCGCCAGCAGCGGCGGTAGTCTGCCAGTTGCTCTGCATCAAAATCTTCCAGCTTCGCGCCGCCCCAGCCGAGCAGGCAAGTTTCGTAAAAATAATCCGGATTAGCTTCAATCAAGCGCTCTGGAAACGGCGCAGGTTGCGAGAGAAAAAACCAATGCCAATATGCGCCAGCGATATGTCGTGTCGTCTCGTTGAACAGCACTGTCGTGGGCACGATATCTATCATCGTGAGTGATTTCACAGCCTGCGAATGATCGAGAGCGAGGCGATGTGAAGTGCGTGCGCCGCGATCATGGCCGATCAAATGAAATTTCTCAAAACCTAATGTCTGCATGAGGCCAACTTGATCGGATGCCATGGCGCGAAAGCTGTAGTTGCTCGCATCTGGCAGGCAAGCGGGATGTTCAGAATCACCATAGCCGCGCAGATCAGCGCAGACCACCGTGTGATGCTGCGCGAGTATGGGAGCTATTGCGCTCCACATCGCCTTAGTTTGCGGAAAGCCATGCAGCATGAGAATAGGCGTGCGCGAGCTGTGCTGGTGCCCGCCGATCATGCAGGCGATCTCTACGCCATTGACTCTGAGTTTGCGTGATTCAAATCCGGGGAACATGCGCAGTGTCCTTAGAGAATAATGGGAAGTGATTTACTAAAGAAAAATGGGCGGTTAGCCGTTATATATTCTAGATAGTTTGCTACTAATTTTGTAGTGACCAGACTTGCCCAATGCGCGGACTGAGCTGTCCTTTGAGGAGGCTTTGATAAGCTTGCGAGGCGCTTGCAGTGCTGTGAGATTCAACATCTATCCAAGTATCGCCCGGCTTGGCCACGCGCTGCGCGAAGGCCTGCCAGCTTTGCACGAGGCGCGTGTTCAGCTCAGTGCGGCCCCATTCCTTGGCGCGTTTGGCGATCTGCGCAGGGGCGAAAAACAGCGTGGCTTTGGGGCCTGGCAGATCGCGTGCACCGCCCAATTGCTCGACATGTGTACCGCCCACGGAGCAGCTGTATTTGAGCTGCGAAAAGTACGTGTGGATCCGGCGGCGCAGCGCGGCATTGCCTGCGAAATCGACATAGGTACAGGGCAGGGTAGCGCTTAAGTTTTCGAGCTGGTCATACGTGACAACTTGGTCATAGCAGCTCAGCGATTCACTGAAAGCGACGTTGCCCGGCGATGTCAAACCAATGATTTTTGGGCGCTGGCTAGCGGGGCGCTGCGCCATGCAAAATGCCGTGCCATAAGCCGTTTTGCTGGATGCGCTTGACATGATCACCGCCTCACTGCCATAGAAATCATTGTCAGCCAGCAAGTCGTCGATCAACCAGCTCGTGATGAACAGTGGGCGCAGCAGGCATTGAATCGCCTCGCTGCCGTGAGCGTAAAACGGATCAGAAGCGCAGTTGACATATTGGTTATAAACCGCAGCCAATGCCTCGCGATGACCCGCTACGCTAAACCCTGCAGCCGAGATTCGAGCTGGCGTAAGAACGACCTCATTGCCCATCGGGAAGTAGCCATAAAAGCGCTGCCCCACTGCAATGCCATCGCAAAGAGATTCCGCCACATTCGCAAAGCCCCATACAGGAATGATGCCCCACTCATTCGCTTGACCGTCACTGGATGACGGGCGCGGATAAAAATTCCAATAGCTCATCGCATCGCCAAAACTGGCGTAGGTGATATTGTTGGCGGTCAGGGAAAAGAGATCGATGCGCAGGCGGATTTGGCCTGCTGCCAACGGCTCCGGTTCAGCCGGTAAAAGCTGCGTCTGCGAGAGGTCGGATTTTTTGACGAGGAAGGTGGATGTATTCATAGCGTCTACTTTAATCTTGTCGCTTGGTTTGTCTTGTCGCATGAGAGCCAGTACTGAATAAGATTTGCTATTAAAAAAGGAGCGATTTCCGTACGTTTTATAACGGCTAGTCGCCAATTTCTCTTAAAAATTAACCCATTGGCGTGCATAGCTCCACCAAGCAACCATCTGGGCAGCGCAGCCAGCTGACGGTTTGACCCCAGGGCATGGTCTCAGGGGCTTTCATCTCGATTGCGCCAGCTTGCACTGCTTTCGCGTGGGCAGCGGGCACGTCAGGCGTGACAAGTGCGATTTCCATGCCCAACGGCAAAGCGCTTTCATGGGCGCGCACGTAACCTGCGGGAAAATGTGCTGCGCCTAACGTATGGGCGGCAAAGGCGAGCGTGGTCGCACCAGTGTCTAGCTCGCCGTAGTCGCCGCCTTCATGCAAGAAGCGGCGCTGCAAGCCGAATGCGGTTTCAAAAAATGCGAGCGATGCAGTAACGTCGGGTGTGTAGAGGATGGTGTAGCCGAGTTTCATGTGTTGCGCCTTGAGTGGAGTCAATAGATCATGCCAGTGTATGAAGGTATGCTCAAGCCATGGTTCAAAAATCTTCTCCCTCCAAATCTACTTCTAAGCCTCGTTTGAAAAACGATATCGAGACCTTGCGCGGCAGCAGCGCTTTGGTCGTTGTTGCCGTGAAAGGCATCACAGATTTGGTAGAGGAAATGCATGGCGCGATATCAAGCTTGGCGCTGCCCTTGGTAGGAAAAAACACCAAGCCCAAGACAACGCGCGGCATCACAGGGCTCGTTTACAAAAGTGTGCGCGGCATTACAGGCGCTGTCGGCTGGGGGATTGATCGCAGCTTAGATGTGGCGCAAATGCCAATCGTTTCCAAAGCGCTTGCCCCCGCAGCACGGCAACTTGCTTCCAAGCTCAAATTGAAATCTGCTGAGCCGTATCGTGAAACGGTTCGAGCAGCTGCGAACGGCGTGTTGGGCGATACGCTTGACGCAACGAAGAATCCGTTGGCCATCCAGATGCAGTTTCGCCAGCAGGGTGAGCCTTTGAAAGCATCGCAGAGCAACGGCAAACTGCTCATACTCGTACATGGCCTGTGCATGAATGATTTGCAATGGCTTCGCGATGGTCATGATCATGGCGCGATGTTGGCGCAAGAGCTGGGTTATGAGGCTATTTATCTGCACTACAACACGGGCCGCCATATTCATCAAAACGGCGCTGAATTTGCTGGGCTTCTGGAGAAAACGCTAAAAGCATGGCCAGTGCCGATCACTCAACTCGTGATCATCGGCCACAGCATGGGTGGCCTGATCACGCGAAGCGCCTGCCATCAAGCCCTACAAGCAAAACACACTTGGCTCAAACATTTGAGCAAGCTCATCACGCTGGGCTCGCCGCACGCGGGCTCACCGCTGGAGCGCGCGGGCAGGGGCGTGGACTATGTGCTCGGCATCAGCCCTTACACTGCGCCCTTTGCACGCCTCGGCCTCGTGCGCAGCGCAGGCATCCAAGATTTACGCGATGGTGCTGTCACGCCTTCGGGCGAGCTGCCGCTGTGGCCCAAGCATGTGAAGCTCTACACGTTGGCCTGCACGAAGCAAAAAGCACCTTTGTTGCTGCAAAAAGCGCCTTCGCCAACCTCAGCAGCAGATCTAGCAGAACCTTTGAAGCGCCTGCTTGGCGACGGCCTCGTTCCTGTGAAAAGTGCCCTGGCACAAGAAGTGAAGCCCGCGCTGGGTTTGCCTTTGCAACTTCCCGCTACGCGCCAAGCCGTGGTGTATGAAACCGATCATTTTCAAATGCTCGGCAGCCAGCAAGTGGCTAAGCATCTATTGCGCTGGTTGAAGGCTTAGAGTTTGAAAGTCGCACTTTCAAGTTTGATCTTGCGCAGCAAATCCGCCAAAGTTTTGCCCGCTTCGTCTCGGAAATGTACGTCGCTGGCCTTCAATGTCTCGATGCGATCAATCCGAAAGCTGCGGAAATCACGGCGTGATTCGCACCAAGCAGCCAGCGTCCAGACCTTGCCCCAATAAAACACGCCTAGCGGCCGCACATTGCGTGTGCTCTGCATCTCAGCCGCATCTCGGTAAATGATCTCGCAAACTTGTTTGGCATCCGCCGCCTCGCGCAATCGCTGCAAGACATGCTGCACATCAGGCTCCAAGCCAATCGGCGCCACCATCACCACTAAGCTCTCTGCCGCTGCCCGTGCCGCCGGTGGTAACACGCTCATCACCCGCGACAAAGCATCTTGGCTACTCGCCGCCAATTGCGGATCGAGCCAACTCTGCGCAATCCGCACCGCCGCCACCAGCGCCTGCGCCTCTTCGTTGGTAAACATGAGCGGTGGCAAATCAAAGCCCTTGCCTAGGCGATAGCCCACGCCCGCCTCGCCTTCGAGCGGCACGCCTTGCCGCTGTAAATCCGCCACATCGCGATACACCGTGCGCTCAGAAATCTCCAGCCGCGCAGCCAACCAAGCCGCCGTCGTCAAGCGGCGGCCCCTGATGAGCTGGACGATTTGAAACAGACGGTCAGCGCGGCGCATTAGAAGAGTTTATAAGAAAAAGAGGGCGATAGCCGTTATAGAATCTGCGCAGTGTGCTATAAAAATAATAGTAAATCAATGCCTACAGCATCATTCGCATCCCATGAAATTCAAAGTCGAAGCCCGGTCGCTTGCCGTAGTTTGGACTTTTCTTCATTCGAAAAATCATCCCAGTGGCGATCCTGCAATGCGCCTTCGAGCGAATACAGGTAATAGCACACCGCCAGTCGATGCGGCGCGGCTTGCGCGGCCATCAAACGGTATGCAGGCGCTGCGCCCGTGCCAGCGAGATCCGAGCGGGAATGGATGCCCACGCCTGCCAGCCGTTTGATGATCGTAGGGCCGAGATTTTTTAGTCCCAAGAGATCAGAGGCTGGCTTGCGCGTTGCCCACGGAGGGCTCAGCGGTTGAGCTTTGACCTTAAGCGAGCGCATGCAGCCCTACGCGGTTGCCTTCGCTGTCCAGGATATGCGCAAAAAAGCCCATGCCCGGTGGCAGGGCGGTTTTTGGTGTGACGATTTTGCCGCCGGCTTGCTCTACGCGCATGAGCCAACTATCTACGCTGGGCGATGCACTGAGATACACCATGGTGCCATTTTGCGCAGGCTTTGCATCAGGGCTGGAGAGCAGGCAGCCGCTGATGCCTTCTTGCGTATCGACTTCAAAAATCGCCATTTCCTCACCTGGTGCACCAAACGCCTCACGGCGCAGGGGCGTGCCTGTCATCGCTGCATAAAACTTCATCGCGCGTTCCAGATCTGCCACGGGAATTTCAAACCAATTGATCGCATGTTGCATACCGTTCTCCTTGTGAATCACTCCAATTGAGTGCCATCGTAGTCTGCTGCCAGCCTCCTGACAACGTGGTGTCAGCAGCGTTGCGCAATCCGTAGATTTTTGAAATCGCGGGTTTTCCATTAAGAGAAAACCAGAATAAATAAAAACGAACGTTCGTTCGATAATTCGAGCGCTTTCACATATTCCAACATCGCTGAAACCCACAATTCAGCAAAAACCACCAGGAGACAAACCTTGAAACGCTTTCTCGTTGCTTGCGCCACTTCGCTCGCCTTGCTATCTAGCCCGACCGCGCTCACCGCTGCTGACACCTATACCCAAACCAAATACCCCGTCGTGTTGGTTCACGGCCTGTTGGGTTTTGATGCACTCGGCCCCGTGCAATATTTCTATGGCGTGCCTGCTGAGCTGCGCCGCAGCGGTGCAACAGTCTATACCGCCAGCGTGTCGCAATCGAACAGCACTGAAGTGCGTGGTGAGCAATTGCTCAAAGAGCTGCAAACGCTCAAGGCCAAATATGGCCACACGAAATTCAATTTGGTAGGGCACAGCCATGGCGGTAACACCAGCCGTTATGTAGCCAGTGTGTCACCTGGCTTGGTGGCCAGTGTGACCACCATGGGCACGCCCCATCAGGGCAGCAAAGTCGCAGATAGCCTGCAAGGGATCACCAATTTCACAGGCACCACCGGCTTGGTGGCAGGCGTGGTCAATGGCTTGAGCAGCGTGGTGGCTTTTTTGTCAGGCAGCGCGAGCAATCCGCAAAACGCACTGGCCTCACTGCAATCGCTCTCCACTGCGGGCGCACAAGATTTCAACCGCCGCTTCCCAGCTGGTGCGCCCACCACGAGCTGCGGCCAGGGCCCCGAAGTCGTCAATGGCGTGCGCTATTACTCGATGGGCGGTACCTCGGTGTTGACCAATGTGCTAGATGTTACTGACGGCTTCCTTGGCGCTGCCTCTTTGTTTTTTGGCTTTGAGCAAAACGATGGTGTCGTGGGTCGCTGCTCTAGCCGTTGGGGAAAAGTGCTGCGCGATGACTATGGCTGGAATCATTTGGATGAAGTCAACCAAGTCTTTGGCCTGCGCAGCATCTTCAGCTCCGACCCGATCACGGTGTATCGTGCACAAGCGAATCGCTTGAAAAACCTCGGTTTGTAAGATTTACTAATAAAAAGTGGCTATCGCCGGCATGAAATCTGCGCGGAATGCTACTCTTTTAATAGTGTGCATTGCCGCTGCATGGCTGCTTTTTGTAAGCTTGCCAAACGCTGAACAGCCCGCGCCAGCTCAATCGCCAGCAGCAACTGGCTGGAGCCAAGCGGGTGCGGCCAATCCGTTTGCGCAAGGTGCAGCAATCTCCGAACGCCCCTCTGCCGTCATCGCAGCTTCCAGCCAGCAGCCGCCAGATTTGGCCAGCACTTCGCTCGCGGGCACGCAGCCTGATGGTGACTGGGGCGTGAATGCGCAGGGGCGGCTCTTGGCCAGCCGTGCGCTGCGTCAGCGCTTTGATTATTACTTGAGCCTCATTGGCGAAATGCCGCTGGCCAGCATTGAAGCGGTGTTTCTCCAAGCAGCTGAGAAAGATTTGAAAGAGCCTGCGCTGAGCCAAGTGCTGGCCTTGTGGAGCCGCTATGTGCAGCTGCAGCAACACAGCTGGAAGCATGCCGTCAACCTCCAAAAGCCGGAAAGCTGGAGCGCAGCACTCAGCGAGCGGCAAATCGTGCGCCGCCAGATGCTCGGGGCAGATGTAGCCTATGCGTTCTACGGGCAAGAAGAGACTGAGCTGCAGCAGATGCTGACACAGGTGGAAATTGGGCAGAAGGCGCAAACCGCGCCTGCGGTAGCTACAGCACCTAGCACTCATCCGCAAGCCCTAGAGCGAGAAGCCGCTGTACAAGTGCAATGGCAGCAATGGGAGCAGCGCCTCCAAGCGGCGCGCAGCAAGATTCAGTCGTACAAGCAAGCGCCCGAGCTCTCTGAGCCGCAGCGCCAGCAATCGATTGAGCAATATTTAACGAATCAATTCCAAGGCTCAGAATTAATCCGCGCTCGGTCTCTGCTGGGCGTATGAAACCTGTTCCTTTTTTGATGCAATCGCGTTACAGTGCTTACACAAGGAGCACAGCATGAGCACATTTGACAGCGAAAAAACGGGTGTCTTCACCCGCCAACCTTGCCCCGATTGCCGCGGCACAGGCGAGTTGCGCATCGACAGTGAAAACATCAACGAGAATTTCGAAGTGGAAAAGCAAACCGTGATCACAACTTGTCCGCGCTGCAATGGCACGGGTTTTGTAGAGCCCGATGGCGAATCCACGCTGGTGGGCTTGCTGCACTGATAAAATCTGAGTTATGAATCAATTCATCACACAAGACATGGGAAAGGCAGTTCGGGTTATGACACCGCGAACTACGCTGCTTTTTTATACCAAAACAGGGCAGTCGCCGGCGTTAAATATGCGCTAAATGCTACTAAATTCATAGTAAGCGGCTTCTGACCCAAGCCGCTTTTTTCTTGTCTAAAGTCTTTTCAATTTTCTTTTTCAGGTTCTCTCATGATCAATATCACGCTCCCCGATGGCTCCGTGCGCAGTTTTGAGCAAAGCGCAGTGACGGTGTTTGAAGTGGCGACAAGCATTGGCGCTGGCTTGGCCAAAGCGGCTTTGGGCGGCAAAGTCAACGATGTCTTGGTCGATACCAGCTTCACCATCTCGCAAGATGCCAGGCTGTCGATCGTGACGGCCAAAGACGCCGACGGCCTAGAGATGATCCGCCACTCCACGGCGCATTTGCTGGCCTATGCGGTGAAAGAGCTGTTTCCTGATGCTCAAGTCACGATTGGCCCGGTGATTGAACATGGCTTTTTCTACGATTTTTCCTACAAGCGCCCGTTCACGCCAGAAGACTTGGCTGCGATTGAAAAGAAGATGACTGAGCTGGCCGCCAAAGACGAGAAAGTCATGCGCCGCGTGCTCCCGCGCGATGAGGCGATTGCGCATTTCAAAGCGCAGGGCGAGCATTACAAAGCCGAGATCATTGGTAGCATCCCGGCAGGCCAAGAGGTGAGCCTGTATCGCGAAGGCGCGTTTGAAGACCTTTGCCGTGGCCCGCATGTGCCGAGCACAGGCAAGCTCAAATTCTTCAAGCTGATGAAACTTGCTGGCGCGTATTGGCGCGGTGATCATCGCAATGAAATGCTGCAGCGCGTCTATGGCGTGGCGTTTGCGAGCAAGGAAGATTTAGCGCAGCATCTCACCATGTTGGACGAAGCGGAGAAGCGCGATCACCGCAAATTAGGCAAAGAGCAGGATCTTTTCCATATCGATGAGCACAGCCCTGGCACGGTATTTTGGCATCCCAAGGGCTGGACGCTTTGGCAGCAGGTCGAGCAATACATGCGCAAGGTGTATGAAGACAATGGCTATCAAGAAGTCAAAGGCCCGCAGATTCTGGATCAGAGTCTGTGGGAGAAGACCGGCCATTGGGATAAATACCGCGAAAACATGTTCGTCACCGAGAGCGAAAAGCGCGATTACGCGCTCAAGCCGATGAATTGCCCGGGGCACATCCTGATCTATAAGCAAGGCATCAAGAGTTACCGCGATTTGCCGCTGCGCTACGGCGAATTCGGCAACTGCCATCGCAACGAGCCCACCGGTGGCCTGCACGGCATCATGCGTGTGCGCGCCTTCACGCAAGACGATGGCCATATCTTCTGCACCGAAGATCAAATCCAAGCCGAGGTGATCGCCTTCACCACGCTCTTGCAAAAGGTTTATGCCGATTTCGGCTTCAAAAACATCATCTATAAGCTCTCTACCCGCCCTGAGAAACGCATCGGCTCCGAGGAAAGCTGGGACAAAGCCGAAGCCGCACTCGCTGAAGGCCTCAAGGCCAGCGGTTGCGATTTTGAATACCTGCCAGGCGAGGGCGCTTTCTACGGCCCGAAGATCGAATACACGCTTAAAGACGCTCTAGGCCGCCCATGGCAATGCGGCACGATCCAGGTCGACCCGAACATGCCCGAGCGTTTGGGCGCAGAGTTTGTCGACAGCGACGGCGTGCGCAAACACCCCATCATGCTGCACCGCGCCATCGTCGGCAGCCTAGAGCGCTTCATCGGTATCTTGATCGAGCAACATGCAGGCGCCTTGCCTGCTTGGCTCGCGCCTGTGCAAGCAGTGGTGTGCAACATCACCGATGCGCAAGCCGAGCATGTCAGTAAAGTCGCTGCGCAGCTTCGCGCAGCGGGTCTGCAGGGCCAACCAGGGCTTCGCGTGGAGACCGATGTACGCGGCGAGAAAATCACCCGCAAAATCGCGGAATCTGCCGCGCAAAAAGTGCCCTACATCCTCGTCATGGGCGACCGCGAAGTAGAAGCCGGCACGATTGCCGTTCGTGCGCGTGGGGCGACGCAAGGAACCGTGATGCCGTTGGCTGATGCTGTGGCCTTGATTCAGAAGGCGATTGCGGAGAAGGCGTAACAGCCGTTCGCCCTTATTCTTTATGCGCCACTGCTGAATTACTTCTCATCGACTTGACAGCTTCGCCGCTATTGCATCCCGCAACGGAAATAGATGGTCGTCGCCGTGGAATTCCGCCTTGGGGCTGTTACCTGTGTGGACAATAACGACTTGCGCAATGGGATCGACGAAGATGTATTGCCCGTTGGTGCCCCAAAAAAACGATCTTCCCCCGGCAGCCTGAGGTATCCAAACATGCAAGCCATAGTAGGGCGGCCCGGGCGGTTGGGGGAGATCGCGCCTCAGGGTGGTCATCTGTGCAATCCAAGATGCCGGAATGAGCTGCTTGCCGTTCATTGCTCCCTGGTTCATCAGCAAATAGCCGAGCCTGGCATAGTCCCTTAATGTCGCGACAAATTGACCCTGTACGCCCTCTTCACCGCTGGTATTTTTGATCCAGTACCCACTACTCTTTGCCCCCATCGGCACCCATAGTTTCTCCGCCAGATAGTCTGTATTGCTTTTGCCAGTGCGAGCGGTTAGCGCGAGACCCAATAATGCAGAAACCGCTCCGTTGTAATCAAACCGCTTTCCAGACGCTGAAAGTTCCTTCTTTTGTCGAAGGTACGAGTGCATGTTTTGGCGGGGCGAAAATATGGGGTTCGTAGCTTGGTTGTCCGAGACCTCGCCGCGCACGTAAGAATTCTTCAGCGCAACTCCTGAGGTCATACGAAGAAGTTCTTCTACCGTGTCATCTGCGAACCCACTGCTCTGGAAGTCCGGCAGGATGTCTTGAACGCGATCATTCAATGCCAGTTTCCCTTCACCAATGGCCACCCCCATGATGAGGGATAAGATGGTTTTGGACATAGACGCTGATAGCAAAGCGTCGTCAGGCTGTACTCCTTGTAGATACCTTTCGAATACAACCTGTCCTTTGTATAGGACCAGAAATCCTGTCGTGCAGAATTTGCCAAGGTATTCGTCGAGGGTGCTGAGTTGAGAATCTTTGCGCGCTTTATACGTGACGTTGCCCAGAGGCTCGCCAGTGGCTAGAGACAGCGGGATACCAGAGGCCTTTGCTTCGATGTGCAAATAAGGTCGATGCGGATTTATAAATGCTTGGCTGCACCCAGATTGGGCGGTGGCCATTTGCGCCAATGCGAGAAACAAAACTGCGATCAATGCTTGAACACTTTTCATGAAGACTATTTCTGACTTAGGCCAGATGGAGAATTGGCAAATCGACTCGACAATCTTTCGTGGCGTCCCAATGAATGATCGCGGATGGTTCTTCGCTTTGGATTCATAGCTCGATCAATTTTGTACCGCAGTTATCGGACAAGATGGCGCTTTTTCCCACATGTCCATCCTCTATACAGTGGAACCTATTGGGCTGTTGAGTTGGCAATTTTCTGGAAGCGCGTGGAGACAGCCTTTAGATTACTACTGCCCGATGGTACGACGTATGCGAGCGGGTGGCACGTAACGCACCGCTCGGCAATACTATAAATTCAATAGCAACTCGCACAATAAATACGCCTGCTACCCAACGAAATGGCATGAAGAGTGGAGTAAAAAGCCCTTTTTGAGCGCATCAATCAGCCTAGCTTGGGAAGACGACGCAAACTGCGCCTCGTCGCGGCGCAAGCCTTCGCTCAAATAGGCTTTCAGCAAAGTTTGATAACCCGAGAAGCCACGCTGTGGTGCAATGGCTTTCATGGACTCCACAACATCCACTGGAATGCGCAGCGTGATGGATGTCATGGGGCGGTCGTTCTTTAGGCGAGATTTCAAGCTTTCACTGAGCATGGAGCCTCTTTACTTATTATTCAGAGTACAGATGTATTCTTCATCGTGTACTTACTTTGGCAATACAAATTCAGTGAATCAAGCTTGATATATGTAATTATAAACAGTATCATGAGGCGATGGCTAAACATCCCATCCCCATCCCCGAAGTGATCGTGCCTTTGAGTGCGCTCAAAGGGCGAGGGGCGGTGAGCCAGATCGCGCATCGGTTTAGCAAGGATGTGCGCTCTGAATATGACGATGGCTGGGACACGCTTGGAAGCGAAGTAATGGCAGCCGCAGGGCGCATGCCGCTGGCAACTCAGGTGCGCATGGAGGAAGCCCGCACGGCGCTCAACAAGAATGATTCGCCGGACATTTATTTTGACTATTCGGTGAACCCCTATCGCGGCTGCGAACATGGCTGCATTTATTGCTACGCGCGGCCGACGCACAGCTATCTCAATCTCTCGCCGGGGCTGGATTTTGAAACGCAGATCATTGCCAAGCGCAATATCGCGCAGCTGCTTCGCCGCGAGCTGGGCCGCCGCAGTTATGTGCCCCAGCTCATCAACATCGGCTCAGCCACCGATTGCTATCAGCCCGTAGAACGCGAGCTCAAACTCACGCGCTCATTGATTGAGCTGATGGCCGAGGTGGGGCATCCGTTCAGTTTGGTGACGAAATCCAGCGGTGTGGAGCGCGATTTGGATTTGCTGATCCCGATGGCCAAGCGCAAGCTCGTCGCGGTGTACGTCACGATCACCACGCTCGATGGTCAACTGGCCCGCATCTTGGAGCCACGCGCTGCCGCGCCGCATCGCCGTCTGCGCGTGATTGAAAAGCTCGCAGCAGCGGGCGTGCCCGTGGGCGTGAGCGTTGCGCCGCAGGTTCCCTTCATCAACGAAGACATGGAGCAGGTGCTGGAGGCCGCTTGGAATGCCGGGGCACGCACGGCTTTCTACAGCGTGATTCGCCTGCCTTGGGAGATCTCACCGCTGTTTCGCCAATGGCTGGCGCAGCATTACCCGCAGCGTGCTGAGCGCGTGATGGCGCGGGTGCAAGAGATGCGTGGCGGGCAAGACTATGACGCGAACTTCGCCACGCGAATGAAAGGGCAGGGCATTTGGGCTGAGCTGATCAAAAAGCGTTTTGAAGCGGCCTGCCGCAAGCATGGATTTAACCGGGAGCGCGTGCCGCTGGATCTCTCGCAGTTTGTGCCGCCATCGCAGGATGTGCGCCAAGCCCTCTTGTTTTGAGATGGACTGTTTGCATGCGCCTCGAAAAACTTCTGTGCTATAGTTATTGCATGAACCGAATTTCGCTAGCCCTTATTCTTCTACTGCCCACCGGGCGGAGTTGGTAACGCGCGAGCACATACCCCAAACTCTTAAGGCCCGTTGATTCAACCCAACGGGCTTTTTTGTTTTTCCCTTTCGTTTTCACTTCCACTTTTTGGAGCACACCATGAACACAGTAAGCGCAACACCAGAAAAATTGATCATTTTCGACACCACGCTGCGCGACGGCGAGCAGTCCCCTGGTGCTTCCATGACCAAAGACGAGAAGCTGCGCATTGCACGCCAATTGGAGCGCTTGAAGGTGGACGTGATCGAGGCCGGATTTGCTGCCAGCTCCAATGGCGATTTTGAATGCGTCAAAGCCATTGCTAATGTGATCAAAGATGCCACTGTGTGCTCGCTCGCTCGCGCAAATGACCGCGATATCAGCCAAGCCGCCGCAGCACTGAAAGGCGCAGAGCGCGCCCGCATTCACACCTTCATCGCCACCAGCCCTT
This sequence comes from Variovorax sp., assembly GCA_031418715.1. Taxonomy (GTDB): domain Bacteria; phylum Pseudomonadota; class Gammaproteobacteria; order Burkholderiales; family Burkholderiaceae_C; genus JANMDU01. The sequence continues at coordinate 101,112 of JANOJL010000066.1, read as the reverse complement.
TGCACATGGAAAAGAAGCTGCGCATGACGCCTGATCAGGTGTTTGAACAAGCCAAGCAATCGGTGCGCTTTGCGCGTAACCTCTGCGCTGATATTGAGTTCTCCCCAGAAGACGGCTACCGTAGCGATGTAGATTTTCTCTGTCGCGTGTTGGAAGCGGTGATCAAAGAAGGCGCAACGACTTTGAACATCCCTGATACCGTGGGCTACGCGATTCCTGAGCTTTATGGTAATTTCATCAAAACGCTCCGCGAGCGCGTGCCCAACTCCGACAAAGCCATCTGGAGCGTGCATTGCCACAACGACTTGGGCATGGCCGTGGCCAACAGTTTGGCTGGCGTGAAAATTGGCGGTGCGCGCCAAGTGGAATGCACGATCAATGGCTTGGGCGAGCGCGCTGGCAATTGCAGCTTGGAAGAGGTGGTCATGGCCGTGAAAACGCGCAAAGACTATTTCAACTTGACCATGGGCATCGACACCGTGCAAATCTTGAGCGCCAGCAAAATGGTCAGCCAGACCACCGGCTTCGTTGTGCAGCCCAACAAGGCGGTGGTTGGCGCGAATGCCTTTGCACATGCCAGCGGCATCCACCAAGATGGCGTGTTGAAAGCGCGAGACACCTACGAGATCATGCGTGCAGAAGACGTGGGCTGGAGTGCCAACAAAATCGTCTTGGGCAAGCTCTCGGGCCGCAACGCTTTCAAGCAGCGCTTGCAAGATTTGGGCGTGATTCTCGAATCTGAAGGCGAAATGAACACCGCCTTCATGGCCTTCAAAGAATTAGCCGATAAAAAGGCCGAGATTTTTGATGAAGACATTCTCGCGCTCGTGAGCGATGAGGCTGTCACGGCAGAAAAAGAACACTACGGTTTCATCTCCCTCTCGCAACGCAGCGAGACGGGTGAGAAGCCTTACGCCAACATCGTCATAACGGTGGGCGGCAAAGAAATTCGCGGAGAGTCGAGCGGCAATGGGCCGGTCGATGCCTCGCTCAAGGCTATCGAAGCGCACGTCAAAAGCGGCGCAGAGATGGTTCTGTACTCGGTCAACGCCATAAGCGGATCGACTGAGTCGCAGGGCGAAGTGACGGTGCGGCTGCAAAACAGCGGCCGCATCGTCAACGGCGTCGGCGCAGACCCGGATATCGTGGTCGCGTCTGCCAAGGCTTACTTGAGCGCTCTCAACAAGCTGCAAAGCAAGGCAGAGCGGGTGGCAGCGCAGGGTTAATGCTCGACTGAAGATCTGAAACATATGTTTGCGTTCATCACATCCTTTGTGCAGCAACTTCTGCTGCTACGACTACCTAGCACCTGACTCGCCTTGCTTTTGCGGCAGCGTTTCAGGTTGAAACTGTGCCGCGCTAGTTTTAAGTGAGTTCGGATATGAGTGATGTGCCGCATAGGTTGGGTGTAGGGGTTGCCGCTGCTGTTTTTATCGTTGTAGTGATGTTTTGGGGAAGCACGTTTGTTGCTGTCAAACATGCACTGGTGCATTGGTCTGCGCTGCAGGTGATGGCAGGGCGATACATACTGGGCGCCGCGCTGTTATTGCCGTTGGCATGGCAGGCTTTAAAAACGCAAGGTGATAGTTATCAAACCAAGTGGTTTGCTATCTTTCATTTAGCCGTGGTTGGCAGCCTGTTGCCAGTTAGTTTGATGACTTGGGCGCAGCAAACCATGCCAAGCAGCTTTGCCGGCGTGATTGCAAGCCTTGCGCCGATGATGGCGTTGATCGCTGGAATCTTGTTTTTCCAACAAGCTTCTCGGCCACTGCACTGGCTTGGGGTTATCGCTGGCGCATGTGGCGTAGTGGTCTTGCGATGGGAGGCGGTATCAGGTGCTGGTTTGTCGCAGCATTCATTCTCTGGCTATTCGCTGGCGGCTGCTTTGCTCGCAACGGTATGCTGGGGATTGGCAGCACAAAACTATCGGCGACATTTGGCGCAGCTCAATCCACTTCATGTGACGGCTTTGAGCTTTCAATTGATGGCGCTCATCATGCTGCTAATCCTGGCGTTTCAAGCAGGTGATCCACGCATGCGAAGCCACATCAGTTGGATGCCCAGCTTGCATTTGATCGGGCTTGCTGCGGTCAGCGCAATAGCTGTCACAGGCTACAACTGGTTGATCGCCCGATGGGGCGCTGTTCGCGCCAGCGCATGCACATATGTTGTGCCGCTGATTGCCTTGCTGTGGGGCTACTTGGATTCAGAGCCCATAGGCTGGAATGTATGGGTTGCCTGTGGCTTGATCGCTTTGGCAATGTGGGCTGTTCGCTTGCCTGTGAAGATACACGCGAAATAGCGGCTAGCGGCAGGGCTTAGCGCAAGCCCTACCGCTGGCCGCTGCTTCATGATGTTTTAGGCACTTTGCCGAGTTATTCTCTGCACAGATTGCTATTAATTCAATAACTGAAAAACGTCAATCAAAGACTAAGATGCAAACGCAGCGCTTCATCCAGCTCAGTCAGTTGTTTGGGATTGATGTGGCCGCTGCGTTGATGGGAGAGGCGGGATTTGTCGATGGTGCGGATTTGTTGCGCCATGGCTTTGCTGTCTTTGGGTAGGCCGGATTGCTCGGCTGTGAGAGCTACCTCGAAGGGGAAGACGCGGCTGACGTTGGAGCTTAGAGGGACGATGGTGACGAGGCTGCTGGCTCGGTTGGCGACATCGTTGCTAACGATGACCACAGGACGAGTTTTTTGGATTTCTGATCCTCGCGTGGGATCGAGCTGCGCGAAGTAGATATCACCACGCTTCATGGCTCAAACCGTCCATCGCGGTGTTGTCGAATTCGGCGTTGAATTGCGCGTCGTCCTGAGCGCTCAGGCGATAGGCTGCCTCTAATGAGCGCTCGCGCTCCAGGCGTTCTAGCGTATGCAGAGCCACATTAACCACTTGTGATCGGCTGGAGGCATTGTGTCGTTGGCGATAAACATCAAGGAAAGCCATCGCTGCTGAATCAAGTGAAACAGAGAGTTTTTGTACCGTTTGCATATCATTATGCTACCATAATTTGATTATGGTAGCAATAAAAATAAGTTATCCAGCTACCGATGTTTCAAATAAGTCGCTAAGGGGGCGCTCTACTCAGTTGCGCCACATTGGCGAACCGTTACCGCAGAGAAAGAGCATTACGGTTTCATCTCCCTCTCGCAACGCAGCGAGTTTTTTGGATGTCTGATCCTCCATCCCTCACGCCTTTGGGATCAAGTTGCGCGAAGTAAATATCACCACGCCTCGCGGCTTATGTCGTCCATAACGGTGTTGTCGAATTCTGCGTTGGGCTGAGCATCGTCTTGCGCAACTTCATCCTACTAAAAATTATTTTCGGTAGCAAGATGGTGCGTGGCTAGAGCCTAAGGTGCGCTGCGCCCCACCATCCGATACAGCTCACCCAAGGGCATGATGCGGCCATGCTGGGGGAGGATGTTGTCCACCTTTCAGATTGAGGTGCGCGAAGTTGGCGATTAGGCTGAGGTGGTTGCCGTTGAACTTGGCAGAGTGTTTGAACGAAACTGCAGCGCCGCTAGCTTCGCATACACGCCATCGCGCGCGATGAGGTCGTCATGTTTGCCGATTTCCACGATGCGGCCTTTGTCGAGCACGGCGATGCGATCGGCTTTCTGGATGGTGGCCAAGCGATGCGCGATCACCAAGGTCGTACGGCCTTGCATGGCGCGTTCTAGCGCGGCTTGAACCATCTGTTCGCTTTGCGCATCGAGGGCGCTGGTGGCTTCGTCTAGCAGCAAGATGGAGGCGTTTTTCAGCATCGCGCGGGCAATCGCAATGCGCTGCTTTTGGCCGCCAGATAGGCGCACGCCGCGCTCGCCCAGAAAGGTGTCGTAGCCCTCGGGGAGCTGGCTGATGAATTCGTCGGCAAAGGCATCCTTGGCGGCTTGCTTGACTTCGCTGTCACTGGCATCGGGCTTGCCGTAGCGGATATTTTCTAACGCGCTGCTAGAGAAGATCACCGCATCTTGCGGCACCACGGCAATCGCGCCGCGCAGCGCCTGCAAAGAGAGCTCTTCGATGGGTGCGCCAAACAGCTTGATCGCGCCCTGCTGCGGCTCGTAAAAACGCTGGAGTAACTGAAACACAGTCGTCTTGCCAGCGCCACTCTCGCCTACCAAGGCCAGCGTTTCGCCGCGCTGCACTTGGAGGCTGAAATCCTGCATCGAAGGCATGGCTGGGCGAGATGGATAATGAAAAGTGGTTGCTATTAATTCAATAGCATGCTGCGCATAATCTACAACTGGGAGAGGCCGATTCTGCTTAGAAAATATGCGCTCCGGGGCATGCAGGAGCTCCATAAGTCGCTCGGTGGCGCCGGCGGCGCGCAGCAGATCGCCATAGACCTCGCCCAAGACGGCAAAGGCGCTGGCCAGAATGATCACGTAAACCACGGTTTGCCCCAAATGCCCGGCACTGATCGTGCCGGCGATCACCGCTTGCGTGCCCTGAAACAAGCCCCAGAGCAGGGCGGCGCTGGTAGCAATGATGATAAAAGCCACTAACGCTGAGCGCATGGTGGTGCGGCGAATTGCCACGCGAAAAGCGTTTTCTGTCGACACATCAAAGCGCTGCGATTCGCGGCTTTCGGCGGTGTAGCTTTGCACCACAGGAATTGCATTGAGCACCTCGGCCGCAATCGCACTCGAATCGGCCACGCGATCTTGGCTCGCCCGCGAGAGCTTGCGCACACGCCTTCCGGCAATCAACACCGGCAGCACGATCAGAACCAAAATGCCCATCACCATCGCCATCACGGTCGGATTCGTCCAGACCAGCATCACCAATGCGCCGATGCCCATCACCCCATTGCGCAAGCCCATCGAGAGCGAGGAGCCGACCACGGTTTGCACCAGCGTGGTGTCTGCTGTGAGCCGCGAGAGCACCTCTCCAGTTTGCGTGGTCTCAAAAAATTCTGGGCTTTGGCGCAGCACCTTGGCATACACGGCATTACGCAAATCGGCCGTGATGCGCTCGCCGAGCCAGCTCACCGTAAAAAACCGCGCTGCACTAAAACAGCCCAGCGCCACCGCCACCAAAAACAAATCAAAGAAATGCCCACGCAGCGCGAGCAGTTGTGCGCCTTTGTCTTGTACCGAGCCGCCCGCAGACAATCCACCGTCGATCAACAGCCCCAGCGCCCAAGGAAAAGCCAGCGTTGCCACCGCAGCGAGCACGAGAAACAGACCGGCCAACGCGATGCGAATGCGATAAGGTTTGAGAAAAGGAATCAGACCGCTCAAAGATTGCGGCTTGCCGGGTGCAGGAGGAGAGTTGCTCATGGATGATTGCTATTAATAAATGAGCACTCGGCGCATATTTTATAAAGGTTGTAGGGCAATTTGATTTAAAAATCAGTGTAATTGACGGCGGCGTTCGATTGCAGCATCTAGGGCCTCATCGTCTTCGTTTTCGTCTTCTTCGCCAGCCGAGCCGCGTGCATCTGCTGTCTGCATCTTGAAAAAGCCCACCCCCGCGCTGCCTTTGCCAATTTCTTCAATCGTGGCTTCGCGGATGGTTTCAATCTTGATGCGCAGATTGAGTGACATGCCAGCCAGCGGGTGGTTGCCGTCGAGCACCACATGCTCGGGATAAATGTCTGTGACGTGGAAAAATACATCTTTCGGTGCATCGGGGTTGCAGCCGGGTGGCAGGCCTTCAAACAGCATGCCTTCTTCCAGTGCTTCGGGAAATTTGTCGCGTGGGGCGAAGTAAACCAGCTTTTCGATGTAATCGCCAAAAGCATCTTGTGGCTCTAAATGAAGATTGAGCACTTCGCCTGCAAACTTGGTTTGCAAGGCTTCATCAATCTTGGCGAGCAAATCCGCGCCGCCCACGAGAAATTCAGCCGGCTCATCGAGCACATCGAGCTCCTCGCCTTGCGAATCCGTCATCACCCAGGTGAGGGCGACGACGCATTGGGGTTGAACTTGGTTGAGTTGAGTTTCTTCGGACATGGTTTGTTTAGAGAGGGGAAATACCAAATGCAAACTTCCGGACGCAGAAGACGCAAAGGTTACGCAGAAGACGCAAAAAAGAAAGAAGAAAAAGTGAATGCAAAAAAATCCAGTTGGATTTGGTATTTTTGGTATTACTTCTGCGTAACCTCTGCGTCCGGTATTCAGTATTTGGCTTTAAATAGGTGAGTTATAGATACAGATCAGGCAGAATTGTCCCATGAATGTGAAAAATCCCCTGACCTTGCTTGGCGGCATCAGCCCTGAGCAGTTTATGAGCCAGTATTGGCAAAAGAAGCCTCTTTTAATTCGTGCTGCGGTGCCCAATTTCAAGCCCCTCGTGAAGGAGGCTGAGCTGCTTGAGATGGCGGCTAACGAGGAGGTGGAATCTCGCCTGGTGGAGCAGACGGCCAAAGGCTGGAAGCTCACCCCGGGCCCCATTGAAAAGCCCCCGGGAGCGAAGAAGAAGGATTGGACTTTGCTCGTGCAGGGCGTGGATCTGCATGTGCAGGCAGTGCATGAGCTGCTAGCGCAATTCCGCTTTGTGCCCGATGCGCGGCTGGATGATGTGATGATCTCTTTGGCAGGGCAGCTGGGCGGTGTGGGGCCGCATTTTGATTCTTATGATGTGTTTTTGCTGCAAGCGGCTGGGCGCAGGCGTTGGCAGATTTCTGCCCAGAAAGATTTGACGCTCGTGGATGGCGCACCACTCAAAATTTTGCAGAATTTCAAGCCCACTCAGGAATACATACTAGAGCCGGGCGACATGCTCTATCTGCCGCCGCGCTATGCACACGATGGCGTGGCGCTGGATGCAGGTTGCCAGACCTATTCCATTGGCTTTCGCGCCCCGCGTGCAGGCGAGCTGGCGCGCGAGCTGTTGCATCGCTTGGCAGAGGAAATAGCCGATGGCATGGAAGACGATCCCAAGCTCGCCAAGCTCTATGAAGACAAGGCGCAAGAAGCCACAGCCCAGCCCGGCCAGTTGCCGCCAGCTTTGATTGCGTTTGCCTTGGAGGCGGTAAGCAAAGCACTCGCCGACAAAACGCTGCTGGAACAACTGATAGGCGAAACCCTCACCGATCCCAAACCGGGCGTGTATTTTGATGAAGGCAGCTTGCCCAAAAGCTGGAAGCAGATCAAACTCAGCGCGAAAACCCGCATGAGCTACGACGCAAAGCATATGTTTATCAACGGCCAGAGCTTCCGCTGCGCCGGCCAAGATGCCAAAATCTTGCGCAAACTCGCCGATGAGCGCAGCTTACTTGCTACCGATTTGAAAGTAGCCAGCCCGGCATTGACGAGTGCTCTGGCAGAATTTTCCAAGGAGGGATGGCTTTATGCAGATTGAACCCTTGCCATTCGATCCGCCTGAAACAGCGAAGCTTGCCATCAAACCTCAGGCTGGGGTAGCTGTTCAATCCCCATCGTTCACAAGGCCAGTTTTACTCGAAGGCGCGTTTGCAGGCCGCAAAGATTTTCAGCAGTTGATTCGAGATGCCATAGCGCAAGCCGCTGATGAAGGCTGGCGCGAGATGATCTGGATGGATCTCAATTTCGCCGATTGGCCTCTGGGCGAGCGCAGCGTGGAGGCTTCTCTTCAAGCATGGAGCGAAACGGGCCGCAAGCTCACCATTGTGGCCAAACGGTTCGATACCGTGATTTCCATGCATCATCGCTTCGTGAGTTGGCGCAAGCAGTGGAGCCACATCATTGAGGCTCGCTCAGTGAGCAGCGCTTCCGATGAAGAATTCCCCAGCGTCATCCTCGCCCCCAATTGGGCGATGCACCGCCTGCAACCTGCCTTGTGCAAAGGCGTGGCAGGCTACGAGGCCAAACGCCGCGTTGATCTGCGCGAACTAACGAATGAATGGCTCGCCATCAGCTCGCCAGCGTTTGCATCGACCACGCTGGGTTTGTAAGACGTTAGCTAACAGTTGCTATTAAATCAATAGCACATTACGCAGGATTTATAACGGGAAATGGCCTATTTCTCTTAAAAAACACGCTGTGCTGCCTGCAATACCTGCTGGCGCAGCCAGCGATGTGCTTCGCTGGCGGTGTGGCGGTGATGCCAGAGGCTGTCGACGTGGACGACTGGCATGGCAAAGGGCAATTCGCGCATCACCAGATCGCCGCCGCTGTTGGCCACGCGCACGAAATGTCTGGGGAGCACAGTGAGCAAATCTGAGCGGGCGACCACGCGGCCTGCGGTGAAAAACTGATTCACGGTGAGCACGATGCGGCGTTGGCGCGACAGGCTGGCGAGCGCTTCATCGACAAAGCCAAACGGGCGGCCTGAGAAGCTCACCAGCAGATGATGCGCGGCGCAAAAATCGTCCAGACTCAGCGTGTCTTGTGCTGCCAGCGGGTGGCTGCTGCGCATCACAGCCACGTAATCGCCGTCATACAGCCGATCATGCGCAAAAGCCGCACCCTGGCCAGCGCTGTGGATGCCGGCTTGGAATTGCGCCGTTAAATCGGCCAAGACAGCGGGGAAATGGCCGACCGCCAAATCCATCTGCCCATCCCCCAACAAACGGCGCGGATCGCGGGTGGTGAGCGGCAAGACGCGCATGGAAATACCCGGCGCATCGCGCTCAATCGTCTCGACCAAGCTTGGTATCAACTCAGCGGCTGTGGCATCGGCCATGGCAAGCACGAAAGTGATATCGGAATGCTGGGCATCAAACTGCCCTGGGCTGAAAGATTGCTCCAGCGATTGCAAAGCCCCACGCACCGCAGGCCAGAGCGCTAGCGCACGCGGCGTGGGCTCGATGCCAAAGCCAGAGCGCTGCACCAAATCATCTTGCAGCGCATCGCGCAGCCGCTTCATGGCATTGCTCACGGCAGGCTGCGTCATGGCGAGCTGGCGGGCCGCGCGGGTGAGGCTGCGCTCCGTCATCACTTCATCAAACACGCGCAGCAGATTGAGATCAAGCGTGCGGAAATTGGGGGAAAGGGAAGAATGGGGGCGCATGGTGGGTCGTTTTGCTGGATATTCGAGTTATCTATCATTTTCATGAATGTTTATCATCATACTTATAAAGTAGACAATTATTGGTGTAAACCCTAATATCACCCTACTTCTTCAGCCTTTCGCGAGAAGAAGTTTGAAAAGAGGTTTCACTATGAGCAAATTTGTACACATCGACCTGCCAACAAGCCATGCTGGTGCTGAGCGTCTGGAAAACACCCTGGCTGTATTGGAGAATCTATCGAAGCGCTTCGATCCAACGCGTTCCATGGCGGCAATGCTGTTCGCCGCAGTGGTAGCTGCCATCTTGCTCGCTGCCAACACGCTGATTGCAGAAATTTCAGAGGGTCATTTGCTGTTGGCTTGGATCGCAATGTGGCTGATCTGCTTTGCTGGCTTGGTGTTGCTGGCGAAGCCAATCGGTGAATTTGCGCGCAGCTTGCGTGTAAGTTATGCCGCTTGGAGCAAGAAGCGTCATACGGCCGCGCAAGATGCCAAATTTTGGCAAGCGGCCTCAAGCGATGCACGCGTGATGGCGGAAATCCGGGCAGCAATGGCGCGGGCTACAGATTGAGGGTTTTTAGGTCGAGCGAGGCAGCTTGATTGAAGCTTGCCACGCTTGGCTGCTGCGCTACCCGGCTTTTTTATCAGCCAAGCTGAGTGAGCCTAAGCTCTTAGGTAAGTGTTGTGAGGCTGTTGCCGCATACGCCAATCGCTGAGCAAAATTGTAAAAAAACAAGTCAAATCAGCTTCTGCCCGTTATAAAACCTGCGCAGAGTGCTCACAAATCAATAGCGAGCGCAGAGGAATCAAAAAAAGATGAATTTTGAGCGTTTTTGACTCAGGTAACATACCGCTTTGCCAATAAAAGCAGCTCTTTTCCGGGTTTTTCGTGCGTCTCAATTCCATCAAGCTTTCAGGGTTCAAGTCTTTCGCTGAACCGACCAATTTTTTGCTGCCTGGGCAGCTTGTCGGCGTTGTGGGGCCCAACGGCTGCGGCAAATCCAACATCATGGATGCGGTGCGTTGGGTGTTGGGCGAAAGCCGCGCTTCTGAGCTGCGCGGCGAATCGATGCAGGATGTGATCTTTAACGGCACCACAACGCGCAAGGCATCGAGCCGCGCCAGCGTGGAACTGTTGTTTGACAACTCTGATCACCGCGCTGGCGGCCAATGGGGGCAATTCACAGAAATCGCCGTCAAGCGCGTGCTCACGCGAGATGGCACTTCTAGCTATTACATCAACAACCAACCCGTGCGCCGCCGCGATGTGCAGGATGTGTTCTTGGGCACGGGCTTAGGCCCTCGCGCTTACGCCATCATCGGCCAAGGCACGATCAGCCGCATCATTGAATCGCGCCCGGAAGAGCTGCGTTTGTTTTTGGAAGAGGCCGCTGGTGTTTCGAAATACAAAGAGCGCCGCAGGGAGACGGAAAACCGCTTGAGCGATACGCGAGAGAATTTAACCCGCGTTGACGACATCTTGCGCGAGTTGAATGCGAATTTAGAAAAGCTGGAAAAGCAAGCCGAAGTGGCGCAGAAATACAAAAATCTGCAAGAAGGCATCAGCCTCAAGCAGCAGCAGCTTTGGTTTTTGAAGCGCGCTGATGCTGAGGCCGAGCAAAGCAAGGTCGAAGTCGACAGGCAAGCTGCCGTGAATACGCTGGAATCGCGAATTGCTGATTTGCGCAAGATTGAAAGCGAGCTAGAAACGATTCGCCAAGCGCACTATGCCGCGGGAGATGGCGTGAATCAAGCGCAGGGCTTGCTGTATGAAGCCAGCGCTCACGTGGGAAAGCTCGAAGCTGAGATTCGCTTCGTGGTGGAAGGCCGCCAGCGCATCGAGCAGCGCCTCTCGCAAATCAAAGAGCAAACGCTTTTGTGGGCAACGCGCAAGGATGAAGCTTCCAACGAGATTGAAACGCTGGCTGAGCAAGCTGCAGAGGGCGACGAAAAATCAACACTTCTTGCTGCTCAATTTGAAGAGCAGGGCAATCGCTTGCCAGAGCTGGAAGAGGCTTTGCGCGGCGCGCAGAGCAAAGCCAATGAGCAGCGCAATGCGGTGGGGCAAGTGCAGCAGCAAATTCAGGTGCTTGCTGCCGATCAGCGCAACATTGAAGAACAAAGCCGCAATCTCAGCCTGCGCCGCGAGCGCTTGAGCGCTGATAAAAATGCACTCGCTTCGCCCGATGAGCAGAGGTTGGTGAATCTCACCACGCAATTGGCTAGCGCCACTGAATCCAAAGACGTGAACGAAGCTCGCCTGCATGAGCTGCAAGACAGCTTGCCGCAGCTCGATGAAGACCGCCGCACCAAACAAACTTCGCTGAATCAAGAATCTGCAAAAAATGCTGATTTGTCCGCCCGCGTGGAAGCACTGAAAGCCTTGCAAGACAAGGTGAAAACCGATGGCAAGCTCAAACCGTGGCTGCACAAGCATGGGCTCGATAGCTTGGCTGCGCTCTGGACGAAGCTGCATATCGAGCAAGGCTGGGAGCAGGCTTTGGAAGCCGCGCTGCGCGAGCGGATGATGAGCTTGGAAGTGAGCAAGCTGGAAACCGTGCGCGCGTTTGCGCAAGATGCACCGCCTGCAAAGTTGGCTTTTTATTCTGCACCGCAAGCCGGTGCGCCAGCAGTGGCCTCTGCGCTGCCTAAGCTGGTGGATTTGTTGCGAGTCAATGATGCGGGCTTGAAGGCGCTGTTGTCGAGCTGGTTGCATGGCTGCTATACCGCGCAAAGCGTGGAGGATGCGCTGGCTTCAAGGGACAAGCTGCAACCGGGTGAAGTGATTTACGTGAAGAGCGGCCATTGCGTGAGTCCATTCAGCGTGAGTTTTTATGCGCAAGATTCTGAGCAGGCCGGTTTGCTGGCGCGTGCGCAAGAGATTGAAAATATCGACAAGCAGCTTCGTGCACAAGCCTACATCTTGGAAGAAAGCCGCAGTGGTTTGCTCAAAGCTGAGAGTGTGTACAACGATGTTTCTTCGCGCTTGGTAAGCGCAAGGCGCGAAGCGGCTGAGAGCACGCAGCGTGCGCATGAGTTGCAGGTTGAAACGCTGCGGCTCACGCAATTGGCCGAGCAAACCCGCGCTCGCGCCCAGCAGATCAGCGGTGATCTAGGCGAAGTCGATGCGCAATTGAACGATCTGCAAGAGCGCAAAGCCGCTGCCGAAGCTAAATTTGAAGAGCTGGACATGCAATTGGCCGATACCCAAGAGCGCCATGCCCAACTGGATGAACGCGTGATTGAAGCGCAGCGCAAGCTCTCTGAAGCGCGCGAGCAATTGCGCACGCTGGAGCGCCAAGCCAGCGAATCGCAATTTGCACTGCGCACCTTGGAAGCGCGCAAGGGGGAGCTGTCTCGCGCGATTGAAACCGCCACGACGCAAGCCGTTTCTCTGCAAGACGAAAACAGCCGCGCTGGAGAAGAATTGCAGCGCCTCTCCGATGTGGCTGCGCAGGTGGGCTTGCAAAGCGCGCTCTCCGTGAAGATGGAGCGCGAGGCCACTTTGGGCGCCAAGCGCAGCGAGTATGACGACCTAACGTCTAAGCTGCGAGCCAGTGATGAGCGCCGCCTGCAACTCGAGCGCGAGCTTGATCCGCTGCGCCAACGCATCACCGATTTTCAGCTCAAAGAACAAGCCGCCCGGATTGGTTTGGAGCAATACACGCAGCATCTGCTTGACGCCAATGCAGATCTGGAAGCGGTGGGCAAGAGCATTGCTGACGGCAATGTGAAGCTCAGTGGTTTGCAAAGCAGCATCGATCAATTCCAACGCGACGTTGCTGCTTTAGGCGCAGTTAACTTAGCCGCTCTGGACGAACTGACTGCTTCGCGCGAGCGCAAGACCTTCCTTGATGCACAAGTGGCTGATTTGAACGAAGCCATGACGACGCTGCAAGACGCGATCATCAAGATCGACGGCGAAACCCGCGAGCTTTTGCAAGGCACGTTCAATACCGTGAACGAGCATTTCGGCAAGATGTTCCCCGAGCTGTTTGGCGGCGGCAATGCCAAGCTGATGATGACGGGCGACGAGATTTTGGATTCGGGTGTGCAGGTGATGGCGCAGCCGCCGGGCAAGAAGAACCAAACGATTCATTTGCTCTCGGGCGGCGAAAAAGCGCTGACTGCGATTGCGTTGGTTTTTGCTATCTTTATGCTGAATCCCGCGCCTTTCTGTTTGCTTGATGAGGTGGACGCGCCGCTGGATGATGCCAATACCGAGCGCTATTCCAAATTGGTCAGCGCGATGAGTAAAAAGGGCACACAATTTCTCTTCATCAGCCACAACAAGATTGCCATGGAAATGGCCGAGCAGTTGATCGGCGTGACGATGCAAGAGCAGGGCGTCTCCCGCATCGTGGCGGTAGATATGGAAGCAGCAACCAAGATGGCGGAGACAGTTTGAACAACCTCACAATTGGATTAGCCGTTCTTGGTGGCCTCGTGCTCGCGGGCGTGGTGGCGCATAGCGCGTGGTCGCAGCGGCGCAATGCGCCTCGTGTGGCGCAGCCTGAGCCTCAACCGCCGCAAGCACCTGTGAATGCAGATCGTGTCGATCCCGGCTTTGCGACCGAGGGTTTTGAGCAACCGCTCGCATCCAAACTCAGCAATGATTTTGAATCGAACCTCATTCCGCTGGGCAGCAACTGGGTGATCGATAAAAAGCCAGCGCTCGATGCGCTGATTGATGCGATGGCGAACATCAATTGTGATGATTGGGTCTCAGGTGAAGCTGCATTGGCGGCTCTGCCTGCGACGCGCCGCGTGGGTAGCAAAACTTTTGCGATTGAAGGCTCGAATCTGAATGCCGAATGGGAAAGCCCGCGTGCGGGTGGGCGCTACAGCGCGTTTCAAGCGGGCGTGCAATTGGCCAGCCGAACGGGGGCTTTGAACGAGATTGAGTTTTCTGAGTTTGTGCAAAAAGCGCAGGCGTTTGCCGATTCGGTGAACGGTGTGGCGGAATTTCCAGAGATGCATGATGAGGTGTTGCGTGGCCGCGAGCTGGATCAATTTGCCAGCACGCATGATGCGCAACTGGGCTTCACGCTGCGTGCCAAAAATGTGGCCTGGAGCACCGGCTATGTGCAGCAGCATGCGGCGCGGCAAGGCTTTGTGGCAGGCGCGATTCCGGGGCGGATGGTGTTGCCATCGTCTGCGCCAGGTATGCCGCCGATTTTGTCGCTAAGTTTTGATACGCAAGCTGCGCTGTCAGATGATCCTGAACAATCGGCCTTGCGCAGCATGGATTTGGCCCTTGATGTGCCGCATGTGGAGCGCAGCGAGCGGCCCTATCCGCGTTTGCGCGATGTGGCGATTGCCATGGCCGCTTCAATGGACGGCACGATTACCGATGCACAGGGCCGCATGATCACGCGCGATGCGATGGATGCGATTGGCTCGGATCTGGAGAATTTGTATGACACGCTAGAAAGTCGCGATCTCGCAGCAGGCTCAGCGCAGGCGCGGCGTTTGTTCAGTTGAAGAGGGTTTATGTCCAACAAGGACTTGTTTGGCGAAGAGCCAACACAGCCATCAGACGATGAAGTAAGACGCTTAAAAAAACTGCGTGATTTACTGCATGCGCACGCTTTTGCTTACTATGTCTTAGATGCTCCAAAAGTATCAGATGCGGAGTACGACAGCTTATTTCGAGAGCTTGAAGACTTTGAAAACCGTTACCCTGCTGCAATAACTCCCGACTCTCCAACTCAAAGAGTCAGTGGCAAGCTCTTGGAAAATTTTCAAACTGTGCGCCATGCGATCCCAATGCTCTCGATCCGCACCGAAACGGATACAGAGGCCAGCGGCGCTGAAAACTTTGATGCACGCATTCGCAAAGAGCTGGAACTGTCAGATGACGCACCACCTGTGGAATATGTGGCTGAGCTGAAATTCGATGGCCTGGCCATGAGCCTGCGCTATGAAAACCGCATTCTCGTGCAAGCGGCCACGCGCGGCGATGGAGAGAGCGGCGAGGATGTGACGCACAACATCCGCACGATTCACCAAATCCCTTTGAAGTTGCCCTCCGATGCGCCGCCCGTGCTCGAAGTGCGCGGCGAGGTGTACATGCGCCGTGATGAGTTTGAAGCGATGAATGAGCGGCAGCGAGAAAAGATCGCAGCGGGTGTGAAGGGCGAGAAAACTTTTGTGAATCCGCGCAATGCGGCAGCGGGCGCGGTGCGCCAGCTGGATTCCAAAATCGCTGCGCAGCGGCCTTTGAGTTTCTTCGCCTATAGCTTGGGCGAAGTTACCTCGCCGTCAGAAGGCGGCCCCGTGTTTGAAACGCATTGGCAAGCCCTGCAAACTCTTAAATCTTGGGGTTTTCCGGTCTCAGCCGGCACATCTATTGCGCAGGGCGCTACTGAATTGATAGCGTATCACCAGCGCATCTCTACTGAGCGAGACAAGCTACCTTTCGACATTGATGGTGTGGTGTACAAAGTCAACAGCTTCGCGCTGCAAAAGCGACTGGGCTTCGTGACCCGCGAGCCGCGCTGGGCGGTGGCGCACAAATATCCTGCGCAAGAGCAGATGACGGTTGTGTTGGCGATAGATATTCAAGTCGGGCGCACAGGCAAGCTCACGCCCGTTGCAAAACTCGCTCCTGTGTTCGTGGGCGGCGTGACGGTGACGAATGCCACGCTGCACAACCAAGGCGAAGCGCAGCGCAAGGATGTGCGCGTGGGCGATACCGTGATCGTGAGAAGAGCAGGTGATGTGATTCCTGAAGTCGTGAGCGTGGTATTGGAAAAACGCCCTGATGATGCGAGTGAACCACTGAACATCTACAAACGGCTGGAAGGCCAATGCCCGGAATGCCAATCCGCGATTGCCAAAGAAGACGACGAGGCTGATTGGCGTTGCACCGGCGGCTTATTTTGCCCCGCGCAGCGCAAGCAAGCGATTTTGCATTTCGCGCAGCGGCGGGCGCTAGATATTGAAGGCTTGGGCGACAAGCTGGTGGATCAACTGGTGGATGCAGGTGTGATCAAAACCTTGCCTGATCTCTATCGCCTTGGCCTCACGTCACTCTCTGCTTTAGACAGAATGGCCGACAAGTCCGCGCAAAACGTGCTCGCCGCGCTACAAAAATCAAAGCAAACCACCTTGCCGCGTTTCCTCTACGGTTTAGGCATTCGCCAAATCGGCGAATCCACCGCGCGCGATCTCGCCAAGTATTTCGGTAGCTTAGACGCGATCATGGATGCGACTGAGGAGCAGCTTTTGCAGGTCAACGATGTCGGCCCGATCGTCGCACACAGCCTGCGTACTTTCTTCGATCAGCCGCACAACCGCGAAGTGATGGAGCAGCTTCGCGCTGTCGGCATCGAGTGGCCAGAGGACGAGCCGGCAGGTCGCAAGCCGCAGCCTCTACTTGGTAAAACCTTCGTGCTGACGGGCACCTTTCCCACGCTCAGCCGCGATGAAGCTAAAGACAAGCTAGAAGCCGCTGGCGCAAAAGTCTCGGGCAGTGTGAGTAAGAAAACGAGCTATGTGGTGGCGGGCGCGGATGCGGGCAGCAAGCTTGGAAAAGCCAAGGAACTGGGCTTGGAAGTGATTGACGAGGCGCAGATGTTAGCGATGTTGGCGTAGACCATCCGTTTGACGGCTCGAGTTGGAAATGGCTAAAGCACTAGCAATGTCACTTGAGTTTCCGAGGCGGCAAACCAGTATGCTGCGTGAGGATCGTGCCCTGACGCGGTTGAGCAGGAGCTGTAGGTGAAGCACCCGAAGCACTGCCACCCGTTCGCCCTTTGGTCTTCAAGCCCGGTGCAAACGAATTTTTCTTCCTTGCGCCAACATACGTGCCATCGGTCACAGGTTGGAATGAGGGGATGAGGTGATGCTTGCCGTTGCCGATGAGGTCGGCTCTACCCATCGTTTTCAAGGCCTCGCGCAGCAGCGGCCAGTTGTTGGCATCGTGGTAGCGGAGAAAGGCTTTGTGGAGGCGGCGCCGTTTGTCGCCTTTGACGATATCAACGGCTTCTGAATCGCGGCCGATTTTGCGCAGTGGGTTTTTGCCGCTGTGGTACATCGCGGTGGCTGTGGCCATGGGGCTGGGGTAGAAGGTTTGTACTTGGTCAGCGCGGAAACCATTCTTCTTGAGCCAGACGGCGAGGTTCATCATGTCTTCGTCGCGGGTGCCGGGGTGGGCGGCGATGAAGTAGGGGATGAGGTATTGTTTTTTACCGGCCTCGGCGCTAAATTTTTCGAAGAGCTGCTTGAACTTATCGTAGCTGCCGATGCCGGGCTTCATCATTTTGGTCAGGGGCCCGCCTTCGGTGTGCTCGGGGGCAATTTTGAGGTAGCCGCCGACGTGATGAGTGACGAGTTCTTTGACGTATTCGGGGCTCTCAACGGCGAGGTCATACCGCAGGCCGGAGCCGATGAGAATTTTCTTCACGCCTTTCAATTCGCGGGCACGGCGGTAGAGTTTGATCAGGCTTTCATGGCTGGTGTTGAGGTTGGGGCAGATGCCAGGATACACGCAGCTGGGTTTGCGGCAAGCGGCCTCGATCTCGGGTGTTTTGCAACCGATGCGATACATATTCGCCGTAGGGCCACCAAGATCACTCACGATACCAGTGAAGCCCACGACGGAATCGCGGATGGCTTCAACCTCTCGGATGATGCTGTCTTCGCTGCGGCTTTGAATGATACGGCCTTCGTGCTCGGTGATGGAGCAAAAGGTACAACCACCGAAGCAGCCGCGCATGATGTTGACGCTGAAGCGGATCATTTCCCAGGCGGGGATTTTCGTTTCACCGTCGTGTTTGCCTTGCGCGTCTGCGTAGCTTGGGTGCGGGCTTCGTGCGTAAGGCAGGTCAAACACCAAATCCATCTCGGCCGTGGTGAGCGGAATAGGCGGGGGCGTGATCCAAACGTCCCGCGCTGTGGTGCCATCGCCATGCTTTTGCACCAGTGCTCTAGCGTTGCCGGGGTTGGTTTCTAGGTGCAGCACGCGGTTGGCGTGGGCGTAAAGCGTGGGGTCAGATTTCACCTGCTCGTAGCTGGGCAGGCGGATCACGGATTTATCGCGAGGCGGTGTTTTAAGGCTGTTTTTGGTGAGCAGTGGATTGGGCACGAAAGTCAAAGGCTTGATGCTTGTGCCCAAATCAGCGAGGTTGCTGGGCGCAGGTGCATCGAGTTGACCACGCAGCGTGGCTGCAGAACCAGCGATGACGTTGGCCGCCGTCGGCAACCCTGATTGCACGGAAACGATGGAATCATCTTTGGCGCAGGAGCCGCCTTGTTCGCGCGCCAAATCCGCGCTCATCATATAGGGATTGACGTGCTGCTCGGTGCGGCCTGGTGTATCTATGTCGGTGGAATCAATCTCAAACCAACCGGCTGCATTTTGCCGCTGCACAAAGGCTGTACCGCGAATATCGGTGAGGTTTTCGATCGGCTCTTTTGCGCCGAGGCGGTGTGCAATTTCTACAATCGCGCGCTCGGCATTTCCGTAGAGCAGTAAATCGCATTTGGCATCCACCACGATGCTGCGGCGCACTTTGTCTTGCCAATAATCGTAATGCGCGATGCGGCGCAGCGAACCTTCAATGCCGCCCAAAATAATCGGCACATCGCTATAAGCTTCTTTGCAGCGCTGACTGTAGACCAAAGCAGCGCGGTCTGGGCGCTTGCCGCCCATGCCGCCGGCTGTGTAGGCATCATCGGAGCGAATTTTGCGATCTGCCGTGTAGCGGTTGATCATGCTGTCCATGTTGCCAGCCGACACGCCGTAGAACAAATTCGGCTTGCCCAATGCCTTGAAGGGCTCAGCGCTTTGCCAATCGGGCTGGGCGATGATGCCCACGCGAAAACCTTGGTTTTCCAGCATCCGGCCAATCACGGCCATGCCAAAGCTGGGGTGATCCACATAGGCATCACCGACCACGATCACGATATCGCAGCTGTCCCAGCCAAGCGTATCCATCTCGGCGCGAGTGGTGGGCAAAAATTTGGCGATGCCGAAACGCTGCGCCCAATACTTGCGATAGCTCGAAAGAGGTTTGGCATCGCGGGGGAAGAGCGATACATCGCTGAAAATGGCGGGGCGGGCAGTCATAGGGCTATATTGTAAGTTTTCAGCCTAGCTTGGTGGAAGGAGGGCTCTCTATGGCCTTGGCAACCCAAGTCAAAGATAAAAAATCTCTGCTATGGAGCTCACAGTGCGCTGAAATTTTCATTGAGGCATTTGGAAATACCGTGCCGCGATAGTGAGTAAAAAGTACTATCAGCAGTTAAAAGTACTTGATGAGAGTGCTAAAGTAATATAAATTGCGATATCGGCTTTTATCATTAGCTATCGAGTCTCTCATGCAACACCGTTCAGATTTTGGTGAGTCGTCGCAATCGACGTTTGATCAACCGAAGTATCTTCCGTTGCAAGGCGAATTAGCTCAGCAAACATCAGATTTGCTTGTTCGCAAAGGTGGGCTGCTCAGACCAACCGTGTCGAGCGCAGAGGCTCAGGGCATCATTCGATACATGAACCTCGAGCATTTCAAGCCGGGGAACATCATTGCTTTTAATGCTCAAGACGATGAAATAGGCCGATTGATGCTGATTCTTGTAGGCGAGGCCAATATTCGGATGCGTAACAGCGAAAACAAACAAAACGCATCAGACTATTCTCCAATGGGGCAAGTGCAGTCCAAATGGTTCAATGTGAGCGAGGGCTCGACATTGGGTTTGGTGCATGCTTTCTCCGGGCTGTCCAGCCGCTTTATGGCGCAGGCTGTCACGGACTTGTTTGTGGCTTCGCTCACTCGCGCCGCTTTTTACCAAATGAAGAGACAAGAGCCAGTCTTGGCGCTGCGATTTCTGGAAATCACCGCATTAGAGTTGGCATTGGTGGCGATTGACCATGAGAAAAATTTGATCGCCATGAGCAATGTAGCGCGTAGCATGCAAGACCATATCGGCTTCGAAAGCGGGCTGACTGCGCCTGCTCCGTTGTCTGCCGCTGGATCATTCTGATCGAGCGCTAGGGCTGCCGGGTTGCATAATTCAATGCATGCAAACTCCATCTTCAGGCGATGAGCCGATTCTTGCGCCGGATTCGGCATCAGAGCCGCTAGCGCCTCGCCCCCAATCCAAAACTGAACTTTTCATGACTTTTGCGGGCATTGCCTTGCAAGGTTTCGGCGGCGTGCTCACGATCATTCAGCGCGAAATTGTTGAAAAACGCCACTGGCTCACGCCGAAAGAATTCACCGAAGATTGGGCAGTCTCGCAAATTTTGCCTGGCGGTAATGTGGTGAACTTATGCATCATATTGGGCAATCGCTATTACGGTTGGCGCGGCGCAGTGGTGGCGCTGGCAGGCATTTTATTGCCGCCGCTTTTCATCGTGCTCGCATTGGCGACTCTCTACAACCATTATGTGTATCTGCCCCAAGTGGCAGGTGCGGTGCGCGGCATGGGCGCGGCAGCAGCGGGATTGATTGCGGCAGCATCGATCAAAATGCTTGCAGGTTTGAAGGGAAATGAGCTGGGCGGTGTTGTATGCACTGCATTGGTTGCTCTTACTTTTATTTCAGTTGGTCTTCTGCGCTGGCCGCTGGTGTATGCCGTTCTCGGGCTGGGTGTGCCTTCGCTCGTCTATGCGTGGTTCAAAATTCGCCAACTTGATGCACAGGCTCGCTCATGACACTCGATGCATGGTTTTCATTGCTGTTTCATTTTCTGCTGCTCTCGCTGCTGGCCGTTGGCGGCGCG
This sequence comes from Variovorax sp., assembly GCA_031418715.1. Classification (GTDB taxonomy): domain Bacteria; phylum Pseudomonadota; class Gammaproteobacteria; order Burkholderiales; family Burkholderiaceae_C; genus JANMDU01. The sequence goes on along the minus strand of JANOJL010000066.1, from coordinate 80,436 downwards.
ATCACAACAGCGCCTGATATGCAGCGTTTCGTGGTGCAAGAGCAGGGCTGGCTTAGTAGCACCGAGTTCAACAGTTGTATTGCCATTGCGCAAGCTGCGCCAGGACCCAATTTGTTGTTCATTCCCTTGATGGGCTGGCAAATTGGTCTGCAAACGGGCGGCGGTTACTGGGCAGCCACGGCGGGCATGTTGGCCACTTTCATCGGTATTATGATTCCCAGCAGTACGCTCACTTTTGCCACCGCACGCTGGCTGCATCACAACGCGAATCACCCCGCAGCGCGCGCCAGCAAAGCCGCACTAGCCCCAATTTCCATAGCGCTTTTGCTCGCGACAGCGTGGCTTCTCACAGCGGCACACAGCGATGCAGTTAAGCATTGGCCATTGTGGCTGTTCACGGCAACGAGCCTCCTGCTGGCTTGGAAAACGAAGATGCACCTGTTGTGGATTCTGGGCGCAGGTGCGCTGCTGGGGGCTTTGGGCTTTGTTTGACGCGTTGTTGACAGATCAGTATTTCACCAGTTGATGCGCAGCGTGAACTCCCGACCGAACTGCACCTTCTATCGTAGAGGGGTAAGGGCCTTCCACATAATCACCACAGATCAACACTTGCTCAGTTAGCTTCATAGAAGGGCGCTGCAAGCTGGGGGTGCAGGCGAAGGTGGCTCGTTTGTCTACGATCGTTTGCAGGGCTTGTAGGTTTGGCATGCCGAGTTGCTTGCGGCCTTGCTGGATGACTTGCTGTTCTAGCGTGTTGGCATCGCCTTGGCTTGCGCTGACGACGAAGGCGAGTAGGCCTTGCTGGCCTGTGAGGGCGCCTCGGTCGAAAACGAATTGGGCGGGCTCAGTTTCGCTGCTGCTAAGCGCCAGCATGGGGCAGGGGAGTTTCGCGGCAGCGGAGTCTTTTGGTGCTGTGGCATAGACGGTGGTGATGGCTTCGAAGTGCAGGGCATCGGCGACTTGCGCCCATGCGGCGTGGCCTGATAGCTTGGCGATGCGTGCGGCTTGCGCCGGTGGCGTGGCGAGCACTATGGCCTCGAATTTTTCTATCGAATCGGGCTCACCCTGTTGTGAAATATGCGCTGATTGCTCTGAATTTGATAGTGAATGGAATTGCATGAGGCGATGGCCTAGATGCACTTCGCAGCCGCGCTCTGCGAGCCAAGCCACTGCGGCTTGGGGAAAAAGTGCTCCCAGATCGGCTTTGGGGAGCAGAAGGTTTGAGCTGCCCATGTCTCCCTCGGTTGCCGCAAACAACGAGTCATGCATGATGCGCAGAAATACTTGGCCGCTGGCGCGATCGGCAGGCGTGTTGAGCGCGGAGACGCAGAGCGGCTCGATGAGCATTTGCATCACGCGCGGACTCACGTGGTTGCACAGCTCGCTGACTGTGGTTTGCGGCGCGCATTGAAAGCCGCTGAATCGCCAGTTTGCCGCAGTGCGAAGCAGGGAGAATTTATCTAGGAGCGACCAGCCTTTGGCCATCATCACGCCGCATGCAACGTCAATGCCTGCAATGAGGGGCTTTTTCCAATCAGGCAATTGCAGCGCATCGCCGTTGGGGAAGCGCAATGTAAGCGGAATGCGATGCAGCACTTTTTCAGATTGCACACCGACTTCGCGCATCAAGCGCAGCGTTTCAGAATACGCGCCGATGAGGATGTGTTGGCCGTTGTCTAGCGTGGCCTCGACGCCATCGGGCATCGTGACATTCAGGCTTCTCGCTCGTCCGCCCACTGCGCGGGATGCTTCTAAAACTGTAGCACGGTGACCCGCTTTGGTCAGCTCTATTGCGCAGGCCAAGCCCGCCCAGCCCGCGCCGGCGATCAGGACTTTCATTGACCTCATCGACCGAGGGCCTGCACCTTCCAAGCCAACCAGAATTTGCGCAGAGGCGTGAGGCTGATGCGTTGGTGGAGGACTTGGAAGTTTTCGTGTTGGATTTCGTTGAGCAAGGCGCGGTAAATTTTGGCCATCATGAGGCCAGGTTTTTGAGCGCGTGCGTCGGCGGCGGGGAGCAGGGCGAAGGCTTCGTCATAAACGGTTTGGGCGCGTTGGGCTTGGAATTGCATGAGCGCGGTGAAGCGTTCGGAATAGCCCCGTGTCCCTAGGCTAAGTTCGTTGGCTTTGACTTCGAATTGCTGCAGCTCGTTGACGGGTAAATAGATGCGGCCGCGCTGCGCATCTTCGCCCACGTCGCGGATGATGTTGGTGAGCTGCAGGGCGAGGCCGAGTTTGTGGGCATATGCCGTGGTACGCACTTCATGCTGGCCAAAGATGCGGGCGGATACTTCGCCGACCACGCCTGCGACGAGATGACAGTATTTTTGCAAACCGGGGTAATCCAAATAGCGGGTTTGCGTCAAATCCATCTGGCAGCCTTGGATCACGGCTTGCAAATGCCGCTCTTCGATGCCAAAACTCTTGGTATGCGGCAAAAGGGCGAGCAGGGCGGGATGGCGGTTGTTTTTCTCATCGGGCGCTGCGAAGGCTTGTGCTACTTCTTTGGCCCACCAAGCCAGCTTCGTGGCCGCCACTCCGGGATCGCTCACCTCATCGACGACATCATCCACCTCGCGGCAGAAGGCATAGAAGGCCGTGATCGCGGCGCGGCGCTCTAGGGGCAGGAAGAGGAAGGCGTAGTAAAAGCTGCTGCCTGCTTGCGCGGCTTTTTGTTGGGCGTATTGCTCGGGATTCATGGGGTAATTATCAGCGCTATCCTTCATGTAGTTATCGGTTGCGCCGTTATCGTTTGTGGAAGATGGCGCGCAAGAGAATCATGATGCCATCCCTAGCGGTGATTTTCGGGCGCGCTGCGAGCGTACGGTGCTCCATCGCGGCGATTTTGTCCAAGATGCGTAAACCTCCGTGGATGACGCAGCGCAATTCCAGGCTCAAACGCCAGCCATCAAAGCCGTGGATTTGCTGGCGTACCCAACTGGGTAATTCAAAGCCTTTTTGCATGATTGCCGTTGATAAATCTGAGTAGCTAGCTATCAATTTCATAGTGTTCGGGGTGTCTTTGCATCTGAGCAGATCAGCAGGCATGACTTGGTGAGCGGCGATGGCGTTGAGTGCCAAATAGTAGCGGCCACGCGGAATGTCTTTGGAGGGGTCTTGCCAAAAATTAATCAGTTGCAGGGCTGAGCAAATGGCATCAGATGCGGCTAACTCGCGTTCGCCTTTCACGCCATACAGATGCAGCAACAAGCGCCCCACAGGGTTGGCTGAGCGCTTGCAGTAGTCCAGAAGTTCGGTGTTGTTGTCATACCAGCGCCCGGCGGCTGTGTAGCGTACGTCTTGCTCAAAGGCTTCTAAGAGGGCATCGAGCAGGGGCACGGGCAGCGCATGCTTGAGGATCGCTTGGCGCAGAGGCGCGAATACACCCGGCCAGCGCAGTGAGGCGGTATCACTCGTGGCGCAGATGATTAAATCCGCACGAAAGGCCGCGAGATCGGCCAATCGCTCAGCAGCTGTTGCATCACCTTCATCAGCCATATCGTCAGCAATTCGCGCAAACCAATAAATCGCCACAATCGCAGGCCGCAGCCGCGCAGGCGTGAGCCAAGAGGCAACGGGAAAGTTTTCGTAATGTTCGACGCCGTGGGCGGCTGTGCTTTGCATGGCGGATATTGTCTCTTGGTTTTGTCTTTCATTTTTGAGGGTTGGTCGCGACAAGCAGGGATAATCACCGCATGCTTATCGAATCCTCCGCCTCCCAACTCGTACTCATTGACCTGCAGGCCAAGCTTTTGCCTGCTATTTTTGAGGGCTCTGCTGTGCTGCAAAATGCGCTGCGGCTGGCTAAGGCGGCGCAGATGATGCGGGTGCCTGTGACGGTGACGGAGCAGTACCCTGAGGGGCTGGGCGCGACGGTGCTTGAACTGGCTGAGTTTGCCAAGCAGCCGCTGGTAAAGGTGGAGTTTTCGGCGGTGGACGCTGGTTTGATGGAGTTACTCCAAGAAATTGGCACACCGAAAATATCGCCCAACGCCAAGAGCGTGCCTAAGCATTTGCAAAAAGCGCCTGAGAACACGCGTACAGACATCATCATTGCGGGCTGCGAGGCACATGTGTGCGTGTTGCAAACGGTGATGGGGCTGCTGGAAGATTTTGATGTGTATGTGGTGACGGATGCTTGCAGCAGCCGCACCGAGCGCAACCGGGATGCGGCCTACGACAGATTAGCGGCTGAGGGCGCGAGTCTAGTGACGACGGAAATGGTGCTGTTTGAATGGCTGCGCGGCTCGGATCATGCGCAATTCAAGGCAGTGCAGGCACTGGTCAAGTGATTTTGCGAGAGATGTTTTGATATGTTCACGCCGCCGTATACCCACCCCCTGAATCTTCAAGCCACGCTCAAGCAGCAGGGCTTTGCGCTTTTGCCTGCTGCGGATGTGGCTACTCTGTCTGGCTGCGCTTTGGCTGATTTGCAGGCTTTGAAGGAGAGCTGGTATCGGCTCGGGGCGGACAATTACTTGAAAGATGGGGGCAAATACCGCTCTCGGCGGCATGGCAGTTGTGTGGTTTCAGGCGCTGATGTGAACCCCGTGGCGCATCGGGCGCATTGGCAGCCAGTGGAATACAACGCGCTGCACGGCGGGATGGAGCGTATGTTTGAACCCTTGGAGGATGCGACTTTTTCGGTTGCACTTCGCGCAGTATTGGCTTGGCTTGGGGGTTTGTCAGACCATTTGCGCGGTATTCAACCTTGGTTTACTGAAGTGCATCAATTTCGCATCGACACGGCGGGCGGCATTGGCCGGCCCACTCCTGAGGGCGCGCACCGCGATGGCGTAGATTTGGTGGCAGTGTTTTTGGTGGCGCGCGAGCGAATCAAGGGCGGTGAGACGCGGGTGTTTGAAGCGACAGGATCTAGCGGTCAGCGCTTTACTTTGACCGAGCCTTGGAGCGTATTGCTGCTAGACGATGCACGCATGATCCACGAGACCACACCGATTCAGCCTGCGGGAGAAGAGGCAGAGCTGCGCGGCTACCGCGATACGCTGGTGGTGACGCTGCGTGGTAAGGCGTTTCAAGATGCGGTGTGATTCGCTTCTTGGCTTATAGCTTTAAGCAACATCCCGCACATCAGCCACCGGGTTGCTTCCAAAATCAGAGCGAGCGAGGTAGGCAATCAAACGGTCGGCGGCTTCTTGTGGGCTGGTGAGGCTGCCATTGTCTTTCATGCCGACGAAGGCGGCTTTGTCGGGGAAACTGGCGTCTGAGGCGCTTCGCAGTTGCACTTGCATGTCTGTGTCAATCACGCCGGGTGCGATAGAGCAGACTTTTGCGCCATGTGGTTTGATGGCTTCCTCTAGCGCCAAGCAGCGCGTGAAATGATCCATCGCGGCTTTGGCGGCGCAGTAGCCTGCTTGGGAAGCCATGGCTCTGCGACCAAGGCCGGAGGAAATATTCATCACTTTTTTCGGGATGCGCCAATTTGCCGTGGCTTGTAGGAAAGCGGCGGTGAGCAACATCGGCGCTTCGATGCCGACGCGCATCGCACGCTGGATCTCCTGCGCGGGCACATCAGACAAAGGGGCGATTTGCGGAATCACGCCTGCGTTGTTGATCAAACAAGCGCTGTCGTAGGCCAAGGTCTTTTCAACCAGCCAGGCTTTGAGTTGATCGGCGATGGGCGCGGCATCGTTCAGATCTGCGTGCCATTGGATGAGCGGCACTTTTTGCTCAGCAGATTGCGCCGTCAGAGAGTCGTTGGCATGGCGGGAGATACAGAGCAGGGCATTGCCAGGGAGGATGAGTTGTTGAGCCAGACTAAAGCCCATGCCGCGAGAAGCACCGGTGATGATGTAGAGGTTCATAACTGCAATGATATGCTGGCTGCATGAAAAGAATCGGCCAAGCGCCCAATATTGCCATAGCTCAGCTCTGGCTGGATATGCTCAAGACCCAAGGCTTGGATGTGAACATGCAGCGCTACTTTTTGAACGGCGCTGCAGGGGATTTACCGCCAGACCAATGCCTTCCAGAGATTTGGGTGCAAGACGATGCACAACTGGATCGCGCGAAGGCCGCGTTTGCAGAGCTTCAACGTATGCCACAACACAACTGGGTTTGCCAAGCTTGTGGAGAGCGGATTGAGGGCGGATTTGAGCAATGCTGGAATTGCTTGGCTGAGATGCCTTAGAGCCATGCTTATGACCGAAAATATGGGCCAAATCGGCCGCTAGCCGTTAGAGAGCTTGCGCAGAGTGCTACTGAATTGATAGTCAATGAGTTGCTTGTGCAGGCTCATCACACAAGCGATCCAGCTCTGCACACACATCCCGCATGCGACCCGAGATCACGATGCGGCCATCTTGCGCACGGCGCGAACGCAGAATTTGCGCGGCAGACATACCGCCAGACATCGTACCCGCTGCGCCAGCCATTTGCCCCATCAAACCCTGGCCAACTAGGCGAATGCCTGCGGGTTGAATCATGGCGCGGCTCGCTGGGCGATCCGCTTGCCGCACAGCAGGCGCTTTGGCCAAGCGGAGCGGTGCACAGATCGCTGAGCCTGTGAAAGTGGGGGCTGATGAAGACAAAGGCACCGGAGGTGAGAAAAAATCCACCACACCTTGCAGCGGCAAGAGCAATTGACTGAACAGATTGTTTGAGGAGGAGATCATGGTGAACTGGCTTTACATCATGAAGGAGTTACGAATTAAGCCGACAGCCAAACCTTCGATTTCAAACGGCTCGCCGGGCTCGACGATGATGGTTTTGAAATCGGCATTCTCGGGATGCAGTTCAATGATGTTTTTATTGCGCTGAAAACGCTTGACAGTGACGTCTTCGCCGATGCGCGCCACCACGATTTGACCATTGCGCGCATCTTTGGTGGACTGCACAGCGAGCAAATCGCCATCCATGATGCCGATATCGCGCATGCTCATACCGCGAACCTTGAGCAGGTAATCGGGCTTGGTGGGAAACATGCTGGACTCAACGTAGTAGGTTTGCTCAATATGCTCTTGCGCGAGGATGGGTGAGCCGGCGGCCACGCGGCCAATGAGTGGCAAAGCGAGCTGCATTAGACTTTGTAGCGGCAGGCCAAATTGCTTGTTGCGGCTTTCATGTATCGCACGCAAGGTTTCACCCTTCAAGCGGATGCCGCGCGAGGTGCCTTGCAACAGCTCAATCGCGCCTTTGCGATGCAGGGCTTGCAAATGCTCTTCAGCGGCGTTGGCCGATTTGAAGCCAAACTCAGTGGCGATTTCAGCGCGCGTGGGTGGCGAGCCGGTTTTCTCGATCGTGGTTTGAATCAGCGTCAAAATCTGTTGCTGACGGGCTGTGAGCTTAGGGCTGTCGAACATGGCAAACTCCTGTTTGAAATAGGTTGACCGGATACGCACTCTTGCTGCTGGCAACTGCGATTGATCACAGCCTGATTGCGCATCCAGTAACTGGATATTAGCCCAGTTTTTTGGGCTTTGCAAGTATTTTTGAAAAAAAGTCGAAATGAACGAAAGAACCTCTTCCGGTCTGGCCAAACAACTCGTCGTCTTGGGCACGGGCGGCACGATCGCTGGAACAGCAGCCAGCGCCAGCGACCACACGGGCTACACCGCCGCACAAATTGGCGTGGCCACGCTACTGCAAGGCGTGCCTGGCATGCAAGAGGCGCTGCAAGGCTGTGAATTGCTGAGTGAGCAAGTGGCGCAGATTGACAGCAAAGACATGGATTTCGCCACCATGCTGCGGCTGGCGCAGCGCTGCGCTCACTATCTCGCGCAGCCGCAAATGAGCGGCATCGTGATCACGCATGGCACCGACACGCTGGAGGAGACGGCGTATTTTCTGCATCGCGTGATTCCAAGCGAGCTGCAAACCAAGCCCATCGTGCTCACCTGCGCGATGCGCCCTGCTACGAGCAGTGAGGCAGATGGGCCGCGCAATTTGCGCGATGCCGTTTGCCTGGCACTAAATGCGAAGGCGCATGGCGTGCTCGCCGTGTGCGCGGGCGATGTGCATCATGCTGTGCTCGTGCAGAAAATTCACACCTATGCTTTGAATGCTTTTTCGAGTGGCGATACCGCGTTGGGCGAGTTTGGTGCGCTGGCTACAGTGGTAGGCGCGCATGTCCGATGGCATATGCCTGCCGAGCAGTTTTATATGAAAAATCAGCCTCTACCCCTTATAGAGTCTGAACAACGTGCTATCAATTCAATAGTGAATGAAGAGCCAGGCAACATCTGCTGGCCGCGTGTAGAAATTGTTGTGAACCATGCACATACTTCGGGCAGCATGGTGAGAGCGCTGCTTTCTTCGTCTGCACAAGATGATCCGTTGCGCGGTATCGTGGTGGCAGGAACGGGCAACGGCACTGTGAGCGAAGCTCTGCAAACTGCGTTAAAAGACGCGCAATCAAGAGGCGTGGAAGTCGTCACCACCAGCCGCTGCGCATGGGGTGGCATTCATGGCAGCAGCAGCTTGTCTGCGGTGAAAACACGGGTAGATCTGGTGCTCAAGCTGCTTGCAACAAGCTAGGCGTGCTTGGCGCGGGCGGCAAGCGCTGCTGAGCCAATTGGCTCACCACATGCGCAGATTCATTTTTCAACTTGTGATCGCTCCACACCTGTCGCCAGCCACGTGAGCCACTCATGCCGTGGCGCAGGCCGAGCATGTGGCGGGAAATGGCATGTGTGGGCGTTTGGTATTGCGCAGCGCGGCGCGCCATGTAGACGCACATCTGGGCTTCGATCTCGTCGCGTGAGAGCGCCTCGCGCGACGTATCGCCGTAAAACTCGTTGTCCCAATCCATCATCCAATACGGGTTGTGATACGCCTCGCGGCCAATCATCACACCGTCGATATGCTTTAAATGCTCGTGTACCTCGGCGCTGGTGGTGATACCGCCGTTGATGCAAATCGTCAGGTGCGGGAAATCTTTCTTGAGCTGGTAAACCATCTCATAGCGTAGCGGCGGAATATCGCGGTTTTCTTTGGGTGACAAGCCCTTCAGCCAGGCATTGCGCGCATGCACGAGGAAGACTTTGCAGCCGGCCTCAGAAACCGTGCCCACGAAATCGCGCACAAATGCATAGCTCTCGGTTTTGTCAATGCCAATGCGGTGCTTCACCGTGACCGGGATGCTCACCGAATCCACCATCGCTTTCACGCCATCTGCAACGAGGCCAGCCTCATTCATCAAACAAGCGCCAAACGCACCGCGCTGCACACGCTCACTCGGGCAGCCGCAATTGAGATTGATCTCGTCATAGCCCCATTGCTCGCCCAGCTTTGCGGCTTTAGCCAAATCATCGGGCTCGCTGCCGCCCAGTTGCAGCGCCACCGGATGCTCTTGATCGTTGAAATCCAAATGACGCGGCACATCGCCATGCAGTAATGCTCCAGTCGTCACCATCTCGGTGTAGAGCAAAGTGTTTTTCGTGAGCAGGCGATGAAAATAGCGGCAATGCCGATCGGTCCAATCCATCATCGGAGCGACACTCATTCGCCAAGGCGAATGAGGAGGAATCAGCGTAGCCTCAGTGGTCATCATGAGCCATTACAGAACGAAAGGAATCAACCACCAGCTGCGTTTTTTGTAGGCCGCCCATTGTGGGTAGCGAGACATGCTGGCCTCTTTCATCAGCATATTGACTGCAAACAAACCGAGCCACACCCAGGCCAGAATCACGAAAGCAAGCCAGTGCCAAGCCATCATAGCGAAGCTGCCGTAGATCATCATTTCGCCTAGGTAGTTTGGGTGACGAATGTAGCGATGCATGCCATCGGTAATCAGGCCGCGTTGCAAGCGCAGCGTGTAATATTTTTGCGCATCAGCAGCAATCATGATGACTGAGCCGAGGATGCACAGCGTAATGCACAAGCCAAACCAAGCCACATCTGGCAAGGGATAGGTCGGCTGCGACGTACCCGAGATCAGAAGCCAACCGATCAACCAATACAAGCCCAACACACTCACAAAGGCATTGATACCTCCGCCAATCGTGATCTTCATTTGCCAATTCGGATCTGGAAACGACACGTCTTTGATGATCCACACCAAACCATAGCTGCCATGCAGTGCCAGATAGACCCAGGCCGCAGTGCTGTTGTTTTGGTAATGCCACATCAAATAGGCAAAGAAGAAAAAGCTGCCGGCTTTTTGAAAATTAATCACCCAAGCAAACTTCCAAGGCCGTGGGCCACCCAGAAAATCTTTAGAAAGGTAATCTGTGAAGCGACGCATGGCTTGCGCCCATGCGGGTGCCGGTGTGGCGGTGGATGTATTCAAGCTGTCCATTTAACCCATCCTGTGTAGGCGGTGACGAGCACCACGATACCGAAAACGATTCGATACCAAGCGAATGGCACGAAATTGTGTGTAGAGATATAGCGCAAGAGCCAGCGCACACACAGCCAGGCGCTGAAGAAGCTAAAAATCAGGCCAACCGCAAACATCGGAATATCCGCCACGGAGAGTACATGCCGCTCCTTGATCAAACTATAGGCGCCCGCGCCTATCAGCGTGGGCATGGCGAGGAAGAAGGAAAAATCTGTCGCGGCTTTGCGCGAGAGGCCAAGCAACATACCGCCAATGATGGTGGCGCCGCTGCGGCTGGTGCCGGGGATCAGCGCCAAGCATTGCACCAAGCCTACCTTGATGGCGTCCAAGCTTCTCATGTCGTCCACGGTTTGGACTCGTACAGTTGTTTGGTGCCGCTTTTCGGCCCACAAAATAATGAAGCCGCCAATGATGAAGGTGCTGGCCACGACCACAGGCGTGAACAAATTTTCTTTGATCGCTTTGCCAAACAGCAAACCCAGCACAACGGCGGGCACGAAGGCAATGAACACGTTAAGAGCAAATTGCTGCGCCTTTTTATCCGTGGGCAGCGCGACCATGGTTTCGCGGATCTTCTGCCAATAGACCAAGATCACAGCAAAAATCGCGCCGGTTTGAATCGCAATATCAAACACCTTGGCCTTTGCATCCACAAAGCCGAGCAAGCTGCCCACCAAAATCAAATGGCCAGTGGATGAAATCGGTAGAAATTCCGTCAGCCCCTCCACGATGCCCATGATGGCGGCTTTGATCAGCAAGGTGATATCCACGGAAATCCTTAGTGCAGTGCAAAACCTCTGATTTTAGGCGCTGTGAGCGGGGCCGCATGCGCAAGCGCGGAGAACTGCGTCAGAATCAAGCTATGAGCGACACGCCCTTGAATCCGCCCGAGCCCGAAACGATAGAACCAGCCAAACAAGCGCGCAACCCGCTGCATGGCCTCACCTTGGAAGCCATCGTCACAGCTTTGGAGGCGCATTACGGCTGGCTAGGCCTAGCTCAGCGCATCAACATCCGCTGCTTTGCCAGTGACCCCAGCGTTGCATCGAGCCTGAAGTTTCTGCGCAAAACGCCATGGGCACGCGAGAAGGTGGAGGGCTTGTATTTGTTTATGCTGCGCGAACAAAAACGCGCGCAGCCCCCTCAGAAGACAGCGCGCAAGTACGGCTGAGCCATCAAGAGCGTCGATGCGATCGACGCCTTTGGATGCTTACTTCGCTTGCAACAGTTGCGGCACGCGCAGCAAGACAAACTCATTGTCATCCGCCTGATTAGGATCGCGGCTGCTAGAAAACGGCAGATTGTTGTCGTTGCCCACAATGATGTGATCGGCATCGACGATATCCACGTTTTCAATCGTGAAGAAGGGGAAGACCAGCTTGCCGTCTTGCTTGGGTTTGCGAGCAAGATTGCGGGGGTCTTGGATCGCGAGCAGATCGATGTAGCCGATTTTTCGCACGGGGTTGTTCACATTGGCTTCGGTCATTTCGATTTTATAAACGCGCTTGAGCTTAGGCAGATCATGGAAGCAGGTTTCTGCGCGTTGGATCGCGCCGTTGACCGTGGGGCAGGCTTTGTCGGGTGTGCCTTCGCCGTTGTCGCGCTCAATCACGAGTGCGGTGGTGGCGTCGATCATATTGAAATCGCCAATCGCTAGGCCATTGGCTTCCAACACGTATTTCCAATGGCGGCCGGTCCATTTTTCGGTGGCCACATCGAATTCGAGCACGCGCAGGTATTCGCGGCCATTGAGTTTTTCGGTGTCTTTGGTGGCGGCGTCCCACATCGCGCCTTCTAGCATCGCATAGAGCTTTTTGCCATCGGGCGAAGAGGCCATGCCTTCATAGCCGCGCGAGCGGCGCACCGTGAAATCCACCGCCACATTGGGCGCTGCTGGGGTGGTGATCGCCGGGTGATCGGGCGAGCGGGCGGGCTTGCCGTCGACCATCGTTTCAAACACGGCGAGCACCTTGCCTGTCATATCGGCTTTGATCAACCAAGGGCCAAGCTCATCGCCGATCCACAGGGCGCCGCCTGCGATTTGGAAGCTCTCGGTGTCAAAGTCAGAGCCGGTGAGGTAGCGCTTGGGTGTGCCCTCGTGGACGATACGGAAGGGCACTTTTTTATCTGGGTCATGCAGGAAGATGGTTTGCTGGCGGTTGAGTGTGCCGACGGTCCAGTCTACGCGATAGCGGTTCAAAAACAGCATGCTGTCGGGCGAATTGGCCTTTGAGCCGAAGCCGTTGTCGGTCAGCACCCAGTAGCTGCCATCGCTCATGCGCTTGATGCCCGAATGGCCTTGCAGCGGCTGGCCCGCGAAGGGCACGGAAATGCCAGTGAGGCGGTTGGCCGAGCGGCCTTCCACGCTGTCTAAGCGCTCCACGCGCGAGCCGGTGGTGAATTTGCCGCTCACGCGCAGATCAGCCGGTGCATCGGCTGGCGCGGCAATGAAGCTAGGCGCGGGCAGGAAGGCGTGGCCAGCGAGCTGAGCCGGAAATTCGGTTTGTGCTTTGACGCTGGGCAGGCAGAGAATCGCCGCGGCCAAGAAGGCTGCGGTTTGGGCAAAAAGTGGTTTGTTCATGTTGATTGACTTTGATGAGGTGAAACACAGGAAATCCAAGCCGCGTATCGCGCAAGTGCTTGAAGTGAGCCAGAGTTTCAATCAGCCACATGACAAAGGCGTGATGATTCATTGACGGTTTGATGACGAGTCACGCCAAATGTTTCAGACGGCATCTCCCTAGATTGACAAGCAATTTTGAGCAGTAGCAGTCATAGAATATGCGCGGAGTGCTATTTATTTAATAGCAAAAAGCTTTCCATGCGTGCCAGCTCATCCGCCAGCGCTGCGCGAAATGCTGCGCCCTTGGGCGCTTGGCCTGTCACATAGCCCAGCTCGGTTTGCAGCTGGCCATCTTTCACCGACAGATTGCCCCAACCGATCACCTGATCGCGCCACAGCAAGGGCAGGGCGTAATAGCCGCGAATGCGTTTTGGCGCGGGTGTGTAGGCTTCAAAGCGATAGGCCCAGCCCCAGAGCAGCTCAAAGCGGCGGCGATCCCACACCACCGGGTCAAAGGGCGCGAGCAGGCGCACGGTATTCAAGGGCTCGGCCGCATAGCGCTTGGCTGCCGGCGATTCGCCAGCGGGCCAATACCAGCGCGTGCCTTCTAGCTCCAAGCTGGGCAGCCGCGTCTTCGCGCGCTCAAAGGCCGCCGCGCGCAGCGCCTCCCATTGCGGCGCGCCGCCGCGCAGCAAGCCCATCAGCTCGCGCAAGCTGCGCTCCGGCAGCGGCGCATATTTGTGCACGATCACATCCGCCAGCGCGTCCATCGCATTCTCTGGCGCTTCGCAAACCTGCGGCAAATGCTCGGCCACGGCATAGGTGCGCGTGCCACTGATGCGGCCTGCGACGCGCAGCATGCCGCGGTAATGCATGCCATCCAACAGCTGCGTGCTCGCATTCGATGAGCCGCCAAACCAGTTGCGCACGCGGCCATGTGCAAAATGCGCATCCACCTCGCGCGGATGCACCACGCCGCGCTCCTTCACAAACTCCAAAACGCTCTCAGCCTGCTTCATTCGCGCCTTCGGCCAAGCCAAGCGCGCCGTGCGCGGATGCATCAGCGCCTGCGTCTCGCGCGGCAAAAAGCCGTAGTTCACAAAGAAATCTTCTTCTACGCCAAGTGCTGCGTAACGCCGCTCTAAATCCCCGGCAGCGTAGTTCTTCACGCGATGGCGCAACGTCAAATCCTGCGCCCGAGCTGGGGCGCGAATCGGATCGGCTTGCACGAAACCTAGCTTCTCAATCGCTTTTGAAAGCGTCGTTGGCGCAAACAAAGTGCGCGAAACGGCGTAGCTGCGCAGGGTATCTTGTGTGATGGATGAAGATGCCATAGCCAGATAGTTTATAAAGGTTTTGAGCAGTTCGCCGTTATAGAATATGCGCTGTATGCTATCAATTTAGTAGTAATTATTCTAATGACTCTGAGCACTCATCGCGCGAAGCTCATTCATCTTTTGATGCGCTGCATCTTCCCAATCCACGGGCCTTTGATGCTTAGCCTGCAAATAATGATGCGTAAATACATCCAAATAAGTTTCTAAAGTTTGCGCTGCATGTGGCTCGCCCGCCAGCTCTAGGCAGAGCGCGGCAACTTCCGAAGTGCAGAAATGATCTTCGCGTTTGGAGCGGCGCAGCTTGTAGCGGGAGAGCTGATCGGGTTGCAGGCTCAACACTGGAAGCGCATTCAAATACGGGCTTTTGCGAAACATCTTGCGCGCCTCCGGCCAAGTCGCGTCGAGCAAAATAAAGAGTGGGCGTTTAGGCAAAGTGTCGTTAAGCGACACATCAGAAGGCACATGCGTGATCACTCGCTCTTGCGCCACAAACTCCCCCGGAAACACCACCATCGGCTGCCATTGCGGTTCAGCGAGCAAAACCAGCAAATCAGGGTTCACCACCGTCCTCGCCCATTCAAAAGCAAACGTATCCGCCACTACATCAGCAATCAACCAGCCTGTGTTGCTTGGCTTGAGCGCCTCAATATCTGCCATCAGCAAGCACATTCCCGCTTGCGTTGACACCTGTGGACGCATGCTACACAAGCAATGGCTCACGACCAATCTGCAACCCGCGCAGCGCTCTTGCACAGAGCCGCCTCGCGCTAAAAACGGTTTCGAGCTGCGCGCCAAGCGCTCAGCGCGCAGCCGCGAAACAGCATGCGGTGCTGGATGCACGTTTACGATCCGATCCAGCAGTTTTTCTCAGGCGCATACTTGTCATGCACCCAATATTCGCCGCCGCCATTGAGCTTGATGACGCCTCCCAAACCGCCACCTTCTGCTACCTCGAATTCAGCGCCGAGCGCCTTGCAGAGTTTTGTTGCTTCGCTCAGCGTGGCGATATCTGTGCCCCGGTGTAGGTCAGGTGTGGGATGCAGCTCAGTCCAGCGTGCGTTGCCTTCAGTCACCGATTTGCTGCAAGCCAAGGCTCTGGCGTTCGCGCAGCTGAGTGGCTTCACGCATTGATAACCGCAATTGTTTTGATCAGTAGGATTGGCGGGCACCATTAAAGCGCCGCCCATCGCCGAGCCCGGCTTGATCGGCGAGCCTGAGCTGTCAAGCATAGCTGGCGCAGATTTCAAGAGTTCCACATTCGCCAGCAATTGCGCGGGCACATCATCCACCGATTTGAGCGTGTAAGCCATGCAAAACCGGCCCACATGCACAGGCGAAGTATCGCTCAAGCAGTCGTAGTTCACCGCAGCACCCTGCGTCTTGCTCACCACAATGATCGGCACCAAACGCAACACCACGGGTTTGCCGCTGATCTTGGCATCAATCTCAACATGCAACACACCATCCGACTGCACACTGATTTGCTTGATGCCGCTTTTGGGCGGTGGCGGATCGAGCTGAACATCCCCAGGCAAAGCAATGCGGCCATTCTTCTTGAAAAACGCTGCCAAAGGCTGGGCAAATCCGCCGGCATCACCACCGATCGTGTCCGCAAAGCGTTCTAAATTGATGCGCGCGTTTTGCGAGCCGAGTTGTGACCAACTGAAATACACCAGCAACGGCAAAGCCAGAGCCAGCAGCCAGCCCCAACCGCGCAGTCGATCCATGCTCTTTTCTCCCTGATTGAATTCAAATTTTTGAGGCTGGCTTACTTCGCAGGCCGATACAGCGCGCAAAGCTTGTTGCCATCGGGGTCACGCAGGTAAGCCAAATAAATTTTGCCTGTGGGAGCTTCGCGAAAGCCTGGTGGGTCTTCGCAAGTCGTACCGCCGTTGGCCAGCCCTGCCGCATGCCAAGCATCGCCTTGCTCACTTGATGCGGCGTTGAAGCCAATCGTGCTGCCATTGCCATACGTAGCAGGCTCGCCATTGATTGGCGTGGTGATGCAAAACGTGCCAGTGGGGCTGCGATAAAAATAACGATTTTTGTTTGCAAATCCGGGACTCACACCGAGCGTGCCCAGCAGCGCGTCATAAAATTTTTTGGATTGCTCCAGATCGCTCACACCTAGCATGACATGACTGAACATAATTTTTCCTTTTAAACCTGAAATAAGGCAGGCTTCCATTGTGGCATCGTCTCCGTTGCTTTTTGCCATATCAGCTTGTTTACCAATGCAATGTCGAATGCGCGAAAATATTATGTGTATTGGAGCCCCTCTATGAACCGCCAACAATTCCTTTTCACTCTCAGCGCCCTTGCAGCCAGCTCGGTGTTCGCGCAGACCTTTCCTAGCAAGCCACTCAAAATCATCGTGCCTTTCGGCGCCGGTGGTGTAGCGGATTTGACCGCACGGGCCGTGGCGCAAAAGCTCTCAGAGAGCTTGGGGCAGAACGTGGTGGTGGACAACAAGCCGAGTGCGGGTGGGATTTTGGCGGGGGATTTGGTGGCCAAGGCGGATGCCGATGGCCATACGCTGTTGCTGATGAGCAATGGCACGGCGGTGAGTACGGGGCTCTTTAAAAGCTTGCCGTTTGATGCTTTGAGAGACTTTGCGCCGATCTCGACACTGGCGACATTTGACATTGCCGTGGTGGCTGCGGAAGACGGAAAATTCAAGACGATACAGGAGCTGATTGCCTTTGCGCGGGCGAATCCGGGCAAGCTCAATGTGGGTACGATCAATATTGGTTCGACGCAGAATCTGGCGGCACGGTTGATGGAATCTGCGGGCTCGCTGGACTGGGCGGTGGTACCGTTTCGCGGCACACCTGATGTGATCACGGCGCTGCGCGGCGGCACGGTGGATGTGGCGGTGGAAATTTTAGGGCCAATGATGGGGCAGATCAATGCCAAGGCTGTGCGCGCGCTGGCGGTGATGGGCGAGAAGCGTGCGGCCAAGCTGCCTGATGTGCCCACGCTGCGCGAGGCAGGCATTTCGGGCGCGACGGCTTCGAGCTGGAATGCACTGGCTGCGCCTGTTAAAACGCCGCGCGATGTGATTTTGAAGCTCAACAGAGCGGTGCAAGATGCGCTTAATTCCCTTGATCTGAAATCGAAGCTCGCTGAGCTGAATGTAGATGCGCAGAGCAGCTCGCCTGAAGCTTTGGGGCAGTTGCTATCTAGCGAGACGCGGCGCTGGAGCGATGTGATCACACGTGCGAAGATTGAGAAGCAATAAGCCAACCCCTGAGTAGGAGTGCGGTGATGGACTTGAGCAAAATTGGCATCGTTGGCTGTGGCGAACGAGGCTGCGCAGTTCATCCGCGCGGGCACTGTGTTTAAGGTTGCTGAAAGAGGCGGTGAAAGAAGGTCATGGCAAGCCTATTTAGATGCGCTGCTGGCCGCTCGCAAACCTGTCTAATTTGCCGAGCGATCCAGCGGGCAAAGCAAGCCTGCAAAGTAGCGCTTACCGCTGCCATCCAATGCTGACTCTCCGCTGGCATGAAACACGCGATACACCTCGTCAAAGCAGCGCAGGCGATAGACTTGGTCAAACGGTACATATTCTTTAAGCGCGCGGATGGCCGCAGCCTTGACCATTTCCGCATCGCCTGGATGGATGCGAGAAAGAAAATCAAAATCTTGCTGAAAATTCTTGCCTTCGTAGCGAAGCAGCGCTTGGTATTGCGTAGAGAAGGTCACCAGGTCGCTGTCTAAATCCCAAATCCAACTGCCAAAGCCTGAGGTGTCAAGCGCCATTTTGAGCTGTGTGCTCAAGTGCCGCAGCGCCGAGGCTTCTCGCTCGGCCTCGGTCACGTCATGCAAGATCGTCACCACACCTCGAATGCTGGCATCCGACATAGAGCGCACGGGTGCCACGCGAATTATCGCGACACGCTGACCTTTGCCATACAGCGGAGGCAACACCACGCGCTGCACCACTGTTTTCTCGCTCAAGCTGCATTGCGCATCCAACTCCAAAATACTGCGCGCCACCGCCGGCGGAAACAACTCAAAAGGTGTCTTGCCCACCACATGTTCGGATTTGATGCCATGGTATTGCTCAGCCGCCTGATTCCACATCACATAACGTCCCTTCATGTCGCGCACTGCCGTCGGATCAGGAATCGCCTGAATCACGCCCAGCAAGCGCTGGCGCACGCTGTCTTCTCGCTGCATCCAACGCTGGCGCAAGATGCCCACGGTGACTGCGAGGCCAATCATGACCATCGAGTAAGAAAGAAAAAGCACGAGTTCAGCAGGCTCGATGCTCAAAGTTTCCTCGCTGGCCAAATAAAAGTAGACGGAAAAGAACAAGACTTGCAGCAAAATAACCATCAGCACAATCGCGACCGGCGAGAAGGTACTCGAAGACAGGCGTAAGGAGGTTTGTAGCTTGCTCATGGTTTTTGTTAATTTTTATACATTGTAGGTTCCGCGACTTACAGCACAATAACAATTTCTCTCGTTGTCTTCAGCCGCCCCATGCCTTTGCACTCCCCCACGATCAACCTCGTCTGCACCCGCAGCCTAGATGGCAACCACATCGCTTTGCAGCGATGGTATGCCGACCATGTGCATCTGCTGCTGGCTACGCCCGAGTTGCAGCAAGCGCAGCTTTTCCGCTGCACGCAGCCGTTGGCTGGCCAGCCGCCCGATTACTTTTGCATGTACGCATTTGCCAGCGTCGAAGCATTTGAAGCCTTTGAGCACGGGAAGCCCAAACAGCAGGCCACCGAACTCACCCATGCCGCTATAGGCCGCAGTAGCATTGAGATCGTGCAGCGCACGCAATATGTCCGCAAACTCCATCGCCAATGGCCTGCGCCTTCATCCCCGAGCGACCCGACCTGGCGCTTAGCCGTCTGCTTGCAAAGCGCATCAAGCTGGACGCTAGCCACAGAGCGTTGGCTGGCCGATCAACTGCAAGCCTTACGCGCCTGCACTCCCCTGATTGCTGCGCAGGTGTATGTGCAGGCGAGCGTGCAAGCAAGGGCACAGGTGGATGAGCAGCAAGATCAAACCACGTCATGCTTCATCGTGCTCGATTTGGCTGGCTGCGATGCACAGAGCATTTGGTCATTGTTACAAGATCAGCTTGCGCAAAGCGCTCTTTACGGCCAAGCCCTGTCATCGCTGCGCTTTGACTGGGCAGCAAAGGCCAGTTGGCAACAGTCGTGGCGACGATGAATCGCCTTCATCACGATATTTCATGGCTTTTTGCGGCGACTACTTAACCCCCAAGCCCTGCACCACAGCACAATCAAGCCATGGCTCACGATTCATCTATAAACACTATCTCGCCCAACCCGCAGCTTCATCCGCGCGAATTTTTGCAGTATCTCTATGCAGCCGCTATACGCCGCGCATTGCCGCTGCACAACACCGCAGCGTATTTGCCCGCTCCCCCAAAAGGTCGTACGCTGGTTTTAGGTGCTGGCAAAGCTGGCGGCGCGATGGCGCAGGCTTTGGAAGCGCTGTGGCCAATTGATGCGCCACTTTCAGGCTTGGTCGTCACCAGGTATCACCACACGCCGCTGCGCCCCGAAGGTTTGAAGCAGCGCATCGAAGTGATTGAAGCCTCGCATCCTGTGCCCGATGAGGCAGGATTGAGAGCCGCGCAGCGCATCATGGGTTTGACGCAAGGATTGACGCAAGAAGATCTCGTGCTCTGCCTGATTTCCGGCGGCGGCTCGGCTTTGCTCACTTTGCCGGTTGAAGGCTTGGCGTTCGCCGACAAGCAGCGCATCAACCAAGAGCTGCTCAATTCAGGTGCCAACATCATCGAGATGAACTGCGTGCGCAAACATCTCTCGCAAATCAAAGGGGGCTGGCTCGCCGCTGCCTGCGCGCCCGCAAGAGTCGTCACACTCACCATCAGCGATGTGCCCGGCGACGACGTGAGCATCATCGCCAGCGGCCCCACTGTGGCAGATAGCAGCACTTGCTTTGAAGCATTGGCGATTTTGAAGCGCTACGGCATTGGCGTGCCGCCTAGTATCCAAGCGCAGCTTGAGGGCGGCGCACTCGAAACCCCCAAGCCCGGCGATACGCGCTTCGCGGGCCATGAAGTGCACCTGATCGCAACACCCCAACAATCCCTAGAAGCTGCCGCCGCTGCAGCGCGTGCGGCCGGCATCGAGGCGCATATTTTGAGCGACGAAATCGAAGGTGAGTCCCGCGAAGTGGGCAAAGTGCATGCGGCCTTGGCACGCGGCGTAGCCAAAGGGCAGGGCGCATTCAAAAAGCCTTGCGTGATCCTCTCAGGCGGCGAGACCACGGTGACGATTCGCAAACAAGCCGCAGGCACGCCCAAGGGGCGCGGCGGCCGCGCTGGCGAATTCTGCATGGGTCTGGCCCTCGGTTTGCAAGGCATACAGGGCGTCTACGGCTTGGCTGCCGACACCGATGGCATCGACGGCGTGGAAGCGAATGCCGGCGCCTACGTTGCGCCCGACACGATCGATCGCGCACTCGCTCAAGGTATGAAGCTCGACAACTACCTCGATCGCAACGATGCCGTCGGCTTCTTCGAGCCCTTGAATGATTTAGTCACCACTGGGCCGACGCATACCAATGTGAATGACTTTCGTGCGTTGCTGATCCTGTAGATTTTTTAGTGTTTTAGGCCGTTTCCCGTTATATTTTATATGTAGTGCGATATCAATTAAATAGCACCATATGCAAATATTATTACGGTTAGAAGCCGAAATGGCTTAAAAATTCACTTGGAATACTGCACCAATATCTCATTGGCTTTGATCATGCCCAGCTCTGAGCGGGCTTTGTCTTCGATCATCTCCAGGCCTTCTTTGAGATCGCGCACTTCTGAGGCGAGTTGGTCGTTGGTTTGCTGGGCGGCTATGTTTTTGGTGCTTAGCTCTTGCAACTTCGCCTGCAACTGATTGACATGCGAGATGCTGCCGCGCCCGAGCCAGAGCTGCGCGTGCAGGGCGACCAGCAGTGCAATCAATAGGGCAGGGACGATGCGTTGAGCGAGCATGCTTGTATTTTGCCTGTTTTTTTGGCAGTTTTACAAGCGTTTTAGGGCATTCGCCTTTATAGAACCTGCGCGGAGTGCTATTGTGTTGGTAGCACTCCTATACGGGTCAACGCAGGTTATAAAACGCCGCACGGCCCGGATACTGCGCCACATCACCCAAATCTTCTTCAATGCGCAATAGCTGGTTGTATTTGGCCATACGATCCGAGCGGGAGAGCGAGCCAGTTTTGATTTGACCAGCATTCGTACCCACAGCGATGTCGGCAATGGTGGAGTCTTCCGTCTCGCCTGAGCGATGGGAGATCACGGCGGTGTAGCCGGCGCGCTTGGCCATCTCGATGGCGGCGAAGGTCTCAGTCAACGTGCCGATTTGGTTGATCTTGATGAGGATCGAGTTGGCGATACCTTTGTCGATGCCTTCTTTCAAAATCTTGGTGTTGGTGACGAATAAATCATCGCCGACGATTTGTACTTTTTTTCCCAAGCGGTCGGTCAGAAGCTTCCAGCCATCCCAATCGCCTTCGGCCATGCCATCTTCTATGCTGATGATGGGGTATTTGTCGCACCAAGTGGCCATCATCTCCGTCCACTCTTGGGAAGTGAGCGTGAGGTTCTCGCCTTCTAGGTGGTATTTGCCATCTTTGTAGAACTCAGAGGCGGCGCAATCGAGGGCGAGCACGATGTCTTCACCGGCTTTGTAGCCGGCTTTGTCAATCGCTTGCAAGATCAGATCAATCGCGGCTTCATGCACGCCTTTGCCATCAGTCGCCTCAGTGGATGGCGCGAAACCGCCTTCGTCGCCCACGGCAGTGCTCATGCCTTTGTCGTGAATGATTTTCTTGAGGGCGTGGAAGACTTCTGCGCCATGGCGCATGGCTTCGCGAAAGCTCTTGGCACCAATCGGTACGATCATGAATTCTTGCAAATCCAAGTTGTTGTTCGCATGCTCGCCGCCATTGATCACGTTCATCATCGGCACGGGAAGCTGCACGGCATGCATCCCGCCAAAATAGCGATACAGCGGCAAGCCCGCTTCTTCAGCGGCAGCGCGCGCCACAGCCATGCTAACTGCCAGCATCGCATTCGCGCCGAGCTTGGATTTGTTGTCTGTGCCATCCAGCTCGATGAGCGTTTTGTCGAGGAAGGCTTGCTCAGAAGCATCCAAGCCAAGCACGGCGTTGGAGATTTCGACGTTGATGTGGCCCACGGCTTTGAGCACGCCTTTGCCAAGATAGCGGCTCTTATCGCCATCACGCAGCTCAATCGCTTCGCGCGAGCCTGTGG
Organism: Variovorax sp.; assembly: GCA_031418715.1. GTDB lineage: Bacteria > Pseudomonadota > Gammaproteobacteria > Burkholderiales > Burkholderiaceae_C > JANMDU01. The sequence goes on along the minus strand of JANOJL010000066.1, from coordinate 57,946 downwards.
ACGCGCCCGAGGGCACGGCGGCGCGGCCCATCACGCCGCTCTCTAGCAACACATCACATTCCACGGTGGGGTTGCCACGGCTGTCTAAGATTTCACGGCCAACGATATCAACAATTGCACTCATACGAGCTTCCCTTAAAAGTTAAAAATTCAAACGCCTTCGACCATCACCATCCGCATCACGCCCGCATTCTTGCGCAGCTCGCGGCCTTGGGTGTAGGTCTCGCTGTCGTACCATTTTTTGACGGTATCGCTGTCAGGGAACTGAATGATCACCACGCGGGTGGGCTTCCAATCGCCTTCAAACACGGTGATCGCGCCGCCGCGCACGATAAAGCTCGCACCGAATTCAGCAGCTGCTTTGGTGCTCCATTCGCGGTATTTGGCCATTTGGTCGGCGTCTGTCACGGTAACGTCGGCAATCACATAAGCGCTCATGGGGATAGTGTCCTTGGGTTTAGTTGAAATCGGTCTCGAGGAACGGGTTCTTTTTGGTTACGTAATCCAGCTCCACCAGGGTTTCGAGCAAAGCTTTCATGTGGCGCAGGGGCACGGCGTTGGGCCCATCAGACCACGCCTCGTCGGGCTTGGGATGCGTTTCCATGAACAAACCGGCTACGCCAGCAGCCACGCCCGCCCGCGCGAGCACAGGCACCATTTCGCGGGCGCCGCCCGAGCTCGTGCCTTGGCCGCCAGGCTTCTGCGCTGAATGCGTCACGTCAAACACCACCGGTGCGCCGCTTTTCCTCATCTCGGCAAGAGAAGTCATGTCTGCCACAAGATTGTTGTACCCAAAACTCACGCCTCGCTCGCAGGCGAGGAAGCTGTCTGGATTCAAGCCTTTTTCAATCGCTGCCGCACGCGCTTTGTCGATCACGTTTTTCATATCCCAAGGAGCGAGAAACTGGCCTTTCTTGATATTCACCGGCTTGCCTGATTGGGCAACAGCGCGAATGAAATCCGTTTGGCGGCAAAGGAAGGCAGGCGTTTGCAGCACGTCTACAACGCTCGCCACTTCAGCAATATGCGATGTGTCGTGAACATCGGTGAGGATCGGCACATTCAACTGCCTGCGCACCTCCTCCAAAATTTTCAAGCCCGCATCTATGCCGACGCCACGCTTGGTGTTGCCCGAAGAGCGATTGGCCTTGTCAAATGAGCCCTTGTATATCAATGGTATGCCCAGCTTGGACGTCACTTCTTTGAGATGCCCCGCCACTTCCAAAGACATCTCCAATCCCTCAATTGAGCAAGTGCCCGCGATGAGGAAAAAGCGTTTGTCGAGGCCAACATCGAAATTGCAAAGTTTCATGTTTAAACACCTTGTTTGAGGCTGGCCTCAATGAATTCATCCAAATCGCCATCCAACACCTTTTGCGTGGCGGAGATCTCGACCCCAGTGCGTAAGTCTTTGATGCGGCTGTTGTCGAGTACGTAACTGCGGATTTGGTGACCCCAACCCACATCGGTCTTCGTGTCTTCGAGCTTTTGCTGCTCTTCCAAGCGTTTGCGCATTTCGTAGTCATACAAACGCGAGCGTAGGCGTTTCCAAGCCACATCTTTGTTGCTGTGTTGGCTGCGGCCATCTTGGCAGGTGACGACGATGTTGGTGGGGATGTGCGTGAGGCGCACAGCAGAATCGGTTTTGTTAATGTGCTGGCCGCCAGCTCCGCTGGCCCGATAGGTGTCGGTGCGCACATCGGCGGGGTTGATGTCGATCACAATGGTGTCGTCCACCTCGGGGTAGACGAAGACGCTGGCAAAGCTGGTGTGACGCCCGCCCGATGAATCGAAAGGCGATTTGCGCACGAGACGGTGCACGCCGGTCTCCGTGCGCAGCAGGCCAAAGGCGTAATCGCCTTCGATCTTGATGCTGGCAGAGCGGATGCCGGCCACATCGCCTGGCGTTTCTTCATCAATCGTGGCTTTAAAGCCTTTGCGCTCGGCGTAGCGCAGGTATTGGCGCAGCAGCATGCTCGCCCAATCGCAGGCTTCGGTGCCGCCAGCGCCGGCTTGAATGTCTAAAAACGCATGGTTCGGATCAGCAGGCTGGTTAAACATGCGCTTGAATTCGAGATCTTTCACTATCGCTTCCAAGCGAGCCGCGTCGTCAGAAATGGTCTGCAAACCATCCATATCGGCCTCTTCCTTGCTCATCTCGAAAAGCTCGGTGTTGTCGGCCAAATCACGGTCGAGCGCAGTGAGATTGTTGACCACGTTCTCTAACTGGCGCTTTTCTTTGCCCAGCTCTTGGGCTTTTTTCGGATCGTTCCAGACGGTCGGGTCTTCTAGCGCAGCGTTGACTTCTTCGAGACGGTGTGACTTTTTCTCGTAGTCAAAGATACCCCCGAAGATCGAGAGTGCGGGCGGCCAGATCGGTGAGTTTGCTGCCGATGGCGTTGATTTGTTCTGCGTCCATGATGTGTGTGCTTTGCTTTAAATTGCGCTCTGTTGCGTGGTAACCCGCTATTTTCGCATTGTTCAGGGTGGCGCATTTGCCAAACCTGACGCTGAGAAAGACTTCGTTTTTTCAGACCCATCACGCGGCGAATTTGAGAGGTAGGTGCGAAATTTCGATGTTAACTGGGGCGTTCAAGCGCAAGCTGTGATCATGAACACAATAGGGCAGAATCAGGCTAGAATGTAATATCGCGGAAGATACTATTTATGCTGCTTGTTTTGGATACCGATGTGGTAGTGAGTGCAATGCGTAGCCCCAGCGGCGCATCAGCTGAATTACTGCGGTTAGCAAGAAGTGGGAGCGTCTCCGTTGGCGTGACGGTTGCTTTGGCGTTGGAATATGAGGCGGTGTGTTTGCGGGATGAGCATATTGAAGCCGCTGGTTTGACGTTGAGTGAAGTGCAGAATTTCGTGAGTGTGGTGATTGCGATGGCTCGGCCTATCGCGGTGCATTACCGATGGAGGCCGCAATTGCGCGATCCTGCGGATGAGATGGTGCTGGAGGCGGCTGTGAATGCGGGCGCTAATGCGCTGCTCACGTTCAATATTCGGCACTTTTCGTCTGCAAGCACCGCGTTTAAGCTGCGAGTTTGCAAGCCTGGTGAGTTTTTAAGGAGTTTGTCATGAGTGATGTTGCGACCTATCCCCTGCGCCTGCCGCGCTCGCTCAAGGCGGGCATTGAGCGTGTGAGCAAACGCGATGGCACGAGCGTGAACCAATTCGTGGCCATGGCTGCTGCGGAGAAGCTCGCCACTTTGGAGGCTGAGGATTTCTTCCGCAGCCGAGTGGAGCGCGCAGATTTGGCCGCCTTTGACCGCATCATGGCAAGAGCCGGCGGCCAGCCGCCGCGTGAGGGCGATGAGCGTTAGTATCATTTTGATAGCGCTCTGCGCAGATTCTGTAACGGCAAAGTGCTATTTTTGCTTTGAATTGTCTCTAGCGAGCCAGCTTAAGCCGCAATGCACAGCGGCAACGGTGCGGCTTGCGCATTCAGGATGGCGCGTCCTTGAGCGGCCAAACTTGCGCGTTGCAGACCGGTATCGTGGGCATGGGCTGCGTCACGGATTGCCTGCGGTGTGCGATCGTATCCCGCCTGATCTCCGTATCCGATGGTCACAAATTTCGGCATATTCCGTTTCATTCAGTTGTGGCCAATTGCGCGGCAAATGTGATGCAGGCCGAAGTGCATTCAAGCCCTCAGCCGCCTCGCGGCTGCCTATCAAGCTCAAAGGCTTACAGCCCAAGACCATCGATGCCTACGCGCGAGCCATTCGGCGCATGGGCGAGTACTGTGACCACAAAATAGACGCTCTGTGAGCGGTGCGCAGTTTCTATGGCTGGTCTTGCAGCATGTATTGCCCAAGGGATTTAGACGGGCACGCAACTTTGGCTTGCCTAGCACTCCAACAGCAAGCGGCTGATGACACTGCTCAAACTGTTGGTCTTCAAGCGCCCCAGCACAGCACCGGCCAAACCGTCAGATGCAGTCACCACGCCGCGTGCCCAGTGGCAGTGCGCATGCTGCGGCGGGCTCATGCTTGTTGTGCGCAGGCGAATTTCGCCCTGCCTTGACACCTCACCCAGCAAATACAGCGAGGTAAATTCGCCCCAGTAATTGACACCAGACCGTCAGCACACCAATGCCCATCGGGCGTTGTGATTGCGCTCGGCCAAAAACAGCAGCTCTTCACTCTGGGGCATCACACAACGTGCCGCAAAGGCACTAGGCACTAGCCGCAAGGGCATGCATACTCGCCGCCACCGAACCTGCGCCAGACCAACGCCCATGGCTCAAGGGGCATCACAAAAAGATATTTGCAGTGGGGCTTGCGCAGCACCCTAAACCGGGCTCGTCCAACAAACGGTTTAGATCGCGGCAAGCGCGATCTGAACCTTAATCGTTAGGCCTCACTTTTGGCCTCCGCAACTGGCTGGCTCGATTGACCGGCCAGCGGGACAGCACTTTCCCAGCACACCTGAAAATATTGTGTTAGAAACCCTGCGAGGTCACGTGACTCCACATACAGATAGTGATGCTCGGGCTTGGCCGTGTCCTTGCTAAGGCACGCGAGGATGATTTTTTGGCCGTCTACTACCAAAAAATCAATCATCGGGAACGCGGGATCGATGCCCTCAAGCAACTTGGCGGAATAGGTCTTCGCAGGCTCGCCACGCTTGCGTTCTGACCCAATGCGGTTTGTGCGGTGACGGTCATCGTTTACGGCGGTGTAGATTTCCTTGTAGCGATACTTCCCGTCAGAAATAGCCCGCTCTTTCGCGACAAGATAGCGACCCAGCGCCTCGCTCTCCACTTTCGAGTAGTTCTCCTCACTGTTGCCCCATGTGGTGTCGATCACGCTGTGTTCTGCACCGGAAATGAGGGTGCTGGCCTTAGCGAGAACCGCCGCGCGATCGGCCAAGAGTACGAACTGACATGCATTCGAATGTGGCTCACTCGGAAAGTGCCGTGTCAGGCTCCTTCTTGTAGCGTAGAACGTGATGAGGGATGCCGCAATGGTTGCTGCAGCTCCGATTGTTGACGCGAGGATTGTAGAGTCCATGTCGATTTCTGGGGGGGTATGTTTCTGTGCAGCCTAACGAACAGCGTTTATCAGTCGCGAGATCAAGTTGATAGGAACCAAGAGTGCCTCCTGCGACAGATAAACCTTGTTGGACTGAACCACGTTGGGTGGTCGCGTGCAAAGGGGAATGAAATCTTCCGTCCCTTGCTTGAAGTAAATTATGGCGCAGATTGGCGCATTTGGATGCACTGCACAGTGCTCCAAGTGCGATTGCAGCACCGCCAGAGACACAGATGCACAGCCCGCGCAATGCGAAACCACACTGCTGTTGCCGTTTGCACACGCCGCACGCACAGCGCCCCCTGCGCAGCTATTTATGAAGCACATTGCCAATCATCCACAAGCTCATGTCATACATGGCGGCCCCCGGCAACCATTGGCCTGCACCTGCGCACCCGGCGCAGGCAGTCGCGCAGGCGCTGACACGCTTCGGATGTGTCCACCACGATGATCTACACGCATGTGCTGAAAGTGGCTGCGGGTGGCGCTGCTAGCCCGCTAGATGCTTTGGCGGCCTTGGCGTGAGCATGCTCAACGAGCGAAAAAAGGGAGAAAATTTATACGATTTCGGCCTCTAGCCGTTATAAATGCTGCGCAAAGTGCTATGAAAGTAGTAGCGAAACGACGCGCCAACGATCCAGATCCGCTGCGTGATGGGTCTGAAAAATCCGAGGGATATCCTCGTGGAGCGCGAGAAACCATGGTGGCGCGCTACAAAAGGTGGCGGCTCGGGGTGAGCGGGTGGAATCCCGAAAGAAAAGCCCTCGGGTTTTTCGGGCACGTCGCGTGGCAGGCGAGCGGGTGGCGTGAAGGCGAAGCGGGCAAGCGGGTGGAGCGAAGGCGAAGCAGGCGAGCGGGTGGCGTGCGGGCGAAGCTGCTGTAAAAGTTGTGGCTAATAAAGACAAATCTCTATAAATGGCAAATGTAAATAATTAAATATAAAATGGCATTAATTAAATTTATAGAAATACACCATGAATTTAGCTTCTAACCTCCTCAATGGCAGAGTGGTCATCCCCGTGGCATTGCGCACGCAGCTTGATCTGCATGATGGCGATCAGCTGATTTGGTCGGCGCGCAATGGTGAATTGGTAGCGACCACGCGGCGCGCTCAGCTTGAAAAGGCGCAGGCGATGTTTCAAAAGTTTGCGCCTCAAAACTCGCCTTCATTGGCTGATGAATTGATTGCAGAGCGTCGTAAAGCGGAGACGGAATGAGTAATGTGACTGTGCTCGATGCTTCAGCAATCATTGCTTTTTTGCAAGGCGAGCCCGGCTCTGAGATCGTGGGGCAGGCCTTGCATTCGCAGCGTTGCGTGGTGAGCGCGGCCAATCAAGCGGAAGTGATTGCCAAATCATTGGATCGTGGGGCAGAGCCAGATGCCATAAAAATGATCTTGTCTGATTTGGCTTATCAAGTCATGGATATCCCAGTGGGCGATGGTGAGCAGGCTGGCTGGATCAGAAGCCAAACGAGAAACATGGGGCTGAGCTTGGGGGATCGGTTGTGTTTAGCGCTCGCCCAGCGGCTCAGTGCGCGTGTTTTGACTGCGGATCGCGCTTGGCTGGATGCCCGCCAAGCATTAGGCCTAGATATTTGCTGCGTCCGCCCGCCCGCGCACTAGCGCTTATTTATCCGTGATGAAAAGCCCAAGTTGGCTATTCAGAAACAAATCCCAAACGTGTATCCTTACCGCATGAAACAGATTCTTGATGCTTTTTGGCGGGCGGCGGCTTATTGTTTGCATCCGCGCGTGATCGCGCTCTCGCTCGTGCCTTTGGTGCTGATGGTGGCGATTGCGGGGGTGTTTGGCTACTTTTTTTGGGAAAGCACCGTGGCGGCGATCAATGCTTGGCTGCTGGGCAGCGATTGGCTGGCGCGGGGCATTGGTTGGCTGGAGGGGATGGGTTTTGGCGGGCTCAAAGCGGCGATTGCGCCATTGCTGGTGATTCTCGCTGCCACGCCGCTGGTGGTGATTGGCTCACTGATGTTTGTGGCGTTTCTCATGACGCCGGCGATGGTCTCGCTGGTGGCTGAGCGGCGCTTTGACAAGCTGGAGCGCAAAAAGGGCGCGGGCATCATGGCAAGCGTGTTTTGGTCGCTGGGATCGGTGCTCGTTGCCGTGCCGCTGCTGATTGTGTCGATTCCGCTTTGGCTGATCCCGCCTTTGATTTTGATTGTGCCGCCGCTGATTTGGGGCTGGCTCACCTATCGCGTGATGGCGTTTGACGCGCTGGCTGATCATGCAAGCAAGGAAGAGCGCCGCGAGGTGATGAAGCGCCATCGGCCTCAGCTTTTGGGCATGGGCGTGGTGGCGGGCTATTTGGGCGCAGCGCCCACGCTGCTGTGGGCTTCAGGTGTGATGTTTGTCGTGTTCGCGCCGATTTTTATTGTGGCGGCGATTTGGGTTTACACGCTGGTATTTGCATTTTCATCGCTGTGGTTTGCGCATTTTTGTCTGGCAGCGTTGCAGACTTTGCGTGAGCAAGAGCAGGGCGCAGGCAAATCTGCTGCAAGCGATATTTTTAAGCAAAATAGCCCTCTTCCCGTTATAAAACCTGCGCAGAGTGCTCCTGATTTGATAGTGAATACGCCGCCCCATTTGAACGGGGCGGGTTCTCAGAAAAGCCTTTGAAGCGGTGGCGCTGCTGCCGAGAGCGCGTTTTTAATCCAAGCTGATTTTGGCGAACTTCGCCACACGGCTCATGGTGTCAAGCTCCTTCTTGATGACCGCTGCAAGCTCTTCAGGTGTGCCGCCGCTGGCAAACAAGCCCAGCTGCGCAAAACGCTCCTTGACGGAGGGCTCGGCAAGGCTTTTGACAACGGCTTGGTTGAAGCGGCGTATTTCGGCCTCTGATGTCTTGGCAGGTGCCAATAATCCAAACCAAGAAGGTTTGTTGTTGCCGAAAAGGCTCGCCTCTGCGAATGTGGGCACATTGGGCAAAACCTCCAGCCTTTGATGCCACGACACCGCAAGGGAGCGCAGTTTGCCAGCTTTGATGTGCGTGATGCTGGATGCCACTTGGTCAAAATACACCTGAATCTGGCCACTGAGCAAATCCACCATGGCGGGGCCTGTGCCTCGATACGGAATATGAACCATAAAGGTGTTGGTCGCGCTTTTGAAGAGTTCGGCGAGCATTTGGTTGTTGCTGCCGCTGCCTGGCGATCCGTAATTGACCTTGCCTGGGTTCTTTTTCAAGTAGGCGATGAATTCGGCGATGGTCGTGACCGGGAGCGAGGGATGGACGACGAGGTTGGTGGGTGCTTTGCAAAGCTCACAAATGGGCGAAAAATCTTTGATCGGGTCATACGCTAGTTTTTTGTAAACCACTGGGTTGACACCATGGGTCGACACCGAGGCGATGCCGAGTGTCAAACCGTCGGGCTGAGCGCGCGCCAGCTCTGCCGTGCCGATCGAGCCGCCCGCGCCGCCTTTGTTGTCCACAATCACGGGCTGCCCCAGAAATCTTCCCATAGGCTCTGCCACCACACGCGCGACAAGATCAGTCGGGCCTCCAGCTGGGAAGGGCACAATCAGGCGGATCGGTCTGGCGGATTGCGCTCGACTGATTGCGGGTAGAGCTGAGAGGGATACTGCGGAAATGAGTTGTCTGCGTTTCATAATTGTCTCCAGAAAAAACTCCCTGCTGCTGGCATCGCTCTGAAAGTTACAAGGCGACTTTTGTTGAGTTCATGGGGCCTGTTGCCCAATTTCAAAGTTAGCTAATTTTTCCAACGCGCGCACCATGGCTGAGTGATCCCAAGCCTTGCCGCCATGGGCTGCGCAAGAGTTAAACAGCTCTTGGGCTGTGGCGGTATTGGGCAAAGATACGCCCAAGGCGCGTGCGCTTGAAAGCGCCAGATTCAGATCCTTTTGATGAAGCTCAATGCGAAAGCCAGGATCGAAGGTGCGCTTGATCATGCGTTCGCCATGCACTTCTAAAATCTTCGACGATGCAAACCCGCCCATCAGCGCTTGGCGCACGCGGGCTGGATCAGCTCCAGCTTTGGCGGCAAACAGCAGCGCCTCAGCCACGGCTTCAATATTCAGCGCCACAATGATTTGATTGGCCACTTTGGCGGTTTGGCCATCGCCGTTGCCGCCTACCAGGGTGATATTTTTCCCCATCAATTCAAACAGTGGCTTGACGCGCTCAAAGGCGGCCTCAGAGCCGCCCACCATGATGGAGAGCGTGGCGTTTTTTGCGCCTACCTCGCCGCCTGAGACAGGCGCATCGATGTAGTCGCAGCCCAGAGCATTGATTTTTTTTGCAAACACCTTGGTTTCAATCGGGGAGATAGAGCTCATATCCACGACTGTTTTGCCAGAGCTCAAGCCAGCCGCCAAGCCAGACATGCTAAACAACACATCGGCTACGTGGGGCGTATCAGGCACCATGATGAAAATAATATCCGCTTGTTGAGCAACGTCTTGCGCACTGGCACACGCCTTTGCGCCGGCGGCAATGATGTCTTCAGGCACTGAAGGCACCGAATGGACGAAAAGTTGATGGCCCGCTTTGAGCAGATGACCGGCCATGGGCGTGCCCATGATGCCTAGACCGACAAAACCGAGTTGGAGAGATTGCGTCGTCATGATCGAATTCTTTGATGAAGGGTTGTGATGTGAATGAATTGAAGGCTCGTTTTTGAGAATCAGGCAAGCTGTTGGCGCCAGCCCAGCCCGGCAGTGGTTGTGGAGGCGGGCTTGTATTCGCAGCCGATCCAACCGGTGTAGCCAATCGCATCCAAATGTTTGAACAACCACGCGTAGTTGATTTCACCTGTGCCCGGCTCATTGCGGCCAGGGTTGTCTGCCAGTTGAATATGGCCAATACGGGCCTGATACTTTCTAAGCGTCGCGCCTAGTTCACCCTCCATACGCTGCGCGTGGTAAATGTCGTATTGCACGAAGGCGTTGTCTGCGCCGACTTCATCCAAAATATCCACAGCTTGCTGGGTGTGGTTGAGGTAAAAGCCAGGAATATCATAGGTATTGATCGGCTCAATCAACAGCTTCAGACCCGCTGCGCCGAGCTCTGCAGCCGCATAGCGCAGGTTGCTCACGAAGGTTTGGCGCAACAGCGCGCTTTCCACTCCAGCAGGTGTCTTGCCCGCCAAACAATTGAGTTGATGCACACCCAAGCCTTTGGCGTAGCGGATGGCTGTGGCAACCCCCGTTCGAAATTCCTCCACGCGGTCAGGCAAGCAGGCGATGCCACGCTCACCTGCATCCCAGTTGCCTGCGGGCAGGTTGTGCAGTACCAGCTTGAGTCCGTTGACCTGCAAGCGTTGCTGAATATCTTCCAGCGGGAAATCGTAGGGAAACAAAAACTCAACGGCTTTGAAGTTGGCCTTGGATGCAGCGGCGAACCGTTCCAAGAACGGCAGCTCGGTAAAAAGCATCGTGAGATTGGCAGCGAAATGAGGCATCGTTTTCTTTCAATCCAGCTTCAAACCCTGCTCTTGCACGACGCGTTTGTAGATTTCAACTTCGTCTTTGATCTGCTTTTGGAACTCCACAGCGGAATTGCCCACCACGATCGCGCCAGTGGCTTCAATGCGCTCCTTCACATTGGCATCAGCCAACGCAAGCTTCACAGCCGCATTTAATTTGTCGACAATTTCCTTCGGTGTCCCTTTGGGCGCAGACACGCCCAGGAAGGACATGCGATTGACGTTGGGTAGACCGACCTCTGAAAACGTCGGCACATTCGGCATCTGTGCGAGGCGCTTGGGCGCTGCCACGACGATGGGAATCAAGCGCTTGTCGATGATAAAAGGCAGCGCTGTGGGAAGGTTGTCAACCACGATGCCGACCTGCCCTGCCACCACGTCATTCAAAGCCGGGCCTGAACCGCGATAGGGAATGTGAGTGACGTAGACCTTGGCCGTGCTCTTGTAAATCTCAGCCAACAAATGGCCAATGGTTCCAGGCCCTGCGGTGGCGTAGCTCTGCTTGCCGGGTTGCTTCGCTAGCAGCTCAGCAAAGCTTTTGTAGTCTTTGGCTGGAAACGATGGATTGACAGCGATGACCATCGGCGTCGCTGCAACATTGATGACATGTGCAAAGTCTACGTTCGGGTCATACGGCGTTTTAGGGTTGATCGCTGGGTTGGTGGCCATCGTAGAGACCGATGACATCAGCAGCGTATAGCCATCGGGCGCAGCCTTGGCCACCTCAGACGCACCGATGGCACCACCCGCACCCCCTTTGTTTTCTACCACGACGGTTTGGCCCAATGCCGCGCCCATTTTCACGGAGATGAAGCGGGCGATGAGATCGGTGGTGCCGCCGGGGGCGAAGGGCACGACCAGCCGCAGCGGCTTGTTGGGGTAGGCCTGCGCAATCGCCAAGCCGGGCAGCATGGCCGCAAAAATACTTAACGCAATGAGCGGGGGGCGGAAGTAGGGCATCGCTGGTCTCCTGTTTGTTTTTAAGAAAGTAAGAATTCGGTATCCGAAGCTTGAATTTCTTGAGTGCAAGCGTGATCTGGATACTTGTAGCGGATCATGTCCAATGCAGCCGCTTTGCGGAAGTAGTGCCTAGGGAATTTTGATTATTCTTTAATGGAATATGGCAATTGCAATCGCAACAGAGAGGTGGTCTACTTTCGATATGACCAGTTTTCAAGCCATGCATCTCTTTGTCCGCGTCGTAGATCTAGGCTCATTTAGCAAGGCCGCTACCGACCTAGGCATGGGGCAACCATCCGCGACAAAACTCATCGCACAGCTTGAAAACCAACTGGGTTCGCGCCTGCTGCACCGCAGCACACATGGGGTTTCACCCACTGAGGTGGGCACGGTGTACTACAAAAAGTGCAAGCTGATCGTGCAACATGTCGAAGAGGCAGAGTCTGTGGCGGCGTTGATGCAGTCTCAGATACAAGGGGGCTTACGCATCAGCACGACGATGGATTTTGGCAGGCGTGTTCTGGCACCTCTGGTCTTGCGCTTTCTTCAGCTCAATCCCAAGGTGCAGATTGAGCTGCTGTTTGATGATCATCTTGTGAATATGGTGGAGCAGGGCATCGATATTGCCATTCGAATGGGGCGGTTGGTGGATTCGACTTTGGGCGCTCGCTATTTGGGCCAGAATCCTTGGTCGCTTGTTGCCGCACCAGAATACTTGAGGCGTCGCGGCGAGCCCCAGACACCCGGCGATTTGGCACTGCACGACGCACTGATCTGCAGCACAGTACAAAACGATTCGCGCTGGCACTTGCATGGCGCCAGAGGGCAGGAGCAGACGGTGTTGTTGAAAGGGCCGCTGCGCTCGAATAACAAATCTGCACTCTCGGCAGCTGCCTGCGCTGGCCTTGGCATCGCCGCTCTGCCCACCTATGTGGTGCACGAGTCTGTCCAGAGCGGTGCCTTGGTCACGCTGCTGAGCGAATGGAGGCTGCCAACCCAAGAAATTCATGCCGTTTACCCATCACCACGCATGGTGCCTGCCAAAGTGAGTGGGTTTGTTGAATGGCTACAAGATCAACTGAGCGAGACTTGGTGGACGACGCGGTTTTAAGGTTAGCAAGAGCAGGGCAGCTGAGCGTCTTCTGGCAGGTTTATTTTTAAACCAAATTGGCTATTAGCCCATATGAAACGCGCTTAAGACGCTATTTATTTGATAGCTACTTCCGCGCTTGGCGCGAAGGCTACCAAGAAGCGTTGAATTGCCGACGCAGCCGCTCAATCGCCTCTTCAGGCAAGGCCTGTGTTTGCGGGCACAGCACCATCAGTTTGGCTGTTTCTTCCAGCTCTTCCAGCGTCGCCATGGCGGCTGCAGGCGTTTCATGCCAGACGTTGGGGCCTAAGCGGCTGAGCATCAGAGCACGCAAAACCAAGCCTTGAGCGGCGTAGTCAGAGATAGCACGTGCGGCCAGATCAGCCACCTCGGGCGCACCCGGGCGCTGGTAAGGCAGCAGCGGCACATGGCCAACTTTCATCACGAAATAAGGGGTGATCGGAGGCAATAATTCAGCCCATCTTGCTGGGCCTGAAACGGTCTTGGGCTCAAGGCTCAAGGCTACCAAGTGTGTGCTGTGGGTGTGAATCACGCAGCGCGTGGGCTGCCCAGCATGCGTGCTGGCCTCGTAAATACTGCGGTGGAGGGTCAGCGTTTTGCTGGCGCGCTCGCCGCTGATCTGCTCGCCCGCTTGGCTGACTTTAGCCAGCGCAGCAGGATCGAGAAAGCCTAAGCTAGCATCCGTGGGTGTGATGAGGAAGCCATCATCTAGGCGCACACTGATGTTACCTGCTGTGGCGTGCGCATAGCCCCGCTCGAACAGGCTGCGGCCAACGCGGCATATTTCATCTCTGGCTTGGGATTCATTCATGTCAGCACTGTAAAGGCTTTCGTAAAGAAATCGGTGGTGCCGAAATTGCCAGATTTGAGCGTGAGATGCAGGCCTTCGTTGTCAGCGGCGTCAGAATAGGCATGGCACCAAGGCACACCCGGATCAATCTGCGGGCCAATATGCATTTGCGCCACACCCAGCGCCTGCACGCAAGCGCCGGAAGTCTCACCGCCCGCCACAATCAGCTGGCGCACACCTGCTTTCACCAAGCCGCGAGCGATCTGAGCCAATGTTTGCTCCACCATCGCGCCCGCAGCTTCTGCGCCTAAGCTGCCTTGCACAGCCTTTAATACGGCTGTTTCGGCTGTTGAATAAACAAGAACAGGCGTTTGCGCCATCAAAGGCCGCGCCCAAGCGAGCACCTCCGACACCACATCAATCCCCTGCGCAATACGCTTGGGATCAATGGCCAGCGCAGGAAGGCCTGCCGCAATGAAATGCGCTACTTGTGCGTTCGTGGCAAGCGAGCAACTGCCCGAGACAATAGCTCTGTGCCCCTGTGCCGTCGGCAATGCGCTTGCGGTGGAAGATGTCGCTAAGCCATGGTTTTGCGCTAAACCGATGGCTACGCCAGAGCCTGCAGTGATCAAGGGCATGCCGCGCAGTGCAGGGCCTAGGCGCATCAAGTCGTCGTTAGAAACAGCATCCACAATCGCAATGCCGACACCTTGCTGGCGCAGCGCCTCAAAGCGCTCGCCTATTGCATGCGAGCCGGCCATCACGGTGCGGTAATCCACCAAACCCACCTTGCGCTGGCATTGCGCCTGCATCACGCGCACGAGATTGGCATCCCGCATGGGCGTGAGCGGGTGGTTTTGCATACCGCTTTCGTTTAGCAGCAGATCGCCCACAAACAAATGGCCTTTGAAGACTGTGCGGCCATTGTCTGGGAAAGCGGGTGTTGCGATGGTGAAATCTGTGTCTAGCGCATCCATCAAGGCTTCTGTCACGGGGCCGATATTGCCTTGCGATGTGCTGTCAAAAGTGGAGCAGTATTTAAAATACACCTGTTTGGCCTCGTTCTTGCGCAGCCAGGCCAGAGCGGCCAATGATTGTGTCATGGCATCGTTGTCGGGGATGGTGCGCGACTTGAGCGCGATCACAACTGCGTCAATATTGGCTGGCAAGCCCTGCGTAGGCAGTCCATTGATCTGCAACACCCGCAAGCCTGAGCGCACCAGATTGTTGGCAAGATCGGTTGCTCCGGTGAAATCATCAGCTATGCAGCCTAGCAGCAAGACTTGGGTCATTTGTACTCTCTTGGGTTACTACATTGCGGCGCGTTGAAAAGTGCGCACTGTTTTTTGCACTACCAGTGAAGCTGTGTTGGTATTGAAGCTGATGAAATGCGGCATCTTCAAATGCGCATCAAAATCTTCTGCGCGCCGATAAACCTCGTAAAGAAACACGTGATGCGGATCATTCTTGGAGACGCAAACATCAAATTGCAAGCAGTGCTCCTCAAGCTCTAGCGATGCTTTTGCATTGGCCAGCATACCGGGCATGAATACATCCATCTGACCGGGATGAATCTGGAAATCGACCGTGACGATAAACATGATGATGCCTTGGGAAGGGCTTTAGCCTAGCGAGGCCAACAGACGGGGCAGCCAAGCGGTGAGCTCGGGCACATAGGTGATGAGCAACACCACGCTGAAGGTGGCGGCCATCATGATCCACAGGTGGTGTGTGATTTCGCTGATCGAGGCCTTGGCTAATTTGGCTGCAACGAACAAAGTGCCCCCCACGGGCGGCGTGTACAGCGCAATCGCTAGGTTCGCCGTCATGATCACGCCCATATGAACCAAATCCATCTTGAAGGCCATGGCCAGAGGCAGAAAGAGCGGTGCGGCCATCAGCAGGGCAGGCAGAGGCTCGATAAAAATCCCGAGCAGCACCAAGGCGATGTTGAGCATGATCAAGAAAACCCATTTCACATGCGCCACAGAGCCAACCCAATCAGCCAGTTGCTGCGCTACGCCCTCAGCCGTGATGAGCCAAGCCAACGCACCCGTCGCGCCGATCACCAGCATCACAGTGGCGCTGGTCATGAAAGCTTTGAGCAACAGATTCGGGATGTCTTTAAAAGATAAATCTCTGTAAACGACCATTGATACAAACAAGCCATACACAACGGCCACCGCTGCGGCTTCGGTGGGCGTAAAGTAGCCCGACCAGATTCCGCCGATGATGAAGACCGGCATCAACAGAGCAGGGCCTGCGGCAACGGCTGCGCGGTATATTTCGGCCAGCGAAGCGGGCTTGCCGCCCTTATCCACGCCAGTTTTTCGGCCATGCCACATGCAAATAGCAATCAAGGCAAGCGCGGAAATGATGGCTGGCACCAAGCCAGCCATTGACAATGTGCGCATCGACACGCCGGAGATGAAGGCATACACGAGGAAGGGAATCGACAATGGCATCAAGAGCGCAAGCGTGCCAGCGACAGCCACCAAAGCGGCGGAAAAGCCGCGCGAGTAGCCCTTGGCCAACATGGCGGGAATCACCAATGCGCCGATCGCTGCTGTATCTGCAATCGCTGAGCCAGATACGCCGCCAAACAGCAAGCAAGAGACAACCGTCACGACACCCAGACCGCCGGGAAGCCAACCGAACAACACATTTGCGAAACTCACGATGCGTTTGCCCACACCGCCTTGGGCCAGCAGTTCCCCGGTGAAAACGAATAGCGGTACAGCGATCAAAATGAAGGGCTCAACACCGCCAATGAAAGCGAGGAAGACGCTCTCCAGCGGATACGTCATGCCGTAGAGCGTGACAACGCCCACCGTCGTCGCCAAAAGCGACACCATCAGCGGAATGCCGGCGAGCGCGAGCGCGAAAAACGAACCAAAGATAACCAGAGCGAGCATGACGGCGTCCTTTACAGATCTTGGGGATAGCGCTGCTCGCGGGGGATACCCCGGAAAATCAGCCAAAGGTCATAGGCGATGAAAAGAATCATCAAGCCCGAGCCGAGTGGCAAGGGCATGTATTGCCAGGCCATGGGCCACTCCAAAGTAGTCAACACATTGTCCCAACTGCTTTGAACGATCTTGATGCCATACACAAAAACGGCAGCCATCACTGCGAGAGAGAACAGCTGCACTGCTGCATCTGCCAAGCGCCGTTTTGCAGTGTCCAGCTTGTCAAGAAACTCGTTGATGCTCATGTGAGCGCCTCGCTGAGCAGCAGCGGCGCCGCCCAAGAAAGTCACCCAAACCATCATCATTTCGCCCAGCTCCAGCAGCCAAGCCAAATCTTTGCCGAACATCCGTAGTACGACGTTCCCAAAGATCAGCAGCGCAAGAGAGCCGCCGAGCACGATCACGGAGAAATCTACGACCCGCGCGATGGTTTTGAGCCACAAGGGCAATGGCACCACCGGCGGGGCAGATTCGGCTTCTAGCGAGAGGGCCTGCGCTTGAGCGAGAGGCTGAGCTTGCATGATGACGGTTTCCTAGTCTGGGGCTTACTTCACTGCTTTTCGAACGGCAGCTGCTTCAGCCAAGACTTTGTCGACGTCTGCGCCGTACTTTTCACGCGCTTTGGCATAGACGGGCTCGACCGACTTGCGGAAGGCTTCCGTGTTCGGCTTGCGGTTAATCTTTGCGCCTTTAGCCGCCATGTCGGCCAAGAGCTTTTCGTCGTTGTCTCGGATGAACCCGCGCTGGAACGGTGCGACTTCGCGCGCCGCACGAGAAACTGCCTCGCGATCTGCGGGAGACAAGCGTTGCCAGGTACGCTCGGAAATCGCCATCGGAATCGGGCTGTAGACGTGATTCGTCAGCGTCACGTGTGGTGCGACTTCGTAGAATTTGTTGGAGGCAATCGTGTCGATTGGATTTTCTTGACCCGAGACTGCGCCTTGTTGGATGGCCAAATAGACTTCGGGCAGCGGCATGATTTGGATGCCAAAGCCCATAGCCTCTAGCTGCCAGCGCATCATCTCGTTGGGAAACGTGCGCAATTTTTTGCCTTTGGCATCATCGGGGCTGTTCAGCGGCTCTCGCGTCGTCATATTGCGAAAGCCAGCTTCCCAAGTGGCTAAGAAGCGAAAACCTTTGGCGGGCGCTTTGTCGAACTGCTCCTTGAGCCACTTGGATTCATCGTAGAACTTCCAGCCTTGCGCGTAAGAATCAATGATGAAGGGCATCATGGTGAGGTTGAGGGTGGGCAACTGACCGGCATAGGAGCCAGTGGCCGACACGGTGAAGTCGATGCCACCTAGCGCCAGCTGCTCAATATTTTTCGGATCGTTGCCAAGCTGGCTGCAGCAAAACACCTGCACTTTGTAGCGGCCCTGGGTGTATTCCTCCACTTTCTTGGCAAACACTTGCGCACCAGCTTGGCGCGCGCCTTGCGCCTGATCGGTGTGGCTGAATTTCAGGATCGTTTGCGCCTGAGCTGATCCGCCGCCTGCGAGAGCTGCGCAAGCCGCTGCGGCCAGAGCGATAGATTTGAGGGTGATACGACGTGTCTTCATAAAAGTCTCCTACTGTGAAAGAAATCAAACGGACAAAGAAATTGGGTTAAGAACGGGATTCATCGGAATTTCAGGCGGGATAAAGCGATCAATTTCGATGCGGCAACCTTGCGCGTGCGAGGCATACACAGCCTCTTGAATACGCAGATTGCGCAGGTAATCGCGGGCGGTGTTCTCGGGAGGTAAACCAGTGCGCAAACTTTCCACCACATGCTGCTGCAATGCTTGGCAAGCGCCGCCACCAAACTGAACTTCGCTGCCTCGGTCGTAGCTCAGCAGTTTTTCTGTGCCTTGATGCGGCTTGAAGTACAGCTGAGCTTGGCCGTCCAAGCGCAAGACGCCGCGCTCGCCTTCGAGCCACATTTCGCCCATGGTGCGGCGCGGGTTGTCGGCCACATGGTCGTTGAGGCGATTGCCATCAAAGCTGCCGGTTGATCCTGATGCGAATTCGAAATGGATGAAGCCTGCATCCTCTCCGGCAATCACGGGATTGATGCGGCGCAGGTGTGCATAGACCGATTTGACCTCGCCGCACAGATAGCGGAAGGTATCAATGAAATGCACCGCCGTCTCAGCCACCAAGAAGCGCGGGAGCTTTTGAAAGTATGGTTGGCGGCTCAGATAAGCATCTGCGCCTTGGCCGTCACCTGGCCGCAAGCGGAAAGATACGCTGTGGATCTTTCCAAGCCAACCCTCATCGATCAGCCTGCGCATTTCACGATACCAAGGCATGAAACGGAAGTTTTCATGCACGATGAGTGGCACGTTGGCGTTCTCAGCCAGATCAGTCAAAGCGAGCGCTTGAGAGTAGCTGGCTGCAAAAGGCTTTTGGCATATCGTAGGAATACCCGAGCGAATCGCTTGGCTCACCAAGGCCGCATGGCTCTCGGGCGGAGTGACGATATCCAGCAAGCTGATGTTTGGCAAAGCAAACAAGGCTTCGATGCTGTCAACGGCTTGGGTTGCGCCAAACTGCTCGGCGCTGCGCTGGGCTTTATCAAGATCTGCATCACACACGGCGGCAATCTCAATGCCGCTCATGCTCTGCCAGCCGTGCAGATGAAACTGGCTGAAGTAGCCTGCGCCGATCACGGCCACGCGCTGGATGGATCGCACGGTCTGGTTCACGCAGCCGCTCCCACAGGTGCGTGAGCTTTCAGATGCTGCAACACGGCCTCGGTCACTTGCGCCGTGCCGCTCTGGCCACCAAATTCAAACGGACGCACTTGGCCTTGGGCAAAGGCATGCTCCACGGCCGCTTCAATCGCACGGGCGCCATCGATCAAGGCGCTGTCGCCATGCTTGGCACCAAGCCAATCGAGCATCATGGCCGCGGACAAAATCATCGCCGTTGGATTGGCTTTGCCTTGGCCGACGATGTCTGGCGCAGTGCCGTGTGCAGGCTGGAAGAGGGCGTGCTTGTCGCCGATATCGCCTGAGGGCGCCATTCCCATACCGCCCACCAGAGCGGCAATCAGGTCCGACAAAATATCGCCAAACATGTTTTCCGTGACGAGTACGTCATAGGTCCAAGGCTTCATGACCAAGTTCAGGGCCATCGCATCAACGTAGGCGCTGTCGGACGCGACGCTCGGATGCCGAGCGGCACTTTCTTCAAAAATCTTGCGCCAAAAGGCCATGGAGGCAAAGACATTGGCTTTGTCCACGTTGGTGACCCTGCCAGCGCGGCCACGGGTCACGGCGCGCTGCTCAGCTAGCTTGAAGGCAAATTCGCAGACACGCGCTGTGCCTTTGCGAGTGATTTTCATCGGGTCAATGACGGCTTCGTCACCTTGTACCTCACCTCGGCCACGGGCATAAAAAAGACCTTCGGTGGATTCGCGCACGAGCACGAAATCGATCTCCGACGCGCGTGGATTGGCCAGTGGAGTGGGCAGGCCTTTAAAAGTGCGGATCGGGCGTACGCCCGCATACAGGTCAAAACGGAAACGTAAATCAAGTTGGGGAATAATCTCTGTGCCATCAGCGCCGCGCACATGCGGCAGGCCCATGGCTCCAAAGAGAATCGCATCGGCCTTCTCGCAATCGGCCAGCACCGCATCGGTTAAGGCCACACCATGATCGGCGTAGTGCTGAGCGCCGGCAACGTGCTGCGCGAAATGAAAGCGACGTCCAATGCTACGGCCGACTTGCTCGAGCACGGCTACTGCGCAGGGCATCACTTCATTGCCAATGCCGTCGCCAGGGAGCACGCTGATATGAAAAGAAGAGGTCATTTAAAGAATCCGGGTAAGAAGTTGTTCAA
Source organism: Variovorax sp. (assembly GCA_031418715.1). GTDB lineage: Bacteria > Pseudomonadota > Gammaproteobacteria > Burkholderiales > Burkholderiaceae_C > JANMDU01. The sequence continues at coordinate 37,789 of JANOJL010000066.1, read as the reverse complement.
TAGAAATTTCAAAGCTGCTGCAGCTGATACCGCTCAAAAATAGCCAAAAGCTCACGGCTGGCACGCTCGCGGTGGGTGCGATTGACCTGCGCAGCGCCTGCGCCATCGCCGGCGGCCAGCATGTCCACAAGTTGCATATGCTCTTGGGTGGAATTCACAGGCTTGGGGCGCAGGCGCAGCGTGAACATGCGGGCGCGGTGGGCGCGATCCCAATAGCCCATCACGGTATCGAGCAGCATTTTGTTGCCCGCTAGCTTGACCAAAGCTTGGTGGAAGGTTTCATCAGCGCGAGCCCAGCCATCCAAATCATCGCGCCCCAACGCAGCTTCCATCGATTGCGTGGCCTCCACGAGTGGGCGCAGCTCCTCTTTGGAGGGCTTGCGTTTGCCCAAAATCTCAGAGGCCATGCATTCGAGCGCAGTGAGAATTTCATAAATCTCTCGCATATCGGTGGGCGACACCGGCAACACGCGCATGCCGCGCCGAGGTGCCACCTCCACCAAACCCTCTTGCTGCAAACGCATCAAAGCCTCATGCACCGGCGTGCGGCTCATGCCCAAGGCCAGCGCGACTTCCTGCTCCAGCGCCTGATAGCCAGGAGACCAGAGGTTGTCAAGAATGCGGGCGCGAATCTCTTGATAGGCTTGCTCCACGAGTGGCAGGCTTTCAAGCTCTTGGCGGGTATGGCGAAGTGCGGTCATGCAGTGTCCTTGAGTCTCAATAATTCCAGTGAATCGGCGGATGGCCTGCCACGGGCATGCGCACAGTGGCCAACTGATCACCCAGCAAACAGCCCAAATAGCCGGTGCGCAGATCAGCGCCGCCAAAGGCTAGGCTGGAGATATTGCGTAGCTGCTGGGATTTCACGCCGTCCAAATGCGGGCGACCCATGCTGTGGTTTTGGTAGGCCTGCTCCACCCAATCCAAATGCGCTTCATCCACGTCTTGCAGCCAAATCTGCTGCTCGCCGGAGGGCGATACGCGAATCACGCGGTTGCTCACGATGCTGACGATCCACAGATTGCCTTCCACATCAAAGGCCATGCCATCGGGATACGTGCCTGAGCCAAATTCCGTGACGACTTGCTTTTGTCCCAAGCTGCCGTCGGCTCGCAATGCAAAGCGCGAGAGGCGACGCGTGAAGGTTTCGTTCACATAAAGCCACTGGCCGCTCGGGTCAAAGGCAATTTCATTGGTGTAGCCCAGGCCGTCGGCTGCAATGCGGGCGCTTTTGGGGTTAGCAGGATCGCTCATACAAACGATGAACCCGTCGCTACAGGTGTTGCGGTAGCCCAAAGCGCGGGGCGAGAGGCGCGTGCTCACCGTGATCCAGAGCCGACCCTGCGCGTCTTCCAGCGGATAGTTGGTGGGCGGCAGGGCGCGGCCTTCTAATTCGGTGAGTACGGGTCGTGTTGTGCCATCGCGCTGCAATGAAAACACGCCGCCGAGCTCTGCACCCAAATGCGCCATCAAAAACGAACCATCTTTGCGTAGCGCAATCCCGTTGGGCTTGAGCACCTCGCCATCTACCTGCTGAGCCGCATAAAAAGTCTGACTGCCATCTGGCCGAATATGCGCCACACCGCTGCGCCAGTCGGAGGTGAATAAATCTCCAAGAGAGGTAGCCAACACACATTCTGGCCGCACCAAGCCTTGGCCTACCCAAGCTTGCACATCTAGTGCGGCAGGAGCGGCTTGTGTTTGGTTTTCGGAAATCGGCTGGCTCATGTGGCTATTCGTCAGTTGATGTTTAACGTATGCATTAAATGTAATGTATACGTTAAATATGATTTAAGGAATGCGTAGTTATCGGTGATTACCCTTGATATGTGAATTGATTAGCGCTCGAAGATCGAGGCTATTCAACGTAAGCAGTGTTCAATAACGCGACTATTCACTACTTATTTGATAGCATACTGTGCAAGTTTTATAACGGGCAGAGCATTAAAACGCTTATAAAATACAGCCATGAACACTGCCCCTCCCCGCTTCCATCTCATCATCGTCGGCGACGAAATCCTCTCTGGCAAACGGCAAGACAAACACATGGTGAAAGTCATCGAGCTGTTGGCCGCTCGCGGCTTGGCGCTGGAAGGCGTAGAGTATGTGTGCGACGATCCCGCGCGCATTACATCTGCCTTGAAACGCGCCTTTGATTCCGGCGACATCGTCTTCTCTACAGGCGGCATCGGCGCCACGCCAGACGACCACACCCGCCAATGTGCCGCCCGCGCACTGGGCTGCGAGTTGGCGCTGCATCCACAAGCCGAGGCCTTCATCCGCGAGCGCATGCAAGACGTGGCCAAGGAGCAGGGCGTGGCTTACGAGCCAGATCGCCCCGACAACATGCATCGCCTCAACATGGGCATGTTCCCAGCAGGTGCGCAAATCATCCCCAATCCATACAACAAAATCGCCGGTTTCAGCTGCTACACCGAAGATCGTCCAGTTTCCGGCTCAGCTGGCATCCATTTCGTACCCGGCTTCCCGGTTATGGCTTGGCCCATGATGGAATGGGTGCTCGATACCCATTACAAGCACTTGCACCGAGCCGTCGCAACCCAAGAAAAATCCGTCATCGTGATGGGCGCCATGGAAGCCAGCCTCACTCCGCTGATGGAGCAGGTCGAAGCGCAGCACCCCGGTATCAAAGTCTTCAGTCTGCCCAGCGTGGATCATCCGCAATATGGCAAACACATTGAGCTGGGTGTGAAAGGCCAGGCAGCTGCTTTGGAGAGCGCTTATCTGCAACTGATCGAGGGGCTTAAGGAGTTTGGGGCGAAGCTGGGGCCGGAATTGGCTAGGTGACCACTCGCCTTCTTGTTTTTTTAAGCCGTTTGAGCACTTCCCCGTTATGTTATTTGCGTGAAGTGCTATCAATAATATAGCAATCCTAGGCGAAATTTTCAACGCACCAAATCCGCGCACAAACCGATTTGCACAACAAAGGTGCATTGCACCAATAAAGTGCATCGAGTCTCTCCTCTTGCACCCACCCGTAAAACCCCAAAATCCTTGTGGCGCCTTAAAAATCGCGCACAATCGTGGTTTCGCGCAGCGGGCTCGCGCACGGTCTGGTGGCACAAAAAGTGCATACTGATCTGCCAAGAGCTTCCACTCGAGAATTTTCTAATCCAATCATCCAACCAATTAGGAGCATTTGATGGCCAAGACCGTCGCAGACGTGATCAAGATGGTGAAAGAGAACGAAGTCAAGTTTGTTGACTTCCGTTTCACCGATACCAAAGGCAAAGAGCAGCACGTCACCGTGCCCGTCTCTCACTTTGACGAAGGCAAATTCACCGATGGCCACGCCTTTGACGGCTCGTCCATCGCAGGTTGGAAAGGCATTGAAGCCTCCGACATGCTTTTGATGCCTGACCCCAACACCGCCAACATCGATCCCTTCTTTGAAGAGACCACGATCATCATGTCTTGCGACGTGTTGGAGCCGGGTGATGGCAAGGCTTATGACCGCGATCCGCGTTCGATTGCCAAGCGTGCAGAAGCCTATCTCAAGGCCTCCGGCATGGGCGACACCGCCTATTTCGGCCCCGAGCCAGAATTCTTCATCTTCGACGACGTGCGTTGGGGCTCTGATATGAGTGGCTCATTCGTCAAGGTGGACGAATACGAAGCGCCTTGGAATACCGGCAAGAAAATCGAAGGCGGTAACAAAGGCCATCGCCCGACGGTTAAAGGCGGCTATTTCCCCGTGCCACCCGTGGACAGCACACAAGATATGCGCGCTGAAATGTCTTTGATTCTCGAATCACTGGGCATTCCGGTTGAAGTGTTCCACCACGAAGTGGCGGGTGCGGGCCAAAACGAAATCGGTACGCGCTTTAGCACCTTGGTGCAGCGCGCTGACTGGACACAGACCATGAAATACGTGGTTTGGAACGTGGCGAATGCCTATGGCAAAACCGCTACCTTCATGCCAAAGCCTCTCGTTGGCGACAACGGCTCAGGCATGCACGTTCACCAATCGGTTTGGAAAGACGGCAAAAACCTGTTTGCTGGCAATGGCTACGCTGGCTTGTCTGATTTCGCCCTGTACTACATCGGCGGCATCATCAAGCACGCTCGTGCCCTGAACGCCATCACCAACCCCGGCACCAACAGCTACAAGCGCTTGGTTCCTGGTTTTGAAGCACCAGTGAAGCTGGCTTATTCCAGCCGCAATCGCTCTGCTTCGATCCGCATTCCTCACGTGCCATCGGAAAAAGGCCGCCGCATCGAGGCGCGTTTCCCTGATCCACTGATGAACCCGTATCTCGGCTTCTCAGCTTTGCTGATGGCAGGCCTAGACGGCGTGGAAAATAAGATCCATCCAGGCGAGGCCGCTACGAAAGACCTCTACCATCTGCCACCCGAGGAAGATGCAAAAGTGCCAACCGTGTGCCACAGCTTGGATCAAGCGCTCGACTACCTGGACAAGGGCCGCAGCTTCTTGACCAAAGGCGGCGTGTTCTCCGACAGCATGATCGATGCTTACATCGAGCTCAAAATGCAAGAAGTCACACGCTTCCGCATGACGACGCACCCGATTGAATTCGACATGTACTACAGCCTGTAATTCGTTACAGTGTGACCAAAAAAGGACGCTCTAGCGTCCTTTTTTTATGCACTTTTCCCTTATCTGACAACAAGTTATTTGCGATTTCTAAGAAAATGGTTCATACTTCAAAGCCCGGCTCAACAGAGCTTTGGAGCGATGTCATGAAGATCTTTATGTCAAATAGGCCACCAGCCCGTATGTTTCCTGCGCCACGTGCTCATGTTTTAATAGTAGCTGCTGTTGCTGCGATATCGGCTTTGGCCAGTGCGTCTGCTGCGCAAGCGCAAGACCGCATTTTCCGCTGCTCCGGGAACGAATACACCAACAACCCGACCACGGCTTCTGAGCGCGGCTGCAAATTGGTTGAAGGTGGCAATCTCACGATCGTGACTGCGCCCAAGGCGCGTGCGCCCGCAGCAGGTGGCGGCGATGTTCGCGTGGCTGCTGCCACAACCGGCAGCGCCGCTCCAGCGCCGAGCCGAATCGATACCGCCGAACAGCGCAATCGCGACAGCGATGCCCGCGCGATTCTCGAATCTGAGTTGAAAAAGGTGGAGGCCAAGCAAGCCGAATTGCTCAAGGAATACAACAACGGCGAGCCGGAAAAGCGCGGCGATGAAATGCGCAACAACCAAAAATACATCGACCGTACTGCCGAGATGAAAGCCCAAATCTCCCGTAACGACAGTGACATCGCTGGCATCAAGCGCGAAATCGGGCGTACGCAGCCCAGCAGCGCAGGCCGATAGGTCTAAAAACTTGCCAGTCACGCTGGCGCATTAACATAGGGGGCTTCAAGCCCCTTTTTCTTTGCCCGAAAGCTCTCAGAATCGTGCCACGCATCCGTTTCCAAGCCTTTGATCTGCTCTCCAGCCTGGTGGCGGTGGTGGATTTGCGGGGGCGGGTGTTGTATGCCAATGCCGCGCTCGAAGATACCTTGGGCGTATCGCGCCGCGTGATTGAGGGCAGCGAACTGGGGCGCGACTTTGCAGAGCCCGCTGCGCTAGAAGCAGCGCTCGATGGCGTGGCTGCCAATGCTTTTTCTTCGCTGCGCTATGACGCATTGCTGCTTCCCCAAGGTGGCAAGCTGGCCGCAGAGCCGATTCCGGTTCACGTGATCATCACGCAAACAGAGATCGTAAGTGAAGTCGTTGTGGAAATGCTGGTTCAGCAGCAGCAAGCCAAGCTCGATCGGGAAGAGCGCACCGCCACCCAAGCGCTGGCCAACAAAGAGCTGATCCGCAACCTTGCCCATGAGATCAAAAATCCGCTGGGCGGTATTCGCGGCTCAGCGCAGCTCCTTCAAATGGAGCTTGAGGGCACCGAAAAAGGCAAAAACCTGACCGAATACACCCAAGTCATCATTCATGAGGCTGATCGCTTGCAAACCTTGGTGGATCGCCTGCTTGAGCCGCATCGCAAGCCGCGCGAGATTGGGGATGTGAACATTCATGAGGTGTGTGAGCGGGTGCGCTCGCTGATCGTGGCGGAATTTCAAAGCGCGCAGAAAAGCGCCAACAAGCCTGGCGGCCTGCGCGTGATCCGTGATTACGACATTTCGATTCCCGATTTCAGAGGCGACAAAGAGCAACTCATCCAAACTGTGCTCAATATCGCTCACAACGCCGCGCAGGTGCTAGGCGGTGAGGATGGGCGCATTGCCAAGGGCGATGCGCAGATCATTTTCAAGACGCGCATCAATCGGCAAGTCACTGTAGGCAAGCGCCGCCATAGGTTGGCACTGGAATTGCATATTACAGACAACGGGCCTGGTATATCACCCGAGATCAAAGATCGCATCTTCTACCCGCTGGTCAGCGGCAGAGAAGGCGGCTCTGGCCTCGGGCTCACCCTCGCGCAGACTTTCGTGCAACAACACGATGGCCTGATCGAGGTGGAAAGCCAGCCCGGACGGACGGAATTCAAAATCACGATTCCGCTGCCATGAACGAGAATACAGCTCCAAGAGAGCCCGAGGACAATGAGCGCATGAAACCCATCTGGATCGTGGACGATGACCAATCTATCCGCTTTGTGCTCGAAAAAGCCTTAGCCCGCGAAGATTTGCCCTGCCGCAGCTTCACCAATCCACGTGATGTGCTCGTAGCCTTGAAGGAAGCCGTCCATGGAGACGGCGATGAGCCGCCACCGCAGGTCTTGGTGAGCGACATTCGCATGCCCGGCGGCTCGGGGCTGGATTTGATCGCCAAGGTCAAGGAGCTCGCACCCAGCTTACCCATCATCATCATGACGGCGTTTTCTGATCTGGATAGCGCAGTGAGCGCCTTCCAGCGCGGCGCGTTTGAGTATTTGCCCAAGCCGTTTGATATTTCTAAGGCGGTGGAGTTGATCCGCCGCGCAGTGGATGAAAGCCAGCGTGAAGAAGTGGCGCTGGATGCTTCTAAGCAGGGCTCTGATCAGGAAATGCTAGGCCAAGCGCCCGCGATGCAAGATGTGTTTCGCGCGATTGGTAAGCTGAGCCAGAGCAATGTCACGGTGCTGATCACTGGTGAATCCGGTTCTGGCAAAGAGCTGGTCGCCCGCGCTTTGCACAAACATTCGCCGCGTGCCAACGCATCTTTTATCGCCATCAACACCGCTGCGATTCCAAAAGATTTGCTCGAATCCGAACTCTTCGGCCACGAGCGCGGCGCGTTCACAGGCGCGCAAACCATGCGCAGAGGCCGCTTTGAGCAAGCCGATGGGGGCACGCTATTTTTGGATGAAATTGGCGATATGCCTTTTGATCTGCAAACCCGCCTATTGCGCGTTTTAAGTGATGGACATTTTTATCGCGTGGGCGGCCACAGCCCAGTCAAAGCGAATGTGCGCGTGATCGCGGCGACGCATCAGCATTTGGAGCAGCGCGTGAAAGACGGCAGCTTCCGAGAGGATCTGTTTCACCGCCTCAACGTCATTCGCCTGCGCCTGCCTGCGCTGCGTGAACGCAAGGAAGATATTTCTGGCTTGGTGCAGCATTTCTTGCAGGTCAGTGCCAAGCAGCTTGGCGCTGAGCCTAAGCGGATCTCTGTAGCGGCTTTGGCCAAAGTCAGCATGTTTGAGTTTCCGGGCAATGTGCGTCAGTTGGAAAACATGTGTCACTGGCTCACCGTCATGGCGCCTGCGCAGACGATTGATGTGAAAGATTTGCCGCCAGAGGTGTTAGGCGATGGTGATCAGCTTGAAAGCCCTGCTGCATCCTCTGTCAGACCAATCGCTATCAATACGATAGCGCCTAACGCATATTCTATAACGGGAACTGCCCCATTTGTCTCTGAAACCTCATCCTTCAGAGAGGTTGATTTAACGCCTGCATCTACCCCGCTTCCAGTTGCGTCCGCTGCATTTTCTGGGTTCAAAGCCAGCTCTAGCGCCTCCAACGGCTGGGAGTCTGAGCTCGAATCCGAAGCGCTAGATTTGCTCGCCAAAGAAGAGGGCACCACTTGGGACGAGCTCAGCCGCCGCTTTGAGCGCCGCCTGATCCTAGCCGCCTTGTCCACCACGCGTGGCCGCCGAATTGAAGCCGCCGTCAAACTCGGTATTGGGCGCAACACCATCACTCGGAAAATCCAAGAGCTGGGGATTGAGTGAATCTCCTGAGGGTGCGTGCTTCTAGCGAGGCTTCTTGTTGTGGGGCTCTAAAAGACCACCCCAAAAGCCTAAAAATCGTGTAAAATCATGGGCTTGCCGCAATTTTCCTGAAGTAGATTTATCTGCTTTAAGTATCTGCAGCAAAGACCAAGACCGAAACAGGCCATCAAGGGTTTGCCATTATTGGCAAGCACGCCTGAGAAGTTGTTAAAAGAGAAATCTCGGAGCAATCATGCCCAAAATGAAGACCAAGAGCAGCGCGAAGAAGCGATTCCGCGTTCGCCCAGGTGGCACGGTTAAGCGCGGTCAAGCGTTTAAACGTCACATCCTGACCAAGAAAACCACCAAAAACAAACGCCATCTGCGCGGCCCAACAGGCGTTCACGAGACCAATATGGGTCACGTGAAGCAAATGTTGCCCGGCATGGGTGTCGCTTAACCCCACAACGTATAAAGAAGGAGAAATAATATGCCTCGCGTTAAACGTGGTGTTACGGCCCGTGCCCGTCACAAAAAAGTTCTAAAGCTTGCAAAAGGTTTCCGCGGTCGCCGCGGTAATGTGTTCCGTATCGCCAAAGAAGCGGTGATGAAGGCAGGCCAATACGCCTACCGTGACCGCCGCACCAAAAAGCGTGTGTTCCGTCAGTTGTGGATTGCCCGTATCAACGCCGCAGTGCGTGGTTTGGGCATGACCTACAGCCAATTTGCCAACGGCATCCGCAAAGCCGGTATCGCCATCGACCGCAAAGTCCTCGCAGACTTGGCTGTCCATGACGCAGCAGGCTTTGCAAGCATCGTGAAACAAGTTCAGGCTAAACTGGCTGCTTAAGTTCATGGTGCATCAGCTATCATTTTGATAGCTGTCCGCGCAATAAAATCAAGGGCTAGAGCCGCTTTTCGGCACTAGCCCTTTTTCGTTTTAAGACACTTACTTTGGGATTTTCTGGTGAGCGATCTCGATACTATTCAAACCAACGCGCAAGCCGCCTTCGCCGCTGCTGCCACGCCCGCTGATCTGGAAAACGCCAAAGCGCAGTTTCTCGGCAAACAAGGTCAGCTCACCGAGTTGATGAAGGGCATGGCCGCTCTCAGCGTCGAGGAGAAGAAAACGCGCGGCGCAGCGATCAACGTCGCCAAACAAGCCGTAGAAGCAGCTTTAACGGCTCGCCGCCAAGCCTTGGCCGATGCTGAGCTTGACAAGCAACTCAAATTAGAAGCGCTCGACGTGACGCTCCCCGGCCGCCAACGCGGGCAGGGCAGCTTGCACCCGATTGCGCTCGCATGGGATCGCATCGAGCAAATTTTCGGCTCGATGGGCTTTGACGTGGCCGATGGCCCAGAGATTGAAAACGATTGGTTCAACTTCACCGCGCTGAACAACCCGCCCAATCACCCTGCGCGCTCAATGCAAGACACGTTTTACGTGGACATGAATGACGAGCAGGATCAACCGTATTGCTTGCGCACACATACCTCGCCGATGCAGATTCGTTATGCGACTGCTCATGCGAAGAAACACGTTCATGATGCGGTGTTTCCAGAAATCCGCGTGATCGCGCCGGGCCGCACCTATCGTGTCGACTCGGATGCCACGCATTCGCCGATGTTTCACCAATTTGAAGGCTTGTGGCTGGGTGAAAACGTGAGTTTCAAAGACCTGAAAGTCACTTTCCTCAATTTCTGCAAAACCTTCTTTGAAGACGATGGTTTGGTGATGCGATTTCGCCCGAGCTATTTCCCGTTCACTGAGCCAAGCGCAGAGATCGACATCCAATTCTCCAAAGGCCCCTTGTCTGGCAAATGGCTAGAAGTGGCAGGATCGGGTCAAGTCCATCCCACGGTGGTGCGCAACATGGGCCTCGACCCTGAAAAGATCATCGGCTTCGCTTTTGGCAGCGGCATTGATCGGCTCGCGATGCTGAGATATGGCGTGAACGATTTGAGGCTGTTTTTTGAAGGCGATGTGCGGTTTTTGTCGCAATTTCGTTGAAATACTGAACATCTAAAACCGAATACCACCAGCCGGACGCAGAAGACGCAAAGTTACGCAAAAGACGCAAAAAAGAGAAGAGAAAAAGAAATACAAAAAAATGAATACAAAAACTGGTTTTAAGAATTAGTTTTTTTAATCAGAATTTAAATTTTGGTATTTTTTTGTTATTTCTTCTGCGTAACCTTTGCGTCTTCTGCGTCCGGAAGTTCTGTCTTTGAATTTGTATTTGAATCCCAAGAGCAAGAGATAAATCATGCAATTCCCCGAAAGTTGGCTCCGCGAATTTTGTAATCCGCAGCTATCCACGCAGCAACTCGCTGATGCGCTCACGATGGCTGGGTTGGAGGTGGAAGAATTGAGGACTGCCGCGCCGCCGTTTAGCAAAGTTGTGATCGGCGAGATCATGGCTTGCGAGCAGCATCCGAATGCGGATCGTTTGCGCGTTTGCCAAGTGGAAGCTGGGCTGGGCAGTTTGCTCAATATCGTCTGCGGTGCGCCGAACGCGCGCGTCGGTATCAAGATTCCCGTGGCACTCGTCGGCGCGGAACTGCCGCCCGGTGAAGATGGCAAGGCGTTTCAGATCAAGTTAGGCAAGCTGCGCGGCGTGGAAAGTCAGGGCATGCTCTGCTCGGCGAAGGAACTCAAGATCAGCGAAGCGGCTGAAGGTTTGTATGAGCTGGCCGCGGATGCGCCGATTGGCATGAGCATTCGTGATCATTTGAAGCTCGACGACACGCTGTTTACCCTGAAGCTCACGCCGAATTTGGGGCACAACCTCAGCGTGTACGGTATTGCGCGGGAGGTGTCGGCCATCACGGGCTCGCCGCTGCTCACGCCTGAAATTAAACCGATTGCCGCAACCTTGCAAGACAAGCTGGCCGTGAAAATCTCCGCGCCTGATTTGTGTGGCCGCTTTTCTGGCCGCATCATGCGCGGCGTGAACACGAAGGCGAAAACGCCGCAGTGGATGGTGGATCGCTTGGCTGCTTGCGGGCAGCGCAGCGTCACAGTGCTGGTGGATATTTCCAATTACGTGATGTTTGAATATGGCCGGCCAAGCCATATTTTTGATCTCGACAAAATCCATGGCGGTTTGGATGTGCGCTGGGCAAAGACTGGCGAGACGCTCAAGCTGCTGAACGGCAACACCGTCACGCTGGATGAAAAAGTCGGCATCATTGCAGATGATCAGGCGGTGGAATCGCTCGCGGGAATCATGGGCGGCGACAGCACTTCAGTCACTGACGACACGCAAAACATTTACATCGAAGCCGCCTTCTGGTGGCCAGAAGCCGTAGCAGGGCGCTCTCGCCGATTTAACTTCTCGACTGATGCAGGTCATCGCTTTGAGCGCGGTGTCGATCCGATGCTCACCGTCGCGCATATCGATCACATCACGCGACTCGTGCAAGAAATTTGTGGCGGCCAAGCTTCGGTGATGGATGACCAGCAAGTGAACATGCCTCAGCCGCGCACGGTGAACCTGCGCGTGGCGCGAGCCAGCAAGATCATTGGCATGCCGATCACTGCGCAGCAATGCATCGATACGTTCCGCAAGCTCGGTTTGCCAGCTTTTCAAGCGACAGACGCTAGCGGTGGTGAAGTCATCCAAGTGAAACCGCCGGTCTACCGCTTTGACATCACGCTTGAAGAAGATTTGATCGAAGAAGTAGTACGCATCGTTGGCTTCAATACGCTGCCTGAGACCGCGCCGATTGCTCCCGTGGAGCCGAAAGCGCGCTCGGAGCGTAGCCGCAGCCGTTTCGCAGTACGCCGTTCGCTGGCTGCGCTTGGGTTTCAAGAGACGATCAATTTCAGCTTTGTGCAAGAGCGCTGGGAGCGCGAGTTGGCAGGAAATCTTGATCCGATCAAGCTGCTGAACCCGATCGCGAGCCAACTGAGCGTGATGCGCTCGTCGCTTTTGGGTAGCTTGCTCGATGTGCTCAAACACAATCTGGATCGCAAGGCTGCGCGTGTGCGCGTGTTTGAGCTCGGGCGCGTGTTTGCACGCGATGCGAGCGTGAAGACGGCGATTGAAGAGGGTGCGCAGCAGGTGCAGGGCATTGCTCAGCCGCTGCTCATTGCGGGTCTGGCTTTCGGCGGCGCTGTGCAACGCCAGTGGAGTGCGAGAGATACGGCTGCGGATTTCTTTGACGTGAAGGGTGATGTCGAATCGCTGCTCGCGCCAGCCAAGCCAGAATTCAAAGCGTTTGAGCATCCTGCGATGCACCCTGGCCGTTGTGCACAAGTGATTCTCAATGGCCAAGCGATTGGCGTGATCGGCGAGTTGCATCCGCGTTGGAAGCAGAGCTATGATTTGCCCTCTGGCTCAGCCTCGCCTGTGATGTTTGAACTGGATTTAGAAGCTGTGATGGCGCGTGCGCTGCCTGCTGCAACACCCATTTCAAAACTCCAAGCGGTAGAGCGAGATATTGCCGTGGTGGTGAATGAGCGCGTGGGTCACACGGCGCTGATGCAAGCCATTCATGCGGCTGATACCAAAGGTCTGCTGCAAGACGCGATGCTGTTTGATGTGTTCCGCGCCAAGGAAGCATCAAGCAGCATGGCGCTGGATGAGAAGAGCTTGGCGATTCGCCTCACGCTGCAAGGCGTGGATGCCACGCTGACCGACGAGCAGATTGAAGCGGCGGTGGCAGCGGTGTTGGCTTCACTGCAAAATGCCGTGGAGGCGCGTTTGCGTGCTTAAGTTGAACAAGGCTGATTTTTTAAACGAAATCGGCATCTACCCGTTGTAGAACGTGCGAAGATTGCTATCAATTTAATAGTATTAGAATCAAGAGAAGAATACGGAGTTAGTCTATGGATTTCATGGTGGAAAGTTTAGAAACGCCCGCGCTCACCAAAGCGCAGTTGGCCGATATGTTGTTTGACCAAATTGGTCTGAACAAACGCGAATCCAAAGACATGATCGACGCATTCTTCGAGCTGATCGCCAAGAGCGTGGTCGCAGGTCAAGACGTGAAAATCTCAGGCTTCGGAAATTTTCAAATCCGCACCAAAGCCCCTCGCCCAGGCCGCAATCCCCGCACCGGTGAGCCCATCCCGATCGATTCCCGCCGCGTGGTGACGTTTCATGCGAGCCATAAGCTCAAGGAACAGATCCAGGGCTAAGGCCTTTGGTTCTCCAAAAAAAGCGCCATGTTTTGCATGGCGCTTTTTTGCTGGAGAACGTGGTTTTACTGCGGATAACCCAACGCAGGTTGCCCAAACCCTTCCGCCGCTCTCCAGCCAGGAGACTTGAGGAACAGGTTTTGGACCATGCCGCCGGGGTTGTAGCTGGGCCAGGATTTGCCGGGGTTTTGTTTCTCCCATTCGGATTTGATTTGCAGGCCAGTTTTGTAGTGTGGGACTTTGCTGGCGTAGGCAGACAGGGATGCGCCGCGCCAGCCCTTGTCTTTCACCGCCGGCCAGAGCGCATCAGCATTTTTGACGTTCCAAGCCGGATCGACCTTCCATGCCTCGTGGCCGAGCACATCACCGAAGATGAAAAGCCGACCCTCCATGATTTGCCATGATGTGGGGTCGGAGCCTAGCTTGATCGCGTAAGCTGCACCGCTGGAGCAAAAACCGCCGTATTGCGGCTCGTATTTGGCGCTTTGCTGCTCAAAGAGAGTCTTGTGTTCTGAGCTAGCGAAATAGTAGGTGCGCTCGGGGAGCTTGACCTGATGCTGTGGCGTGCCCTTCACAGCCTTGCCTTGGGTGAAGTAAGCCACTGGGTCGTAGCCGAGCAGCATGACGGGATCGCCCGTGGTGTTTTTGACGGTGGCATAAGGTGTGCCGCAGCCAGCGAGAAGAAAACTGAGCGCCAGAGCGGCGAAAGCGAAAAAGCGGGTGAGCAATGTTTGCATGCTGTGCTCCTTATCGGGGGGATTGGGAAAGGTCAGGCGATCAATGTGATGGGTTCAATCGCATCGCCTTGCGGCAAGATGCGGCCAATTTTGCAGGTGTGCGGGTAGCCTACTGCTTTGAGCGCTGCGATGCAAGCATCCACGCGATTAGCGGGAACGCTGGCGAGCAGGCCACCTGCGGTTTGTGGATCGAAGATCAGCGGGTAGCGCGGGTGTTGGACGAATTCTTCTTGGTTGCGCAGGGCGCGGCGCAGGCGGACGTTGGCGCTTTGCAGGGAGCTGGTGATGCCGGCTTCGACGCATTCTTGTGCGCCGTCGAGCAAGGGAAGGGCGGCCATGTGAATTTCAGCGTCGACTTCAGAAGGGCGCGTCATCTCGACCAAATGGCCGAGCAGGCCGAAGCCGGTTAAATCGGTGCAGGCGGTGGCGCTGTGTTCGCGCAGGATCTGTGCGCCGACGCGGTTGCTAATCACCATGCTTTGCAGAGCAGCATCAATCCAGCGGCCTTTGGCAGCGAGGCGGGCGTGGGCGGCGAAGAGCGTACCGGTGCCAATGGGTTTGGTGAGGATCAATACGTCGCCCGGCTTCATGCCGCCTTTGCGAAGCACGGCTTCTGGTTTGTCTTCGATCAAGCCATTGATCGCAAAGCCCAGCGCCAGCTCTTTGCCTTCGCCTGTGTGCCCGCCCACGAGAGAGCAATCGGCTTCGTTGAGCACTTCCAATGCGCCAGTCATCATCTGGAAGAGCACATCTTCCACCTTTGAGTCCATGCCAGGCGGCACGGTGCAGATGGCTGTAGCCGACTGCGCTTGGCCGCCCATCGCCCAAATATCGCCCAGCGCATGGTTGGCAGCAACTTTGCCGAAGATATACGGATCGTCAATGAAGGCGCGGAAAAAATCGACCGAGTGCACCATTGCCATACCCGGCGGTACGCGCACCACGGCCGCATCATCAGGATCTTTCAGGCCGATCAGCACATCTTCGCGCTGCACAGGATGCAGATTGCTCAAAGCGCGCTGCAAAATAGTGGAGCCCACTTTCGCGCCGCAGCCGCCGCAGCGCATGGCGATGGCCGAGATGGCTTGCAGGGATTCTTCGGGGTTAAGTTTGACGGCGCTGAGCGCGTTGCCTGAAGGCGCAGGTGCAGCATGGGCCGACATCTCTGGAAACTCACTGAATTTGCGCATGAAGCGTTGGTCGATCCAATCCTTCCACTGCCAAACCCACGCGCCTGCAAATCCGAGCCAGCCGCGCGAGGCGATGGCGTATTTGTCGCCGGTGCTGATCAGCGCGAGCCAACTGGTTTGTGGGCTGTAATTTTCTAAAGTCATGCCACCGACTGCGCGACGCAGATTCTCGGTGAGCGGTTTGCCTTGGCGCACAGCGAATACGCCTGCTTTCTCCAGCTTAAAATTCACCATGCTGGCAATGTCGCCCGCAGCGTAAATCAGCGGATCGTTCATCGTTTGCAACGTGTCTTTGACTTGGATGAAGCCTTCGGCATCAAGCTGCAAACCTGTGGATTTGAGCCAAGCCGCGCCGCCTGCGCGCGTGACCCAAATGATTTCGTCGGCTTGTAGTTCTTGGCCTTTTGAGGTGGTCACCAGGCCTGCTTTCACCTGCGTAACCTCTGCATTGCGATGTACCTGTACGCCGCGCTGCGTGAGCACGGCATCGAAGCGGCTGCGCACGCCAGCGTTGTGTGTTGGCAAAATCGTGTCGCTGCTGGTGAGCAGATGAAAAGCGAGCTCATCCGGGTTGCGGTTAAGTTTCGTGAGTTCGTTACGCAATCTAAACTGCATGGCCAGCAGCAACTCCACACCGCCTGCACCTGCGCCCACCACGGCAATAGTGGTTTTGCCAGCATTGGTTTTCACGCGCTCTAGCAGCGCGAGCCAGCGATCGTTGAAATTGCGAATCGGCTTCACTGCCACCGCATACTCAGCAGCGCCCGGCACGCCTTGCAGCTGCGGCGTGGAGCCGATGTTGATGGAAAGCTGATCGTAGGGCACAGCAGGGCGGCTTTTGCAGATCACTTTTTGGCTCGCGCGATCGATGCTGATCACCTCATCACGATACAGCCGCGCTCCAGCAAACGAGGCCAAGCGCGAGAGATCGATATGCACTTCGTCATACTCATAATGCCCCGCCACATAGCCTGGCAGCATGCCGGAATAGGGCGTGTGCATGTCGGTGCAGATCAGCGTGAGGCGCACGCCGGCGATCGGGTTCATGCCGAAGCTTTTAAGCACACCCACGTGGCTGTGGCCGCCACCAATCAAAACAATGTCGCGCAGAATAGGCTGGTCAGAAGTTTGCATGAACGATTTTTGAAAATTAAAGAGACTGAGCGACGATGCGCAGCAGCGATGTTTGTTCTGCCAAGGGTGCGAAAAGTGGCGCACGCTGAGTGCATTGGGATGATAGATGGTCTAGGAATACGGGCTCATTCTTACAGCGGCGCAGGAGCGCGGCCAGGGAGCTCGCATCGCCCACGGGGAAATAGCCGTCGTAAGCTGCGCCGAGCATGCCCACATTGCCATCCATGCGCGAGGCCAGCACGGGCGTGCCGCTGCATACCGCCTCCATGATCACATGCGCCCCGCCTTCCATTTTGCTGGTGTGCACGAGCACATGTGCGCGCTGGATACGCTGTCTGGTTTGAGTATGTTTTAGGCCTCTAGCCCATGTGTATCCTTCGCAGAGTGATTCTGTATTGATAGCGTCTTGGGCGAGCTTTTCATCCAAGCCAGCGCCGATGTGGGTGATTCTGATCTCTCTGTCGTTAGCCAGCAAACGCGCTGCCTCAAACAAAGTTTGCGGCATTTTCTCGTCGCGCAGGTGACCGACCATCACCGCATTCAGATGCCGCGTTGTTTTAGGCAAAGTTTGCCGAGATGTGGTGGATTGAAACACCACTTGAGTCTTGGCGCGGTGCTGTGCAGGCAAGCTTTGAATACCCAGCTCCTGCAAAACAATTAATTGCCCAGCTGCATCCAAGGAGTGTTTGGCTTGCGTATCAGTGTGTATATCGCGGTAGAGATCAGTGCCTGTCAAGGCCACAATCAAGCCGCGAGAGCCGCGCTGGGCATGCCAAGCGGCAATGGAAGAAGCGCTGCGGCGGGCGTGTAAGGCAATCATGACCTCGTCCGACGCACTGCTGGAGTCGGCGGAGTCCCAAGTCTTCACGATGCGGGTACGATATACTTTTGAGAGCATATCGGCCCAACGCCGCGCCGTTTGCCAGTTGCCATTGTTGGCATCTGCCAATGCCGGACTGATGATGACGATAGACGACATGGCTTAGAAGGATTATTTAAGAGATGAATGCGCGGTTGCACCACTTGGCGGCACAAACGGATGGTCAGATGATACGCACATCCGATGCCGCTACGCTGGCAAGTGAATTAGTGCGAGTTCGCAGTATCACGATGGCGTTGTTTGATGCATACGTCGCAGCCGACGCACTGGATGTGCCCCAAGGCGAGGAGTTCAATCCGCCTCTGTGGGAGTTGGGTCACATTGGCTGGTTCCAGCAGCAATGGGTGGGCCGCAACCGCCAACGGTATTTGGGTGCGGCATGCGAGCCGTTTCACCAGCGCCTGCCTTGCCCACACTTGAGCGATGCCAAGCACGGTGATGAGTGGTACAACAGCTCGAATGTGGCGCATTCTAGCCGCTGGACGCTGCCTTTACTGTCCGCCCAAGCTGCCAAAAATTACCTGCAAGCTACCCTGGCGCAAACCCTGCAATGCCTTGCACAGGCGGGAAAAAGCGATGCGGATTTGTATTTTTACCGGCTCGTATTGCTGCATGAAGCCATGCACATTGAAGCTTCTGTGTACATGGCGCAGGCTTTGGTAAAGCCTATAACGATGCCGCAGCAGATGTCAATTGCTATTAAATATATAGCAAACTATCAAGATAATATAACGGGAAACACCGTATTTTCCTTAAAGAATTCAAATTGGCATCTGGGTTCTGAAGCCGACGGTTTTCATTTCGATAACGAACTCGCTGGGCAAGATGTGAGCCTGCCAGCATACGAGATCGACGCGCAGCCTGTGCGCTGGGCGCAGTATCTGGCGTTTGTTTCAGCCACTGGACACGCCATGCCCCGCTACCTGCGTCAAACAGAGCATGGCTTTGAAGCGCAGCGCTTTGGCCATTGGCAAGCGCTCAATCTTGAAGAAGCAGCGGTGCATCTTAGTTGGCCCGATGCTCAGGCCTATTGCCTCTGGGCAGGTCGCCGTTTGCCGACGGAAGCCGAATGGGAATCTGCAGCTCTGAGCCAGTCTGGTTTCGTTTGGGGTGAAGTGTGGGAATGGACAGCCAGCGATTTTCAAGCCTACAGTGGCTTTCAAGCGCATCCTTACCGCGATTATTCCGAGCCTTGGTTTGGCAGCCGAAAAGTGCTGCGCGGCGCCTGCGCCGCCACGCTACCCATCATGCGCAACGCCAAATACCGCAACTATTTCACCCCCGAGCGCACCGATATTTACGCCGGTTTTCGCACCTGTGCCATCTAGCCATTCAGCAGCACCATGTTCAAAGAACTTCAAGCTTTCACGCCCGGCATCACACAAGCGTGGTCTTTGCTGGCTCTGGCCATTATCCTCGAAGTGATGGGTACAACATGCATGAAACTCTCCTATGGCTTTACGCGGCCTGTGCCTTCCGTGGCGATGTTTGTATTTTTTGC
This sequence comes from Variovorax sp., assembly GCA_031418715.1. GTDB lineage: Bacteria > Pseudomonadota > Gammaproteobacteria > Burkholderiales > Burkholderiaceae_C > JANMDU01. The sequence continues at coordinate 19,070 of JANOJL010000066.1, read as the reverse complement.
CTTGGCGTTTACCTGCAACACCTTCGTTATTAAAACATTGGATTTGAGCATCACCTATGCCGTGTGGAGCGGTGTGGGCACGGTCGCCACAGCCTGCATCGGTATCTTTTACTTCAAGGAAGCCTCCACGGCGCTCAAGCTGGTTAGTATTTCGATGATTGTGATCGGCGTGTTTGGTTTGCATGCCGCTTCGCGCGCGCAGCTGGCCGATAAACCCTCCTCGGCTCAAGCAGCGCCTAGCCCCACAATTAACTCAGCGCAGCCTTGATCCGAGCGGCTTGCGCCAGCGTTTGCTTGTAGCCTTGCTCAATGGTGCGCAAGCGAAATGCTTGGCTCACATTCACGAAATAACTCATCTCTGGGTGCAAAGTGAGGTTAGCCGAAGCTGCATCTGGTGCAATCAGGGCGCGTTTGCGCAGATCACCCGCGAGATAGCGCTCTGCTCCTGCCGGAGCGGCCTCTGGGCGAGCAGAGGCATCCATGGCCAAGAGCTTCAAAGGCGAGCTACGCGAACCATTGAGGCCAGTGGCCAGCTCGCGCGCCATCCTCACGGGAAGCGGCGTGACCTGATCCGCATCCACATATTGCATGCCGCTTATGCGCACGGGAGTGAAAGTGCCTTCAATCGCGCAACTGGCCTGCACGGCTACTCCAGCATCACCATGGTTCATGAGCACAGTTTTACGCGATTCGCGCTCCACCACCACTGCAGCAAAGGCAATGGGCAGTTTTTCCATCTCACACGTGCCGCAGCGCTTGATCAGCTCGCGGTTCACGATACCGGCCAGTGGCGTGCCGGCTAATTTTCCGTCTCCAGTGAGTGCAAGACGGCCCATGTCGGTCACGCCTAGATTGAGCGACATTTCTTCCAGCTCTCTCGCCTTCACGCCGCCTGCATACAACGCGCCAACCAGCGAGCCCACCGAGCCTCCCACAATTAAATCTGCTTTGTGCCCTAGCTCTTCAAGCGCTTTCAAAATCCCCACATGTACAAAGCCTCGCGGCCCGCCTGAGCTGAGCACCCAGACGTTTTGAATCGGTTTGAGGGCAGCTTGGCGCGGCATGATGCGCTGGCGCGGCGCATCAACTGCGTCGTGGTTGTAATCTGTGTTGATCGTGCACCCGAGCAATCCAAAGCCTGCACCCAGCATCACTGTGCGGCGGGCAATGAGAGGCGAAGCGATCAGATTCATGCGCCGATGGTATCAAGAGGCAAGGGCTTTTGACCAATGCACTGAAAACCAATCTTTTGCGTCGGTCCAGCTTGTGGGCGCGGCAAATCCGGCAGATTGCAGCAGCTGGGCAAAGTCAGGCAGTGTCCATTTGTAGGAGTTTTCGGTATGGATATCTGCACCGCGCTTGAACTCACGCGAATGCCCCGGCCAGACGATAGTGACATCTCGCTTTGCCTGTAAATGCATTTCAATCCGCGAGAGCTTTGTATCGAAAAAAGCAATGTGCTGCCAATCTTGAGGCTCAAAATTGCTACCCAGTAAATGGTTGATATTGAGCAGCATATTCAGGTTAAACGAAGCGGTCACGCCCAGTGCATCGTCGTAAGCGGGCTCCAAAATCTCACTGGGCTTGACCAAATCCACGCCAATCAGCAATCCGCCACCTGCTGCACCTTGCTCGCAGAGCGCATACGCACGCGAGAGCAGGGCGCGGGCTTGATCAGGCGCAAAATTGCCGATGCTCGAACCTGGATAAAACACCACGATCGGCAAGCCAGCGATTTGCTCATTGAGCTCGGGCGGCAGCCGCATCTCAGATGAAAAATCCATGCCCACACCGCTCATGCGCATCTGAGGATATTGGCGCTGCAAGCAAAAGAGGGTCTGCCGCAGGTAATCGACGGAAATATCGATGGGAATGTAATGTGCGGGTTGCAAGGCATCAAAGAGTTTTTCTGCCTTCTCGCAGCTGCCTGCACCCAGATCGACCAACACTGCGTCTTTCGGGATTTGCTTCGCTATATGCGCCAAATTCTGTGCAATGATCGCTCCCTCGGTGCGCGTAGGGTAATACTCGGGCAAATCTGTGATCGCGTCAAACAGGCGTGAACCCAGCGCGTCATAAAGGTATTTCGGAGAGACGGCGGCCTTCTCAGCGAGCAGGCTGGTCGTGAGCTCGGCGCGAATAGCGGCTTTGACGGCAGCGCTGGTGTTGTCGTGCAACTGGTAAAACTGGGGTGTGGTCATAAATAAAAGTCGATTGAGGCTAACGTATCTTACGCAAGTCATGGGTCTTTGGATGTCATCGCTTGGCCTGTCCTGCATAAATTGTCATTTCGCGGTGTAATAACTGCCTGTCACGAGCCGACAGATTTTTGTTCTTTACCTTCATTCCCAGGAGCTTTTCCATGATTGATCTATCCCCTTCCCGTACCTTCAAATGCCTGATGACTTGCGCGATTCTCACTTTTGGCGCCATAAGTCATGCGCAGCAAATTTTCCGCGTCACCACCATTCCTGAAGAGGCTGCCACCGAGCAAACGCGCAAATTCACACCGATTGCGAATTATTTGGAAAAGAAACTGGGAATGAAGGTCGAGTTCACACCCGTGACCGACTATCCAGCCGCTGTAGAAGCGCTGGTCAATAAAAAAGTGGATTTGGTATGGTTTGGCGGCTTCACGCATGTGCAAGCCAATCTGCGCTCCGGCGGCAAGATCATCCCAATCGCGCAGCGCGAAGAAGATACGCGCTTTCAATCGGTTTTCATCGCCAAAACGGATTCGGGCATTAAAACCCTCGCCGATATGAAAGGCAAAGAGATTTCCTTCGGCTCACAAAGTAGCACGTCAGGCCATTTGATGCCGCGTAACTTCTTGCTTGAGGCAAAAATTGATCCTGATAAAGATTTCAAGCGCGTGGCTTACTCTGGTGCGCATGATGCAACGATTGCCTCCGTGGTGAGTGGCCGGGTGGCTGCTGCAGCATTGGACATCACGGTCTGGAAAAAGTTTGTGGATGAGAAGAAGGTCGATACCGCCGCAGTGAATGTGTTCTACACCACGCCACCGTATTTCAATTACAACTGGAGCGTGCATGCCGATATGCCAGCTGCCATGCGCGAGCGCGTGATGAAGGCCTTGCTGGATTTGGATCCTGCCACTGCTGAAGGCAAAGAAATCTTGACGCTCAATCGCGCCACACGCTATGTGCCCACCAAGCCTGAGAACTACAAAGGTTTGGAAGTAGCCGCTAAGAGCGCTGGTCTGCTCTAATAGATAGCTTGTTTGAAAGCGCGGCAGCTGGCTGCCGCGCTTACTTTGATTTTTTTAGGCCGTCGCTTTGCAATTAAAACTCCAAAACCTAAGCGCTCGCCACCCGGCAGCACGAGATGATTCCGTGCCCGCGCTACGCGGTGCAACGATCGACATCGCAGCGGGTGAGCAGGTTGCTGTGATCGGGCCCTCGGGCGCAGGTAAGACAACGCTTCTCCATGCTGTGGCCTGTGCTTTGAAGCCCGCCAGTGGCGAGTTGTTGATTGGCGCTCAAAATCCTTGGGCTTTGCCTCGCTCCGCTTTGCAAGCTTTACGCGGTCAGCTTTTCCTCGCGCCGCAAGTGCCACCGCTGCCGCCGCGCCAAAGAGTTGTCACCGCCGTACTCGCGGGCCGCTTGCCTCAAATGAGCCTTACGGCCAGCTTGCGTTCCTTGTTTTACCCCAGCAATATTCCCGCAGCGCATCAGGCTTTGAAAGCCTTTGATCTCGATGAAAAGATTTTTGAGCGCGTAGATCGCCTCTCTGGCGGCGAGCGCCAGCGCGTGGGCTTAGCGCGCTTGCTGGCCTCCGATGCCAAGCTCTGGTTGGTCGATGAGCCGTTGTCTGCGCTAGACCCGACCCGTTCCACGCAGGCCCTCGACGTGCTCACACGCGAGGCCAAGGCGCGCGGCGCAACTTTGGTGTGTACGCTGCATCAGGTCGAGCGTGCTTTAGTAGCTTTCCCGCGCATTTTAGGTTTGCGCGATGGCGAGGTGGCGTTTGATTTGCCAGCCAGCCAAGTGACGCAAGAAAAACTCAAAGCGCTTTATGCCCAGCACGAAGACGAGCTGTTTGGAGCTGCGCCTGTGAATGAGTTTCCTGAACAAAATGTGCAGCCTGGCCAGCCTGCAGTGATGCATTGCCGCTAAATCCATGAGCGCTGTTTTGATTACTCCCGCTCAGAGAGACCCGGCTTGGCAAGGTCGCGTGTTTTGGAGCTTGGCGGGTTTGCTATTGCTTTGGCCGCTCTTGGTGACCACTGAATTCAAACCGTGGCTGCTCTGGCATCCCGAGAGTCGCAAGGTGATGGGCAATTTTCTCGGTGAATTTTTCCCGCCTGCGCACGACAAAGAATTTTTGCTGCTTGTGGCTAAAGAAACCTGGCGCACGGTGGCTGTGGCCACGGCAGGAATTGCGCTGGCCTTGCTACTTGCTATTCCGCTCACGCTGCTGGGCACATCTGCACTGTCGGTCTCGGCACTGTCGGGCAAGATGGCCTTTCTTCCCAGTATTTTTCGGCAAGCGATTCGCTGGCTGCTTATTTTGTTGCGCAGCGTGCCAGAGCTGGTGTGGGCGCTGGTGTTTGTTCGCGTGGTGGGCTTAGGGCCTACCGCTGGCGTATTGGCGATCGCGCTCACCTACGCGGGCATGCTTGGTAAGGTGTACACCGAAATTCTAGAGAGCGGCGAGGCGCATGCCACGCAATCTCTGATGCGCAATGGAGGAGGGCGGCTACAAGCTTTCTTCTATGGCTTGCTGCCGCAAAACGCGGCTGAGCTGACCAGCTACTCCGTGTATCGCTGGGAATGCGCGATTCGTTCCAGTGCAGTGCTCGGCTTCGTGGGTGCAGGCGGCTTGGGGCAGCAGCTAGATACTTCCATGAAAATGTTCAAAGGCAGCGAGGTAGCTACACTGCTCATGGTGTTTATGTTGCTCGTGTGGCTGGCAGATCGCGCCAGCAGTTGGTTGCGCAAGGAATTGGGATGAGCTCCTTTTCTAAAGACGCTGCCAACGAGGTTGACAAGCTGCCGCCTAAGCTCTTTGATGCGCGCTGCAAAGCATGTTGGTTTATCTTCGGCTTGATCGTACTCACGATTGCCAGCTTTTGGACTCTAAATCTCCAATGGGGGGAATTCTTTAGCTTCGAATCAGCCCGGCTTATGGGCAAATTCATTGGCGAGCTGCTCACGCCAGATTTTTCAGAAAAATTTATCGCCAAGCTCTGGGTGGCATCGCTCGAAACGCTAGCCATGTCTCTGCTGGGCACGATCATCGCAGCCATTCTTGGCCTGCTGCTGGCCTTGCCAGCGAGTAAAACGCACGAAGGCGATAAAGCCTATTTCAAAGGCATCTCTCGCTTGCTGCTGAATGCGCTGCGCAGCATTCCAGAGCTGGTGTGGGCCGCTTTGCTGCTCATAGCTGCAGGCCTAGGGCCTTTCGCAGGCACACTGGCGCTAGGTTTGCACACCGCAGGCGTGCTCGGAAGGCTCTTCGCAGAGAGCATTGAAAACGCGCCTCCCGGCGCAGCCTTCGCGCTGCGCACGCGCGGGGTGAGCGAAGGCCGCATCTTCTGGTACGCCACGCTTCCTCAAATCATTCCTCAGCTCATGAGCTACACACTCTACCGCTGGGAAAACAACATCCGCGCCGCTGCCGTGTTGGGCGTGGTCGGTGGCGGTGGTTTGGGCCAAATGCTGGCTTTTCACATGGGGCTGTTTCAAATGAGCAAAACTTCCACCATCTTGATTGCTATGCTGGCCTTGGTGGCACTGGTAGATGCGTTGAGCTTTGCCTCGCGGCGGTGGATGCAGCGTTGAATATTGTTATCTGTTTACTATTAAATTGATAGCTATTAGCGCACGTTTTATAACGGTTAGAACCTCAAAAGGCTTGAAAAATAGAGCTTTGACAGTGTTTATGCGATAGCGATTTGTGCCAGCAAAGCAGTGACGCGCGCATCTTCGCCCACAGTCGCAGTGATTTCAAATTCAACTTCTGGATGCATTTGACGCAGTTGAAGAGCCAGTTCAGGCAAGTCTTCTCGCGCATGTTTGCCCATGCCTAGAAACATGGGAACAATGCGGATTTTTAAGCGTTTTTGGCCTCTTGCCGTTATTAAGTCTGTATTGGGTGCTATTGAATTGATAGTATTTTGCAATTGTTTGATCATAGCTGCCGTTGAATCAGGCAGGCTGGGTTCGCAGAGTTCGAGGTAGGCGCAGGTGACGACTTGGCTGGGTTGCTCAGCGCGGATTTGTGCGGCCACAGCCTCGATGGGGCCACGCCAGAGCGGGTCGCGCGAGCCGTGGGCGAAGAGGACAATGCCGTTTGGCGGCGTGGTGGAAGCGAGAGAGGTCATTGTCGGAGCACGAGCCAAGTAAAGGCGCTGAGGGAGGCTAACGAATAAATCAGACCGGGAAGGGCTGCCGTGAGCCAAGGCACCCAATCATTAAGATTGCCCACATAGCCAAACACGTTGTTGAGCAGAAAGAAGCTGATACCTATCATCACACCAGCAAACACATAGCCGCTGATCGCACCGCTGCGGAAATGCAGATATGCAAACGGGAGCGCAAGCACCATCATCACCAAACAGCTGAGCGGATAAAACACCTTGCGCCAAAATTCAATTTCGTAACGCTGAGAGGTTTGGCCGTTGGCTTGCAAATGGTTGATATATTGAAAGAGATCAAGCGTGGCCATGCGCTCAGGCTTGAGCAGCGCGACCGACACCATTTCTGCACTGATACCGGTGGGCCAGCGCCATTCGCTCAGCTGCTGGCTGCGTTCGACGCGGGTTTTGGCATTGGCGGGGGGCAGTGCGGCGGTGCTGCTGGGAGCACTGTCGGGTAGAAAAAATTCTTGACGCTGCGCTTGCTTGAGCAGCCAAGCATCATTTTCAAATTCGCCTTGTGCAGCTTGTACCGTCGCCAAAATTTGACCTTTGGAATTGAATTCGTAAATCTTCACATTGCGCATGCTGCCATCTGCATCCAACGCGCCCACGTTGACGGCATAGCTGGAGAATTGTTGGCGGTCTTTGAGCCAAGCGCCGGTTTGGCCAATGCTGATCTGCCCGGTGAATTTGGACTTGAGCAGCTGCGCAGCGCGCGTGGCTTGCGGGGCGATGTAGTCGCCCATGGCGAAGGTGATCAGCGTGAAGGCCAAGCCCATCCAGAGCAAGGTTTTGAGGGCGCGCCACGGCCCCATACCGCTGGTGCGCAAGATGGTGAATTCTGAGCTTTGCGCGAAACGAGCCATCACAAAAATACTGCCAATCAAAACGGCAATCGGGAGCAGTTCATACAAGCGGCTTGGCGCCAAGAGTAGCGTAAACAGTGTGGCATGAATCAGGCGATATGGATTAGCCGCAGGGCCTGTGCCGATATCACCCAACTCTTCCACCAGATCGAAGAACGAGAACAGCGTGAGAAAGGCCAGCGCTACGAAAGACACTGAAATCCAAATGTCGCGATGTATCAGGCGGCGGATGGTTTGCATGGTGTGTATCAGGCCGCTTGGATGGTGGAGGGAGCGCGGCGAGGCAGCAAATGCCGCCATGACCATTGATGATGCCGCAGAGCCATCCACAGCAGTGACAGCGCAAACACACCGCCATGTAGCATCAACATCCAACTGGCGAAGTCTGTGCGTCCGCTGGCAATGCGCGAGAAGCCGACATTGAGCAGGTTGTAATAAACCACAAAAGCCAGCAGAGCAAAGGCGATACCAAAACCGCGACCCGCGCGTGGGTTGACGGCAGACACCAAAAGCGCCAGTAGCAACAGATTGAAGGCAGTGAGCGCCAAACCGATGCGCCAGCTCAGCTCGGCGAGATTCTGAGCGGTAGGCTTGCTGATTAGTTGCAAGGTGGGAATCGATTTCACGGGGGGCGCAGCGCCCGATGCTATGCGAGAAGCATTGGCCAGCACGGCATATTCTTCAAACTCCACGATCTTGACTTGCAGCTTGTCGCTCGACTGCTCCATGCGCTGGCCGTTTTTCAGCACAATGAATTGATCGGATTGGATGTTTTCCACTTGGCCGCTGCGCGCAGAAGTGATGATTTGATTGTTGCCATTGATTTCAGACACGAAGACATTACGCGTCTGCCGATTCGCAAGCTCTGAGCCGGTTTGTGTGGTGGCGGGTGTGCTTGCACTAGCACCTTGAGACTTGGCCAGATCAGAATCTAGCGCTTCAACAAACACAACGCGCGAACCGGAGGCATTCTCTTGAAACTGCCCAACGGATACTCGGTCTAAATCGCCGCGCTGTTCATACTGGCTACGCAGTAAGTTGGTTTGTTGTGCAGCCCAAGGCCACACAACCAGAGCCAGCAACGCAATCGCCAACAAAATCGGCCAAGCAAACCGAAATACCGGGCTCACAAAGCCTGCCAAGCCCTTGCCCGAAGCAAACCACACCGCCATTTCAGACTCGCGGTACATGCGAGAGAGTGTGTTGGTGACGGCGATAAACAGTGACAACGTCATGATGGTCGCCAGATTACCAAGCACCGAATAGCCCATCAGCATGATCACATCGCGCGGGTTCACACTGCCGCGCGCAGCCAAGCCTAGCGAGCGGATCAGCATCATGCTCATCACGACGGTGATTAAAACCACCAACGTGGCCACAAAACTACGCGCAAGCTCTTGGCGGATCGAGGAATGGAATAACATTGCAGGTGTTCAAACACAGGTTCGGCAGAGTCAATGATTGACCACTGCTTGAGCTCCTTCTGAGAGTATCGCATGGACTTCCTACTGAAAAAAATCAACCTCTCGCAGGCCGCTGTCGCGCCCGCTGCTTGCCTGATGCTTCTGGTGAGCAAAGAAGCCGCCATCCTTGGCGCTGGCAAAAATGTCAACCCCGCTAAAACCGCAGCATCTGTTGACGCTTTGTCTGCATTGCTCTCTAAAGCATTGGAAGCGGGCGATTTTGATGGCTCGACCGGTCAGTTGCTTGCAGCCTACGCGGTCGCGGGCGTGAAGGCAGCGCGCGTGTTGTTGGTTGGCACGGGCTCTGGGCATGCGAAAGACGTCGGCAAGGCCACGGCAGCAGCTCTGGCCGCTTTCAAGCCGATAACACCTACGACAGCAGCCACAGCAGTACCCAAAACACAAGCTAAGGCGGCTGCCAAAGCGGATGTTGTGTTGGTTTGGCAAGCAGATGCATCGCCAGAAGCCTTGAAAGCCGCCATGCATGCTGCCGACGCCGCGCTCTACAGTTATGGCACAACGAAGAGCAAACCTGCCGAGCCCAAGCTCGCATCGCTCACTTTCGGTGTGGCCAATGCACCAGCTTTGCAGGCCACGTTTGACGAAGCGCAAGCTTGCTTAGCTGGCGTCGTATTTGCCAAAGAATGGGGCAATCGTCCCGCCAACCATGCCACGCCCACGCTGCTGGCCAAAGCCGCGCATAGCATTGCAGCAGGAAAGTCGCCGGTGAGCTGCGAAGTGCTTGGCCCCAAAGAAGTGGCTCAACTCAAGATGGGCTCCTTCATGGCTGTTGCGCAAGGTTCTTCTGAGCCGCTGCGCTTCATTGTGCTCCGCTACCAAGGCGCGGCCAAAACAGTCGCGCCCATCGTGCTCGTGGGCAAGGGCATCACCTTTGACACGGGCGGCATCTCCATCAAGCCTGCCGCTGAGATGGATGAAATGAAATTTGACATGTGTGGTGCGGCCAGTGTGCTTGGCGTGTTCAAGGCGCTTTCAGTCTCAAAGCCGAAAGTCAACGTGATCGGCCTGATCCCGAGCTGCGAAAACATGCCTTCACACAACGCCGTCAAACCTGGCGATGTGGTCACCAGCATGAGCGGGCAAACCATTGAAATTCTCAACACCGATGCCGAAGGCCGCTTGATCTTGTGTGATGCACTCACCTACGCTGAGCGCTTCAAACCCGCAGCTGTGGTGGACATCGCCACGCTCACTGGCGCATGCGTGGTCGCGCTCGGCGCAGTGCGCAGTGGATTGTTCAGCAGTGACGATGATCTGGCCAGTCAACTCCTGGCTGCGGGTGAAAAAGCGCAAGATTTGGCTTGGCGCATGCCGCTTGATGACGATTACGCCGAAGGCTTGAAAACCAATTTCGCCGATGTGGCTAACGTGGCAGGCCGCATGGGCGGTGCGATCACGGCAGCCAAATTCTTGCAGCGCTTTGCCAGCAAATATCCTTGGGCGCACTTGGATATCGCGGGCACAGCCTGGAAGAGTGGCGCTGCCAAAGGCTCGACTGGGCGACCTGTGCCTCTGTTGTTGGAGTTTTTGCTTAACTTTAAGCAAAAACAGCCTGTGGCCGTTAAGAAATCTGCGCCGATTGCTATCAAATAGATAGTGATTGAGCCAAAGCTTGTAACATGCCCTCGATCGCGTTTCACTTCAATTCACCCAGCAAACTGGCCTATGCCTGCCGCTTGCTTCGCAAAGCTGCGGCCAGTGGCAGCACAGTTGCTGTTTTGGGCGAACACGACATGCTGACCAAGCTGGATGAGCAGTTGTGGAGTTTCAGCGCGCTGGACTTCGTGCCACATGGGCGCTTTGATGCCATGAGTGTCGAGCAGCGCGAGCCCACGCCGATTTGGTTATGCCAATCCGCAGACCAAGGGCAGGGCAGGCAGGTGCTGGTGAATCTCACGAATGCCGTTCCTGTGATTTTTGAGTCTTATGAGCGCGTCATTGAAGTGGTCAGCCAAGACGAAGCTGATAAACAAAGTGCCCGTGTACGCTGGAAGTATTACACTGATCGCGGCCACGATATCATGCGGCACGATCTGAATCTTGCTTCTTGATCGTTACCAGATCAAACGCGACATGCAAAAATCTCCACCTCGATATGTTCCCACACTCACGCAAGTGGTGACCAATCAGAGCGCAGCCGCAGCAGCGCCAGTTGCGCCGCCTGCGGCTCTTGCAGCAGTTCATGCGCCAACTGTTGTTGCTACAGCACAATTGGCACTACACCTGCGCCAACAGTTGCTCGTTCAAACCCGCCAATACATGGACATACAGCTTCGGCGCCGTATCAGCGAGACTGTTTCTCAGCTCGCGCTTGAGCATGCTCACAAGATGTTTGAGGAATTGCGGCCCCAGCTAGAAGCCACCATCCACCAAGTGGTGGAAGAGGCTGTGCAACACGCGGTTGCCCATGCTGCCGCGCATGCCCCATGAATCCGATGAATACTGGCATAGTGGAAATACTGAGCAGCGAATCCATTTAAGCTAGACAAAGCCCTAGTTTTTGGAGTATCTTCGGTGTTTCGCTTACTACTTGGAGAAACGCTGAATGAAGCAAACCCTGAAAATGACGGCAGCCGCCGCTATCGCCTTGACTCTGATTGCCTGCGGCAAGAAGGAAGAAGCCCCAAAGCCAGCCGCCGCTGCACCTGCTCCAGCAGCAGCGCCAGCTGCTGATACCTCCGTGATCAAAATTGGTCACGTCGGTCCCGTCAGCGGTGCTATTGCTCACTTGGGCAAAGGCAACGAACTAGGTGCACGTATGGCCATCGCCGATCTGAACGCCAAAGGCGTGAAGATTGGTGGCAAAGATGTTAAGTTTGAATTGGTTGCTGAAGACGACGCAGCTGATCCAAAACAAGGTACCGCAGCTGCTCAAAAACTCGTTGACAGCAAAGTCAATGGTGTGGTTGGCCACCTGAACTCTGGCACCTCGATTCCTGCATCTTCTATTTACAGCGCTGCTGGCATCCCACAAATCTCTCCTTCGGCCACGAATCCTAAGTTCACCCGCCAAGGCTACAAGACTACCTTCCGCGTGGTGGCTGACGACGTTCATCTGGGCGGCACGCTCGGCAAGTACGCTGTGAACACCTTGAAGGGCAAGAGCATTGCTGTGATCGACGACCGTACCGCTTACGGCCAAGGCGTAGCAGAAGAGTTTAAAAAAGCTGTTGAAGCCGCTGGCTCCAAGACTGTTGCACACGAATTCACCACCGACAAGTCCACCGACTTCATGGCTATTCTTACGGCCATCAAAGCCAAGAAGCCTGACGTGATTTTCTTCGGCGGCATGGACGCAGTTGCGGGCCCGATGATGAAGCAGATCAAGCAATTGGGTCTCAAAGTCAAGTTTCTCGGCGGCGACGGCATCTGCTCCTCTGAACTGCCAAAGCTGGCTGGCGATGCGATGGCTGATGACCAAGTCGTTTGCGCAGAAGCAGGCGGCGTTGAAGGCGAAGGCAAAGCAGCGATGGAAAAATTCAAGGCTGATTTCAAAGCCAAGAACAACATCGAAATCACTGTTTACGAGCCGTATGTTTATGACGCTGTGAATGTGATGGTTGCTGCCATGATCAAGGCTGACTCTGCTGATCCAGCAAAGTATCTGCCTGTGTTGGCTGCTACGTCAGATTACAAAGGCATCACCGGTGTGATCGCATTTGACGAAAAAGGCGACATCAAGAATGGCGCGCTGACTCTTTACACTTTCAAGGGTGGCAAGCGTAGCGAAATCGCCGTGGTTCGTTGATACGAAGTTAGTTCGAAGAAAACAGTTTCCACTCGAGATTCAAGGGAGCCAAGAGGCTCCCTTTTTTGTTTGGATTTGATTGCACGTTGTGAAAAAGATGACGGTCTGATCAGACCGTCCAAAGGCAATCAGCTCAGCGTGCTTTGGGCAAACCGCTGATCTTGGCGCCAGCCTTGATGTTCTTCTTGGCAAACCAACCCACATTCATCTCCAGCACGTAACGCACGGGCTTTGCAGAACAGTGTGGGGAGGAGGTTTGCGGCTTCATGTCGGCCATATTAACTATCGTGCCATCGTCTTCTAGAAAAGCCGCTGTCAAAGGAATCAAAGTGTTCTTCATCCAAAAGCACTGCTGGCTGGGTTGTTCAAAAATAAACAACATGCCTTCGTGCACGGGCATAGATTTGCGCCACATCAGGCCGATTTGGCGTTGCTCTGGGGTCATTGCGACTTGCGTATCGATGCGATGCATGCTGATGCCCAAGGTGGTACGTTGAAGGTCGAGCTGTGGCTCCTCTTGAGCCCACGCAGTTGTTACACCCCATGATGCGCAAGCTGCCACGGTAAATGAAAGTAGTTGGCGACGGATCGTCTTTGAATGAAGTGCGCGAGGATGTTTCATGGAGAAATTGTCAGGCAAAAGTGTGATCAAAACAAGCGCGCCATGAAAAATGCCCGTTGGCACGAGGCGCAACGGGCATTTTTAAGAGAAACGAAACCTAAATTAGGCTTTCTTTTCCATCTTGGCTTTTTTCTTAGAAGCTTTCTTTTCTTTCTTTTCAGCTTTGGCCATAGCCTTCTTGTCTTCTTTCTTTTCCATTTTGGCTTCTGGCTTAGCGGCAGCGGCGGGCGCGGCAGCAGCTGGTGCAGCCGCGGCGGCCGCAGGAGCAGCTGGCTTAGCAGGCGCTGCTGGAGCTGCAGCCTGTGCGAATGCGCCAGCGGCGAAGAGACCAGCAACTAGTGCAGCAATAATTTTAGACATGTGAGTTTCCTTGGATTTAACTAAATGACCTCCCACCTTGGGAGTGAGATAACAACGTGCCTGCTTTGTGCTGGGTTGACAAATGCCCTTAAAAAATCACAGTTAAAATCCTAGGGTTTACCCAAGCAACGAGTTTTTTTAACAAGTTGTCGCGGAGAAATTTTTTTGTTGGCTGTTAATCAGCCATTTTCCCAATAATTCGGAGACATCGTCCTCATGTACAAGCACATCCAAGTGCCCACTGCTGGCAAAAAAATCACAGTCAATGCAAACTATTCCTTGAATGTGCCCGATGAGCCGATCATTCCGTACATCGAGGGAGACGGTACTGGCGCAGACATCACCCCTGTGATGCTCAAAGTGGTGGATGCTGCAGTTGCTAAAGCTTATGACGGCAAGAAGAAAATACATTGGATGGAAGTCTATGCTGGCGAAAAATCCACCAAAGTGTATGGCCCAGATGTGTGGCTTCCAGAGGAGACTCTGCATGCTGTGAAAGACTATGTGGTTTCCATCAAAGGCCCGCTCACCACGCCGGTCGGCGGCGGTATTCGCAGTCTGAACGTTGCACTCCGCCAAGAGTTGGATCTGTACGTTTGCCTGCGCCCGATTCAGTATTTCGAAGGTGTGCCTTCCCCTGTGAAAGAGCCTCAGAAAACCAACATGGTGATCTTCCGCGAAAACAGCGAAGACATTTATGCCGGCATCGAATTTGAATCTGGCAGCGACAAAGCCAAAAAAATGATCAAATTCTTGCAAGATGAAATGGGTGTGACCAAGATTCGTTTCCCAAATACGTCAGGCATCGGCATCAAACCAGTTTCCAGCGAGGGCACCGAGCGTTTGGTGCGCAAAGCGATTCAATACGCGATTGACAACGACAAGCCCAGCGTGACTATCGTTCACAAAGGAAACATCATGAAGTTCACCGAGGGTGGCTTTCGTGACTGGGCTTATGCCTTGGCACAAAAAGAATTCGGCGCTGAGCTAATTGACGGCGGCCCATGGTGCCAGCTTAAAAACCCGAAAACGGGCAAGAACATTATCATCAAAGACAGTATTGCCGATGCTTTCCTCCAGCAGATTCTGCTGCGCCCCGCTGAATACAGTGTGATTGCTACGTTGAATTTGAACGGCGACTATGTGTCAGATGCCTTGGCTGCTCAAGTTGGCGGCATTGGCATCGCACCCGGCGCTAATCTGTCTGACAGCATTGCTATGTTTGAAGCCACTCACGGCACTGCACCTAAGTATGCCGGCAAGGATTACGTGAATCCTGGCTCTGAGATCCTCTCAGCTGAGATGATGCTGCGCCACATGGGTTGGACGGCTGCTGCTGACCTGATCATTTCTTCCATGGAAAAATCCATCGCCAGCAAGAAGGTTACCTATGATTTTGCTCGCCTGATGGATGGCGCGACTCAAGTGAGTTGCTCTGGCTTCGGTCAAGTGATGATTGATCACATGTGATCGGTGAGGTCGCAGTTTCACTCGCTAAATCGTTGACGCCTTTTACTTCGAACGAAAACGCCGCTGATTCAGCGGCTGTACGTCAACTCTTCATTTCCTCATGGAATTGAGGTGTGCGCATGCTCGATTCAAGTTTGAGCGGTACTTCGGGCTGCTTGGGTATGGTTGGGTCTTATTCACTAGCCAAGTTATTAAGTGTTCTCCAACGAAAGGATGAGGTGCGTTTTTGTGAATTCTCTAGCAAGTTTGAGGGTTTAGCATAGAGGTGCCAAATAGGCGACTTATTCCATGTTTCATTTGTATGTAACTCATGTTCGTCATAGACAAAGCATGATTTTTTGTGAAATTGTGATGCTTTGTTTTGGGTTGTCTAGGAAGTAAAAGAAGTGCTATTGGCGCCGTCGCACTTGCAAATTCTTGCATCGCCTTAAAATTCAACCATTAACACCGTACTCAGGACATTCCTTGGCCACCCAAAAACCTCCTCCGCCCAAGCAGCCTACAGTCAAACCATTGCCACAAGAAGACGATGGCGGCGCAGTGGTCTTGGAGCGAAAGCCTGAAAAAACCAAGCCACCGCAGATGTATCAGGTGGCATTGCTTAACGACGACTATACGCCGATGGAATTTGTCGTCGCCGTGATCCAAGAGTTCTTTAGCAAAGACCGCGAAACTGCCACGCAAATCATGCTGAAGATTCATATGGAAGGCAAAGGCGTCTGCGGCGTGTTCAGCAAAGATGTCGCAGCCACCAAAGTGGATCGGGTGATGGAGGCTGCTCAAAAAGCTGGTCACCCCTTGCAATGTGTCAGCGAGCCCACAAGTTAAAAAAATCTAGCGTGCAAGGCGATGGGTTTTGCAGCAAAATGAACGTACAGATTACAGACGAAAGCCCCTAGGAATTTATATGATTGCTCAAGAACTTGAAGTCAGTTTGCATATGGCCTTTGTCGAAGCGCGCCAGCAGCGCCACGAGTTCATCACCGTGGAGCATTTGCTGCTCGCCTTGCTAGACAACCCCAGCGCTGCTGAAGTGCTGCGAGCCTGCGCTGCCAACATTGACGAGTTGCGAAAATCGCTCACCAATTTCATCAAAGACAACACGCCGCAAGTCGCTGGCACCGAAGAGGTGGACACACAGCCCACGCTTGGCTTCCAGCGCGTGATCCAGCGCGCGATCATGCATGTGCAAAGTACTGGCAATGGCAAAAAGGAAGTCACTGGCGCGAATGTGCTAGTGGCGATTTTTGGCGAAAAAGATTCACATGCCGTTTACTATTTGCATCAGCAAGGCGTGACGCGCTTGGATGTGGTCAACTTCATTGCACACGGCATCAAGAAGACCGATCCTCCCGAGCCAGCGAAAGCAGGCGAGGGCACAAGCGATGGCGGCGAAGAGCGCGAAGAAAAATCTGAAAAGGCTTCCCCGCTGGAACAATACACGCAGAACTTGAACCAGCTGGCCAAAGACGGCAAGATTGATCCGCTGATTGGCCGTGAGTACGAAGTCGAGCGAGCGATTCAAATTTTGTGCCGTCGCCGAAAAAATAATCCTTTGCTCGTTGGCGAGGCCGGTGTGGGTAAAACCGCGATTGCGGAGGGCTTGGCTTGGCGCATCACGCAAAAAGATGTGCCTGAAATTCTGGCTGAGGCAGTGGTCTATTCGCTTGACATGGGCGCATTGCTCGCTGGCACGAAATACCGTGGCGATTTTGAGCAGCGCTTGAAAGGTGTGCTCAAGAATTTGAAAGACAAACCCAATGGAATTTTGTTTATTGACGAAATTCATACCTTGATCGGTGCTGGCGCAGCCTCTGGCGGCACTCTCGATGCCTCCAATTTGCTCAAGCCCTCGCTATCCAACGGTACTTTGAAATGCATTGGTGCGACGACCTTTACTGAATACAGGGGCATTTTCGAGAAAGATGCCGCGCTGTCTCGCCGTTTCCAGAAGATTGATGTGGTTGAACCCACAATTGAGCAAACGGTGGAGATTTTGAAGGGCTTGAAGAGCCGCTTTGAAGAGCATCACAACGTGAAGTTTGCTGTAAGTGCATTGGTGGCTGCGGCAGAGCTTTCGGCCAAATACATCAATGATCGCCATCTTCCAGATAAAGCGATTGACGTGATCGACGAAGCGGGTGCAGCGCAGCGCATCTTGCCTGCAAGCAAACGAAAGAAAACCATTTCTAAATCGGAAGTGGAAGAAATTGTTGCCAAGATAGCCCGTATTCCGCCCGCCAGCGTGAGCAATGATGATCGCAGCAAGCTCAAGACGATTGAGCGTGATCTGAAAAACGTAGTGTTTGGCCAAGATGCTGCGCTCGAAGCTTTGGCCGCTGCTGTGAAAATGGCTCGTTCGGGCTTAGGCCGTGCAGACAAGCCGATTGGCTCATTCCTGTTCTCAGGCCCCACGGGCGTGGGTAAGACGGAAGCAGCCAAGCAATTGGCCAACATCATGGGTATTGATCTGCTTCGCTTTGACATGAGCGAATACATGGAGCGCCATGCCGTGAGCCGCCTGATTGGCGCGCCCCCAGGCTACGTGGGTTTTGACCAAGGTGGTTTGCTCACCGAAGCCATCACCAAGAAGCCGCACAGCGTGTTGCTGCTCGATGAAATTGAAAAAGCGCATCCAGATATCTTCAACGTGCTCCTGCAGGTGATGGATCACGGGACCTTGACCGACAACAATGGTCGCAAAGCCGATTTCCGCAACACCATCATCATCATGACGACCAATGCTGGCGCTGAGACGATGAACAAATCCACCATTGGCTTTACCAACTCGCGCCAACAAGGCGATGAGATGGCAGATATCAAGAGGTTGTTCACGCCAGAATTCCGCAACCGCTTGGATGCGATGGTCAGCTTCAAGCCAATCAATGAAGATGTGATTCTGCGCGTGGTCGACAAATTCTTACTGCAACTGGAAACCCAACTGGATCAGAAGAAAGTCGATGTCACGTTTACCGACGCGCTGCGCAAACATTTGGGCAAAAAAGGCTTTGATCCGCTGATGGGCGCACGCCCGATGCAGCGCTTGATCCAAGACACCATTCGCAAAGCTTTAGCTGATGAATTGCTGTTTGGCAAGCTGGTCGATGGCGGCATCGTCACTGTGGATGTGGATGCCGAAGACAAAATCACCCTTGACATTCAACCTCTGCCTAAGAAAGAAGGAAAGGCCAAGCCTGAGACGGAAGAAGTGGCGGCAGATTAGTTTTAACCACTCGCTTTGCACCGCTATCAACAGCCTGCTTTCATCTGCAGGCTGTTTTTATTTGCATCGATTGTTCGCAGGATGCTATTAAAATAATAGCATCCTGAATAGATTATATAACGGCTACAGGCCTATTTGGCTTGTAAAAAAGCCTCGGCATGCCTGCGAACTGCTGCGCATGTATGTATGTAGCTGTCCTTTGTAAGCTGTGCCATCGGGTAAAGTTTTCAAGTGTGTTGCTTCATGCGAATAGCCCAGCAGAGCCATCTTTCGGCTAAAGCTGGATAACACTAATGCTGTATTGAAGCGTGTCTCATTAACGCTTACAGTAAAACGATGATGCGCATTCGACTCTGCGATGCGCCTTTCTGATTTGCCCCAAGCCTAGGAAGCCTTGCAAACAATCACTGGTCCACACAACACCGAATCACCCAAAGCTGCCATTCACTGACACCACCACAACAACCACAAGGAAAGCACTATGCAAATCACTCAAGCCCTGCAACGCGCAGTCGCATGCAACCCCAATGGGATCGCCACCGTCTGCGGCAGCCGCCGCCAAACCTTTACCCAGTTCCGCGAACGCATCTCGCGCTTCGCCGCAGCGTTGCACGCGCTGGGCGTGGGCAGCGGGGATCGCGTAGGCATCCTGTCGCTCAACAGTGATCGCTACGTCGAGGCTTACATGGCCGTGCCCTGGGCTGGTGCGGTCATCAACCCCTGCAATACACGCTGGAGCGCCACCGAGATTGCCTATTCGCTGGACGACTGCGACACGCGCGTGCTGCTGGTGGACGATCCCTTCATACCGATGATGGCCGATCTGCGCGCCAAAAGCCGTGCCTTGGCCACGCTCATCCACGTGGGCGACGGCCCCACGCCCGAGGGCATGCTCTCTTACGAGGCGCTGATCGA
>JANOJL010000065.1:0-1773 GCA_031418715.1 Variovorax sp. | reverse complement strand
CAAGCCACCCGCAAGCACCATCGAGACTGCCTTTTCGCGCCAATCTGGCGTGGCCAGTTCTGCCGCCGCAAAGCGATAAAGCTGCGCATTGGCGTTGTAATAGCCCGCAATCACGGTAGCCCCGCACAACAACCAGAACTCTCTGTTGATGGCCGCATAGGCGCACAGCAGCGCCGAGAAAAACGCCACCGCCAGACCAATCTGAAACGATGTTCGGCGGCCAAATCGCATCTGGGTTTTGGCGACTACGCCAGTAGACAACGCGCCGCCCACCACATAGCCCATCACCGGCAGCGTCGCCATCCAGCCGAACGGGGCTAGGCTGAAGCCCACGAGGCCGTTGATGGCAATAAAGACCACGTTGTTGGTCAGGAAGAGCCCCTGGCAAATTGCCAATAGCCAGAGGTTTTTTTTCATGCCATGAGTGTAAGCGCGGCCAGCGCGGCCGTTTCGGCACGCAGCACGCGCAGGCCGAGGGATACGTCAACAAATCCGCTGGCCCTCGCCGCCTGTTCTTCGTTGTCGCTCAAGCCGCCTTCGGGGCCAGACAGAAAGGTTAACGCCGCATCGGCTATTGACCCGCGCGCCGTGTCACGGGTCGCGTCCAGTAGTGGCAGGCTCGCACCGCGCAACGACAGTAGATATACCCGCCCCGGTCGGGGCGCTTTCATCCACAACGTAAGGCTCGTCACCGGGTGAATCACCGGAACACGGTTACGGCCGCACTGTTCGCAGGCAGCCACAGCGATACTTTGCCAATGGGCTTGCTTTTTGTCAGCCCGCTCGCCGGACAGCCGCAGCACGCTGCGCTCAGTGATCAATGGCTGAATGCTGGCAACGCCCAACTCGGTCGCCTTCTCGACCAGCCAGTCCATGCGCTCGTTGGCGGGCATGCCCACGGCCAGGTGCACCGGGCGGGCGACTTCTCGCTCGATGGCGTGATGTACGCCGACCATCACCTCAACGTCGCTTCGGCCCATGCGCACGACGGTGGCTTCGAACTCGCCGCCCAACGTTGCGTCGCCGTTAAACAGTGTGATGCTGTCGCCTGGCTGCAAGCGCAGCACCTGCACGTGGCGCGCTGCGCCTGCGAGCAGGCCCAAGCTGTCGCCAGTTGCCATCGGCGCAGGGCAGTAGAAGCGCGGCATGAGTTGTGTGATCCGTCAGACCCGCCCGTAGGCAAACCCGGTCGCGGCTTCAATGCCTTCAACGCGGTCAATCAAGCGCAACAGCGGTTTGAGCTCGCGGTAGCGGCTGCACGTGCTTCGGATGTAGTCAATGAAGCGCGGTGTGTCTGCCAGGTACTGCGGTTTGCCGTCACGCAAGGTCAGGCGGGCGAAGATCCCCGCAATCTTCAGATGTCGTTGCAAGCCCATCCACTCCACGCCCCGGTAAAACTCGCCAAAATCATCACCAACAGGCAATCCTGCTCTACGCGCCTTTTCCCAATAGCGGATGGTGATGTCCAATACAAAGTCCTCTTCCCAAGTCAGGAAGGCATCGCGCATCAAGCTGGCAATGTCATAGGTGATGGGGCCGTGAACGGCATCTTGAAAATCAAGAATGCCGGGGGATGAGGCCCCCACGCTTCTCGCTGCGCGTAGTTCGCTGCCCCCCAAGGGGGCTGAGCTTGCTTGGGGCGGCCCTGCGCGGCGCTCGTTGGGCATCATCAAGTTCCGGGGCATGAAGTCGCGGTGCACGTAGACCGACGGCCAGCGCAGGTTTTGGGCAACGATTTCCTTGAAGGTGCTATCCAGCGTGTTGCGCACATCG
>JANOJL010000064.1:0-204531 GCA_031418715.1 Variovorax sp. | reverse complement strand
CTGGACGCTGGGCTTTGAGCCGGTGCTCAAAATGAGCGCTCCTCGCCGCGCAGCTCACGCAGGCTAGGAGCGTCTGGATTGGCCTGCCAGCTTCCCGCCACGGCCAATCGACGAGCCAGCTTGCTAGCAGGCTGATGCGCTGCGATGTACCCATCAATCGCCTCGCGAATCAAAGCGCTGCTTGAGCTACTCTGCGCTTGCGCCATGGCAGCCAAGGCGCTTTGCTGAGCGGCCGTCAGATAAATCTGTGTTCGATTAAAGGAAGATGTTTGCATTCTTAATATTATGATGTATGTTAGTAATGTATGCCAAGCTTACCTGAAACTTCCCCAACCGCATCGGCAAAAAACACCTTCGTCTATCTCGGCTCCGCCGAACTAGCCGCCATCTGCTCCAAACTAGGCCGTATAACGATGGACGAAGAGTGTTGCTTTCTCCCACCACTGTCAGAATTACCGGGGGCTGGGCTTGCGGTTTTGTACGAATGGATACAGTGATTTGCAGCATCTACCCCTTTCAAGCCCATGTATTCGCTTCTCCCTGCTCTGGTTTCTGGCCTGTTTATCGCCTTCGGCTTGTATGTGCTGTCGGCGAAGGGCTTGAGCCGGGTGACGGCGAGTTTCTTTCTTTTTTGTGTCACCACCTTCTTTTGGCAGAGCAGTTGGGCGGTGCTTTATACCGTTTCAGATGCGGCTGTGGCCGACATCATCATTCGCTTTGGCTATGTGATGATCATCTTCTTGCCAACGACGATGTATCACTTCTCGGCAGAGATTTGCGCGCAAAAATCTGAGCAGCCTTGGATCTATGCGTCTTACGGATTGGCTGCGTTGCTGGCGGTGTTTGTGCCGTTTGGCGATTGGTTTGTGGCTGGGCATTACACCTATTACTGGGGCTTTTATCCCAAGGCGGGGCCTTTGCATGCGGTGCATGTGCTGCAAACGGCTGTGCTGGCCTTACGGGTGTTTGTCATTGCTTTTGAGCGCTACAAATCAGCACCTCTAGCGCAGCGCAACAAATGGCGCATCTTTTTGGCAGCAGCGGTGGTTTATATGCCGGCTGCTGTGGATTATTTGTGCAATTACGGCATTGAGTTTTATCCACCGGGCGTGGTGTTTATTGCAATCAACCTTTGCTTGATGAGCTATGTGGTGATTCGCCATGATCTGCTGAGCCCTTTCGCGGCAGCTGCCACGATAGCGCATGAGCTGCGCACGCCGCTCGCAACGATTCGCATGCAGGCCTGCCATGCGGCAGCGCAATTGCCACAGCTCCTACAGGAAATACAAAAAACACGGGGCAGCCAAGATGCGGCAGGAGACATAGCCAGCGCAGCGGCTAGTATGGCCTCTCATCAGGCGCTGGAAGCCATGTGCCACAAGATCGTGCAACAGGTGGATCGCACCAACAAAATGATTGATCTGATCCTCGCTTCAGCACGCATGGAGCATATTGACACGAGCGATTTCAAACAGCAATCCATGCAAGCTTGTGTGCATGAGGCGGTGGATAGCTATCCGCTCTTGGCCTCGGAGCGCAAAAAAGTGCACGCGAGCATCGAGCATGATTTTTCTTTTTTTGGCTCACAAGCGCTGATGATTTTTGTGTTGTCGAACATGATCAAAAATTCTTTGTATGCGATGAAGGCCTCTGAAAAAGGCGAGATTCATATTCGTGTGGCTTGCGAAGATCGAACTGGACTACTCACATTCACAGACACGGCCAGCGGCATCCCCAAAGCCATCATCAAGCGAATTTTTGACACCTACTACAGCACCAAACAATCAGCAGGCGCAGGTGTGGGTTTGGCGTTTTGCCAGCGTGTGATCAAGGCTTTTGGCGGGCAGATCCGCTGCGACTCCATAGACGGCGAATACACCACTTTCACGATGTCGATGCCGATTGCGGCTCTTGCACAGCCAGCGCCGAATCGGCCTGAGAGCCTGCGCGCGATTTGAGTGGCTGCGCGATGCAGCCAGCTCCCACCAGTTTCAGGGCCGCTCTCAGCTTTTACGGTCTCTCGCTCTCATCTGTGCCTCACAAGATGGATAGCGTCGCGCACCAAAGGCTGGGCGTGGCCTTGGAAGTGTCCTACACGGGCAAAACCCAGAGCGACCGTCCACACGGTCACATCAACTTTCAAGGAAATTACCATGCTATCCAGCCACTCTTCCCCCGAACTTATTACCGTGCCCATGCAGCCAAGCTTTCCCAGCGGCGATGCAGAGCAAATCATTGTGCCAAACCGGCAAATCGGTATTCAGACCTTTCATCACAACATTGATATTTATTTGAAAGAATCTAACGCCTACGGTAACACTTACTTTGCACGCTATTTTGAATGGCAAGGCATTTGCCGCGAGCGTTGGCTACATCAATTCATAGCGCAGGATTTACTGCAAACACAAGGCGTACTGATTACAAAGCGGGCACACCAAGAATATGTGCAGGAAACCTTCCCGTTTCAAACGATTCAGTGCGAGCTCAATACTTTTGATGTGAAATCCTGCTCACTGTATTTGCTCTTCCGTTTCCTAGTCGATGGCAAACCTGTTTCTCACGGTTATCAGCAGATCGTGTTTGCCTCACACGACAAGCGGATTCAACGTTTGCCAGAGCATATTCTCAAGAAAGTGCGAGCGTATGAAATGCCCTCTTGCAACTGGGTGAATTGATGGCTTTGCCGGGTGTAAGCCACTTGGCTTATGCCCGGCCTTTTTGTAGCGCCTTAGGTGGCTTGCACCCAAGGCAGTGCGAGCGTGAATTCGGAGCCTTGCCCGAGCACGCTTTGCACCTGTACGCTGCCGCCATGAGCACGCGCTGCGGATCGCCTTTGAGATCCGCCACGGGTACTGGCCAATTTGGCTTCTGCCTGTTATGGAATGTGTGCGAAGTGCTATCTATTCAATAGCAACTATGTATTACCCTGTGCGCCAGCTGCGCGCCCGCGCGCCATGTCCACTTTCTGTAGCAAGATCAGCCCGATAACAAAGAGCACCGTGGTCGATGCAATCGCGATGCGCTGATTGCCGCCCGTGGCCCAAGTGATCGCGCCATACGTCAAAGGCCCGATGATGCTGGCCAGCCTTGTGGCGAAGCCCCAGAGGCCGTAAAACTCCGCAAGCTGCGCTTTCGGAGCAAACATGCCCACCATCGCGCGACCTGCAGATTGGCTCGATCCCATGCAAAAACCTGCCAGCGCGGCGGCATACCAAAAGCCGCCTTTGCTCGTGGTGAGCGCCGCAATGATGCAGGTGGCGATCCAGCCAACCAGCGTGATACCGAGACCGAGCTTGTGGCCAATGCGATCTTGGAAATAACCGAAGGCAAATGCGCCGGCTGCGGCGGCCAGATTGAGCACAAAGATCAGCACCATGGTCTCTTGCGGCTTGAAGCCAATCACCTGCTCCGCATAAATCGCCGCAATCGAAATCGCCACCATCACGCCGCCTTGGTAAAACACCGCGCACAGCATCAGCCACATGAAATCTTTGTACTTGCGGGCTTGCTGAAAGGTGGTCTTGAGCTGCAGCAGAGAAGCTTTGAGACCACTTTCTTGCAATGCCTTGGGATTGGGCTGCGCCCGCTCTTTGAGCAGCTTAAAGGTGACCAAGGCCGAAGCGCCATAGATCAACGCCGTGATGATCATCGTCACGGGGACGAATTTTTCAGCCGGGATGCCCTTTCCTTGCGCCCAAAGTACGTAGCCCAAGCTGATGCCAAGCGCCAGCATGCCGCCAAAGTAGCCAAAGCTCCAGCCCCAGCCGCTCACTTTGCCCAGCGCTTCTTGCTTGGCCAGCTCAGGTAGAAAGGCAGCTGTGAGCGACTCGCCGTAGCTGTAAAACATATTGGAGACGACGATCAGAAAGAATGCCAACGCCACCGTGCCTGGCCCGGTGAAGGCCAGCGCGGCTGTGCTGATCACGCAGCCTGCTGTGAAGATCATCAAAAAACGTTTCTTCGCCGCCCGCAAATCAGCAATCGCACCGATGCTGGGCATGGTGAGCATCACGATCGCATAGGAGATCGAAAGAGCCAGCGTCCAGGCAAAGGTCGCCCATTCAGCCTTTTGCGTAATGCCGCCGACGAAGTAAGCCGCATAGACGGCGGTAATCACCACCGTGGTGTAGCCGGAATTGGCAAAGTCATACATCGCCCAACCAAACACCTCGCGCTTTTTCACACCGGGGTTGAGTGCGTCTTGACTGAAGATGGCCATATCGGTCTCCTGTTTTGATGATTATGTGCGTTATCCTTGTCAAAATTATTTCTATGGCCAAACTGTATTTCCGCTACGCCGCGATGAACGCCGGCAAATCCACCGCCCTGCTACAAGCGGCCTTCAACTACGAAGAGCGCGGCATGCGCATTGTGTTGCTCACGGCCGAGCTAGACAACCGCGATGGCCACGGCAAGATTGCTTCGCGCTTAGGTCTGGCGCGCGATGCGGTCACTTTCAATCCCCAGCAATCCATGGCCGAGTGCATTGCCACTGCACAGCAGGAAGCTTGGATCTCCAAATTGGCTTGCGTGCTGATCGACGAAGCGCAATTTCTCACCCTCGCGCAAGTGGAGGAGCTGCACCGCTGGGCGCATGAAAACCGTACGCCCGTGATGTGCTACGGCCTGCGCAGCGACTTTCAAGGCAAGGCTTTCGAAGGCTCCGCCGCGCTGCTCGTGCTGGGTGATGATGTGGAAGAAATGAAAACGATCTGCGATTGCGGTAAAAAAGCCAGCATGAACGCCCGCTTTGACGACGAAGGCAACCGTTTGCACGAAGGCGATCAGGTGCTGATAGGCGGCAACACGCGCTACCGAGCCCTGTGCCCAGATTGTTTTTATGAAGTGCCTCGATAAGCACTTCTGCGCTAGATTTTTAAACGTTTTAGGGTTCTAGCCGTTATGTATTGTGCGCAGATTGCTATTGAAATGATAGTAATTCTTCGGTAGAAGATCACTTCTCAGTGTGTGCACCCAGCAAAAATTCTGACTTGCCCAGCTCTACGCCGTTGTGTCGCAGCAGTGCGTAAGCAGTCGTTGTGTGGAAAAAGAAATTGGGAATCACCCAATGCTTCAGATAAGCCTCGCCTTTCATCGTGCGATTGCCCGCTGGGCCGGAGGGAAAAGTGATGTCTTTGTCTTCTGTGCCATCGAGTTTGTCTGCTGGCACGCTGTCGATGAAGGCGATTGTCTTGGCAATGCGCTCGCGCAATTGCTCAATCGTCGTCTCGGTATCTTCAAACTTGGGCGCTTCCACACCCGCCAAACGAGCGATGCCAAACTTACTGGCGTCGCAGGCGATCAACACCTGGCGCGTGAGCGGGAGCATGTCAGGCGCTAGGCGTGAGGCCAGCAGATTGGCAGGATCGAATTTCTTCGCTTCAGCATGCGCCGCCGCTTTGACCAAGAAATGATCGAGGTTACCCAACATGGCTTTGAACAAAGGGCTGCTGGCGGATGACATGGAAATGCTCACGGATTGGCTCCAAAAGTAATGAGTTGAAACATGCATCGTATCGGGAAACTGCATAACTTGCAGGCACAATAACAAGCCATGAATATTGTGATTCTCGATGACTACCAAGACGCCGTACGTAAACTGCCCTGCGCCGCCCGGCTGGAGGAATACCAAGCCAAGGTTTACACCAACACCGTCAAAGGCATTGGCCAGCTTTCTGTGAGGCTGAAAGATGCCGATGTGATCGTGCTCATCCGCGAGCGCTCGCACCTCACGCGCCAAGTGATTGAAAAATTGCCGCGTCTGAAAATGATCTCACAAACCGGGCGCGTGGGCAGCCATATTGATGTGGCGGCCTGCTCCGAGCGAGGCGTTGCCGTGGCAGAAGGCGTGGGCTCGCCCACCGCGCCAGCCGAACTCGCTTGGGCTCTGATCATGGCCGCCCAACGCCGCTTGCCGCACTACATCAGCAACTTGAAGCATGGCGCTTGGCAACAATCTGGTTTGAAAACTGCCTCCATGCCGCCCAACTTCAACCTTGGCACCACGCTCAAAGGCCGCACACTCGGCCTGCTGGGTTTCGGAAAAATCGCCCAACTCGTGGCGGGCTATGCCAAAGCGTTTGGCATGAACGTGATCGTTTGGGGCCGCGAGACCACGCTGGCGCGCGCGCAAGGCTTGGGCTTTGCGACAGCAACCAGCAGCGAAGAACTGTTTGCCACCAGCGACGTGTTATCGCTGCATCTGCGCTTGAACGAAGAAACCGCAGGCTGCGTGCGTCTGCAAGATTTATCGCTCATGAAGCCCACGGCGCTGTTGGTGAACACCGCGCGCGCCGAGCTGATTGACCAAGACGCATTGATCGCCGCACTCAACCGTGGCCGCCCAGGCATGGCGGCGGTGGATGTGTTTGAAAGCGAGCCCATCTTGCAAGGCCACGCGCTCTTGCGCTTAGAAAACTGCATCTGCACGCCGCATATCGGCTATGTCGAGCAAGACAGTTACGAACTCTACTTCAGCGCAGCGTTTGACAACGTAGTGAACTTCATCAAAGGCCAGCCAACAAACATTGTCAACCCCGGTGCGCTGCAAGTGCGGCGATGAAGCAGCATGACAAACGCCATGACGAGTACGCCTGCCGCTGGCAGCGTGATTGACATCAGCAGCTTTGGCATCCCAGCCGCGCTACAAGAATTTCCACCCAGCTTTGAGGCTGCCCAGCAGCGCATTCAAGCCATTTCACCGAGCCAATACGCCCGCACGCGCAATGCGCTGGATGGTGAAGTCACGGGTTTGTCGCCTTACCTGACACACGGCATAGTGAGTCTGCCGCAAGTGGCGCAGCAAGTTGCCATGAAGCACCGTTTGAGCTACGAAGACAAACTCATCTTTGAATTCGGTTGGCGAGAATTCTTCCACCATGTCTGGAGCCGCGCGCCTAAGCCCGATGCTATTTTGCAAGACATGCGCCCCGCTAACCTGTGGCGCGGCAAGTATGCGCATGAGTTGCCCCAAGACATTCGGGGTGGCGCTACAGGCGTTCCAGTGATCGATGCAGCCGTGCGCCAGCTCTATGCCACAGGCTACCTGCACAACCATTCCCGCATGTGGTTGGCCAGCTATTGCGTGCATCTGCGCAAAGTGCATTGGCGCGCAGGCGCTGATTGGCTCTACGCTCATTTGCTCGATGGCGATCTGCCTAGCAACCATCTCAGCTGGCAATGGGTGGCAGCCACGTTTTCTTCCAAACCCTATCTTTTCAACGCCGCCAACGTGGCGAAATACGCACCCGAACGCGCTTGGAAAGCTTGGCGCTGCAACAAGACGGCAGTAGACATGAGCTACGAGCAGCTCGACACCCTCGCCCGCGAAAGCGCGGATGTAGGCGCAGAGCCGGGCATGCATGCGGCGGTGCAAGAGCCGCATCGACTCACTCATGATTGGGAGCGTTTTTTCAAAGAAAATGAGCAGTTATCCGTTATAAATCAAAGAGAGTATGCTACTAAAATAATAGCGAGTAAGCTACAGGAAGCGCCACATAGAAATATTGAGCTGATCCATCCTTGGGCATTAGCGCCAGCGCCTGTTGAACCATCGGTATCGCAAACCAGCGCGCCAACTCGCGCTTTGCGCATCGGCATCATTCACACAGCCGCTCATCAAGAACTGCCTTGGAGCGAGCGCCGCTGGCGCTTTGTGCTCACGCGTATGCAAGAAGTTTGCGATTGCATCTGGCTGGGAGATATCGCGCAGCTGGCTCATCTGCCGCAGTGGCCAAGCCGTGATCGCGTCTTCACGCAAGCCACTCTGTTTCAAGGCTACCGAGAGATTCTGCCGCGCCTGGCGCAGCTCAGAGCCGCTCCCCAGCTCTTTGCCAATCCAAGCAAACTCTGCAATTCTTTCAGTAAATTTTACGAAACTGTGCAGCGCGATCAGCGAGATTTCTCCAAGCTCCTTGCTCTGCCAGAGCAAACTTTTCTGCTATGATTTAAATAGCACGCCACGCACATTTCATAACGGCGAACCCTCGGTTTCCTTATAAAAATGCCCTACCTCACCTCCTCCGCGCCCAGCCCGCTCGCCACACGCTTGGGCTATGCAGGCTTGATCCCTTTCGTGCTGCTCGCAGCCCTGCTCTGGATCGTGCAAGCCGATCTGCGCCCATGGCTTGCCATCGCCCTCACCTCCTACGCTGCCCTGATCGCCACCTTCTTAGGCGGCATCCATTGGGGCATCGCCGCGCAGCGCCCGCATCATGAGCAGACCTTCCACTACATCTGGGGTATCTCACCCAGCCTCATCGCGTGGATCGCGCTCATCATGCCCGCCTATGCAGGGCTGCCATTGCTAGCAGCTTTGCTCATCGTTTGCTATCTGGTGGATCACAGAAGCTACGTGACTGCGGGCTGGAGTGCTTGGTTGCCGATGCGGCTAAAGCTGACTGCTGTGTCTGGCCTCAGTTGCTTGATTGGTGCGGGTGCGATTTGATCTGCGCTGAGCAGCTGCCCGGCTGACCCAATTGAGCGGCAGGCCGGAAGCACGGGGCGATCAGGGCCGCAGAGTCAAAACGTGTTTGAGCGAAGCGAGTTGTTTTGACGTGCCCTGAGCGCGAGTACTGCACGTGCTCGCCCGAAGGGCCTGCCGCGACGGGTCAGCCGGGCAGCTGCTCAGCGCAGATCAAACCATAATAGCTATGAATTTAATAGCACCCTGCGCAATTTTTATAACGGCTACAGGCCATTTCTTCTTTTAAATCAAGCTTGCCGTGTGTGCGCTGCGCGGTGCCGGGTCACGGATGCATCGCGCAAAGCCACATGCTTTGTCGTGCGAGCGTTCATGCGTTTGCGCCACATTTTGAAGGAGCTGGCTTTCATCTCGCTGCGCATCAGGCGCACTACTGCGGATTCGTTCAAACCAAACTGCACTTCAATCGCCTCAAAGGGCGTGCGATCTTCCCAGGCCATCTCGATGATGCGGGAAATGTCGGCAGCAGAAAGAGATAAGCCCGCTCGTGCGGGCTTATCTTGGCTGGTAGGTATCAAATCAGCCATGTGCTTCTAACAAAGGCAATGTTTTAGGCCTTCTTCGCCCAAGCACTGCACCAGGCCTTGGCAGCGACGGCCTTGCCTGCAAACAACGCGCATTTACCATTGGCGGCTTTGGCATCACCGACCCACAAAGCGCAGTTCGCGCAGTTTTGCTCTTTGGCGTATTTGGGATATTTTTTGGTGTCCGTCTTGCTACCGTCTGTTTTGTAGCCGAGAGCGATTGCATTGGCATCGGTGTCTTTAACGAGCTCTGGCGTTTGCGCGAAGGCGGCTTGGGTGCCTAAGGTGGCTGCAGCGCCGGTGCTGGCTGCATAAATGATGAAGGAACGACGTTGGCTTTTCATAATGGCTACGGTAGTCAAGTTTGCAAAATAGCAGAATGCATTCTACTGCCTAGTCATTACCGTGACTCTTTGGTCGGGAATTGGCTTAATCCAGCTCTTGCCTTGTGTTTGGTCAATTGCAAAGAGCGTTTGATCGCTACGAGTTCAACAGCACACCACGCATATTCTGTAACGGGGAAAGGCCATTTTTGTTCCAAAAATCAACACCGTCAGAAGGTTTGAGCAGCAGCTTATGAGCCAATGGCAAAAGCGCAGTGGTGTCAGGATCAACGAGGAGCACGAGGCGCTGCGTGCTGTCTTCATCGCTATCCAAGCTGCCGATCCAATCCAATTCTTGCAGCGCTTGCAGAGGGCGAACCAGCTGCAGGTCGTCAATGCGCAGGCGCGAGGCAAGTTGCAGGCGGGTGAGGCCTTTGGCATCTGAGTTGCGCGCATCGGCAAGCTGCTGAATCGTTTCAAAGGCGAGTTGGAAATTCCAACCGGGTGTGCCGCCGCGCCGCGCCACGCCTGAGAGCAAGCTGGGCAAATAAGCCGCGATCACCGCGCCAAACAGGACGATCACCCAAGCGATGTAAAACCAAAGCAGCAAAATTGGCACGGTAGCAAACGCGCCATACACCGCTGCATAAGTGGGCACGCTGCGCAAATACCAAGACAGCAGCGCTTTGGCCACTTCAAAACCTATCGCCACAAAAATGCCGCCCACCCACGCATGCGACCATTTCACCCGCGTGTTAGGAACGTAGTGATATAGCGCGGCCATGCCGGTGGAGAGCAAGATGAATTCGATCACATCGAGCAAGAATTTCAAGCCACCCGGTATCACGCCCACCAGCCCGCGCGAGCTGGAGATCGCATAGGAAGTGAAAGTCAGGCTAGCGGCCAGCAGCACGGGGCCGAGCGTGAGCGCAGCCCAGTAAATCAAGAGGCGCTGCGCAAACGGGCGCAGTTGGCGCACACGCCAGATGTTGTTCAACGTGCGATCCATCGTGAAGATCAGCGCCAATGCTGTGACGACAAACGCCACCAAACCCACCACACCCAGACGCGAAGCCTTGGAGGCAAACTGCGTCAGATAGCCCTGCACGCTGCGCGCAATGTTGTCTGGCACCAAGCTTTGCACCAGCCAAGTTTGCAGCGTGTTTTGCATGGTGGAAAACACGGGGAATGCGGTAAAAATCGCCAAAATCAGCGTCACCAAAGGCACGAGCGCGATCACCGTGGTGAAAGTGAGGCTAGAAGCGGTTAACCCCAAGCGATCTTCGCGGAAACGCTCGCGCAGCACAGTCGCCGTGTTGCCCCACGGAAAAGTGCGCAGCGTCTCAATCAAAACGGGAATTTCAGCGCGAATGCGGTCCATCAAACTCATGGCGCTATCATGCCATGCTGATTTGTAATTTTTCCCTCTTGCCCTCTTTGTAACTGCTCATGACCGACTCCATCGCCTTGCCCACCCCATCTGCCGAACTCACCGAAAAGCTGCGCCTGATCCAATGGCTGGCTTTGGGCAGTTTGCTGGGCTTGATCTTGCTGGGCTTGCTCTGGGAGCTTTGGCTTGCGCCGATCCGCCCCGGGGGCAGTTGGCTTGCGCTCAAAGTGCTCCCGCTTTGCATTCCACTGGCAGGCCTGCTTAAAAACCGCATGTACACCTACCGCTGGGTGAGCCTGATGGTGTGGCTTTATTTTGCAGAAGGTGTCACGCGCGCCTACTCGGATCGCGCACCGAGTTCGTATTTAGCGATGATTGAAGTGCTGCTTTGCGTCATACTCTTCTGCGCATGCGCAATGCATGTTCGCCTGCGAGTGGGGAAGCGATGAACCTCATCACGATCTACACCGACGGCGCCTGCAAAGGCAATCCTGGCCCAGGGGGCTGGGGCGCGTTGCTCAAATCTGGTATGACTGAGAAAGAACTCTTTGGCGGTGAGGCGTTGACGACAAACAACCGCATGGAGATGATGGCTGTGATCCAAGCGCTGGAGGCTTTGAAGCGGCCTTGCAAAGTCACCCTGCATTTGGATAGCAAATACGTCTTGCAAGGCATCACCGAATGGCTGCCCGGCTGGAAGGCCAAGGGCTGGAAGACGGCGGCTAAGCAGCCTGTGAAAAATGTGGATTTATGGCAGCAGCTCGATACGTTGGCGCACACCGCTGGTCATGAGATTGAATGGCGCTGGGTCAAGGGGCATGCGGGCGATCCGGGCAATGAGCGGGCGGATGCACTGGCAAACAAAGGCGTGCCCGCTTAGGAACGACGTGCCAATTTATGGCGCGTCATCAGCCCGAAATATAGCTCTGCAAATGCGTGATGGTTTGCTCATGGTCAGCGATGATGTCGTCCATGATGTCGCGGATCGAGATCAGGCCGAGTACTTTGCCGTTGTCTAACACGGGTAGGTGGCGAATTTTGTGTTGACTCATGAGCGTCATGCAGACGCGGGTGCCTGCGTTGGGTGGCACGCTGATGACGTTGCGCGTCATGATTTCGGCAATGGTGATTTCACGGGAATTTTTGCCTTCCAACGCCACTTTTCGGGTGTAATCGCGCTCAGAAAAAATGCCAACCAGCTTGTCGTGCTCCATCACGAGAATCGCACCGACGCCATAGCTTGCTAATAACTTGAGCCCATCAAACACGGTCACTTCTGGCGCCACTTGAAACAAGGCGGTGTTGCGTTTTTTTAATAGTTCTAGCACTGGCTTCATATTCGCTCCAATTGATATAGCAAAAGTAGCTCCACTATATGCTGAGCAGGCGATTTACGCTAGGTGTGTTTGGAAACCATGCACAAAATCTAGGGCGCATCTTCGGCACACCTCTTGCAACAAATTCAAATTCATCGCAAGATACATTTTTGTCCTCTGAGAAAGCCATGACAGTAGCCATCGATGCTCGCCCCCATATCCGCCTCACCTCCCACTCGGGAGGCGAAGGTGCACTCCCGATCCACTGGGGCGCTGAAACCGCCGCTCTGCGCGGTCCCGTGGTCGGCACAACCACCTCGCGTGCTCACCGTAACGTGATCGGGACCCACAGCGGCTCCTACAGCATTTACCGAGCGCTGGCTGTGGCCGCTGGTGCGCTAGACCCGAAGCATCGCGCTGATTTAACCGACACATCACCCACCGATTTCATTGGCCCGTATCCGAGCTGGACGCAACCGGGAAGAATCGTCTCCCTGGATCCGTGGGGCGCAGAAATTTCACGCTATTACGGCAGCGAGTTGACCAAAGGCCAAGACATTCGCCCCACGATTGCCGTGACCAAGGCACATGTGATCTTGCCCGAGGTGATGGAAGCGATGCAAAAAGGGCGCTTGAAAGCGGATGGGAGAATTCTTTCTCAAGGCGGCGCGGCGGTCGTCACCAAAGCGGCTGTCGAGCCGGTGTGGCATTTGCCCAGCGTGGCGCAGCGCTTTGGTTGCTCCGAGACGGATTTGCGCCGCGTGTTGTTTGAAGAAACAGGCGGCATGTATCCCGAGCTGGTGACGCGATCAGATTTGGAAGTGTTTTTGCCACCGATTGGCGGACTCACAATTTATATTTTTGGCAACCCAAAAGATTTGGCGAATCCCAATGTGGAACTCACCGCTCGCGTGCATGACGAATGCAATGGCTCGGATGTATTCGGCTCAGACATTTGCACTTGCCGCCCCTATCTGACCCATGCGATTGAAGAGGGCATAGCAGGTGCGCAGCGCGGCGGCGTCGGCCTGATCAGCTATTACCGCAAAGAAGGCCGCGCCCTGGGTGAAGTGACGAAATTCTTGGTGTATAACGCACGCAAACGGCAAGTCGGTGGCGATACGGCAGATAAGTATTTCGCTCGCACAGAATGCGTGGCGGGTGTGCAAGACATGCGCTTCCAGCAGCTCATGCCTGATGTACTGCACTGGCTCGGCATCACAAAAATTCACCGCTTGGTGAGCATGAGCAACATGAAGTTTGACGCTATCACGCAGAGCGGGATTGAAGTAGGCGAGCGGGTGAATATTCCTGCAGATCTGATTCCTGATGACGCGAAGGTGGAGATGGATGCGAAGATGGCGGCGGGCTATTTCACGCCCACCGCTGTACCCACAGCAGATGAGCTCAAAACCACCAAAGGACGCAGTTTGAATGAGTAATCGAGTGACCTATCGATTGACATATCAATGCTACTATATTAATAGCATACTAATTAGGTAATATAACGGCGAACACCCTATTTCTCTTATAAAAATGCAAGAACTCTTCTCTACGCAGACCACCCGCTCTCGCGCACGCGCCCTGCTCGCTCGCGCACGCGCAGGAGACTCACAGCACTTCGCGGTACACGATGATGCGTTGCCCAGCGTGGCCAGCTTGGTAGCGCAAACCACGCGCAGCCGTTACCCAGATTTAAGGATTCCGTATCACAGCCGCTGGAGACATTTTGAAGCGGGCGATGTGAATCGCCGCGCTTGGCTTTCCCAGCTGCAGGCGGGTGCTTCGTTTGATCCTGTCACGCTGATTGATTTGGTGGTGGTGAGCGTGTTGCTCGATGCCGGTGCGGGCGCGAACTGGCAGTTTAAGGAGGAGCGCACAGGGCAGTTGCTTACACGCTCGGAAGGGCTGGGCGTGGCGAGTTTTCATGCGTTCACGAGCGGGCTTTTTTCCAGCGACCCTGCGCAGCCGTTGCGCGTCGATGCGGACGCTTTGCGACATCTCTCCAGCATGAAGCTCGCGCAGGCGTTTCAAGTCACGGACTCCAACCCGCTTGTCGGCTTGGATGGGCGCGTGAATTTGCTGAGGCGCTTAGGCCACGCGCTCGCTGAACAGCCAGAGGTATTTGGCAATCCTGCCAGAGTCGGAAATTTATATGCTTTTATGGCTCTACCCGTTATAAAGACTGAGCAACGCGCTATACATTCAATAGCATCCCACGATCTGCTTGCTTTGATTTTGAAAACGCTCTCGCGCATCTGGCCATCAGGAAGCAGTTTCCAAGACACATCGGTTGGCGACTGTTGGCCACATTCAGCTCTGGGCAGCGCAGACACTGTCGACGGTTGGATTCCCTTCCACAAGCTCTCTCAATGGCTCACCTACTCTTTGCTCGAACCTTTCGAGTGGGCGGGCGTGAGCATCACCGGGCTCGATCAGCTCACTGGCCTGCCTGAATACCGCAATGGCGGCTTACTGCTTGATGGCGGCGTACTTTCATTGAAGCATTCTGAGGCTGCAAAACGAGCACACCATCCGCGCGAGGAATTCATCGTCGAATGGCGTGCGCTCACTGTCGCTCTGCTCGATGAGATTGCGCCCTTGGTGCGTTCACAATTGGGGCTGACGCAAACACAAATGCCTCTAGCCTGTGTGCTTGAAGGCGGCACATGGGCGGCGGGCCGCGTGTTGGCGCAAAACTTGCGTGCTGGGCAACCGCCATTGCACATTGAATCTGACGGTACGATTTTTTAGGAAACAATGAAGATGGCTGTGACTTATCAAAACAATTGCTATGTGGTGAACCATCCCTTGGTGCAACACAAGCTCACCTTGATGCGTAAAAAGGATGCATCGACGAATACCTTTCGCCGATTGCTGCGCGAGCTGGCTTCGCTCATGGCTTATGAAGTGACGGCAGATATGCCGCTGCAAGACATTGAAATCGAAACCCCGATGGAGACGATGACGGGCCAGGTGATGGATGGCAAAAAGCTCGTGCTCGTGAGCATCTTGCGCGCAGGAACAGGCTTGCTCGATGGCATGCTGGATGTGGTGCCTGGCGCGCGCGTGGGGCATATCGGCTTGTACCGCGATCCGAAAACGCTCACAGCAGTGGAATACTATTTCAAGATGCCGCAAGAAATGGAAGAACGCCACGTGATCGTGGTCGATCCGATGCTGGCGACAGGTAATTCAGCCGTAGCAGCGGTGGAGCGCATCAAAGAGCTGAGCCCCAAAAGTATCAAATTCGTCTGCTTGGTTGGCTGCCCAGAAGGCGTTCAAGCCATGCAAAAAGCCCACCCCGACGTCCCCATCTACGCCGCCTCCATCGACCGCGAACTCAACGACCACGGCTACATCTTGCCGGGGCTGGGCGATGCGGGGGATCGGATCTTTGGTACCAAATAAACCATGCTCGATTTACTGATCAGCAACGCCACGCTGCCCGATGGCCGCACGAATGCTTCGCTTGCTGTGCAAGATGGAAAAATTGTTGAAGTCAGTCTCGGCCTGCAAGCCGATAAGCATCAGGTGCACGAGACGCTAGATGCGCAAGGCCAGTTGCTTTCGCCGCCTTTTGTGGATGCGCATTTTCATATGGATGCCACGCTGTCTTATGGCCTACCGCGTGTGAACCAAAGCGGCACGCTGCTCGAAGGCATTGCGCTTTGGGGGGAGTTGAAGCCACTGCTGACGGTGGATGCGTTGGTGAACCGC
The DNA here is from genome assembly GCA_031418715.1 of Variovorax sp. Lineage (GTDB taxonomy): Bacteria > Pseudomonadota > Gammaproteobacteria > Burkholderiales > Burkholderiaceae_C > JANMDU01. Next base: position 188,776 of record JANOJL010000064.1, on the reverse strand, counting down.
GCGATGCAGTATTGCGATTGGGCGGTTGGCAAAGGCCTGCTGGCGATTCGCACGCATGTGGATGTGTGTGATGCGCGGCTGCTGGCGGTGGATGCGTTACTCGAAGTCAAGAAGCGGGTTGCATCGTATATTGATTTGCAACTGGTGGCATTTCCACAAGATGGTGTGTTGCGTGCTCCGGCTGCGTTAGAAAATCTCAAGCGCGCTTTAGACAAAGGCGTGGATGTGGTGGGCGGGATTCCCCATTTTGAGCGCACGATGGCAGACGGCACGCTCAGCGTGAAGCTACTTTGTGAGATTGCCGCGGAGCGCGGCCTCTTGGTGGACATGCATTGCGATGAGTCAGACGACCCGCTCTCGCGTCACGTCGAAACACTCGCTTTTGAAGCGCAGCGCCTCGGGCTGCAAGGCCGCATCGTCGGCTCGCATCTCACCTCCATGCACAGCATGGACAACTATTACGTGAGCAAACTGCTGCCGCTGATGCGCGAGGCGCAGGTGGGCGTGATCGCCAATCCGCTGATCAACATCACTTTACAAGGCCGGCATGACACGTATCCAAAGCGGCGCGGCATGACCCGCGTGCCTGAGCAATTGGCGCACGGCCTCACCGTGGCTTTTGGGCATGATTGTGTGATGGATCCATGGTATAGCTTGGGCAGCGGCGACATGCTCGAAGTGGCCAGCATGGGCTTGCATGTGGCGCAGATGACATCTCAATCGGCCATGCGCCAGTGTTTTGATGCGGTGACGATCAACCCGGCCAAGCTCATGCATTTGAAGGGCTATGGGCTGGAAAAGGGTTGTAACGCTGATTTCGTGCTTCTGCAAGCGCGTGACCCAGTTGAGGCGCTGCGTTTGCGAGCCACGCGGCTCAAAGTTTTCAAGCGCGGCAAAGTCATCGCCGAGACAGCGCCCAGCATCTCTAGGTTGAGCCTCCCACAAAGACCTGATACAACCTCGTGGCAAATCTGATTTTTTTGAAGGACTCATCATGCGCTATCTCATTCTTTTTGCTTTGGCAGTAGCCATTGTTGCTTTGGTGCTGGTCATCGCCGGGCAAGCGGGCTTGCTGCGCGGCAAAACGCCCGACGATCTCGGCCTGAAAGATGGCAAGCTCAAGCGTCCAGCCTTAACGCCGAATTCTGTCACCAGCCAAGCCGATCTCTGGCCTGATCATCCACGCCGTACCTTTGCGGCGATTGCTCCTTTGAAAGCCACTGGCGATGGCAGCGCCGAGATGAAAAAAATCACCGAGGCTCTGCAAGCCATGCCGCGCACCGTGATCGTCAAGCAAGAGCCTGGCTACGTGTATGCGCAGAGCACCACTGCGCTGCTCAAATTCACCGACGATATTGAATTTGCACTCGATGCCAGCAAAGGCATCATCGATGTGCGCAGCGCAAGCCGCTTAGGGCAAAAGGATTTCGATGTGAACCGCGCACGAGTTGAAGCGATTCGCGCAGCTTTAGGGCAATGAACTCAAGGCCTCTGAATCAAAGGCCTTTTTAACCAGCGCGGTAAATCCGCCGCTCCTGTGCACCAAGTTTGATAGCCACATGTTCATGCACAGGCAAAGCTGAGCCTTCCTTGGTCTGTGCATCCACCGCTTCTTGACTCAGCAGCAAAGACCAGCGCAAGGCCTGCGCTACTTTGAGCAATTTGAAGATAAGCTGCACATCTTGCCCGACTGGCAAGAGCTGCTCTATACCGCCCGCTACGCCATCCAACTTGCCCAAGCCCAGGACACCCGGATGCAGCACCAAACTGAATGAAAAGGAAGGCAATTTTTGATCAGGAAATACACTCTGCAACTGCTCACGCACATAGGCTTGCATGCTGCTGCGAATCGCGCCTATTGATTGCGACAGTTTCAAAGCGCGCCCCGTATGACTCAGTGTCGGCGCATCTGTGGTTGCGTCAAACACTATCAGCAATCCATCACCCACGAATTGCAAATAGTCTGCATTGAAAAGCGTTGCGCTATCAGCCACTTTGCTGAAGAAATGCCGCGCCATATCAGCCATTTGGGTGCTAGTCAGCAATTCAAGCCACTGGTCTTGCTGCACGATGGCACAACCTAGTAAGCTGCCTCTCAGCTCGCGGCTCTTCGTGTCGCTGCGCGCCCAGCGCGATTGCAGCTCACGCTGCAATCGCTTTTCAAATGCTGCCATCAACTCATTCGTGCGCTCACCCAGAGCAGTATCGACCGTGCGCTGCGTCTCGCCTGCATGCATGATGTGTACCCGCATCGCGCGCTTGAGCTGGCTGTTCACAGCCTCGATCAGTTCGCTGGGCTGAAAGGGCTTGGTCACGTAATCGTCTGCGCCACTTGTCATGCCTACGCGCATGTGGGCTCGCTCATTCAAGGCGGTGAGCAAAATGCAAGGCAAGTCGTGAAGCTCTGTATCTTCACGCACATCGTTGATCAATGCAAAGCCATCTTTGCCTGGCATCTGCACGTCGCTGATCAGGAGTTCCACATCACCATCGCAGAGGCGGGAAAAGCCCTTGAAGCCATTGTCGAAGGCTTCCACCTGATGACCGGCCTTACTAAGAATGGCGCTGATCAGGGTACGAGTGGAAGCATCGTCTTCGCAGACAACTATGAGGGCCATGGTGTTTTTAGTTTCGCTTTGAGGTTGATTCTATCGAGAAGGCCGCATTCAGCCAACTAAGCACCAATGTACCCACAAGTATTCACTCCCCTAAAATACGGCCATGCAAGCCTCCGATCTTTCCTCTATGAATCAGCAGGTGCTGCTGGCTTCGTTTATCTTTTCGTTTCTCTTCGGCGCGATTGCCCAGCGCACGCATTTTTGCACCATGGGCGCTGTGAGCGATATCGTGAACATAGGCGATTGGCAGCGCATGCGCCAATGGGCGATGGCCGCTGGCGTGGCCATGCTGGGCTTTGGTGTTTTGGTTTATCTGGGGAAAGTTGACCCCGGTAAAACGCTTTACGCCAGCTCTCGGGTGCTCTGGCTCTCCGCCATCGTGGGCGGCATGTTTTTTGGCTTTGGCATGGTTTTGGCATCTGGCTGTGGCAGCAAAACCTTGGTGCGCATTGGCGGCGGCAGCTTGAAATCAATCATCGTTTTTATCGTGATGGGTGTGGCCGCGTTTGCCACACTCAAAGGCATGCCCGCTATCGTTCGCGTGGCGACAGTCGATCAATTCGATATCAATTCTGTAGCTGCTAGCGCACTATCTATGACGGCAATTGGCCTGTTTGGCATCAAAATTCAGCTTGCACAGCTGCTCACTGCGGCTCTCGTAGGCGGCGGCTTGATGGTGTGGGCGATGCTCAGCAAAGAATTCCGCAGCTTTGAGAATTTGCTTGCTGGCCTAGGCATTGGCGGCGTGATCACCGCGATGTGGTGGGCCAGCGGCTCGTTGGGCTTTGTAGCTGAGCATCCTGAGACTTTGCAAGAAGCTTTTGTGGCCACCAACTCAGGCCGCGCTGAAGCTCTGAGCTTTGTGGCTCCGGTGGCTTACACCGTGGATTGGTTCATGTTTTTCAGCGACAAATCCAAAGTGTTGACATTGGGCATCGTTTCCGTATTCGGCGTGATCGCTGGCTCAGCGGTGGTGGCGCTCATCACCAAAAGCTTCCGCTGGGAAGGCTTTGGCAGCACGGAAGACGTGGCCAACCATCTGGTGGGTGCAACTCTCATGGGTATCGGCGGCGTCACAGCCATGGGCTGCACAGTTGGGCAAGGTTTGAGCGGTATTTCTACGCTGTCTACCATGAGCTTCATCGCGGTGGTCGCGATCATCGTAGGTGCCGTGCTTGCCTTGAAGTATCAGATGTGGCGACTGGAGAAGATGGTTTGACGGCAGATCATGCGCAGAACGTTGATGCTGATTTAGCGCGTCGCTTCTCCGGCTTGGAGCGCCTTTATGGCGTAAGTGGCGCAGCAGCGATTCGCGGCGCTCACGTGGCCGTGATTGGCATTGGCGGCGTAGGCTCTTGGGCGGCGGAGGCGCTGGCGCGCAGCGGCGTGGGGCAGATCACACTGATTGATTTTGACCAAGTGGCCGAATCGAACATCAACCGGCAGATTCATGCAGATTCCAATTCTGTGGGCAAAGCGAAGGTGGATGCGATGCGTGATCGCATTATGCTCGTGAATCCGCAATGCAAAGTCAATTGCGTCGAAGAATTCGCCACACCTGATAACTGGCCTGCGCTAGCTGCTATGAATTTTGATGCCGTGCTAGACTGCTGCGATCAACAAAGCGCCAAAACCGCGCTCGCCGTTTGGGCGTTGGAGCAAGCCAAGCGCCTTAAAAAGAAAGCGCCCCTGTTCATCACAAGCGGTGCAGCAGGCGGCAAACGCCGTGCTGAGAAAGTAGAAATTGCAGATCTGTCTGAGACCACGCACGACCCGCTCTTGGCCGATTTGCGCTATCGCCTACGTCGCCAGCATGGCGCACCGCGCGAGAAAAAAATTGGCATCACTTGCGTTTTCAGCAAAGAAGCCGTCGCCCCGCCCGATCCTTCCTGCGCGATCAAAGATGCTGATGGAAGCCTCAATTGTCACGGCTTTGGCTCTGTCGTCAGCGTCACTGCCACTTTCGGCCTCTGCGCAGCGGGCTGGGTACTCGACGGCCTAGCACGCGCTGACGCTTAGCGAGGTAAAATAAAAGCGCTTGCAGCCCTCTTGCTGGGCTTTATATTCTTGTACCAATGCTCTTAGAGCCCGGGCTTGAAAATTGCCTCTCAAGCGTGATCGTCTCGCGTTAGATGAACCCAATGAGTTGCTGATCTCGCCCACCTGAACCCCGGTTCAGGATGCCGGTCTGGCGCTTGGGTTGCAAGCCCCTTCTTCTGCTTTAAATAAAAGAACAAGCTTATGTCCCTCGAACCCTTGCTCATTGCCCAATTGCTGATCTTGGGAGTTGGCACTGGTTTCCTCGCTGGCCTTTTGGGTATTGGTGGCGGCATGATCCTCGTGCCTTTTCTCACCTACATCATGGGTAAGCAAGGCCTTTCGCCCGATCTGGCAGTGAAAATGGCTATTGCAACATCCATGGCCACAATTATTTTCACTAGTATCTCCAGCGTCAGAGCGCATCACAAACGCGGTGCAGTGCGTTGGGATATTGTGAAAGGCCTCGCGCCCGGCATTGTGATCGGCGGCTTGGTTGCGAGCTTGGGCGTATTTGCACTGCTCAAAGGCGCGTGGTTGGCCATTTTCTTTGGTTTGTTTGTGACGTTTTCCGCCACGCAAATGTTCCTGGATAAAAAGCCTGCTCCCACGCGCCAGATTCCAGGCACAGCCGGGCAACTCGCTGGCGGCGGCGTGATCGGCTTTCTCTCCGGCCTCGTTGGCGCGGGCGGCGGTTTCATTAGCGTGCCTTTCATGACGTGGTGCAATGTGGCGATTCATAACGCCGTGGCTACTTCCGCTGCATTGGGTTTTCCGATTGCGGTAGTCAATGCGATTGGCTACGCGGTGAGCGGTCAAAGGGTTAGCGGCCTGCCCGAAAGCTCCCTTGGCTACATCTGGCTGCCCGCCTTGGCATTGATCGCTTTCACAAGCGTCTTCATGGCACCTTTGGGAGCGAGGGCCGCGCACGCCATGGATGTGAAACGCCTCAAGCGCGTGTTTGCCTGCATTTTGTATGTGCTTGCGGCTTACATGCTTTACAAAGGCGTTTTCGCTTAGTCTTTAAGTAATTTATGCGGTTCTCCGGCATATTCATTGCGGGAAGTGCTATCGATTTAGTAGTAATCGGGAGACTTCTTTCAGGATCGATCATCGCAAGCGATAGCGAGACAAAAATTCGTTAGACTGCGAAGATGGTCATCCCGCAGCTCTCCCGCAAACAACAATTGCTCGCTGCCGCAGCATTCCTCGTGTTGCTAGGCATCATCATCTGGGCGCTCATGCGCTACATCAGCCCCGCGCCGCCACGCACCGTGACGATGACCACCGGCGCTGCGGATGGCGCGTATCAACAATTCGGCCAAAAATACCAAGCCTACTTAAAAGCCAACGGCATCAAGCTTGAGCTCAAAACCTCCGCCGGCTCGGTGCAAAACTTGGAGCGCCTAGAGGATAAAGAAATGAACGCCGGCTTCGTGCAGGGCGGCTTGGGTCAACTCTCCATCGATCCCAATGCAGACGATGAAAAAACCCCACTGCGCTCGCTCGCGGTGATTGGCTATGAGCCACTGTGGGTGTTCGCACAAAATCCTGAGATGGCCAAAAAGCTGGCAGGTAGTTTGCAAGGCTTAAAAGGCATGCGAATTGCGGTCGGCGCAGAAGGCAGCGGCACAAGGAAGGTCGCACTCGATCTGCTCAAAGCCTATGGCCTCTCTGGGCAAAACGCCACGCTCGAGCCCAACTCCGGCATGGCCGCCACGCAAGCCCTGCTCGATAAAAAGCTCGATGCGATCATTCTCATCGCGTCACCGCAGGCCGCCGTAGTGAAAAAATTGATCGACCCCGGCAACTCAGCCACACTCATCAATCTCAGCCAAGCCGAAGGTATCGCACGCCAATTGCCCTATCTCTCCACTGTGGTGCTTAAAGCAGGCTCGGTGGATGCGGTCAGCCAAACCCCGCCGCAAGACATCACGCTTCTCGCCACCAGCGCCAATCTCGTCGTGAGACAAGACACACACCCCGCCATTGCCTACCTGCTCTTAGAAGCCGCCCGAGACACCCACAAAGGTGCCACATTGCTCAACCGCCCGTCAGAATTCCCACACACGCGAGGCACGGATTTTCCGCTCTCTGAGGAGGCGGTGCGCTATTTCAAAGATGGCCGCCCCTTCCTTCAGCGCTACATGCCCTTCTGGTTGGCCAATGCCTTGCAGCGCTTGCTGCTGATCTTGATTCCGCTAGCTGCCATAGGCATTCCCGTGATCAAACTGATTCCCGAACTCTTGCAATTCAGAGAGAAGAATCGCCTTTATCGCCACTATGGGCAATTGCTCAATATGGAGACAGATATTCGCTCGCGCCAGCTGAGCCAACAAGAAATCGACGAAGCACGCACACAACTCAACCGCATTGAAGCACGCATCAGCACCAGTAAATTCACACTAGAATTTGCGGATCGCGTCTACACTTTGAGGCAGCATGTGGACTACGTGCGCAACCAGTTGCAAAACGAGCAAGATTCGCTCAACACGAGCAACCCATCATGAAAATTATCATCACCGGCGGCGCAGGCTTCGTAGGCGCACGCCTTGCACGCGAACTCCTCAAGCGAGGCTCTATAAACTTGCGTGGCCAAGCAGTCCAGCGCATTTCCGGCATCGTGCTCGCAGATCGCGTGGCCGCCCCCGCTGATTTGGCCGCTGATTCACGCATCAGCAGCGAAGTGGGCGATTTGTTTGATCAATTGCAAAGTACACCGGCCAATCTGCTTGCCCGCCATGCCAATGCCGTAGCCGTGTTTCACCTGGCCGCTGCCGTAAGCGGCGAATGCGAAGCGAACTTCGATCTCGGCATGCGCAGCAATTACGCCACCACGCATGCGCTGCTAGAAAGCTGCCGCGCGCTGAAAACGCAACCTACCGTTTTCTTTGCCAGTTCCATCGCTGTGTTCGGCACAACTGCGCATCACGCCTTCCCATATGAAATTGTGGACACCACCTTACCCACGCCGCAAACCAGCTACGGTATCCAAAAACTCATCGGCGAGCAGCTCATGGCCGATTACGCACGCAAGGGCTTCATCGCTGCACGCACAGCGCGCTTGGCCACCGTGTCGGTGCGCGCAGGCAAGCCCAATGGCGCGGCATCGGGGTTTTTCAGTGGCATGATCCGCGAGCCTTTGAATGGCATTCGCTGCACCATTCCTGTCAAGCCTGATGTTGTGCATTCACTCTCCTCACCAGGCAAGACTGTTGAACACATCATTGCTTGCATGGAAACGACTGACTCCGATTGGGGCCCACTGACCGCACTCAATTTGCCGGCCGTGCCGACCACGGTCGGTGAAATGGCAGACAACTTGCGGCGCGTCGCTGGCGATGCTGTGCACGCACTTTTGGATTGGCAGATCGATCCAGCGATTGAGCGCATTGTCAGCGGTTGGCCCACACGCATGGGCTCGCCGCGCGCGCAAGCCCTGGGGATGAAGCCGAACGCGAGCTTCGAGGAAATCGTGCGATCACACATTGCGGAAAACCATCCTGACATGAGGGTCTAAATGCCCGATCAACTGAGGGCATCCCCTGAGCGAACGTGTCGGGTTTGCGGTTAGACTTTTCTCTGCCTTGCGGTTGGTCCGCATGTCGAATTGAACATCTTTGGAGACACCATGAAACTTTCTCGCCTCTTCATCGCAACCTCGTTGGCTGCGGGTTTTCTCGCCGGCTCTGGCGCGGCGCATGCACAGACCACTATGCGAATTAGCATCTCTGTGGCGCAAAATTCGCATCAAGGCGTGGCGATCGATACCTTTGCACGCGAAGTAGAAAAGCGCACCGCGGGTCGCTTCAAGATTCAGGCCTTTTATTCTGGCGCCTTGGGCGGCGAGCGCGAGAGCATTGAATCTGTGCAACTTGGTACACAAGAGTTGACCTTTACCTCCACCGGCCCCGTGCCCAATTTCGTGCCCGATGCGCGCATCATGGATATTCCCTTCCTCTTCCGCGACAAAGCCCACGCACGTGCAGTGCTTGATGGCGCAATTGGTCAAGAAATGCTTGTTAAGTTCGAGCCCAAAGGCTTCAAAGCCTTGGCTTGGGGCGAAAACGGTGTGCGTCACATGACCAACAGCAAGCGCACGGTCACGTCGCCCGATGATTTGAAGGGCTTGAAAATGCGCACCATGGAAAACCCCGTTCACATCGCTGCATACAAAGGCTTTGGCATTGTGCCCACGCCGATGGCCTTCCCTGAAGTGTTCACTGCACTACAGCAAGGCACTGTCGATGGCCAAGAAAATCCGCTGTCAGTCATCATGGCGGCAAAGTTTGATCAGGTACAAAAACACCTCTCCCTCACCGGCCACGTGTACTCCCCCGCGATCTTCTTGATGAGCAAAGGCGCATTCGACAAGCTCACTGCAGCTGACAAAACCGCCTTTCTCGAAGCGGCCAAAGAAGGTGCCAAAGCGGGTCGAGCTCGCGTCGATGAAGACGATGCAAAAGGCGTGGCTGAGCTACGCAGCAAAGGCATGACGGTTGTAGAGAATCTAGACAAATCAAAATTCGTCGCCCAACTCGCACCGGTCAATGCAGAGTTTGAAAAGCAGTTTGGAAAAGCCAATATTGACCGTATTCGCAATGTCAAGTAATCGCTGTTCGCTATATTATTTATAGCAACTAGCGCATTAAATACGCCGCACACAGCTTGTTTCGGCGTATTTTTTATTGATTCTTTGCTCACCACATCATGAAAACCGCCTTCTTGAAGTTTGAGAGCTTCACCACGGGTTTGGCCATGGCTCTGGCCTGCCTCATGCTGGTCATCGCCTCTAGTCTGGGCATGTACCAGATCATCACGCGCTTCGTTTTGGAGCAACCTGCGGAATGGACAGAAGTGCTGATTCGCTTTTCTTTGATCTGGATGGTGTTCTTGGGCATCGCTGCGGCTTTTCGCCAAGGCGCTATGGTCAGTGTGGATGTGCTGTATCGCTGGAGTCCGCCGAAGATCAAGCGCGTGTTGGATTACGTGGTCAGCATCGCCGCCATGATTTTGATCTTCGTGATCGTCTGGTGGGGTTGGGATTACGCCAACCGTGGCAAGGTGCAAAGCACCATCGGCTTGGAAGATGTGAGTATGTTTTGGGCCTATCTGGCATTGCCGGTTGGCGGTGTGTTTAGTGCGATTGGCATCATTGGCAATCTGCTCGATCCGCAGCGCCTCGAGTTGGAGACCGCGCAATGAGCAGCATGATGATTCTCACGATGGTGCTGTGCTTTGCGCTCACCGTCTCAGTCGCCGTATCGATTGGCTTGTCAGCCATCGTCGGTATTCAAATCAGCAATGTAAATATGCTGATTTCAGTCAAGGAAATGTTCTCCTCGATCAACAAATTTCCACTGGCTGCGATTCCGTTTTTCATCCTCGCAGGCAACATCATGGAAACTGGCGGCATCTCACGCCGCCTCGTCGAATTTGCCAAGTCGATTGTGGGCGGTGTGCAGGGTGGCTTGCCGATGACTTGTGTGCTCACTTGCATGATTTTTGCAGCAGTCAGTGGCTCATCGGTCGCCACCACCTTTGCCGTGGGTGCGATTTTGATTCCAGCGCTGATCAAGCATGGCTACCCCACACCTTATGCTGCCGCGCTGCAAGCCACGAGCGCTGAGCTGGGCGTAATCATTCCGCCGAGTATTCCGATGATTTTGTATGGCGTGAGCGCAGAAGTCTCGATTGGCGAATTGTTCATTGCTGGCTTTGGCCCAGGGCTGCTGATTGGCTTGGCTTTGATGCTGTTTGTCCACATCTATTGCCGCATCAAAGGCTACGGCAAAAACGATGGCGATGGCCGCCTGCCTTTCATAAAGGCCTCTTGGCAGGCCGGTTGGGCGCTTCTGATGCCGGTGATCATTCTGGGCGGTATTTATGGCGGGATCTTCACGCCCACTGAAGCCTCCGCTGTCGCCGTGTTTTATGCACTGGTTGTGGGCATGTTGATTTACCGAGAAATCAAGATCAGCGATCTGTACAAGATTCTTAAAAAATCCGTGATCTCCAGCGCAGTGATCATGTTTATTATTGCCAATGCCGGCTTGTTTGCCTTCCTCATCACGCGCGCTGGCGTGCCGGATGCGATTGGCCAATATCTCAAGGAAGTGCTGCAAAGCCCAGCGATGTTTTTGCTCGGTGTGAACGCAGCGCTGTTCGTCATCGGCATGTTCATCGAGACCAGCGCCGCCATTATCGTTCTCGCGCCGATTCTTGCGCCAGTAGCCATCTATTTCGGCATCGATCCGGTGCATTTTGGCCTGATCATGGTCGTCAATCTTGCTTTGGGCATGATCACCCCGCCCTTCGGCGTGAACCTGTTCGCCGCTTGCACCGTGGCGCGAATATCGCTGGATCGCATCATTCCCTACCTGCTGCCCTTCGTTTTGGTGATTTTGGGCTGCCTGATGCTGATCACTTATATCCCGGTGATCAGTTTGGGATTGCGCGATCTTGTGTACAAATAAGCCAGCGGCTCACGTACAATCGTTCCAGCTTGGAGAGAATTCTTCATTGAATCGCCGAAGGCGCAGTTGGTTGCAAGATCAGCAAACGCTCAGGCAAAAGGACAGGCGATTGAAGGCTAAGAGTAAGTCACTCTGGCTTTCACATTCTGTTGGAGAGAGGCTGAGTGCAAAGCTCAGCCCACCGAAGGGGCAACTGGCTTGATCACTGGCCAAGAATCTCTCAGGTAAAGTGGACAACAGGGTTTCATCATTCATTCTTTTGCCTTGCGGCTAAAGAATGTGATTTTTGATCTGGAAACCCTGCGCATGTCTGATTCTCACGATTTACTTCCCGTCCCTCTGAATGCTTTACATATGGAGCTCGGCGCTCGTATGGTGCCGTTTGCAGGCTATTCCATGCCTGTGCAATACCCTGCCGGCCTCATGGCCGAGCATGCGCACACGCGCACAGCAGCTGGCCTGTTTGATGTCTCACACATGGGGCAAGTGCGGCTCGATGGCCCTTCGTATGAAGAACGAGCGCTGGCGCTCGAATCGCTGATTCCGATGGACGCGCTAGGTTTAGGCGTTGGTAAGCAACGCTACGGTTTTCTCACGAATGATGCGGGCGGCATCATCGACGATTTGATGTTCACCAACCGTGGCGATCATCTTTTCATCATTGTGAACGGCGCTTGCAAGCATGGTGATCTGGCTTGGATGCGCAAGCGCTTGGCGGCATCGCATCCTGCAGTGAAGCTGACCTACTTAGAACAAGATGCCCTGCTGGCGCTGCAAGGCCCGCAAGCTTATGTTGCGCTCTCGCGCATGATTCCTGGTGTTGAAAAACTCGTGTTCATGACGGGTGGTGATTTTGTTTGGAATGGCGTGCCACTCTTCATCACACGCAGCGGCTACACCGGAGAAGATGGATTTGAGATTTCCGTGCCCGGCGTGCAGGCCGAAGCCTTCGCTCGCGCTCTGCTCGCGCAACCAGAAGTCAAGCCAATTGGCTTGGGCGCTCGTAATTCGCTGCGCTTAGAAGCGGGTCTTTGCTTGTATGGCAATGACATTGACGAGACAACGAATCCTGTGGAAGCTGCATTGACTTGGGCGATTCAAAAAGTGCGCCGCGTAGGCGGTGAACGTGCTTTGGGGTTTCCGGGCGCTACTCATTTAATAGCACTCAGCGCAATGAATATAATGGGGGAAGGTCAAAAACCTTCAAAGAAACGAGTGGGTTTGTTAGCGCAAGAGCGCATTCCCGTACGCGATGGCACAGAGCTGGTAAGCGTTGATGGCACGGCTATCGGCAAAGTCACCAGCGGCCTGCTCGGCCCCACGATCAACCAGCCGGTTGCGATGGGCTATGTAAACATCGACTTCGCAGTCAACGACACCTTGGTTCACGCCATGGTGCGCGGCAAGCCTGTGCCGATGAAAGTCAGTGTCATGCCCTTCGTACCGCAGCGCTACTTTCGCGGCTAAAGTCTCACTCAACCCAAAATTAATTGGGATCTGACCCCAATTGATCTGACCCCAATTGATCCGCAATTAATTGCAAACTATCTTTTTTAGGAGAACACAACATGACTATGAAATACACCGAAGACCACGAATGGCTCAAAGTCGAAGGCGATACCGCTATCGTCGGCATCACACACCATGCGCAAGACGCGTTAGGCGATGTGGTGTTTGTGGATTTGCCTGAAGTGGGCAAAACATTTACACAGAAAGAAGTGGCAGGTGTGGTGGAAAGCGTGAAAGCCGCGGCAGACGTTTACATGCCTGTGAGCGGTACGGTGACGCAAGTGAACGAAGCTTTGCGCTCAGACCCCGCTTTGGCCAATTCTGATCCTCTCGGCGCAGGCTGGTTCTTCAAAGTGAAGCTCTCTGATGCTTCGCAACTGACAGCATTGATGGACGAGACCGCTTATACGGCGTTTGAGCAAAACGCTTAAGAATGACGCATTAGAGGTCACGCGAAAAATGCAATTGGGTTCTTTTTGCGTTTTCGCGTTCTATCTGCGCTTTTCGCGTGATCTCATTCCTCTCCCAGAGCCTAAACTTTTTGGACACAGAAACCATGTTGATGCAATCCGCCGCTCCCTTGAGCGAACTTGAAAACCATACTGAATTCCAGGCGCGCCACATCGGGCCTTGGGAAGCTGATGAGCAGCACATGCTTAAAACGATTGGTGCTTCTTCGCGCCGCGCTTTGATCGAAGCCATCGTGCCCGCTTCGATTGCCCGCACGAATGCCATGAAGTTGCCGCCGCCCATCACCGAAGCCGCCGCGCTGGCAGAGATGAAGAGTATTGCCAACAAAAATAAGCAGATGAAGAATTTCATCGGCCAAGGCTATTCCAGCTGTCACACGCCCGGCGTGATCTTGCGCAATGTTTTGGAAAACCCCGCTTGGTACACCGCCTACACCCCTTACCAAGCCGAGATCAGCCAAGGCCGCATGGAAGCGCTGATCAATTTCCAAACCATGATTTGCGATCTCACTGGCATGCCCATGGCCAATGCCTCCATGCTGGACGAAGCCACTGCCGCTGCCGAGGCAATGACCTTGGCCAAGCGAAGCGTGAAAGCCAAAGGAAACGTTTGCATCGTGGCAGGCGATGCGCATCCACAAACGATTGAAGTGATGCAGACCCGCGCCAAGCCGCTGGGGATTGAGATCAAAACAGCGCAATCGCAAGAAGAATGGGATGCGCTGATTGCAGGGGATGATTATTTCGCCGTACTGGAGCAATATCCTTCCACCAGCGGCCGCTTAGGTGAAGAAGGCAATGATGTCAAAACTGCGCATGCCAAAGGCGCGGCCTACATCGTCGCCACCGATCTGCTCGCGCTTACCCTGATCACACCGCCCGGCCAATGGGGCAACGGCGATCCATTGGGCACCGCTGACATCGTGATCGGCAACACGCAGCGCTTCGGTATGCCACTCTGCAATGGCGGCCCACATGCAGCCTTCCTCGCATGCAAAGATGAATTCAAGCGCTCCATGCCGGGTCGCCTCGTGGGCGTGAGTGTGGATGCGCATGGCAATCCAGCTTACCGCCTCGCCCTGCAAACCCGTGAGCAGCATATTCGCCGCGAGAAAGCCACCTCCAATATTTGCACAGCGCAAGTCTTGCCTGCCGTGGTGGCGAGCATGTTTGCGGTGTACCACGGCCCGGTAGGCCTCAAGCGTATCGCGCAGCGCGTGGCAAGCTATACCGCGATTCTTGCCAAAGGGCTGGAGCAAATGGGCTTGGAGCTAGGCACACACAGCAGTGGCTTTGACACGATCTGCTTGCACACCAAAGATGCTACAGATTCCATAGCTGCTCGCGCAGTATCTATGGGAGTAAACCTGCGAAAAGTATGGGATGAATACACCATCATCAGCTTGGATGAGACCACCACTCGCGCCGATGTGGAACTGATCTGGAGCATCTTCGCAAACGGGAAGACCCTCCCAAGCTTCGCGCAGTTTGAAAAAGGCATTGAGCCTTTGATCCCGCATTCGTTGCGCCGCACCAGCCCTTTCCTCACGCATCCCGTCTTCAACTCGCATCACAGCGAAACGGCCATGCTGCGCTACATCCGGGCCTTGAGCGACAAAGACTTGGCGCTGGATCGCACCATGATTCCGCTGGGAAGCTGCACCATGAAGCTGAACGCCACCAGTGAGATGATTCCCATCACTTGGCCAGAGTTTGCCAACATCCATCCTTTTAGCCCCGCCGATCAGCGCGAGGGCTATGAGTTGCTGGATGAGCAATTGCGCGAATGGCTTTGCCAAGCCACTGGTTACAGCGGCATCAGCTTGCAGCCCAATGCCGGCTCACAAGGCGAATACGCGGGCTTGCTGGTGATCAACGCTTGGCAAGAATCACGCGGCCAAGGTCATCGAAAAATTTGCTTGATTCCCGCCAGCGCGCATGGCACGAATCCAGCCAGCGCCCAGATGGTGGGCATGCAAGTCGTCGTCGTGGCCTGCGATGTGCAAGGCAACGTCGATATGGCTGACATGAAAGCCAAATGCGAGCAACATAGCGCCAATCTCGCGGCGGTGATGATCACCTATCCCTCCACACATGGCGTGTTTGAAACCAGCGTGAAAGAACTATGCGCCCTGGTGCACGAGCACGGTGGCCGTGTGTACGTAGATGGCGCAAACATGAATGCCTTGGTGGGCGTGGCTGCGCCTGGCGAATTCGGTGGCGATGTGAGTCATCTTAATTTGCACAAAACCTTCTGCATCCCCCATGGTGGCGGCGGCCCAGGTGTCGGCCCCGTTTGCGTGGTGGAAGATCTCGTACCTTTCTTGCCCGGCCATGTCACGGGCGGCATCATCACCAAGGGCGTGGGCGCAGTTTCAGCCGCCCCGCTAGGCAATGCCGCCGTGTTGCCGATCAGTTGGATGTATTGCCGCATGATGGGCGCAGACGGCCTCAAAGCCGCCACAGAAATCTCCATCCTGAGCGCCAACTACATCAGCGCTCGCTTGAAAGACCACTTCCCTACACTCTACGCGAGCGAAGCAGGCTTTGTGGCACATGAGTGCATCTTGGATCTGCGCCCCATCAAGGATGCCTGCGGTGTGAGCGCAGAAGATGTGGCCAAGCGCCTGATCGACTACGGCTTCCACGCCCCGACACTCAGCTTCCCAGTCGCAGGCACGCTCATGGTCGAGCCGACCGAGAGCGAGGATTTGCGCGAGATAGACCGCTTCATCGACGCGATGATCGCCATCCGAGGCGAAATCGCGCAGATTGAAAAAGGTGTTTGGTCGCAAGACGACAACCCACTCAAACATGCGCCGCACACTGCACAAACAGTGAGCGCAGACGAGTGGAAGCATGCTTATCCACGATCAGTGGGCAGCGCTACGTTGCACGCGAAACGCCACAGCAAATACTGGGCACCTGTGGGTCGTTTAGACAATGTCTATGGTGACAGAAATCTGTTTTGCAGCTGCGTGCCGATGGACAGCTACGAAGCTTGATCTACCCCTCACTCGGATACTGCTTAGTGCGTCCGGGTGAGCTAGTTACTATTAAATTCATAGCGCATTGCACAAGTTGTATAACGCGCAGAGGCCAATTTGGCTTAATATTTTGTTGATTGGCGAGCTAGGGATTTCGCTCCACCCAATGTACCTGCGGTCTACCGTCGGGCAATCGGGTTGCCGCTTCGGAGTTGGTTGAAACGCTGAAAAGCAACTCCCCATCACATGAAAACTGCGTTGTAAATTGACTAACATGCTTTAGCTCATCGCATTTCATTTTTACCTGTTTAGAATTTCGTAAAAACTCACCCAAGCGCCCGATTTAAAACAGGAACGTCGTTTGCAAGCTCCGCCACGACGAGAATCATAAGTTCGTCGAGAAAGAGTTCGCACTGTAAAACCTAACCCCTCACCAGCGGAAAGCGGAGGGTAACTGCGCGATACTAAGCCGCAGGTACAAAACATAGAGCGAAGCGCACAGCACGCGAACCCTTCGACAAGCTACGGGTAAACAGTTAGATTGAAAAGTTTTATTGCTACTAATTAAATAGCAAACTAAGTAATTAATATAACGGCTAACAACCTAAAACTCTTATAACTGCTTCGCGCTAAACGTATCACAACTCTTCACTGCGCCGGTCTGCACGCCTTGGTTGAACCAGCGCATGCGCTGCTGGCTCGTGCCATGCGTGAAGCTATCGGGCACGATGCGGCCTTGACTCTTTTGTTGCAGGGCATCGTCGCCGATTTGTTGGGCGGCGTTCATGGCTTCTTCGATGTCGCCTTTTTCTAGCCACTGTTTGCCCTGAGCTGCGTATTTCTTTTGGGTGTGATGCACCCACACGCCTGCGTAGCAATCGGCTTGCAACTCGAGGCGCACAGAAAGTTGGTTTTGCTCGCGCTCGCTGACTTTGCCGCGCATCGCGTCAACCTTGCCGCTCGTACCGAGCACGTTTTGCACATGATGGCCCACCTCATGCGCGATCACATACGCTTGCGCGAAATCGCCGGGCGCACCGAGCTTGGTTTTCATGGTTTCGTAGAAGCTAAGATCGATGTACACCTTGCCATCGGCTGGGCAGTAAAACGGACCCATCGCCGCCTGGCCTGCACCGCAAGCAGTGCGCGTTTGGCCGCGAAAAATCTCCAATTTAGGATTCGGATACTGAGCACCGCCCTGTTTAAAAATTGCGCCCCACACATCCTCTGTGTCCGCCAAGACAGTGCCGACCATCGCGGCCATCGCATCATCTTTTGGAGGTCTTGCCGCAGGCGCTTGGCTCACTTGAGGGGCAACCTCACCGCCGCCGCCCAAAATTCCGAGAACGGTCATGGGGTTGATACCAAAAATCCAGCCAGCAATGAGCGCGATCACGATCGTGCCTAAGCCCATGCTGCGCCCGCCGCCTAAGCGGAATCCACCGCCACCGCCCGCCCCTGCTTGGCCACGGCGATCTTCAACGTTGTCTGATTGGCGATTGCCTTCCCATTTCATGGCGCTTCTCCTAGTGATACTCTGATGATGTGCATCATCGTACACCGCCTGACTCAGGGGAAAAAAGCTTATTCGTGAAATAGTGCAAACACCTGCATCGCGCTTAAGCGCAGGCGCTCGCAGGTGCTGGTGTGTGCGAGCGCCAATTGCTCGAAGGCATATTTGCTGTCACTTTGCATGCGGCGCGTGTCGATGCTTTGGCCATCTTCGATCATGAGTTGTGAGAAGCGCGAGAGCAGCGCAAGACCGCTGGCATAGCCCAGCTCGATGGGAATCAAGCTGGCGCTCACGCCCGCTGCTACAGTATTTGCCTTTGGGCTGGGCTGGATCGTTGCAAACATCGTCATCTCCTGTGCTTTCCATGTGTTGCATGGGGTGGACTCTGAAATACGCAGCTCGCTCACTTTTGTGGAGCATACAAGCTTTGCCTGTATTGATATAACGCAAGTGTGATCCAATGGAAGACATGCCGCTAGATCAAACTCTCAAATCGAATGTGACAAATTCACGTAAATCCACAAAAACGCTTTTGTTGACAGGCTTCGAGCCCTTTGGCGACGATCCTGGTGCGCAAAAACTCAACCCGAGCGCTGCGATTGCTCAGGCCTTGCATGGCGAGACAATTGCTGGGATGCGCGTGCAAGGCGAGGTGTTGCCCTGCACGTTTGGCGAATCAGCGCATGTGTTGACCCGTCTGATCAAAGCGCATCAGCCCAGCGCCATCGTCTGTCTCGGCCAAGCGGGAGGCCGCGCTACCATCAGCATCGAGCGCATCGCCGTGAATTGGGATGAGGCGGCCTTGCCAGACAACGCAGGAAAGGTTCGCGCAGGCCAGTCGATTTTGAAAACGGCACCCGCCGCCTACTTTTCCACACTGCCGATTCACGCGATGCGCGATGCGGTTTTAGCGCAAGGCATGAGCGCCGAGCTTTCCAGCAGCGCTGGGCATTTTGTCTGCAATCATGTTTTCTTCTCGCTGATGCATTTGCTAGCGACCAGCAAAGCCAAACTGCCTGCAGGTTTTATCCACCTGCCTTATTTACCCGAGCAAGCCAAAGCCACGCAACAGAAAAATATACCCAGCATGAGCCAAATTGACATGCTCTCTGCGCTACGATTTGCCCTGCTCACCCTGAGCCGCTGATACCGATTGATGGCAACCAACCCATGACCAACGACCAGATCGCTCCCCTCTTCTCCAACTCAGAAGAAGCACATCCAGACCCAACCAACTCACACCTTTCTTGGCTGCAATGGCTGGCTCTTGGGATCCGCCTTTGCTTGTTCATGCCGATCAAGATCACGCCGCGAAGCAGTATGCGAGCATGGCAGTTTGTCTGTTTTGTGCTGCTTTCTATCGCACTCGATATCGCCTTGTCACGCTTGACTGTGCCCGGGCCAGCGTATTTTTACGCAGCGGCCTTGCCCATGCAGTGGTCAACTTTTGTAATCAGCGCCGTTCTGATCTGGCTGATGGTGGAGCATGGCAGCGAGAGGAGCTCTGCACTATCCATGCCGCAAAACGGTGTAGGTACAGTTGGCACGATCTTAGGCTTGACGCTTTGCAGCAGCTTCGTTTACCTGCTCGTTTCTTATGGCGCAGGTATCGCCATGGCGCATGCCAAAAGCAGCGCTTGGGCCAGTGCAATGGCTTGGCTGGGGTGGGTAAGCTACTGGCTCATCCTCATTTGGGCTTTGCTCGTTGCTTTGCGTGTTTATCACTTGATGGGCGTGCGAGTGAGGCCAGCGATGGCCATGGCGCTGTGCTTGACGGGCCTGAGCATCCTCAGCCAGACCCTATTGCCTTGGCAACTTTGGTATCCCGATGCAAGTGAGTCAACATCCGCCGAGCCTGCACAAATGCGGCTCAATCAAGCGCTGTTTGAGTCACAAACGCAATTGCTCAAAACCCAGCTTTCGCAACTTCAAGCACAGCGGCCAGCGCAGCACGATGTGTATGCCTTGATCTATGCGCCCTACGCGCCCGAAGATGTTTTCCTGAAAGAGTCGCGCATGGTGGAACAAGTGCTGGTGAAGCGTTTCAACAGCGAAGGACGCATCATCAGTTTGGTCAACAACCTGAAAACCACGCTGACCCACGCATGGGCGACTCCAGAAAATTTGCAGCGCAGCATTCAAGCTGTTGCAGCGCAAATGAATTCTGAAGAAGATGTCCTGATGGTTTACCTGACATCACATGGCGCGAAAAATTTCAAGCTCGCCAGCTCACATTGGCCCTTAACCACCGACGATCTCAATCCCCAAGAGCTGGCGCGTATGCTCATGCAAGCAGGCATCAAACATCGCGTGATTGCCGTCTCCGCTTGTTACTCTGGCGGCTGGATAGAGCCGCTTCAAACGGACCACAGCCTGATCATGACCGCCGCAGATGCCACCCACACTTCCTATGGCTGCGGCACACGCTCTGAGCTCACTTTTTTTGGTCGCGCCGTATTCAATGAAGGCTTGCAAGCAAGCGCTTCATTTGAAAAAGCCTTTGCGCAGGCTGTTCCTGTGATCAAGAAACGTGAAGAAGAAGCGGGCAAAGACGATGGTTTTTCCAACCCGCAAATCTTTGTCGGCAAAGACATCAAGCCGCTTCTGGACAAACTGGAGCAACAGTTCAGTAGCATCAAACAGCCATGAAAAAAGACCATATCCCTCCTTTCTTCGCCACGCTTCAAGCCACCAATCCGCAACCCAATACTGAGCTGGAATACACGAGTGTTTTTGAGTTGCTGGCTGCAGTGCTCCTGTCTGCGCAGGCGACCGATGTGGGCGTGAACAAAGCAACGCGCAAGCTTTTCCCGGTGGCGAATACGCCACAAACTATTCTTGATCTTGGCTTGGCAGGGCTGGAGAGTTATGTGAAAACGATTGGCTTGTTTCGCAGCAAGGCCAAGCATTTGATGCAAACCTGTCAAATTCTCGTCGAGCAACACGGCGGAATCGTGCCGCGCACTCGCGAGGCTCTCGAAGCCCTGCCAGGCGTGGGCCGCAAAACAGCCAATGTGGTACTCAATGTCGCTTTCGGGCAGCCCACGATGGCGGTGGATACTCATATCTTCCGCGTGAGTAACCGCACAGGCCTTGCGCCCGGGAAAAATCCGCTGCAAGTCGAGATGCAGCTCTTAAAGCGCGTGCCAGCGGAATACGCCGTAGATTCACACCATTGGCTTATCTTGCATGGCCGCTATGTTTGCATGGCACGCAAGCCGCTTTGCTATAAATGCGCAGTATCGGCATACTGCGATTTCAAACCGAAAACTTTGGCTGATTGACCACACTTCTTTCCTTTCCTGAAAGCTCAACATGCGCAGCACCGTCCTTTCCTCCACACGTCGCAGTTTCATGCAAAAAGAGCTTTTTCCCGTTATATTATCTGTGCAAAGCGCTACTCTTCTGATAGCAACCAGTAGCAGCTCTGCATCAGCTCAATCAGCGGCAGACTATCCATCCAGACCCGTGAAAATCACCGTCGGCTTTCCCGCAGGCGGCGGCACGGACGTATTCGCACGCGCACTCGCACAAGGCTTGCAAGCGCAGTTGGGCGGCAGTTTCGTGGTGGACAACAAACCCGGCGCGGGTGGCGTGGTGGCCAGCCAAGCGATGCTGCAAACGCCCGCCGATGGCCTCACCCTGCTCATGGGCAGTACGTCCACCCAAGTGATCGCGCCCCTGCTGTACGCCAAGCGCCCCTACACACCGGCTGATTTCACACCGATAGCGCATATTGCCAGCGTGGGGATCGTGCTGGTGGCGAATCCAGCTGCGCCTTACAACACCGTGGCTGAATTCGTTCAATACGCCAAGCAGCGCCCCGGCCAGCTCAACTATGCGTCCGGCGGCAATGGTGTCACGAATCATTTGGCGATGGAACTCCTCAAAAGCCGCACTGGCACTTTCATCACCCACATTCCCTACCGAGGATCCGCGCCCGCGCTGCAAGATGTGATCGGCGGCCAAGTGCCGCTGATGTTTGACTCGATTGCCGCCAGCGCCCCGCAAATCCGCGCAGGCAAAGTCAAAGCGCTCGGCATCGCAGGCTTGGCGCGGCTTGACGCCCTGCCCGGCGTACCCACGATTTCTGAGAGCGGTGCAGCCGTTGGATTGAAAGACTTCGACACCCCAGGCTGGGTTGCTTTTTACGCGCCAAAAGGCTTGCCCGTAGCCATCGTCACCAAGTTGCAAGACGCGATAGCCAAAGTCCTCGCGCAACCCGATGTGATCCAGCGCTTCGGCGCCTCAGGCGCACAGGCCAAATTCATGAACGCCGCAGAGCTCACTGCGTATGAAGCCGCCGAGACGCGCAAATGGAGTGAAGCAGTGAAGTATTCTGGGGCAAAGATTGATTGAACGATGCATCATCCATCGCTCATCTTTTGATAGCAATCAGCGCAGGAAATATAAAGGAAAACTGCTCTTTTTAGCTTAATTTCGGCAGCACAACCCAACTACCTTCCACATTCACCACACGAACCCGTTTGTCAAATATCTCTTCCATGGTGCGATGCGTCTGTGAATCGTTGCATGCGCCTTGATGCGCGATCTTCCCGTCTTGCATCAACACCATCTGATCTGCCAGTAGCGCCATCGGTAACTCATGCAACACGCTGATCACTGTGGTGCCGTTTTGCACTTGTTGGCGAATCGCATGAAGCCAATCGATTTGATGTGGCGGATCGAGATTGGTCAGCGGCTCATCCAGCAGGAGCACACGGGCTTGCGTGGCAAGCGCTCGCGCCAGGCGCACGCGCTGCTGCTGGCCTGCGGAGAGCTCGCCGAGCAGGCGGCTAGCGAATTCAAGGGTTTGCGTTTGCTGCATGGCTTGCTCGCAGGCGGTATGGTCATGCGCTGAGATGCCGCCCAGCAGCCCTTGCTGCGGCAAGCGGCCAAGCATCACCAGATCGCTCACTCGCATATCGAGCCCGCCGGTTTCATCCTGCGCGAGCCAGGCGAGCTGCTGAGCGCGCTCGCGTGGTGTTATCTGGCGGAGGTTTTTTTCATGCAGAAATACGTCGCCGTCAAACTTCACAAGCCCTGCCAATACTTTGAGCAAGGTGGATTTTCCAGCGCCATTCGGGCCCACAATACTGATCCACTGACTTGATAAAAAACTCAGATTTAGATCTTGAAAAATCAAGCGTTTCCCGAGACTAGCCGTTATAAAGTATGCGCGGAGTGCTACTGAATTCATAGCATCTCCTTGTGGTTCACATTCTCGCGCTGTGCACCCGAGCGCATCAGCCAGAGCAAATACGCACCACCCAACACCGCTGTGAGCACGCCCACGGGCAGTTCACGCGGTGCAGCCAGACCACGAGCAAGCAAGTCAGACGCTTGCAACAACGCGCCGCCACACAAAGCGCTGAGAAAAATCAACGCGCGATGCTGCGCCCTGCACAGCCCGCGCACGAGATGTGGGGCAGCCAGGCCCACAAAAGCAATCAATCCTGTTTGCGCCACAGCCGCGCCTGTAGCGAGCGAAATCACCGCCACCAGAACCAACCGAATCGCAGGCAAAGGCAGCCCCAAGCTCAGCGCCGCTGCATCGCCCAATTGCAATCCATCCAAAGCCCGCGCCGCCAGCAGCGCAATAGGCAGGCAAATCAGCAGCGCTGCGAGCAACACCGCTACAGCACTCCAGCCCAGAAAACTCGTGCTGCCCAACATGAATCCTTGCACTGCCAGCATCACTTCTGGCGCGAGCGTAAGCAACAGGGAGCTGAGTGCACCAAGCACCACACCCACCACGACGCCCGCTAGCAGCAGCCTCAGCGGGCTGGCCACGCCTTGCGCGAGTATCAAGGTCAACCCCACGGCGAGCAATGCGCCGACGAAGGCCGCGCCAGTGAGCCCCAGGCTTTGCAGCCACGAGAGCGCCATCGGCGATATGCCCAGAGCCGCCAGCAACATCACGACGCCCAGCGTCGCTCCCGATGCGCTGCCCAGCAGAAATGGATCGGCCAGCGGATTGCGAAACAGCCCTTGCGCGAGCGCCCCTGCGAGGCCAAGCAACGCGCCCGCGCCCCAAGCACCCAAACCGCGCGGCAAACGAATCTCCGTCATCACTTGCCACATCGCAGCGTCCACGCTTTGCAGACCAAAGCTCGCGCAATGCACCAGCCCTGTGCAGTTGAGTATTTCAAAGCCCTCACTGCCCACCTGCAAACCCAGCAGCGTGAGTAACAGCGCCGCGCCAATGAGCCAAGCAGCGAGCAACACAGGCCGCATCATTTTTTCATCACCTTCGCGATGCACTGCGCCAACACCTTCGCGCCCTCGCCCAAGCGCGGCCCGCTGCGCACCACCAGATCGCCATCTGCAGCGTTCAATTCGCAAACCGCCTTGATTTGCAGCGCCTTCAGTTGCTTCCAGCCCGGCCGTTTCGGCAATTCCGCTGCATGCCGCTCGCTCAAAATAATCACATCCGGCTGCTGCTGCACTACAAATTCAGGATTGATCTTCGGGAACGCGCCGAGCGATTTACTCACGATATTCCGCAAACCCAGCTTGGAGAGCGTCTGCCCAATAAAGGAAGCCTCGCCAGCCGCATACGGCGTGCGATCCACCTCAAAATACACTTTTGCGCCGCGCGCTGAGAGCGGTAGAAAATTGGCAGCTTGCATAAAGTCCTGTTCCACTTGACTCCACAATGACTGCGCCATTTGCGTCCCCAGCAATGCATCCAACTGCTGCAAACTGCTACGTACCTGCTCATGGCTAGACGGCTCAAACATCAGTACCTTGATCCCCAATTGCTCCAGCCGCTCACCTGCGCGCGAGGAAGTCGCCGCCAACACCACATCCGGCTTCAATCTCACAATCGCCTCGATATTCAGATCCAGCCCGCCGCCCACCTGCGGTAGCATTTTCACACTCGCAGGAAAGTTGGAGTACCGATCCACACCCACCAATCGCGAGCAAGCCTCCAATGCACAAACGCTTTCCGTCAAAGAAGGCAACACACTCACAATGCGCTTGGGCGATTGCGAAAAAACTTGCACTTTGCCGCGATCATCCATCACGGAAACATCTGCAGCCTTAGCAGCAGAGCACATCAGCAGCAGAGCAAAAATAACCAAGAGAACACGTTTCATGATGACCCCTTCAAGCGCAATGCACATCCCGCCACCATCAACGTCACCCGCTCACAGCGCTGCGCCACCGCTTGATTGAGCTTGCCCAGCTCATCCACAAAATGCCGCACCTCCTGCCCCAACGGAATCACACCCAAGCCGATTTCATTGCTTACCAGTGCTACCGGGCCGCTGACCTGCATCAAAGCATCTTGCATATCTACTATTAATTTAGTAGCATTCTGCGCAGATTCTATAACGGGTGGAGGGCAATTTTTCTTAAGAAAATCATCTCCCGACGGCATCAATAGATTCGTCAGCCACATCGTCAAGCAATCAATCACCACCAGCGTCTGTTTATCCGAAATCTCCCGCAAGCGCTGCCCCAGCTGCACTGGCTCTTCCACGCAAAGCAAAGTAGGCAAGGCCATCTTGCGATCCGCCTGATGCCTTGCAATGCGCTGCCTCATCTCCGCATCATGCGCCAGCCCCGTCGCAATCAACACCGCCTTGTGCAATGAAGATTGCTCCAGCCATGCACGAGCCCGCTCCTCAGCACAGCGACTTTTGCCGCTTTTTTGTCCACCGAGGATGAGTTCGCGCATGGGTTGTGGATTCAATGAAGATCAGAAACTGTAACGCGCCTTCAGCTTCAAGCTGCGCCCGGCTTCAGGATACACATTGGTGGCAGAGCACGTGGCATTGGTAAAGCCCCAACCGAAGGTTTGGCGATCTGTCAGATTGTCCAACCCAGCGCTGAAGCTCCAGCCTGCGCCTTGCGGGGCGTAGCCATATTGCAGATCCAGCGTGTTGCGCGAAGGAGCGCGTTGCGTGCAAGCGTTGTTCCAATCATTGCCCAGCACGGCACTACCTCGGTGATTCAAAACCAGCTCCACACGATGTGCCGTCAAAGGTAGCCAAATCAAGCGTGCTTGCGCATTGCTCTCAGCCACATGCGGCACGCGCTTACCTGCATAAACACCCGAGGCAAAGCGTGCTTGAATTTTTTGCAAACTACCCGCTACTTGCCAAGCCGCAGACAACTGCATGCGGCCTTCTAGCTCAAGCCCCGTACGGCGCACCGGGTCTAGGTTCACGTTAGAAAACAAGTTGTTGTCATACGCGATTTCATCTTGCGTGCTTTGGCGGAACGCTCTCACGCCAAAGCTGGCTTGCTGAGCTGTATGGCGCAGCCCAAGCTCAGTGTCACGGGCTGTTTGCGGCTTCAAAGGCGTGGCCAGAAAACGGTTTTCATCCACATTGCCCACGCGATAACTCTTGCTCAGTCGGCCATACACATCCCAGCCTTGTGCAATCGTCTGATTCACGCCCAGCTCCCAAGCCTTGAGCGGGGAGCGCTGTTGATAAGAAGTCGCGGCCAAGCTGTCTGCGAAATCTTTCGTGATGCGCTCTGAGCGAGCGCCCACCACGATGCGCGTTTGTGAAGGCAAAAGGATATCGAGCCTTGTAAACGTCGCGCGGCTGTTTTGACTGGCCGTCTCAGCATTTGCTGCAAAACCAGAATACGCCACATCGTTGTTGTAACTCCACGATTGGCGATCAAGCCCCAAGAGCGCTGTCACCGCTGCGCCAGCGAATTCTCCGGTGTATTGCAGGCGCGGGGAAGTTTGCGTTCCCGTGCTGCTGCCCGTAGCATCTTGTGTGCCGTTGACTGGGCCGTAGTCCGCAAAGAAAGTGCTCTCGCGCTCGCGCCGCGCCAAATCCAGCGTAGCAAGCCAGCCGCCCGCGCGGTATTGCAGCGCCAAACTGGTGCGATCTTCATCACGAGAGGCGTTATCCAGCGGAGAAAGGGTTTGCTTCGGATTGAGTTGCGCGCTGGCAATCGGCAAAGCGCCTGGCAGGCGGGAATTTTCGCTCTGACGCGCAAACTCCAAGCGTGCGCGCAAGCCTTGCGAACCACCCCATTCAGCACCAAGATTGATGTTGCTGTTGCGCTGGCCGCTGTTCGCGCGGTAGCCATCGGTATCCAAACTGCGAAATAACGCAAACAGCCGCGCATCAGCCAATCCCACATCAAGATTAGCTCGCGCATCTCGCGTGCCAAATGATTCCAAACTCAATTGTGCCGAACCGCTCAGGCCTTGCTTAGCGCCGCCCTTGGTGACGATATTGATCACGCCACCTGTCGCGCCCTCGCCCCAAGCCACCGAGGAGCCACCGCGCACAATTTCAATCCGCTCAATACGCTCTGCTGAAATAGCCGACAGCCGCGCACTGGCCAGCTCATTTTCAGAAATGCGCACCCCATCTATTACCACCACCAAATTGTTGGCTGCTGAATCGCCATAGCCGCGCAAATCAATGGCAGCCTCACGCCCGCCCAGCAGATCAGACCGGCTCACCACGCCACCCAGCCTGCGCACGGCTTCATTGGCATCCAACACACCCGAGCTCAGAATATCTTCTCGCAAAATCACAGTTGCGCCCACAGGCGCAGTTTGCAAAGCTTGCTCCAGCCGATTGGCGGTCACGATGACAGGTTTGAGTTGTGGCACTACAGCAGTTTGTGCAAAAGAAGTTGACGCAAAAGATGCGCATGCAGCAGCCGAGGCCGCAGCCAAAGCACGAACGCGAGCGCGCTGTGCAAACGAGAAGTTTTTCATAGGAATAAAAAGAACAAAGCATGTCCGGTGTCAGCTTCCCCGCTGACGTGGACGAATGTGATGCGCCCATCCTTGCGGACAAGAGCATCGCCTTGTTGGCCGGTATCCGGGCTTGGTGGATTCAACCTGCAAGGCCTTCCCAGATGTTTCCATCCAGTGGCGTCAAGCTTGCAAGCAGGTTTGATGCGTTAAATCAAACCGTCCACCGACCGTTGCGGGGGCAGCGCGGGCTCAAATTCTTACGAACTCTTCCGCTTCCCGTTGAACTGCGGCGCAGAATTGCACCGCGAGCACCAACACCTGCATTCTAAACCGTTGCCTAAATGTCACTGAGTCGACGTTAACACCACAAAATACACTTGCGAAAAATACAAAACTCAGCCTAGAATCAAAGACTTACAGCCGTTTTTAACAGCGAATTCTTCAAAACAAGCCCGATGCCATGCAAGATGCCCCAGATGCTCAAGATGCGGCGATGACTGCGCCCATGACCGCGCAGATCGATGCCGTGATCGAGCGCACCGAGCGCTTGCTACTGCGCCACGAAGAACTCTCGCGCACCAACGCGCTGCTGCTCGAACAAGTCAACGCACTCACGCATGAGCGCGATACGCTGAAATCTCGTCTGGCCGCTGCCCGCTCGCGCATCGATGCGCTGATCGAGCGCCTGCCCGAGCAACCCGCCTCCGACACCGCTGCAGCATGAAACAACTCGAAGTACAAATCATGGGGCAAAGCTATTTGCTGGCCGCACCCGAAGGTGGCGAGCAGCGCTTGCTCACCGCTGTCGAAAAAGTCGATACTGCCATGTGCCGCATCCGCGACGCAGGCAAGGTCAAAGCGCGCGATCGCATCGCCGTATTAGCTGCGCTCAATTTGGCGTTTGAAACCGAAGCCAGCTCATTGGCCGCCACAGCTTCAGCATCCGCAGCCGCTCAAGCCACCATCATGGCCACTTCCCCCGCCCAAGGATTCGGCCCCGAGCCACGATTAGCTGCTTTGCTCGGCAAGCTCGATCAAGCCTTGCTGACGAGTGACGGGCAGTTGCTCTAAGCCATCTGATTTTTTAGCTTTCTGCGCTGCTCTCAAAGCGCAACACATCGCCATCACGCAACACAAAGCCGCCGCCCAGCTTGATGCGAATACTGTGCCCGCGCGTTGTGCAAGCAGCAATTTGAGACAGCAATTCGTTCATCTGCGCTTCTGAGCCCATCGTTTGGTGTTCAGATTTCAGCCAATGGCGCAGGTAGTTGACCTGCACTGTAGAGGGTAACTTTTGCAGCACTGCCATCTTCGGCGGTAGCCCCACAGTTGCTACCAAATCCATAGCTGAGAGAGCAAGTAATTCAACGGCTTGTGCCATATTTCGTGCAGATCGCGCAAAGGTCTCCCGGTATTGCGGAAACACCTGCGCGAGCGCGGGCAGTAACTCAGCGCGGATCCGATTGCGTGTGAAGGCCAAGCTCGTATTCGTCGGATCCTCCACCCAACCTTGCCCCAAATTCGCGCTGCCCGGATGCCGCGCTTGCATGCCATGCTCAGCCAACCACTCACGAATTTGCTGCGCGCCCATGAACATCGGCTCGTTCAAAAAAGGCCGTGCCCATTGCACGCCATATCTTTCAAACTCAGCCGCCATCCCCGCCAGCCCATCCACCCCTGCGCCGCGCGAGAGCGCGAGCAGCAGCGTCTCCACCTGATCATCCGCATGCTGAGCGAGCAAAACAGTCGACTGATCCACTATTAATTCAGTCGCACTCAGAGCAGGTTCTGTCACGGGTAATGACATATTTTTCCTCAAAATATGCTCAGAAATAGCGGCATAACGCGCCCGCCGCGCCGCATCCTCTGGGCTTTGCCCCTTAGCCGCCTGCGCATTCACCCGCAGCACAGTGAGCGGCACCTCCCGCGCCGTACAAAACGCTTCGCAGTGCGCGGCAAAATCATTCGCCGCCGGCTGCAACCCATGATGCACATGCACCGCACTCACTTTGCCCGGGGCGGCTTCAAGCGCCATCAACAGCAAAGCTGTCGAGTCCGCTCCGCCGCTGTAGGCAACGATAAAAGGAGGTGGCAAGTTAATCATCTTGCCTGCGCGAACGCCAATCACGCTTTCGCGTCTGCCTTCGTATCTGTGAATTTCCCAAAGCCTTGCAACTTCTCGTAGCGCTTATCTAGCAGCTCTTTGACTTTCAGATCTGCCACTTGGCGATACGCATCGGTTAAAGCGCGTTTCAAGAAAGCGGCTGCATGCTTGTGATCACGGTGAGCGCCACCTACGGGTTCGCTTACGATTTTGTCGATCAAGCCCAGCGCCTTCAAGCGATGCGCGGTGATGCCCATGGCTTCGGCTGCGTCTTGCGCACGATCCGAAGTCTTCCACAGAATACCAGCACAGCCCTCAGGCGAGATCACCGAATACACCGAATATTGCAGCATCAACACCTGATCAGCTACCGCAATCGCCAACGCTCCGCCAGAGCCGCCTTCGCCGATGATGGTGGAGATGATCGGCACTTCCAATTGCGCCATTTCAAAAATATTGCGCCCGATCGCCTCGCTCTGGCTGCGCTCTTCCGCGTCAATCCCAGGAAACGCACCAGGCGTATCTACAAAAGTAAAGACCGGCAGCTTAAATTTCTCCGCCGTCTTCATCAGCCGCAGCGCCTTGCGATACCCTTCAGGCCGACACATGCCAAAGTTACGCAGGGAGCGCTCCTTGACATCGCGCCCCTTTTGATGCCCCAGCACCATACAAGCATGACCATTGAAGCGAGCCAGCCCGCCCATGATGGATTGATCATCCGAAAAATGCCGATCACCATGCATTTCAATGAAGTCCGTGAAGATTTCATTCACGTAATCCATCGTGTAAGGCCGCTCAGTATGCCGCGCGATCTTGGTGATCTGCCAAGGCGAGAGCTGGCTGTAAATATCTTTGGTGAGCTGCGTGCTCTTCTTAGAAAGCTGATCAATCTCTTCGCTGATATCCACAGCGCTCTCGCTGCTCACATAGCGCAACTCATCAATCTTGCCTTCCAGCTCCGCAATCGGCTGCTCAAAATCTAAAAATACGCGTTTACCCAACTTATGCTCCTTCGCTCGGCTCGCCTCTTTTCAGAGAACCCTGCCAAGCTTCATCTTCGGTAATAAATCACGGTTTAGTGTAAACCTGTTTTTGCCTTTTTGGCTTATTGAGACTGTGTATTCAACCAGTCTCTTGGCATGTTCAGCCTTTCACGCCATCATTTGCACTTGCGTCGTAGCATCGCGTAGTCGGCTGATGGTACGACACCGGTGCAAAGGCGGTACGAAACGCACAGCAAGCCAACAACGCAAAAGAAGCAGAGATAATCCCTCCCATGATCAAACTGTTTGTAGGGCTAGGCAATCCGGGTGCGGAATACGAGGCTACGCGGCATAACGCGGGGTTTTGGTTTCTGGACGAGCTCGCACGGCAGTGGAAATGCAGCCTCGTGATGGACAAGGCCTATCACGGGCGCGTGGCGCGCACCTCGCAGGATGGACAAACGGTGTGGCTCTTGCAGCCGCAGACGTTTATGAACTTGTCGGGCAAATCCGTCGGCGCGTTAGCGCGGTTTTACAAAATCAAGCCAGAGGAAATTCTGGTGGCTTATGACGAGCTGGACGTCGTTCCCGGAGAGGCGAAAGTCAAACACGGTGGCAGCTCAACGCACAATGGCCTGCGCAATATTTCAGAGCTGATGGGCGCGGACTATTGGCGGCTGCGTATTGGTATTGGGCATCCGGGTGTGAAATCGGAAGTACTTTCTTGGGTGTTGCAAAAACCGATGCAAGAGCAGCGCAGTTTGATTGACGAGACAATTGCTCGCTGCCTCAAAGCCGTGCCACATTTCCTCGCTGGCGAGATCGACAAAGCCACGCAGATCGTGCATACCGCGAAACCACCGCGCCCCAAGCCACCGCGCCAAGTGCTCGCGCCCTCGCCTGATGGCGCAAATGCCGGCACGCCTTTGCCTGCGACTCTCAAAGCACCTTCAAGCTCGCCAAGAAGTCCATCCACTCCCACCCGATCTGTCTCTGACTCACTATCAAAAGATGAGCGCCCTGCGCAGACAATACAACGGCTAGAGCCCTAAAACGCTTAGAATAAAGACCTTCTGGAGATCCCTATCTTGGACTTGATTTACCCCTTTCTTGCCACCCTTTTGGCCTACCTCATTGGCTCACTCAGCTTCGCTGTGATCGTGAGCAAACTGTTTGGCCTGCAAGACCCGCGCACTTTCGGCAGCAAAAATCCGGGCGCCACCAACGTCTTGCGCTCGGGCTCCAAGCCCGCCGCCATCATCACACTCGTGCTCGATGCGCTCAAAGGCTATCTTCCTGTACTACTTGTGCATCTCTTCGGCAAACAATTCGGCTTGGGCGACGGCACGCTGGCGATGGTGGCACTCGCTGCTTTCTTGGGGCATGTGTTCCCCGTGTTCTTTAAATTCAAAGGCGGCAAAGGTGTTGCCACCGCTGCGGGCGTGATCTTCGGGATCGACTGGCTGCTTGGCTTGGCTGCACTGGCCTCATTCGGCATCCTCTTGTTTTTCTTCCGCTGGGTGTCGCTTGCCTCGATTGCGGCTGCCGCGTTTGCGCCGTTTTTCTATCTGCTAGGAGATCGCGGGCCTTGGTATTCGTCCAAAGCGGTGCTGTTTTCGATCTTCATCATGGCGCTGATTTTGGCGGTACGCCATAAAGACAATATCAACCGCTTGCTGCAAGGTACTGAACCCAAGCTAGGTGCTAAAAAATAAGAAAAATAGGCTGTTAGCTGTTATAGATTGTGCGTAGATTGCTATCAAATAAATAGCATAATTTCATCAAAAGCGCCGCTCTAAAACCATCGTGTCGGTGTTGCGATTCATCGTGAAGCGACCCAGAAAAGAGTTGCCCAGCAGCGCGAAGGGCATGTTCGGGCCGACCACGGCATCGACATCAAAAATCTCCACATCGCCCACGCGCACTGAGTTGAGCTTGACACGCCAGCCTTGCGCCACCCCATTGGCCGTTGCCATGCGTACAGGCTGGCCTTTTTGATAATCAATACCCATGCGCTGCGCGTCATTGATGCCAATGGCCACCGATGTTGCACCTGTATCGACCATGAATTGAATCGTGCGGCCATTGATGCTGCCATTGGCCATGAAATGCCCACCCGAACCCACTGGCAACACAATTTTGTTGCCGCTCGCGCCCCCTGCGCCACCGCCTTGGCTCACCGGCGCATCCCCCACGCGCAGATTCGCGCGCTTGCCAGCAATTTCCATCACCGCCTGATCGCCCGAGGCGCTGAGCAGCTTCACGCCCGCATACGTCTCGCCAGCGGCCATCATCTTGGGCGGTGCACCATCAATCACCACCAAAGCTTTGCTACCCATCACGCCAGTTAATGCCACATTTTGGGCATACGCCGTTATAGAACCTGCGCTGAGCGCTATCAAAATAAGAGTGCTTACAGATGATGCGACCGATTGCTTGAATATTCTGGTGGCGAATGTGTTCATGCATGTCATTGTGCCGTTTTTTGTGACATCTAGGACAAGAGCGGGCAGCGATACGGGTTAAAATGCTGAGTTACCGATTTCACGCGCAGCGGCTTTTTCGAAGCCCGAGGCGTTTGAGTTTAGAGATACCCGCGCGGGTGGCGAAATTGGTAGACGCACCAGGTTTAGGTCCTGACGGTGGCAACACTGTGGGGGTTCGAGTCCCCCCCCGCGCACCAGAATTTTTTGTTTTTGAAAAAGAGTCCTACCATGGCCGTCGCCGTTGAAACACTTGAAAAATTAGAGCGCAAGATCACCTTGCAGCTGCCCGTGGCCACCATTCAGACCGAAGTTGATTCGCGCCTGCGCAAACTCTCGCGCCAAGTCAAGATTGATGGCTTCCGGCCCGGCAAAGTGCCCATGTCGATCGTTGCTCAGCGTTATGGCTACAGCGTGCATTACGAAGTCATCAACGACAAAGTCGGTGAAGCTTTCTCCACGGCTGCCAACGAAGCCAAGCTTCGCGTGGCCGGTATGCCAAAGATCTCCGAATCTGAAACCCCTGCAACAGACGGCCAAATGAGCTTTGATGCTGTGTTTGAAGTCTACCCAGAAGTCAAAATTGGCGACCTCTCAACAGCTGAAGTGGAAAAAACCACCTCTGAAGTGTCTGACGCAGCCATTGACCGTACGATTGAAATCCTGCGCAAACAGCGTCGCACCTTCGCTCAGCGCTCCGCGACCGACGGCACCGCCGAAGGCGATCGCGTCACGGTTGATTTCTTGGGTAAGATTGATGGCGAGGCGTTTGAAGGCGGCAAAGCCGACGATTTCGCTTTCTTGGTCGGCGAAGGCCAAATGCTCAAGGAGTTCGACGAAGCTGTACGCGGCATGAAGCTTGGGGAGAGCAAGACTTTCCCTCTCGCCTTCCCTGCTGATTACCACGGCGCTGATGTCGCTGGCAAAACCGCTGACTTCATGGTCACGGTGAAGAAACTGGAAGCGCAGCATCTGCCTGAAGTCAACGAAGCTTTTGCCAAATCTCTCGGCATCACAGACAGCTCGATCGAAGGCCTGCGCGCTGACATCAAGAAAAATCTGGAGCGTGAAGTTAAATTCCGCTTGATTGCCAAAAACAAAGGCGCTGTGATGGATGCGCTGATTGCCAAGGCTGAGCTGGATTTGCCGCAAAGCATCGTGCAATCTGAGTTGGATCGCATGGGCGAGACGGCTCGCGCTGATTTGAAGTCACGCGGCATCAAAGATGCTGACAAAGCCCCGATCCCTGAAGATATCTTCCGCCCACAAGCAGAGCGTCGCGTGCGTTTGGGTCTGGTGGTGGCCGAACTCGTGAAAATCAATGAACTCGGCGCGAAGCCTGAGCAGATCAAGGCACATATCGAAGAAATGGCTGCTTCGTATGAGAAACCAGCCGATGTGATCCGTTGGTATCAGAGCGATCGTCAGCGTTTGGCAGAAGTCGAAGCCGTGATCATTGAAAACAATGTGACGGACTTCGTGCTTTCAAAAGCCAAAGTGACTGAAAAATCGGTGGCTTTTGATGAGCTGATGGGTCAGCAGTAATCGCTGGATAAAACCTTCAAAATGGGGCTTGCATCTTCTGGTGCGAGCCCCATTTGCATTTTCACGGATCAATTTCCGAGTTCGCCCACGAACCAGCGCCATTTTGCGCTACAGTAAGCATAGCAAGGAGCTTCCCTATGAGCCGTTTATCCCAATTCGCAGACAAAACCTTTGAACCCGCCCAAGCCCTTGGCATGGTGCCGATGGTGATTGAGCAATCAGGCCGTGGCGAGCGCGCCTACGATATTTATTCCCGCCTGCTGAAAGAGCGCATCATTTTCTTGGTCGGCCCTGTTGAAGATTACATGGCCAACCTGGTGGTGGCTCAATTGCTCTTTCTGGAGAGCGAGAATCCAGACAAGGATGTGTTTTTGTACATTAATTCCCCCGGCGGTTCTGTCAGCGCAGGTTTGGCGATTTACGACACCATGAATTTCATCAAGCCTGATGTGTCCACGCTCTGCACCGGCATGGCCGCCAGCATGGGCTCGTTTTTGCTCACCGCAGGCGCCAAGGGCAAGCGCATCGCTTTGCCCAATGCCAGCGTGATGCTGCATCAGCCCTCAGGCGGCGCGCGCGGTATGGCCAGTGATATTGAAATTTCGGCTCGCGAGATTCTCAAAACCCGTGAACAGCTCAATAAAATTTATGCCGAGCGCACTGGTCAAACTCTCGAAAAAATCGCCCGCGACGTGGAGCGCGATTTCTGGTTATCTGCCGACGAAGCCAAAGACTATGGCGTGGTGGATCAAGTCATTGCCAAGCGACCCGGCTAAGCACAGCAGTAAAGCACACAAGTAACAGTAGCTGAAACAGCATTTGCAAGCAGTATCATTATGCTAACCGGACTTTTGGACACATCCCATGGCAGACCGTAAAGGCACCTCCTCCAGCGAGAAAACGCTCTATTGCTCCTTCTGCGGCAAAAGCCAGCACGAAGTCAAGAAACTCATCGCAGGGCCATCGGTCTTCATCTGCGATGAGTGTATTGATTTGTGCAACGACATCATCCGCGATGAAGTCACGCCCGAGCTTGATAAAGAAACCAAAAACGATCTGCCCACGCCGCTGGAGATTAAGCAGCATTTAGATGGCTATGTCATCGGCCAGCAAACCGCAAAACGCGCGCTGTCTGTCGCTGTTTACAACCATTACAAACGCCTGCGCCACAAAGAAAAAGCTCGCAAAGACGATGTCGAGCTGACCAAGACCAATATCTTGCTGATTGGCCCCACTGGCTCGGGAAAAACCTTCCTGGCGCAAACGCTGGCCCGGATGCTCAATGTGCCTTTCGTGATGGCCGACGCCACCACACTGACTGAAGCAGGCTATGTCGGCGAAGATGTGGAAAACATCATCTCCAAGCTGCTTCAGGCTTGCAATTACGATGTCGAAAAAGCCCAAAAAGGCATTGTTTATATTGACGAGATCGACAAAATCTCCCGCAAGTCAGACAACCCATCCATCACCCGTGATGTGAGCGGTGAAGGCGTGCAGCAAGCTCTGCTCAAGCTGATTGAAGGCACGATGGCCGGTGTGCCGCCCCAAGGCGGGCGCAAGCATCCGAACCAAGATTTCTTGCAAGTCGACACCACGAATATCCTCTTTATCTGCGGCGGCGCTTTCCAAAGCCTAGAAAAGGTCGTTGAAGCACGGCAAGAAGCGGGCGGCATCGGCTTTAGTGCGAGTGTCAAAAGCAAGAAGCAACGCAACCTGACCGATACTTTCAAAGACATTGAGCCTGAAGACTTGATCAAATTCGGTTTGATTCCCGAGTTGATTGGTCGCTTGCCTGTGATCGCCACGCTCGATGAGCTGAGCGAAGATGCGTTGATGCAGATTTTGACCGAGCCGAAAAACGCTGTCGTCAAACAATACGCCAAGCTGCTCGCCATGGAAGGCGCGGAACTTGAAGTGCGCCCGAATGCTCTGAGAGCCATCGCTCGCAAGGCTCAATTGCGCAAAACAGGTGCACGTGGCCTGCGCTCGATCCTTGAAGCGGCGCTGATCGACACCATGTTTGAATTGCCCGATACGACCAATGTCGCCAAAGTGGTGGTGGATGAATCCACCATCGATGAAGGCAAGCCGCCATTGCTCGTCTATCGGGAAGAAGCGAAAAAAGCCTGACCACTGCCACATTTCTGGCAGGTGGCCACAAGTTGAATTTTTTGAAATGAGAAGCCATGTCCGGTGCCACCCCCCTACCCTCTGAGCCGATGGATCTGCCACTTTTGCCGCTGCGCGATGTGGTCGTCTTCCCGCACATGGTGATTCCACTCTTCGTGGGTCGCAGCAAGAGCATCAAGGCGCTTGAAACGGCGATGGAATCAGATCGCCGCATCATGCTCGTCGCGCAAAAAACTGCTGCGAAAGATGAGCCCGTGGTGGAAGACATGTTTGGCGTGGGCTGCGTCTCAACCATTTTGCAGATGCTCAAATTGCCTGATGGCACGGTGAAAGTGCTGGTTGAAGGCCAGCAACGTGCTTTGGTGAACCAAATCACAGAAGGCGAAGCGCATTTCCATGCCAACGTCACACCGCAAACGCCCCAGCCTTTGAACGAGCAAGGCACCAACGAGATTGAGGCTGTGCGCCGCGCGGTGATCAGCCAGTTTGACCAATACGTCAAGCTCAACAAAAAAATCCCGCCAGAAATTCTTACCTCTATTTCTAGCATTGACGACGCAGGTCGTTTGGCCGACACGATTGCTGCCCACACGCCACTCAAGCTAGAAAACAAGCAAGCCGTGCTAGAGCTCACCAGCGTAAAAGAGCGTTTGGAAAATGTGTTTGAGCAGTTGGATCGTGAGCTAGAAATTCTCAACGTCGATAAGAAAATCCGAAGCCGCGTGAAGCGTCAGATGGAGAAAAACCAGCGCGATTTTTATCTGAATGAGCAAGTCAAAGCGATTCAGAAAGAACTGGGCGACGGTGAAGAAGGCGCGGATATCGAAGAGATTGAGAAAAAGATCAAAGCCGCCAAAATGCCGCAAGAAGCGCGCAAGAAGGCTGATTCCGAACTGAAGAAACTCAAGCTGATGTCGCCCATGTCTGCCGAAGCCACGGTGGTGCGCAATTACATCGACGTGCTGATCGGCCTGCCTTGGAGCAAAAAAACCAAGATCAAGCATGACCTAGGCAACGCTGAAGAAGTCCTCAACTTCGATCACTTCGGCCTAGAAAAAGTCAAAGATCGCATTCTTGAATATCTCGCAGTGCAACAGCGCGTGGACAAAGTGAAAGCGCCGATTCTTTGCTTGGTGGGCCCACCGGGTGTGGGCAAAACATCGCTGGGCCAATCGATTGCCAAAGCGACAGGTCGCAAGTATGTGCGCATGGCTTTGGGCGGTATGCGTGATGAAGCGGAAATTCGCGGCCACCGTCGCACCTATATTGGCGCATTGCCTGGCAAGATTTTGCAAAACCTCACCAAAGTTGGCGCGCGCAATCCTCTCTTCTTGCTCGATGAAATTGACAAGATGGGGCATGATTCGCGCGGCGATCCTTCTAGCGCTTTGCTGGAAGTGCTCGATCCAGAGCAAAACCACACCTTCAGTGATCATTACGTTGATGTAGATTTTGATTTGAGCGATGTGATGTTTGTTGCCACATCGAATTCAATGAACATTCCACCCGCTCTGCTGGATCGCATGGAAGTGATTCGCTTGTCTGGCTACACTGAAGATGAAAAAACCAGCATCGCTCTACGCTATCTTTTTCCCAAACAACTCGGAAACAATGGCGTGAAAGCGGCTGAGCTAGATGTGACGGAATCAGCTGTGCGCGACATCGTGCGCTACTACACGCGTGAGGCGGGTGTGCGTTCTTTAGAGCGCGAGCTGTCTAAGATTTGCCGCAAAGTCGTGAAGGGCATTTTGCTCAAAAAATACACGAGCCAAGTGATCGTTACGGCTGAGAATTTGAGCGAGTTCGTCGGCGTTCAGAAATACAACTATGGCCGCGCTGAGCAGACCAGCCAGGTCGGCCAAGTGGTCGGGTTGGCTTGGACTGAAGTGGGCGGCGATTTGCTCACGATTGAAGCGGCCACAATGCCCGGCAAAGGCGTCACCACCCGTACTGGCTCGTTGGGCGATGTGATGAAAGAATCGGTTGAGGCAGCTCGCACTGTGGTGCGCTCGCGCTCGCAGCGTTTGGGCATCAAAGATGAACTGTTTGAAAAGAAAGACGTTCATATTCACGTTCCTGATGGCGCAACGCCTAAGGACGGCCCTAGCGCTGGCATTGCGATGACCACTGCAATTGTGTCTGCACTGACCGGCATTCCTGTGAAAGCTACTGTGGCGATGACGGGCGAGATCACCTTGCGCGGCGAAGTCACAGGCATTGGTGGCTTGAAAGAAAAACTGCTAGCGGCTTTGCGTGGCGGCATCAAAACCGTGTTGATTCCTGAAGAGAATGTGAAAGACTTGGCTGACATTCCAGAGAACGTGAAAAACGGCATGGAGATCATTCCTGTGAAATGGATTGACCAAGTGTTGCAAGCTGCTTTGGAGCGCATGCCAGTGCCTTTGACGGACGAAGAAATGATGCCTGCAGTAGCTGTGGTGGCTGTTGCCACGAAAGAAAAGACTACAGAAAAATCCAAGGTCGTTAAACACTAAAATTTTGCTGTTATAATTTGGCCTCTCGCGGGAATAGCTCAGTTGGTAGAGCGCAACCTTGCCAAGGTTGAGGTCGAGAGTTCGAGACTCTTTTCCCGCTCCAAATCTCGAAAAAAGGGAAGCCTAGCTTCCCTTTTTAGTTTCAGAAACACCTCATGAATCGATTTTAAAAATTGATTCATGCGCTGGTTTCAGGGCTTGGTTTTTTGAATTGAGCTCAAGGTTCGTATCACGGCGCGATAGCAAAGCGGTTATGCCCCGGATTGCAAATCCGGTTAGCCCAGTTCGACTCTGGGTCGCGCCTCCAGATTTCTTTGTCGAAGTCTTCAAGCCCCGGCCAAGCTCGGGACGTTTTTGTTTCAAAATCAATTCTTGACTGCTCCGCAC
Source organism: Variovorax sp. (assembly GCA_031418715.1). Taxonomy (GTDB): domain Bacteria; phylum Pseudomonadota; class Gammaproteobacteria; order Burkholderiales; family Burkholderiaceae_C; genus JANMDU01. The sequence goes on along the minus strand of JANOJL010000064.1, from coordinate 149,351 downwards.
CTTCAAGGAAACATCCGCCTTCATAGCCAATCATTGTTCAGGTTCGGAACCGGTTAGCAACACACAATCGTGCTCCATGATTTCATACAAATTCAGCATGCCCAATCCAGCGGTCGTCGCACCAGGGCAAAGACTCAAGCCAGCGCAAGTGCCATTGCCTGCGCATATGCTTGATCTCTTGAAGCGCAGTGGTGCCGATGTTGCCCAACATAGCCAACGCAGACTCTTGGATCATTTGGTTGGCACTTATCAATTGCTGCAAACTTGGGGAATGGAGCAACATGTGTGTACCGCGGGCTTGTTCCACAGCATCTACGGTACCAATATCTACACACACCAATCGATTGCCTTCTCCGAGCGCGCGGATGTACAAGCAGCCATTGGAATGCAGGCCGAGCATTTATCCTGGCTTTTTTGCAGCATTGAGCGCCCACAAGCATTTTTCAGTGCCTTGCAGCATGGCCTGCTGAGAAATCGTATGGATGGCTCAGACATGGCGTGCCCGCCGCATGTCTTGCGCGAATTACTGGACATTGAATGTGCCAACCAAATTGAGCAAGGCGGGCGCATCTCTTCCTTGCAGCGCATCTGTAGCCAAGCCGACACGCAGCAAGGCATGATCTCGCCTCAGGTGCATGTTGCTGTCAAGCAGTACCTCAAGGTATAAATCTCGCGCACAAGCCTGATCTGGTGCGTTTTTGCTTGACAATCTGTTTAAGATAGTGAAAAGGCCTCGATGGTGAAATAGGTAGACACAGCGGACTTAAAATCCGCCGCTTCGTTCATAGCGGGCGTACCGGTTCGATTCCGGTTCGAGGCACCAAAAATACACACGGCTTTCCGCCAAAGTACTAAACTATCTCTCATGGCATCTTCCCACGAACCTCCTTACGAAATTCATGTGCATGGCGATGTGCCTTTGCGAGCTGATGTGAGCTACGCGCAATTGCAAGATGCACTCAAGCCTTTGTGGTCTTACTCGGGCGCGGCTACGCTGGCCAAAGGCGCGGTGAGCAGCTACGAAGAAGAGCCGGGCATCAAGGTGGACGACAAAACCCATGTGCTACACATGTGCTGGACGGTGTCTGCAGGTGAAGATTTCCGCTCTTGTTTGGACGAGATGTGCATGAATCTCAACGAGCTGGCCAGCGAAGGCGCCTCCATTGAGATCAGCATCTACGATGCCGAGTTTGACGACGAAGACGAAGAATCTGACAAAGAATCGCGTGACGATTTTGTGATGCTTTTCGTCGGCCCCACACCGGGTGACATCATGCAAGTGCAGCGCGATATGCTGATTGAAGATGTGACGGCTGTGATGGAACGCCATTTCGAGAAAGAAGAAATGAGCGACGTGGTCACAGAGATTGACAAAATGTTTACCAAACGCTTTGACGCGATGGTCAACTCGCTCACCATCCCACGCAGCTTACGCGGCGGCCCTGGCGCTGCGGGCGGTTTGGGCGGGCATGGCGGCGGCGGCCGCAAGCCTCGGCATTTGCATTGAACCTTGGCTCAGGCGCACTGGCTTTTCAGTGCGAAAATCGGGCTATGCACAGCCCGATTTCCTCCCTCCTCTCTTGCCTGCGCGCCTTAGCGCTTTCTTTGTTTTGCTTGGCCAATGCTGCGTTTGCACAAGAAGCCAACGTACTCGGTCTGCCTGCCGTTCCGCAACCCAAACCCGGCAGTTCCGCCGCTCTAGCAGCAGCAGCAGCCTCAGCCGCTGCTCTTGCCAAGCCCCCCGCAGGCACACCCGCGAACCGCGATGCCATCGGAGGCGAGCTGGGCTTGCAACACAGCGCGCTTGATGGATTAGGGCGTCTCGTGATCACGACACGAAATACATTCGCCACCGCAGGCGCCAAGAGCAACGCCATAGATACCGCTCGCAGCGTGCAACGCGATCTGGCTCAAGCCTGCGCCAAGCAATGCAAGCCAGAAAAAATGGCTGCTCCCAAAATTTTGAGCAGCGGCCAACTCGAGTTTGACCTCGTCTTTCGTCCGCTTTATCAGCATTTAACCCAAGCGCAGTTTGTCGCTGCCTTGCAAAGCAAGCCGCTCAACCTCACGCCCGCTCAGCTCGCCCCGCCAGCAGCGCCAGCCCCACTTGCCGCCAACACGGCCAGCCCAGCCATAGCTGCAACGACGACGAGTAGCAGCACGCCCACCAAGTGATGCCATGACAGTTGACGAAGCCCTGCGCAGCGGCCAACTCGGCCTGCTAGAGGCTGCGTTGCGCCGCGTGAGCTTTGAAAGCACGCATCCCACAGCCGCTGGCCAACAAGCCCTGCAAACGCTTCATCATTTCAAGCAAAATCTACTTCAAGCCGTTAGAGAATCTGCCCTGATTGCTACGTTTTTTGTAGCAAATGCGCAAGCGCTTGCACAGAGCGTAGACGGCTATCTGCAAGCGCCCACAGCACCCGCCAGCGCCCCGCCCAAGATCATCATCGCGCCGCATGCCGGCCACATCTACAGCGGCGCAACCGCTGGCAAAGCCTATGCCCTGCTCGCCGCGCATGCCGCGCAGATTCGCCGCGTCGTGATGTTTGGCCCCGCGCACCGCGTCTATTTCCAAGGCATCGCTCTGCCCGGCGCCGGCAGCTTTGCCACGCCCTTGGGCGCCATGCCGCTCGATACCCTGGGCTTTGATGCCATTGCTGATCTGCCCTTCATCAGCACCCGGCCCGATGCGCATGCGCAGGAGCACAGCCTGGAGGTGCATGTGCCCTTCTTGCAACGCGCTTTGCCGCAAGCCACGCTCGTGCCCTTGCTGGTGGGCGACGCGCCGCCTTCTGCCGTGGCGCAAGTCATGCAGCGGCTGTGGGCGGATGCGGGCACCGTCTTCGTGATCAGCACCGATCTCTCACACTTTCATCGCTACGACGAAGCCAACGCCATCGACAGCGCCACTTGCGAAAAAATCCTCGCGCTCGATGCCCGCTTGAATCACGATCAAGCCTGCGGTGCCACACCGGTAAACGGCGCTTTACTGCTCGCCCAGCAGCGCGGCCTGCGCATCACGCAACTCGAACGCCTCAACTCCGGCGACACCGCGGGCAACAGCCCAGAGGGCCGCCAGCGCGTCGTGGGCTATGCCAGCTTTGCACTTCATGAGACCTCGCATGCACCGTCAGATACTCCTAATTCCATAGCACGCCACGCATATTCTATAACGGCGAATGGCCAATTTCGCCTTAAAAATTCCCCGTTCACTGATATCCAAGGCCAGCAACTGGTGCAACTCGCCCGCCTGCAATTGCAGCAGCAGATTGCAGGCGATGCCGGTGCGCAGCAAGACCTCCGCACCTTCCAGTCCCACGGAGCCAGCTTCGTCACATTAACGAAAAACGGCCAGCAAGGTCACTCATTGAGGGGCTGCATCGGCAGCTTGCAAGCGCATCGCTCGCTACTCGAAGACGTGCAAGCCAACGCCCTCGCCGCCGCGCTGCAAGACCCGCGCTTTGCACCCGTCACGGCGCAAGAGCTGGCGCATCTGCAAGTCGAAGTCTCCGTGCTCACCGCGACAGAGCCCATGCAACACGCCAACGAATCTCATGCCCTGTGGCAACTGCGCCCCGGCATCGACGGCCTGATCTTTGAAGCCCAACACGAAGGCCGAATCTTTCGCAGTACCTATCTGCCCCAAGTTTGGGAGCAAATCCCCGAGCCCAGAGCCTTCCTCGCGCATCTCAAAGTCAAAGCGGGCTTGCCTTTCGATTTTTGGTCATCGCAAGTCAAGCTCTCGCGCTACGAAGTGCAGAAATTCCATGAGTGAGTTGGCCACCTCGGCTCAGGCCATCGGTCATCCTGCCCGGTGGTGGCATCCCCTGCCCGATGGCCGCATCCAATGCGATCTGTGCCCGCGCGAATGCAAGCTGCATGCGGGGCAAAAAGGCTTGTGTTTTGTGCGCGAGCGGGTGGACGATGCCCAAGGATCGCGCATGGTGCTCAGCACCTATGGGCGCTCCAGCGGCTTTTGCGTCGATCCGATTGAGAAAAAACCACTGAATCATTTCTACCCCGGCTCAGGCATCTTGAGCTTTGGCACGGCGGGTTGCAATCTCTCTTGCAAATTCTGCCAAAACTGGGACATCTCCAAAAGCCGCGATACCGACAAGCTCGGCCAATCGGCCTCACCCACACAAATCGCCAACGCCTGCGGCGAGCTTCAGAGCCAAGGCATCGACGTGCAATCGGTGGCCTTCACTTACAACGACCCGGTGATCTTCGCCGAATACGCGATGGATGTGGCCGATGCCTGCCGCGCGCAGGGCATTCATAGCGTGGCCGTCACCGCCGGCTACATGCACGCCGAGCCAAGAAAAGCGTTTTACGCGAAGATGGATGCCGCCAATGTCGATCTCAAAGGCTTCACCCAAGCGTTTTACCGCGATCTTTGCGCCGGCGATTTGCAGCCCGTGCTCGACACACTCGTGCACATCCGCCACGCCACCCATTGCTGGCTAGAAATCACCACCCTGCTGATCCCCGGTGCGAACGATTCGGATCAAGAGATCGAAGCCCTGTCACGCTGGATTGAGCGCGAGCTAGGCGCAGATGTGCCTCTACACTTCACCGCCTTCCACCCCGATTTCAAGCTCACCGACCGGGCTGCCACACCGCCCGCCACAGTGCAACGCGCCCGCCAGATCGCCCTGGCCTGCGGTTTGCAGCATGTCTACACCGGCAATATTCACGACGCCGAAGGTGGCACCACGCATTGCACCAGTTGCCACACGCCGCTGATCGTGCGCGATTGGCATCACATTGAGCAATACCACCTGAACGACAACGCCTGCCCGAATTGCGGCAAGGCTTTGGCGGGGCGATTTGAAAGCCACGCGGCGGGGTTCAAGCAGCTGGGCAGGAAGCGGATACCGGTGAGCTTTGCGGCTTGAGTTACTATTCATTCAATAGCACTCTGCGCAGATTTCATAGCGGCTACTGGCCAAATAGGCATAAAAAATCTCCGTGCCTGAATACTCATGCACGGAGGAAGAGATCAACTGAGCTTAGCTTCAATCAATCACAGTAAGTACCATAGAAAGGTTTGAATAAATTTCCTACGCGACTCACACAAATCGAGACTCCGCCTGTAGTCGGATTATCTGCATACGCCGAAAAGGATTTGGTGCCGTTAACATTGGTTTCATTGAAATATGCATAGGTGGAGGTTGGTGTGGTGGGGAACGTGACCACATAATTTGTACCTACTGTGTTGGGCGTTGGGCTGGTGCCAAAAGCGCCTGTGCTCATGTTCAAACTGAAATACCGAATGGATTCAGCGGTTGTGGCAGGATTATCTGTGCGCCCAGCTCTCCAGTTGTCCCAATAGGCTACGCCGCCTGTGAAGCTACCACTAACCACATTGGTGGTCGTGATTCCGGTAATGCCACTGAGCATCACGCCAGCAAAGCGAGCACTCGATGGAAGCGTCGTCAACGCAAACGAGGCGCTGCCATTAGCCAAGCTACAGTTATAGCTATGCGACAGTGCAGTACTTTTTGAAGAATTAAAGTAGCTGCCAGTGCTATTTGAATTCGTTTCTATGAACCCGTCTGCATTCTCTTGATAGATGTAAACGCTTGGGCCGCTTGAGTTATTGCTCGCGGAGACGCTCTGGTACGAGGCCGTCGCATAGTTGATGCGGTTAAGCTCGCTAATGGTGGTCGTGCCCATTGGCGCTCCGCTCAAAATCATGTCGCCCGATGCGTTGACCACCAGAGTAGCGGTCCGTAGGTCATCGTTGCAATCAATTAAGGGGATGGTCTTGGAAGCCGAGCCCGGTGGCACGATCATCGCGGGGCTGGCCCAAGGCACTTGAGGCGCATCTGCTGCGGGTGCAGCTGTGTCGCTGCCGCCGCAGGCCACAAGAAGAGCAGCAGCGCTGGCTACAGGTATTAGTTTAAATAAGGTTGATTGCATTTCGATCCTCGAAGTTGGTTAATGATTCATTCGTATACGCATTCTTTGTCATCGCCGGTTGAGAGAGTAATTGCGCAGCCGAGAAGGGTCAATACATCAAAAGTATTCATTCCCACATTTATTGTGCTGGAAGTCACTGAATTACAAGCTACATTCGGCGTATGTTTGATCTCAAAGATGGTTTGTCTGATCTGCGCCGCCAAGGCTGGGGCCTGGTGCGCTCTGTGGCTTTGGATGTGGACAATGCCGCTCTCATTGCTCTGGGCGCAGCGCTGGGGCCGCCATCCACACAAGGCCTGCGCGCTGGTGCACCCAATCTAGAAAACGACGGCGTCAACCGTGTAGAAAACATGGATACGCCGATGCGCGATGCCGGGGGCAATGCGGTGCTTTCATCGAATGCCGATGAATTCCCACTGCACACGGACGACAGCTACAGCCCGAATCCTGCGCGCTATGTGCTGATGCATTGCTGGCAGGCCGATGGCGCGGGCGGCGGCGTGAGCTGGCTGGCGCATGTGGATCGCATGCTGGCGCTTGCACCTGCTGATTTGATGGAGCGGCTCTCCACCCAGACATACACCACGCCTTACGGCAGCGCCCCGGTGCTCTGGCGCGATGCACAGCAGCGCTGGCGCATTCGCTTTAATCGGCGAGACATGATCGGCTTTGCCAAGCTGCGCTTTCAATTCATGAGCGAGCAAAAGAAGCAAGATTTGGCCGCTCTGGAGGCGCTGGCAATGCAATGCTTGGAGAAAGTGCCTTTGCAAGAAGGCGATTGCATCGTGGTGGATAACCACCGCGTGCTGCATGGCCGCAGCGCTTTTGATCCAAAAAGCGGGCGACTGATCAAAAGGCTGCGGATTATGGAGCCCAGCTCACTACTAAATCAATAGCACTCCGCGCATATTTAATAACGGCTAGAGGCCGAAAAGGCATAAAAAAACCCGCATTGCGCCTGATCATTCAGGTGCAATGCGGGTGAGGCTGTTGCGCAGCCTAGGCGCGTTAAAGGCTAGCGCGCTTGTAGAAAGGCATTCAAGTTATGAGTTGTTGTTGATGTTTGTGGGTCTGAAAGTCAAGGCATTGCCCACTTTGTTCATATAAATGTCGACGTTGGTGGAGAGCTCAAAATACACCTCTCGATTACCATCATCCTGAATCCATTCTTCGTAATACACATTGGTCGAAGGCGTTACGACCGTGCTGAGCGCAATGGTGCGCGTGATGGATGCCATGGACGTGCCGGTTTTGAGCTCGCCTGTGACGACGTTGAAGCTTAAAAATCGATCGGCATAGGTGCTGGTGCCGCCGCTGTCCCAGCTGATGACACTGTTGACGAAGGTGTAAGTCGCGCCAGCAAGTTCACTGGTATCAACCGTGGTACCGGTCACGCCGCTGAGATAGGTGCTGGCGACGCGTGCGCTGGAGGGCAAGACGGTTAAGGTGAAAGCGGATGTGCCAGCGGCGAGTGAGCAATCAATTTGGTGCGTGCTCGATTTCGCACGTAATAGAGTTTCCGTTTCCAAACCAGACGTTTCAACTTCTCCATAAATTTCTGTCCCATCCGCGTTTTCATAGTACAGGTTCAGATCAGTACTTGAGCCGCTGAGGCTGCCCCAAACATCTTTTTCTACGGCTGTTGCATCGTTGACGCGCACAAACTCTGTGGCGCTAGTGGCGGTGCCCAAGCCTGCTGTGACGACCAAATCGCCATTGGCAAAAATCACCCAAGTCGGGGTGATGCTGATCGCTACGGACGACTGGTTATTTGACCGAAGAAATGCACTACACCCTGTGAGCCCAATGCTTTTCGATGCTTGCCCTGCGGGCACGACCATGGCTGCGCTGGCGAAGCCGACATTGCGCTCCTCTGCCGCCGCGCCAGGCGCAGCATCGTTACCGCCGCAAGCGGCCAGCAGCGATAGCAGCAAGGCACCAGCGCTTGATTTAAAAAGAGAGAAAGACGACATAGCATGCTCCTTGTTTGTTTCGGAAAGTAGCTGATTGTTTCCGCAGGGGGGATCGACGTCAATTACATCGAAAGCATTAATGCTATTCAATATATAGCACTCCGCACATATTTTATAAAGGCTAGAGGCCGATTTGGCATATAAAAAAACCAACAAAAGCAAGCGCGCAGCGCTGCGATGCATTTATTTCCGCGACAGCGCCAGCTTATTCGTCTTGAGCACTTTTTGCGACAAGATGCGCGTCAGGTTGATCAGCAGTTGGGTGAGGATGTCTGGGTAGTCGCGTTGCAATTCAATCAGCAGTGGGCGCTGTAGCGAAAGCACCAAAGTGTCCGTCACGGCGCGTACTTGCGCGGTGGCCACGCCTTGGTCAAAAAAACCAATCTCACCCAGCACACCGCCGCGCCGCGCCAATGCCAAGCGCACTTCATGGCCATGCGCATCGTAGGCCACCACGGCCAGACGGCCTTGCACGATCACCACCATCGCGTCAACGGGTTGCCCGATCTCCAGCACGGTCTCGCCAGCGCGAAACAATTGCTGCGGCATGCTGACATCGAGCATGCGCATTTGCGCATCAGACAGCCCTTGGAAGATCGGCAGCCTATCGCCCTCAGGCTCTTGCTCCTCGCCCTGCTGGGGCATGAACTGCTCGATCAGCAGGTTTTCTGCATGCTCCAGCGCATGGTCTAAATCTGGGAAGCAGCGCTCTTGCGCGGCATGCTTGCGCAAAAATTCTTGCGCATTGCCTGCTTGCAGCCCCGCACCCGCATGCAAGGTGATGACGCGCTGGCCTTGCTCATTGGGCAATACACGCCGACGCCAACGCGCCAGCGAAAGCGCCACCGAGCTGTCCACATGCCGCACGCGCGACCAATCCAGCACCACCACACTCACATCGCTGGCTGTGCGCTGCAGCGTTTCATCTAAGCTCCTCACGCTGCCAAAAAACAGCTCTGTATCAAACTCAAGAATACAAATGCGCTGGCCCTGCTGCGCCAACAAAGCGCTCTCTAAGCTGTCGCGCTGGGCATTGGCTGAGAGCTGCAGCCCCGTCCATTCAAAGCGCACCGGCTTTCTCGCATTGCGCATACCAAACAGCAGCAGCCCAGCAAACAGCCCCACGATAATGCCCACCACGCCGTTGAACAGCACCGAAGCGCCCACCACCGCCAAAATCAGCAAAGAATCATCGCGCTGAGACACCGCTTGCGCCTTGCCGCGTAGCCATTGCCAGCATTGCTGGATGGCCGAGCGATCAGCCGTTTGCGCAGCATCTACCAGCATCATCGCGGCCACGGCGGCCAAAGCAATATGATTGAACACACCCGTCAGCGCCAGCAGCGCCACGATCAGCCCCACTAGCGCCACATTGCGCCTAACCAATGGCCCATGGCGCAACGCTACATTGCAGCTTTGCATCGAGGCTGCAATCGGCATGGAGCCAGCAAAGCCTGTGCCTGCGCAGACCAACGACAAGCCGCTTTGTTGCCAAGGCTTGGCATAGCGGTCATCTTGCTGAGAGACCGTCTCGGAGGCCAAGCTTGTGTTGAGAAACGCGCTCACGCCCAACACCGCACCATTGAGCAAGAGGATCGGGATCAAAGCACCATAGGCTACGCTTGGCGCAGCCAACGCAGAGAAATCAGCCAACTGAGCCGGCACTTGCCAAGCGATGGCCTGCGCCGACATCACCGTGAGCACACCCGGCATGAGTAGCCCACACACCCAGCCCGCCAACGCCCCCGCCGCCAAGCCCAGCGCTGCTGCCGGCCAACGCGGCCTGCGCCAGCCCACCAGCGCCGTGATGCCACCCGCTGCCACGGCAATCACCACCAACGCCACCACCGGATGCCCCGCCCGCGCCAAACTCCAAAGCCGCTCGCTTTGCGAGATCAGCAAAGCCACGGCCACACTGAGCGTGTAGCCGACAAAAACCGGCGCCGGAATCAGCCGCGCAAAGCGATCCGCACGCAGCGCAAACAACAGCGCCCGAAACAGCCCCGCCAAAGCGCAGAGCACACACATCAAAGCCAGCAACACGGCAGGCGTATCTGGCAAGCCCCAATCGCCTAAGCGCGGCTGGATTTGAGCCAACGCCGCCGCCAAAATAGTCGCCTCCAGCAGCCGCGCCGTGTGCATCAAAGGCCGCTGGCTGCACGCGCTGACCCATTGCGCCAACACCAGGCCCGCCATCGCCATCAGCACCCCTGCAGGCAAATAGGCCGCTGGAAACGCTGCAAATACAATCGCCGTCGCAGCCAAGGTGCTCGGCGCAGAAAACACTGCGGCATCCAGCGCACTCGACCAGCTGGCTCGCCAAGGCATGGCGCCCGCAGCCGCCCGATCCACTGCGCCCTCTGAGTCCCCTGCTCCCCCTGCTCCCAGTGCGCTGGCTTGATCTGCAATCTGATGCCGCGCCGCACTCGGCTGCTGAGTGACTGCGCTCAACGCACTATTTGCGTCGACAGCATCCACAGCGCCAACAGGAATATCCACCCCCTGCTGCGCATCACTGCCCAGCGCCTGCCAGCCAGACGACAAATTCCAGACGGCTTGGTCATCGCCAATGATCACATCACCCATGCCAGCATGTGAGCCCTCGGGCCGGGTGTTCAAATGGGCGTTATCTGACGGAGTTGTTTCGGGCATTGTAGGAATCAGTTGATATTAATTTGATAGCGCTCCACGCAGATCTTATGCCGGGTAGAGGTCTAAAAGGCTTGAAAATGACATGAAAAACCGCAGCGCCTGAATGCTCAGGCGCTGCGGGTTATTTGAAATATCACCTGATGGAGCTTCAGCACCCCAAATAGGTAGTTGCGTTAACGACCCTCATTGTTATCATAGTTAAATCTCGGGCGGATGCAGTCGGGGATGCCCTCAAATGGCCCGTCTTCGTTGAATACAAACTCGAACAGTACAAAGATTGGAATCGGCATGAGCTTGTCGCCGTAGCGAGTGGCAATGATCAAGTCCTCAGGACGTTCTCCGCTGGCAACAAACAAGGTTTTGGCTTCCTTGAACTCATACAACTGCATGTTGCGACAAGTGCTTTCTCTGTACCAGCCCGATTGCTCGCTGGCGCCGCTAGGCAAAGCAAAGCTGACCGTGCTCATGGGCGCTGTAGTGTCCGTGCCAGTGCTGGTGGACAAGACACCGCTGGCGCTGTTGAATCGGAAATTGGTCTGGGGAATCTCTCCAATAAATTCAATAGGAGGGAACGACCATGCAATCAAATCGCCCTCCACACTGCTGGGCAGAGCCTCGCCATCGAACCCGAGGAAATAGTCATCCACCGCCGTCACGCCTTGGGTCATATGCTTGGCCACACGCGCCTCGTTGATCAGCGTTTTCAATGCTAAGGGGCTCTCTAGCGAGCAGCCATAAATTTCTTTGCCCTGCTGGTTATCTTCAGCAAAAATACCCTCAGGTATATCTTCAGCGAATGTTTGTGCATTCACCCCGAATTGCACGCCCCCATCATCTGGCGTGCGCCCCAGTTTCATCATGTAGAGGGAATACGTGGGCGCTTCCACTGTGCCCAATACACCCCAGTTGGCCAAAGTGGCCTCGGCAAATTTCATTGAAAACAGGGTTTCGGGCACTGCGCTCACTTCAGCAGACGTAGTGCCCATGATGCTCACATCGCCGCTTGAGGTGATCACCAGCTTGGCTTGATACAAATTACCTTCAATATCTTTTGCTTCATCGTCAAAATAGCAACCATTCAAAGCAAAGCTCGCCGATGTCTGCCCCGGTGTGACGAACACCGCCGGGCTGCCCCAAGGCACTTCGGGCAAAGGCTTGGCAGGGTCTGCGCCTGCCGCTGCTCCCGCTGGCGACTCCGATCCGCCGCAAGCTGCCAGCAGCGCAATCAGCCCAGCGGCGAGGCCGAGTTTGAGGGTATTGAGGAGTTTCATGAGATGCTCACTGTTTGTTATACAAGTAGTCAATTGTTGTCACAGTCGGCTAAAAGTCAATTAAGTTTGAAGTACTCATTTTGATTTTTAAATGAATACCAAAGAACTCATTTACTATGAATTCAATAGCACTCTACGCATATTCTATAACGGCCAGAGGGTTAAAACGCTTCAAAATGGCATGAAAAAACCCGCAGGGCCTGAATGCTCAGGCGCTGCGGGTTGTATGTCTAGCCTAATTTGTGCAACTAAGAGCCGTTGTTGCAGCCGCCTCTGTAGCCTTTTGTGCTTTCAAGAAAATCAGGCTGCGCTTGCACACGGCGGGTACCCTCTGGCAAGAACTTGTTGCCATAGGCGGTTGCATAGATGTTAAAGCCTGACTCTTGATCAGTTACCGGATCGTAGGAGTAGCTGCTGACACAAATGGATTTTGCGTCTTTGTAGTCAAAATTAGATTCGAATCTTGACAAGGATTCGCCATACGAGCCGTTGCTGTAGCTAGTCGTGCCAGCAGGCAGGCTCAGGCTGAGGGCGCTATACGTGCCAGTGGTGGAGGTGCTGCTGGCCAGCTCGCCAGTGCCTAGGTTAAAGCGCATGAAGTTGTATTTGTCATCAGGGGCGCTTTCGTTATCGCTTTGCCAAAATGCACTGCCTGCTTCGATGCGACCATCTGCGTCATAGCCGTCATAAGTCGTCACGCCAGCCGCTGTACCCAGGTTTTTTGCTGCGCGACTTGAATCAGCGTTAACTTGCAGCGCAAGTTTGTCGGTCATCGTGCAATTGTTGATTCCATATCCGCCGCTTCGACCTTCTTCACCAGCATTCAAACGCGCGCCGCCGTCTCCTTGTGGATACACATTGATGCTTTTCTCGAAGTCTCGCACCTCTTGGTTTACGTACAAAGAGTAAGTTGGGGTTTGCGTATTTCCGCTCACCGACCAAGAAGAATCTTTAGCGTCAGCAAACGCAATGCTAAAAATCACAGTGGCGGTGGCAGTTTCGGTCGTTGAGGCCAAAATGCTCACATCGCCATTGGAAGCGATCAGCAAACTGGCTTTGTAGAGAGTTTGATTTGGCACTTGTTGGCCGTATGTGCGGCGTTCACAACCTGAAAGTGCAAACGATTTATTTGCTGCACCCGGCGTGACGAAGACGGCTGGGCTGGCCCAAGCCACTTCTGGCGCAGGGGTTGCGCTGTCGCCGCCACCGCAAGCGGCCAGCAAGCTGACCAAAGAGACCGCGAGCGAGGCTCGGATCATTGAGGAGAATTTCATACACTGTTCCTTCATGTGTGATGTGGATCTTCAGCCATCGCGCTCGGGGCTAACCAGGATGAAGATGCGTCTAATTGAGACAATTGCATGATATTCCACACTATTTTTCACATGTAATTACAAAGTATGCATTTCCGGGTGAGTTGTCAAAAAAACGCAACGCTCAACATAAAATATTTTTCAACTCAACAGTTTGCAGCAAAAAATGCTACGTATTGAATAGCGCTTTGCTCATGTTCTATAACGGCTGCGAGGCCAAATAGCATGAATAATGACATGCCAAGCTGCATCAGAGCATTACATTTCAAGCGCTATTCGGCAGGCAAGACAGCGGCTTGCTTATCTTTCAAACCTAAGAACGCCATCGTCTAATTTGCTCCAGCGCAGAGCCAAAAGATCATACAAATAGTTTGATTTGACCTGCCAAGGCGCTTGGCTTCCTTGCTTTGGCAAAAGCGCTTGAGATCGCTGCACATAGCCTGAACTGAGGCTCATGAAAGGCTGGGCTTTGACAGACGCATCTTCCTGGGGAACCACCACGCGGTGGCCGTGGCGATCCATATGATTGAGCAGGCGGCACACGTATTGGGCGGTGAGATCGGCGCGCAGCGTCCATGAGGCATTGATGTAGCCGAAAGTGAGCGCGACATTTGGTAGGTTCGACAGCATCAAGCCTTTGTAGGCTATTGAATCAGCGAGCACAAAGGCCACGCCATCTTTGGAAATGGCCACATCGCCCAGGGCATTGAGCTTGAGACCGGTGGCGGTGACGATGATGTCTGCAGGCAGCTCTTGGCCGCTGCTGAGCACGATGCCCTGGCTTGTGAAGCGTTCAATCGTGTCAGTGGCGATCGTTGCGCGGCCTGCTTTGATTTGATTGAACAAATCTGAATCAGGCACGACGCAAACGCGCTGATCCCAAGGGCCGTAGCTGGGGGAAAAGTGTTTGTCAACGTCATACCCCTTGCCCATTTCTTGGCTCACCAGATCCAGCATGTATTCCTTGACTTTCGCGGGCTTTCGCTTGGACACGCTGTAAAAATACATACCCATCAGCACATTCTTCCAGCGCGTGAGCGCATAGGCCCAGCTGCTGGGCAGCACGCGCGCGAGGCCCTGCGCGATGGCGTCCACGGAGGGGCGCGAGATCACATAAGTGGGCGAGCGCTGCAGCATCGTCACATGCGCAGCCGTTTTGGCCATCTCTGGCACGAGCGTCACAGCTGTGGCACCACTGCCGATCACCACCACGCGTTTGCCGGCGTAGCTCAAATCTTGCGGCCAGAACTGCGGGTGAACGATGCGCCCGGCGAAATCGCCCTGCCCGGCAAACTCGGGTTGATAAGCCTGCGTGTAGCTGTAGTAGCCGCTGCAAAAATACAAAAAATGAGTTCGCTGGCTCGTCTCGATGCCGTCGCTGCTGCGGCACAGCGTGACATGCCAAAGCGCCTCTGCGCTCACCCAATTGGCCTTCACGACGCGCTGCCCAAGATGCAGCTTTTTTTGAATCTGCCCCTCATCTGCTGCGCGCTGGATGTAGCTCAAGATATCCGCGCCATCGGCAATCGCTTTGCGCTCTTTCCAAGGCATGAAGTTGTAGCCCAGGGTGTACATATCCGAATCTGAGCGCACACCTGGGTAGCGAAACAGATCCCAAGTGCCGCCAATGGCTTCACGGGCATCCACCATGGCCCAGCGCTTGCCAGGGCAGTGCTTTTGAAGATGCCGCGCTGCGCCAATGCCCGAAAGCCCCGCGCCGATGATCAAGACATCCAAAATGCCGCTGAGCTCTGAGGGAGTGGTTTCTGTCATCGTGAAGGGTGTGGCGCGGCCATCGGTTGATATTTCACGATAATAGACGCAGAAACTCATTCCTGTTGTCCTCATGCCTTCCAATCAATACGAAACCTTCATGCGCCATGTGTTTGACCATGGCGTGACCAAAACCGACCGCACCGGCACGGGCACGCGCTCCGTCTTCGGCCATCAACTGCGCTTTGATCTGGCTGAGGGCTTCCCGCTGGTGACGACGAAGAAAGTGCATCTGAAATCTATCATCTTGGAGCTTCTGTGGTTTCTGCGCGGCGATGGCAATGCGAAATGGCTGCAAGAGCGCGGCGTGACGATCTGGAATGAGTGGGCAAATAAGCAAACGGGTGATCTCGGCCCGGTGTATGGCGTGCAATGGCGCAGCTGGCCCAAGCCGGATGGCGGGCATATTGATCAAATCGCGCAAGTGGTGGATCAACTCAAGACCAATCCCGATTCGCGCCGCATCATCGTGAGCGCCTGGAATGTGGCTGCCTTGAGCGAGATGGCACTCATGCCTTGTCATGCGTTTTTCCAGTTTTATGTTGCGCCCGGCGTTGATGGCGCACGAGGCAAGCTCAGCTGCCAACTCTACCAACGCAGCGCCGATATTTTCCTAGGCGTACCGTTCAACATCGCCAGCTATGCCCTGCTGACCCACATGCTGGCGCAGCAATGCGATTTGGAGGTGGGCGATTTTGTGTGGACAGGCGGTGATTGCCATATTTACAGCAATCATCATGAGCAGGTCACAACGCAGCTGGCCAGAGAGCCCTTTGCCTATCCGCAACTCGTGATCAAACGCAAGCCTGCTTCTATTTTTGATTACGAATACGAAGATTTTGAAGTGGTCAATTACCAGCACCATGCGGCGATCAAAGCGCCGGTGGCTGTTTAACAGCGGTTGAAGCACCTTATGCAAATCAACCTCATCTGGGCGCAAGCGCATGATCGCGTGATTGGCCATCTGGGCAAAATGCCTTGGCATTTGCCGGAAGATTTGGCGCATTTCAAGCGCACCACGCTGGGCTGCCCGGTGATCATGGGGCGCAAGACTTGGGACTCATTGCCTCCCAAATTTCGGCCACTGCCAGGTCGGCTGAATCTGGTGATTTCTTCTGATGCGCAAACGCGAGAAAATTTAAAGAAAAACGGCGGTTCCCCGTTGCAAAATCTGGATGAGGCGCTATTATTTTGTGAGCAATCTGGGCATGCTGCGGTGTGGGTGATTGGTGGGGCGCAGATCTATGCGCAGGCCCTGCCTTTGGCTCATAAGCTGGTGATCACGGAGATTGATGCGGCGTTTGAAGGCGATGCGTTTGCGCCAACTGTGGACGATGTTTGGCGCGAAGTGCAGCGTGAGAATGCGTTGGCGGCGAATGGTTTGAAGCTGAGTTTTGTGACGTATGGACGAACCTCAGCGAGCCACTCAGCGAGTGCTTGATCTGCATTGCATGACGTTGAAGCCACTCTCGAATCACTATCAATTTAATAGCAAGCTACGCACATTCTATAACGGGAAAAGGCCAAAATGACTCTAAAAATAGCGACTTGGAATGTGAATTCCCTCAACATCCGCGCCAACCAAGTGCTTGAATGGCTGGCGGCGCAACCTGAAGGCGAGAAGATTGATGCGCTCGGTTTGCAAGAGTTGAAAATGATGGATGAGAAATTTCCGTTTGCTGACTTTGAGGCGGCAGGTTACAGCGCCCAAGCGTTTGGCCAGAAGACGTACAACGGCGTGGCTTGGCTCACGCGAAACGCTTCGGTCAGCGCAGTGACTGGCGTGCAGAAAAACATTCCCGGTTTTGAGGACGAGCAAAGCCGCATCATCGCCGGCACACTGCAAACCGAGCTGGGCAGCGTGCGCGTGGTCAACGGTTATTTTGTCAATGGCGAAGCGCCGGGCAGCGATAAATTCAAATACAAAATGAAGTGGCTCAAAGCCTTGCGCGATTGGCTGGAAGGCGAGCTGGCCGCGCACCCGCAGCTCGTGCTCGTGGGCGATTTCAACATCACCTTTGACGACCGCGACACGCATGACCCAGTGGGTCTGAAAGGCACGATTCACCACACCGAGGCCGAACGCGATCAGTTCAACCAATTGATAGGGCTCGGCCTTCATGATGCCTTCCGCCTCTTCGAGCAAGCCGCCAAACTCTACAGCTGGTGGGATTACCGCGAGATGGCCTTTCGCCGCAACAAAGGCCTGCGGATTGACTACACCTTGGTGAGCGATGCTTTGAAACCACGCGTGCAAAGCTGCATCATCGACAAAGCGCCACGCAAAAACGAGCGGCCTTCGGATCACACGCCTGTGATCTGTACGCTGGGCTAGCGAAACACAATCACCCGCTCTTTGATCTTCACGCGCTTGATGTTGTAGCTCTTGGCAGCGGTGTTGTTGGAATCGCCTAGCAAGATCAATGCGCCTTTGTGGCCTACGCCGCAGGCGGCAGACGCAGTGGTGGGCAAGGCTGCGCCAGTGACGCAGGCTGGCTGGTTGAGATTACGCGGCAAGCCGCCATCGGCGGACACGCCATCGACGATGCAGGCATTGGGAAAACCCGTCAGCCCGAGCGCAGTGGCAGGGCCGCTGGGATTGGCACCCATGCCTAACGTGGGCGAGCCAACGATGAGCCATTGCGCGTCTGTGGGGGCAACGTTGTAGCGTGTGTAGCCATCGGGCTGCAGCACGCCCGCGCCGGGTATCCAAACGATGACGCGGCGGTTGGCGCGGATGTCGGCAATCGTCATCGTGTTGACGTCTTCGTTTTTCACGCAATCGAGATCGACGAGGAAGTTCATGTAGAAATTGCCGGTACCGCCCGTGACCAACTTGGCGTCGAGCTCCACGCCCGCCAAATCGGCGAGTTTCAAACCGCCAAAACCATCCAGTTGCGCGATGGCTTTGTTGCCCCTTCCGCCGCCGACGAAAGTGCCCGTGGTTTGCAAGGAAGTAGCGGGCGTGCTGATGCTGAGCACCGTTGTTCCGCCGTCTGAAACCAAAGAAAGCGTGACGGAATTGGCCTGCATTTGCTGCATTAAATGGATGGCGGGCTGGTCAATTTCTAAATAACCTGTGCCGGGCACATAAGGCGCGGGTGTCTGGGGCTGAAGGGGCGGGTGGGTGGTGGCTAGATCGTTGACACCTGAGCCGCAGCCGATCAACAAGGCAACCCAGAGGCAGGCCAGCAATGCAAACTTTAAGCGCCTTGAAAGTTCAGTCATCGGCGTGTTCCGAGAGTTCAGGGAACAGTATGTCTGTGAAACCAAAGCGCGTGAAGTCTTTGACACGCATCGGGTACAGGATTCCGTGCAAATGGTCACACTCATGCTGCACAACGCGCGCATGGAAGCCGTCCACAGTGCGGTCAATGGCTTGCCCAAGCTCGTCAAAGCCCTGATAACGAATGCGTTTGAAGCGCGGCACCACACCGCGCAAGCCGGGGACGGAGAGACAGCCTTCCCAGCCGTCTTCCAGATCATGTTGATGAGCAGAATATTGCAAATCAAATGCTATTTTTTTAATAGCGCTCTGCTCAATTTCTATAACAGGTAGAGGCTGATTTTTCTTAAATTCTCGTTCTGACTGAGCATCGAGCAAAGGCTCAATCACGGGGTTGATCAACACCGTACGCGGCACGATCGGTGCATCTGGATAGCGCGGATTGAGCTGCCCACTGCCGAAGACAACGAGCTGCAAATCCACGCCAATTTGCGGCGCAGCGAGGCCAGCGCCGTTGGCCGCCGTCATCGTGTCTTGCATGTCTTGCAGGAGGTCGCGAAGCTCCGCTGTGTTGAAATTTTCCACCGGTTGAGCCACGCGCAGCAAGCGCGGATCGCCCATTTTGAGAATCTCACGAATTGCCATATCTGCCTTTCAATCCGTCTTTGAATCCGTTTTTTATGAAGGCACGCCTTGATTGCGCATGAAATCGGCGGTTTGGAAGAAGCTCTCTCGCAGGCGAGCGCGCAAGTCTTCTGGCACAGCCGTCTCGCCCATCGCGCGATCCATGCAAGCGAGCCATTCATCGCGCTCTTGAATGCCGATGGGCACATGCATATGCCTCGCCCGCAGGCGCGGATGGCCGAATTTTTCGGTGTAATACTGCGGCCCGCCTAGCCAGCCGCAGAGAAACCAAAAGGTGCGTTGGCGCGCATTGTCCAAGCTTTCACCGTGCACTTGGCGCAGCCGCGCAAACGCTGGCTCCAGATCCATCAGATCGTAAAAGCGCTCGACAAGAGCTTTCACACGTTCTTCGCCGCCAATCCATTCATACGGCGTAGCAAAGGCTGGTTTTTCCTGAATTTGCATGCTGATCGGCTTACTTGCGCTTGTTGCCCATGCCCAGCGCTTCGCGGTTTTTCTCTAATCGATCCACCTTGCGTTTATCCATCTTGTCCATCGCTCTGCGTTTGGTATAGCCCGAAGCATCCGCCCAAGCCCACCAGATCAAGGCCAAAATGAAAGGCGCGGCAAACAGATACCATTTGTCTGCCCAGCCCCATTGCCCCACGGCGCCGATCTCAAGGAACTTAAGCAGCAATAAAATCACACCAGCGCCTAGGAAATACATATCAGCTCCTTTTATCTGAATACAAAACCAGTAAGTTGCACGAAAATGGTGCGGAGATAGGGGTTTGAGTCGAGTCGCAACCGAATGTCAACCCAAATCCCTAGAATCGCGTTATCTCCAGTGTATTGCAAGAACAGCTTGTCCCCAAGCCTTGCGCCTTTAAGGAAGACAATGAAAATTCGCACCCTCGCCCTCTTCTCCGCTGCCGCTACCTTGATGAGCGTGCAGGCCCCCGCATTTGCTGATGCCGCTTTGGCTCAAGCCAAAAACTGCATGGCTTGCCATGCAGTTGACAAGAAAATGGTTGGTCCGGCTTACAAAGACGTTTCTGCCAAATACGCAGGCAACAAAGATGCCGCCGCCATGCTCGCCGAAAAAATCCAAAAAGGCAGCACACCCGGCAAAGGCAATTGGGGTGCCATCCCCATGCCCGCCAACCCACAAGTCAACGCCGCTGAAGCCGCGAAATTGGCTGCTTGGGTGTTAGCCGTTAAGTAATCCCTTCCGCGATTACTCAACAAAAAGCCACCTCGCGGTGGCTTTTTTCATGGGGCAATTCGCTCAGATCAATTCGCGCTTAGCTGCCGTCGCCGCGTCGCCGGAGTTGGGTGTACCGGAGCGCTCAATGAGCATGACGTGCGCCTCTTCATCAGCCACAGGTTTGTGCTCCACGCCTAACGGGACGACATACAAATCGCCCTCATTCAAATGAATGGTTTGATCGCGCAATTCGATACGCATACTTCCCTTGAGCACATAAAAGAAATCATCGGTGTCATGGTGCACATGCCAGTGGTATTCCCCTTTGATTTTGGCCACCATCACATCATGTTCGTTGAATAGCGAAACAGTTTTAGGCGACCAATGTGCGCTGAACAAGCCTAGTTTTTCTGACAACACTACTTTTTGATGGATCATCGTCATAACTTAAAACCTCGATAATTGAACACATGGCAAGTATCTCTGTAACCCGCAGCACCGTCTTGGACGTTTGAAACATGGGCCAGGCCATTGCCAACAGCCCCAGCGATTGGGCACATTACGTGCCGAACGCATTGCAGGGTGTGCAATTGCTCCAGGCGCATTTCTTGGCGCACAAGTTTGAGCGCCACAGCCACGCGGAATTTTCAATTGGCGTGACCCATAGCGGCGTACAAAGCTTTTGTGCGCGGGGTAGCGTGCATCACAGCCAGCCGAGCAACATCGTCGCCTTCAACCCCGAGGTGGCGCACGACGGCATGGCAGGCCATGAGAGCGGCTTCGGCTACCAAATGGTCTATGTGCAGCAAGAAGTGCTAACAGCTTGGTGCAAAGAGTATTTTGCTGATCGCGCGGTGCGCTATGTGAGTCAGCCTTTGCTTGAAGATGCCGCTTGCGCGGCTCAGCTGCAAAACGCTTTCGCTGCCATATCGCAAGCGCAGGAAAGCCTGCGTGCCCAAAATCTGCTCGCCCGCAGCGTACTGCATCTGCTCAGCCGCCATGGCAGCGCTAAAAGCGCACAAAGCTTGCATGCCGACACGCCTGGCTGGGTGATCAAAGTGCAAGATTACCTACAAGCGCACTATGCCAATGACATCACCGCCGATGAACTGGCCGCCATCGCAGGCGTCTCGCGCATACATCTGAACCGCGTCTTTCACCAAGCAACAGGCTCACCGCCCCATGCTTATCTGAATGGTGTGCGCATTCGGCATGCTCAGCAGCAGCTGCAAGCCGGAGGATCCGCAATCAACGTCGCGAGCAACTGCGGCTTTGCAGATCAAAGCCACATGATTCGCCGCTTCAAAGGATCTTTGGGCATCACGCCCAAGCAGTGGCAAAAGCTGCATGCGCTTTGAAGTTCACAAAAAAGCCACCTTTCGGTGGCTTTTTGCATTCTTGGACCGAGAGCAGATCAAGCCGCAGGTTGATCCAAATCAAAGGCTTTGTGCAGCGCGCGCACAGCCAGCTCCATGTATTTCTCGTCGATCACGACCGAGGTTTTGATCTCGCTGGTGGAGATCATCTGGATGTTGATGCCCTCTTCGGAGAGTGAGCGGAACATTTTGCTGGCGATGCCCACATGGCTACGCATGCCGATGCCCACGATGGACACTTTGCAGATTTTTGTGTCGCCTACGATTTCGGCTGCGCCCAGCTTGGGCAATACATTGGCTTTGAGCAGATCCACGGTTTTGGCGTAGTCGTTGCGATGCACGGTGAAACTGAAATCTGTTTTGCCGTCTTTCGAGATGTTTTGGATGATGATGTCCACCTCGATGTTGGCATCAGCCACAGCGCCCAAAATGTTGTAGGCAATGCCCGGCGTATCGGGCACGCCCAGGATCGAGATTTTGGCTTCATCGCGGTTAAAAGCGATGCCGGAGACGACGGCTTGTTCCATGTTTTCATCTTCCTCAAAAGTGATCAAAGTGCCAGATTTGGCCTCTTCGTTGATATCAATATCCCAGGCGGTGAAGCTAGAGAGCACGCGCAGGGGCACTTTGTATTTGCCCGCAAATTCCACCGAGCGGATTTGCAGCACTTTGCTGCCCATGCTGGCCATTTCCAGCATTTCTTCAAAGCTCACGGTTTTCAGGCGGCGAGCTTCAGGCACAACGCGCGGGTCGGTGGTGTACACGCCATCCACATCGGTGTAAATCAAGCATTCAGCCGCTTTCATGGCAGCGGCCACGGCAACAGCGGAAGTATCAGAGCCACCGCGCCCCAGTGTTGTCACGTTGCCTTGGGGATCAACGCCCTGAAAACCCGTGACGATCACCACTTTGCCTGCCGACAAATCCGTGCGAATGCGTTGATCGTCAATGCTTTCAATGCGCGCTTTGGTAAACGAGCTGTCAGTCTTGATAGGCACTTGCCAGCCGCTGTAGCTCACCGATTCCATGCCCTCGGCTTGCAGGGCAATCGCCAGCAGAGCGGAGGAGACTTGCTCGCCGGTGGCGGCCAAGGCATCGAGCTCGCGAGCGTGAGAGGCGGTGGATTTAGCGGGGGCAAGCTCTTTGGCAAGCCCAAGCAAGCGATTGGTCTCGCCGCTCATCGCAGACGGCACCACCACCATCTGATGCCCAGCACGAGCCCATTTGGCCACGCGCTTGGCCACATTGCGAATGCGCTCGGCAGACCCCATCGAGGTGCCACCATATTTATGTACGATCAAAGCCATGCGTTTGTAATTTCAAAGGCCAAACATGACGCTGCTTGCAACTTTGAGGGGCTGCAAACAACAAAGCCTTCGATTATAAATCGACTGGCTTGCCTGATCCGTGAAAGCCCTAGTCAGCGTGCCTTAAACAGCAATCCGCCCTGCCTCAATCACCACGCGCTGATTGCATTGCGCCGCAATCGCGCGATCATGCGTCACCATCACCAGTGTCGTGCCGCGCTCGGCGTTGAGCTCAAACATCAGCTGGATCACTCGCTCGCCGGTGGCGAAGTCTAGGCTACCGGTGGGCTCATCAGCCAGCAAGACAGCTGGCTCAACGACGAAAGCGCGCGCCAAGGCCACGCGTTGCTGCTCGCCGCCGCTCATCACTTTGGGGTAGTGGTTCAAGCGCTCAGCCAGGCCCACCCGCTTGAGCATGTCTGTAGCCTGCGCTCTGGCGTCTTTGCGGCCTGCCAGCTCCAAGGGCAGCATCACGTTTTCTAAAGCAGTTAAGTTACCCAAAAGCTGAAAACTCTGGAAGACGAAGCCGACTTTTTGCGCCCGCCAAGCGGCGCGATCATCTTCGCCAAAAGCAAATAAATCTTGCCCCGCGAGCTTGACTGTGCCCTTTGTGGGCACATCTAAGCCTGCGATGATGGACAAAAGCGTGCTTTTCCCTGAACCGGAAGCGCCTACGATGGCAACCGTTTCCTTCGCTGGGACGTTGAAATCAATATCGCGCAAAATATCCAGTGTGCCGGTGGAGTCCGTCACGCTTTTGAAAACGTGCTCCACGGAGATGATGGGATCAGACATGAATGAATGGTTATTGGACTTAGATAGACGTGACTTTAGCCGTTTGGCGCTGTCTTTAGCGGCTATGGGGCTATTTTCTCGCTCTGCGGTCGCGCAAAGTAAAGCAAAGACGATCGTGGTGGTGGGCGATTCGCTCAGCGCTGAATACGGTCTGCGCCGAGGCACGGGCTGGGTGGCACTGCTGGAAAAGCGCTTGGAAAGCCAAAAAATCACCGCCAAAGTGGTCAACGCCAGTATCAGCGGCGACACCAGCTCGGGCGGCCGCTCTCGCTTGAGCGCACTGCTCACGCAGCACAAACCGACTCATGTGATCATCGAGCTAGGCGGCAACGACGCCCTGCGCGGCCTGTCACTCAAAATGACGCAAGACAATCTGCAAGCCATGACTGAAGCCGCGCAAAAGTCTGGCGCGAGAGTATTGCTCCTTGGTATGCAAGTGCCGCCCAACTACGGCGCGGATTACTCCAAGCAGTTTGCAAAAACCTTCGAAAGCGTGGCTACGGCCAGCAAAGTGCCTCTCGTTCCCTTCTTCCTGCAAGGCGTGGCCGATGGCGCAGATCCGCTCAAGCTCTTTCAAAATGACCGTATTCATCCGAAAGAAGAAGCGCATCCGATCATGCTGGAGAACGTCTGGCCTGCCCTCAAAAAGATGCTCTGATGTCCCTCAAAAAAATCAGCGCAGAAGATGCGCTTAGCAGTTTGGGCGCCTTTAGCACCATCATTGATGCCCGCAGCGAATCTGAATATGCGCTAGACCGCCTTCCCGGCGCTGTGAACTGGCCGACTTTGACCGATATTGAGCGGCACGAAGTCGGTACGCAATACGCTCAGATCAACGCTTTCGAAGCCAAGAAGCGTGGGGCAGCGCTCGCAGCAAAAAATATCGCAACGCATATTGAGCGCGACGTGATCGCACTGCCCAAATCTTGGAAACCGCTGGTGTATTGCTGGCGCGGCGGCAAGCGAAGCGGCTCGCTGGCCTTGATCCTCTGCGAGATCGGCTTTGAAGTCACACTCATCGACGGCGGCTACAAAGCATTTCGCGCGTCAGTCGTTGAAGATATTGCGCGGCTGGCCACGCAGTTCAACTACCGCGTGATCTGCGGCCCCACCGGCAGCGGCAAGACGCGCTTGCTCCAAGGCTTGGCTGCAAACGGTGCTCAAATTCTCGATCTGGAGGCGCTGGCAGAGCATCGCAGCTCCGTGCTCGGGCTGATTCCCGGCCAAGAGCAGCCGAGCCAAAAGCAATTTGACATGCGCGTGTGGCATGCGCTGCGTCAGCTCGATCCCTCGCGCACGGTGTGGGCAGAGAGCGAAAGCAAAAAGGTGGGTAATGTGAGCATCCCTGATACGCTGATGGTAGCCTTGCGTGCCAGCCCTTGCGCACGCGTAGAAATGTCTGTGCCAACGCGGGTGGATTTACTGATGGAAGACTATGCTTTCTTCGTGAATGATCCTGAGTTTTTCTGCAAACGCCTCGATGTGCTGCGCGATTTGCGCGGCCATGCGGTGATCAACGAATGGCAACGCCAGGTGAGTGCGGGTGAAGTGCGGCAAGTGGTGCGCGAGCTGCTTGAATTACATTACGATCCAGGCTATTTAAGCTCCACACGGCGAAATTTCAAACAGTTTGATGCTAGCTATTTAATAGCACTTGAAGCAATGAATATAACGGATAACAACGGATTTATCTCAAAAATTCGACATGACTGTGAGTTTTAGCGTTTCTTCTTCAGATGGTAAGTGAGCGTTGCAGTAATGCAAATGCTCAGTTCCTTTTTGGGCAACGGACCGCTCAAATTGAGTAGCAACGCGCGATTGCCTTCATACTGAAAATCGTTGGGAAAGAGGCTTCTGAAAGTTGCCACCAACGTGGTTTGGCAGTTGAAATACATCGCCAGTTGCTGCGGATGTTTCGGCTTCCAATCCAACCGAAGTGTGCTGCCGCTGCGCGTTTGCGATGTGAGGTAAGCGGGTTCACGCAAGGCCAACATTCTCTTCTTCACTGCTGCTGGGTAGCAATCAAAGTGCGTAGCAACTTGCAGGTCTTCAAATGGCTTCGTGGGCATACTGTAAAACAGAAAATATCAGTATGTCATAGCCTGATTTGATCGTGCTTGCTAACTTCGTATTTGATAGCAGTCCGCGTAGGTTTTATAACGGGTATCATCAACTTTTAGCCTCAAAATACCTCCAGACAGGCTTTCTTCATATGAGGAGACACTATGCCTAAATCACTGCGCCGCACCCTGCTCGTTGTGCTTTTCCTACTCGTGATATTGACAGCTTATCTGCTGCTCTGGCCGGTGCCGATTCAGCCTGTGGCTTGGCAAGCGCCCGCAGCGTCGGGCTACGCGGGAGCGCATGCGGTTAACTCGCGGTTGGCGAATTTGCAAAAAATCGAAGTTGGCAAAGAAAGTGGCCCCGAGCATTTGGCTATCGGGCCCGATGGCAAGCTTTATGCAGCCATGGCGAGTGGCAATATTTTGCGTATGCAGCCTGATGGCAGCGCACAGGAAGTGTTCGTCAACACACAAGGCCGCGTGCTTGGGTTTGATTTTGATGCTAGAGGAAATTTGATCGCTGCCGATGCGATGCGCGGCTTGCTCTTGATTGCACCCGACAAACAAATCACCGTGCTGGCGGATAAGGTGAATGGCGATCCGATTCGCTATGCCAATTCGATTGTCGTGGCTAAAAGCGGCAAGATCTATTTGAGCGATGCCTCCACGCGCTTCGCTCCGAAAGATGTGGGCGGCACGTTTGAGGCCAGCGTGCTCGACATCATCGAACAGTCGAGCACTGGCCGTGTCCTGGAATATGACCCTGCCACCCAAGCCACGCGCATTGTGGCCAAGGGCTTGAGCTTTGCCAACGGCGTGGCCTTGTCCGCTAGCGAGCGGCAAATCTTCGTGGCTGAAACCGGCAAATACCGAATTTGGCGCATCGATGTGAACGCCAGCGATTTAGACGTGCGTCAAACCAGCGGCATGAGCGGCGCAACCCACATCGTCTTGCCCAATCTGCCCGGCTACCCAGACAACCTCATGCGCGGCCTGCCCACGGCAGATGGCAAACCCAAACTCTGGGTCGGCTTGGTCAAACCTCGCAGCGCAGTGGTCGATGGCATGGCCGAAAAGCCCTTGCTGCGCAGCATCACCCTGCGCCTGCCCCGTTTTTTATGGCCGATTCCACCGCGCTATGGCCATGTGATCGCTTTCCTTGAGGACGGCACCATCGTGCAAGACTTGCAAGACCCAACGGGGGCATATCCTGAGACGACGAGCGTACTGGAAACATCAGACAAACTGTATATCCAGAGTTTGCATGCAAAGAATATTGGGTGGATGAAGAAATAAATAATGCCCTCATTCGTCACACGACTGTCATGGTGACTTCTCACACTTGTTGAGTATCTTAGAAAGGAAGCGCTATGGCTCGCACAACTCGACTTGAGATTGAAGGACGCATCAAACTGAAACAATTTTGGCCTGATGGAAAATCGGATGCTGACACCACCAAGCTAGAGCTGACTGTGAACGCCAATGGTGTGCGCGTGAAACCTGCGGGAAGCACACAGTTCGTTGCGACCCAAGCTTACGAAGGTGCAGGCATTTTGGGCGAGCGTGATGCTACCACTGGGCAGCGCAAGATCATCCCGGTGATCAAAAGCAACACGCTCACAATTCGCCTACAACGCATCGACGCACCTGAACTGCACTACCGCCCCGATGCGCGAGGCAGCGAAGGAGCGCTGCGAGGCACCGGGCTGATTCAGGATTATCGGCAGCATCAGGCTGAGACGGCTGTGGTGAAGCTAGCTGAGTTTTTGCAATCCTTCGGTGATTCCTCCGTAGATTGCACCTTCACCTCCGAGCTCAAAGCTACTGAAGGCCCAGGCGCGGCCATTGATAAATATGGCCGCTTTGTTGGCGACATCATCTTGCCCGATGGCACCAATCTCAATCTCTGGCTGCTGGAGCAAGGCTTGGCCGTAGTTGCTTTGTACGATTCCATGCTGCCCAATGAGATTGATGAATCAGTTGATGCTTGGCAGCGCGGGCGCGTCAAGCGCTCGGGCATTGCGCGCTGCTACAGCGAGCGCTTCACTGCCTTTGATAACGATCTTGTTTTTCGCGCTGTCGGCTCAGAGATCGTGAGTGAAGCCTCGCGAAAATTCATTCACCCCAAGTTTTACCGCAGGCAAACCACTTGGTGGGCATTCAAGCAAGCCGAGATTTTTGAAGGTGATTTTGGCGATTGGCTCACTGAGAAAACCGAGCAGTGCTGGTATCTGCCGGAGTTCAGGGAAGAGGGGCGACGTGCAAGCAAAATGCCTCTTTATGAGCGCGAGACAGATGGCAATGGCATCAGCTGGGAGCCTGAGGATTTCATCTTTGCAGAAAGCGAATCAACCCTGCATCGCGCAGACGCATCTAGCGCGCCGGTCAAAGTGCTGAACTGGTAAGGCAGACTTTAGTGGCTCAAGAGAGCGCTTGAATGACATCAGCTGGCGCTTGCACCAATTCAACCAAGACACCCTCCCCTGCTATCGGAAATTCATCGCTGGCCTTGGGATGCAAGAAGGTGATGTCGTAGCCCGCTGCGCCTTTGCGGATGCCGCCGGGGGCGAAACGGACGCCTTGTTTTGTTAACCACTCCACGGCGACGGGCAGATCGTCTACCCAAAGGCCAATGTGATTGAGAGGCGTGGTGTGGACGGCGGGCTTTTTGTCGATGTCTAGCGGCTGCATGAGATCAACCTCCACCGCATGCACGCCGCTGCCAATCGCGCAAATGTCTTCATCGACGTTTTCTCGCTCGCTCACAAAGGTCGATTTGACTTGGAGGCCGAGCATATCCACCCAGAGTTTTTGCAGACGCTTTTTGTCTGTGCCGCCGATGGCGATTTGCTGAATGCCTAGGATTTTGAAGGGGCGATTTAGCTCGCTCGTGTTGCTCATGCTTTGAGTTCTTTCATCGGAATGGTGGTGGTTTGCAGGCTGCGGCCTTGGGTGTCTTTGAGTTGCAATTGCACTTCGTTTTTCACCCAATTCACATCAGCAAGACCGTAGTGATTCTCGCGTACAAGATCGCCGACGCGATTGGGGCCTGCTTCGCTCGCGCTAGCCCATGCATGGGTGAGGCCGCTGGAGGTCATCTCCCAAAGTGGATAAGGCAGGGCATTGGCTTCTTTGTAGAAAGCACCAATATGGCGATCCCCCGAAAGCAGAATGACGCCTTGCGCTTTTGTTCGAGCGATAGTGTCAATCAAACGCTGGCGTTCGCGCGGCAGATTACCCCAGCGCTCCCAGCCGTGGCCATCTGCTAGCACCTGAATGCTGGAGTAGATCAAGCGAATCTGCGCAGGTATTTTGAGCTGCGCGTCTAACCATTGCCATTGCGCTTCGCCAAGCAAGGTTTTCTCGTGCGAGGGATCGGGAATGTAGCGCTCTTGGCCGGGCAAGCCGGGGATTAACGGGCGAGCCAGTGGCGATCGAAACCAGCGCGTATCCAGCAGGATGATTTGAATGCGGCGATCCCCAGAGCCAATGATTTGAGAATCATACAAACCATCGCGCGAGCGCGTGGCGTGGTTTGGCGAGTATTTGAAGAAATCGAGCAAGGCTTGCTTAGAAGCTTGTTTGCCTGAGAACTCCGCACCGCCATCGTTGAAGCCGTAATCATGGTCGTCCCACATCGCCATGTAAGGCGCGCTGCGCATGAGCTGCGCCATGCCATCGTGCTGCTTGGCTTGAGCGTATGCAGCTTGAAGCTGTTCGATACTCCAAGGCCGATCACTGGCATACACGTTGTCGCCGCCGAAGATGTGCAGATCGGGGCGATCATTCAGAATGGTTTGCCAAATCGGCTGCAGTAATTTTTGATTGGCACAGGAGCCGAGGCTTAAGCGCCATGTATCTGGGCTTGCATTGGCTTGCCCAGATGCGGCACTGAGCATCACTGCAGCAGCGGGCAATGCATCACGCCTCCTCATGAACACTCCTGATTTAATAGCACTCTGCGCATATTGTATGACGGCTAGTAGCCTAAATCACTTTGAAAATTGCTTTGCAGCATGGCTCACAGCCGCTGCACACCCGCAGCGAGCATCTGCGCCCATGCAGCATCAAGCGAGCCATTCAGATCAATCGCGCGGCAAGCAGATTCGTGAAGCGTGACTTCAAATCCATCAGCGCGCGCATCCAGCGCCGTCCACGCCACGCAAAAATCAGTGGCCAAGCCACAGATGTGTACCTCTTCCAATCCTCTAGCTTTCAAATAAGCGGCCAAACCTGTCGAGGTTGTGCGATCCGCCTCTTGAAACGCAGAATAACTGTCCACCCCCGCATGAAAACCTTTGCGAATAATGAGCTGGGCGTGGGGAATATGCAGGTCTTTGTGCAGCGCCGCATCCTGCGTTCCTTGCACACAATGATCGGGCCAGAGCACTTGCGGGCCATAGGCCAGCTGCATCACATCGTAAGCTTGCTTGCCCATGTGGCTGCTGGCAAACGACGCATGCCCAGCAGGATGCCAATCTTGCGTGAGCACTACATTGGCAAACTGCTTTGACAACGCATTGATCACAGGCACGACTTCATCGCCACGCGGCACAGGCAAGCCGCCACCGGGCATGAAGCCGTTTTGCACATCGACAACGATCAGCACTGCATTTGAATTCATGTGATGAGCTCTTGCGCTTAGACGAATTCAACGATCTGCTGATCCACCACCAAGCTCTCTCCTTTGGTGGCTAATACCTTGCCCACTACGCCATCGGCAGCGGCAAACAGCACGTTCTCCATCTTCATCGCCTCAATGACAGCCACGCGCTCACCGGCCTGCACCTTCTGCCCCACCTGAACCGCCACATCCACCAGCAAACCTGGCATCGGCGAGAGCACATATTTGCTCATGTCAGGGGGCTGCTTATGCGGCATGAGCTTGTGCAGCTCAGCAGCGCGGGGCGAGAGAACAAGCGCATCGATCTGCGTGCCGTTGTGCAGCACACGGTAAGCCAGCGGGTTTTTCAACGTGCCGCGCTCTACTTGCGCTGTGAACGGTTGACCATTGATGCTGCCATGAATCGCAATATCGTTCAACCGCGAGTTACTATGAATTTCATAGCTGCTCCCGCTGATTTTGAGCCGGGCAAAGCCCACTTTCCCTTGAATTTCTTCGACGTGAACGGGAGTATAGGTGTGTTTGCCGTCCGCGTTGAGCGTGATCACCACAGAATCGCTCTCCAGTTTTACCTCGTAGCCCGCGAGCTGCCCGCTGATGCCTGCAGCGCGTTCATGTGTCTTGCGGCGCACGAAGGCCGCAATCGCTTGCAGCATGTGCGGATCATCATGCGGCACATCTTCGCTGCTGAAACCCTTGCCGTAATTCTCTGCAATGAAGCCGGTGTTGAAATCACCGCTCACAAATTTCGGATGCGCGAGAAGCGCGGCTTGAAAAGGAATATTACTCTGCACACCGCGAATCACAAAAGCGTTAAGCGCCTCACGCATCTTGGCAATTGCCTCGGTGCGACTTTGTCCGTGCACGATGAGCTTGGCAATCATCGAGTCGTAATACATCGGGATTTCGCCGCCATCTTGCACGCCTGTATCCACACGCACGCCCTGTAAATCTTGCGTGTTACCTTGAAACATGGTTTGCACAGGCGGCGAAAAGCGCACCAGTCTGCCGGTGGATGGAAGAAAGTTGCGAAACGGATCTTCCGCATTGATGCGGCACTCCATCGCCCAGCCATTTCGCTGCACATCTTTCTGCGCCAGAGGCAGCTTCTCACCAGCCGCAACGCGAATCATCAGCTCCACCAAATCGAGCCCCGTGATGCATTCCGTCACCGGATGCTCCACCTGCAAGCGCGTGTTCATCTCCAAAAAGTAAAAATCCTGATCTTTACCGACGACAAACTCCACCGTGCCCGCGCTCTGATATTTCACCGCCTTAGCCAGCGCCACCGCCTGCTCGCCCATGGCCTTGCGCGTGGCCTCTGTGATGAATGGCGAAGGCGCTTCTTCAATCACCTTCTGATGCCGCCGCTGAATCGAACACTCTCTTTCATTGAGATAAATCACATTGCCATGCGCATCGCCAAGCACCTGAATTTCAATATGGCGCGGCTCTTGCACAAATTTTTCAATGAACACGCGGTCATCACCAAAGCTGTTGCGCGCTTCATTGCGGCAGCTGGTAAAGCCTTCCAGCGCTTCCTTGTCGTTATGCGCCACCCGCAGCCCCTTGCCGCCGCCGCCTGCACTCGCTTTGATCATCACCGGATAGCCAATGCCCTTGGCAATCTCGACCGCCTGCTCTGCGGTATCAATCGCATCGTTGTAGCCCGGGATGCAATTGACCTTGGCCTCATTGGCCAATTTCTTGGACGCAATCTTGTCGCCCATGGCCGCAATCGAATAGTGCTTGGGGCCGATGAAGACAATACCCTCTTCCTCGCAACGCTCGGCAAACCCTTCGTTCTCACTCAAAAAGCCATATCCCGGATGAATCGCCTGCGCACCGGTTTGTTTGGCCGCCGTAATGATCTTGTCAGCCACCAAATAACTCTCCCGCGATGGTGCGGGTCCGAGCAACACGGCTTCATCCGCCAGCTGCACATGCCGCGCCTCTTTGTCTGCTTCAGAGTACACCGCGACGGTGGCAATACCCATTTTCTTGGCCGTCGCCATCACTCGACAGGCAATTTCGCCACGGTTAGCGATCAGGATTTTCGTGAACATCATTTTTCCTTTTTTGAAGATGCCGAAGGAATCGGCGCAGTTTCGTGGGTATTTTTGGCGGGGCCATGGCTTCGTGTTGCCAGTTGGCTTTGCAACTCTGTGATCTGTTGCTGTTGATCGTCGATACGCCCCATCAACAAGCGGATGGCATCGTCACGCGCACTACCGCGGTCACGTTGCTCATCCCAGACCGTCGGGTCGGGTCGCAACACCAAAACCTCTGCTCGCGTGATACCGCGTTGTGCAAGAGCCTGCAATGCCCGCCCTTTCAATGCCTCTTCGTCCACGAGACCGACAACCACGAGGTTGATTTGTCGTTCTTTGACCTGTATCTCTCGCTGCACCACCGCACGATCGGTTTGCATAAGCATCTTGACCGCAGAAGTAGCTGCTGACCTAAAAATCTCTTGCTGCACAAACTGATAGCCGAGCCACACGCTGGGCGCCACCACAGCCAGCAAACACACTGAAATAACCCATCGATGCATGCGCAGCGTGCCTTCGTCAAGCTCTTGGCGTTTGGGTAAGCGCAGAATCTTGCCCACAAGTAAAGTAGCACTGGCGATAAAGACACTGTTGATGAGAAAAAGATAGGACGCACCAAGCACCATGTCCCAGCGCTGATGGGCGATGCCAAACCCCACAGTACATAGCGGCGGCATAAGAGCCGTTGCGATGGCCACGCCGGGAGCGATGTTGGTGAACGAACGGCGGGTTGCAGCGACCATGCCCGCCGCGCCACCGAATGCCGCAATCAACACGTCCCACAAGTTGGGCGTGGTGCGCGCCAACAGCTCACTGCCTGGCTCAGCCAACGGACTCAAGGTGAAATAGATGATGGACGTGACCAGGCTCACGAAAGTGAAGCCCAACAGCGTCAGTGCACTGGATCGCATCAAACCGATATCGGAGATGGCAGCACCATAGCCCACACCAACAATCGGTGCCATCAATGGCGAGATCAACATAGCGCCGATGATCACCGCGGTCGAGTTCACATTCAGGCCAACAGAGGCGATCAGAATGGCAAAAAACAACACCCAGAGATTCGTGCCTCCAGCTCGCGCGCCCGCTCGCAGCGACGCGTCAATCTCTGCGGTGCTGGCTTGATCTTGGCGAAGATCAAATCGCTTGAGGATGTCTTGAGGCTTGGACATAGTCAGTCTCAAAGCGGAATGTTCCCGTGTTTGCGCCACGGATTTTCAAGCTTCTTGTCTTTGAGCATGACGAGGCTTCGGCAGATGCGTTTGCGAGTCTCATGCGGCAGGATCACATCATCAATGAAGCCGCGTGAACCGGCCACAAAGGGGTTGGCAAAGCGCGCTTTGTATTCAGCTTCGCGTTGAGCCAATTTTGCGGGATCTTTCTTTTCTTCGCGGAAGATGATCTCTACCGCGCCTTTTGCGCCCATCACGGCAATTTCTGCATTCGGCCAAGCGAGGTTCACATCGCCACGCAAGTGTTTGGAAGCCATCACGTCATATGCGCCGCCGTAGGCTTTGCGGGTGATGACGGTGATTTTTGGCACAGTGGCCTCGGCGTAGGCATAGAGCAGCTTTGCGCCATGCTTGATGATACCGCCGTATTCTTGGCTCGTGCCGGGCATGAAGCCGGGTACATCGACGAAGGTAATGATCGGAATATTGAAGGCATCACAGAAGCGCACAAAGCGCGCGGCTTTGATCGAGCTCTTGATATCCAAGCAGCCTGCCAGCACCAAAGGCTGGTTAGCAACGATGCCCACGCTTTGGCCATTCATGCGCGCAAAGCCGATCACGATGTTTTTCGCGTATTCAGGCTGCAGCTCAAAGAAATCACCATCATCCACGGTTTTGAGAATCAACTCTTTGATGTCATAGGGCTTATTGGGATTGTCTGGGACCAGCGTATCCAAGCTCATGTCTAAGCGATCCACCTTGTCACCGCTTGGGCGCACCGGTGCCTTCTCCCGGTTCGAAAGAGGCAGGTAGTTGAAAAACCGACGCAGCATGATCAGCGCCTCGACATCGTTGTCAAACGCAAGATCGGCCACGCCGCTTTTGGTGGTGTGGGTGATTGCGCCACCCAATTCTTCCGCAGTAACTTCTTCATGGGTCACGGTTTTTACCACTTCTGGGCCCGTGACAAACATGTAGGAGCTGTCTTTCACCATAAAAATGAAATCGGTCATAGAGGGTGAATACACCGCGCCGCCGGCGCTTGGCCCCATGATCATGCTGATTTGCGGCACCACGCCACTGGCGAGCACATTGCGCTGAAACACATCCGCATAGCCGCCCAGCGATGCCACGCCCTCTTGAATCCGCGCACCACCCGAATCATTCAGCCCGATCACTGGCGCACCCACTTTCATCGCCTGATCCATGACTTTGCAAATCTTCTCGGCATGTGCTTCCGACAGCGCGCCGCCAAACACTGTGAAATCTTGGCTGAAGGCAAAGGCCAGGCGGCCATTGATCGTGCCGTAACCGGTGACGACACCATCGCCGGGAATTTTATTGTCTTGCATGCCGAAGTCTGCGCAGCGGTGCTCGACAAACATATCCCATTCTTCAAATGAGCCTTCGTCAAACAGCACCTCCAGGCGCTCACGCGCCGTGAGCTTGCCCTTCGCATGCTGCGCATCAATTCGCTTTTGCCCGCCGCCTAGCTTTGCGGCAGCGCGTTTAGATTCAAGTTGTTCGAGGATGGTTTGCATGATGAAGATCGTCGTTAGTATGAATTTGATAGCTGCTCACGCAGTATTTATGCCGGCTAGAAGCAGTTTTCGCGCTGCAGTGGATGCCGCTAGCTCACCTGCAAGCACTTGCTGAGTAAGAAGCGATAACTGGGAGCGCACCTCAGGATGCGAGCGAAACTGCGCCTTGAGCCCCGCTTCAATCCGCTCCCACATCCAGCTCACCGCTTGTTGCTGGCGGCGTTGTTGCATCTGGCCATTGGCGTGCTGAAGCTTCTGAAACGCGCTCACCGCGTGCCAAAATTGCGGTAAACCTGTGCCTTTGAGCGCCGAGAGTTGCAACACGCGCTGCATTGCGTCATTGGTCGGATGCTCATGCCCATGCATCTCAAATATCCGCATGCTGCTCACGATCTGCGCCTGCGCACGAGTCGCGGCATCTGGGTCAATATCGGCTTTGTTGATCACCACCAAATCAGCCAGCTCCATCACACCTTTTTTGATGGCTTGCAGATCATCGCCCGCATTGGGCAACTGCATCAACACAAACATATCCGTCATGCTGGCCACAGCGATCTCGCTCTGCCCCACGCCTACGGTTTCAACAATCACGATGTCATAGCCCGCTGCTTCGCACACCAGCATGGCTTCCCGCGTGTGAGAAGCCACACCGCCTAGATTGCCACTCGCAGGGCTGGGGCGGATGAAAGCTCTCTCATGCACGGAGAGTTGCTCCATGCGCGTTTTGTCGCCAAGAATCGAGCCACCTGAAACACTGGAGGAGGGATCAATCGCCAGCACGGCCACGCGATGCCCTTGCGCGATCAAATACAGACCTAGGCCTTCGATAAACGTGCTTTTGCCAACGCCCGGCACACCACTGATACCCAGGCGAAAACTCTTGCCGCAATGGGGCAGCAAGGCCGTGAGCAGCTCATCCGCTTGCACGCGATGGTCGGCTCGCGTGGACTCCAGCAAGGTAATGGCTTTGGCCACCGCGCGTCGCTGCGCCATGCCCTGCGCGCCCACAATTTCTTGCACGCCAATGCTCACGCAAGCGCCTTACGAATTTGCTCCAGCACATCTTTGGCGCTGGCCACAATCGGCGTGCCGGGGCCGTATATGCCTTTCACGCCTGCTTCGTAGAGAAACTCATAGTCTTGCCGAGGAATCACGCCGCCTACAAAGACGATGATGTCGTCTGCGCCTTGTTTCCTCAGCTCATCGATGATGGCGGGAACGAGCGTTTTATGGCCAGCGGCAAGTGTGGATACGCCCACTGCATGCACATCGTTTTCAATCGCCTGCCGTGCGCATTCTTCGGGCGTTTGGAATAGCGGCCCCATGTCCACATCGAAGCCTAAATCTGCATAGGCCGTAGCCACGACTTTTGCGCCGCGATCATGCCCGTCTTGACCGAGCTTGGAGATCATCACGCGCGGGCGGCGACCTTGCGCTTCGCCAAATTCTGCAATCTCTGATTTGAGTTTGTCCCAGCCCTCGGCAGAATCGTAAGCAGCAGCATACACACCAGTTACCTTTTGCGTATCGGCCCTGTGGCGGCCAAAGACTTTTTCCATCGCATCGCTCACCTCGCCCACCGTCGCGCGAGCGCGCATCGCTTGCACACACGCTGCCAGCAAATTACCTTGGCCACCTTCTGCTATGGAAGTAATAGCACTCAGCGCAGATTCTACGCCGGCTACATCCCTCTTTTGCTTGATATTTTGTAATCTAGCGATCTGCTGCTCGCGCACCGCTACGTTGTCAATACTTCGCGTCTCGATAGGGTCTTCCTTATCGAGCTTGTATTTATTCACGCCTACGATCACATCTTTTCCGCTGTCAATCCGCGCCTGCTTCTGCGCTGCAGCCGCCTCAATTTTTAGCTTCGCCCAGCCAGAATCCACAGCCCGCGTCATGCCGCCCATCGCATCGACTTCTTCGATGATCGTCCAAGCTGCGTCGGCCATTTGCTGCGTCAGCGTCTCCATCATGTAGCTGCCCGCCCATGGGTCAACCACCGCGCCGATGTGCGTTTCTTCTTGAATGATGAGTTGCGTGTTGCGCGCGATGCGCGATGAAAACTCGGTAGGCAGCGCAATTGCTTCGTCAAACGAATTGGTATGCAGCGATTGCGTGCCGCCAAACACAGCGGCCATCGCTTCAATCGTTGTGCGCACGATGTTGTTGTATGGGTCTTGCTCAGTCAAGCTCCAACCCGAGGTTTGTGAATGCGTGCGCAGCATCAAACTCTTAGGCGATTTAGCGTCGAAGCCTTTCATGATTCGCGTCCACAGCAATCTGGCAGCGCGCATTTTGGCAATTTCCAAATAGAAATTCATGCCCACGCCCCAGAAGAACGAGAGGCGCCCGGCAAACTCATCCACATCCATGCCTTTGGCAATCGCCGTGTTCACATATTCTTTACCATCGGCCAGCGTGAAGGCCAGCTCCAGCGCTTGGTTCGCGCCGGCTTCCTGCATGTGATAGCCGCTGATCGAAATTGAATTGAATTTCGGCATGTGCTGCGCCGTGTATTCAATGATGTCGCCAATGATGCGCATGGAGGGCTCAGGCGGGTAGATATAGGTGTTGCGCACCATGAACTCTTTGAGAATGTCGTTCTGTATCGTGCCGCTCAGCTGAGATTGCGAGACGCCCTGCTCCTCAGCCGCCACGATGTAGCTCGCAAGAATAGGCAACACCGCGCCATTCATCGTCATGCTGACGCTCACTTTGTCCAGCGGAATCTCGTTGAACAAAATCTTCATGTCTTCCACAGAATCAATCGCCACGCCCGCTTTGCCTACGTCACCCGTGACGCGTGGGTGGTCGGAGTCATAACCGCGGTGCGTGGCCAGATCAAATGCCACGCTTACGCCCTGCCCGCCTGCGGCCAGCGCCTTGCGGTAAAACGCGTTGGATTCTTGCGCGGTGGAAAAGCCCGCATACTGCCGAATCGTCCAAGGGCGCACGGCATACATCGTGGCTTGCGGGCCGCGAATGAAGGGCTCGAAGCCGGGCATCGTGTTGGTATGCGGCAAATCCTTGAGATCCTCGGCGGTGTACAGCGGCTTGACGGCAATCCCATCAGGCGTTTGCCAATTCAAGGCATCAACATTGCCGCCGGGCGCCGATTTGGCCGCAGCCTTTGCCCAGTCCGCGAGGCTGGCACTTTTGAATTCGTCAGGCTTGATTGGATCGTTCATGGCTGGAATTTTAGCCGCAATTTCATACATAATTATGAATTCAGAATTCAGTTTCGTGTAAACTTCCAGCCATGAATGCGCCCATCCCACATAGCCGCCTCAAGCCTCGCCCTTTGTATGAAGAGGTGGCCGAGCTTCTGCGCCAGCGCATATTTGCAAGCAAGCCCGGAGACTTAGAACCCGGCGCTTGGATTGACGAGCTCAAACTGGCACAAGAGTACGGCATCAGCCGCACGCCCATGCGCGAGGCGATCAAAGTGCTTGCCGCAGAAGGCTTGATCACGATGAAAATGCGGCGCGGCGCGTATGTGACGGAAGTTAATGCCAAAGATCTGCGCGATGTGTTTCATTTAATGGCCGTTTTGGAAGCGGATGCGGCAGCCA
This sequence comes from Variovorax sp., assembly GCA_031418715.1. Taxonomy (GTDB): domain Bacteria; phylum Pseudomonadota; class Gammaproteobacteria; order Burkholderiales; family Burkholderiaceae_C; genus JANMDU01. The sequence continues at coordinate 110,880 of JANOJL010000064.1, read as the reverse complement.
CAGTCGCAACGAGCGCAACAGATGCGCAGATCAAAGAGTTAGAAGCAATCCACCAGCAATTAGAAAAATCGACGAAAGACCGCGTCAAATTTTTTACCGTCAACGAAGCTTTTCACGTCAAGTTGCTGGAAGTCGCCAACAACCGCTGGCGCGAACAAATAGTGGCGGACTTGCGCAAAGTGATGAAGCTCAACCGTGCTCAGTCTTTGCTCAAAGCGGGTCGTATCGAAGAATCATTGGCTGAACATGCGGCCATCATGGCTGCGCTCAAAAAGCGGGATGCGGCAACAGCGCAAGCTGCGATGCGGGCGCATATTGAGAGTGGGCAGGAGGCGGCGGGATAGATTTATGTGCGTCTCACAGACAATATCACGCCCATTACTTTCGGTTGCACACATAAATTTTCGAGCTAGCCGTTTACTTTGATTTGACGGCACTGCTTGTATAGCTGCGCTACGCGTTGCCCCCTTTCAACTTGCACGGCGTACGCTGCTCTGTCTTGCTCCTCTGAGCCAATAGTTAATTCGGTAATACCGCTGTTTGCACCGCATATATCCATGAAAGGAAAGCGCGTGCATATTTCTGCTTCGAAGTCTTTACGTGCTTGGATATCACAGCTTGGGTCTACCATTGGGGTAATTGATTTTTGAGGCTTATTTAAATTAGTCATTTTTTCGGCTTGCAGGATTAGTTCCATTCCAAGAAGTCCAACGAAAACCTGGTCAGACCCAACTCTCGGCTTATTGAATTCAGCTACTCCTTCTTCAGATAAGCAAATAGTACGTGTTGCAGCACCATTCATGAAACTAACCTCCATGCTTGGCAACTGGAGTGTTTTGAGACTACCAATGCCTTGCACCCTTAAGGTCAAAGGATTTCCTTGGCTTTGGACTCTTAAAAACTCAGCAAAGCCTAGCCCACAACTGCCATTGCCTTGCGGAGTGGTACACCCGCTTAAACATAAGAATATTAAGAAAAGTGGGATCCAGTTTGCACTCATTTACGACTACCGATCACGGTTTACTTGCATCTGCTTTGCTTATATGCAAGTGCATCGGCGCCAGCGGTTCTGTAAAAGCCCTCTGCGAGAGATTTTTGATCATTCATGGTTGCGACAAACCCAGGAACAGCGCAAACAAAAGTAACTTGCGCTCCGACATTAGCATTCGCTGTCGCTTCCTGCTTTTCTTTCGTAAAGGTAATATTGCCATTTGCGCAGTAACCTTTATCAACCAATGCATAGATTGGTTTAAGCTCCTTGCCGCACTCTTCAGGTACGAAGGAAGCGCAACTAGCTAAAGAAAGTAAAACTAGTAAAAAAATCAGATGGGCTGGAATCTTAGTCAGGGCATAGATTTTCATATCTTGATCCAAAAATAAAAAAACTTAAAAGAATACGGGATCTTTTGTTGTGATGATTTTCGATGTTAGCGCCAGATATCACATTACCCGTAACTGCTTGAATTATCAAAAGAGAATCCAAACCAAGTGTATGTTGACTAAAGCACCAAAAATCACAAGTGATTGCGATCCACAGAAGGGATTAGATGATCGAAGCCAAGGGTTTACACCAGCCTGCATTCACCTGAGGCGATTTGGAAAAATGATGCTGGCTGAGTGGGTTGTGCAGTACCCCGCAACAGAACCCGTACCACTCACACGCCAATGGCGGGTTTCGCACTACCACCCTATTCACTACATATTTAGTAGCTGCTCACGCAATATTTTTTTATTGGGCTGCAGCCCAATACGGCACTACTTACTTGCAATGCGCAGCCCGCAGCCAACGCATACTTTGTAGGCTCAGCTAAAGACAAGCGCGTGTGGCCTACCGCCTCTTGCCCGGAGATGGCCCTTTGGGTGGTACCCGTGCGCTGAGGGCACTGAGTGGGGTGGCTTGCGTCTGATTAGCCCTAGGCTGCGCTTGGCACCACGCTGGCGGGTGTGCAAAACGGATGGAAGGCGTTGGATGACTTCGCTCCCCAGCGAAAGCGTTTTACCTAAGCGCTGGGGTCTCATTTATGCGCAATGCAGTGCCCCGAACAGCTTTGCCGGCGCTTGCACGGATATTGGTAGCCTTGCATACGGCCCCAGCCGCATGGTGCGCTGGGCGCTACGCAAACTGCAATGCGAGCACACATTGAAAGTGGCCAGTCGGCCGCTGCTTGAGTTTCAGTCCTCACCCGGCGCCTGCACCGCAGCCTTCACTGCACCACTCTTCACCGCCTTTTTCAAAGCCGCATAGTCCGCCTCGTTTTGATCGGCATAGGCAAATGCGTGGCGGCTGATGGCTGCATCAAAAGTGTCGCCTTTGCCAATATAGCCAGCGATCAAGGCCGGATCGCCGGCTTTGGCTTGCGAGCGGGCTAGCGCGTATCCGCAGGCTTGGGCGTAGTCGGCCATCTCAGAGGCGCTAAAGAGCGTCACGTCGAGTGCGCCTTTCATGTCGCGCAGTTGGCGCACATAAAACTCTGCGCCTTCGGCTTTGTTGCTGGCCCAACCGAGGAATACGTCGCTGGTGGCTTGGGAGAGGCGCTGGCCATCAACGATTCTTTGCCCATTGTGAGCATGCTTTTTGAGGCCCAGTGGCCCAGCCAACACCGAATCGCGCGCTTGCTTGAATTGCAGAAACAGCGGATGGTGTCCATCGGCTGCAAACAGCGCCACAAAGCAGCGCGTGCCCACCGAGCCAATACCCGGCACTTTGACAGCCACATCCATCAACTCATAGCGATCAAACAACACCTGCCGATCACTGCTCAAGCTGCTGCGGTATTGAATGAAAAAATCTTGAATCCCCCGCTCGAATTTGCCGATCTCCCGCGCAGTCGCGCCGGCTTCGTGATAGACCCAGGGCGGTGTGTCTTTGATACGCATCTCCTTGCCTGCCGGGCCATCCACCCATTCCACAGCATCACTCACCAGCTGCTTGCTGCCCTTCGCGCGTGCTTTGTCGATCGCTGCTTTTTCCACTTTGCTAGCACCGCCAATTTCAAGCAAGGTCTCGGATGTCATTTGGTGATACCAGACATCCAGCGTATCCATCTCAGCAAAATCCAGCATGCGTTGGTGGTAAGTGTCGAGCAGCTTTTGCACAACGCTTTCAATCGCAGACTTTTTAAAGCCCCGCTCGCGGCTGGCGATGACAAAGCTGGCCGCTAAACGCCGCACATCCCAATCAAAGGGGCCAGGTACGGTTTCATCAAAATCATTCAAGCCAAACAACAGCCGCCTCTCGGGGCTGGCAAACAAGCCAAAGTTGGACAGATGCGCATCGCCGCAGAGCTGCACCGTCACGGCGCAGCGGGGCGTTTGCGCCAAATCATGCGCCATCAGCATGGCGGCACCTCGGTAAAACGCAAAAGGACTCTCGAGCATGCGGCCATAGCGGATAGGCACCAATTCGGCGATCCTGCCGACGTTGGAAGCGGCGAGCAAGGCCAGCGGGTCACGCCCGCCGCTTTCGTGCAGGGCTAAAGCAGAGCGAGGGCAGCTTTCCCGCGCCAGGCGGCCCAGCTCGAAGCGTTGCGCAAGTGAACCACGGCCAATAAGATGATCAGTATTTCGTTTCATGCTCCAATGATGGCATAAGCGCGTCCATCATTGAAGCTGGAGCTTCAAACCCAAGTACGACGATCAAGAAAAGTCTGTAAGCTTTGAAACTGTGAACGAGACAAACTCAAGCCCCCCACGATCAGCATCGATCCATTTTTGAGAAAACCCCATGACAAACGACGAATTCGACCTTTTTGTGATCGGCGCAGGCAGTGGCGGCGTGCGCGCTGCGCGGATGGCGGCGCAGACTGGCGCACGTGTGGCCGTGGCAGAAGCGGGGGCTTTGGGAGGCACCTGCGTGAATGTGGGCTGCATTCCGAAAAAGCTCTACAGCTATGCCGCTCACTATGCGGAGGCCTTCGAACAGGCCAAGGGCTATGGCTGGAAGGCGAATGAGCATCCCGTTTTGGACTGGAATGCACTCAAAGCCAATCGCAAGCAAGAAATCAGTCGACTCAATGGGGTCTATGGCCGCGTACTGGACGGCGCAGGTGCCAAGCTGATTCGCGGTTGGGCTACGGTGGTGGATGCGCACACGGTGGCGGTGAAAACGGCGGATGGTGAGCAGCGCTATTCTGCAAAAAACATCTTGGTGGCCACTGGCGGAAAGCCCTTCAAGCCGAGCTTTGAAGGCAGCGAGCTGGCCATCACGTCGGATGATGTGTTTGACCTTTCCCCCTTCCCACGTCGCTTGGTGGTGGTGGGCGGAGGCTATATTGCTTGCGAGTTTGCTTCTATCTTTAATGGCTTGGGCGCGCAAGTGACGCAGCTGTATCGCGGCGAGCAGATATTGCGTGATTTTGACGAAGATGTGCGTAGCTTCATTGCTGCCGAGGTGCGCAAGGCGGGCGTTGATTTGCGCGTGCAGACCGATGTGAGCCGCATCACCCAACTTGCCGATGGCTTGGAGCTAACGTTGACGGATGGCCGCTCATTGCAGGCAGATGTGGTGTTGTATGCCACTGGGCGTATCCCCAACACACAGGGCCTTGGGCTTGAAGCACTGGGCGTGGCGCAAAAGAAGAGTGGCGCGATTGTGGTCAACGATGTGTATCAAAGCTCGGTGCCTTCGGTGTATGCCGTGGGCGATGTGACAGCGCGCGTGCAGCTCACGCCCGTGGCTTTGGGCGAGGCGATGGTGGTAGTAGATCATCTGTTTGGCAAAGGGCAGCGCCAGATGGGATACGACTACATCCCCACCGCCGTGTTCACGCACCCCAATATTGGCACAGTGGGCTACAGCGAGCACGATGCGCGTGCTAAGTTTGGCACTGTGCGTATTTTCAAAACGGATTTCAAGCCCCTGATCCACACACTGAGCGGCAGCAGCGAGCGCTGCATGATGAAGCTGATTGTGGATGTGGCCAGCGACCGCGTGGTGGGCCTGCACATGGTGGGACCCGAGGCGGGCGAGATTGTGCAAGGCTTTGCTGTGGCGATGCGCGCTGGGGCGACCAAGGCAGTATTTGACAGCACGATTGGCATTCACCCGACGATGGCTGAAGAGTTTGTGACGATGCGGCAGGCTGTGAGCTAAAGCAGCCAGCTTCTTCAGAAGATTTCTATCGCCCTTTTGGCGATCTCTGCACCATGCTCTTGGACGAAATGCCCCGCTTGCGGCAACAGCATCGGCTCGGAGCAGCCTGCAATGCTATCGCGCAGGTGGCGCATGGTGGCCTCACCGAGCACCGGATCTTGCAGACCGATGGCCATGAGGGATTTGCCTTGCCAATCGTCTCGCCAGAATTCCCGGGCTTGGGCGGAGACGGCTGCGCCATCACTGCTCTCGAATTCAGGCACCATGGGCGGGAAGGCGCGCGTGGCGGCGCGGTGGCCTGCGTCAGGGAATGGCACCATGAAGGCGGCGGATTCTTCGCTTGTCATGTGCGGGTTGCCGCGTGAGAAGAGCTTGGCGATGTCGAAATCTGGTTTTTTGGCACACATCTCTCGCCAAGCTTTGAAGCCTTCTGTGAGTGGTGAATCGCCGCAAGCTAGCGTGGTGTTCATCACCACCAAGCCTTGGTAGCGCTGCGGGGCAGCTATGGGCAGCGTGAGGCCGAGGATGCCGCCCCAGTCTTGCACGACCAAGACGACGTTTTTTAAATCCAGGCGCTCGATGAATTCGAGCAGGCATTGCCGATGCCATGTAAAGCTGTGGAAGCTGTCTTTTTTGGGTTTATCGCTCCGTCCAAAGCCAATCATGTCGGGGGAGATGACTCTTGCGCCACTTTGCGCAAAGATGGGGATCATTTTGCGATAGAGGTAGCTCCAAGCGGGGTTGCCGTGGAGGCAGAGATACGTGGTCTGCGCGTCTTTCGCTCCTTCGTCCAGATAGTGCATGCGCAGACCTTGCAGCGCGGGGAGATCACTCAGGTAATGCGGCGTGAAATCGTAACCGGGAAGATGCGCGAAACTGCTCTCTGGTGTGCGCAGGGCGTCTGGACGCAGCGGATGATTGGCTAGCGCTGTGTGCTGCTGAGCGAGGCGTTTTTGAACAAAGAAATCTTGCAATAATTGGCCACTCGCCGTTATAGAATGTGCGTGGAGTGCTCCTGAATCAATAGCGTTTACAACTTGAGTTTGATGATTCAACGTGGTATCGAACAGATTCACGACCGAGCCCGCAGCGCCTGTTTTCGGCTCAGGCAGGGCATACACCACGCGGCGAATTCGCGAATGCAAGATCGCGCCAACGCACATCGCACAAGGCTCCAGCGTCACGTATAAATCGCAGCCATCAAGCCGGTAATTGCCCAGCTTTTGAGCGGCAGCGCGAAGGGCATTGATCTCAGCGTGGGCGGTTGGGTCATGCGAGCCCATCGGTGAATTGCGCCCTGTCGCGATCACTTTGCCATCTTTCACCACGACCGCGCCCACCGGCACTTCGCCATTCGCAGCGGATTCGCGAGCTTGGGCTAATGCAAGTTCGAGGAACTGTGCGTCGTTTGAGGTGTCCATGAGTCAATGCAGTTTAAAGTAAACCTATGTACAAAATCATTTTGAGTCTTTTCGCCACCGCAACACTCGCAACGGCTCACTTCGCCACCGCCCAAACCGCCTCTTCCCCAGCCAACGCCAGCTTGAGCTTCGTGCGCGAGTTGGGCGATGTGCGGGAATACAGTTTGCCAAATGGCTTGCAAGTGCTGCTGTTGCGCGACACGCAGCGCCCGGCGATGAGCGTGAACATCACTTACCGCGTGGGCTCGCGGCATGAAGGCTTGAGCGAATATGGTTCGGCGCATTTGCTCGAACACATGCTTTTCAAGCCCAGCGGCGCGGGCACACCGCCCAAATATGCCGACGCCAAAACCAGCATGGAATCGCTGGGCATGCGCTGGAATGGCACCACCTCCGTGGATCGCACCAATTATTTCGCCAATTTCGTGACCAACGACGGCAAGCTGCCTGAGCGCCTAGATTTCATGATCGGCTGGCTCGCTTCGATGATGACGCAAGCACGCTTCACACCCGAAGATTTGAAAAGCGAAATGACGGTGGTGCGCAATGAGTTTGAGCGCGGAGAAAATGAACCGAGCCGCATTCTGAGTGATCGCATGCGAAGCGCCGCTTACACCTCACATGGCTACGGCCACTCCACCATTGGCACCCGCGCTGACATCGAAAATGTACCGCACGCCCGCCTGTATGCCTTCTACCAACAGCACTACCGCCCCGACAACGCCACACTCATCATCGCAGGCGATTTCAATCCCGATGAAGTCAAAAACCGCATCTGGCGCGAATTCGGCGGCATCGCCAAGCCCGCGGCTCCTCTGCCCAACACCTACAGCGCCGAGCCCCCGCAAGAGGGCGAAAAGCAAGTGATCTTGCGGCGCACAGGCGGCCTGGCAAGCGCCGCCGTGGCCTACCACGGCCCGGCTGGCCCCACGCGCGAAGCTATCGCCGCTACTTTGCTCGCTACCACCCTGAGCCAAGAAGGCGGGCCACTGGAGAAAGCGCTCACCCTGCAACAACTCGCCGTGACCGAATGGGCTTACTTTCGCGGTCAACGTGAGCCTTCGCAGCTCTGGGCAGGCATTGGTTTGCCAGAACGCGCTGCTGCAGATAGCGATGCGCAGTATGAAGTCAAAGCGCTATCGTCAGCAGCGATTTTGGCGAAAGTGGTGGAGGTGTATCGCCCCACTGCACAAGAATTAGAAACCGCGCGTGGCAGCATCCAGGCAGGTCAACGCGCGATGTTTCGCAACAGCGAAGCGATGGCCCGATCATTGAGCGAAGCGGTCGCCAGCGGCGATTGGCGCTTGCTTTGGATGCAGCGCGAATTGGTCGCAAAAATCACCTTGGAAGAGGTTCATAAAGCCGCGCAGACCTATCTCGTGCCCAGTAATCGCACCACTGGCCTTTTCCTGCCTATTCCAGTTGGCAACACGCTCGCCCGCGCCCCGCAAACCCTCGCTCCGTCTACGAACGCAGTTGATCAGCTTGTCTCATCCACTATCAATTCAATAGCACCTAGCGCACAATCTATAACGGCTACTGCCCTAAATGACTCTAAAAATGCGAACTTACCCAGCATACCCGTCAAGAAAGACGCACCGAGCTTCACCATCAGCCACGAAACGATGGCCCAACACACTAAGCAAGGCCGGTTAACTGTTGCAGGGCAGCCGGGTCTCAAAGTGGCGGTGATGACGCGCCAAGCCAAAGACGACCGCGTGCAAGGCACGCTGCGCTTGCGCTGGGGCACCGTGGAATCCGTTCGCGGCTCAGGCGTGTTGGCCAACATGATCGCTCCGCTGCTGACCGATGGCATGGCGGCCTCCTCACCGGGGGTTGGAAATTCTGCTGCGATGGATGCGCAGCAAATCAAAGCGCGTTTGCAAGAGTTGGATGCCAGCATTCGCTTCTCTAGCTCGGTCGGCGCGCTATCTGCAAGCTTGGAATTTCCTGCGCAGAATGCAGCTGCAGTGCTTGCCATGCTGAGCGATCTGCTGCGCCGCCCTGCGTTTGAAAATGCGGTGTTTGAGCGTAACCAACGCGCCATGGTGGCGAGCATGCAGCCGATAAAAACCAACCCGAACAGCATCGCTGGTAACTTGCTAGAGCGCAACCATCGCTCGCATTACACAGCAGGCGATCCGCGCAAGGTAAGTTTACTGGATGACACCGAGCGCCAAATGCGCGAAGCCACTGCCGCGCAGCTCAAAGCCTATTGGCAGCGTTTTAGCGGCGCACAACATGGTGAATTCGTCTTCGCTGGGCCAATCGAGCTTGCACCCGTACAAGCGCAGCTGCAAAGCCTGTGGGCAGATTGGGCGAGCAAAGAGCCTCACGCACCTTGGGCAGGCGAGCATGCTGTGCCAGTGGGCGAGGTATTCAGCAAACTCCAAGTGCCCGAAAAAGCCAATGCCACCTACACCGCCCGTATCGCTTTCCCTCTGGACCAGCGCCACCCTGATTTCGCGCCGCTGCTCGCTGGCATCGAGATCATGTCGCGCTTGGGGCTCTTTCAACGCATTCGAGAGCAAGAGGGCATCTCTTATGGCGTGGGCTCATCGCTCGATGCTCCCTGGTACGGCAACGCCGCATCGATCGACATCGGCGCCAGTTTTGCACCGCAAAACTTGGACCGACTACGTACTGCAGTGCGTGAGGTGATGGAGCAGACGCGCGAAAGGGGCTACAGTGCCACCGAAGTTGGCTCTGCCAAATCAGCCATCCTCGCTCGCAGGAAAGATCGGCTCACGCAACCTGCCAACGCGATTGACACGATTGCCTTCAACCTGCGAGAAGGTCGCGCTTTTGATGCGAATTTGGAGTTTGATGCGAAATACGACGAGTTAGATGCCAAAGCTGTGAATGCAGCTTTGAAGAAATATTTGGATGTCTCTCAGCTGAGAGAGGTGGTCGCCGGGACTTTTTAAAAGCTTGTCGTGCAGATGTGTTCCCGTTCTCGAATAGTATCTATTTGATAGCAAACTTCGCATATTCTATAACGGCTACCACCCTAAAATGCTTAGAATTTCTGACACACAGCACAATAAAACGTGCTCCGCTGCCCCTGTCGAATCATCACAATAGGCGCAGCGCACACGCGGCAAGATTGGCCTTCTCGGCCATACACATTTGCTTCCAGTTGAAAATAACCATTCTCCCCAGAAGCGCTCGAAAAATCGCGCAAAGTGCTGCCGCCTTTGATCAGTGCCGCGTTCAATACTTGCACCACCGCAGCATGCAGCTTGCGCGTTCGCGGCAGGCTGAGCTTGTTGGCAGCCAGAGTCGGCCGAATGCCCGCCATGAACAAAGCTTCAGAAGCGTAAATATTGCCCACACCCACCACGATATCGCCAGCCAGCAAGACTTGTTTGATGGGGGATGTGCGCTTTTTCAAAGCAGCGTGAAAGGCTTCTGTCAGAAAATCAGAAGTCAACGGCTCCACACCCAAACCTGAGAGCAGCTTTCTGGGCCATACATCGCTCTCTGAATACGCAAAAATCACAGCGCCAAAACGCCTCGGGTCGTTCAAGCGCAGTTCGCCTTGCGAAGTGAGCAAGCTGAAATGATCGTGCTTGCCCACACCAGGTAATTCCGTAGAAAACAAAAGCGAGCCCGACATGCCCAGATGAATGATCAGCAGCCCGTTTTTCTTGCCTGACGCGGCCAAAGCCAAATCCACCAACAAATACTTGCCCCGCCTGCGCACGCCCTGCACTTTCGCGCCAACAAGCACCTGCGCCGCCTCAGCCGCGCCGCCCGCCAGCCCCACGCCAAACGGCCAGCGCAGCGGTTTACCTACATGCACATCTTGCACACGCGCACCAGCAATCCGGCTGGCAAAACTCAATCGGGTCACTTCAACTTCAGGTAATTCAGGCACAGATTCTCCACACAAAGGAAACTATTCAGTCCATTCGATTATCATGCCCTGATGCCCTCACGCCCAACTTCCTTCACATTGCACTTCGCGCCTGCTTGCACAGCTTTTGCCCTGCTTTTAGCCACATCGGCCACAAGCTTAGTGCTTGCCCAGCAGCGCAGCCCAGCGCGCCCTGTACCCAGCACACCAACCACCACATCCAGCATTGCCAATTCCGCCATGGACGGCGAGCTGTTTTATCAACTGCTTGTTGGCGAGTTGAACGCGATTTCTTCTCTTGGCGGAAGCGCAGCCACCGCCTATTCGCTCATGCTGGATGCTGCCCGCAAAACCAACGATGCTGCCCTCTTCCAACGCGCAGTGGAAATGTCCATTCAAGCCCGCTCTGGTGATGCTGCCTTGCAAGCCGCCCGCGCTTGGAAGCAAGCCCAGCCTCAGTCGCGCGATGCCAATTTGCAGGTCTTGCAAGTCTTGCTCGCACTCAACCGCGTGCCTGAGACGGCTGAACCCCTGCGCACCCAAGTCCAGCTTACGCCCGTTCTTGAGCGCAGCTCTGTGCTGTCACAAATTCCGCGTTTGTATACCCGCGCAACAGATAAAAAAACCGCCGCCACGCTCGTGGAGCAAGCCATTGGCGATTCGCTCAACGCGCCTGCCACCGCCTCCGCAGGCTGGACGGCAGTTGGCCGCATGCGCTTGTCTGCTGCCGATGCTAGCGGCGCTTTGGAAGCTGCTGCCAAAGCCCAGTCTTTCGAGGCCAACGCTATGGGCCCTGCTTTGCTCGCGCTCGAAATCATGGATCCCAAGCAGCCCACTGCTGAGCCCATCGTGCGCCGCTATTTGGACACACCCAATGCCATCACCGAAGTGCGCATGGCCTATGCGCGCGCCTTGCAAGATGGGCAGCGCTACGCCGAGGCCAGCCAACAAGTGCAGCGCGTCATCCGCGAAAAGCCTGAGACCATAGAAGCTTGGCTCATGCAAGGCAGCTTAGAGCTGCAAGACAACCAAATCGACAAAGCCGACACCTCTTTCAAACGATTCATCGAATTGGCGCAGCCCTTGCGCAACAGCGATGAAAAGCAGCGCAACTTCACACAAGCCTATCTTTCGCTTGCGCAAATCGCCGAAAAGCGCAAAGACTTTTCCCTCGCCGAAAGTTGGCTAGAGAAGATCGACAGCCCCCAAGCTTTAGTCAGCACGCAAAACCGCCGCGCCTCCATGCTCGCCAAACAAGGCAAATTGCAAGAAGCCCGCGATCTCATCCGCAAGCTGCCCGAGCGCCAAGGTGCCGAAGGCGCAGCAGATCGTCGCAGCAAGCTGCTCGCCGAAGTACAACTCCTGCGCGATAACAAACAATTCCAAATCGCTTACGATTTGCTGCTGCTGGGCGTGCAGAGCAACCCGCGCGACCATGATCTGGTGTACCAACAAGCCAGCATGGCCGAAAAGTTGCAGCGCTATGGCGAGATGGAGCGCCTGATGCGCCAAGCCATTGAGATCAAACCCGATTTTGCCTACGCCTACAACGCGTTGGGCTACTCGCTGGCAGATCGCAACGTGCGCTTACCCGAGGCCAAAGCACTGCTGCAAAAAGCCATCGAGCTCGTCCCAGCCGACCCAGCGATCACAGACAGCCTCGGTTGGGTGGAATTTCGCATGGGTAATTTTGCAGAAGCGATTCGCCTGCTCGATCAAGCCTACAAAAACTACCCTAATGCAGAAATCGGTGCCCATTTGGGAGAAGTGCTTTGGGTTAGCGGTCAGCGTGATCGCGCGATGCGTATTTTCAAAGAATGCATGCTGCTCGACAAAGAAGATGAAGTGCTCGTCGAGACACTCAAGCGCCTGCGGGTGAAGCTGTGACCGGTGATTGGTGATGATGCGTTTGGCAAGATTGACACAGGCCATATGCTTTGCAGCAATTACTATCATTTCAATAGCAGGTTGCGCAGTTTCTATGACGGCTAAAGAGCCTTTCACTTTAAAAAATGCTGTTCCCGAAGTTCAGCGCTCATTCTTCGCTGGCCGCATCAGCCTTGTGATAGACGCTGCGCCCGATGCAGTCAACCCATCTGCGCAAGCCTTTTCAGGCAGCTTTGAATGGCGCGGCAATGCGCAAACCGGTCAGCTCGATCTGCTCTCGCCTTTGGGCAGCATCGTGGCGCAAATGCAATGGTCGCCCGGCAGCGCACAGCTCACCAGCGGCGGCACTCAACGCAGTTTCCCCACAGCTGTCAGCATGATCGAGCAAACCACAGGTGTTCAAATCGCACCCGAGCAATTATTAGATTGGCTACAAGGTCGCGATTCATTGTTAACAAACTCGGCCGCAGATTGGCAGGTCGATCTCACGCGCCACGCGCAAGGCCGCATCTCTGCCAAGCGCCAGCAGCCCACGCCAGCTCAATTACGCATCATCTTGGAGTAGCCATGAGCGCCGCACTCAACGCATCCGAGTTTGCGCCCCCCATCGCCCCCGTGCGCGAGTTGCTCCACCTGCCCGCACCCGCCAAACTCAATCTGTTTTTGCACATCACAGGTCGCCGCGCCGATGGCTACCATTTGATCGAATCCGTTTTTCAACTTATTGATTGGAAAGACAGCATCGATCTGCTCCTGCGTGAAGACGGCCAAATTTCCCGTGAAGACTCTCGTGAAGATCTAGGCGGCCATCCCCAACTGCCGCCAGACGATCTGTGCACCCGAGCCGCCCTAGCCTTGCAGCAAGCCAGTGGCTGCGCGCTGGGCGCACACATCCGCCTGCGCAAAAGCATCCCAGCGCAAGCTGGCATGGGTGGCGGTTCATCCGATGCAGCCACTTGTCTTTTGGGGCTAAACCACTTATGGAATATACGCTGGCCGCTATCAAAATTAGAGCAAATTGGCTTAGCGCTAGGCGCTGATGTGCCGTTTTTCCTGCGCGGGCGCAACGCTTGGGTCAGCGGCATCGGTGAAATCATCGCGCCTTTGGCAGAGGGCATACTCGATGCGAACCAGTATTTCGCCGTTCTCAAGCCACCTCACGGGCTGCCCACGCCTGCAATTTTTGGCGATGCAAACTTGAAGCGCGACACGCCACATGCTATAATTTCGCTCTTTGCTGAGCATCCTTACGGCTTTGGCCGCAATGATCTTCAGAGCGTCGGCGAGTTGATTGAACCACAAGTGTCTCAAGCGCTTGCTAGCCTCAAACAACAGGGTTTAACACCCCGCATGACAGGCTCTGGCAGCGCGGTGTTTGCGCCCTGTCCTTCTGGTTTCCAGTTTGATACAAGCTTTGAATCCCGCTCTGGATCGCTAGGATGGCAACAAAGAGTTTGCAAATCTCTGCCGTCTCATCCTTTGTTGGATTGGGCTTAAAAGATCAAAGCAAACGCTGCAATTTTCGGGTGGCTGCAAAGCTATCCAGTGCAGGGGAGTCGCCAAGTTGGTTAAGGCATCGGATTTTGATTCCGACATGCGAAGGTTCGAATCCTTCTTCCCCTGCCAAATTTCTTATTCGTTGCAAGTCGCTTAAAAACATTCATACGGCCACAAACCTGACCACAAGGCGCCCCGACATGACCCAGCAACATCCCGATTTCATGGTTTTCACCGGCAACGCTAACCCTGTCATGGCACAGGAAATCGCGGCGCATCTGGGCATCAAGCTTGGCGGCGCAACTGTAGGGCGTTTCTCGGATGGCGAAGTCACTGTCGAGATCACGGAAAACGTGCGAGCCCGGGATGTGTTTGTCGTGCAATCGACCTGTGCGCCCACCAATGAAAATTTGATGGAATTGCTGATCATGGTGGATGCATTAAAGCGTGCATCGGCTGAGCGCATCAGCGCTGTGATTCCGTATTTCGGTTATGCAAGGCAAGATCGCCGCCCACGTTCGAGCCGCGTGCCGATTTCTGCCAAAGTCGTGGCGAATTTGTTGCAAACCGTGGGCGTTTCTCGCCTGCTAACGATGGATTTACATGCCGATCAGATTCAGGGCTTCTTTGATATCCCGGTTGACAATATTTACGCATCACCTGTGTTGCTTAATGATTTGCGCAGCAAAAATTATGAAGATTTGATTGTTGTTTCGCCCGATGTGGGCGGTGTAGTGCGTGCGCGTGCGTTGGCCAAACAGCTCGGCTGCGATTTGGCGATCATCGACAAGCGCCGGCCGAAAGCCAATGTCTCAGAAGTGATGCATGTGATCGGCGAGATCGATGGCCGCAATTGCGTGATCATGGATGACATGATCGACACTGCTGGCACGCTGGTGAAAGCGGCCGAAGTGCTCAAAGAGCGCGGCGCGAAAAAAGTTTATGCCTATTGCACACATGCTGTCTTCAGCGGCCCTGCGATTGATCGCATTGCGAAAGGCTCGGCACTGGATGAGGTGGTGATCACCAACACGATTCCTTTGGTTGAATCTGCGCGCGCTTGTGGCCGCATCCGCCAAGTGAGCGTTGCGCCGCTGTTTGCTGAGACGATTCAGCGCATCGCACACGGCGAATCGGTGATGAGTTTGTTCTCAGATCAAAGCGATTTGTTCTGAGGAATGTATTGAATTAACGGCTCAGGCCGTTAAAAGTCGCAGCTGCTTTTTTCAGCTGCAAGCCCTGTTTCTAGCGATGTTGCTGGATGCAGGTTGTTAAATCCGAGGTGAGCTGGTCGCGGCACACTTCAACTGGAGAATGATTATGAAATTCGTCGCATTTGAGCGCGCAAAGCAAGGTACGGGTGCGAGCCGCCGTCTTCGCCTCACGGGTAAAGTCCCGGGTATTGTTTACGGTGGCACCACTGCTCCCGCGCTGATCGAACTCGATCACAACGCGCTGTGGTTTGCCCTGAAAAAAGAAGCTTTCCATGCCACCATTTTGGACATGGAAATTGCTGGCGCAGAGGCCAAAGTGTTACTGCGCGATGTGCAGTATCACCCGTACAAGCCACAAGTCACACACGTTGATTTCCAGCGCGTGGATGCCAACACCAAGCTGACCATGAAAGTGCCTTTGCACTTCAGCGGCGAAGCCGAATCGCAAGCCATCAAGCTGGATGCTTGTCTGGTGAACCACGTTGTGAATGAAATCGAAGTGTCTTGCCTCCCAGCAGACCTGCCCGAGTTCATCGCGGTGGATTTGTCTGGCCTGAAGAAGGGCGCCAGCTTGCACGTCAGCAACATCACCTTGCCAAAAGGCGTGAAAGTTGTCAAGCGCGGCACGATCGATCCCGTGATCGTCTCTGTGGTGGCTATTGCTGCTGCTGAAGAAGAAGCGCCAGCTGCCGCAGCACCTGCTGCTGATGCAAAAGCCGGCAAAGCTGCTCCCACCAAGGATGGTAAGGCTGCTGCACCCGCTGCTAAAGCGCCTGCTGCTAAGAAGTGATTCTTTAGCTTCTGATAAAAACCCGGTTCGCCGGGTTTTTTTACGTCTTTTTAAAATAAAAATAACATATCACGGGCGTATTTATTGCGCGGAGTGCTATCGAATTCACAGTATTTGCATTTGGCGAGTGCGTCCACTGCGCCAGCGCCGTAGCCATGCTGCACGAGCCCCGGCAGGCTACTGTTTATGAAAGAAACCAGCAGGTAGCCGGCATAGAATATGCGCAGACAGCTATCAAAATAAGAGCGCTATGGCTTCTTACCAGCCTCAAACCGCTCGCGAGTCCAAGCCTGCGCTTGCTCGCTCAACGTGAAGCCCAAGCCTGACCGAGAAGGTAGCCACATGCGACCGTCTTTCAAAGTCAGTTGCTCGTTAAACAACGGTGCGAGCCACTCGAAATGCTCTAGCCAGCCTTCGCGCGGATACGCGGCTACAAGGTGAAGATGAATCTCCATCGCAAAGTGCGGGGCGAGCATGCGGCCTTTGTTATCGGCCATTTGCATGATCTGCAACATCGGAGAGATACCGCCCACGCGCGGTGCATCAGGCTGGATGAAATCTGTGCCCGCTTCGATGAGTTGCGTATGTTCGTTAAAGCTGGTGAGCATCTCGCCGGTGGCAATCGGTGTGTCAAAGCGCTTGGCCAGTTCGCCGTGGCCTTCGAAATCCATCGCGTCCAGCGGCTCTTCAATCCAGGTGAGATCGTATTCTTCCAGAGCACGGCAAGCGCGCACCGCTTTCAAACGATCCCATTGCTGATTCGCATCCACCATCAAGGGAAAGCCATCGCCCAGCAGCTTACGCACGCTGCTAACACGCTCGATATCCACCTTCAAATCAGGATGACCGACTTTCAGCTTGATCCCGCCAATACCACTCTCGCGCGAGACTTCCACGTTTTTCAGCACCTGATCAAGTGGTGTGCTGAAAAAGCCGCCCGAGGTGTTGTAGCACTGGACGCTCTCGCGGTGACTGCCCAAGAGCTTAGCCAGCGGCAGATTCGCTCGCTTGGCCTTCATATCCCACAGCGCGATATCGAAAGGCGAAATCGCTTGGCTCGTCATACCGCTGCGCCCCATGCTCGCGCCTGCCCACATCAGCTTCGTCCACAGGCGAGCGATATCGTTCGGATCTTCCCCAATCAAATTCGGCGCAATCTCTTTCGCATGCGCATATAGGCCGGGGCCACCGGCGCGCTTGCTGTAGCCAAAGCCCATGCCGCTATACCCATCGCGGGTGGTGATCTCGCAGAAGATAAAGGCAATCTCCGTCATCGGCTTCTGCCGCCCGGTCAACACTTTCGCGTCACTCACGGGCGTGGCCAATGGCAGGATGGTCAGTTGCAAAGCAATGTGAGCAATACGGTCGCCTGCGTCTTGCGCGGTTTGTTGCAGGGTGCTCGAATAGGACACCCGGCTAGATTCAACGGCTTGATTCATGAGCGATCCATCAAATTACTTAGCAAGCAACAAGCCGGGTAGCCAGAGCGAAAGCGCGGGAATATACGTCACCGCTGCGAGCACCAGCAGCAGCGCACCGAAGAATGGCATGAGCGCTTTGGTCACGGTTTCAATTGGCAGCTTGGCGATGGCAGCGCCTACGAAGAGCACACCGCCCACTGGCGGCGTGAGCAAACCAATACCAAGGTTGACCATCATGATCATGCCGAAATGCACAGGATCGACTCCAAGCAGCTTGACCACCGGCAGCAAGATGGGCGTCATGATCAGGATCAAAGGTGCCATATCCATCAAGGTGCCTAAGATCAGCAGCAAAATATTGATGTAGAACAGGATCACATAGCGGTTGTCAGACAGCTCAGTAAACGTCGTCGTGATCTTGAGCGGGATTTGCATCAGCGTCATGATGTAGCCAAACGCGGAGGCAAAGCCAATCAAAATCATCACGATGCAAAGCGTCTTCACGGTGCGGTGCATCAGCTTGGGCAGATCTTTCCACTTGTAATCACGGTAGATGAACATCGTGACGAAGAAAGCCCAGACCACAGCAATCGAGGCAGATTCAGTGGCAGTGAACACACCGCTCAAAATACCGCCAAGAATGATCACCATCGTCGTCAAACCCCAAAGCGCATCGACACTGATTTTTAAAGCCTGCTTGAGTGGGATCACCTCGCCTTTGGGATAGTTGCGCTTCTTAGCGATGTAGAGGCACATGATCGCCAGCGTCAAGCCCAGTAACAAACCGGGCAATACACCAGCGAGGAACAGCGCCGCAATCGACACGCCGCCACCTGCAGCCAGCGAATAGATCACCGCGTTGTGGCTGGGCGGAATCAAAATCGCTTGCACGCTGCCGCTGACCGTCACTGCTGTGGCGAAATCACGCGGGTAACCTTTTTTCTCCATCTCCGGAATCATCACAGAGCCTATCGAAGCAGTATCTGCCATCGAAGAGCCAGAGATAGCACCGAAAAACGTTGAAGCCAAAATATTGACCAAAGACAAGCCGCCGCGAACAAAGCCCACCAGCACGTTCGCAAACGCCACCAAGCGCCGGCTCATACCGCCTTCGGCCATGATCGCGCCCGCAAGCACAAAAAATGGAATCGCCAGCAAAGAAAATTTGTTGACACCCGAAGCGATTTGAATCATCAGCGCATCGAGCGGAATATCAATCCAGAGTGCACCCACAATCGCGGCTAAGCCCATGGCATAGGCTACCGGCATGCCGATCAATATCAGGGCAACGAAACTGCCCAAGAGTACGAATGCATCCATCAGCTGGCCTCCAAACTCGCGTGGTCGTAAGTCACTACAGCGCGCTTGGCTTGCGAGCCAAACAGCAAAAATTCAATCACAAATAGCAGCGTGATCGCGCCGCCAATAGGCACAGGCAAATACGTGGCGCCCACAGGCAGCCAAGCCAGCTCACTGATGCTCTGCCCCCACAGCGCGATGCAAAGCTTGATGCCATACCAAGTCATGAAAGCGGCCACGCATGCCATCAGCAGAGTCACCAGTTTAGCGAGTACATCGCGCAAAGCTACTGGCAACCGATCCACCACCATGCCAACAGCAATATGCGCACCAGCGCGGTAGCCAGCAGCTGCACCCATGAAGGTAAACACCACCATCAACAAAATCGCAATCGGCTCAGGCCATTGCGAGCCTGTGCCGAGCACATAGCGGGTAAAAATGCCCCACGGAATGATGAGCGACATCACGACGATGGACAGCCCAGATATCCAAATGCAGGCCAAATAAATAATGTCGTTAAAGCGCAGAAAAGCGTGCTTCATGTTGTCTTTCAAAATGCGCTGTATGGATTTGGGCAGAGGCCAAGATCCATACAGCGATACAGCTCAAACGAAGATCAGCGTGTGGTTTCCACGCGCTTCATCAAATCAAGCAGCTTCTCACCATACTTGGCACGCACAGGTGCGGTGGCATCAAAGAAGGGCTTTTGATCGACAGCCACGAATTCCACGCCAGCCGCTTTGAGCTTGATTACGTTTTCTTCTACAGCTTTATCCCACAAGCCGCGCTGCTCTAACTGAGCTTCACGCGAGAGGCGCTTGATCAAGGTTTGATCGGCCGGTGTGAGCTTGTCCCAAGCCACTTTAGACATCACGAAAATTTCGGGAATGATCAGGTGATTGGTCTGCGCATAAAACTTGGCTGGTGTGCTGAAGTGATTCGCAGTGAAATAGCTTGGCGGATTATTTTCAGCGCCGTCGATCACACCCGTTTGCAATGCCGTGAACACTTCGCCGTAAGCCATGCCAATGCCGTTGCCGCCCATGGCATTCATGGTGTCCACGAAGAGCGGGTTGCCCATCATGCGCACTTTTTGGCCTTTGAGATCTTCAGGCTTCGTAACTTTCTTTTTGGTGTAAAGGCTACGTGAGCCGCCATCCATAAAGCCCAGGCCCACCAGCCGCGCAGGGCTGGCCGTCACCTTGTCTAGAATTTCTTGACCAATAGGGCCATCAATCACGGCGCGCATATGCTTTTCATCACGGAAGACGAAGGGCATATTGAACACATTCACTTCGTTAACAACTGGGCCCATGACACCCAGAGAGATGCGGGCAATTTGAATGGCACCAAGCTGAGTTTGCTCCACGGCTTCTTTCTCTTGGCCGAGTACAGCGCCTGGAAACATCTGAATCTTGATACGCCCACCGGTGGCGGCGTCAAGTTTCTTGCCCATGCTCTCAATAGCCACCACGGTGGGGTAGCCAGCGGGGTGGGTATCGTGCGACTTGAGCACAATGTTTTGCGCCATCACAGTAGCTGGCAGAAGCGCCGCTGCAGTGATAGCCAATAGGTGGCGACGGAAATTTTTCATAATTGCCTCTTTCTATTACTCAGGTTGAAAAACTGGTTCTTCGATGCCTCGCACGCAGGGGCGCAAAGCAAATACGCCGCCCGCAAAGGGCTGGTCGGTTAAATCGATGTTATCGGGACGGATGGAAGTGACATACAGGGTTTTCATGTCTGCGCCGCCAAATGCGCACATCGCTGGCTTTTTCACCGGAACGGCAAGCGATTGATCCAGTTTGCCTTGCGGTGTGAAGCGGTGAACGAGGCCTGCATCGTTGCCGCAAACCCAATAGCAACCATCGCTGTCTACCGCTGCGCCATCTGGCCGGCCAGGCAAAGGATTCATGTCCACAAACACACGGCGATTGGATGGTGTGCCTGAGGCAGTGTCGTAATCAAACGCCCAGACGAATTGCGATTTGGGGTGCGAATCGCTCAAATACATGGTCCGCCCGTCGGGGCTGAATGCCATGCCATTCGGTGTGAATAGGCTACTCGTGATTTGTCGCAACTCACTCTTATTTTCATAGCAAACGACGCAGCCCTCTTGCCGGCTATCAGCCATTTTCATCAACATCGTACCGGCTAAAAAACGTCCTTGGCGATCACACCGGCCATCGTTAAAGCGCATACCAGGCTGCGGATGCGTGATGGTGGCGAGCAGGGTTTCTTGGAGCCTGCCATCTCCTTGCAGTTGCAGATGAAAAACGCCACTTTCCATGCCCGCGACGAAGCCGCCGTCCGCATGCATGGCGATGCAACCGATCATCTCGCTGGCGTGCCAAGTTTGCGTGCCCTGCCCTTCCTTCCATCGGTGCAACGCTTTGGCGGCAATGTCCACCCAATACAAAGCTTGCTCGCCAGCTTGCCAAAGCGGGCTTTCGCCAACAGCGTTACGTGCATCGAGGATGAGTTCGGCGTGCATACGGGTCATTCACGCTTTGCAAGCGTTTCAAAAGGACCGGCCTTGACGAAGCCGCCGCCTTGGTAAATCTGCGCTGGGTCATCTGCAGCCAATGGCGGCACACTTGCCGCTTTCGAGCGAAACGGCTCGGAGCTGTCTTGCGGCTTGAAGCCCAAATGGGC
Organism: Variovorax sp.; assembly: GCA_031418715.1. Classification (GTDB taxonomy): domain Bacteria; phylum Pseudomonadota; class Gammaproteobacteria; order Burkholderiales; family Burkholderiaceae_C; genus JANMDU01. The sequence goes on along the minus strand of JANOJL010000064.1, from coordinate 89,745 downwards.
GGCTAGACTGTTGTCCCACCACTTGTTTTTGTTATCCGACGCGCCATACACAATCGTATGGCCCAGCTGGGGCGCAAAGATGCAGCAGCGGATCAGTTCTGTTAAATCGCGGTAGCTCAGCCAAGTGATCAGCATACGGCGGTCTTTGGGCTCTGGAAAGGATGAGCCAATTCGCAGGCAAGCGGTCTCAATGCCATATCGATCGAAGTAAAAACGCGAAAGATCTTCGCCAAACGATTTGGACAGGCCATAGTAGCCATCCGGGCGCTTGGCGCAGTTCGCGTCCAGCATGTCGCCCTGCTTATGAAAGCCAATCACATGGTTGGAACTGGCAAACACCACGCGGCGAACACCATGACGACGCGCCGCCTCGTAGAGATGAAACACGCCTTTGATATTGGCCTCCAAGATATCTTCAAAAGGGTGCTCGGTCGAAATGCCTCCCATGTGTACGATGGCATCGCAAGCTTGTACCAAGCCGTCCACGGCGGCCTTGTTGGCCAAATCACACGGCACGATCTCCTCATTGCCCTTGACCTCACCCATCGCTGCGATATCAGACAGGCGCAGGATCTGAGCATAGGGCGCAAGACTTTCGCGCAACACCTGCCCCAAGCCACCTGCCGCGCCGGTCAGAAGCAAGCGCTTGACTTTAGAAGCCGAGCTACGGACAATCGAGCCATTGTTGTTAGAAGTCATACAACTATTCTATACTTGGATTGCCCGGTTGACCCTAGGATTAACCCAAACAAATGAATTCCCCGACCCACTCAAATCCACCATCGCCCACTCGCAGCTTGCGAAAAACCCGCGGCTTAGCGCATGACCTCGTCGATGCACTGGGCGAACGCATCCGCCGCGGCACGTACCCAGTGGGCGCACGTTTGCCGACCGAGGCCGAGATCATCGACGAGTTTGGGGTGAGCCGAACGGTGGTGCGCGACGCCATTTCCCGCCTGCAAACCACGGGCCAAGTCATCACCCGCCACGGCATTGGTAGCTTCGTGCAACAGCAAAGCGTGGATGCCGGCTTCAAAGTGCACCCTGAGCAACTCAAAACCTTGCGTGAGATCGTCGCGGTTTTGGAACTGCGCATTGGGCTAGAAACCGAAGCCGCTGCTCTGGCCGCAGCGCGCCGCACAGACGAGAATTTGGCAACGATGCGCGCGGCATTGGATCGCTTTGCCCAAGCCATTGAATTGGGCGGCGATGCGGTCGAGGCCGACTATGCCTTCCATGCCGAGCTGGCCCGCGCCACGCAAAACATCCACTTTTCGCAATTGTTTGAGTCTCTGGGCTCGGGCCAGATCCCGCGCGCCAAACTGCCCGCAACACAACAAGCAGAGCAGCGCCAAGCCTATCTGCGAACCATTCATTTGGAACATGAGGGCATCTTGCAAGCCATTACCAGTCAAGACAGCGAAAGCGCCCGCGCCGCCATGCGCATCCACCTGGGCAACAGCCGTGAACGCCGCCGCCGTGCCGCGCAGTTGCTGAGCCAAACCAGTTGAGAGTCGCCGATCGGCAAGCATTGCTTTCGGCATCAATCGTTTTAGTTGTATGATGACATACCTATTAAACACCGAAGTATTTCGCTGGAGACACCATGCTTCCCCAAGAACTCAAAGCCGCGTTGCAAACCGGCCTACTCTCGTTTCCGCTGACCGATTTTGACGCTGAGCTTCAGTTCAACCCGCGCGGCTATGCGCAGCGCTTGGAATGGCTCATGCCTTATGGCGCGACCGTGCTCTTTGCGGCTGGCGGCACGGGTGAGTTTTTCTCGTTGGAGCCGGTGGAATTCACCGACGTGATCCGCGTCGCGACGCAAACCTGTCGCGGCCGCGTGCCGATCGTTGCTGGCGCAGGTGGCGCCACCCGCTTGGCAATTCAATATGCGCAGACGGCTCAGGCGGCCGGTGCTCAAGGCATTTTGCTGCTGCCGCACTACCTGACCGAAGCCAGCCAAGAGGGCTTGATTGCGCATGTGCAGGCGGTCTGCCGCAGCGTCAAGCTGGGCGTGATCATCTACAACCGAGGTGCATGCAAGCTCAGCGCGGCTTCGCTGCAAGTACTGGCCGACACCTGCCCGAATTTGATTGGATTCAAGGATGGTTTGGGTGATATCGAGCGCATGGTCAGCATCTATCAAAGCCTCGGCGATCGCTTCGCTTACCTCGGTGGCCTGCCAACGGCGGAGGTGTATGCCCATGCCTATCGGGCGCTGGGCGTGCCCACATATTCATCGGCTGTGTTTAACTTCGTTCCACGCACAGCGATGCAGTTTTACGCCGCTTATCGCGATGGCGACAAAGCCACGACAGATCACTTGCTGCAAACGTTTTTCTTGCCCTACATCGCACTGCGCAACCAAGGCGAAGGCTACGCGGTCAGTATCGTGAAAGCGGGCGCCACGATCGCAGGCCACAGCGCTGGCCCGGTGCGCCCGCCACTGTCTGAACTCAAGCCTGTGCAGGTAGAAACGCTGCGCGGCTTGATTGCGCAGCTTGGCTCGCAAGATTAAGGACTATGATTTCAGTAGCACTCTGCGCAGATTCTATGCCGGCGAAATGCTAAAAATGCTTCAAATTCACAGCGGATAGCGCTTTGAATTCGCCTGCATCCACGCCGCGAAATCATCTTTGCTTTTTTGCTCGGTCGGCGGATACAGCCCGAGAATGCTGCGGCCTTCTTTGACGACCATTTCGGTCACGAAATCTTCAAAGGCCGTCATCTCCACGGCTTCTTTGGCCACCTCATCGGCAATGCCTGCTGGAATCACGATCACGCCTTCTTTATCTCCCACCATCACATCACCTGGCCACACGGCCACATCGCCGCAGCCGATCGGTACGTTGATATCCAGCGCTTGATGCAGGGTCAGATTGGTGGGTGCGCTGGGGCGATTGTGATAAGCGGGAAAAGGCAGGGCCGCAATTTCTGGCGAATCGCGGAAGCCACCGTCGGTCACCACACCGGCGCAGCCACGCACCATCAGGCGGCTGACGAGAATCGAGCCCGCTGAGGCGGCGCGTGCGTCTTTGCGGCTGTCAAACACCAACACACTATCCGCTGGGCATTGCTCCACGGCGACGCGCTGGGGGTGGGCGCGATCTTGAAACACACTGATCGGATTCAGATCTTCCCGCGCAGGGATGTAGCGCAAGGTAAAAGCCTCACCGACCATGTTCGGCAGATTTGCATTCAGGGGGCGCACGTCTTGAATAAACTGGTTGCGCAGACCGCGTTTGAACAGGGCTGTGCAGAGTGTGGCGGTGCTGACCGCCATGAGCTTGGTTTTGGTTGTTGAATTCATAGGTCAGTAAATCACTGGCTCAGAGACCGGAGCGCCAAAGCTAGTTTCTAAATAATCAAAATCGCAGCCTTGATCGGCTTGCAAGATGTGTTGAGTAAACATATGGCCATAGCCACGCTCAAAGCGTTTAGGAGGCGGTGTCCAAGCGGCTTTGCGGTTGGCGAGCTCGGCTTCGCTAACTTCCAAATGAATCGTACGCTCGGGCACGTTCACTGTGATGAGATCGCCGTTTTGCACCAAGGCCAAGGGCCCGCCGATATAGCTCTCTGGGCTCACATGCAAGATGCAAGCGCCATAGCTGGTGCCGCTCATGCGGGCATCCGAGATGCGAAGCATGTCGCGCACGCCCTGCTTCACCAGCTTCGTCGGGATCGGCACCATGCCCCACTCTGGCATGCCGGGACCGCCTTGCGGACCGGCGTTTCGCAAGATGATGATGTGGTTTTCTGTCACGTCCAAATCAGGATCTTCCACCGCTTTTTTGAGCGTAGGATAGTCGTCATACACGAGTACCGGACCGGTGTGTTTTAGGAATTTCTCTGCGCAAGCGCTGGGCTTGATCACGCAGCCGTTGGGCGCAAGATTGCCGCGCAGCACAGCCAATGCGCCTTCTTTGTAAATTGCCTTAGCAATCGGGCGGATGACATCGTCGTTATAAACCTCAGCGTCTTTCAAATTCTCAGAAACCGTTTGGCCATTCACCGTCAAAGCCGCGCTGTGCAGCAAGCCACCATCGAGCAAAGTTTTCATCAGCGCTTTCATGCCGCCTGCGTAATAGAAATCTTCCATCAAATAAGTGTCTCCACTCGGGCGAATATTCGCAATCACCGGCACTTTGCGGCTGAATGCATCGAAGTCATCCAGCGTGAGCGGAATGCCTGCTCGCCGCGAGATGGCCACCAAATGGATAATGGCGTTTGTAGAGCAGCCTTCTGCCATGGCCACCGTGAGCGCATTTTCAAAGCTCTCGCGGCTGAGCATGCGAGCAGGCGTGAGGTCTTCCCACACCATATCGACGATACGGCGGCCGCATTGCGTGGCCATGCGCTGGTGATTGGCATCCACAGCAGGAATGCTCGACGCGCCGGGCAGCGTCATGCCCAGGGCCTCTGCAATGCCCATCATCGTGGCGGCTGTGCCCATCACCATGCAAGTGCCCGCGCTGCGGGCGATGCCGCCTTCTATTTCCATCCATTGCGTGGCTGAGATGTTGCCAGCGCGGCGTTCGTCCCAGTATTTCCAAGCATCTGAGCCTGAGCCGAGCGTCTTGCCTTTCCAGTTGCCGCGCAGCATCGGGCCCGCGGGCAAATAGATGCAGGGCAATCCTGCGCTAAATGCGCCCATGAGCAAGCCGGGCGTGGTTTTGTCGCAGCCGCCCATGAGCACCGCGCCATCCACCGGATGGCAGCGCAGCTGCTCTTCTGCTTCAATCGCCAACAGGTTGCGGTAAAGCATGGTGGTGGGCTTGACGAAATTCTCTGCCACGGAAATGCACGGAATTTCCAGCGGAAAACCGCCAGCTTGCAACACACCGCGCTTGACTTCTTCCACGCGCTGCTTGAAATGCGAATGGCAATTGCCGATATCGCTCCACGTATTCAAGATCGCAATGATCGGCTTGCCTTGCCAATCGGCATGGTCATAGCCCATTTGCATCGCGCGTGATCGGTGGCCAAAGCCGCGCAGATCGTCGGGGGCAAACCAGCGCGCGCTGCGCAGTTCGTCGTAGGTCTTTCTCTTCGTCATCACTTAGCCTACATTACTGTGCTTTGATACCAGCAGTCTTGATCACTTTATCCCACTGCACGATTTCTTTGGCGACAAAATCAACATATGGCTTCTGCCCCAGTGGTGGAATCACAAAGCCTTGGCTTGCCATGCGCTGTACGATGGCAGGTGACGTCATCACTTCTTTGATGGCGGCTTCAAGTTTGTCCACAATCGGCTGCGGTGTACCTTTTTGAATCGAGAGGCCACTCCAGCTCAGCGCTTGAAACCCGGGATAACCACTCTCGGCCACCGTAGGAACATCAGGGAACAGCGGATTACGCTGCAAGCTACTCACCGCCAGCGCGCGCAGCTTGCCAGATTTCACATGAGGCAGCGCCACATCTTGGTTGATAAACATGAACGGAATTTCGTTGCTGATGGCTGCAGTAAGCATCGGGCCGCCGCCGCGATAAGGAATGCCTGTCATGAAGATGCCCGCCGTTTGTTTGAACAATTCCATCGCCATATGGCCGCTAGCAGCGTGGGTGTAGCCGTAATCGAGTTTGCCGGGATTGGCTTTGGCGTATTTCACAACATCGCCCAGCGTCTTAAACGGGCGGTCAGCGTTGACCACAAGCACATTAGGGCCGTGGTGAATTTGTGAGAGGTGAATGAAATCCGTGTTGGAGTTGTAGCGGCTGGCCAGCGCTGCATCCAAGCCGTGCGCCACGGCGTTCTGCCCCACGCCAGTTTGAATCAGCGTGTAGCCATCCGAAGCAGCTTTCACGCCACGCTCTGTGCCAATCACGCCACCACCGCCGCCGACATTTTCTACCGTGACAGGCTGTTTGAGCACTCGAGCAAGCGGCTCAGCCATCATGCGCCCCATCACATCGCTGGTGCCGCCCGGTGGGAACGGCACGAGGATTTTGATCGGTTTGCTGGGGAAATCGCTCTGCGCAAAGCTTGCGCCGACGGTGATACAAGAGACTATTAAAACGATAGCGCTTTGCGCAATATTTATAACGGCTAGACGGCGATTTTTCATAAATGTCTCCTGCAATTGAGCGGCAAGTTGTGTTGACGTATTCTAGTATTCTAGTATGATTGACGCAGCGCATCATGCGTATTTGTACCAATACACCCATTCACACACCATGGCTCGCACCCGCCTTCTGCTCCCTGAATTGACAGTCGCCGCGCCGCGTCGTCACGCCAAATCAGCGAGCGCCAAAGTATCACCACGCGGCGCGTTTGCCCGCAACGCTTACGATGCGATTCGCCATGCCATCCTTGATTGCACGCTGCTGCCTGGCGTAGCACTTTCTGAGCAAGCGCTCTCCGAAGGCTTGGGCGTGAGCCGCGCACCTGTGCGCGATGCCCTGCGGCAATTGGCCAGCGAAGGCTTGGTACAGGTGATGCCGCAGCGAGGAACGTATGTGTCGCGCATTGATCCTGTCAAGGTGCGCGATGCCGTGTTTGTGCGCGAAGTGATTGAATGTCGGGCGGCAGAGCTGGCCTGCGCCGCTATAGCGGCAGACAAAGCGCAGCTTCGCACCCTGCTCCACATTCAGCAACAAGCCTCAGAGCGCGGTGATTACGCAGAGCATTTGCGTGCCGATGAAGATCTGCATCAACGCATCCTAGAGCTAGCAGGCCACCCACACGCCTGGCCCGCGCTACGCCTGGCTCGCACAGGCATGAACCGCATTCGCCATCTGGCCATTGCCGCCGTGGGCAGCCACCGTATAGCAGTAAGTCAGCATCAACGCATCGTGGATGCGATTGTGAAAGGCAAGGTTGAAGTCGCGCGTGAGCTCATGCGCGAGCACATTCGCTCACCTCTGGGGTTTCTGGATGCGATTGCAAAGAATCATCCTGAATACATTGAGCATTGAGCATTGAGCATTGAGCATTGACTAATTTTGAAACGCTGATTTGTATTTCTCGCGCAGCAAATTCTTCTGCACTTTGCCCATGGCGTTACGAGGTAGTTCACTCACAATTTCGCAACGTTTGGGGATTTTGAAATTCGCCAGCTTTGATTTGAGTGCGGCGATGATGGCGCCGGGCTCAAGCGCAGCGCCGGGCTTGGCAATCACTACAGCGATGCCGACTTCACCAAAATCAGGATGCGGCACGCCGATCAGCGCACTTTCGGCCACGCCGGGCATTTCGTTGATATGGGCTTCGATCTCGGCTGGATAGACGTTGTAGCCGCCCGAGATGATCAGGTCTTTGCTGCGACCCACGATGTGCACGTAGCCGCGGGCATCTTGTTTGCCCACATCTCCGGTCTTGAAATAGCCATCGGAGGTGAACTCTTCCGCCGTCTTCTCAGGCATGCGCCAATAGCCGGCAAATATATTCGGGCCTTTGACTTGGATGCCGCCGATCTCATCGGCAGACAAGGATTTTCCGTCGTCGCCCGCGATGCGCAAGCTCACACCGGGCAGCGGGAAGCCCACGGTGCCAGCACGGCGCTCGCTTTGGTTTTGATAACGGGCATCTGCAGCATAGGGATTCGAGGTCAGCATCACCGTCTCACTCATGCCATAACGCTCCAGAATTTTGTGACCGGTGCGCTGCTCCCATTCTTCGTGGGTTTCTTTGAGCAATGGTGCAGAGCCGGCGATGAACAGGCGCATGTGTTTCGCCGCCTCTTTGCTGAGCGCGGGTTCGCTCAGCATGCGGGTGTAGAGCGTGGGCACGCCCATGAAGACGGTGGCGCGCGGCATCGCCGCAATCACGGCTTTGGGCTCAAAACGGTTGAGCCAAATCATTTTGCTGCCGTTGATCAGCGCGGCATGAATCGCCACGAACAGGCCATGCACATGGAAGATCGGCAGTGCGTGAATCAACACATCGCCGGCTTGAAAGCCCCAATACTCTTTGAGCATCACCGCATTGCTCAGCATATTGCCGTGCGAGAGCATCGCGCCTTTGCTGCGGCCTGTCGTACCACTTGTGTATAGAATCGCCGCCAAATCCGCCTCTTGATTGCGCGAGCAGCTATGAATATCAGAGCAATGCACTGCGCGATCAAGCAAGCTGCCACTGCGATCATCATCTAAGGTGAACACACTTTGCGCGCCGCAAATGAACGCGATTTTTGAGACCCAGCCGAAGTTCTTAGAAGAGCACACCACCACCGCAGGCTCGGCATTCGTGATGAAGTATTCGATCTCTGCGCTTTGATAAGCAGTATTGAGCGGCAAAAATACCAAGCCCGCGCGCAGCGTGGCCAGATACAGCATCATTGCTTCCACCGATTTTTCCACCTGCACCGCCACACGGCTGCCCACGGGAATCTTCAGGCTTTGCAGCAAGTTGGCCAGCATCGCGCTGCCGCGCTCGATGTCACGCCATGAGTAATGCAGGCCATTGTCGGTTTCGACGGCAATGGCATCTAAATCCCTTGGAAATTGCTCGCGCAGGTTGGCGAAAATATTGGCATTTTTCATATTCAAAATTGGGCTGTGCGTTTCTCTAGAAAAGCGGAGATACCTTCCACATGCTCTGCGCTGCTGGCGTATGAGTAAGGATCATTCACTATTGATTTCATAGCGCCTTGCGCATATTCCATGCCCGCGGAATGGCTATTTTTATCAAAAAACTCTCTTAAAAACTGTTTATTGAACCTAGCAGCTTGCGGCGAAAGCGCGGCGATGCGGTGTGCCGTTTCCAGCGCCTCTTTCTGCAAATCCGTATCTAGCATGACGCGCTGAAGGAAGCCGCGCGCTTTCATCTCTTGTGCCGTGAGCACCTTGGCTTCGAGCAGCATTTCGCGCACTGTGACCTCGCCCGCTGCGCGCAGCACGATGGCTAATTCACGTTGCGCCATCGGCATGCCCAGCTTGGCAATGGGTGCGCCGAATGTTGCGCCCTGCCCTGCAATTCGGATATCTGCACAGGCTGCGATCTCTAGCCCGCCGCCCATGCAATGGCCAGCGATCATGGCCACAATCGGCACATCCAGCGCGAGCAAGGCCTCAAGCGCAGGCGCCACATCGTCTTCATGAAAAGCGCGCAAGCTGCTGGGCTCAAACCGAAAGCTCGGGTATTCGGAGATATCGCCGCCAGCGCAGAAATGATCACCTTCGCCGCGCATGATGAGACAGCGCGTATCAAAGGGCAAGGCTGCAAGCGTGGCGGGAAGCGCCTGCCACATCGCTCGCGTCATTGCGTTGCGCCTCGCGGCGTGGCTGATCACGAGAGTGGCAATGGGTCCCGTTTGCTCAACGCGCAACATATCTTAATCGAGTTTTGCGCCCGACACCTTGACCACCTGCTCCCAGCGCTTGATCTCCGCACTCACAAAGCTGCCAAATTGTGCGCCGGTCAAGCCGGTGAACTCCGCGCCTTGGCGCGCCCAAGCGGCCTTGGCTTCGTCGGTGTTGTAGGCTTTGCGGATTTCTTCGATCGCGCGTGCTTGCAAATCGGCTGGTGTGCCACGTGGTGTCCACACGCCGTACCACGTCGTCACCGTGTAATCGGGCAAGCCCAGCTCTGCTGCACAAGGCACATCGGGGAAAGCGGCATTGCGCTGCTTTCCCGAGACCATGAGCGCCTTGATGCGCCCGCCGGTGATATGCGCGGCACTCGATCCCAGGCCGTCGAACATCATCTCTACGTCACCGGCAATCAAACCTTGCAGCGAAGGGCCAGCGCCGCGATACGGGATATGGGTGATGAAGGTTTTAGTCTGCTGCTTGAACAGCTCGCCTGCCAAATGATGCGAGGTCCCGCCGCCAGCCGAGCCGTAGTTGAGTTTGCCGGGATTTTTCTTCAAGAATGCCAAGAATTCTTTGAAATCCGCAACCGGCACTTTGCGCGGATTGATCACCACGACCTGCGGCACGTTGGCCACCAAGATCAGTGGCACAAAATCTTTCTCGATGTCGTAATCCAATTTTGCATACATGCTCGGTGCAATCGAATGATGCACCGCGCCCATGAACAGGTTATAGCCATCAGCAGGCGCTTTGGCTGCAAGGCCAGCGCCGAGGGTGCCGCCGGCACCTCCTTTGTTGTCGATGATCATGCTGCGCCCGGTATTCTTCGCAAATGCGGCAGACAAGGGGCGAGCAAACGCATCGGTGCCGCCGCCCGCTGGGAACGGTACAATCAAATTCACAGGTTTTGCTGGCCAAGCCGGCGTAGATTGTGCGCGAGATGCTACGGAAAACGTAGCAAGCCCGGTAGCAGCGGCAGTCAGGGCCGCGCGTCGATTGATCAGTGCATTCATGGTTTGTCTCCAGTTTTTAAGTTAACTCAGCAGCTTCTTGATATCAGCGCTGCAGGCTATTTTGCCTGCATGCAAAGATTGTCGGTATTTGTCGATCTGGCGCAAATCGTACAGGTAATTCACCATCAAACCGAAGGATTGTTTGATGCCTTTGGTGCTTGGATCGGCCGCCCAATTGATGCGCTCCACGCGCGAGCCATTGCCCAGATGGAATTTAGCCACTGCGTCCAAGGGCTGGCCGTCTTTGAGCTCTTGCGCAAGGTATTGGGCAGCGCGGCGCAGCAAAGCTTCTTCGGCCGCTGCGGCATGGCTGTCGGCTTGTGCAAGCAGCTGTGCATCCGTTTTGGCCAGCCAGGCGCGAAAGCCCGGGATGGGTGAGAGCGTGGCAAACACTTTGAGCTTGGGCAACTCCGCTTTCAAGGTTTCCACCACGCGCTTGATCAGTGAATCACCAAAGCCCACGACGCGCAGGCCGGCTTGCGTGTTGCTGATCGAATAGAAAATCGCCGTCGTGGCAGCTTTGAGATCATGCACACTGGCTTGTTCATCCAATAGCGGCGTGATGCTCGCGGCCATCTCGTCGCCCAGCGCCACTTCGACAAAAATCAAGGGCTCATCGGGCAGCTTGGCATGAAAGAAGCCATAGCAGCGTCGGTCAGAATCGAGCCGGTTTTTCAGATCCATCCAGCTTTTGATATCGTGCACCGCCTCATAGCGAATCAGCTTTTCCAACAAGGAGGCCGGGCTATCCCAGTTGATGCGGCGCAGTTCCAAGAATGCCACGTCAAACCACGTGGAGAGCAGCGCCTCCATCTCCGCGTCGAGTGCGAGCAGTCGGCGGTCTTTCTTCAGCTCGGGCAACCACTGAGTACGCATCTCGATCAGAAAGCGCATGCCATCGGGAAAGGCGGCGAAGCGTTGCAGCAAACGCTTGCGCGGCGAGGCGAGTGATTTGTGCATCGCCACCTCGGCCGCGCCCAGATCGCCCGAGGTCAAGGCCGACTCATACTGCTCCCGCGCTTGGCGCAATTGCGCGGCATCGGGTGCAAATTGCTCGCTCATCAGCAACCACATATCGCGCTGCTCGTGCAAGCTGGCCTTGGCGTACCACTTGGCAACACCTTGCGCGCGCCGCCCGCCTTCGACTTCGCTCACCTGCGGATCTGCCACCGCTTTGAGCTCCTGCAAAGTGCGCCGCAGCACGCGCGGCGAAAGCGCTTCGTGCGTTTGTTTTAGCGCGGCTTTCAGGCGCTCGTTGGTGGAGCGCATGGCATGATCTGTGGTTGCTATGATATGTATAGCTGTTTGCGCAATGTCGGCAGGGGGCAGCGGCTGTTTTTCCATCAAATCCGACGCCGCTTTTGAGTTTTCAGCGTTTTTCTGCCAGCCTAGCTTAGCCGCATGGCGGCGCAGCCAAGTGCCTGCTTGTGTGCTGCGAGAAGCGCTGTGAATCACGGGCTCAGCATTCATCTCAGACCACCAGTCTGCGCTGATTGCGCGCCAGCTCGCGCAGCGCTTCGCGTTGGCGCGTCAAGTGGGTGCGCATCGCGGCCTCCGCGCCTTGCGCATCACGCGCCTGCAAAGCGGCGAACACGGCCATATGCTCGGAGAGGCTTTGCTGCAAGCGCCCGGGTGCATGCAGTTGCTGCAAACGCGCCAGCTTTAATATCTTGCGCAGATCGCCAATCACCTGCGCCAGCCATTTGTTGTTGGCCAGCAAAATGATTGCCTCATGAATGGCGAAATTCGCTTCGTAGTAATCATTGATACGCTGGGCCTTGGCGGCTTTTTGCAAGCGCTCATGCAAGGTGGCTAGGGCCGCTAAATCTCCATCGGTGCTCTTGAGCGCGGCCTCATGTGCGCAGCGCCCTTCCAGCAGTGCGATCACCGGGAAGATTTCATCCAGATCCTGCTCGGTCACCTCGTTTACGAAGCTACCCCGGCGTGGCTCTTGGCGAATCAGGCCCTCGGCAGCCAATACCTTCAAGGCCTCGCGCAGCGGCGTGCGTGAGATCTGCATCTGCTCGCATACCGCGACTTCATCCACAAAGGCACCGGGCGCTAGAGCACCGCTGAAAATGCGCTGCCGCAATTGCGCCGCCACTTCGCTGTGAAGCGACGCAGAGACGGAGCGCAAGGCAACAGGACTTGAGGCCATAACAGAGGTGCAGGTTGAGAAAATACGGCAATAATTACGTGTAATTATGCTTAATCATGAATAACCCTGCAAGCCGTTTGGCTCCGTTTGACGGGAAATCAGGGTTTATCACGAGAGCTACCGCGTCCTGCGCGGCGGCTGGGTTCAACGTACAGGGCAGCCTAGGCTTTGCGATTTTTCGCCCACACCCACATGGCTGCGCCGCCAAGAATCATCGGCACGCATAGCCACTGCCCCATGCTCATGCCCAAGCTGAGCAAGCCTAGATGGGCATCCGGCTCGCGGAAGAACTCGGCGATGAAGCGAAAAACACCATAGCCAAAAAGGAAAGCCGCAGCCACCTGCCCGCTCTTGCGTTCTTTACGCGCATACAACCACAGCAAAATGAACAGCAAAGCGCCTTCGAGCGCGATTTGATAGAGCTGAGATGGATGGCGCGGCAACTCGCCTGCACCACGAAAAATCATACCCCAAGCCAGATCAGGCGAGGCCACACGCCCCCACAATTCACCGTTGATGAAATTACCAACCCGCCCCATCAGCAGTCCAGTCGGAACGCAGGGCGCGACGAAATCCGCCACCTGCCAAAACCCACGTTTGCGCGAATACCCAAACCAAATCATCGCCACAATCACGCCCAACAGCCCGCCATGAAAACTCATGCCGCCCTGCCAGACATAAAAAATCTCCAGCGGGTGACTCAGGTAGTAAGCAGGCTTATAAAACAAGCAGTAACCGATGCGCCCGCCTGCGACCACACCCAACACGCCGAGAAACAGAATGTCCTCCACGTCGCGCTTCGTCCAGTTCAACCGCGCAAAGGGCTGATGCAAGGTGCGGCGCGTGCCCAAATACCAAAATAGTGCAAAAGCGGCCAAATAAGTCAAGCCATACCAATGCACAGCCAAGGGGCCTAGTTTGATGGCAATCGGGTCAATCTGTGGATGAATCAGCATGGAGCAGATTGTGCCTCAAGCAAAAGCAGAGAACCGCCCGCCAAGCGCAGGTTAATCCGAAGCTTGATAATTCATTCAGGAGTATTTTTATGCAGCGCTTAACGATGTATTACGACGGAACCTGCCCGCTGTGTCAGGCGGAAATTCATTTTCTCGGTAGCAGAAATGTGCGAGGCTTGCTAGCATTTGTCGATGTCTCTGCTCCATCGTTTGACGAAACAGCACACCAACTCTCCTGCAAACTTGCCTTAGCCACGATGCAAGGCCGCCTGACAGATGGCACGCAGCTTGAAGGGATTCCTGTTTTTTCAGCGGCCTATGAAAGAGCAAATTTACCCAAGCTGGCTTGGCTGTTCTCTAGGCGCTGGCTCGCCCCGCTACTCAATGCAGGCTACTACCTCTTTGCCAGATACAGGCACCCCATTTCTAAAGCAATTGGGCCTTCCATGCTTCGCTGGTCAAAGCGCCACACTTCAGTCCCCCCAAGTTAAGCCGTGGATCAGGCTGGCCCGTAAAATCACAGTCACTCACATCTCATCACAACAATCCATGACTACTCCACCCGAGCCCACCGAGCGCCCCGCCCTACCCGATCACTTAAGCGTAGATCCACGCAGCCCGCATCACCATGCAGAATTGATGGAATACAGCATCGGCATCCGCTTTAATGGCAAAGAGCGCCACGATGTGGAGGAATATTGCGCGAGCGAGCGCTGGATCAAAGTGCCCTCTGGCAAAACCGTGGATCGCAAAGGCCAGCCCCTGCTTATTAAGCTAAAAGGCGAGGTCGAGGCGTTTTACCGCTGAACGTAGGCGACTTGCTCTAGCTCAGCTGTCAACATAATAGTTGGATGACAACTTTCGGAAAAACACCTCAGACGCAGGGCACTTCCGAGCCCGCATTGCTCTGGACGCTGTTGATTGGTAACTTCGTGATTGGCACCGGCGTGATGCTGGTGCCGGGCACGTTGAATGATATTTCCTCTTCACTGCAAGTAAGCGTGGCTTCGGCAGGGCAGTTGATCACGGCGGGGGCGATCACGGTGTGTATTGGGGCGCCCTTGCTTGCGGCGGCAGTGACGCGGCTGGATCGGCGGATGTTGCTTGCTGTTTCGATGCTGTGGTTTGCGCTTTTGAATGCGGCTTGTTCGCTCGCACCGAGCTATACGAGTTTGATGCTGCTGAGGATTTTGGCGATGGTGTCTGCTGCAATTTTTACGCCACAAGCGGCTGCGGTGGCGAGCATGTTGGTCGCACCAGAGCGGCGCGGTCGGGCGATCACCACTGTGTTTTTGGGCTGGAGTGTGGCCTCTGTGTTTGGTTCGCCGCTATCGGCTTTGGTGGGCGGCACGTATGGCTGGCGTGCGGCGTTTTGGATTTTGGCCTTGCTGGCGCTGCTGTGCGCGCTTTTAGTGTGGCGCGTGATACCGAAAGACGTGAAACCGCCTGCGCTTAGCGTAGCGATTTGGCGGCAGACGCTGAGCTCGAAGCTGCTGATAGTGACTTTGTTGGTGACTGCACTGTCATCAAGCGGACAGTTCATGCAGTTTGCTTATTTTTCACCCTATGTGGCACAGCAGCTCAAGGGCTCCGCTACAGATGTGGCATTGTTGTTTGCTGTGTTTGGGCTGTTTGGTGTGATCGGTAGTTTTGCGGTGTCGCGCATGGTTGACAGAATGGGTCCGCCGAAAGCGGTGATGATCACTCTGGTGTTGATGGCAATTTCTTTACTGCTTTGGCCTTTGGGCACCAGCATCGCCACGCTGGCGATGCTTTGTGTTCCTTGGGGACTAGGTTGCTTTTCTTGCAATTCAGCGCAACAGGCGCGGCTAGTGGCTCTCGCTCCTGCGGTGGCGAGCGTGAGCGTAGCGCTGAATACGTCGGCCATTTACCTTGGGCAAGGTGTGGGATCGGCATTCGGCGGCGTGATGGTCAACCAAGGGCTAATGGCGCAACTACATTGGGCGGGGCTAGGCGGCTTGCTGCTGGCAATGGTTTTCAGCGCGTTGGCGCAGCGCATGGCTGCTAGAGGCATTTGAAGCAGAAGATGTGACGCAGCGCTTGAAGCGTATGCCGATTAAGGAGTTTTATTAATACTGGGCATGATGATGTCATCCAGCTGATCAATGCCACCAAGATCAAAATCCAAACCGCTGCCCTCGTCGGGCAGAGGCTCCAGTAGAAGATTGAGGCTATGCGGTAGGCTGACAGTGGGGTCACCATCCATCGAGAGCATATCGATCTGCGGCCGCGACAGCATAAGGCCATCGCCTAAATCAACATCTGGCACCGAAGGCGGCGCAGCCAGCGGGGGGATCATCGGCATGGCGCCAGATTGCGTAGCAGCGGGAAGCATGGAATAGCCGCCACGCGGCCGCGCCAGCTCTTTGGCCAAGGCGTAAAGCAACATCAGCTCGCGGTAAGCCAGCATATCGAGCGGGGCATGGTCTTGCCCGGGCTGGCGAAAGATGGATTCTTCGATCAGCTCCAGCGCCTGCTGCGGCCTGCTCCAGCCAGCTTGGATGCTGCTGAGCACCTGAGGAAAGCCCTCTAGACCGGTAGACTTCGCGCCATAGCGGGCAAACTCTGGCACCTGCGCATTGAAGACGCGATTGAATTCTTCGCGCAGTGCGGCATAGTCGGCTTCGCGGCCAGTACGATGGTAAATATCAAACAAATCCATGTAGGCCAGCGCACTGGTTTCAACATTGTCTGTGATGTGGTTTTTCAAAACCTCAATGGCTTGCTCTGGCTGATCGAGCGACATAAAAAAGTCAGCCTGCTCTTGGATGTCAAATAGCTCTTCTGCCGCCACCACACGCAAGCCACTGAAGCCGCTGGCTGCAAAATCACTGTGGCCAAATCCCCGCCTGCTGTCTGACGATTTAGTACTTTGCATGAGCGAGGGCGGTGGCGTGCTGTCTACCCGGCCCATGCTTCCACCACGGCTGCTGCCGGCGGAGGTGCCTATCGGAGTGATCTTGGTAGTAGCCAAACTGAATTTTTCAGAAGGTGCGGCGAAGTCAACCACTTGCGCTGGTTTTTCTACAAAACGCAGCGGGCCTTGCGAGCCAACGCCTGCCAACACACCAGGTCGGGTATCGTCTTCTGGATTGGTGGGGCGAGTGGCTTGGCTGCGAGTAGGCGAATCCTGAAAACCACCCGTATCGCTCGCTTTGAGTGATTTTTCCTTGGCCGCGCCTGCACTTTCTTGTAAGGGGGTTGCAGCATCAACCAAATGTCCCCAGAGATGCTCTTCGTCAGGCGGAGTGGCTTTGGAAGCCGTATTGCCCCACCAAGGCTGGCTGTGGCCTGCGTTGCGTCGCCAGAGCAGAACGCTCAATGCAATTGCGGCCAAGGTGAGCAACCCCAAGAAAAGGGTGAACGGATTGAGAAAGCGCGCGCTGTGCGCAGCTTGCAACTCGGTGGAAAGCGCTGCAATATCTTGGCTCTGGCGCTTGCTTTGATCTAGCGCAGTGCGCATCTGGCCTGCAAGCGTTTCTAAGCGCTGAGCATCGCGAAGGGTATCTTCCGGCGAGGCGTTCAACGTGCGCCACAAGGCCTGCGCTTGTCGACGAACAGCCTCATCGCTGGAAGGCGCGCTGCTCATCTCGAACGAGCTACGCAGGCTCAGTTCCGCGCTGGTCAGATCAAGCAGATCTACTTGCAAGCGCGGCGCACTAGCTTTGGCTTTGTCTGCTTTGCGCATGATAGATGCACGCGGCTGCGCGGGAGCGGCTGAGACATCTGGCAGTGCCGAGGCAGCTTGTGCACGCGACTCTACCCGCTCTTGCGCTGCGCGCTGGCGCGCTTCGCGTCGAGCCTGGCGTTGCGCGCTGACAGCTGAATTGCGGTCAGCTTGCACAACTGCGGCACTTTGAGATGCTATTGAATCTATTGCTGCCGCACTCACTGCACGAGAAGGTGCAGGTAAATTTGGAACTATCGCTGGAGAAATCGACAGAGGCTGCGCCGAGACAGGGTCAGCATCGGTCAACGTATCTGAGAGCAACACGAAACGACGGGACACTGCAGCACCGCAAGTGGCGCGTAGATAAAGCGTGACAACTGGCTCATCCACAGCGACTGATGAACGAATGCGAACACGAAATTCGCCATTCGCCAAACGTTCGGGGCTCAGACTGATGGAGTTAGGAGAGACGCGTGTGTCACCATAAAACACGTCGACTGAAAAGCAGTTGGCCTCAGGCGTTGATTCTTGCGCTTCTAAGCTCGCTTGAACGGTCAAATCTAGCCCACGACCAAGCAGGGCAGTACCACGCAAGCGCCCCAAGGACAATGCCGAGGCCGCCGTTGCTCCCACCAACAAACAAATTCCTGCAATGTATTGCCAACTCTTCGAGGCCATGCGTCGCTATCAATTTCTTTCGCCAAATCGTGAGATTACGGAAATGACCTAATCTCATCGACAGCTTGCTGTTAAAGAAAGTATTTTGACACACACACCTGTAATAATCACCATCATGAATTGCGTATTCCAAAAGATCGGTATCGTTGGCACAGGCGCGATGGGTCGGGGCATTGCCCAAATTGCCGCCCAGGCGGGCGCACAAGTCCTGTTATTTGATGTGGCGCCTGAGGCCGCTGCGAATGCGCGCGATGCCATCAGCAGCACTTGGGACAAACTGCTTGAAAAAGGCAAACTGCCCTTTGAAAAAGTGGCGCAGTTCAAGGCGCTATTGAAGCCTTGTACAAAGCTAGATGATTTGAAGCATTGCGATCTGATTGTGGAAGCGATTGTGGAAAAACTCGATGTCAAACAAGCGCTCTTCAAACAGCTAGAAACAATCGTCTCAGAAAGTTGCATTCTTGCCACTAATACTTCCTCATTACCTGTGACCGCAATTGCTGCTGCGCTCGCCAAACCAGAGCTTTTTGCGGGCTACCATTTTTTCAATCCTGTGCCGCTGATGAAAGTGGTGGAAGTCATTCCGGGCTTGAAAACTTCGGCTGAAGTAAGCGAGCGATTGGTCGCGCTTTCCAAGCAGATGGGGCACACGCCTGTGATGGCATCGGATACGCCAGGCTTTATCGTGAATCACGCAGGCCGTGGTTACGGCACGGAGGCGCTGCGCATCGTGAGCGAAGGCGTCAGTGATTTCGCCACGATTGATGCGATCTTGCGCGATCAGGTGGGCTTCAAGCTCGGGCCTTTTGAATTAATGGATTTGACGGGCTTAGACGTATCGCATCCGGTGATGGAATCGGTGTATCACCAATACTTTGAAGAACCTCGCTATCGCCCCAGCGTGATCACGGCACAGCGTTTGGCAGGCGGCATCTTAGGCCGCAAGACGAAAGCTGGTTTTTACGATTATTCTGAACAAAAACAGGCTTTAACCGTTATAGAACGTGCGCAGATTGCTATCAGTTCGATAGTTGATACCGCCATAGAATTACCCCCTGTTTGGGTCTCACCCAATGCAGCGCGGCGCAAACAATTGCTAGATTTACTCGTCAAACTCGGCGCAAAAATCGAAAGCGGGCAAAGTCCTTCGCTGCATGCTTTAACCATCGTCGCGCCGCTGGGCTGGGATGTGACCACAGTGGCGGTATTCGAGCGTTACGATCCAGCGCGTACTGTCGGCATCGATTTATTGTTCGACGATGCCGTCACCAAGCGCCGCGTCATCATGGGCAATCCTGCTGTCCGGCCAGACATGCTTGCCGCTGCTGCTACTCTCTTCGCGCGAGACGGCAAACCGGTGAGCACGATCCGAGACAGCGCTGGTTTTGTGACGCAGCGCGTGGTAGCCGCAATCGTCAACGTCGCCACCGATATGTGCCAGCAGCAAATCTGCACACCGCAAGATTTAGACACTGCAGTACAGCTGGGTCTAGGCTACCCGACGGGTCCACTGGCCATGGGCAATTCGGTGGGTGGTGCAAGCATTTTGGAGGTGTTGGTCAATATGCAAACTGTGTATGGCGATCCGCGCTATCGCGCCAGCCCTTGGCTGCGCAGGCGCGGGGCCCTGGGCTTGAGCCTCCTGCACACGGAAGCTTGAATTCATGAGCGATCCCTTCCCCGGCGGAGAACTGCGTGCAAGTAGCTACGGTGATGCCGGCCAAATTAAGCTGCTCACGCTGTCTAACCCAGGCGCGCGCAATGCTTTGAGCCCTTCGATTTACGCCGCAGGGGTTGAGGCGATCAACCATGCAGACAGCAGCTATGATGTGCGCGCGGTGGTCATCACGGGTGAAGGCGAGACATTTTGCGCAGGTGGCAATTTGCAGCGCTTGCTGCACAACCGCAGTCTCGCGCCACAAGTGCAAAAGGACAGCATTGAAGGCCTGCACGGCTGGATCGAAGCGATCCGCGCCTGCCGCAAACCCGTGATAGCCGCGGTAGAAGGTGCAGCCGCTGGCGCAGGCTTCTCACTCGCGTTGGCTTGCGACATGATCGTCTCCAGCCGAGATGCCCTCTTCGTGATGGCTTACAGCGCAGTCGGCCTCTCACCCGATGGCGGTGGTAGCTGGCAGCTAGCGCGCCAACTCCCCCGCCAACTCGCCACCGAGCTTTTGATGACGGGTGACCGCATCACAGCTGAGCGTTTACATGCGCTAGGCGTGGTCAACCAACTCACCGAACCAGGCCAAGCCCTCAGCACCGCTTTGCAGCTGGCCGAAAAACTCGCCGCCCGTGCACCCAACGTGCTCGCCAGCATCAAAGAACTCGTGGCCGATGCGCCCGAATGCAGCTTGAGCGAACACCTGACTACCGAGCGAGATGTCTTCGTGCGCAACCTACATCACGCCAACGGCGGCGAAGGTATTGCGGCGTTTTTAGAAAAGCGCAAGCCGAAGTTTTTGTAAGCCATCAACAAAATCGGAAGTACAAATTCGCATCTTTGATGCGATGCGCCTGCACAACGTGCTCAATCAAGCCATAGCTGAGCAAACGATTGAGCAAGTTTTCAGCTTCATAGCGTGGAAGTCGAAGCTTCTTGCTCAGCCAGCTCACAGCGCCTTGTGCCACCCAACATTGCGGATAAAGGGTGCCCAAATAGCTGCGATCGGCAACTTCAAGCCCCCCAGTGCCTTGTAATTGCTTGAGCAATTGCCCCAAGTTCATTTGCGAAGTGTTGGTTGTTGCATCCAAGCGGTAAAAGAATTCAGCATTCTCAAAGGCGTGCTCATGCACCACATGATGAATCAATCCCAAACTGAGCAGCGCTTGGCCTAGTTGCGTTGCAATCTGCGCGCTGCAGCTATATTGAATGCGCAGCCATTCCACAGCCTCCGTACCCAAAAAGCAAGCTGGGTAATTAGAAAAGCGATGACGACGATCCACAGATTTCACCCCCGAAGACATCACTTGCGCCAGCGATTCTGCATCGCGGCTGCATTGCGCCCGAACCAAGCCACGCAGGCTAAGCGGATCGGGTTTGCTCAGCATCGCAGCGAAAAATTGTGCGAGCTTTTGCGAACTCAAGGGCTGACACTGAGCCAATTGCGCCAGCAAGGTTGGCAGTGCTGCACTTTCTGTCAGCATAGATCCTGTATCTGCTTCTGCGAACAATCCGGCAAAACCCAAATCGCGCACCCATGCCTGATCAGAAGGCCACACAGGCCCTTGCTCATGACGAAACAAAATCACGCGCATACGCAGGGTATCAGGCAGTTTTTGCGCCAAGTCAAGCAGGTGCTTGAAAGCCGAGGGCAAGCTGCCCAGATCCAGCAAAGCCACAGATTGCGGATGCTGCTGCAGCCGCTCTGAGATATGCGCCAAAGCCAGCGGGCTGTCTTTCACAGGCTCGGGGATCAAGCCCAGAGCCATGACCAGCGTTCGGGCCGACTTGTGTGCCGCGTCATGTGGAAGAGCTAGCAAAATTGGAGTGTTCATAGGCATCAGTAAGATACGTATGGAGCTTTCTTACGGTTTCATACGAAGAAACGAAGGCTTGTAAGATTTTTCAATACTCATCGACTGAATAGCTGTTTGCTCATTACTGGAATTCATCATGTCTCTTAAAGCTCTGCTCCCCCGCCAGCCGGTGCCAGTGGTTTGAAATTTGCCTGCGGCCTGAGCTTGCGCTCTGCAAGGCAATGGGGTCATACACCAGCGTATCACGCGGCAAAACCTCGATAGGTATCGAAGAGCCAGCGCTTTTTTCTGAGCCAGGCGTGTTCATCGTGCGCCCCGATGGCACGCTGTATTACGGCGCAGTGCTGACCATGCCTTTTGCCCGCCCACAATTTCAAGATTTACTTGGAGCGATTGAATTTGCTATCGCTAAGGATTACCCCGCACGCGGTGAATACACAGGTGAACTTTGAAAATGAGCACTAGACGCTTTGCGGTTCTGGCTGTTTGCAGTTGGGCGGCTGGCATACGTTACGCAACGGCACAGACTGCTTTAAGGTCTGCTGAAACAAACACGCAGCGCTTTCCGGATGTATTGTCGGTAAAAGTCAAAGCGGTTCGCGTGGATGTTTTTGACTTTGACGTGACCATCTCTTCACTTTATGACACCCCTCAGCGCTATACTGATGGCTTCCGCGTGACGACGCTTGATGGCAAGCCTTTGGGCGAACGCACGCTTTGGCACGATCATCAACACGAGCAACCCTTCACGCGCGATCTGTACAGCTTGGATATACCTGCCAATATCAGCAAAGTGCGCGTGCAAGCGCGTGACAAGAAGTTTGGCTATGGCGGTAAAAGCATGGACATCGCGCTGCCAGGACGCTGAAGCCAGTCACCGAATTCAGCACTCATCATCATTCATGAGACAATACGTACTTAGCTAGCGCAATGCTGGCCTCTGAAATCTCTTCCGCGTCGATAGGATTTCAGCCCTTCTCGCTACTGTTTTAGTAGCTGACGCAAACACCCGATATCGCTTTGAAACCTCATCGGGTTCGTTTTGAAAAATTTTCTCCAATGACATTTGATGATCTGGGCTTGGCCCCTGCCCTTCTGAAGGCTGTTCACGAAGAGGGTTACACCTCGCCCACCCCCATTCAAGCGCAGGCTATTCCTCTGGTGATGGCTGGCACCGATCTCCTCGGTGGCGCACAAACTGGCACGGGTAAAACCGCCGCTTTTACCCTGCCATTGCTGCATCGCCTCTCTTTTGGCCGCAGCGCCACCAACAAATATGGCAATCCCGGCGTGCGCGCTCTGATCCTCACCCCCACGCGCGAGCTGGCTGCACAGATCGATGAGAGCATCAAGACTTACGGTAAATACTTGCAGCTGAAATCTGCCGTAATTTTCGGTGGCGTCGGTATGAACCCGCAAATATCTCAACTGCGCCGTGGCGTGGATATTTTGGTTGCTACGCCAGGCCGCTTGCTTGATCTGGTAGGCCAAGGCGTTCTTGATCTGGGCACAGTGCAAACGCTCGTGC
This sequence comes from Variovorax sp., assembly GCA_031418715.1. Lineage (GTDB taxonomy): Bacteria > Pseudomonadota > Gammaproteobacteria > Burkholderiales > Burkholderiaceae_C > JANMDU01. Next base: position 66,983 of record JANOJL010000064.1, on the reverse strand, counting down.
TTGATGAAGCTGACCGCATGCTCGACATGGGTTTCATTCACGACATTCGCAAAATCTTGGTGCATTTGCCCAAGCAACGCCAGACCTTGCTGTTTTCCGCCACCTTCAGCGACGACATCAAGCAACTCGCACAAAGCTTTTTGACAAATCCTCAATCTGTTCAAGTCACGCCTGCGAATTCCACGGTGCAGCGGATCACGCAAAGCTGGAGCTTGATCAGTCGCGATAAGAAGAAGCAGGCTCTGGCGCACATCATTCTGAAGAATGATTGGAATCAAGTGCTCGCCTTCACGCGCACGAAATTCGGTGCGAACGATGTGGCTGCATATTTAGAAAAGCAAGGCATCAGCGCAATGGCGCTGCATGGCAACAAGAGCCAAAGTGCCCGCACCCTCGCGCTGGCTGAATTCAAAAGCGGCAAACTGCGCGCTTTAGTAGCCACCGATATTGCCGCGCGCGGCATTGATATTGACGAGCTGCCACATGTGGTTAATTATGAAATCCCCAACGTGAGTGAAGATTATGTTCACCGCATTGGCCGCACGGGCCGCGCTGGCAAAGATGGCTATGCGGTGAGCTTGGTGTGCTTGGATGAAGAGGGTTTCATGCAAGACATTGAAAAATTCACCAAACAACGCATTCCACGCGAAGACATGCCAGAGTTTGGCCCTGTGCAAGGCGAAAAAGCCGAGCCGATGGCCATGGGTCGCCAAGTGATTTGGGGCGGCGCTGGTAAAGCGCCTAGTCGCGAAGAAATGTCTGCTGCGGGTAAATCAGCGCGCCGCGACATGATGCAGCGCATTAACACGCGCAAAGAAGGCGAACGCGCAGCGGGTGGTGGACGAGGTGGTTCAGGCGGTGGTGGACGTGGCGCAGGCGGTGGCGGTGGTGGCGGTTCACGCGCTGGCCATGCACCCGCACGAAGCTCGCCCGCACGCTCCGCTGCACCGCACTCACAGCCGCAAGGCCAAGCGCCGCATGCACCACGTGCCCCTTCTCATGGCGGCCAGCCCGATCCGATGCGCACCGGCGTGGACAGCTTTGCTGGACGTGGTAGAAACTCAAATGGCGGTGGCCGTGGTCGCTCAGGCGGTTCTGGTGGCGGTAGCGGCGGTGGTGGTTTTGGAGGTAACTCAAATGGCAACTCATTCGGCGGATCACGCAGTGGCCAAGGCACAGGCGGGAGCTCTCGCGGGGACGGCCGCACCGGCAACGGTTCTGATCGCGGGGGCTTCCGGCCTGGTCGGTAAAGAGCTGTTGGCTCTTTTGCTGGCCAGCCCTGATTGCCGCGAGGTGCATAGCCTTGTGCGCAAGCCCTCGGCCTTGAAGCATCCAAAGTTGCAAAGCCATGTGATCGATTTTTCAAAATTAGGCATGGCTTCAGCGCAGGCACTGACTTTGCCACATATCGATGAAGTTTATATTTGCTTAGGGACAACGATCAAAGTCGCTGGAAGCAACGAAGCTTTTCGCGCAATTGATTTTGATGCCGTTCTGGCTGTAGCCCGCTCAGGAATCGCGCGTGGCGCTACAAAATTGGGAGTGATCTCGGCGATGGGTGCGAATCCGAAGTCAGGTGTTTTCTACAGCCGCGTCAAAGGAGAAATGGAAAATGCGATTGGCTTGCTTGGTTACCAAAGCGTCAGCATCGCGCGTCCTTCTTTCTTAGCTGGCGACCGCAAAGCACTGCTGCAAAACACCCGCTCAGGTGAAAAAATTGCTTTGATCGCGATGAAGCTGCTGAACCCGCTGATTCCTAAAAATTACCAAGCTGTGCAAGCCAGTGATGTGGCTGTAAACCTGTATGCCCAAGTGCGGCGCGGCAAGGATGGAGCAGCTATTTTGCTTTCTGGGAAGTTACAGCCAGCCTAAGCGGTGAAGCAGTTCATGCACATAATGCAGCATGAACACCAATCTCCAGCCCGACCAGCGCATGGTCACCACGCTCACAGTGGCTACGGCCAATGTCTTGAATTTGGCCAATCCAGGGCGCACCTTTTATGCGAATCAAGATACTTATTCGCAGAATGAATTTGATCGCAAGATAGATTGGCTAGGCGGGCGGATTGCGGCACTGAATGCGGATATTTTGATGGTGCAGGAAGTATGGGATGAAGCGGCGATCAAGGCGGCTGTGTCGCGCTCTGGCTTGCGCTACAGCACAGTAGCTGTGCCTGGCGCAGAAAATGATGACAAGAACAATGGCGCGCAGAACACACCGCATGTGGGCATCGTCACTCGGCTCGAAGTAGAGAAGCTGCAATCGTTTTCTGAGTTTCCACCTGAGTTGCGCATTCAAGTTCCTGGCCTAGGCGAACACGGCAAATTTGAACGCCCGCCTCTGCTGGCCACACTGCGCATGAAGCATGGCCAAGTGGTCAATGTACTGACTGCGCACTTGAAGAGTAAGCGGCCGAAATTTTTGCAAGATGCCAAAGGCGAGCCGCTGGAAGACCGTGAAGATGAAAAAACCACGGCTCTAGCCACACTGCGCAGTCTAATGATGCGTGGTGCGGAAGCTGCTGCCATGCGGCATATCGTGATTGACGTGCTCAAGCGTACGCACGAGCCGCTGATTGTGATGGGCGATTTCAACGATGGCCCACACAGCGTCACCACGCAAATCATCGCGGCGACCAACGAAGTGGCTTTCGACAAAGGCGCACGCGATGCGGCGCTGTGGAATGCTTATGAAGTGCAAGGCGAGATGGCGCTCAAGCGCGATGTGGCCTACAGTCATGTGCACCAAGGCTTCCCTGAAGTGCTTGACCAAATTTTCGTAAGCGAAGAGTTTTTACCGCGCAGCAGATTCAGCATCGGCGACGTGCGCCGCGTGGACTATTTCAACGACCACTTGCAAGAAGGCCGAGATCGGTCTCGCTCCGATCACGGCTTTGTGCGAGCGGTGATGCGCGTTTATCAGTAATATGCAGCCCTCCTCACACATGACACCCACACCTTGGCGCTGGATCGCATTGTTGTTTGCTGCTGGCTTGTTAGCATCGTTTCAATACGCCAAGATTCCCTACATGCTGCCAGGCTTGGTGAGCCAAACGCAGATGACACCGGTGCAGCAAGCGCTGGTGTTGTCGGTCATTGGCATGGCTGGTGCTGTAGGCGGTGCCTTTGCAGGCGCTCTGTGCCAAGCTGCGGGTTTGCGCCGCACCTTGCTGGTTGGGCTGGCCCTGGGTATGGTGGGGGCTTTGCTGCCGTTGATGGCGAGCAGCTACATCATGCTGCTGCTCGCGCGAGTACTGGAAAGCGTGGCGCACATGGCGATCGTGGTGGCGGTGCCCACTCTCATTTTGCTGCTGTGCGGCGAGGCACACCGTGCTCACATGATGGCTCTTTGGAGTTGCTACTTCACCTTGACCTTCATCATCGCCGCTGTGCTAGTTCCCACGATTGTGCAGGCCAGTGGCTGGCGCGGCGTTGCCTTATGGCATGCGGCGCTGATGTTGGCTGTGGCGATTCTGTGTGGGTGGATGCCGCAGCGCGACGGCGTGCAGCGCAGCGAGCCCGTGCTGCGCGCCAAAGATGTATTCCATGCGCAAGCTCGCCTGTTAAGCCAAGGCAAACTGCTGGCCGTGCCCATCACATTTTTTGGCTACACCCTGTTGTTTGTCGCGCTGGTCAGCGTGTTCCCTGCGCTACTCAGCGATCAAGCTGCTGCAAGTGCGCGTTTGGCGATGCTGTTGCCGCTGGCCTCCTTGGTGGGCACCTTCGTGGCGATGATACTGCTCAACAGAGGCCTTGAGGGCTATCGGCTGGTTCGTATCTCGGCCGTGGTGATCGTGCTGGCGGGCATGGCTTTGCTGTTTGCACCGCAGCGCGGCTTGATCGCACAAGCTCTGGCGATGCTGAGCTTTGTGGCTCTGGGCACACTGCCCGCAGGCATCATTAGCTCGATACCCACACTCTTCAAAGCAGGTGACCCAAACATCGCCCTAGTCAACGGGGGGTTGGTGCAGTTTGGCAATCTGGGTAATTTTGTGGGCTCGCCCATTCTCGCCGCCATGCTGGTGCAGTGGGGCTGGGTCAGTGTGGGCATCTACCTGTTGACTGGCGGACTGATCGTATCGGCATGCCTGTTGCTGCTGCAGCGTTTTACCCAGTTGCGCAGAAAATGCTAAAAAGAGAAAACCTTTAACCCCGTTTGCTTTTTCATCTCGTTTAACAAGCTCCAAGATTCAACAGGAGCTGTTATGAAGCGTATTTTTCTCAAATCTTTACTGGCCGCTGCTATAGCTGGCGCGGCTTGGCAGGCCATAGCCGTGGGGCGCGTCGCAGACGTCAATGTGATTGACCGCAGCACGGGGCAAGCTTTGCCAGTGCATTACCACCGAGGCGAGTATTGGGTGGCGGGGCAGCCGGGGGCGAAGTATTCGATTCAGATTCGCAACTCGCGCGGCTCGCGTGTGTTGGCAGTCACCTCCGTGGATGGGCTTAATGTGCTCTCAGGTGAGACGGCAGATTTTGGTCAAACAGGCTATGTGTTTGAAAGCGGGCAGCGCTATGGGATTGAAGGTTGGCGAAAGAGTGATCAAGAGGTGGCAGCCTTTGTGTTTACCGCATCAGGCGACAGCTACGCCGAGCGTATCGGCAAGCCACGCGATATGGGCGTGATTGGTGTGGCGCTGTTTCGGGAGCGGCCTCCTGTGGCGCTGTATTCGCCGCCGGTGATCGCGGCTCCCGCAGGCGCACCTCGCCATGAGAGTTCAGCAGAGCTTTCAGACAAATTCCGTGAGAGCGCAGCGGGCACGGCTCAATCACCTGCGGCTGCGCCAGCTCCTGCCCCAGCCGCAGCACCTCAAGCCGATGCAAGCAGCCGTAAAACCGCGCCTAGCATGGAGCGCGAGCGCATAGCCGCACTGCCGACACCGATGCCTAGCCCAAAACTCGGCACAGCCCACGGCGAGCGCGAGACCTCTATCGTCAGCCGCACGCAGTTCATCCGCGCCAGCGACCGCCCCGACGAAATCATCCGCATCCGCTACGACAGCCAGGCCAATCTGATGGCGCTCGGCGTGATCCCCAGCCCACGCAGCGTGCCTGTACCCAACCCCTTTCCGGGTGTAACCGCTTATGTGCCCGATCCACCGGCCTGGCGCTGACCTATGATGGCGGCGTGAGTAGCAACCTCGAACCCACCGATCTCGCCTTGATGCAGCGTTATGCGCAGGGCGATGTTGCGGCGTTTGAGGCGCTGCTCAAGCGGCATGAAAAGCCAATGTGGCGCTTCATCGTGCAAAGCTTAAAAGACGCGGCGGCCGCTGAAGATGTGATGCAAGACACCTGGATGACCGTGACGCAGCAAGCTGAGCGCTATGTAAAGAACGCTGCTCAAGGGGAGCAGAAGGCGCAATTTCGCACTTGGCTTTTCACACTCGCACGCAGCCGCACAATCGATCATCTGCGCAAGAAAAAACCCGAGGTGAGCCAAGAAGATTTTTCAGATTCGCAAAGCGATTGGTTGGAAAACCTTGCCGCTGATTCTGGCTTTGGTCCCTTGCGTCAGCTCGAAGGCCGCGAGCAGGCCGGAGCGCTGCTGCAAGCGCTGAAAGAGCTACCAGAGGAGCAGCGCGAAGCTTTCTTGTTGCAAGCAGAAAGCGGTTTGAGCGTAGAAGAGATTGCCGCTGCCTGCGAGGTGAGTTTTGAAACCGCCAAGAGTCGCTTGCGCTATGCGCGCAACAAACTCAAAGCATGTCTGGCAGCTTGGTCACCCTCATCGTCAAGCTCTGCTTTGCAGACCAGCCTGGAGGCATCATCATGAGCCCCAAACTTCCCCAAGACGAATTGCTCGAACGCTACGCACAGGCCAAGGCCGCGCTACCCGATGGCATACCCGATGCGCCCAGCGTCACCTTGCATGAGCGCATCATGCAAGCAGCGCGCGCGCAAGCATCTACTATTAATTCAGTAGCACCCTGCGCAGATTCTATGCCGGCTACTGGCCTAAAAGACTCTAAAAATCCACCGTCTAGAGCAGAAGCTGCCAACGACAACTTCTGGAATATCAAAGCCTTTGCCAGCCTCGCCGTGATGGGTCTGAGCGGCTTGCTCTGGTATCAATTCGAGCATGGCACACCAGACGAGCAAGAGGCGGCTAAGAGTGCCAAGCCGAGTGCAACTATTGCGGCAAAAGCGCCTGCGCCAGCTTCTGAAGCTACGCTCGTAACATCGCCCGAAGCCCCAGCCGTCGCACAACAAGCACCTGCAAACAACGCTGAGCCAGCCGCGGCCATTGTTGTGCGCAAAGAAGCTCAAGCCAGCAAACCCAGCGAAGCCAAAATCGCCGAGACTGAAATGGCTTCGACAAGCGCCGCCGCTCCGCTTGCACCCGTACTCCCGCAGCTCTCGCAAGCAGACAAAGCCTTGGTTGATATCCCCTCACGCAGAGCCGCCCCCAACAACGCCCCAGAGCCATCTTTACAGCGCTCGCTTGAGGCTCCTCAAGCCCCCAGCATGGCTGCTGCTCCACCGCCAGCGCCCGCTGCGGTAGCACGAGCAGCCGCGCCCTCCATGCCAGAGCCGGCCACAGTGCCCAGACCCACCGCACCCGCGCCGCAAGCCATCATCGCAAGTCCCAGCAAATTCCTCGCCGCCATCGAAGAGCGCGATGCCCCTGCCCTGCGCCAAGCTCTTGCGCAGGGCCTATCGCCCAACGCTCGCACCTCCGAGGGCAATCCAGCCCTCCAGCAGGCTGTCATTCGTCGCTGGGCAGAAGGCGTGCGCATCTTGCTCGCCGCAGGCGCAAACCGCAGCGCCAAAAACAACAAAGGCCACACCGCTGCCGATGTGGCCTTTGAGTTGGGCTATGAAGACATGAGCCGCTTGCTAGAAATGCCTCGCTGAAAAATGCAGCCAAACGCCTCTCAACAAAGCATCAACCCATATGCAAACCACCATTGCAAGAAAAGTCTGCGCCAGTCGTAAAGCCAGATTCATCGCCAGCGAGCCAGCCGACAATGCCGCCAATTTCTTCGGGCGTGCCTAGGCGTTTCACAGGGATCGTTGCCACAATTTTCTCGAGCACATCAGGGCGAATGGCTTTGACCATGTCTGTGCCGATATAGCCGGGGCTGACGGTGTTGACTGTCACGCCTTTGGCGGCCATCTCTTGCGCCAGCGCCATGGTGAAGCCGTGCATACCCGCTTTGGCAGCGGAGTAATTCGTCTGGCCCGCTTGGCCTTTTTCGCCATTGACCGAGCTGATTTGGATGATCCGGCCAAAGCCGCGCTCCACCATATCGGGCACGACTTGTTTGGTCACGTTGAACATCGAATTCAAATTCGTGTCGATCACGGTATCCCAATCTTCGCGCGTCATTTTGAGGAACATGCGATCACGGGTGATGCCGGCATTGTTGACCAACACATCAATCGGGCCGTGTTCTGCCTTGGCTTTGGTGAATGCCTCAACCGTGGAATCCCAATCGGCGACGTTGCCCACCGAAGTGTGAAAAGTGTATCCCAATACAGCTTGCTCGTCGATCCATTTGACATGATCGCGTGTGGGGCCGCAACCGGCAATCACTTTGAAGCCGCGCTTGTGCAAAGCTTGGCAAATCGACGTGCCGATGCCACCCATACCACCGGTGACGTAGGCTACTTTTTGACTCATGATGTCTCCTTATTTGAAGTCAGATACTATAAAAATGATAGCACTCTGCGCACGTTTTATAACGGCAAAGTGCTTAAAACGCTTTAACTTTAAGAATACCGCGCTAATCAACGCTCAATGCACAGGGAAACCCCCATACCGCCACCGATGCACAGAGCAGCCAAGCCTTTTTTGGCATTCGTGCGTTGCATCTCATGCAAGAGCGTGACCAAGATGCGGCAACCTGACGCGCCAATCGGATGGCCAATGGCAATCGCGCCGCCGTTCACATTGACTTTTGCAGGATCGATATCAAGCAACTTATTAACAGCGCAGGCTTGTGCAGCAAAGGCTTCATTGAGTTCAAACAAATCCACATCGCTGGCTTTCCAGCCTGCGCGAGTCAAGGCTTTTTGCGAGGCAGGCACAGGGCCCATGCCCATCGTGGCGGGATCTAGCCCGCTGGTGCCAAAGCTCACGATGCGAGCGAGCGGCGTGAGGCCAAGCGATGCGGCCTTTGCAGCGCTCATCACCACCACAGCAGCTGCACCATCATTCAAACCCGAGGCATTGCCTGCCGTCACACCGCCTGCTTTGTCAAACGCGGGGCGCAGGCCTGCCAGAACCTCTTGAGTGCTTTTCTTGTTGATGAATTCATCCATATTGAAGGTGATCGGATCGCCCTTCTTTTGCGGCATCACCACATCCACGATCTCAGCAGCAAACTTGCCAGCAGCTTGCGCGGCGGCGGCTTTGGTTTGACTGCCCAGAGCGAGCGCGTCTTGCATCTCGCGCGTGATGCCATGCAGCTTGGCGACATTTTCAGCCGTGATGCCCATGTGGTATTGGTTGTAGACATCCCACAGGCCATCCACAATCATCGAATCAATCATCTTCCAGTCGCCCATACGCTGGCCATCGCGCGAGCCCATCAAGACGTGCGGCGAAGCGCTCATGTTTTCCTGGCCACCAGCCACAACAATGTCGCTATCGCCCCAAGCCACAGCTTGTGCAGCCAGCATCACGGCCTTAAGACCCGAGCCGCAAACGGCATTGATCGTGAGCGCTGGTGTTTCTTTCGCTACACCGGCTTTCATCATGGCTTGACGTGCAGGATTCTGGCCACTGCCCGCAGTGAGCACCTGACCCATGATGACTTCACCAATTTGATCAGCACTGAGATTGGCTCTGGCAATGGCTTCTTTGATGGCGATCGCGCCGAGATCAACAGCGCTGACCTTAGCGAGCGAGCCGCCAAATTTGCCAACTGCGGTGCGGGCGGCGGAGACGACGACGATGTCTTGCATTTTTTTTCCTTTGGATGGGTGGGTTGGGATTGGACGGGTGATTTGTAACGCGAAAAACGCGAAAGAAGAGAGAAAGGTGAGCCTGTCTGATCTAACTATTGTGCTTGGTACATGTTTGTTTTATCAAATATATCTATTGCGATTTTTGCGCGCTTTTCGCGTAACCTAGAATTCAAGCCTTGGCCTTCACATACCTACCTGGCGCGGGCTCGATCACCTTCGCTGAGTATGTTTTAGGCGCAGCAATAAGCTTGCCAGCCTGAGGTTTCAGCCAAGCGAACCAGTCTGTCCACCAGCTGCCGTGATGTTCTTTGGCAGTTTTGAGCCATTCAGCTTGCGTCGCGGGGAAATGGTTTTCTTTGCCGATCCAATGTGAACGTTTGTTAGCTGCGGGCGCGTTGATCACGCCCGCAATATGGCCGCTTGCACCCATCACGAAACGTTTTTTACCTTTGAAAATTTGCGTGCTCGCATACGCGCCACCACCATTCACACCTATCGGTACGATATGGTCTTCACGCGAGCCGTAGATGTAGACGGGAATATCAATCTTGGAAAGATCGAGTTTTTCGCCACACACCGTGAGCTTGCCCGGCTTCTTTAAATTATTTTCTAAATAGGTGTTGCGCAGATACCAAGCGTAGAACGGGCCGGGCAGGTTCGTGGCATCTGAATTCCAGTAAAGCAGATCAAAAGGCGGCGGGGTTTCGCCTTTCAGGTAGTTGCCCACCACGTAATTCCACACCAGATCATTGGGGCGCAAAAAGCTAAAAGTGCTGGCCAGCTCTTGGCCTTTGAGTAAACCACCGCTAGCAAACTGCTGCTCGCGCTTCGCCACGCTGGCTTCGTCGATGAAGATATCGAGGATGCCGGTATCGGAAAAATCTAAGAAGGTGGTGAGGAATGTGGCGCTCGCCAGAGGCTTCTTGCCACGCGCTGCAAGCACGCCAAGCGCCGTACCTAAGATCGTACCGCCCACACAAAAACCCAGAGCGTTGATCTGCTTAGCGCCCGTCAATTCTGCAGTGGTAGCTATCGCTTTGATAGCAGCATGCTCAATGTAATCGTCCCAGTTTTTGTCTTGCAGCGATTCATCTGGATTGCGCCAGCTGATCACAAACGTGCGATGGCCTTCCAAAACGAGATGGCGCACCATCGAGTTGGCAGGCTGTAAATCCAAAATATAAAACTTATTGATGCAAGGCGGGATCACCAAGAATGGTTTCTCGTGCACCTGTTTCGTAAGCGGCTTGTATTCAATGAGCTGAAAAAGCTCGTTTTCAAAGACGACAGCGCCCTCGGTCGTACCGACATTGCGGCCCACTTCAAACTGGCTCTCATCCGTCATCGACATATGGCCTTGCCGCATGTCACTCATCATGTTTTGCATGCCTTGCGCAATGCTCTGTCCTTGCGTGTCGAACGCTTTCTTAAGCGCATCGGGATTGAGCGCGAGAAAGTTCGATGGCGATGACGCTGCAATTTGCTGCTCAGTGGCAAAGCGCAGGCGAGCTTTGGTTTTATCGTCTGCCTGCACGCAATCGACCATTTGCATCATCGTGCGGGCGTTGAGCAAATACAGCGCGGTGGTGAAAGTTGCCGCAGGATTGTTAAGCCATGCGCCGCTGGAAAACCGCCGGTCTGTGGGCGCAGGCAAAGAAGGCTGCTCCGACATGCCTTGCTGCCACAGAGATTGCACATCTTTCAAATAGCCTTGCTGGAGCTGCAACATCGCGTTCGCATCCAACTGAAAAGGCGCAAATGCCTCAAAATTCATTTTGTCTCCTAATTCTTTGCCAAACTCTGAGGTTTGTACGGGATAACCCGAGTATCGCAAATATTTTGCTGCACCGCAACAATTACTTGTCATCGCTCCAATACCCGATAGTGATAGCCTAGCCGCTAACGCGCTTGACCTCAATACCTTCAATCCCCACGAAACTGCTCTCCCATGTACCTGATCGCAATTGCTTGGATGTATGTCGTCGTCATGATGAGTGTGGCCGAGGCCACTGCGCCCAATGGCACGGTGCTCGGCGCGATCATCACGTTTTTTCTTTACGGCGTGTTGCCCTGCGTGATTTTGTTGTATCTCATGGGCACACCGCTGCGGCGCAAAGCCATTCGGGCGAAAGAAAAAGCTGAATTAGAAGCGTATCGACAAGCAGCTGCGCAAGAGAGCGCCTCGCAAGCCACCACAATTTCGCCTTCTTTATTCCAACCAGATGCTGGCAGCGAAACGCCCGCTCGCGCGATCACGCCGGTGCGAGAAAAATCTTGACGGATTGCTGACGGTACACCAATCCAAGCTGCCATCGTTGCCATAAATTTGCGTGATGCCCATGGCGTGAAGACGCTGCTTGGCGAGCGCTGGTAAGTCTGCAAGAAACTTCTCATGGCCATGCGGTTTGAAATGCTGCACAGCTTGCGCGTTGGCACGCACAAACTCCTCTCGCACCTCCGCACCCACTTCAAACGCCTTCGGCCCAATACATGGCCCGAGCCACACCAACCAATCGTTTGCTATTAATTTCGTAGCACTTGGCGCAGCTTCTATAACGGGTAAAGCCCTAAAATACTTAAAAATTTGCTCTACCACACCTTCCCCATTAGCCCCACACAAACCGCGCCAGCCCGCATGCGCTGCGCCCACAAGCGTACCTGCACTGTTGCAAAACAGCATGGGCAAACAATCCGCCACCATCATCGTGCAGGCCACGCTTTTTTGCGTCGTGATGCAAGCGTCGGCCACCGTGCCATCGGGCGTTTGCGCATCCAGCGTCACTACATCCCAGCCATGCACCTGCTTCAAATACACCGGCTTAGCGTGCAGCACGTTGGCATAAATTTCACGATTACGAGCCACAGCAGCGGCATCGTCCCCAACATGATCCCCAAGATTGAGCAAGTCATACGGCGCATCAGACACACCACCCGCTCGCAAGCTGCACGCGCTGCGCACATGGGCTGGCAGAGGCCAGTCGGGCTGAAGTAAAGGCGTTGTCATCATGGCTACAGTGCATTGTAGGCATGCATGCACCGTCTGCTACGATGAATTCATTGCTCTGAAAGAAAACCATGCCTAGCTTTGAAACAGACTATCTCATCATCGGCGCAGGTGCCACTGGCTTGTCGTTTGCCGACACGCTCTTATCTGAGAGCGATGCACACATCACGATAGTGGATAAGCATGCGCAGCCCGGCGGGCATTGGAATGACGCTTATCCATTTGTGGCGCTGCATCAGCCCAGCGCGTTTTATGGCGTGAATTCGCTGGAGCTTGGCACGCGGCGTAAAGACACGGTGGGGCACAATTCAGGCTTGTATGAATTGGCCAGTGGCTCGGAAGTCACCGGTTATTTTCACAAAGTGATGCACCAAAGCCTGCTGCCGACCGGGCGCGTGCGCTATCTGCCGATGAGTAACTATTCAGGCATTGAGAATGGTGTGGCGCACGTGCAGTCCATCCTCTCTGGGCAAGAGACGCAAATCACAGTCCGCAAAAAGCTGGTGGATGCCACCTTCTTCACGCCGCAAGTGCCCGCCACCACAGCGCCGCAATTCAAAGTCTCGACGAGCGTGCGCCTCGTCACGCCCACCCAGCTCACGCAGCTTTGGCAGAGCGAAGATCGCCCGAAAAACTTTTGCATTCTCGGCGCTGGCAAAACCGCGATGGACGCCGCCGTCTGGCTGCTCACCTGCGGCGCAGCGCCAGAGAGCATTCATTGGGTGATGCCGCGCGATTCTTGGCTGGTCAACCGCATCACCACGCAGCCCGGCGTTGAGTTTTTTGAGCATTCGATAGGCGGCGTGGCAAGCCAAATGAAAGCGCTGGCTCAGGCTACGAGTGTGGATGATCTGTTTGAACGCCTAGAAGCCTCTGGCCAAATGCTGCGCATTGACCGCAGCCAAACGCCTAGCATGTTTCACTACGCCACCATGTCGGAAGGCGAAGTGGCGCTGCTGCGGCAAATCAAGCAAGTGATTCGCAAAGGCCGCGTGCAAGCGATTGAAGCAGATGCATTGTTGCTCGCCGAAGGCCGCGTGACCATGCCAGCAGACACGCTCTATATCAATTGCACCGCCTCTGGAGTGGACAATGGCCACTCGCAAGCCGAAATGGCACCCATCTTCCAGGCCGGTCTCGTCGTGCCCAAGCTAGTGCGCACGCCGCTCATCTCGTTTAGCGCCGCAGTCTGCGCCTATGTGGAAGCGCATTACGAAGATGATGCAATCAAAAACCAACTCTGCACCGTCGTGCCCTTCCCGCGCAACATTGCTGGCTACATCGCATCCACCATGGGCAATATGGCCAACCAAGTGCGCTGGGGTCAAGACAAAAAACTACGCAACTGGATGACAAACAGCCGCCTAGACGGCTTCAGCAAAATGACTGCCAGTATTCAAGAGGACGATCACGAGAAAATCGCCATCCTCGGCGAGCTGCGCACGCATGGCATGGCGGCGATGGGGAATGTGAAGAAGCTGATGGCCTCGAAAGGCTAACGACTGGATTGCGCCGAGGTCTCAAGCCTCAGGCGTCCCCGTATCCGCCGAGCCGCGCTCCAGATTCGCTCTGGCATTGCTTGCAAGCGCCTGGTATTTGCGGCGAAAAGCGTGCAGGGTTTCCTCTTCCAGTTCTTCCAAATCCAGCAGCGCGTTATGTGCGCCTTTCGTTGCACGAATCAGCTCGTCGAGCTTGATTTGAATCGCTTCGGTATCGCGGTTTTGTGTGTTTTGAATTAAGAAAAACATCAAGAAAGTGATGATCGCCACAGCCAACGCAAAGGTGCGCGGCCTACCGCAAAAATGTGAAGCAGTTTTGGCGAAGCCCGAATACCAAGTGGCGGTTTGCATGGGAATGCCTTTCAAGCGAAGGCGAAATGCCTAAGATATCGTATACCTCTTGCAGCAGCAGTGCCACTGTTCGCAGGGGGCAAACCAATGCGATGCTACCCAGCTCTTCAATCCTCAAAATCCGGGCAATTCTTCGGCGAGGCCTTTTGGAAGGCTTCCAGTTTCATGCAGTTATCGAACGCTGCCATGGTGCGCGGTAGGCCGTCTAGCGGGGTGTTGAAGCGCTGAGCGTTGAAGATTTGGGGGACGAGGCAACAGTCGGCGAGCGTGGGGGCGGAGCCGTAGCAGTAGGTGCTTTCGGGCAGCAACGCGAGCTGGCGTTCGTAGGCTTCCAAGCCGACGCGACACCAATGCACATACCAAGTGTTTTTCGCTTCATCGCTTTGGCCCATGTCTTTCACCAAATATTTGAGCACGCGCAGGTTGTTGAGCGGATGAATTTCGCAGGCGATGCTATGCGCGAGCGCGCGCACGCGGGCGCGGCCGAGCGCATCAGCGGGCAGGAGCGCAGGCGTAGGGTGCAGCTCGTCCAGATACTCCATCATGGCGAGCGACTGATCCAGCCGCGTGCCGTCATCCAGCTCCAGCAATGGCACGAAGCCAGCAGCAGCGATGGCGGCAAATTCTGGTCGTTTGTGATCGCCTTTGGCCAGATGCACGCTGATGTACTCACATGGCAAGCCCTTGAGTTGGAGCGCGATGCGCACGCGGAAGGAGGCCGACGACCGGAAGTAGTTGTAGAGTTTCATGACGAGGAAGGATTAGAACTTGTGACCAAGTTCTAAGGATAACGCCAACTGACATTTGCCAGAAGACTAGCTAACATCCATCCCATGAATCACGAACAGAATATTCGCCTCACCCAAGTGAGCCCCGGCACACCGGGCGGACTTTTGCAGCGGCGCTTTTGGCAGCCTATCGCTTTGGCGGAGGAGTTTGATCCGACGCTGGCTCCCGATATGGGTACTGCTGAGCAACCGCGCTTGGTGAAAGCGGTGCGGGCGTTGGGGCAGGATTTTGTACTGGTGAAGAACCATGATGGCTCTTGGGCGCTGCTGGATCGGGATTGCCCGCATCGTGGGGCGAATCTGGCTTTTGCGCGATACGAATCTTTCCACGAGGCTTCGTACTATAAAAATAATAGCACTTCGCGCAGTATCTATAACGGGGAAGTGCCAATTTCGCTTAAAAATTTAACCTCTGCGTCATCTCACACTGCGATTCGCTGCCCCTTCCACGGCTGGGCGTTTCAAACCAATGGCGATGCGCCCGGCCAGTGTGTGGACACGCCCGCTGAGCCAGAAAACTCCACGCTTTGCACGCAGATCAAGCAGCGCAGCTACCGTTGCCAAGAGAAAGCGGGCGTAGTGTGGGCTTGGCTCGGAGATACCGCGCCCGAGCCCATGCCCGAGCTAGATTGCTTCGCTGCACCGGACTCGCACAGCTTTGCCTTCAAAGGTCTGTGGCATGCGAATTGGTTGCAATGCTTTGAAGTAGGAATGGACCCTGCGCATCCATCCTTTCTGCATCGCTTTTTGCAAGATGCTGATTTGCACGAGACGGGTAGCAACGCAGGCGGCAAGCAATTTCGCAGCGCTGCGGCGGGCGAGGTGGCTGGCGAGAGATGGCCGATGACGCGGGTGATGCGTGAGCTACATCGCCCCAAACTCTCAGCTGAGCCTGTGCGCAGCGACACTTGGCAAGGCATCCGCATCACGGCGCTGCGGGCGCTCAGCGAACAGACGGTTCACGTTCGCATGACGCAAGCCATCTTACCGCACATTTTCATCATCCCGCTTTCCGAGACGCTCACCATCACGCAATGGCATCTACCGGTGGACGATGGCCGCACGTATTGGTTCAGTATCTTCACCAGCTTTGATGCGCCCGTTGATCAAACCGCGATGCGCGCACAGCGCCTGCCCTACACGCAGCTTCCCACGTACACACCTAGGGCAGGAGCACACGATCACTGGGGCTTCTCGCCCGAAGAGCAGATGACTCGTACCTTTCTTGGCATGGGCGAAGACGACATCAATGTGCACGATCAATGGGCTGTCGAGAGCACGGGACAGCGCTTGGGCGGCCTTCAAGATCGAACACGCGAGCATCTGGCCACGAGCGATAAGGTGATCGTGCTGTATCGGCGCTGGCTGCAACGCGCGATAGATGCCGTCGAAGCGGGCAAAGCGCCTGAGCCGCTGCCTTCGCAAAACATGAGTGAACCACCGTGCACAGTGGATGGCTTTGCGCCATTACCCGATTGGCAAACTTGGCGTGCAGAAGCAGTCAAGCTCAAACGCAGCAAAGCATCTTGGATCGCCACGACATGAACGCGGAGCAAATTCTCCGCTTGGTTAGCGAGTCGAGCATCGAGCAAGTGCGCATCGCTTGGTGCGATCTGCATGGTGAGCTGCGTGCGAAAAGTATTCTGCCGCGTGCGCTTGGGGTCGCGTTGCGAGACGGCATCGGCATGGTCGGCACGCAAGCGCTCAAAGACACAAGTGATCGCACCGCCTTCAAAGTCTTCGAGCAAGGATCTCTTGAATCATTGCCTGCGCTGAAAGAATTCGCACAAGCCAGCAATTTCACCTTGAAACCCATTTTGGAAAGCTACCAGCAACTGCCTTGGGCACAGCGCATCGCTTGGCTGCAAGGTCAATTGATGGGCAATGATGGTCACCCAATTGCAGTGGACACGCGCGCCTTGCTGCAAAGCGCTTTGGCTAGGCTCAATGCCCACGGCTACGGGCTACGCTGCGGCTTAGAAATTGAATTTCACATCTACAAAATCGAAAACACGCGTCCGCAATTTGACCCAGAACTCGCCGCTTGGCCAGGCCTGCCGCCAGCCGTATCGATGATCCACCCCGGCTACCGGTTGCTCTCGGAGCGTTGGCTTGATCTGGCCGATGAGCCGTTGCAGATCGTGCGCAGCACATGCGCTGCTCTGGGCTTACCACTCACCTCACTCGAAGCCGAGTTTGGCCCGAGCCAAGTGGAAGCGGTGTTTGAAGCGCAAGATGCGTTAGCGGCTGCTGATGCCATGGTGCTGTTCAGAAGTGCCGTCACACAAGCGCTACGCCGCGCGGGCTATCACGCCAGCTTCATGTGTCGCCCGCCATTCCCCAACATCATGAGCAGCGGCTGGCATTTGCATCAATCGTTGGTGGATTTAAAAACAGGCAGCAATGCATTTGCTTTGAAAAGTTTGCCCCAACCTACTGTTGGCTCTGAATCCGTCGAAGCCTCCGACCTGCTCTCCTCTGTAGGCAGCCCCTGGCTCGCAGGCTTGCTCGCGCATGCAAATGCCATCTGCGCGTTTGCCAATCCCGGCATCGATGCGTATGAGCGCTTTCGCCCGAATGCCTTAGCACCCACGCTGGCCAATTGGGGTCATGACAGCCGCAGTGCGATGCTGCGCGTCATCTCAGCTGGCTCGGCCACACGGATTGAAAACCGCATCGGATCACCCATGGCCAATCCGTATCTCTACATCGCCTCTCAAATTCATGCGGGCTTAGATGGTATCTCACGCAACTTGATACCCGAGCCTGCTGATGAGCGCAGCGCAGCGCCGCTGCCTGCCAGCTTGAGAGAAGCCATCAAAAGCTTGCAAAACGATACCGCTTTCAACGCAGGTTTCGGCGATCAAGTACTCGCTTGGTTCGCCCAAATCAAAAGCCAAGAAATCTCCCGCTTTGAAAGCGCAGAAGACAAACTCGACTGGATTCGCCGCGAGTATTTCGCTCGCTTCTAGCGAGAATTCTTCCGCGGGGCAGCAAATGCAAATGCAAATACACCGGCGATTTACTTTAGCTTGTTCTTTTCCTTGCCACGCGGCATCACAGCGGTCGTGATCGCGGCACGCATCGGCTCGCCCGTCAGCACCTTGGGAGGCGACGTGTCCTTCTTCGATTTTTTAGCTTCTTTGTTCGATTTTTGTTGACCTTTGGCCATGGTGTGCTCCTAGTTGGTGGGTACGACATTATTCCTCGAATTTCTGTCTCCCGCACATCGCAGCCACCACTCTTTCACATCACGAGTTCAAACTCATCCCCAAGCAAAGGCACAATCAATGCTTTTCGCCACGCGATGACATTTTTCACATGATTGATCTGCTCAACTCCCCCGCCTTGCATCTCTTTGGCCTGCCTGCCAGTTGGGCGGAAGCTTTGGGCGCGTTGCTTGGCGTGGCGATGGTCGTTTGCAATATCCGCCAAGTTCATTGGGGTTGGCCGCTGGCTTGCATCAGTTCGCTGCTTTATGTGCTCGTGTTTGCTGATGCCAAACTCTATGGAGAAGCCGCGCTACAAATCTTCTTCGCCATCACCGCGCTCTGGGGCTGGTGGCAATGGCTGCGCGGCATCTCAGATGATGGCTCTGCCCTGCATATTCAGCGCTTGAATCAAAAGATTACTATCAATTTAATAGCGATTAGCGTAGGATTAGTAACGGCAATCGGCCTATTTCTCATAAAATTCACCAACACCGATGTGCCTTGGTGGGACGCGTTGCCCACCGCACTCAGCTTGATCGCCACCTATCTACTGGCCAAAAAATACATCGAAAACTGGCCTGCATGGATCATCGTCAACTTAGTGAGCATCGCCCTCTTCGCCTACAAAGGCCTCTGGCTCACCGTCGGACTTTATGCCATCTTTGCCGTGATGGCAGCGTTCGGTTGGCAAGCTTGGGCGCGCGCCATCAAAGCGCAAGCCTGAAATGAAAATCGCGCGGCCTCCAAAAAAGATCGCCCTGCTCGGCGCAGAAAGCACGGGCAAGAGCCAACTCGCGCAAGCGCTCGCCGCGCATCTGCGCGAGGCGGGCGATCAAGCCGTGGCAGTTGACGAATACCTGCGTGAATGGTGCGAACAAAAAGGCCGCACGCCCCAGCCGCATGAGCAAGCCGAGATCGCACTCACCCAGCGCCTGCGGATCGAGCAAGCCTCCCGCGCCCTCACAGCAGCAGCCCGACCCGATCAAAGCTGCTGGGTGATTGCCGACACCACCCCGCTTATGACAGCGGTCTACAGCGAATTCATCTTCGCAGACGCGAGCCTCACACCAAGCGCTCTCAGCTACCAAACCAGCTTCAACCTCACCCTGCTCACAGGCCTAGACATGCCCTGGGAAGCAGATGGCATCCAACGCGACGGCGCTCATGTGCGCGCCCCTGTGGATGCGCTTCTGCGCGAACGTTTGCAAGGTGGAAAAATAGCCTTTGAAGTGATCTACGGCTTGGGAGATCAACGCTTGCAAGCTACTTTGAGAGCGTTGACTAGTATCAATTCCATAGCATGCAGCGCAGCTAATATAACGGGTGGAGCCCTAAAAGACTCAAGAAATAGCTCGTCACCCGATCCTGCGCCATGGGTCTGGACATGCGACAAATGCTCCGACCCAGAATGCGAGCATCAGCTCTTCACGCGCTTGACCGCACAACGCGGCGATTGAGCCATCCAAAAGATCACTGCACGCTCTGCGGCCCCGGAGGATGATCCAGCGGCTCGGTGAACAATTGCGCGGCATCCACTGGATCAAACCGGTATTGTGCGCCGCAAAAATCGCAGCCGACTTCGACATTTTCGCGCTCTAGGAGGATGCTCTCTACTTCTTCTACGCCGAGGTTTTGCAGCATCCGCCCTACGCGCTCGCGCGAGCAGCTGCATGCGAACTTCGGCGATTGCGGCTCGAAGCGTAGCAGTTTTTCTTCCCAGAAAAGGCGATGCAAGATCGTATCGACATCTAATCCTAAAAGCTCATCGCGCTTCAAACTTTGCGCGAAGATGGCGATGCGGTTGAAGGATTCATCCAAGCCAATAGCATCTTCCCGCGATTGACTCAAGTTGCCTTCGCCCTCCATCGGCATGCGTTGAATTAAGAGGCCTGTGGCTACTTTGTCATCCGCAGCGAGGATGAGGCGCGTATCAAGCTGCTCAGATTGCAGCATGTAATGTTCCAGCACTTCGCTGATTTTCTCTAGCTTTTCTCGCTTGTCGCCATGAAGTGCAACCACGCCCTGATACGCCTGCTGGCCAGGTTGCTTGTCTTTTGGATCAAGCGTGATCGCGCAACGCCCTTCGCCCAAGACATTGACCATTTCAGACAATCGAGCGCCCTCGCCCACCTCGCCTTGAACTGATGCCGTGGCTCTGAGCGACAAATCGCTTTGCACTTCCGCCACCGCTACTTTCACCGGCCCATCGCCCATGATTTGCAACACGAGAGCGCCATTGAATTTGATGTTGCTCTGCATCAGCACGCCCGCAGCCAGCATCTCGCCCAGAAGCTCGCTCACGGGCTGGGCATATGCGCCAGTTTGCGTGTTCGCCTCGCGGCGCTGCAGGACTTCTTGCCAAGCATCTGTCAAGCGCACCAGAGCCCCGCGCACCGGCAGGCCATCGAAAATAAATTTGTGAAGTTCAGACATAGCTTATCAATATGGGGATCAAGCGATCTTTTTCAAACCCTTGGCGAAACGCTGCGCATTCAGAATGTAATGCTGCGCACTCATGCGCAGTTTGGCTACGGTGGCTTCATCAAGTTGTCGCACCGCTTTCGCAGGCGAGCCCATGATCATTGAATAATCAGGAAACTCTTTGCCTTCCGTCACGAGCGAGCCTGCGCCCACGAGGCAGCCTTTGCCGATCTTGGCTTTGTTCAAAATCACCGACTGAATGCCAATGAGCGAGCCATCGCCAATCGTGCAGCCATGCAGCATGACCTGATGGCCAATCGTCACGTCATCGCCAATCTCCAGTGGAATGCCCTCATCCGCATGTAAAACGCTGCCATCTTGCACGTTGGAATTCTTCCCAATTTTGATGTGTGCCGTGTCGCCGCGCACCACCGCGCCAAACCATACGCTGGCGTTGTCCGCCAATTCCACTGCTCCCATCACGTCAGCTGATTCTGCGATCCACACATCTTTGCCTAGTTTGGGCGCTACTCCATCGAGTTCGTAAATTGCCATGTTGATTTCTCACGTTGATTTCGATCTGGTGCAATTATCATTCATACATGTCGATCCGCCTGAAGGCTCTAGCTGCCTTAGAAACTTCTGATTTAGATGAAAAAGTGCACTTAGCCGGCGAATTATTTGCGCCGCGCGCTATCGATTTGATATCAAATCATGGCTTTGAAGGTGTTCTCGACGCCGCACAACCACTGCCTGGCCAACCCAAACGACCAGAATTACGCTCTCATTTAGATGTACCTCAACGCTCTATCCATACACCTCGCGGCCTAGCTGGCCTCGTGCATTCCGTCTGCCACATCGAATTCAACGCGATCAATCTCGCCCTCGATGCCGCTTGGCGCTTCCCCGGCATGCCGCCGCAGTATTACGCGGATTGGCTGCGCGTGGCCGCTGAAGAAGCGAATCATTTCAGCCTGCTTCGCGCGCAGCTGCAAAGCATGGGGCATGACTACGGCGACTTCCCGGCGCACACAGGTTTGTGGGATATGGTGGAGCGCACGCAAGGAGATATCGTCGCCCGCATGGCGCTTGTACCGCGCACACTAGAGGCTCGCGGGCTCGATGCCACGCCGCCGATGCAAGCGAAGCTGCGCAAAGTGGGCACGCGAGATGCTTTGAAGATCATCGATATTTTGGACATTATCTTGCGCGATGAAGTCGGTCATGTGGCGATTGGCAACCATTGGTATCGCTGGCTGTGCGCAAAGCAAGGCCTCGATCCGGCACCGCATTTTCGACAGCTTTGTGTGCAACATTCCGCGCCGCGAATTCGTGCGCCAATCAACGAAGAAGCGCGGCGATTGGCTGGTTTTTCTGACGAAGAGATTACCGAGTTACTCTTAAATTCATAGCACTTCGCTCAACATACACGCAAACAAAAGCCACAGAATTCATACAAGAGCAGTGAACAACTCAGCGAGAAATAACGGCTTAGGAAGCACCACCTGGCGCATAGTCATCGCCAACACCCGGGGGGATGGGCTTGTGTTCACGCAGTGATTGTTCAAATGCAAGAATCATTCGGCGAATGGGGCCACGCACCCAGCCATCGTCGATAGCGGCATCGGTTTCTTCTTTGGGATCGCGCTTGATATTGAACAACCAAGGCGTTTCCAAATGTTTAGGTCCTTGATTGGGCTCGTTCTCAAAAATAAAATGCAACTTCCAGTGTCGCCATTTGGCCGCTCGAAGCTCGTTTTTAATATAGAACACAAAGCCTTCACGTGCTGACTTGTCGGTTTGCCCTGTCCACCAATCGAGTTGGTTGACCCCATCGATCGGGCGATCATCTGGAATGCGAGCCCCGCCCACTTTGGCGAGGGTGGTGAAGAGATCAGTAACATGCATAATTTCATCGCTGACGCGACCCGCTGCCACACGCTCTGGCCAACGAACGATCAGCGGCACACGAAGGCCGCCCTCCATGGCGGTGTGATACGTGCCAGTCCATGGCCCAGCCGTACCGCGCCAAGGTCTGCGAAACTCTGGGCCGTTGTCGCTAGCGAAGATGAAAAGGGTGTTATCTCGAAGACCCAATTCGTCCACAGCGTCTAGCAGTTGCCCTGTGCGGTGATCCAGTTCCATCATGGAATCAGCAAATTCACCCACCCCACTGCGCCCCGCAAAATCAGGATGGGGCAGCGTCGGAAAATGCAAGTGGGTGAGAGGCACATAGGCAAAGAAGGGTTGACCCGTCGCGCTGTGTTTGCGCATGAAGTCGATGCTTCGTTGCGTCAATTCGCTGTCGATCAAGCGGCGCTTTGCGAGGTCGTAAAGCGCTGCGTTTTTAGCCGGCTGCCCCGCAAATCCTTCCATCACATACGGCAGATCCACCACCGAAGGATCGAATCCGGGAGCGCTGGTGAAAATCGTTTCATTCGATGTGCGCGGAATGCCATACCACTCGTCAAAACCACGCTGGTGCGGGAAGCGGCCTTCGCGGTCGCCCAGATGCCACTTACCAAACATGCCCGTGGCGTAGCCCGCGCTTTTCAGCGTTTGCGCTAGGGTGCGCTCCCAAGGGTGAATGCCCTGGGGCAGACCGGCCGGCACGGATTGAAGCGCACCAGTGCGAATCGGATGCCGCCCAGTCATCAGGGCTGATCGAGTAGGCACACAGTCGCTCTCGACATTGAAGTTGAGAAACTTCATGCCTTGGCTGGCGAGCGCATCAATGCGCGGCGTGGGTGCGCCGCGCAATGCGCCACCGCCGTAGCAGCCCAACTCTCCCCACCCGAGGTTGTCAGCCAACACGAGCACGATGTTCTGATGCACAGAGGACTGCATACTCACTCCAATGAAATTTTGCGATCTTTGATGAGTCGAGCCCAGCGGTCGCGATCTTGCATCATGCGTTGCTGAAAAATCGCTGGCGGGGTAGACACTATCTCCATGGCGGCATTCGCAAAGCGCTGTTTAACTGAGGCTTCAGCCAAGGTCTCTTCAACGCTTTGGCGCAGACGAGCGAGAATGGGCGCGGGTGTGCCCTCGGTGGCAAACAGTGCTGACCATTGCGGCACATCAATCTCCCCTGCGCCACTTTCACGCAAGGTGGGCGTATCAGGCAGCATCGGCGAACGGGTACGCGTCGTGACCGCGAGAGCAACGAGCTTACCGGCCTTGATATGCGGCAACACCGCAGCAGCTCCAAGCACTGCAACCGGCACTTGCCCCGCAATCACATCATTGACAGCTTGACCACCGCCTTTGTAGGGCACATGAAGCAGATCGATACCCAGCTGCTGCGCAAACAATTCGCCCACAAGATGCTGAAGCGAGCCTTGCCCGGATGTTGCATAAGCAATCTGATTAGGCTTGTCGCGGGCGCGCGCCTGCAAATCTTTCATTGAAGCAATGCCAGACGATGCAGCCGTTACCACCACGATAGGTTGAAAAGACAACACCGACACGGGCGTGAAGGTTTTGGTCAAATCCCAAGGCATTGTTCTGAACAGTGGAAGCAGCGAAACAGAATCGGAAGCGACCAAAAAGGTATGGTGATCTTTGGGCGCACGCAGCACCGCATCAACACCTAGAGCGCCATTGGCACCGGGCTTGTTGTCGATCACCACGGTTTGCCCAAGCCGCTGCCGCACGCCTTCCGCCACCACGCGGGCAGCAATATCGTTAGAGCCTCCCGGCGGAAAAGGCACGACGAAACTCATCGATTTCGCTGGCCAATCTTGCGCACGAGCTATGCTGGGCGCGACAGCTAACGCCGCCAAGGCAAGAAGCTCTCTTCTGCGCAATAGGTAATGACGATGATTTGACATAAAAATCCTCTCGGGGTGGGTGGATGAGAAACTGCGGATGGCCTATCTCGGCGCAATTCGTGAGGCCAGCGGTTTGACCACGTAATCAGGTAAAAATCGGCATTCTGCTGGTGCCGCCGAACGCAGCTCTCGGCAACGTTGCGCCATGCCTGCTGAGCTGGGCTTGTCGCCCCGCTCAACCCAACGCAATATCGCCTCAAACAGCGGCGGATAAAACGCATCGCCCCAGTAGCTGTGCTCGCTGGAATCCACAAACACCTGCACCAAACGTGCACTGTTTCCAGCCGCCTCCATACGCTGGCGCAGCGTGTCGCCGCCCTCCACAAACACGGTGGCGTCACCAATGCCGTGTGCGGCAATCACGGGTAATGCAAATCGCCCACTGTGATCCACATCTTGTGCAAAGCGGGCCGCCGCCGCCGGATCAGCGCGCAAGCGCGGCACGGCAGCATTCAAGGCGGCATCATTATCAGAGCCGGTATAACGCACACCCGCATTACCCAACGGTGGGCCTCCGTGGCGCTTGACCACATCTTGCAGGGTGAATGTGCTCCAGTTCATGTGGCCAAGGATGGAGCTTTCAGGTATGCGTACCACCTCAACAATCGTTTTGATTTTGCGTGCCTGCTCGGTGGTGCGCTGCGCAGCCGGTTTGTTCAAACCAAGGCATTCGTTGACGCGCGTAGCGAGTTCAGCGGAAGGCATCGTTGCACCAGCAGCCAAACCCATAGACACTAAGTAGCTCGGCTCGTCTGTGCGCGGATGGTTGTTGCAGAGCATTTGGTAAATCGCGCGCAAATCCACGCGGAAGTCGTAGGTCGCCGGGCCACCGACCACGCCGCTGGTTAGCAGCATCCCGTCCCACGACTTGGGATACAACTCGGCAGCGCGCGTTGCCACCATGCCGCCCCAAGATTGCCCATGCAAAATCGTGCGACGAGGCTTGGCGACATGATCGACGAAGATTTTGCGCACTCGCTCGGTATCTTGCGCAGCCGACGTGACCGCGAAACCGCCTTCTCGAAACACCGAGCCTGCCCAAGCATGCCCTTCTTTGACGGTGATGGCCCAGCGGGCAATATCTTCATCGGCACGCGAGGCTTTGGGCGGGCCCAATGTGGGGCCACCATGTGCATGCACCACCAGAACGCCACTCCATTTTTGCGGCATGGCAATCAAGTAGTGCGCTCCCGCTGAATCTTGGCCGCGAAAACAATGGGTCAACTCTGGCGCACCTTTCGGGCAAACCGCGACCACAGGGGCCGCTTCTGGGGGTGATTGGATCGGCGCAGCGCAGCCCGTGAGGACAAGAATGGCCAGCAAGCACACGGCGTGTATGTGTTTTGAAACGGCTGAGATCATGTGCTGATCCTTTGATGAAGTGCTGACATTTTAGAGTTTAGTCATCAGCTAAAGCACAATAATTCTCACGCTATCATCAGCTTTTACTGAACTCAGAAACTTTTGCAATGCCCACTCGAATCGACCATCTGCGCATCAAACAGCTCCATTTCGTCACGCTTTTGGCATCGCTTGGCTCACTTGCCGCCACTGCGGAGCGACTGGCCATGTCCCCATCAGCAGCGAGCATGATGCTCAAAGAAATTGAAGGTATTTTCGGTGTCAAGCTGTTTGAACGAAAAGGGCGTGGGATGGCGCTCACAGAGCAAGGGCACGCTCTGTTACCTCGCTGCCAAACCGTGCTGGGTGAAGTCAGCGCAATGGGGGCATCGATCTCTGGAACAGTGGCACCGCTGCTGCGCATAGGCGCATTTCCGCACACCACAACCACGATATTGCCTCAGCTGGTACAAACTTTGATCAGCAATTCTGCGGCTTGGCGGCTTCAATTGCTTTCCGGCAGTGCCGAGCAGTTGTTACACAAACTCAGCGTAGGAGAAATCGACCTCATGTTGGGTCAATTGCCAAGGCATGCTGCAGGCACTCCCTTGGTTGAGGAGCTGGCGCAGCGGGTTTTGTATCAGGGCAAGCTATCGGTCGTTGCTCGTCGCGGGCATCCCTTGGCGAACCGCCGCGCATTGCAGTTGTCGGATTTGCTGGATTGGCCTTGGGTCTTACCTGACATGCAATCGACCACGCGAGCGGCTCTGACAGATGCATTTTTACGACTCGGCGTCGCAGCCCCTGCCCCGGTGGTGGAGTCGCCTTCCTTCTTCTACAGTCTTTCACTGGTATCTCAGACAGATCTCTTGAGCTGCTGCGCACAATCAGCCGCGCTGCTCAGCAGCCATCCCGTCATGATTTTGCCTGTCGACATCGGCCTAGATCCAACACCAGTTTCACTGGTTTGGCGTAAGAACTCCGCCCAAGCCATCCGTGCTGTGCAGTGCTTAAAAGGTGTTCGGCTTTCAATGCCAGGTTCAAGCGCCACTGTCGAATTTTGAATTGCTCTTAAATTTATAGCATCCTTCGCAACAAACATGCGGGCGCAGTGCTCAAAACACATAAAACTTATAATCGAACCATGACTGTATGGGCCTTAGGCATCAACCACACCACCGCGCCGCTGGATCTGCGCGGTCGTTTTGCCTTTGCGCTCGATCAGTTGCCTCCTGCTTTATCGGCACTGCGCGGCTCGCTCAAAAGCGAATCCGAGCTGACTTTGGTGTCCACCTGCAACCGCACTGAAATTTATGGCGCTGGCGATGCGCAGCACACCACGCAGGTTTTGAATTGGCTCGCAGCCAGCGGCGGCGTGAGCAGTCATGAGCTGGAAAGCCACACCTACACGCTGCAAAACGAACACGCCGCAAGGCATGCCTTCCGCGTCGCCGCCGGGCTCGACTCCATGGTTTTGGGCGAAACGCAGATCCTCGGGCAACTCAAAGATGCCGTGAACGCGGCGGAAGGCGCGGGCGCACTGGGCAGCACGCTGCACCAAATGTTTCAGCGCAGCTTTGCCGTAGCCAAAGAAGTGCGCAGCCACACAGACATTGGCACACAAAGCATCAGCATGGCTGCAGCCGCTGTGCGCTTGGCTGGCCAGTTGTTTGAAGACCTGTCCGAAATTCGCATCCTTTTCGTCGGCGCAGGCGAGATGATTGAGCTGGCCGCCACGCATTTTGCTGCGAAAAATCCGCGCCAAATGGTGATTGCTAACCGTACGATGGAGCGCGGCCAAGCTTTGGTGGACAGGCTCGCGCCCGCAGCCGTGACCAGCAACACCGCGCTGCACACCATGCACTTGGGCGAGCTGCCTTCTCGGCTGCATGAGTTCGATGCCGTGATCAGTTGCACCGCGAGCACCTTGCCCATCATCGGCTTGGGCGCGGTGGAGCGAGCCCTCAAAGCGCGCAAACACAAGCCTATCTTCATGGTCGATCTGGCTGTGCCACGCGATATTGAGCCGGAAGTGAAAGCCTTGGATGATGTGTATCTCTACACGGTCGACGATCTGGCCGGCGTAGTGCAAACGGCGAAAGACACGCGGCAAGCGGCTGTGGCGCAAGCGGAAATCATTGTTGACGCAGGCGTGCAAGATTTTCTGCGCTGGATGCAGCAAAGAAGCGAAGGCACGACGAATTTGATTCAGCAGCTCAATGCGCAAAGTGATGAGTGGCGAGCTACAGAGATCGCTCGCGCTAAGCGCTTGCTAGCCAAAGGTGAAGATATTGATGCCGTGCTGGAAGCTTTGTCAAAAGGCGTGGCGCAAAAGTTTTTGCATCCAGCGTTTAGCCAGCTTGGCGCTACAGAGCCTGGCCAGCGCGCCGCCGCGCAAGAGGCCGTGCAGCGTTTGTATCTCAAGCCACAAGAACGCGACGAACGTTAGCTGCACGCTCAGCGTTGTACGACTGGCGGACCTTCTTGGTATCGCGAAAAACGCAAAAAGTACGCTAAAAACGCAAAAAAACAATCCGAACTTTTCGCGCTTTTCGGTTTTCTT
The DNA here is from genome assembly GCA_031418715.1 of Variovorax sp. Taxonomy (GTDB): domain Bacteria; phylum Pseudomonadota; class Gammaproteobacteria; order Burkholderiales; family Burkholderiaceae_C; genus JANMDU01. The sequence goes on along the minus strand of JANOJL010000064.1, from coordinate 39,058 downwards.
TTCGCGTTTTTTGCGCTCCCTAGATTCTCCAAGCTGTCATGAAATCATTTCTCCGCTCCAAACTAGAAACCATCCAAGAGCGCTTGCTTGATGTAGAGAGCTTGCTCTCCAAGCCCGACATCATGGCTGACATGAAGGCTTTTCGCACGCTCTCGCAAGAGCATGCGCAAGTGACACCGACTGCTGGCCGCTATGCTCGCTACCAACAGATTGAAAGCAATATCGCTTCTGCACAAGACATGCTCGCGGATGCAGACATGGCCGAAATGGCGCAAGAAGAAATCGCCTCTGGCCAAGCCGATCTCACCAAACTAGAAGACGAATTGCAGCGCCTGCTGATCCCGCGTGACCCCGACGATGCTAGAGCCGCCTTCATCGAAATTCGCGCTGGCACAGGTGGCGATGAATCAGCTTTGTTTGCTGGCGACTTGTGCCGCATGTACACGCGCTTCGCCACCACGCAAGGCTGGCGCGTGGAGGTGATGAGCGAATCATCATCCGAAGTAGGCGGCTACAAAGAAGTCGTGTTGCGCATGGAAGGCGCTGCAGATGAATGGGGCATCGGCGTGTATGGCAAGCTGCGTTTTGAATCTGGCGGGCACCGCGTGCAGCGCGTGCCCACCACCGAAACGCAAGGCCGCATTCACACCAGTGCCTGCACGGTAGCGGTGATGCCCGAGCCCGATGAGCACGAGGCCATCACGCTCAACCCTGCCGATTTGCGCATAGATACATTCCGAGCCTCAGGTGCCGGCGGCCAGCACATCAACAAAACAGATTCTGCAGTGCGCGTGGTTCACCTGCCCACGGGCTTGGTAGCCGAATGCCAAGATGGCCGCAGCCAGCACGCCAACAAAGCCAAAGCCTTGCAAGTGCTGCAAGCGCGCTTGCAAGAGAAAGAGCGCAGCGAGCGCGCTGCCAAAGAAGCCGCCACCCGCAAAGGCCTGATCGGCAGCGGCGACCGAAGCGATCGCATCCGCACCTACAACTTCCCGCAAGGCCGCATGACGGATCACCGCATCAACCTCACGCTCTACAAACTGCTCTTCATCATGGAAGGCGATCTGCGCGAAACCGTGCAAGCCCTGCTGCATGCACGCGAGGAAGAGCAGCTCAAAGAGTTGGAGCTGGGCTCAGCTTGAGCCCAGCGAGCGTTAAGCCCAAACTTCCTGCGCCGCCAGTGCAGTTTGCCGAGCGCATGAGGCCGAATATCGACTGCCTGAACGTACACTGTGGCGATGAATAAAACCATCATCTATGAAGTCCAAGTGATGTTTGGCGATTGCGATCCAGCGGGCATCGTCTTCTTTGCTAATTTCAACAAATGGATGGATGCCTCATCGCTGAATTTCTTTGTGCAATGCGGCATCCCGCTTTGGCGCGAGCTTGTCAAAACCCACGGCATCATCGGCACGCCCCTCCTCGAGATCCACACGAAATTTATCACCGCCGCCACCTATGGCGAGCGTTTGCAGATTCACACCACGGTGGAAGAATGGGCGCGCAAAACCATTTTGCAGCGCCACCGCGTGATGCGCGGCGAGACCTTGATTTGCGAAGGCACCGAGCGGCGCGCCTTGTGCATCAAGCATCCCGATGACAGCAGCCGCATCAAAGCAATAGAAATCCCTGATTGGTTCAAAGAGCGTTGCGTCTAGGCGCTTGGGCCGAATCAGCCTACCCCGCGCGCTCAGCCGCCCACGCGCTTGACCGTGTAGCCCCGCTTTTGCAGCGCCGTGATCAGCGTCACCACATGATCGCCCTGCACCTCAATCACCCCGTCTTTGACTGTGCCGCCCGAGCCGCAGGCCGCTTTGAGTTGCTTGCCCAGCGTCGCCAGCGCCTCCGCATCCAAAGCCAGTCCGCGCACCAGCGTCACACTCTTGCCACCCCGCCCCTTGGTCTCCCGCTGCACGCGCACGATGCCGTCTGATGCCGCGCTGGCCGCTGCTACCAAAGCTTTCTTGTTTGCCGCGCACTGACACTGCGCCGCAGGTTGACTGCAATCGGGGCAGATGCGGCCTTTTTCGGTGGAATAGACCAAGGTGCTTTTCAACATGGTCAGCATTTAACGCCGCCCGCCCGATGGCTTAGCAGGTAGCTGCTTGAGCATCTGGTCAAAATCCGACTCAAACCGCAGGTTGTCCACCGCCCTGAATTTATCAAACTCTCGCTCTGCATGGTGTTTAGCCAACTGCGCAGACACCGAGCCCGCGCCTTGCAATATCTCACGGTCGTTCAGCGTTAAAAAACCCTCCAGCTTGGTGACCCAGTCTTGCATGCTCATGGCGACGCGGCGCAGGGTTTGGCCCTCGGCAAAAATCAAATACTGCTCGGCCAGGTTATTCAGGGCGCGCAGCTCGGCCTCTGACAGGTAGTTTTTAGCTACGCTCACGTCCGGCTTGCGGATGCGTGCGCTCTGCCAGTTGGTGAGCCCCATATGGGGCAGGCTGCTGTCAGCCCGAGCGGCAATCAGCTCAGCAGCCGTCTGGCCGTGCACGGCGTAATGCACTTTGTTTTGCACTGTGGCAAAAAACGCCTGCGTCAGCGCATCGTTGCTGTCGTAGTCCACACTGGTAGCGTAAATGTCGGTGATCTTTTGGTAAAAGCGCCGCTCGCTGGTGCGAATGTCTTGCAGGCGACGCGTCAGCTCGTCAAAGTAGTCGAGCCCTGTGCCCTGACCACCGGGGTTCTTCAGCCGCGCATCGTCCAACACAAAACCTTTGACAATAAACTCCTTAAGCTTGTCACTAGCCCAGCGCCGAAAACGCACGCCCACCGGGCTGCGCACCCGAAAACCCAAGGCCAACACCATATCCAGGTTGTAGTGAGCCACCTCGTACTGCTTGCCGTCAGCGGCAGTTGTTCGGAATAACCGAACAACTGAATTTTCATCCTGCTCGCCATCCTCAAAGATGTGCTTGATATGCTCGCTTATCGTGCCTTTAGCCTTGCCAAACAGCTCCGTCAACTGCTTCTGGCTTAGCCAAAGCGTCTCCGCTTCCAACAGCACATCAATGCGAGTCGAGCCGTCTTCGCTTTGGTAGATAAGGAATTGTTGCGGAGTGGTCATAACGCCATTGTGCAGATTGCATGCAAGGTTTTTTGCTGGGAAGCTGGTATTTTAATCAGTATTTAACCCGGCGGTTATTTTTCCTTGCTTAGCGCAAAGACTCACAAATCAACCCTTCAGCTAGCAGCCAGAGCGTTTCACCGCATACCCCAACTTCACCAGCGCCGCCATCACCGTGGCCACATGGTCGCCTTGAGCCTCGTACTCGCCGTCTTTGGCCGTGCCGCCCGAGCCGCAGGCCGCTTTGAGTTGCTTGCCCAGCGCAGCAAGCGCCTCAGCATCCAAAGCCAGCCCGCGCACCACCGTCACGCTCTTACCACCCCGCCCCTTCGTCTCGCGCTGCACGCGCACGATGCCGTCAGCAGATGCGCTACCTGCCGCAGCCAAGACTTTCTTGTTTGCAGCACACTGGCATTGCACCGTTGGCTGGCTGCAATCAGGGCAAATACGGCCTGTTTCAGTGGAATAGACCAACGTGTTGAATGGTCGCATGTTTTATTGTCAAGGAAATGCGGTTAAAGATTCATTGAAGCAGATCGTTGAGTACGTCATTGCAAACGAGCTGTTTTCAAAATTAAAGATCGATAGTGCTCTAAGCGCCGACTTGCTTAATCCAATCTCGAATATTGATTCCAAGTCGATCTATGTCTTCTGGCTGCAAGCTGCCACTGTGCATGATGACGTTGCGAGATCGTTCTATGACGTCAAAAATTCCTGCTGCCCAAGACAGCGAACCGATCAAGTCTTGAAACTCTGGCCAATTCTTTTCCATTGCATATTTGAGATCGCCGAATGTCGTGTAATTTATAGGATCTTGCCCACGCTGCGAATGCCACTTGGCATGTTGCTCATCGGCCATCCGCTTCATCGCCCTTTCGCGTACGGTTTGCGAAAAACCTTTATCCCACCATTCTTCATGAAACTTATCGCGAAGTGTCTTGACAACCAACTCTCTTACTCCACTCTCAAACGCAGCAATCGCGGTATACACAATCGACATTGCTTTTGCATTTGCAACATGCACTTCGTCAAGAGCGTCTAACGCAACGGACTTTGCGATATCTTGGTCGGCCATTTGCAGCAATAGCTTACTTTTTCTACCTTGGCTATCAAGTGCCTCTTCTGCCAATAAACCACGAAATGCAAAAGAATATAGGCTCGATGACGATTGATTCATGTTAAGTGCTTTCGAAGCGACTCAAACAAAGCGTCGTACACCTTAGGATCTCTTGACTCAGGAAGCACTAGCTCAATGTTGTATACCAGCCCCCCAATTGACAGCGCACCTCGACTTGGAATTCCATTCGCAATAGGCGATCCAGAAGGCGGTATTGAAGCTTGTTCAACAGGCGAATTGGGCACTGCTGCCTCCAAGACACTTGGAACTGCCTCGAAATCCGCATGGGTGCACAAGCTAGAAAAAGTCGTTGCCATGTTGTTTAAAACACCCTCTGAATATTGGCCTTGAGTTAAAGTTTTCAGCTTATTAAAAACATCTACTTTATTTAGTTTTTCAGCATTTTTGTTCACTTTAAACAGATCTGCGTAAGCCTCTCTAACGCCCTCTGCCATGACTATCGCTGATCGACTTTGATCAAGGTAATCAAAGTATCTCTGCAGAGGTCGGCCATCATCAGCCAAAAAGCCCAGCGACTTAAGTACGCCAATAACTAGCCTGTCTGTAGCTGATGAGTATCCAAGAGATTCAAGAAATCGAGTTGTGAACTTGTCTGGTGCTTGTGCACCAATAATTGAATTCAGTATTCCTCCAAGATTTTTTAAGGAAGTCAGATACGAAGTAGGTAAAGCCATTTAGTAGTCCTTCTGTAAATATAAATATCTTTGAAATAAAGAAAAAACCTAAGCGTTTACATTTTTCATATTTCACACACGTCGCTAAGTTTAAAACAATCATCAAAACCTACTGCTCACTTGTAATAGTCCCGCTTAGTCAAAGCCACTTCAAAAGTTTTTTCAAGGGTAAATATCTTTACTAGTGTCCTGCAAATAAAACTCATGCAACTTACCTTGTAGCAACGCCTTATCTGGCAACTGTGTCTCGTATTGCGCGATGAGCGCGGGTGAGGCTGTGCGGCTGAGGGCATATTCAACAACTTCGTCGTCTTTGCTGGCGCATAGGAGCACGCCGATGGCGGGGTTTTCGTGGGGTTTGCGGACGTCGCGGTCTAGGGCTTCTAGGTAAAACGAGAGTTTGCCGAGGTATTCGGGCTCGAAGCGACCTACTTTTAGCTCGATAGCAACGAGGCAATTGAGGCTGCGGTGGAAGAAGAGCAGATCAAGCGCGAAATCTCGCCCGCCGACTTGGATGGGGAATTCTGAGCCGATGAAGCAGAAATCACGGCCTAGCTTGCATAGGAATGCTTTGAGTTTGGCGAGCAGGCTTTTGTGGAGATCGGATTCGCTGTGGGCTTCTGGCAGGCCTAGGAATTCGAGCATGTAGGCGTCTTTGAAGGCGCTGATGGCTTCGGGATGCAAAAGTCTCAGCGCTGCTGAGACTTTTGTGGGCTGCAACACAACTCGCTCAAAAGCAGCGCTTTTGAACTGGCGCTCTAATTCACGGCTGGTCCATTTTTCTTGGATCGCTGCGCGAAGATAAAACTCGCGCTCTTCTGGGCGTTTTGACTGGCTGAGGATGATGAGGTTGTGCGTCCACGGCAAAAGTCTCACCAGTGGTGAGACTTTTGCCTCGTCTCTGTAAGTTTCGTAAAACTGCCGCATGCGAAACAGGTTTGGACGAGCAAAGCCGCGCAGCCCGGGCTGGGTTTGAGCTAGGTGCTCGGCAAGTTGATTAACCACGCCATCGCCCCATTCAGCAGAAGCGATTTTCTTGCTGATGATCTCGCCGACTTGCCAATACAAATCAATCAACGTGGTGTTGACCGCCGCAATGGCGCGATGCTTGGCGCTGGCAATCAGCTGGACGATGTCTGTGAACGCGGGGTTGGCGGTGGCAGGGAGCTGGCTCATGGTTTGTTGGTTTAAAAATAATGAGTGAAGTACTGTTTATATTATCATGTATTTTACTGACACGAGCACACGTATGCAAGCACCCATTTACTCCTAAATATATAGCACTCTGCGCTGATTCTATAACGGCTATCGGCTAAAATTGCTTCTTTTTTAAGCGAAGCTACTGCCATGTCAGATACCCTCCTCCAATGGTCAGAGCAAGACGTATCGCAGAGCGCGTTGTGGCGCAGCGAGCGGGGCGTGAGCCCGCCCAAGCGCGTGCAGATGGCAGATGACACGATGAGCGCGGACACGGCTTACAAATTAGCCAGCGAGGGCGTGGGTTTGCTTTGGCGCGGGGATTTTCAAAATGCCAAGCATTTGATTCAGGCGCTGGAGCGGCGGCTGGAAAATCGCGCCGAGCGCCCCAAGCGCCCGCCCCGGCGCGGCGCAGGTGCGGCGGCAGCCGCGCGGGCGAGCGCAGCGCTGAGCATTGGCGCAGAGCACATCGCATCAGCCCCACTTCCGCCCACGCCCGCCCCCACACTCAACAGCAAATCTTCCCCCGCCCAACTCGCTGCCGCCTTTTACAAGCATCGCCAAGCGCAGGCGCAGCGTGCCCGCGTGCTGGGCATGGTGCTGCTGCCCTTCCAAGCGGACTATCAAATCCCGCTGCGGCGCGCGCCCGATGTGGTGCAAGCTTGCGTGGAGGCTTGGGGGCCGGCGAGTGATAAAGCCATTGGCAAGGCCAGCGCCGGCATCACGCATTCGGTGGTGAGCTTGCGCGAGCTGCTGGGCATCATCAGCGCCCATGAGTGGCGCAAAAAGGGGGTAGAAGTGCCTGCGCTGGGCATCAGCAAGGCGGGGCTCACGCAGCGAATTCATGCGCATTACGGCGTGTTTTCTCCGGTGCGCAGCGAGTATTTGGAATTGGTGCGCGATGCGCCTTTGCCCAGCGCCTGGGGCCAGCCCGAGCAGATCTTGGCTTTTGACATTGGCACGGGCACCGGTGTGCTGACTGCGCTTTTGCGCAAACGCGGCATTGGCAAAATCATCGCCACCGATCTTGATCCGCGCGCGCTGGCTTGCGCACAAGACAATTTGAAGCGCTTGGGCTGCACGGTGCCGCAGGTGCAAGTGATTCAAGCGGATTTATTCCCCACCAAAAGCTTTGGCCGCGCTCAGCTGATTGTGTGCAATCCGCCTTGGATGCCGGGCAAGCCGAGCTCGGCGCTGGAGCGCGCGGTGTATGACGAAGGCAGCCAGATGCTGAAGGGCTTTTTGCAGGGCGTGCCAGAGCATCTGGCGCCTGGCGGCGAGGCTTGGCTGATCTTGTCGGATTTGGCCGAGCATTTGGGCTTGCGCAAGCATGAGGAGCTTTTGAAACTCATTCAAGAGGCGGGTTTGCAGGTGATTGGGCAGCTCAGCACCTCGCCCAAACACCCCAAAGCCAACGATTTGACCGATGCCTTCTTTGTCGCCCGCTCTAGAGAGAAAACGCATCTTTGGCGCTTGGTTTTAGCTTGATTTTTTTGGCCTCGGATGGCTTGAACGTGATAGCAGGAATCAAAGCGTGCTCCCAAAAGTGCAGCAAATTAGCTACAAATTCGGGTAATCCCGACATCAAAAAGCATAGCTAGCTACGAAAGTTGTAGCGTTTTTCTAAAAAAGCGTTATATTTCAATCAGTTCGAGACTAAACCTCTGACATCACTTCATCAAAAACTGCTTAGGAGTCACCTTTCATGAGCGCTAAAGACAATGCTGCCGTCAACGCCCTGTTTGATCTGCTGGAATCACGTTACGCAATGCGCGTGTTGTGGGCGCTCAAAGATGGCCACCCGCAAACCTTCCGCTTGCTGCAAGACAGCGTAGGCGGCATCACCCCCAATACCCTGAACACACGCCTGAAAGAATTGCGCGCCGCCAATCTGGTCGGCCACGGCGATTCTGGCTACAGCGTCACCAGCAGCGGCGCCGATCTCTTGAAGCGCATGAGCGACTTGGGCGCTTTCGCCACCAAGTGGACGAGCGCCAAAGCCAAGAAAAAGTAAGCTTTCTCCTGATGCATTGATCCTCAAGGATTTTCTCCTTGCCTGCAGCCCGAAGACTCTTCGGGCTGTTTTTTTGCTTTTTTTTGAGCGAAATCGGCCTCTACCCGTTATAAAATATGCGTAGATTGCTATCAATTTAATAGTGAATCAGTTGCATCAAACGCACTGCTTCGCTGGCCAATTTCTGCTCTGATTCCCCACCAGAATTACCCCTTGAAAAACCAGTGTCTGCCGCCATTTGCAGCATTGGTCTCGTCTTTCACTAAAAACACCATGTCTGAACATCAAAAACCCGAGGAAAAGCCGGAAGCTTCGGCCTCCAGCGCCCCAGCCGCTCCCGCTACGCCAGCAGCGCCCCCCGGCACGCCCGCCGACGCATCGCCCGAAGAAATTGAAGCCGCTTTGGCCGCCAATGAGGCTGACAGCGCCGATGAGTTAACCGTCGCGCTCGCCGAATTGGCCACTTTGAAGGCCAAAGCCACCGATCTGCATGATCAAAACCTGCGCGCCGCCGCCGAAGTGCAAAACATCCGCCGCCGCAGCGAAGACGAAATCACCAAAGCCCGCAAATACGCGGTCGAGAGCTTCGCAGAAAGCCTGCTCCCAGTGATGGACAGCCTGACCGCTGGTTTGGCCTTGCCCAACGCCACGAATGAGCAATTGCGCGAAGGCTCAGAAGCCACGCTGCGCCAGCTGAAAAGCGCGCTGGAACGCAACAAAGTGCTGGAGATCAACCCGCCTCAAGGCGACAAGCTTGACCCCGCTAAACACCAAGCGATTAGTGTCGTGCCCGCGCCCGAAGGCTCTGAACAAGAAGCCAACACCATCGTGGCCGTCTTGCAAAAAGGCTACACGATCGCAGAACGCACCTTGCGGCCGGCTTTGGTGACGGTTGCTGCGGCGAAGTAAATTGGGCTTTTAGGCATTAAGAACACGGAAGACACAGAGGAAGCACAGAAGGCACGAAAGTCAAGATCGAAAAGAAAAATTGTCTTTTCTGTGTTTTTCGTGAAATTTCCGTGCCTTCCGTGTTCCAAATTCTTGAAAACCAGCCATCCATCCACATATCCAACATATCTTAGAAATTACAGGAGTTAGCATCATGGGAAGAATCATTGGCATTGACTTAGGAACGACCAATTCTTGCGTGTCCGTTATGGAGGGTAACACCCCGAAGGTGATCGAGAATGCTGAAGGCGCTCGCACCACACCGTCGATCATTGCTTACATGGAAGATGGCGAGATTCGCGTGGGCGCACCTGCGAAAAATCAGGCCGTCACCAATCCGAAAAACACGCTTTACGCGGTGAAGCGCTTGATTGGCCGCCGTTTCGAAGAGAAAGAAGTCCAAAAAGACATCGATCTCATGCCCTACACCATTGCCAAAGCCGACAACGGCGACGCTTGGGTGGAAGTGCGTGGCCAGAAGATGGCACCTCCTCAGGTGAGCGCTGAAGTGCTGCGCAAGATGAAGAAGACCGCTGAAGATTATCTCGGCGAAGAAGTGACCGAAGCCGTGATCACCGTGCCCGCTTACTTTAATGATTCCCAGCGCCAAGCTACCAAAGATGCCGGCCGCATTGCCGGCTTAGATGTCAAGCGCATCATCAACGAGCCTACCGCAGCCGCTTTGGCTTTCGGCCTGGACAAAGTGGGCAAAGGCGACCGCAAAATCGCCGTGTATGACTTGGGCGGCGGTACGTTTGACGTATCGATCATCGACATCAACGACATGGATGGCGAGAAGCAATTTGAAGTGCTCTCCACCAACGGCGACACCTTCCTCGGCGGCGAAGATTTTGACCAACGCATCATCGACTACATCATCGGCGAGTTCAAGAAAGAATCTGGCGTTGATTTGAAGAAAGATGTGCTCGCACTGCAGCGCCTGAAAGACGTGGCAGAGAAAGCAAAAATTGAGCTCTCATCCAGCCAGCAAACCGAGATCAACCTGCCTTACATTACCGTTGACGCTTCAGGCCCCAAACACCTGAACATGAAGCTCACCCGCTCAAAATTAGAAAGCTTGGTCGAAGAGCTGATCGAGCGCACGATCGCTCCTTGCCGCACAGCCATTAAAGACGCTGGTGTGAACGTGGCTGACATTCAAGACGTGATCTTGGTGGGCGGCATGACGCGCATGCCCAAGGTGCAAGAGAAGGTCAAAGAGTTCTTCGGCAAAGAGCCGCGTAAAGACGTGAACCCAGATGAAGCGGTGGCGGTAGGCGCGGCGATTCAAGGCCAGGTGCTGAGCGGTGACCGCAAAGACGTGTTGCTCTTGGACGTGACTCCCTTGTCTCTCGGCATCGAGACGCTGGGCGGCGTGATGACCAAGATGATCAAGAAAAACACGACCATTCCGACCAAGTTTGCACAAACCTTCTCCACAGCGGATGACAACCAACCTGCTGTGACGATCAAGGTTTATCAAGGCGAGCGCGAGATGGCTGTGGCCAACAAAGGCTTGGGCGAATTCAACCTCGAAGGCATCCCGCCCGCGTCGCGTGGCACACCGCAAATTGAAGTGACCTTTGACATCGACGCCAATGGCATCTTGCACGTCGGCGCAAAAGACAAAGCCACTGGCAAAGAGAACAAAATCACCATCAAGGCCAACTCGGGTTTGTCGGAAGACGAAATTCAAGCCATGGTCAAAGATGCTGAATTGAACGCCGAAGACGACAAGAAAAAACTCGAACTCATTCAAGCCCGCAACGAAGCCGAAGCTGCTGTTCACAGCACCAAAAAGAGCATGACTGAATACGGCGACAAGCTCGATGCAGGAGAGAAAGAAAAAATCGAAGCCGCGATGAAGGAATTGGAAGAAGCCCTCAAAGGTGAAGACAAATCTGCCATTGAACAAAAATCTGCTGCTCTCGGTATCGCCTCGCAAAAACTCGGCGAGAAAATGTATGCCGATATGCAAGCATCGCAAGCTGCTCAGCAAGCGGGCGCACAAACTGCCGGGCAAGATGCTGGCAAACCGGAAGAGAAAGCGCATGATGACAACGTCGTCGATGCGGAAGTCAAAGAAGTGAAAAAAGCCTAAGCCTCACAGCTTTAAAAGCCGCCGCGTTGGTCTGAAAAGATCATCGCGGCGTTTTGCCAAACAAAGACCGATTGAAAAGCCCCGAATATGGCCAAGCGCGACTTTTATGAAATCCTCGGTGTTCCGAAAAACGCCAGCGATGAAGACATCAAAAAATCCTATCGCAAAATGGCGATGAAGCATCATCCTGACCGCAATCAGGGTGACACGGCCAAGGCGGCTGAAGAGAAATTCAAAGAAGCCAAAGAGGCTTATGAGATGCTTTCTGATACTGACAAGCGCGCCGCATACGACCAATATGGCCATGCGGGCGTTGACCCGAACATGCGCGGCCCGGGCGGGCGCGGGCAAGATGGTTTTGGTGGGTTTGCTGAGGCTTTTGGCGACATTTTTGGCGATGTTTTTGGCGGCCAACGCCAAGGCGGCGGTCGTGCTCAAGGCGGTCGGCAGGTTTACCGCGGAGGTGATTTGAGCTATGCCATGGAAGTGTCGCTCGAAGAAGCAGCGTTTGGTAAAGAAGCTCAAATTCGTATCCCCACATGGGACAACTGCGGCACCTGCGGCGGCAATGGCGCCAAACCTGGCACCAAGCCGATCACCTGCACCACCTGCCAAGGCCACGGCCAAGTGCAAATGCGCCAAGGCTTCTTCAGCGTACAGCAAACCTGCCCGACCTGCAAAGGCACAGGCCGCTTGATCCCAGAGCCTTGCACTGCTTGCCACGGCGTAGGCAAAATCAAAAACCAAAAAACGCTGGAAGTGAAAATTCCTTCTGGTATTGACGATGGCATGCGCATTCGCAGCGCGGGCAATGGCGAGCCGGGCACCAATGGCGGGCCCGCAGGCGATTTGTACATTGAAATTCGCGTGGCCAAGCACGATATTTTTGAGCGCGATGGCGATGATCTACATTGCCAAGTGCCCATCAGCTTTGCCACTGCAGCGCTGGGCGGCGAAATTGAAGTGCCTACGCTGGCCGAAGAAGCGGAAAACAAAATGGGCAAGGTCGGCATCGACATTCCCGATGGCACGCAACACGGCAAAACCTTCCGCCTGCGCGGCAAAGGCATCAAAGGTGTGCGCTCGAGCTACCCCGGCGATCTGTATTGCCACGTCTCGCTAGAAACACCAGTGAAGCTCACTGAGCATCAGCGCAAACTCATGAAAGAGTTTGACGAATCGGTGCGCAAAGGCGGGGCGAAGCATTCACCGAATGAAGAGACTTGGACAGATAAGCTGAAGAAGTTTTTTACGACTTGAGTTGAGTGGGTTGGGATTGAGCTTGCGGCGGGATAATGGCATCATGCCCTCGCCCATCACTATCCGTTTACTGACTCTGAACGATCTGCCCGCATACAAAGCTCTGCGCGATGAGGCTTTGCGCGAATTTCCTGAAGCCTTCACTTCCGACTACGAAACTGAGCATTTGCGCAAGGCTGAGAGCTATGCGCCGCGCATCTCTGAGCCCCATGTGAATGGCAATAAACTCTGGGGCGCATTTGATGCGCAAGATCAGCTGGTGGGCAGCATTGCCTTGGAAGTAGCTGCGAAAGCGCAGCAGCGCCACATTGGTACGGTGCTGGGTATGTTTGTCGCCAAAGCCGCGCAAGGCCAGGGAATTGCTCCTGAATTAATAGCAAACTGCGTATATTTTATAACGGCGACTGGCCAATTTGACCAAATAATTCTCACGGTGACAGCATCCAACACACATGTTGTACACCTGTACGAGCGCGCAGGCTTCGTGCGCTACGGACTGCTGCCACGCGCGATCTGCGTCAATGGACTCTTTCATGACAAGCTGTTGATGCGTTTAGAGTTGCGATCTGCATTGCAATCAAAGGCGACGCCATGAGTTATGTTAAAGTTTAATAAATTAGCGTTTGATGGAGCTTTCATATGCCTACCAGCGTTGCCCTTACCCCTTATCTTGAGAATTTCACCAAGCAGCTCGTCTCCTCCGGGCGCTACAACAATGTGAGTGAGGTGGTGCGGGAAAGCCTTCGGTTGATGGAAAAGAAGCAACTGCAAGAAGATGCGCACCTCTGCGCATTGCGCGATGCCATACAAGTGGGTGATGCTGACATGGCTGCAGGGCGCGTGGCTAGCTTCAAGTCTGCGAAAGAATTTGGGCAGTATTTGAAGAGCATGCGATCTCAAAGCCTGCCGCCCAAGAGCTGAGCGATGCCTTTGCTTCCTGAATTCGCACTCAAGGCGCTGGAGGATATGTCATCCATACAAGCTTGGACTCAGGCTCGATTCGGCGAACTGACCCGCCTGCACGACGACGAACTGCTCGAACATGCGCTGGCTGATCTCCTGGATGAGCCTACGCGCTTGGGGGCGATGACACATGCCGAATTGCCCCAAGGTGTATTTCTCTATCATCTGCGCTTCAGTCGCCTCAAAATGAAACCTGGCGCGCTTGAAAAGCCACGTCACTTGATTGTTTTTCGTATCAACACGGCTGCTTTGACTGTGCTTCGTGTGTTGCACGATTCGATGGATTTACCTTTGCAATTGGGCTACGAAAAACGATGAAACCTCTCTCCGACATCGCCGCTGAGCTGCAAGGCTATGACCCACTGGCTTTGCCTGCGGGCAAGGTGAATGAATTTTTGGCGCAACTGGTGCAACCTGTGCAAGCAACTGAGAAGGTGGGGTTGTTTGAAGCGTTGGATCGGGTGTTGGCACAAGATATCGTCTCGCCGATCAGCGTGCCTGCGCATGACAATTCGGCTATGGATGGGTTTGCATTTGCGGGGTCTTCACTGCTGAGCGATCAGCCAACGAAGTTAAAAATCGTGGGCACAGCGTTGGCTGGTAAGGCATGGCAAGGCACTGTGGCAGCCGGCGAATGCGTGAAGATCATGACGGGGGCTGTGATGCCAGCGGGTTTGGATACGGTTGTGCCGCAAGAGCTGTGTGAAGTTTCAGGCGATCAGATCCGCATTGCACCTAACGTGTTGAAAACGGGTGACAACCGCCGCTTTGCTGGCGAGGATTTACTGGCGGGTAGCGTGGCGATCTCAAAAGGAGAGCGGCTCGCACCGGCTGCGCTTGGGCTGCTGGCGAGCTTGAATATCGCACAGGTGCTGGTTTTTAGAAAACTCAAAATTGCGTATTTCTCTACGGGCGATGAAGTGCTCAGCCTGGGCGATACGCCGCGCGAAGGTGCGATCTTTGATTCCAACCGCTACACGGTGTTTGGCATGCTCAAACGCTGGGGCTTTGAAGTGATCGACATGGGCGTGGTGCGCGATGAGCCTGCTTTGCTGGAAGCGGCGTTTATGCAAGCTGCGGCAACGGCAGACGCGATCATCACCAGCGGCGGTGTGAGCGTGGGCGAGGCGGATCACACGAAGGCAATGATGAAAAAGCTGGGCGATGTGGCTTTTTGGAAGATTGCGATGCGGCCGGGTCGGCCAATGGCGGTGGGGCGTTTGCTACGTGCTGAGCATGCTATTTTTGAAGAAAAATCGGCCTTTACCCGTTATAAAAAGGGCATAGATAGCTATCAAATTGATAGTGAATCATGTATTCTCTTTGGACTGCCTGGCAACCCGGTGGCCACGATGGTGACGATGCTGGCCTTCGTACGCCCTGCCCTGCTGCGCATGAACGGAGCAGCTGAGAAATACAGCGCTGAGCCTTTGTGTCTGCAAGCGATGAGCCAAGAGGATCTGCGCAAAAAACCGGGACGTACAGAATATCAACGTGGCCAAGTGAGCCGCGCAGCAGATGGCCGCTTGCAGGTGCGCACCACCAGCTCAAATCAAGGCTCGGGTGTGTTGTCGAGCATGGTGCAGTCCAATGGGCTAATCGTATTGCACCATGCGCAAGGCAATGTGAGTGTGGGTGATGCGGTGGATGTGATGATGTTTGAAGGTGTCATGTGATCGCTGCATTTCACATGATTCAGGCCGGTTTCAAGCTCAATTTCAAGGCAAGGCTGCGCATAAGCTGGGCTTTTGCGGCGTTGCTGATGGCTGCGCTGGCTCAGGCTGTGCCCTTGGAGCAAATGCCGGGCGCTTCGTTGGGTGTGATCGAAGGTTTGAGCGCAGAAGCTAGCATAGAGGAAGTGGCTGCGATGCCAGCGAGCCGCTTTGCTGCACACGAGCCGCGCCGCAATTACCGCGTGAGTGAAGAGTCGCCGCTTTGGATGCATTTGAAACTCCCGGCTCAGCAAGCCAGCGATGCGCAGACTTTGCAGCTGGAGTTTCCCAGCGTATTGGTGGATCGTTATGAGTTGTATCAGCGCGATGCCAGCGGCACTTGGAAGATGAGCGCTGCGGGAGATCGCGTGGCTCATGACACATGGCCGCTGGATTCACTGCGCCCGCGCTTTGCTTTGCAAGCCGATGTGAATGGCATGCAGGAAGCCTACATTCGCGTGGTGCATCAATTGCCGACCAGTTTCCAGCCGCAGATTGTGAATGCGAGCGAAGCGATAAAGCGCGATGGCCTGCAGATGCTCTGGACGGGGCTGCTGGTGGGCGTGGTGTTCACGCTGGTGATGGCTTGCGCCCAGATGAGTCTGGCTTATCGCGATGTCACCTACGCTTGGTATGCGATGTATTTGCTCTTTACAATGTTTTCCGCACTGTGCTACAACGGCATGACGCAAGCTTGGCTCTGGCCGCAGGCAACCAAATTTGCCAGTGATGCAGTGGTCTATGGCGTGTTGGGTGCATTTGCATTCAATTTGCAGTTCAGTCGTTCGATGTTTGGCAGCTTGCAAGGCCGCGCCTATCATGCCGTTGCACACCTGCTGTTTGCGATGTGTTTGGGCTACATGCTGCTCACGCTTTTCGTGCAGCGCTATGCCGATGTCATCATCGCGTTCAATATCATCTGCGCTGCCGTGTTTTTTTTCATCCTCTATTCTGCACTCAGTGCATGGCGCAAAGGCGTGCAGTTTGCACGCTACTGGCTGATGGTGTATGCGCCATATTTATTGACCATTGGTTTCGTGTTAGGTAAGAGCATGGGGCTGTTGGCTTTACCTTGGCTGCCCGCTGAAACGCCTGTGATTGCAGCCGTGATCGAAGCTGTGGCGATGATGCTGTGTATCAATGCTTACAGCCGTTTGCGCCATGCGCAGGCCGTGCAAGAGCGAGTCTCGGCTTGGCACGATCCTCTGACGGGATTTCTCAATGCGAGCAGTTTTCGCCAGAAAGCCACTGAGGTTTGGCAAGCCGCACTCGCATTGCGCCGCGATGTGGCTGTGGTCTATATTTCTGTCGAAGCAGCGACATCTGTCGTTGCTCTAGACAACGAAGACTTGATAGCACGCAGCGTGCGCTTGGTGCGCAGCGTTGCGCGAGAGTTTGATACAGTGGGTCGCATCTCGCACAACCGCCTCGCACTTTTGATGGCAGATGTGCCGCAGGGCGAAGTACTCAGCGGCCGCCTCTCGCGCTTGGTGGCGCTCGGGCTCATGCGCGATACCCATGAGGCGCGTGATGTTGAGATCCGCTTTCGCATCAGCGTGGGCGTGCGCAAGCAATTTGCTGGTTCCTATGCCGAGCTGGACGCAGCCTTGCAAGCCCTCGCGCAACGTGAAGCTGCAAGCAACAAATCGATTCACTATTTGCCAGAAACCGTCCAGCATCGCTATTCGCGCTAAAGCCCCTCATGACCACTGTTTTAGAACTCATCCAATCCAGCGCAGCCCAACTAGAGCAAGCTGGCGTGGCTTTCGGCCACGGCACGAGCAACGCGTTTGACGAAGCCGCATGGCTTGTGCTTTGGAGCTTGAAGCTGCCGCTGGATGATCTGGATTCAGTGCAAAACAGGCCAGTATCCGTTATAGATTCTGCGCGAATCGCTACTCTTTTGATAGCGCGTATTGAAACCAGAAAGCCCGCCGCCTACCTGACGCAAGAGGCTTGGTTGCAAGGCGTACCGTTTTACGTGGACGAGCGGGTGATTGTGCCGCGCAGCTTCATTGCTGAGTTGTTGGTGGATGTGGATGGCCAAGCGACATTAGATTATTGGCTGCGCGAAGACACGAAAAACGTGTTGGATTTGTGTACCGGCAACGGCTCATTGGCTGTTCTATCAGCCATGACTTTTCCAGATGTGCGCGTGCAAGGCGCAGATATCAGCCAAGACGCGCTCGATGTGGCCGCGATCAACGTCGCCAAGCATGGCCTGCAAGACCGCATTGAATTGATTCATTCCGATGGCCTAGCGCAATGCCAAGGTATCCAAGGCCAGCTTTACGATCTGATGGTGTGCAATCCGCCTTATGTCAACAGCAACAGCATGTCTGCGCTGCCTTTGGAATACCGCGCAGAGCCCGAGATTTCGCTGGCGGGCGGCGCAGATGGCATGGATTTCATTCGCCCCTTGCTGCGTGAGGCCGCTTCGCGCATGAGCGAGTATGGCGTCTTGGTGCTGGAAATTGGCAACGAGCGCGAGCACTTCGAACGCGCGTTCCCCCGACTAGAGGCGGTGTGGCTGGAGACCAGTGCGGGTTACGATCAGGTTGTGTTGCTCACGCGAAACACTTTGCTTCGTGATAAGTAGCGCGTTTCTGGGATCTGGGTAGCACTCCCCAACAGCTTGATACACACCCCGCGTAGAATGTGAATTCAAAAGTACCTACATAGCATCCGAATGATCGATCTGCCACCTCCTATTCAGCACCTAGGCCGCTACGACATCTTGCGCGTGCTTGGCCAAGGTGCGATGGGCGTGGTCTATGAAGGGCGCGATCCGAATATAGATCGCCGCGTGGCCATCAAAACCGTGCGCGTGGTGGGCATGGCACCTAATGAAATTGTTGAATACGAGCAGCGCTTTAAGACAGAAGCTCGCTCAGCAGGGCGTTTGCAGCATCCCAATATCGTGAGCGTCTACGACT
This sequence comes from Variovorax sp., assembly GCA_031418715.1. Taxonomy (GTDB): domain Bacteria; phylum Pseudomonadota; class Gammaproteobacteria; order Burkholderiales; family Burkholderiaceae_C; genus JANMDU01. The sequence goes on along the minus strand of JANOJL010000064.1, from coordinate 21,042 downwards.
CTGACAAACACGTTGATGCTTTTGGGCAAACAGCCTATATCGTGATGGAATTCGTCCAAGGCGAAGACCTGAAACATTTCCTTGACCAAGGTAAGCGCTTTTCGCTGGAGCAAACCGCTTTCATGATGGCTGATTTGCTATCGGCTCTGGATTACGCACATAAAAACAAAATCATTCACCGCGATATCAAGCCCGCCAACATGCTGCTCACCAAGGAAGGCCGCATCAAGTTGACAGACTTTGGCGTCGCTCGCATCACCGATTCGGGCGAAGCCACCAAAACCAGTGGCGGCACTGTCGGCACGCTCAAATACATGTCGCCAGAGCAAGTGGCTGGCAAAGGTGTCGATTCCAGTTCCGATTTGTTCTCAGCCGGCATCGTGCTATACCAGTTGCTCACAGGGGTGCGCCCATTTGATGGCGAAGGCTATCTAGACATCGTTTCAAAAATTGTAAAAGAAGACCCGGCCCCGCCAAGTCAGATCGTTGGTGCCTTACCGCCTTCGCTTGATGCGGTGGTAGCCAAAGCTCTGGCTAAGAGCAAGTTAGATCGTTTTGCCGATGCCGCTTCCTTCGCAACTGCACTCAAAGCCGCCGTCAACAATGCCGACCTGACGATCACACCTACCGCTGAACCACGCCCACAAGTGCTCGATGGCATTGGCACTTTCCCCGGTAGTATCACGCAAGCTGGCACAAGCGGTAGCACGGTCACGCAAGAGCTCGAGTTGGTTTATTGGAAAGACATCAAAGACAGCTCTGAGCCCGAAGTACTCGAAGGCTTTTTGAAACGCTTTCCTGTCGGCATCTATGCGGATTTGGCTAAGCGCAGACTCAAAGCTCTGGCCGATGCAGAACGAAACGCTGGCGCAGCCTCTCGCTACGAGTCAACTCAGTTACGCAAACCAGGCGAGGCCACCATGGTGCAAAGCAGCACCCCTGCCACTGTGGCATCGGCTTTAAACCTTAGTGCTGGTTCAGCAGTTGTTGTTGCCGCCACAGGCGTTGGTCATGACGATCCGACCTTGCCCCCCAGTGCTTACAATGATTCTGAATACGGTCCGAGCACACAATTTGCTGTGACTCAGTTCCCACTCAGCGAGTCAGGCACGTTAGACAAAATGTCAGGCGCTGCGAACGAAGACGCAAGTGCCTTGAAAGCCATGCCGCTGGAAACCACACCAGCCAAATTGTTCGCATCTCCCAAATCTAAATCCTCCCCTCCTTGGGCTGTGATCGGTGTGGGCGCTGTGTTGGTGGCAGCAGGAATATTTTGGTTTTTGCGCAGCCCTACCTCAGCAGTTGATGCCTCCGCGGCCGCGTCCACGCCGACAGCTACCGTGAGCTTGCCTGATACCGCCGCCACTTCAAGCACATTCACCACCGTTTCTTCACCTGAAGCCATCCCAATCAGCGCTGGCTCTGCGACAGTGACTTCAACCTCTGCCTCTAGTTCAGCGACCAGCTCTGTTGCTATTGCACCAACGACCACCGCGTCCGCCCCGCTCTCACCTGCTTCAGCCGCAGCGCGCGCATTGGCTGCGGCTCGTGCAGCTTCTGCAGCCAAAGCAGCAACGGCCAATCGGCGATCCAGCGCACCCGAACCGGTGCGAAGCTTCACACCCACGCCAGTGGCATCCACTCCCGAGCCCACCCCACCACCACCTCGCCCAGTGGCGACGCCTGCGCCAGCACCTGCGGCATCTCGCGGCGCTTCTAATCCCCGTGAAGCTTGCGCTGACCGCGTGTTCCTAGGCTTCCAGATTTGCATGGCAGAGCAATGTGACAAAGCGGTCTTCCGCAACCATCCCGTCTGCGTAGAGCGGCGCGAGATGGAAGAGCGCAGACGCGGCATACAACCCACCAACTGAATTTTCTCTGGCATCTGCGCTCAGCGCGCTGAGCCAGCCTTGACATGATCTCTCTGAAAAACATCACGCTGCGTCGCGCAGCCAAAGTGCTGCTGCAAGACTGCAGCGTCACCATCCAACCCGGTGAAAAAGTGGGGCTTGTGGGTCGTAATGGCGCTGGTAAATCCAGCTTGTTTGCATTACTGACCGGTCAACTGCATGAGGACAAAGGCGAATTCTTTATTCCAAGCAGTTGGCGCATGGGACAAGTCGCGCAGTCTATGCCCGAGACAGATGACAGTGCAACCGACTTCGTGCTCGCAGGCGACACGCGCTTGACCGAGCTCAACGAGCAACTCGCCATTTGGGAACATCACCCAGATCAGAACGAAGCCGGTAACCACATTGCCGAGATCTATGCCCAGTTGCATGACGCTGGCGCACACGATGCCCGCGCACGCGCTCAAGCACTGATCTTGGGTCTGGGTTTTCTGGCCAATGAGCTCGACAAAGCCGTCAACAGCTTCTCCGGTGGCTGGCGCATGCGTTTGCAGCTCGCCCGCGCCTTGATGTGCCCCGCCGATCTGCTGCTGCTCGATGAGCCCACCAACCACTTGGATTTGGATGCACTCGTCTGGCTGGAAAGCTGGCTCAAACGTTTTGAAGGCACGATTGTGGTGATCAGCCATGACCGCGAGTTTTTGGATGCCGTCACCAAAGTCACCATGCACATTGACAGCGGCCAAGTCACACGATATGGCGGCAACTACAGCTTTTTTGAAGAACAACGCATCCTGCGGATGGAACAACAACAAGCCGCATTCGGCAAGCAGCAAGAAAAGATTGCACACCTTCAGCACTTCATTGACCGCTTCAAAGCCAAAGCCAGCAAGGCCAAGCAGGCGCAAAGCCGCGTCAAGGCGTTGGAGCGCATGGAGCGCATCGCGCCGATGCTCACCGCAGCTGATTTCCAGTTTGAATTCCGCGAGCCGCAGAATATTCCTAACCCGATGATCTCCATCAAAGAAGCCACCTTGGGCTATCAGACGGAGGCTGGCGAAGTTCAAGTTCTGAGCGGCATCAGCAAATCTGTGATGGCTGGTCAACGCATCGGTATTTTGGGTGCCAACGGGCAAGGCAAATCCACCTTCGTGAAAACCGTGGCCAAGCAGCTTGCACCCCTCGGCGGCATCATTACTGAAGGCAAAGGCCTCTCGATTGGTTATTTTGCTCAGCAAGAACTCGATGTTCTTCATGAAAAAAGCTCGCCGCTAGAGCACATGACACGTTTGGCCAAAGAAACCGGTCCGCCTGGACGTGAGCAAGAATTGCGCAATTTCTTGGGCAATTTCCTCTTCAACGGCGACATGGTCAATCAAGCCGTGGGTAGCATGAGTGGCGGTGAAAAAGCGCGTCTCGTGTTGGCGATGGTCGTGTGGCAAAAACCCAATCTGCTGCTGCTCGATGAGCCCACCAACCATTTGGATTTAACTACCCGCGAAGCACTGCAAATGGCGCTCAATGAGTTTGAAGGCACGGTGATGCTTGTGAGCCATGATCGCGCCTTGCTGCGCAGCGTTTGCGACGAATTCTGGCTCGTGGGCAGCGGTGAAGTCAAGCCGTTTGAAGGCGATTTGGATGACTACCAAAAGTATTTGCTCGACATGGCCAAACAGCGGCGCGAGAGCCTGTCGCAAGCCATCGCTCAAACCAAAGTGCAAGCCATAGCACCAACTTCTACGCAGAACGCGAAGCCAGTAACGCCATCAGCCAACACTGTGGTTGCTACTAATTCGATAGCAATTAATCCAAATTCTATAACGGCTACCGCCCTAAATGGTATCAAAATCGAGTCCGAGCCGATTTTCAAAAGCAAAGAACAGCGTCAGCAAGAAGCTCGCGAGCGTTCTGCAATGGCCGAGAAAACCAAGCCCCTCAAAACGCGGCTCAAAGAACTAGAAAACAGCATTGCTGCACTGCAAACTGAGCAAGCTGCGCTGCACGGCAAGCTCACAACTCACCTTCCCAACGCCGATCTGATCGAAGCCAACAAACGCTTGGCCGCTATCACCTCCGAGATCGAAAACACCGAGTCGAAATGGCTCGAAGTCTCTGAGCGAATAGAAGGTTTGCTGGCGGCTTAAGAGTCGCTCACAGGGATGCTACAACGCGCTGATACGCGAAGGCGATGAAATGAACGTGGCAAGAGCCTGAGGAGGCGCATGCTGGTTGATACGGCCGGATCAATAGATGCGCTCAGCCTTTCATACTTAGCGGCTGCGGCCACCTCGGCCCCGGTTGCCGCTACCGAAATTGCCGCCACCGCCGCCAGTTCTGCCACCACCACCGCCGAAACTGCCACCACCTCCGCCGCCGCCACCACCGCGACGTGTGCCGCCATTGCCGCCGCCGTCTGCGTTGTTGCCTTGTTTGCGAAAGCCGTCTTGTGTGATGTAGCCAAACGATGTTTTGGTGGGATCAACGCCGGGCGGCGGGCCGTCTTCACCATAGCTGCGGCCTCCGCCACCGCCGCCACCGAAACTATTGCCGCCTCGGCCACGTTTTTTGGCTTGCATATAGCCGCTTTCATGGCTGATGCCCGCTTGGTTGAAATCGTCTTCCTCTTCTCCGTCTTGGCGCGGAGCGCGATCTGCGGTTTGACCTGGGTTGTGTCCTGCGTTGTTGCGGTCATCGCGGGGACGATCGTCACGCTGCGGTGGACGGTTGTTTTGTCGGTCGCCAAAGCGGCCTCGGTTGTCGTTTTGGCGGTCATTTTGACGATATGGGCGATCACCTTGGCGCGGATCACCCTGGCGCTGATCTCCTTGACCGTCATTCTGACGCTGCTCACCCTCTTGGCGCTGTTGTCCATCACCTTGCGGCGTACCGCCGTCTGGCCGCTGCTCGTAGCCTGAACCTCGGTTGTCATTGCGGCCACGACGCACAAATTTGCCTCGGCGCTCGCGTTGTTCGCGCGGAACTTGTTGCCCCTCAACACGACCTTCGTTGCGGCCTTCATGACGGCCTTCGCGTGGCTCGCGGCGCTCGCTCGGCTCCACAGCAAACGCTTCCGCGCCGACTTTCATTTCTTCCGCGCCCTCAGCATCGACCAAGCTTTGCGTGAGATCACGGATTTCGCCGTCGTTCAATTCCATATAGACACTGCGGCGCAAGCCCTTGGGCAGACCATACGAGCCGTAGCGAATACGAATCAAGCGACTGACCGCATGGCCCATCGCTTCAAACATGCGGCGCACCTCGCGGTTTCGGCCTTCGCCAATCGTCACGCGCACCCAGCGGTTAGCACCATCGCCGCCGCCATCTTCAATTGAGAGAAATTGCGCAGGCCCGTCTTCCAGCTGCACCCCATCGAGCAATTTTTGCCGATTCTCAGGGGTCAATTCACCCAAAATACGCACCGCATATTCGCGCTTCAAACCAAAACGCGGGTGCATCAAACGGTTGGCCAGCTCGCCTGAGTTGGTGAACAACAGCAAGCCTTCGGTATTCAAATCTAAGCGCCCGACCGAGAGCCATTTGCCAAACGGCAGACGCGGCAGGCGGCGAAAGACGGTGGGACGGTTTTGCGGGTCGTCATACGTCACGATCTCGCCCGCAGGCTTGTGATACGCGATCACGCGCGCGCGCGGCTGCTGAATTCGAAGCTGCAAAAGCTTGCCCTGAATCTTGACCTCATCGCCCCATTGAACGCGCTGGCCCACGTGGGCCTTTTGACCGTTCACCGTGATATGGCCATCGGCAATCATGTCTTCCATCTCAAGCCGTGAACCCAAGCCTGCTTGCGCTAAGACTTTGTGCAGCTTGGGGCTGTCAGGCAGCGGCGGCAAGACGCGCTTTGGCGGAAGGCGGCGCTCGCCCTCTTGTTCAGCATCAAACTGACCAGAGACGATCTCGGAAAAATCACGCGGCACAAAAGCTTCGGCGGTGGCCTCGGGCGCATCGTCGGCATGAGTGGCTTGCTGCTCATCGCCTGTATCACGCGGTTGATGCTCATCCGCCTCATCATTCGCCTCATTGCGTTGAGAAAATTCTGCGGAGGGGTTGATCGGAGCGTGGCCTACATCTTGGGCTGAATATGGCGCTGCAACTTGCGAAGCGGCAGGTGCATTTAGCGCAGCTTTTGCGGCGGCCTCTTCAGCGCGCGCTTCGTCCATTTGTGCTTTCGTACGACGAACGCGTTTTTTAGCAGCCAAGCCGTGTGGATCAGCGCCTTCTTCGGCCACACCATCTTCAGCCTGCTCGGTAACAGAATCAGCGGCCACAGTATCGGCTTTCGGTTTGCGAGGCGATCTCTTTTTAGGAGCATCTTGCGCAGTTTCCGTAAGAACTGGAGACTGATTTTCTTCTAAATTATCAGGCATATCATTCATTTCGTTCATGGTGCTTCAATCAGGCCAATCCGTTGGCACTTGTGGGGGAAAGAGGGGTAAGAGGAGCGGCAGGTTCGGGAGATTCAAGAGATTCTGTCGAGGCTGTCATCGCAACATCAGCGCTTGCAACGCTCTCGCCACCAGCCATGCCCAGCAGCGGTGCTGTCTGATCATCTGCTGCTGCTTTTGTATCGGCTGCGGTATCGGATTCAACTTCCATGCCCGGCAAAGGCATATCTAAACTGGCAAGCGCCTTGACCTGCGCTTGTGGGTCGTCGAGGATAGGGAGCTGATCGAGCGACTCCAAGCCGAGGTCATCCAGAAACTGTCGTGTGGTTGCAAAGAGCGAGGGGCGACCCACAGTTTCGCGGTGGCCAATGGTTTCGACCCAGCCGCGATCTTCGAGTTGCTTGATGATCAGGCTGTTGATCGTCACGCCACGAATGTCTTCCATGTCGCCGCGCGTGCAGGGTTGCCGGTAAGCGATGATAGCCAGGGTTTCCAGTGTGGCGCGGGTGTATTTGGGTGGTTTTTCCGGGTTGAGCCGGTCCAAATACGGGCGCATTTCGGGACGGCTTTGGAAGCGCCAGCCACTGGCCACGTGCATGAGCTGCACGCCGCGCTGCGTCCAATCTTGTTGCAGGTCTTCGAGCAAGTCTTTGATGGTGTCTGCGCCGAGTTCGTCAGCAAACAGCACGCGCATCTCAGCAACCTTCAGTGGCTGGCTAGCGCAAATCAAAGCAGTCTCAAGGACGCGCTTTGCATCCGTTGTGTTCATCAAATTCTCAGAAGTGAGGTGGTCATGGGGCAAAGCCTGCAAAACTGCAAGGCATGCGTTCTTTTTTCAATCGTTCAACGGGGCGAGGCTTTTTGCAACTCGCTAGCCGTATGGGCTGCCCATCTCGGCGGTCTTGGTACTGCTTCCCGCAGCGCCGTATGTCTGTATTGTAGCCTATGCGTCTGCGATGCCCAAAGCTCGGCAAGCGGCCAGCATATCGGGCGGCAAACCGGCTTCAAAGGCCAGCTCTTGTCCGGTGATCGGGTGGACAAAGGCCAAGCGCTCGGCATGCAGGCCTTGCCGCTCTAGCCCACCTGCTGGACGGCCGCCATAAATCGTGTCTGCCACCAGCGGGTGATGCACATAGGCAGCATGCACGCGGATCTGATGCGTGCGCCCGGTGTGCAAAACGCAGCGCAGCAAACAAAAAGCATCGGCAGAGAGCTCGTCAGACGTGAATCTTTGAGCCTTTTTTGCCTCCAGCCCTTGTAAATACTGTACAGAGTGCTCTGAATTTGAGAGCAATTCAAAGTCTGTCATGGCTTCCTTGCCGGGATACTGCGCCAAATCCACCACCGCCATGCGCTGGCGGTTGCGTGGATCGCGGCCAATCGGATGACTCACATGGCGTGGGCTCATGCCCTGCCACGGGTAATGCGCCAAAGCCAAGTATTGCCGTCTCACTTCACGCGCCGCGATCATGCGAATCAGCGCGTCCATCGCCTCGCGGGTACGTGCGACCACTATCAAACCGGAGGTGTCTTTGTCGAGCCGATGCACGATGCCTGCCCGGGGCAGCAAGGTGTGGCATTCATGATGCGCCAGCAGGCCGTTGAGCAGCGTACCGCTCCAATTGCCCGCCGCGGGGTGGACAACTATGCCGGGTGCTTTGTTGATGATCATCAAATAAGGATCTTCATGCACGATCACCAGTTGCTTGGCTACGGCGGCATCGGGGTGAAAAGCAGTGTCTTGCGGCAAAGGCCGCAGTTGCACGCTGAGCAACTCACCTGCCTTGATTTTGTTGGCGGCCTTGGTAGCAGGTGTGCCACCAACTAACACATCGCCACTCTCAATCAGTTGCTGCAAAAAACTGCGCGAAGAATCGGGCAGAAGCTGCGCAAGCACCCGATCTAAGCGCTGGTGGTGGTGTTCATTGCTGGTGGTGAACTCGCGCAACACCGTCAGATGCGCGGCTTGCGGGCTGTTGGTTGAGGCCTCTGGCAAACTGGTTTCATCCAGATCGTCGTCTAACGCCACAGGATCAGTAGAAAGGTCAGCAATTTGGGCGGGCAATCCGCTCGATATAATCATTTGAATACTTGGGATTTAACGTCAATGAGCATTGGATTATCGGCGCTTCGCGTCTTGCCCCCCGCCCGCTTGGGTTTGGCTGCTGTCAGCATGGCTGTTTTGGCAGCGTGCTCGAGTACGCCTGCGCCTGATCGCACCGAAGCTTGGAGCCCCAACAAGATTTACGCTGAGGCAAAAGACGAAGCCAAATCTGGCGCGTGGGACAAAGCCATTCCCCTGTTTGAAAAGCTCGAAGGCCGCGCAGCTGGCACGCCGCTGGCGCAACAAGCGCAGCTTGAAAAAGCCTTTGCCCACTACAAAGCCAACGAACCCGCCCAAGCCTTGGCCACAATTGACCGCTTCAAAAAACTCCATCCCGCCAGCGCCGGTATGGACTACGCGCTTTACCTTCAAGGCCTGATTAACTTCAACGACAACTTAGGCATCTTCGGCTTCATCGCCAAGCAAGACCTGTCTGAGCGCGACCAAAACGCTGCCAAAGAGTCTTTTGAAGCATTCAAAGAACTCGTCACGCGCTTTACTGATTCGCGATACGCACCCGATGCGCGCGCCCGCATGACCTACATCGTCAACTCGCTGGCGCAATACGAAGTGCATGTGGCACGTTACTATTACAGCCGCAATGCCTACGTTGCCGCCATCAACCGCGCGCAGACCGCCGTCACCGATTACCAAAGCGTGCCCGCCGCCGAAGAGGCGCTCTACATCATGGTGCTCAGCTACGACGCTTTGGGCATGAACCAATTGCGTGACGACACCAAGCGCGTGATGCAGAAGAACTATCCCCAAAGCGAGTTTCTGGCGCGCGGCTTCAAAGCCAAGGATTCACCTTGGTGGAAAATGTGGTGATTTTGAAGCCAAATCGACTTGTAGCCATTGTAAAAGCTGGCCAATTAGCTATCTAATTGATAACTAATTGAAGGTGTTTCGTATCATCTACAAAATATAGCGCGACAAATCTTCGTTTTGACTGAGCTCAGACAAACGATCGTCCACATACGCTGAATCAATCTTGATCGTCTGCCCTTCGAGTTTGCTGGCACCAAAACTCACGTCATCTAGCAGACGTTCCATCACTGTAGCCAAGCGGCGAGCGCCGATGTTTTCGGTACGCTCGTTCACATCAAAAGCAATCTGCGCAAGGCGCTTGATAGCATCTTGGCTGAATTCTAGGGTGACGTTTTCTGTGGCGAGCAAGGCCTGATATTGCTTGACGAGCGAGGCATGTGTGCTCGTCAAAATCGCTTCAAAATCTTGCACAGAGAGTGAACTCAATTCCACACGAATCGGAAAGCGACCTTGTAATTCAGGAATCAAATCACTCGGTTTGGCCAGATGAAAAGCGCCGCTGGCAATGAAGAGCACATGGTCGGTTTTGATCGGGCCGTATTTGGTGGACACCGTTGTGCCCTCCACCAACGGCAGCAAGTCGCGCTGCACGCCTTGGCGCGAGATTTCTGCGCTGCCCGTATCAGAGCGCGAAGCAACTTTGTCAATCTCGTCAATGAAAACAATGCCGTTTTGCTCTAAATTGTGGAGCGCCTGAGTTTTGATTTCCTCCTCATTCACCAGCTTTCCAGCCTCTTCTTCCGTGAGCACTTTCAAAGCTTCAGCAATTTTCAGCTTACGTGTTTTCTTCTTACCACCACCCATTTGGCCAAACATCCCCTTGAGCTGCTCGGTCATCTCTTCCATGCCTGCTGGCCCCATCACTTCCAATTGAGGACGCGGCGCATCGACCTCGGCTTCAATTTCTTTCTCATCCAACTGGCCTTCGCGCAGCTTCTTGCGAAAGGCTTGGCGCGTGGCGTTCTCTGGCGTCTCCACCACAGAGCCCGATCCAAAGCCCACTTCCTGACGCGGCGGTGGCAGCAAAATATCTAGCACGCGCTCTTCCGCAGCATCCTGCGCACGCGTACGCACAGCGCGGGTGGCAGCCTCGCGGGTCATCTTCATCGCCACATCGGCCAGATCACGAATGATGCTATCCACATCCTTACCCACATAGCCCACCTCGGTGAATTTCGTGGCTTCGACCTTGATGAATGGCGCATCAGCGAGTTTCGCCAAGCGGCGTGCGATTTCTGTTTTACCGACACCGGTAGGGCCAATCATCAGAATATTTTTCGGCGTGATCTCGCCGCGCAACTTCACATCCACCTGGCCGCGCCGCCAGCGGTTGCGCAGCGCAATCGCCACAGCTCGTTTGGCATCATTTTGCCCAATGATGAAGCGATCCAACTCAGAAACAATTTCTTGCGGGGTCATGGACGACATAGAAGGAGATTTTCAAACAAAATAGGCCAGTAGCCGTTATAAAATATGCGTAGATTGCTATTAATTTAATAGCTAATCCAATACCTCAATCGTGTGATTCATGTTCGTATAAATACACAAACCACCTGCAATTTCCAAAGATTTTTTCACAATTTCAGGTGCGGTTAAAGTGGTGTTTTCAAGCAAAGCAATCGCGCTTGCTTGTGCATACGCGCCTCCAGATCCAATCGCCACAATGCCTTGCTCAGGCTCGAGCACATCACCATTACCGGTGATGATCAAAGAAGCCTCATGATTGGCCACGGCCAGCATGGCTTCCAAACGTCGCAACACGCGATCGGTGCGCCAGTCTTTCGTCAACTCAATAGCCGCTCGCACCAAATTCCCTTGGTGTTTTTCGAGTTTGCCTTCAAAGCGCTCAAACAAAGTAAAGGCGTCGGCAGTCGCTCCAGCAAAACCAGCGAGCACTTTGTCGTGATAAAGCTTGCGTACTTTGCGCGCAGTGCCTTTGATCACGATATTGCCCAGCGTGACTTGCCCATCGCCGCCGATAGCAACTTGCCAGCCCTGCTCTGTTTTGCGACGAACACTGATGATCGTCGTCCCGTGAAATTGTTCCATGGTAAAAATCCTAATTGAGGCGGGTGCTGCATCCAAAAGCAGGCATTCGCCAAAGAAAAATCAATCGACGCGCGTGCTCACCTTGGCATGCTCGCTGATGCCAATCACGTGGAAGAAAGCTGCAACCAAGCGATGCACGTCCGTGAACTGCACAATGCGGCCTTCAGATTGGCGCGCCGTGACCCAGTTGAGCAAACTGCCCGCTGCAGAAAAATCCACACGTACCAACTTTGCACACGAGATGATCATCACATCTGCGCCAGTCAAGCGTGCTTCCAATTTGTCGAGCACAGGTTTGGGCTCACCCATGATTTGGCCAGACAACTCGACAGAAGCCATTTGGGCAGTCATCATCGAAGAGCCTGCATCGGTATGCATTTCAGAAACGATGGAGTCGTGCACCGCATCACCCACAATCGTTTGCCCAACGCCAGTGTTGCCATCGGCATCTAGCAATTTGAATTCGCAGCGTGAACTCTCCCACGAGGGCGGCGAGACTTCATAAGTCACACAAAAATCAAGCGCGGCCAATTCAAACTCATCGGGTCTGTGCGCCACGCGCATGTAGGCCATGAGCAGATTCCAGCGGTCTTGATCGACGGTGCGTACACCTGATGGTGTGCCTTGGCGCAACACGTCTTCGAGCTTGTGCGCATGACCGACGCGAATCTGGACGGTCTGCGTCGTCCAAGACAGGAGGAGTTTGGCCAGCGGTGCAACGGCGTTGTCGTCAATGGATTGAATAGAGGCCCAGTCCAGCGTCCATGGCATCGATGCTCTGCCCAAGGCGGCGTTGAGCGTGGCCAAGCTTTGAATACCAAAAACAGCTGGGCTTTTCCAATCAGCTTTGCGCAAGCCGACTGGTGCGGCTGGCTCGGAACCAGCCATCTTGCTGACCATGTCTGGAATGGAAAACCACATGGGCGCAGAACGGCTGAATTTACTCGCAAAATCAATCGCCAAGCTTTCAAAACGGTCGTATTGCGCTGTAGCGCGGTACAAATCAAACAAGGTAAGCCAAGTTTCTTCGTGCTGATGGCGTGAGCCGCGAGCGCTCACAGCTTCCAGTAAACCTGCCTCTGCGCCACCATCATCGCCATTGGCAAAGCGAATCGAGGCTTCTTCCAACTCAGGGTCATGTTGCACGTCATCGACTTCGAGGGCAAACAATTTGGACGCTGAAAAGCCACTGGCCGAGCCCAACGCGTCGTAAGAAGCAGCCAAGCCACCGAGCAAGCCTCCTGATTTGGAGCTGGCCGATGGTGCAGGTGCAGCCATCGGTACAGGCTTGGGTGTGATGACTGTTGCTTTGGCTGTAGCAGGAGCAGGCGAGGGGGCAGACGATGCCGCAGGGGGGCTAAACGGCGATGCCTTGATGACGGGCTTACCTGCTGAAGCAAAATCAGCCGTGAAATCAAGCGAATTATCGTCACCAGAAGCAGCCGGAGAAGAAAACGGCGAGGCGACGGGTTCAGCAGAGAGAGGACTTGAGTTGGCACGCTGTTCAAGAGGAGCGGGAGCCGCAGTGAACGGCTTGATGGCTGGCACTTCCGAGAAGCGTGGTCCGGCTTGCGCAGGCTCTTCCACACGCGCGGTAACCAGCGGTACATCCCTAGGTGAAAGCATCGACGCAGGTTCAGAAGCGCCTTCTGGTTTGAATTTGGCAGCGCTACGTGCCAGGCCATTTTGTAGATCATCTGGCGCCGTACGCGCATAGGCTAGGCTATTGGCCGCAGCAGCTGATTTAGCGGCTGCGCTGGGTGGCTGCGGACGCGAGGCCATGTCAGAGGCAGAAAAATCAGAACCTGGATTAATTGTGGATGCGCCGACAGCCGCGCCATGCTTGGTTTTCCACCATTGCATGGACATTTGCGCTTCGATCTCGTCAATTTTCTTCAGCGTCATCGCCCGATCATCGGGGCGCGAAGGCATGGAGCTTTGGAAGAAAGATGGGCGCGCTGCTGCATCAGATGCACTACCGCCTGTCGCTTCGCGTCGGCGGAGCTTGCGCAACATGTCGAATTCGCGTTTTCGCACAAAATCGTTGCGCCGCTTGCGCTCGATCATTTCTTTCAGCGCTTGTTTGCTGAGAGAACCATCTTTGGCTGAACTGGGGTCGTCGAGATCATTCCACTGCGTGCCCGGACTGCGCACGAACTTCACCATCTTGGAGAACAAGCCAGCTGGTGAGGTATCGTCTTTTGCCATGTGGGTCGCAGGTTAGTGTCTTGAGTCTAGCCTGAATTGGGAGTTTTGCTGCACGGGCTGGATCAATCCCCAAACATCTTCTGCTTGAGCTCACGGCGCTGTTGCGCTTCGATCGACAGCGTAGCCGTCGGGCGCGCAATGAGACGGGCTACGCCGATAGGTTCACCTGTTTCATCGCAATAGCCGTATTCATCAGCATCAATGCTTTGAATGGATTGTTCGATTTTCTTAAGCAGTTTACGCTCGCGGTCGCGTGTGCGCAGCTCTAGTGCGTGCTCTTCTTCAATCGTGGCGCGGTCAGCAGGATCGGGCACGATGGAAGTGTCTTCACGTAAATGCTCGGTGGTCTCACCTGCATTTGAAAGGATGCCTTTTTTCAACTCGACGAGCTTCAAGCGGAAGAAGGCCAGCTGCTTGGTATTCATATACTCGCTGTCAGGCATGGCGATGACTTCGGCATCCATGAGCTGCTCGGCCGTTTTAGTTTTCCAATTGCCGGCGAGTTTAGGGTCTTTTTTAACAACGAGTTGAGGGGGAGGAGCGAGAACGGGTGCGGACATGATGAAACTGGCTTTGGCAGCAGTGTTGCCCCCGTGCGGGGACATATTGGCAGCCGAAGGTGAATAGGAGGGGACGACCCGCGAACCTGCCTTGGTTTTTGGCGTTGGGGAAGGCGGCGTGGCCAAGGGCTTGACAGGCACCGCTGCTGGAGCGACCGGTTTAGCCGCAGCTTTGGCAGGGGCAACTGGCTTGACCGCTGGTTTAGCGGGTGCTTTTTCACCAGCTTTGACAGGAGACTTGACGGGGGGCTTGTCAGCAGGCTTGGTGGCTGGTTTTTCGACTAGTTTCGCGACAGGTTTGGTAGCAGGCTTGCTAGCAGGTTTGGTGGGGGCTTTGATGGGTGTTTTGGTCACTGATTTGGCTGCGGTTTTCACCGCACCCTTTGCGGGTACTTTGACTGGTGCTTTAGCGGCTGCTTTAGCAGGCGCTTTGGTAATGGGTTTGGCAATAGGTTTGGCCACAGGCTTAGCTGCTGACTTCTTACCAGCTGGTTTAGTAACTGCCTTAGCCACTGCTTTGGATGCCACCTTGTTCACTGGCTTGGCGACCGCTTTTTTAGCGACTGGCTTTGCAGCAGGTTTGGCAGGCGGTTTGGCGGCTGGCTTGGCTTTACTGACCGGCTTGGGAGACGGCTTTTTTGCCACAGGCTTGGCGCTTGGTTTTGATGCCGACTTGGCAAGAGGCTTGGCAGCAGGCTTGCCCGCTGGTTTGGCTTTACCGGTTGGCTTGGCAGCTGCTTTGCTCACCGCTTTTGATTTTTTGGCTGGGGCTTTCACTTCTTGTCTCCTCGCGGCGGCGGCCTGAGCTTTGGTGGAGCCCGGTCTGCCTTGTGAATCATTCAGATTTATACCGCTATTCTGACGACCCACCGATGTGTCATCGGCGCGCGATTGTAGCGACTTACCTGCCCCGAATCCCATCATTTTGAAAAATACATCAATCAAAACAGACTCCAAATCTACAATTCACCAATAAATCACGAAACCGTATCGCCACAAGCCGTTTGCGCCCGCTTCAAACCAAGCATTGCTCCAAGCCTTGCAAGAAGATATCTTTCGGCAAATCGAGGCCGATAAAGACCATTTTGCTCAAGCGCTGCTCGCTTGCCTCCCATTTTGGCCCTAAATCAGAGCCCATGAGCTGATGTACGCCCTGGAAAATCACTTTGCGCTCGGTGCCCTGCATATTCAGCACGCCTTTATAGCGCAGCATGCGCGGGCCATAAATATTGACAATTGCGCCGAGAAAATCTTCTAGTTTGGCCGGATCAAACGCCTTTTCAGACCGGAAGACGAAGCTTTTCACGTCATCATCGTGATGATGGTGATGGCCGTGGCCATGCTCTTTGGCATGTGAAGGGTGATCACAATGTTCGCCATGTTCGTGATCATGATCGTTCGCGTGATCATGGTGGGCAGGGTCATGGCTGTCTTCTTTGAGGAAATCAGGGTCAATATCGAGTTTGGCATTCAAATTGAAACCGCGCAGATCAAACACTTCGCTGAGTTTTACGTCCCCAAAATGCACTGCGCGCATCGGCGCGCGAGGGTTCATATGTTTTAGGCGGTGAATCAGCGCATCCACCTCGTCTTTGGCCACCAAATCACTCTTACTGATGAAGATTTGATCGGCAAAACCGACTTGGCGACGCGCTTCTTGGCGGTCGTTGAGCTGATTTGCTGCATGTTTGGCATCGACCAAGGTAAGGATCGAGTCAAGCAGGTATTGCTCGGCGATTTCATCGTCCATAAAGAAGGTTTGCGCCACGGGGCCAGGATCGGCCAAACCGGTGGTTTCGATCACCACGCGCTCAAAATCGAGCTCGCCTTTGCGCTTTTTCTCAGCCAAATCTCGAAGCGTGGTGCGCAGATCTTCGCGAATCGTGCAGCAGATGCAGCCATTACTCATTTGGATGATCTGCTCTGTGGTGTCGCTCACCAAGATGTCGCTGTCAATGTTTTCTTCGCCGAATTCGTTTTCAATCACGGCAATTTTCTGCCCATGCGCCTCTTGGAGAACGCGCTTGAGCAAAGTGGTTTTGCCGCTTCCAAGAAAGCCGGTGAGGATGGTGGCAGGAATCAAGGCCATGGTGATTTGTCCAGTTTGCGCAAAGCGAGAAGTTGGGGAGTTTAGCGGCTATTTCAAGGCTTGGCCGGCTTGGAGCTGGCTTGTTTTGACGCTTTTTCTGTTGTTTTGCTGTTTACTATATTTTTGATAGCACGTTACGCATATTTTATAACGGGTTGAGGGTTATTTGACTTAAATTTCATTGCTGACTCTTAGGTATATTTTTAAGCGTTTTGAGTGGGTTGCCGTTATATTTTCTGCTTAGTTCGCTATTCTTTTGATAGTTATTGATGTTCGCAGGATTGCTGTTAGGGGTAGGGCTGCCACTTCAAAAGCATTGGCACACCGAGATTGGAACTTGGCTCGCGAGCAGACGCATGATGAGTCGCATACTGCGCCGATCACAGGCCAAGAGCGCCAAGCAAACAAAAACACCCCATCATCTATGCGAAACTTCTCGTACACAGAGACAGCCCCCAACAAACACTGGAGCCCCAATGATCCACCCTATCGACGCACAACTTCGCACCCTCTTTCAAAGCGGCAAACCCCTGCGCGGCCTCTTCAACGGCCTCTCCTCGCCAGCGCTTGTAGAAATGACCGCATTTGCTGGCTATGACTTCACCATCATTGACAACGAACATGGCAGCGCTGGCCTAGAGACCACCGAGCACATGCTGCGCGCCGCCCGCGCCAGCGGCCTGCCCGCGCTCGTGCGCTCTTTGGAGCATGACATTGCCCGCACACTGGATGCGGGCGCTTCTGGCTTGCAAATTCCGATGATTCGCGATGCCAAGCATGCGCAAGAGATCGCCGATAAAGTACGCTACCCGCGCGGCACGGGTTTCGAAGGTGTGAGCGGCCAACGCGGCTGCGCCTACTCTGTGCGCGCTGCAGGCTACGGCGCTTTCGGCGGCGCAGCGCACAACGAAAAGAGCAACCAAGACGTGATGCTTGTGCTGATGCTGGAGACCGTACCTGCGATTGAAGCGGCTTTTGAAATCGCTTCAACACCCGGCGTGGATGCCGTATTTATTGGCCCCAATGATTTGGCGCACAGCATGGGCTACGAAAACCGTTTTTACGACCCAGCCGTGCAAGCCATGATCGAAAAAGGCGTCAAAGGCATCGTGCGCGCAGGCAAATGCGCCGGCGTACTTGCGCTCACACCGGAAGACGAGCAACGTTATGCCACTTGGGGCGCACGCTACTTTGCTAATGTGATCACTGGAATTCTCACCAAAGCCTTGAAAGACAACGCCAGTGCGGGGCGCGGGGATGCTGTGGCCAAGCTCAGCTACTGAGCCGTTTCGCGGCCTTAAACTCATGCCATGACGCATTTCGTGGTGATGGGAGTGGCCGGTTGCGGTAAATCGACCTTTGGGCAAGCCCTCGCTGCGCAATTGCATCTGCCTTGGATCGAAGGCGATGATTTTCACAGTGCATCTAGCAAAGCCAAAATGATGGCTGGCACACCGCTCGATGATGCAGACCGCGCGGGCTGGCTGCAAACGCTGGTGCAGCAGATGGGCAAACACCCGCAAGGCTGCGTGATCGGTTGCTCTGCATTGAAGAAAGATTACCGCCATACGCTGCGCCAAGCCGGTGATCTTCGCTTCGCCTACCTGCACCTGACGCGCGAGGAAGCTCAGCGCCGAGTGAGCAGCCGCGCGGGGCATTTTTTCTCGGACACGCTGGTGGAAAGCCAATTCGCAGCCTTGGAAGACCCGAGCGTGGAGAGCGATGTGATCACGCTTGATGCCACGCAGGCGACAGCGCAGCTCATTACACAAAGCCTCACCCAGTTTCAAGCCGCTTCGAATCGGGCATAATTAATTTAGGCTTAAAGTATTTCCTTTGAGCGAGCAGATTTTGGATGTCACCATGGCCAAGCCGCAAAAATCCCCGTTCAGCTGGGAAGATCCCTTCAACCTTTCAGCGCAACTCACCGACGATGAGCGCCAAGTGCAAGAAGCCGCCCAAGCTTACTGCCAAGACAAACTCGCCGGCCGCGTGGTCGAAGCCTTCCGCCACGAAAAGACCGATCCGGCCATCTTCCGTGAAATGGGCGCTTTGGGCTTACTCGGCGTGACAATTCCCGAGCAGTATGGCGGCTCTGGCCTCAACTACGTCTGCTACGGCCTCGTTGCCCGCGAAGTCGAGCGCGTCGATTCTGGCTACCGCTCCATGATGAGCGTGCAAAGCTCCCTCGTCATGGTGCCAATCAACGAGTTTGGCAATGAAGCCACCAAACAAAAATACCTGCCAAAGCTAGCCACCGGTGAATTCATCGGCTGTTTTGGTCTGACCGAACCTGACCACGGCTCAGACCCCGCGAGCATGATCACCCGCGCCCGCAAAGTCGCTGGCGGTTATTCGCTAACAGGCAACAAGATGTGGATCTCCAACAGCCCGTTTGCCGACGTGTTTGTCGTCTGGGCCAAAGACGACGAAGGCGCGATTCGCGGCTTTGTGCTGGAAAAAGGCTGGAAAGGCCTGTCTGCTCCTGCCGTTCACGGCAAAGTGGGCCTGAAAGCATCTCTCACCGGCGAGATCGTGATGGACAACGTCTTCTGCCCCAACGAGAACGCCTTCCCCGAAGTGCGCGGCTTGAAAGGCCCATTCACCTGCCTGAACAGCGCCCGATACGGCATCGCTTGGGGTGCTTTGGGCGCGGCAGAAGATTGCTACACAAGAGCCCGCCAATACGTGCTCGACCGCAAACAATTTGGCCGCCCTCTTGCTGCCAATCAGCTCATCCAAAAGAAGCTAGCAGATATGTTGACCGAAATCAGCCTGGGCTTGCAAGGCTGCCTGCGCCTCGGAAGAATGAAAGACGAAGGCATCGCCAACGTCGAGCTCACATCCATCCTCAAACGCAATTCCTGCGGCAAAGCGCTCGACATCGCCCGGATGGCACGAGACATGATGGGCGGCAACGGTATCTCCGACGAATACGGCGTGGCGCGTCACCTGGTAAACCTGGAAGTGGTCAACACCTATGAAGGAACGCATGATATTCATGCGCTGATTCTGGGAAGAGCGATCACAGGGATTGCTGCGTTTAGCAACTGATCACTCTGCTTTTGATAGCACGCCCCGTAGGTTTTAAAACGGCGAACTGCCCAAACGGTATCTAAAATACTGAGTTTACCTATCCGAAACGAATTACGCATAGGTAAATTACAATCCATTGCAGTTCATTATCCTGCACAGGAACACCGCCATGTCCAAAGCATTCGCCAGCCAATCTGACCTGACCGCCAAAAAAATTACCTTTGAGCAACTGAGCAAACATTGCTGGGCCTACACCGCTGAGGGCGACCCGAATTCAGGCGTGATCATTGGCGACGACTACATCATGGTGTCTGACGCTACCGCTACGCCCGCGATGGCGAAAGACCTCATCAAAAAAATCCGCACCATCTCCAGCAAACCCATCAAATACGTGCTGCTCACTCACTATCATGCAGTGCGCGTGCTCGGAGCCAGCGCCTATGTTGCGGAAGGCGCTACGGAAATCATAGCTAGCCGAGGCACACTCGAACTCATCCGTGAGCGCGGCGCACAAGATATGCAAAGCGAAATCGAGCGTTTCCCTCGCCTCTTCCAAGGCGCAGACAGCATCCCCGGCCTGACTTGGCCCAGCATGGTCATTGGCGATGGCAAGCCCGGCCGCCAAGGCAGTTTATCGATCAACTTAGGCGGCGTGGTCGTTGAAATTTGGCATCCCGGCATGGGCCATACACGCGGCGACACGATTGCTTGGGTCGAGTCAGAAGGCGTGCTCTTTAGCGGCGATTTGGTTGAATACGAAGCCGGCGTCTATACCGGCGACGCACAACTCGCAGAATGGCCCACCACGCTCGAAGCCCTGCGCAAGCTAGAAGCCACCTACATCGTGCCCGGCCGGGGAGAAGCCATGAAAGGCAAGGCCGAGGTCACACTAGCGCTGGACTACACCAAACGCTGGGTCGAAACGCTCTATCAGTGCGGCAAGGAGGCCGTCGCGCAAAAGCTTAATCTAAAAGATTCGATGGCGCACACCCGCAAAAGCATGGATCCGATCTTCGGCCATGTCTTCATCTACGAACACTGCCTCCCCTTCGACGTGAGCCGCGCCTACGACGAAGCCAGTGGCATCAAAAACCCACGTATTTGGACTGCGGCGCGCGATAAGGAAATGTGGGCTGCACTGCAGGCCTAATCACCCAGTATCCGCTGCACCAAAGGGTGCTGCACCTTTTTCTGACTCGCAATCGCAAAGTAGTGCTCCTCCACACCATCGCCGGTGCCTACCCACTGCACGCCATATCGCGCCAGCAAGTCCTCATGCACCAATCGCGGTGCCGGAAACACGCCCATGCCCGCTGCGGCAAAGGTCTTGAGCAGTGCACTGTCTTCAAACTCCCCCACGATGTTCGGCTTGATACCTTTGCGTTCAAACCAAGCTACCAAGCGAATTCGCACCGCGCTGTGATGCGTGGGCAGCAGCACGGGCACTTTCTCCAAAGAGCGCGGAAAATCGTCTTTCGCCTGAGCCAGCCAAGCCTGCGGCGCATACCAAGACAATTCTGAGCTGCCCAGCGCGTGGCTGTAGAGCTTGAGGCTCATGTTGGTTGGCGCGGCGCGATCGGAGAGCACCACATCCATGCGGTGCAGCGCCAAATCGCCCAGTAAATCTTCAAACTCATCCTCGTGGCACAGCAGGCGCAGATTTGGCTCAGCCAGCACACCGCGCATTAAATGCAGCGTCACCAGTTTGGGCAAGCCATCTGAGATACCCACCACCAGCCGAATGCTCGGTGAGCCTGTGGCCTCGCGCAAAACAGCAGGCAATTGCTCACCGAGTTGAAAAATCTGATCGGCTTGGCGCATCGCTGCAAGCCCTGCTTCAGTCAAGCTCAGCCCTCGGCCTGCCGGTTTGAGCAAGGTATGTCCCAAGTTGCGCTCCAGCTCCCGCACCTGGCTGCTC
>JANOJL010000063.1:0-81249 GCA_031418715.1 Variovorax sp. | reverse complement strand
CATTGCGGCGCTGCGCGAGGCGCTGCCGGAAGCGCTGATTGGCGCGGGTACGGTGCTGGAGGTGGCTCAGGTGCGCCAAGTGAAAGCGGCGGGTGGGCAGCTGGTGATTTCACCGAATTTCAATGCGATGGTGGTACAGGCGGCGCTGGCGGAGGGGATGCTCTCGGTTCCGGGCGTGGCCACACCCACAGAGGCTTTTGCAGCATTGGCTGCGGGCGCGGATGCCATCAAGCTGTTTCCGGCAGAAATGATTTCTCCTGCGGCTGTGAAAGCAATGCGGGCGGTATTGCCGCGCGATGCACTGTTGATTCCTGTGGGTGGCATTGGCGCGGCGAATATGGCGGCTTATTGGCAGGCGGGATCAAACGGCTTTGGCATAGGCGCATCGCTTTATTCGCCGGGTAAGACAATTGCAGTGATTCAGCAAGACGCTATTAAACTAATAGCACTTTGCGCAGACTCTATGCCGGCGAGAGGCTGATTTCTTATCAAGAAATGCGCTATGAACAACACAATTCAATTGGGCTTGCAAGGCAAGGTGGTGATCATCACTGGCGCATCACAGGGCATTGGCGCAGCATGCGCGCAGCGCTTTGCTCGCGAGGGCGCGCGCGTGGTGCTGGCCGATGTGAACGATGCTGCGGGGCAAGTGCTCGCTTTAGCGTTGAATAGCACGTATGTGCATTGCGATGTGGCGCAGAAATCGCAGATTGACGCGCTGATCACCAAAACGCTGGATCTGTATGGCCGCATTGATGTGCTGGTGAACAACGCAGGCATCTTCAAAGCCGCGCCTTTTTTGGATGTGAGCGAAGAGGATTTTGACGCGGTGATTCGCGTGAATTTGAAGGGCAGCTTTTTAGTAGCGCAGGCTGCAGCTCGCGCGATGGTGGCGCATAAAACGCAGGGTAGCATCATCAATATGAGCTCGGTGAATGCTGTGCTGGCTATTCCATCCATTGCCAGTTACAACATGAGCAAAGGCGGTATCAACCAGCTCACGCGCGTGGCGGCTCTGGCGCTTGCCGATCATGGCATTCGCGTGAACGCAGTAGCTCCCGGCACGATTGCCACCGAGCTGGCGCAAAAAGCCGTGCTCACCGATGACGCAGCCAAAGCCAAGATCATGAGCCGCACACCGATGCGCCGTTTGGGCGAGCCTTCTGAAATTGCCGATGTAGTGGCTTGGTTGGCTAGCGATGCGGCCAGCTACATCACTGGAGAAATCGTCACAGTTGACGGCGGGCGCATGGCGCTCAATTACACGGTGTGAATCGCGAGCGTTTAAACCGGTTTTTTAGCTTTTAACGACACACTTGCGCGCACAGCCGCCACCCGCTTGTTCACCAAGGGAGCAGCCAAGCGCCATTTGAGCCGAGTGGCGAAATTGCGGCGTAACTCGCTGTGAGATTTGTCGGCATAAAAGCTCTCGGGGTCATCGGCAATGCCCCAATCCACCACAGGCAAGCTGGCTACATCGGCTAAGCAGCATTGCGCACTGGCATCCGAGATGCCATCCCAGCGCTGCGAGCCATTGATATGAATCCCGTAACCCATGCTGCGCCCCTCGCTCACGAGCTTTTGATGCGCACCTGCGCAGAGAATCGCATCGGGCACATAGCTGTCGGTCACCAGCCAACGGCTATCGATCAAAACTTCAGCCATCGCATGCATGATGGAGGCTTCTTCAGGCTCAACGATGCCACGAAGAAAACTGACAGGTAGCGAGACGAACCGCAAGCGCGCAGGCACTTGCAATGCGCGCAACAAAGCAACAAAAAGCATGCCTTTAGTGAAGCAATCACCATGCCCCTGATGGAGCACTTCGGAGGCTGTCAGAGCCGAATAATCGGGCACGCAGCTAAACGGCAAAGCCTTGACGAAATCATGCACGGCAATGGCTTTTTCACGGTCTGTTTGCAAATGCAGCGCCAGAGTGTTAGCGCGATTGCGCAACTTAGGTGCCATCACATCGAGCTGCCGCGTGCCTCGCAGCCAGCGCAATCGAGCCTCGCCCATTTGCGGCGAAGCCCCCCCTGAACCTGACACACCCTGCGAATTAAGAAACATGGCTGTATTTAACCATTTTGTCTAGGACAAATGGAACTATTTAGTTGATTTAATTTTCGTCAAATTTTAAGCTGGCAAAAAAATACTTCTGAATTAGGAGCATTCTGCGCAGACTCTATAACGGCTAAAGACCCAAAAGGCTTGAAAAAATCAAACCTTTGAAAATATTCAATCCGCTTGAAAGCCTGTGGCTTTGATCACGGGCTCCCAGCGCGCTTTATCAGCCGCCATGCGTTTGGCCATGTCGGCGCTGCTCTCGGGCACGGCCAGCAGACCCAGATTAGACAGCTTGGCCACCACATCTGGCTGCTTGAGCGCCGCTTGCATCGCGGCATTGAGCGCTTCGGTGCGCGCCGCTGGCATCCCTGCGGGGCCAAACACACCAAACCAAGCCGTGGCTTCGATGTTGATGCCCGATTCACGCAAGGTCGGCACCTCAGGAAACTGCGCCATGCGCTGCGAACCAGAGACGGCCAAAATGCGCAGCTTTGCAGCGCGATGGTTTTCTGCAAACTCCAGTGGCGTATCAAAGCCAATCGGCAATTGCCCGCCGAGCAAGGCTGTCATCAACGGCGCACCGCCCTGAAATGGCACATGCTGCATCTTCACGCCTGCAGCTTGACCTAGCATTTCGCCCAAAAAGTGCGGAAGCGAGCCTGTGGCGGGCGAGCCATAGTTGGCCAGATTGGGGTTGGCCTTGATCCAAGCCATCAGCTCGGCTATCGTTTTGGCCGGTGTGGCAGGGCCCACGGCCAGCGCCAGCGGAAAGGTGACGGTATTGCCAATGGGAGTGAAATCTTTGGTGGTGTCGTATTTGATGCTTTTGAACACCACAGGCTGCACCACCATCACAGCCATCGGCGCGATCATCAGCAGATTGCCATCGGGCGCTGCATCTTTCACTGCCTGCGCCGCAATCCGGCCGCCCGCGCCGGGGCGGTTTTCCACAATCACGGGGCTGCCCATGGATGCGCTCATCTTCTCTGCGATCAAACGCGCTGTGGTGTCAGCCGAGCCACCCGGTGGAAAGCCCACCAGAATTCTCACGGGCACAGTTTGCGCAAAAGAAGGCAACGCGGTGGCAGCGACAGCAGCCGTAAGCGTGGCGACGATGTGGCGGCGGTTGATAGATGCGGTCATGCGAATCTCCTAATTGCGATGTTGAGTTTTACCTCTAGACTGTATGCACAACAGGAGACAGCATGTCACGGTTAAAACCCTTAAGCCCAGAGACCACGCCTGAGCTGAAATCACATTTTGATTTCTTCCTCGGCACACTAGGCTTCACACCCAACAGCGTGCTCACGATGCAGCGCAAACCACATTTGGTCAAAGCCTTTGCACAGCTCAATGCAGCAGTGATGACGCCCGAAGGCGAGGTCGATCTGGGCTTTCGCCGCCTGATTGGCCATTTGGCTAGCAAGGCCAGCGGCTGCCTCTATTGCCAAGCGCATACGTTGCTGGGTGCGAAAAATTTTGGTATCTCAGAGGAAAAAATGGCAGCGGTGTGGAATTACTCGCAAAGTGATTTGTATTCGCCAGCCGAGAAGATCGCACTTGACTTTGCGCTTGCTGCAGCATCGCAGCCCAATGCGGTGACGGATGAACTCTTTGTTGAGCTTTCCAAGCATTGGAGCGAGGGCGAGATTGTGGAGATTTTGGGTGTGGTGGCGATGTTTGGTTTCTTAAACCGCTGGAACGATTCGATGGCCACACCCTTGGAAGCCGAGCCTTTGAAGGTAGCTGCTCGGGCAGCTGGGGCGCATGGGTTTGCAGCGGGCAAGCATGTTTGATTTCTTAAGTGATTTGGGTACTTTGCCGACGTATTTAATGCGCAAGGTGCTATCAAAATCTAAGCACGCACAAACGCAGTCACGAGCGCCTCATTGCCCACTTGCTGACTCCAATGTCCATGCAAAGCTGCATCGAATACAGCACCTGCAGGCACAGTGTCGTTGGAATAAAAGCACTGCCCAGCTTTGAAAATACGCGAGCTACCATCTTGCAGGCCAATCTCCATCGCGCCTTGCAACACAATCAGCCACTGCGGCGAAGTGGTGCAATGAAAGCTACTGCGAAAACCAACGGGGCTTTGACGAAACTGATAACCGCTGCCTTGCGCCAATGGGCTGAGCGCCGCAGCAGCTGAGCCTTCGCTTAACGCCATCCGAATGTCGCGGAATTTGGCTCGCCCATCGGCGTCGGTGAAGAGTTCGGGGAGCAATAAAAAAGGCATGTTATCCATGCCTTGAAGGATACACGCAGAAGGTGCTGCTCACGCCTTCTGCAGTTGACAAGCTATCAGCCGCCACGTGCTTCTTCAGTGTATCAACCACCACGTTGATCGCATCTGCGTCAATTGTGGCTGCATTCTCGTAACGCACCGGGCGTACTTTTTCAAACGTGCGCTTTTGCTCAGCAGGTGTGATCTCATTGACTTGCATGCCTTTAGACTTTCATTCAGCCAAAGCCTTCCCGCCATCGGCGCGGATCGTGGTGCGCTGCATGTCATTCTTTTTCATTGCCAAGAGGCAGGCGCTGGCGACTGCTTTGTTGGCGGTGCAATTATCTTAAAACTCGATATGACTATTTGTAGCCTTCAACGTGCTGTGCTACCTGTCATTCATTTCACCTCTGTACACACCCAATGATTGATAAGTGCTCCAAAGAATTCGGTGAAGATCGGACGAAGCATCTCCACCTACAACTGTCGATGAATGAACATGCTCAGTTGCAGAAAAGCGCCAGTCGTTGATTTATTTCGATATTCATCTGAATGAATTTGTTCAATTGAATACAAAAGCACTCTTCGGTTTTGTCATGCGGATAGATAATCAAACAAATGACCATTTCCGCCACGCATCCTTTCGTCGCTGTTGATTGGGGCACCACGAGCTTTCGCGCAGCTTTGATCGCGCCTGATGGCGAAATTCTGGATGAACTGTCCCAGCCGCGCGGTATTTTGTCTTTCAAGCAAGGTGAGTTTGCTCCTTACTTGATTTCAACCTGCGCTGGCATGACGAAGGCGGGCGGTCAGTCTTTCGTACTCTCGGGCATGATTGGCAGCAGAGATGGCATGGCTGAAGTGCCTTATTGCGCCTGCCCGGCTACAGTGGTGGATGTGGCGCGATCGGTGCGGTGGGCGGTGAAAGATCGCGTGGCAATTGCACCAGGTGTGCGCTTTGAGCAGCTGGACGTGATGCGTGGCGAAGAAATTCAGGTATTTGGTGCAGCAGCTGTGCTCGGCTTGCGCCATGCCTTGATGGTTTTGCCGGGAACGCACAGCAAATGGGTGAATTTAGAAAGCGGCGCGATCATGGGGTTCAACACCTTCATGACAGGAGAGTTTTATGCGCTGCTCGCGCAGCATTCCATCCTTGCGAAAAGTTTGGCGCAGCAATCTGTACCGTTTGAGCCGCAGGCGTTTTTACAAGGCATTGACATGGCTTGCAATGGTGAGAGTTTGCTCAACACGGCCTTTAGCGTGCGCGTCAAAACTCTCTTCAAGGAGCTTGCGCCAGAGCATGCTGCGAGCTATCTTTCTGGCTTGGTGATTGGCGAAGAGTTGGTGTCGATGCAGGTGCAACCCGGAGCAGAGATCGTCGTGGTCGGTACTCAGCAACTCACCGAGCGCTATCAATTGGCGCTAGAGCATTTGGGCGCGGAGGTGCGCACGCTGGGCAACCAAGCTGCTTGGGCGGGGCTGTATCAGGTGTATCAGGCGCTGACGCGACTCTGAAAAAAGCGGGCGCTTTATTTGCGCCAAGCGCCAGAGAGAATCCACTGCAATGTGCCGCTGGCGATGACCATGGCCAGATAGGTGAACATCTTGCCATCACGCCCAGTGAGGATCAGGCCGATCAGGAGCACAGCCACACACACTATTAAATTAATAGCAAACTTTCCAATAAATGTAACGGCGAATGGTCGATTTTTCTTAAAAAATCGGCCTGCAAACGTCACCAAAAATGCGACCACGAGCGCTGGCAACATGAAATTCAAAGCATGCAAAATCGCATCTAAAACGCCCATGCTTCGCCCCTCAAGCCAACTCTGCCAAAGCAGCCAGTAGCTTGGCATGCACACCGCCAAAACCGCCGTTGCTCATGCACACGACGTGATCACCCGGTCGCGCAGCCGCTTGGATTTGCGCGACGAGTTGATCCACGTTGCTCGCAGTTTGCGCTTTGCTGCCCATCGGTGCGAGCGCCTCGAAAGCATTCCAATCTAACCCCGCTGTGTGGCAAAACGACAGCGCTGCGCTCTCCAAGCTCCAAGGCAATTGCGATTTCATCGTGCCGAGTTTCATGGTGTTGCTGCGCGGCTCAAATGCAGCGAGAATGCGTTGGCCTCGGGTGGCAGCATCTGCATCAAGGCGTGAGCGCAGGCCATCGAGCGTGGTGCGAATTGCGGTAGGGTGATGCGCGAAATCGTCATACACAGTGATGCCGCGCACTGTGCCCAGCATTTCCATGCGTCGCTTCACATTTTGAAATTCTCCCAGTGCTTTGGCCGCCACCGCCGGGTTCACGCCCACATGATCTGCTGCGGCAATGGCAGCCAAAGCATTGAGCTGGTTGTGCAACCCGCTCAGCGCCCATTGCACGCGGGCGACCGGCTTGCCGCGTTGAAGCACTGCAAAGTCATGTGCTGCGCCCTGCGCCGTCCAGTCTGACACCGCAGCGCCAAAACTGGCCTGCTCGCTCCAGCAGCCCTGATGCAGCACGCGCGTCAAACTTTCTTCCAGACCATTCACCACCACGCGCCCACTGGCAGGCACGGTGCGTACGAGATGGTGAAACTGCCGTTCAATCGCGGCGAGATTGTCAAAAATATCCGCGTGGTCAAACTCTAAGTTATTCAGAACAGCGGTGCGCGGGCGGTAGTGAACGAATTTGCTACGCTTGTCGAAAAAAGCGGTGTCGTATTCGTCAGCTTCGATAACGAAGTATTTTTCGCCAAGTCGTGCAGAAACACCGAAATTCAGTGGCACGCCACCCACCAAAAACCCCGGCCTCAGACCTGCCTGCTCCAAAATCCAAGCGAGCATCGAAGTCGTTGTGGTCTTGCCATGCGTGCCGGCCACAGCTATCACATGGCGACCTTGCAACACATGCTCTTGCAACCATTGCGGCCCGCTGGTGTAAGCCGCGCCTGCATCCAAGATCGCTTCCATCAACGGAAACTTCGGCGAACCATCAGGAAGACGCGCACGGCTAACCACATTACCGATCACAAACACATTCGGCTTGAAGCTCATTTGCTCTGCGCCGAAGCCTTCGACCAAATCAATGTCCAAAGCGCGCAACTGATCGCTCATCGGCGGATACACGCCCGCGTCACACCCCGTGACCTGGTGCCCTGCCTCGCGTGCAAGCGCCGCGAGACCGCCCATGAAGGTGCCGCAAATACCTAAGATGTGAATATGCATGATTTGTATTTTACGGCAGGTTTACTATGTATTTCATAGCACTCTGCGCAGGTTTTATAACGGGGAACTGCTTAAAACGCTTGAAAAAATGCCTTCTTGAACGATCAGTGTTCTGAAGATCGTTGATTGGTGAGATCGGCTGAGAGTGAGGGGACGCAGAATACGCTGATCACATGCCATAGAGCGCCAAGTAGCCAAATATGACAAAGCTACTGAGAAATCACCCGAGAAGCCTCAATTTGATGCTCAAAGTAGCGTTGAAAGCTAAACGAGATGCTCGCCATCAACACCGTCGCCCCGATCATCAGAGAAAACACAATCGCCCCGACCGTCAACCAATTCGTCTGCCCAACTTCGGCATCTGCGCCAAGCAAAGGATTGAACTTCGCATTCCATTTCTCAGGTGTCGTGAGCGCATAAACAATCGCCGTCAAAGCACACGCAGCTATCGTGAAACCCAGCAGGGGAATCAAGAGCCAGCTCAGTTGATCGTCTTGCCCCAACTCCTGCACCCGCTGAATGCCATAGAAACCCAGCGCTGTAGGGATCGGCAGCAACCAGCCAATCATGTCAAACAGACCGTGCAAATAAAAGCGATGCAAGCCCAACGGGCCGCCGATGAAAGCCAGCCAAGCGGCCACTGTTTTGTTTTTGGTTTTAAACATATGAGCCTATTATTCCGGGGAAGTGGTGTCCCCAGCACCCAAAGTCTTTTCCATCAACACGATATCGCGCCACTGGCCAAACTTCCAGCCGCAGCTTTTAAAAATACCCACATCCACAAAACCACAGGCGCGGTGCACGCTAATCGAGCCCAGATTCGCAGAATCGCCAATCACAGCCATCGCCTTGCGGACACCCCCGCGCTCTAATTGCGCGAGCAGTTCCGTTAGGAGCAATTTGCCCAATCCCTTGCCAGCAGACTCAGGTGCCATGTAAATCGAATCCTCTACGCTGAAACGATAAGCCGCGCGGGGTTTGAACCAATTGGCATAAGCGTAGCCTTGCACCACGCCTGCCGATTCAATCACCAGCCAAGGCAGTTTCTTGGCCAACACGTCTGCGCGGCGTGCGCCCAAATCGGCCTCGCTGGGCGGCTCGGTTTCAAAGGTGCCCGTGCCGTGAAGCACATGGTGCGCGTAAATCGTCTGCATGGTGCGCAGATCTGCCTCAAGGGAGGGCCGGATGAGGATTCTGAGGGCTGTTGTCATAAGGCTATAATAAAAGGCTTTGCAGCGTGTCGCTGGCCGGGTGGCCACAGCGCGTGTCTCAAACGCTGCAAGCACGAGCACCCGGCTCAATTATTTGTGGATTATCCACACAAGGAACACACCATGGTCGTTATTCGACTCTCTCGCGGCGGCTCTAAAGCCCGTCCTTTTTACAACATCGTCGTGGCAGACAAGCGCACCCGCCGTGATGGCAAGTTCATCGAGCGCGTCGGCTTTTACAACCCGATCGCATCCGCTGGCGAAGAAGGCCTGCGCATCGTTGCTGACCGCATGACCTACTGGAAAAGCGTTGGCGCACAAGCCTCGCCAACGGTTGAGCGCTTGATCAATCAAGCCAAGACCAAAGCGTAAAGCTCAAGATGGCTACCACGCTGGCTTTTTTAGAGCCTGCCGAGTTGCCATCGGATGCCATTGAGGTCGGTCGCATCGCGGACGCCTGGGGCATCAAGGGGTGGTTCAAAATCATCCCGTACAGCGCCTCCCCCGAGGCGCTTTTTTCTTCTAAGCGCTGGTTTTTGCTGCCCCCTGAGCCTAGGCCTGGCGTGGTGGCCAAAGCGCCTTTATTCAAGGGTACTCAGCTCCTCAAAATCCTGATCGCCAAAGTGCATGCAGACACGGTTGTCGTGCAGGCCGATGGCGTAGATGATCGAAATACCGCCGAGCTTTTGAAAAGCTGCCGTATTTTTATTGGCCGCTCCTCTTTTCCCACAGCCTCCAAAAACGAGTATTACTGGGTTGATCTGCTCGGTTGCGAGGTAGCGAACCGCGAAGGCGTTGTGCTCGGCACAGTCAAAGATTTGATGTCCACTGGCCCGCAAACCGTGATCGTCGCAGAGCGCGAGGTCGAAGGCAAAGCTGTTGAGACTTTGATTCCCTTTGTGGATGCTTATGTCGATACTGTGAGCCTCGAAGACAAGCGGATCACGGTGGATTGGCAGCTCGACTATTGAGCACTGATCGCGCAGAGCTTTTCGCCCTGCCCTTTGCGCCGTAGCATCGCCTCAAGCCCCCGAAAGCGGCACAATCTACCTTTGTATGCGCTTTGACATCGTCACCCTCTTTCCCGAGCTGTTCACGCCTTTGATGCAAAGCGGCATCATTCGCCGCGCGTTTGAGGTCCGGGTTGACGGCAGCCAAGCCGTGGAAGTGCACCTCACGCAACTGCGCGATTTCGCCGATGGCAATTACCGCCGCATCGATGATCGCCCTTTCGGTGGTGGCCCCGGCATGCTGATGATGGCAGAGCCGCTGGCGCGCTGCGTCGAAAGCATTCAAGCCAAGCGCGCTGCTCTGAATTTACCCGTTTGCCCTGTTGTGCATTTCTCCCCCGCAGGCCAGCCGCTCAAACATGCTTTGGTGGAGCACTTCGCTCGTGCAGACGCGCCAGGCCAGATCAACCCCGGCGCGATCCTCATCTGTGGGCGCTACGAAGGCTTAGACCAACGCTTCATCGACAGCTTCGTCACCGAGCAGATCAGCTTGGGCGATTTCGTCCTCTCTGGTGGTGAAATCCCCGCCATGGCGTTGATCGACGCGGTCGCTCGCTTGCAGCCGGGCGTGTTGGGTGACGACCAAAGCCATATTCAAGACAGCTTTAACCCCAGCATAGGCGGCCTTCTCGACAACCCGCACTACACCCGCCCCGAGGTCTGGCGAGGCGAGACCGTGCCACCTGTGTTGCTCTCTGGCAACCATGCCGAAATAGCCAAATGGCGACAAGCCCAGCGCCAAGCCATCACCAAGGCGCAGCGGCCAGATGTGATCAAACCCTGAGCGCACCGAACTGCAAGACAAGGCTGTTTAGCCAATCAGCTCGCAAAAAGCTATAATAGAGGGCTTTTCCGATCCTCTGTCCGCCGCGGCGCACTTCGATTCTGATGAATCTACTCAAGTGAACTTGCCGCCCCTAGCGTAGTGGTTATTGATCTGAAATCTGTATGAAAGACCCACCATGGATCTGATTAAAATTCTTGAGAACGAGGAAATTGCTCGTCTGGCCAAAGTCATTCCAGTATTCGCTCCTGGCGACACCGTTATCGTGAGCGTGAACGTGGTTGAAGGCACACGCAAGCGTGTGCAGGCTTACGAAGGCGTGGTGATTGCTAAGCGCAATCGCGGCCTCAACAGCAACTTCATCGTGCGCAAAATCTCCAGCGGCGAAGGCGTGGAGCGTACGTTCCAACTGTATTCCCCGCTGATCGCTGGCATTGAAGTCAAGCGCCGTGGTGATGTGCGTCGCGCCAAGCTGTATTACTTGCGTGATCGCAGCGGCAAGAGCGCACGTATCAAAGAAAAGCTCACACGCAGCACACCGGCTTCCAAAGCCGCTGCAAAAGCCGCCGCAGCAGCACCAACCGCTGCTTGATTGCTGGCGCAGCGCGCATCTTGCACGCTGTCTTGAAAAACCGCCACTGCGCAAGCCTGGCGGTTTTTTATGGCTCATTTTTAAGCGAAAAGAGCTTCTACCCGTTATATTCCTTGCGTAGAGTGCTATTTATTTAGTAGTAAGCAATTCTTATCGTACAACTTGCGCACAGTACAACCACTGCATCATCATCGCATGACCCCCTTCATTCCGTTCAGCAAAATCCCCCACTTTGATCCGCAAGCAGTGCCGATCAAAGCTTGGGATTCGCATCTGCCCGCCGTGCCCGCGCATGCGCTCTCGCAGATGAGTCTGAGCGAGCGTTTTGCCAGACCACCGATCTGGCAACCCGAGGTGCGCGAAGAGCCGCGGTTCACCGACCGTGCGCCGCATGAAGCAGCCGTGCTCGTGGCCTTGGTGATGCGCGAGCAGCCCACCTTGTTGCTCACGCAGCGCACCGCGCATCTGTCCACCCATTCTGGCCAAATTGCTTTCCCAGGAGGCAAGGTCGATCCAGGCGAGACGGCGGAACAAGCGGCGCTGCGCGAGGCGCAGGAAGAGGTCAATCTCGCGCCCGAGTTTGTGCAGATCATCGGCACGCTCCCGCGCTACATCACCGGCACCGCGTTTCACATCACGCCCGTGGTCGCCGCAGTGCAACCGGGTTTTATGCTCAAAGCCAATCCGGGCGAAGTGGCAGACGTGTTTGAAGTGCCGCTGGCGTTTTTGATGAACCCCGCCAACCATGCGCGGCATACCTTTGAATTCCAAGGCCATCAGCGCGAATGGTTTTCCATGCCTTGGCTGGAACCCCAAACAGGCCAAGAGCCACCCAAACACCGCTTCATCTGGGGTGCCACAGCGGGTATGCTGCGCAATCTTTATCGCTTTTTAGCGGCTTGAAAAGCCCGCGCAGGCGGGTTATAATCTTTGGCTTACCGGTAACACCTGCCAGCCGAACACAACTTTCATGGCGGGAATTTAAGGGCGGATTGATCACCTGCCCACATTTTGGAAATTAATTGCAATGACACTCATCCGTGTTAAAGATACTGAGCCTTATGAAGTGGCTCTGCGCCGTTTCAAGCGCACCATTGAGAAGCTTGGCCTTCTGACTGATTTGCGCGCCAAAGAGTTTTATGAGAAGCCTACTGCTGTGCGCAAGCGCAAGCGGTCTGCCGCCGTGAAGCGCCAATACAAGCGCCTGCGCAGCATGCAATTGCCACCGAAGATGTATTGATTCGGTTGTGGGCTTAAACTCTAGTTTAAGTCTGCGAAAAGAAGCCACGCTGGTTTTGCTTGCGTGGCTTTTGTTTTTTGTGAACCATCTATTATTGCGATTCTGATACGCTTCATCATCACTTCTTGGAAACATCATGCCTCTTTTAAGTACTATTAAATCAATAGCACTCCGCGCAATATTTATGCTGGCTATCGGCCTCTTTTCTTTAAATATTTATGCGCAAAGCGCCACTGACGTGAAAATCGAAGGCGCTTGGATTCGCACCGCCGTGGCTGGCCAAAGCGGCACAGGCGGCTTCATGAAGCTCACCGCTCCCGGGAATATGAAGCTGATCGCCGTGGCAACGCCCGTTGCAAAAATTGGCGAGATCCATGAAATGAAAATGGAAGGCTCGATCATGAAAATGGCTGAAGTCAAAGGCGGCTTAGAGCTGCCAGCGGGTAAAGCTGTGGAGCTCAAGCCTGGCGGTTTTCACATCATGTTGCTCGACTTGAAGCAATCACTCAAAGTAGACGCGCAAGTCCCCGTCACGCTCACTTTCAGCAATGCCAAAGGCGAGCAAAGCAAAGTGGAAGTGAAGATGCCGGTGGCAGCGCGCGCGCCAGGCTCCGCGCCCGGCAAAGACATGAGCGGCCACAAGCACTGAATCCATCAAAGCTTCACATCAAGGGCGTTCTACAATGAACGCTCTTTTCATTTGTACTTCCCATTTAAGCACCGAGACCGACATGAGCATCAAAGACACCATCACCGAAGACATGAAATCAGCCATGCGCGCCAAGGAAAGCGAGCGCCTGCTCACCATCCGCTCATTGCTGGCCGCCATCAAGCAAAAAGAAGTTGACGAACGCATCACTCTGGATGACGTTCAAGTCATTGCCATCGTGGACAAACTCGTCAAACAACGCAAAGACAGCATCACCGCTTTTGAGGCCGGTGGTCGCCAAGATTTGGCTGATATTGAAAAAGCCGAACTGGTCATTCTCCAGATCTACTTACCTCAGCGCATGAGCTCGGATGAAGTCACCGCCGCCGTCAAAGCCATCGTTGCAGAACTCGGCGCAACAGGCCCCGGCGACATGGGCAAAGTCATGGGTGCGGTGAAAGCGAAGCTGGCTGGCAAGGCCGATATGGGGCAGGTGTCGGCGGCGGTGAAGGCGGCTTTGGCGGGTTGATTTCAAATCAAGCCACCAAGGCAGCTGCCTTAAACCTGCCGTCCCGCAAAATCCTTCGCAAACTGAAACGCCACGCGGCCGCTGCGGCTGGCTCGCTCCAAGCTCCAGACCAAGCTTTCTTTTTGTGCAGCTTCGATGCGAGGTTCGGCCACGCCGAGGTTACGCAACCATTGGGCGACTATGGCTAAATATTCATCCTGCGTGAACGGATAAAAGCTCACCCACAGGCCGAAGCGCTCAGAGAGCGAGATTTTTTCTTCCACCACTTCACCGGGATGCACTTCGCCATCAGGCTGGTGCGTGTACGTGAGGTTTTCTTTCATGTACTCGGGCAGCAGGTGGCGGCGGTTGCTGGTGGCGTAGATCAGCATGTTGGACACACTGCCTTGAATCGAGCCATCGAGCACAGATTTAAGCGCTTTGTAGCTGCCATCGCCCTCTTCAAAGCTGATGTCGTCGCAATAGATGATGAATTTCTCAGTGCGGTCTGCGATCACGTCAATGATGTCGGGCAGATCAATCAGCTCGCTTTTATCGACTTCGATCAAACGCAAACCTTGGGTAGCGTACTCGCTCAGGCAGGCCTTGATGAGTGAAGATTTGCCCGTGCCACGTGCGCCGGTGAGCAGCACATTATTGGCTGTGTGGCCTGTGACGAATTGCAGGGTATTGCGCTGAATTTTTTCTTTCTGAACGTCGATCTCTTTCAGATCTGACAGCGCCATTCCCGCCACATGCTTCACTGGCTCCAAAGCGCCATGGCCGCTGGCTCGTTTGCGGTAGCGCCAGGCGATCGTATTGGCGTTCCAATCGGGCGCGGTGAGCGGCTGCGGCAGGATCTGCTCGATTCTGGCGAGAAGACTTTCAGCGCGAGCAAGAAGGGCTTGGAATTGTTCGTTCATGAGCGGGCGACCTTAGCTTCGGTAATCCGCATTGATCTTCACATAGTCATACGAGAAATCGCAAGTCCAGACCGTATCGGTAGCGCTACCGCGACCGAGATCGATGTGGACTGTGATCTCAGATTGCTTCATCACCCGTGCGCCATCTTCTTCTTTGTAGGTGGCAAGACGACCACCATTTTCGACAATGTGAACATCATCCAAGTGCAATGAGATTTTGGTTTGATCGAGATCGGCAATGCCAGCGTAGCCGACTGCAGCCAAGATGCGGCCTAGGTTGGGGTCAGATGCGAAGAAGGCGGTTTTCACCAACGGAGAATGCGCAATCGCGTAGGCCACTTTCGTGCATTCCTCTTGCACTTTGCCGCCCGTGACTTTCACAGTGATGAATTTCGTTGCGCCTTCGCCGTCGCGCACGATCGCCTGTGCGAGCTTTTGTGCGACGCGAAGCATGGCTTCTTTTAAGGCATCAAATTCAGCACTGCCCGTTATTAAATTTGCGCAGAGTGCTATCTTATTAGTAGCAATCACGATGAAGCTGTCGTTCGTGGAGGTGTCGCCATCAATCGTGACGCGGTTGAAAGATTGATTGGCCAAGTCTTTGGCGAGCTGTTGCATCAGCGGTTGCGGGATGACTGCATCGGTAGCGAGGAAGCCGAGCATGGTGGCCATGTTGGGGCGGATCATGCCCGCGCCTTTGCTGATGCCTGTGACGGTGACGGTCTTGCCTGCGATCTGCACTTGTTCGCTGAAAGCTTTGGGCAGCGTGTCGGTGGTCATGATGCCTTCAGCGGCTTTGCCCCAGTTTGCGGGCTGCGCGTCTTTGAGCGCAGCGGGTAGGGCGGCTTCGATACGATCATTGGGTAGGGGTTCCATGATCACGCCAGTGGAAAACGGCAGCACTTGCTCAGGAGCGATATCCAAATGCTGCGCCATGGCTACGCAGGTGGAGCGGGCGCGGGCTAAGCCATCATCTCCGGTTCCTGCATTGGCGTTGCCGGTATTGATCAAAATGGCTCTGATACCGAAGTTTTTCGTCAAATGATCACGGCACATCTGCACCGGCGCAGCGCAAAACCGATTCTGCGTGAACACACCCGCCACACTTACGCCCTCATCAAGCAGCATCACCGTCACATCTTTGCGATGGGCTTTACGCACGCCTGCTTCCACCACGCCGATACGCAAGCCCGCGATGGGATGCAGCAACGCTGGATCAGTTGGAATGAAGTTCACGGCCATTTTTTACTCCATTTTTGAAGGAAAAAGAGCACTTTGCCGACATGAATGCTGCGCAAAGTGCTCATATTTTTATAGCAAAGAGAAATGATTTAATTCAGCTTGCCGTGGCAACTCTTGTACTTTTTACCACTACCGCAAGGGCAAGGATCATTGCGCCCAATGCGCATATTCGCGTACGGGTTGGTCGTCGAGCCCGCAAGCACTTGCTGTTTGTTGCGCGTTTCTTCATCGAGCGTGGAGACCACGCCGCCGTCCTCCGTCGGCGCGGTGTAGGTCAGGTTACTGATGTTCTCGGCACGCGCTTCCATCTCTTGCGTGGCTTGCTCGATCTGCTCGTTGCTCTGGATTTTCACCGTCATCAGAATGCGCGTCACGGCATTTTTCACCGCATCGAGCAACTGACCAAAGAGTTCAAACGCTTCGCGTTTGTATTCCTGTTTCGGTTGCTTCTGCGCAAAGCCGCGCAGATGAATGCCTTGGCGCAAATAGTCCAGAGAAGAAAGATGCTCGCGCCAATGGCTGTCAATGTTTTGCAGCAAGACGATGCGCTCGAATTGCGTGAAATTCTCTTGGCCGATTTGTTCTACTCGGGCATCAAATGCTAAGTTTGCCTCAGTGATGACTTTTTCCACAATCTCTTCATCGGTGATGGAATCAGATTTTTCCACCATGCTCTTCAAATCAATATCGATTTGCCAATCATTGGCCAGAAGATTTTGTAGCGCAGGCAAATCCCACTGCTCTTCCACTGAATCCGCAGGCACATGCTGGCGCACGATATCAGCGAAGCAACCTTCACGCAGACCTTTGATTTGGGCAGAGAGGGTTTGCGCATCGAGGATGTCGTTGCGCTGCTGGTAGATCACCTTGCGCTGATCATTGCTCACATCGTCGTATTCAAGCAGTTGCTTGCGCATGTCAAAGTTACGCGCCTCAACTTTTCGCTGCGCACTTTCAATGCTCCGCGAAACGATGCCCGCTTCAATCGCTTCGCCTTCGGGCATTTTCAAACGATCCATGATCGAAGCCACCCGGTCACCCGCGAAGATGCGCATCAGCGGATCGTCCAAGCTCAGATAAAAGCGTGACGAGCCTGGATCACCTTGACGACCGGAGCGGCCACGCAGCTGGTTGTCAATCCGGCGGCTCTCATGACGCTCGGTGGCGATGATGCGCAGGCCGCCCATAGCTTTGACTTGCTCATGGTCTTTCGTCCACTGCACACGCAGACGGTCGATTTTATTTTGCTTCTCAGCAAGCGGCACGCTTTCATCTGCTTCTACTTCCGAAATCGCTTTTTCGACGTTACCGCCGAGCACGATATCTGTACCACGGCCTGCCATGTTGGTGGCAATCGTGATCATTTTCGGGCTGCCCGCTTGTGCCACGATATCGGCTTCACGCGCATGTTGCTTGGCATTGAGCACCTGATGCGGTAGTTTGGCCTTTTCCAGCAAACTGGCGATTAACTCAGAATTCTCAATGGATGTCGTGCCCACGAGCACCGGCTGGCCGCGCTCGTAGCATTCGCGCATATCGGTGATGGCCGCGTCATAGCGCTCTTTGCCTGTTTTGTAAACACGGTCCAATTGGTCATCGCGCTTGCTGGGTTTGTTGGGCGGAATGATGACGGTTTCTAAGCTGTAAATTTCTTGGAATTCAAAGGCTTCGGTGTCTGCCGTGCCGGTCATACCACCCAGCTTGCCGTAGAGGCGGAAATAATTCTGAAAGGTGATTGAAGCGAGGGTTTGGTTTTCCGCTTGAATCTGCACGCCTTCTTTGGCTTCGACGGCTTGATGCAAACCATCGCTCCAGCGGCGACCCGTCATCAAGCGACCGGTGAATTCATCGACGATGGTGATTTCGCCTTCTTGGTTCACATAATGTTGATCGCGGTGATACAGGTGATGCGCGCGCAGAGCGGCATTCAAGTGATGCATCAAAGAGATGTTGGCTGGGTCATACAGCGACGCGCCTTCGGGAATCAGCCCGAGGTTAAATAAAATACGCTCTGCATTTTCATGACCCTGTTCAGTCAAGTAGGCTTGATGACTTTTTTCATCGACGGTGAAATCACCTGCCTTGATCACGCCTTCGCCGGTGCGCGGATCAGCTTCGCCTTCTTGCTTCGTGAGCAAGGGGACAACTTTGTTGACAGCGATATAGGTTTCGGTGTGGTCTTCGGCTTGGCCGGAGATGATGAGAGGTGTGCGTGCTTCGTCAATCAAGATCGAGTCGACTTCGTCAACGATAGCGAAATTCAAGCCGCGCTGCACGCGATCAGCCACTTCGTAGACCATGTTGTCGCGCAAGTAATCGAATCCGTATTCGTTGTTGGTGCCATAGGTGATGTCTGCGCGATATGCGGCTTGCTTTTCTTCGCGCGTCATGTTGGGCAGGTTGATGCCCACCGTGAGGCCGAGGAAATTGTAGAGCTTGCCCATCCATTGCGCATCGCGGTTGGCGAGGTAATCGTTCACGGTGACGACGTGCACGCCTTTACCTGCGAGCGCATTGAGATACACGGGCAGCGTGGCGGTGAGCGTTTTGCCTTCGCCAGTGCGCATCTCGGCAATCTTGCCCTGATGCAACGCCATGCCGCCTACCAGCTGTACATCAAAGTGGCGCATCTTCATCGCGCGCTTCGATGCTTCGCGCACCACAGCGAAGGCTTCAGGCAGGATCGCATCCAGTGTTTCGCCTTTGGCAACACGCTCTTTGAGTTCAGGTGTTTTGGCTTGAAGCTGCTCGTCGCTGAGAGTTTCTAGACCGCGCTCTAAGCCGTTGATGAGCTCAACGTTTTTGCGATAGGTCTTGAGCAAGCGATCGTTGCGGGAGCCGAAAATTTGTGTAAGGAAATTGGTAGCCATGCGGGTCAGCCTGTCGCCTCGCTACCTGAGGGCAGCAAAACAAAAACAACAGGCATTTCTTTCTTGAGAATATCTAGAATCTGGGGATGCTTGTGCAGTTCCCAAGCTAACTCGGCATTTTATCCGCTCAAGGCGGTCTACACGCCAAGCTTGCTTCAAGTTAGCGTCTGCTCTGCGCCTTGGCTTGCACCTCGGTCGGCGGCAAAATCGTACCGCCCTGGACGAGGAATTTTTGTGGGTCTTGTGGTGTGCCGTCAGCCAGCACCTCAAAATGCAAGTGTGGTCCAGTTGAACGGCCTGTCGAACCGACAGCAGCAATTTTTTGACCGCGCTTAACCAAATCGCCTTTTTTCACAAACGTAGCTGATGCATGGGCGTAACGGGTGATCAGATCATTGCCGTGATCAATTTCCACCATGTTGCCGTAAGCTGGATGGTATTCCTGTACTACCACCACGCCGCCCGCTGCAGCGAGAATCGGTGTGCCGGTATCTGCTTGGAAATCCAAGCCGGTATGCAATGCCGAGCGGCCAGTGATCGGGTCGATCCGAAAGCCAAAAGCTGATCCCAAATTCGAACCTGGCACAGGCTGCGCAGTGGGCACCAGCAAACGCGCGACTTTTTGGTCAAACAGGCGAGATTCCATCACCGTGAGCAAATCAGCTTTGCTGCTGCTCATGCCCTCCAAATCTGCCAAACTTTGTTGCAGCTCTTCTAAGGTCAAAGAACGGCCCAATACCAATGCCCCGCCCTGTCCAGGCTTGGTTTTGGCGCTTGCTGGCAGTGGCACACCGGCCAGTTGAGAAACACGCTCTGTGAGCGCTTCGAGTTGCACCACCTTAGCCTGCATCTCACCCACTTTTTTTGCCATGGCATCGATGTTTTCGCGCATGAAACGATCACGCTGTTCAAACTCATCTTTCACCACCAGCTTCACCAGCGAGCCAATCACTGGCCAGCCTTCGCGTGCGCCTTTGAGAAACACCAAGTGATACAAGCCCACAGCCACCAGCATCAAGCTCAGCGCCGCAGCCAAGCCCGCGAGCACAAGTTGCATACCGCTCAAATGCAAAGGCCTTGATTTAGCCAGCCAGGCATCCGTGATAATCAAATGCATTGTGTGTACTTTCCAACGAACTAGACCGACATGACCGCAGCCCCGAAGCCAAAATCACCAGAGACGCTCGCATCTTACCTGCCATTGCGCACCTTGCGCATCCGCGAGGCGGTCTCTG
This sequence comes from Variovorax sp., assembly GCA_031418715.1. Classification (GTDB taxonomy): domain Bacteria; phylum Pseudomonadota; class Gammaproteobacteria; order Burkholderiales; family Burkholderiaceae_C; genus JANMDU01. Next base: position 61,484 of record JANOJL010000063.1, on the reverse strand, counting down.
TGGTGCAAGCTGTGCAGCGTGCGCCCAGTTTGGCTGGCTTGGCTCTGTTGGCCGAGCGATCCGCGAAGTGTTTGAAACTCGTGACACCCTTGATTCCGCCTTTGATGCGCCCAGCAGTTCAGGCAGGACTCTTGGACGAAGGGCAATGGTGTTTGATCGTTGCCAACAGTGCCGTGGCGGCTAAATTGCGCCAACTCCTGCCAGCGCTTGCAGCGCATTTGCGCACACATGGCCAAGAGGTGAACGGAATTCGCATCAAAATTGCGATGAGATAAAGATAAGACAGAGATGAGCCTGGAGTGGTTCATCTACTGAAAAAAATCCTCGGGGGATTTCGCAGAGAAATTTGGTGCCGCTTGTCGGGATTGAACTGACGACCTACCGCTTACAAGGCGGTTGCTCTACCACTGAGCTAAAGCGGCGACAGTTTGTATTTTACTTGAAGCTTTACTTGATTCGCGTGAGCGAAGGACGATTAGGGCTACCACTGGGTCCCGAAGGCGGCTTTGGATCTGCCGGATCAGGCTTGGTGTCTGATTTTGAATACACAGCCGCTTTGAGTTTCACAATTTTCGCGGGCTCGATGGAAGGTTGCAACAGCGGATTGTCCGGGGTATTAACCTCTTCAGATTCAGTCCTCAGAGTAGATTGCACAGGACGTAGACCCTGATTTCGACGCTCTGCGTTAGGGCTTTCCTTGACTTCACCGCGCGGCTGCATAGCCTGCGGCACAGGAAAGGCCATACCTTGGCCATTTTCTCGTGCATAAATCGCAATGATGTGGCCGATTGGCACCACAATCTCACGCGCCTGCCCGCCAAAGCGTGCTTTGAACTGCAAAAAATCATTGCCAATTTGCAAATTGCTGGTGGCATCCATGCTGATGTTGAGTACGATCTCGTTGTTTTTGACATGCTCTCGCGGCACTTTCACCGTATCGTCTACATAGGCCGCCACATAGGGCGTGAGACCATTGTCGGCACACCATTCGTACAAGGCTCGCAACAAATAAGGGCGGGTAGAAGTGGATTGGCTGGAATCGATCATGATGCTGCAATGGTATCAAAGCAAAACGGCCTGCTAGAAAACAGGCCGTTTGGCAGGAGAAGTGTCACAAGATTTACTTGCGCATCACTTTTTCAGAGGGTGTGAGCGCTTCGATATAAGCTGGGCGCGAAAAAATGCGCTCCGCATATTTTAGCAACGGAGCAGCATTCTTCGACAGTTCAATGCCGTAGAAGTCCAAGCGCCACAACAACGGCGCCAGAGCCACATCCAGCATGGAGAAGTTGTCACCCATGATGAATTTGTTTTTCAGAAAGACAGGTGCCATTTGCGTGAGTTTGTCACGAATATGGTTGCGGGCTTTCTCCAGCACCTTGTCATTGCCTTTCAAGGCACGGTTTTCAAGGACGGAGACGTTGGTGAACAGCTCTTTTTCAAAGTTGAGCAAGAACAGGCGAACACGAGCGCGATCAACTGGGTCGCCGGGCATCAACTGAGGATGCGGAAAGCGCTCGTCGATGTATTCGTTGATGATGTTGGATTCATACAAAATTAAATCGCGCTCGACCAAAATCGGCACTTGACCGTAGGGATTCATCACATTGATGTCTTCAGGCTTGTTGTACAAGTCCACATCACGGATTTCAAAATCCATACCTTTTTCAAACAACACGAAACGGCTGCGGTGGGAGAAGGGGCAGGTTGTACCCGAGTAAAGCACCATCATGGCGGTGAGCTCCTAAAAATCAAAAGGAGTGAGAACGCGACAAGCGCCTCACTCCGGTGGCGATGCTGCTGCGCCAGCAACAGCATCAAAGAATTTACTTGATGTCTTTCCAGAACGAGGCGTTGAGACGCCAAGCGATGATAGTGAAGAAGCTCAGAAGAATCAGAACCCACACACCGATGCGCACGCGTTGGTTTTGTGCGGGCTCGCCCATCCATTGGAGATAGCTGACCAAATCGTTAACGGCTTGGTCGTATTGCAGGGGCGTAAGCTGACCGGGTTTGATTTGTTTCCAACCAGAGAGCACTTGCGTGTCGACGCCATGCACTTTGGCTGTGATGTATTGCGGTTCACGCTCGCCTTGCAGCTGCCAAAGAGGGTTGGGCATGCCTATGTTTGGATAAGCTTTGTTGTTCCAACCAGTGGTTTTAGAATCATCGCGATAGTAGGTGCGTAGCAAGGTGTAAAGATAATCTGCACCCGGGCCTTTACTCACATCGGCGCGAGACCGTGCAATCACAGTCAGGTCGGGAGGCACACCGCCAAACCATTCTTTGGCTTGCTTGGGATCAATCGATGCCTTCATCGTCTCGCCCACTTTGTCTGTAGCAAACAAAAGGTTGTCTTTGATCTGCTGCTCAGTCAGGCCTATATCCTTCAGGCGGTTGTAGCGCATATATGCAGCACTGTGGCAGCTGAGGCAATAGTTGACAAACAGCTTCGCGCCGTTTTGCAGAGCAGCCATGTCATTGGTTTTAGGATTGGCTTTTTCCCAAGCAATGCCATCGCCTGCAGCAAACGCGCAACTGAATGACAGGGTAGCCAATAAAGAGAGGATGATTTTTTTCATAACGGTGTCTCCAGCTTCAATGCGCTGTAAACAAAACACGATCAGGCTCTTGCTTGAACTCGCCGATACGACTCCAAATCGGCATCAGCAGGAAGAAACCAAAATACAATAAGGTACCCAATTGCGCGACGCGTTGCGCGATATCTTGACCAGCCACAGTTCCCCACACGCCCGGCGCTTTGATGCCTAAGTAGCCGAGGATGAAGAAATTGAAGATGAAAATGCCATAAACCCATTTGTGCCAATCTGGGCGATAGCGAATGGATTTGACAGGGCTGTGATCCAGCCAAGGCAGGAAGAACAAAATAATGGTGGATGCACCCATCACAACCACACCCCAGAATTTCGCCTCAAAGCCCACGATGAAAGGTGCAATCAACGGATGCAGTGTGCCAAACTTGATGCCAACCATCCCAAGCAAGTTGCCAAGACCGCCAAACAACAAAAACACCACGCCAGCAGCGCCGAGAACGACAAGCTTGAGCAAGCCATGCATCTTGCTTTTACTGACAACCAGCAAGGCAGCGATCAACACCATCGCAGCGAGCACGATCATCATTTCATCGGTGGTTGCACGCAGCATCGAATAGAAGGGCGTGAAATACCAGACGGGCGCAATGTGAGCAGGTGTCTTCAAGGGATCAGCAGGGATGAAGTTGTTGAACTCCAAAAAGTAGCCACCCAATTCTGGTGCGAAGAACACGATAGCAGAGAACACCATCAGGAATACGCTCACACCCAGAATGTCGTGGACGGTGTAGTAAGGATGGAAAGGAATGCCGTCTAGCGGGATGCCCGTTTTCGGATCTTTGTGCTTTTTAATTTCTACGCCATCGGGATTGTTCGAGCCGACTTCGTGCAACGCAATGATGTGCGCAGCGACCAAGCCTAGCAACACCAAGGGGACGGCGATCACGTGCAAAGCAAAGAAGCGGTTCAATGTGGCATCTCCGACCACATAATCGCCGCGAATCAGCAAAGCCAGATCCGGGCCAATGAAAGGCACGGCGGCAAACAGATTCACGATCACCTGAGCGCCCCAGTAGCTCATCTGGCCCCAAGGCAACAAATAGCCCATGAAGGCTTCGGCCATCAGGCACAAAAAGATGCCGCAACCAAAGAGCCAAATCAACTCACGCGGCTTGCGATACGACCCGTAAATTAGGCCACGGAACATGTGCAGATAAACCACCACGAAGAATGCAGAAGCACCTGTGGAGTGCATGTAGCGCACCAGCCAGCCCCAGGGCACATCGCGCATGATGTATTCCACCGAGGCGAAAGCCAGATTCGCATCAGGCTTGTAATGCATCGTGAGGAAAATGCCCGTGACGATCTGGATCACTAAAACCAGCAGCGCCAAAGCACCGAAGAAATACCAGAAATTGAAGTTCTTGGGCGCGTAGTACTCAGATAAATGCTCTTTGTACAGCTTGGAAGCTGGAAAGCGGTTGTCAACCCAGTTCAGTAGTTTTTCGCCCACTGCTGCGTTGGGGGAGATGTCTTTCATTTCAGCCATGTTGATTTGCCTCAGGCTTGTTTGGATTCACCGATCAGCAACTTCGTGTCGCTGAGGTACATGTGCGGGGGGACTTCAAGATTGTCTGGCGCAGGCTTGTTTTTGTAGACACGTCCTGCAAGATCGAAGGTTGAACCGTGGCAGGGGCAAATAAAGCCACCCTGCCAATTGGCATCGTAGGATTGCGCCACAGCCTCAAATTTATCGGAAGGCGAGCATCCCAGATGCGAACAAATGCCGACAGCCACAAAGATTTCTGGCTTGATCGAGCGATTTTGGTTGCGCGTCTCAGCCATGGGAGTGGTCTCGTCGGCTTTGCGCTCGGACTTTGGATCAGCCAAGCTGGCTTCCGTTTTGGCCAGCGAGGCGATTTGCTCCGGCGTGCGGCGCAAGATCCAGACGGGCTTGCCGCGCCATTCCACAGTGAGTTTCTCACCTGGCTTCAAGGCGGAAATGTCCACCTCGACGGCTGCACCCGCAGCTTTGGCCTTCTCTGAAGGGGAGAAAGTGCTAACGAACGGAACGGCAACAGCGCCTACGCCTACTGCGCCAGCACATGCGGATGTGATCACCCAAGTGCGCTTGGATTGGTCCACTTGACTCATGGATTTCCTCTATTTTCAGGTGTGTTTAGGGGCAACTCATGATTGTAGCGGAGCGGACAAGGTATTTTCAAGTTCTGGGGCTATCTTGCCACTCAGAGCAGACTTCTGTTTGTATTCTGCCGCGTCTTTGACAAGGGTTGTTTTGGGGCATACTGGGCCTGGCTGCCTTCAAAGCCATGCTTTGGCAGTCAATATTCAGTCGGCATGTGCCGGCAAAAAATCAACTATTAGGAGTATGAATCATGGGAATGATGCAAGAGTTTAGAGATTTCGCTGTCAAAGGCAATGTGATGGATTTGGCAGTGGGTGTGATCATCGGCGCAGCCTTCGGCAAAATTGTTGATTCGCTGGTCAAAGACATTATCATGCCCATCGTAGGTAAGATTTTTGGCAATTTGAGCTTCACGGAGATGTTCATCGTCTTGTCGCCGCCCAGCAAGACTGTGGAAGGGGCGCAAACCTATGAATCGCTCACCAAAGCAGGCGCGAACTTGCTGGCTTACGGTAACTTCATCACCATCGCAATCAACTTCATCATCTTGGCTTTCATCATTTTCCAAATGGTCAAGATGATCAACAAACTGAAGAAAGATGAGCCAGTGGCTGCGCCTGCAGCTCCAGCTCCAGCTGAAGACGTGATTTTGCTGCGCGAAATCCGCGATTCGCTGAAAAAATAAGCGGTTTCCAGTTCATGAAAAAAGCGCCTTTGAGGCGCTTTTTTTCTTGTCTGAAATTCTGATTATTCACTACGAAATAGATAGCAAACTACGCACGTTCTATAATGGGATACCATCTAAAACACTTAAATTTCTTTGTCCATAGCTTGGCGCTGACGTTCGACGAATTCGTCGAACGTGTTGATGCCCCGTAGTTGCAAAATCGTGTTGCGCACAGCCGCTTCCACCAACACCGCCATATTGCGCCCAGCCTCGACCTGAATCACCACTTTGCGGATCGGAATATCCAAAACATTTTGCGTTAGCGGCTCATAAGGAATGCGCTCGTATTCTTTTTCCATCGTCGCGCGGCGTACCAAATGCACGATCAGCTTCAGACGCATGCGCCTGCGCACCGCTGTTTCACCAAAAATCGCGCGGATATCAAGCAAACCAATGCCGCGCAGCTCCAGCAGGTTTTGCAGCAAATCAGGGCAACGGCCCTCGATGTTGGTTTGATTCGTGCGAAACAAATCCACCGCGTCATCGGCTACCAAGCCATTACCACGCGAGATCAATTCCAGCGCCAACTCACTCTTGCCCAAGCCAGATTCCCCGGTGATCAACACACCCAGGCCCAAAATGTCCATGAACACGCCGTGCATGTTGGTGCGATCGGCAAAATGCCGCGAGAGATAAGCCCGTAAGACATCGATCACGAAAGCGGCGGATTCCGGCGTTTGGAAAGCCGGGATCTGCGCACGCTCACAAAGCTGCATCAGCGTCTCTGGCGCTTCCAAACCATCGCCGATGATAATCACTGGCGGCTCGAGCGTGACGATACGGGCAATGCGGCGGGCGCAGTCTTCTACGGTGTGGTCTTCGGATGGCGTGAGATAGGCCACTTCGCGCTCACCGAGCACCTGCACACGGTAGGGATGGATGTAATTGAGGTAGCCCACCAAATCCGCTCCAGAGCGGGCAGCGCGCACGGCGACTTCGTCAAACCGGCGTTCTGAGGCACCCAGCCCAGCCACCCAAGCCCATTTCAGGCGCTCACGGTGGTCTTCAAACAAGACATCGGCGCTGATGACCGAAGGCTTCATGGATTTTAAAAGCTACAAAGAGTTACGCCGCCAGCGGCATCGGGGTCACAGCTGAGCGCCATTGGGCGATCAGGCCGTGCAAGGCTTGTGCATCGGAAGCCGTCTTCAAGCGCTCGCGCAGTGCAACATCGCTAAGCATTTCAGCAATTTCGGAGAGAATTTCCAGGTGCTTTTGCGTGGCAGCTTCTGGCACGAGCAAGAAAATGAGCAGGCTCACAGGCTGCTCATCGGGCGCATCAAAGCCGATCGGGCTAGAGAGCGAAAACATCGCAGCCATAGGCGCTTTCAGCCCTTTGATGCGGCCATGCGGAATGGCTACACCATGCCCCAAACCGGTGGAGCCCAAGCGCTCGCGCGCAAAGAGACTGTCCGTCACGAGGGCACGGGAGAGATTGTGGAGATTCTCAAACAGCAAACCGGCTTCTTCAAAAGCACGCTTTTTGCTCGTGGCATCCACACTTGCCAACACTTGGTTGGCTGGCAATATCGCAGCAAGACGGTTCATGGATTACAAATTTGTAACGCGCTTTTTACAGCGTCGGGATGCGCATTATGCACCCCCTGATCGCGTAAACCCTAGGAAATGTACGTTTTCCGACAAAAGGACATGAGGATGTCACAAACGAAGAGCGCTGTTTTGTGAGTGCTTAAAAAAACCGCCTGCGGTGTGCAAGCGGCTTGGGTTAACTGAGCGTTTTCCTTATTGGACGTAACGTTTGACGGATTCACCAGCGTGGTGGTCTTGGCGTTTGGTTTTGTAGCGCCCCACTTGGCGATCTAGCTTGTCAACCAATTCGTCAACGGCAGCATACAAATCAGAGTGGGCGCTTTCAGCAAATAGATCTTCCCCTTTGACGTGGATACTGCATTCGGCGCGCTGTCGTCGTTCTTTTTCTTTTTGTTTTTCCACTGTGAGTAGGACTTTGATATCCACCACTTGGTCAAAATGACGCGATATTCGGTCAATTTTGCTGGTGACGTACGACCGCAGTGCGGGCGTGACCTCGAGATGGTGTCCACTGATCGTCAAGTTCATGAGTAGCCTCCTTGTGCTCTCGCTTTCACAATAGCTGCCAACAGACTGACTGTTCCGTTGGCAACCTCCAAAAATCCAGAACTTGAATTCATCATGCTCCCAATTTCTTGCCCGCGCAATCTTGCATTGCAACAAAACTGTCAAATTTGTGTGGCTTTTCTTGTGAGATCAGAAAATAAAGACGTAAGCCATTGATTGAGAAGGATATTTATTTTTTATGAGTTGAGACCAGAAGGCGTTTGAGGGGCATTTGAGGAAGTTGTCACCGTCTTTGCGCTCCAATCCAGCCGTAATTTGTCCACCAGCCACCAAGTCGCCAGCGATGCCGCCACGCCCACCAGCGCATTGCCCCAATAGTGGAGCACCAAGCCTTGCGTATCGCGGCTGATGATCATGCCGCCGAGGAAAGCCGCTGCGCTCATACCCAGCGATTGCGCCGCAGAATTGAGCGCCATGAAGGTACCGCGCTGAGGCGGATTGCAAGCCGAGGTGACGATGGCCATGCCGGGGATCATGCGGCCGCTCATGAAGACAAAAAACAGCGTACTGATTGCGGTAATGCCGTACAACCCCAGAGGCGCACTCACCGTCATGCCAACCACAGGGATGATCGTGATCAAAGCCAGCGCACGAAACACCGGTACTTTCCCGCGCGCATCAGTAGCGCGGCCAATCCAGCGGGCGGTGAGCAGTGTGGCGATGCCTCCAAAGAGATAAATGATAGGGATTTGCTGGGTCGATAAACCGCCATTTGATGTGGTGTACATCGTGATGTAGGGGATCACCACGAAGCCCACAAACATCATCAGAAAGGTGAACAGCAGCGCCTTTTGATGATCCCGGTCTCGCAAGGTGCTGATCAAATTGGCTAACGGCGATATTTTCCGCGCGGCTTTCAAATGATCGCGCAGCGGCGGCAGGGTTTGCCAAGCCAAGATCGCCAGAAAGCCGCTAAAACCCGCAATCGCAAAGAAAGGCACATGCCAACTGAAATGCGCCGCTAAATACAGCCCCAGCGGCACACCTGCCACGGTAGAAATTGAGAAAGACGACATCACAATGCCCATCGCTCGCCCACGCCGCTCCCCTGGAATCACATCGCCTACGATGGTTTGCGCCAGCGCAGACAACACGCCGCCAAAAATGCCCGCTGCAATCCGCGCCGCCATCAATTGCTCATAGCTGGCAGCCAAGCCGCAGGCCATGGTTGCCAGCGCAAACAGCACATACAACACCAGCAGCAATTTCTTGCGACCAAAGCGATCGACATAAAACGCTGCCAACAAACCAGAAGCGCCAGCCGCAAACGTGTAAGCCGACACCAGCACACCAAACTGTGCATCGCTGATGTTAAAAATCTGACGGAATTGCGGGCCCAAAGGCATCATGATCATGAAATCAAGGATGTGGGTGAACTGGATGCCAGCCAGCGTGAGCAGCAGCCAAAATTCTCGGCGAGGAGACAGTGAAGCGGGGGTTGAGGCAGTTGAGTTGGGCGCGATTGTCATGTAAATTCTTTCCATGAGGACTTTAACCCAATGACACTTTCCACGTTGATTCATGCGGGACTTGTTCGCCCCACCGAGCCGCGCACAGCGCTCGTGTTGATGGGCGGCGGCGCGCGTACGGCCTATCAAGCCGGTGCACTCAAAGCTCTGGCGCAAATATTGGCTGCAGCCTCACCGCAGGGCGCACCTGCGCAACGGTTGCCATTTCAACTGCTGGTGGGTACATCTGCTGGCGCATTGAACGCGAGCTTTTTGGCTGCACGCGCCAGTGAGGGCTTGGGTGCTTTGCAAGCGCTGGCGCTGTTTTGGCAAGGGTTGCGCAGCGAGCAGGTGTATCGGCTCGAAGTGCCGAGCTGGACTCGGCTTTCGCGCATCGCTACGGCTTGGCAACTTTCGCGGCAAATCCGCGAAAGCGGCGCACTGCTAGATAACCTGCCACTGGCTGACACGCTGCACAAAGCGATTTCACTGCGCGGTATTGACGAAGCGCTGGCCAGCAAGGCACTGCATGCGCTGGCGGTGACGGCTTCAAGCTACAGTTCGGGCGTGCATTGGACCTTTTGCCACACGGCGCGTGACGACAAACAGCAGGCTTGGAATCGCCCCGGACGACGCGCGGAGTTTCAGCCCGTGACGATGGAGCATTTGATGGCTTCGAGTGCGATTCCGCTGATATTTCCGGCGCAGCCTCTTTGGGTGGATGGGCACAGTGAATTTTTTGGCGATGGCTCGATGCGACAAACCTCTCCACTTTCGCCTGCTCTGCATTTGGGAGCACACAAGATGCTTGTGATTGGTGTGGGGCAGCCCCAAAGAAGCAGTTTTGGCAGCTCTGCTCATCGCAATCAAAGTGAAGCGGCAAATTTTAAGCAAAACAAGACTTCCGCCGTTATAGAGTCTGCGCGGAACGCTCCTCAATTAATAGCACCCGGCGTGGGCGGTGTGCTGGGGCATGCGCTTGCGAGCGTGTTTCATGACACGCTGCAAAGTGATGTGGAGCAGGCGCAGCGTATGAATCACACGCTGGATCAGTTGCCACGCGAGGTGGCTGCGGTGATGCCGTATCGGCGTGTACAGGTGATGAGTTTGCAGCCCAGTGAATCGCTCGATGAGCTGGCGCTGATGCATGCGCAGGCGCTGCCGCCTACTGTGCGCAAGGTATTGGCTTCGCTGGCTGGCAAAGCGGGCAAGCAAGGTAGCGCGGGCGCGGGGCTGGCGAGTTATTTGCTGTTTGAGCCTGAGTTCATTTCGCCGCTGATGGCGCTGGGCGAGCGCGATGCCTATGCGCAGAAAGACGAGTTGCTGGCGTTTTTTACGGCTTGAGACGGCAGCTTGATTTCAGCTCAGACTACTTGCTTGCTAGCGCAGACCAAGTGCGTTGCGCAAGAGGGAATGTTGAGATGGCTTGCCCGTGATGCGACCCCACCAGCTGCCAAACCGATCTTTGAAACCGCGATGCTTGCGTGACTCCGGCTGAATCGCACGCACCAACGCCAAACCAGTGAGTGCGCGCATGAGGGAGGGGCGCGAGAGGCGCAGGCTGGCTTGCAGCTCGTCCGCGGTGCGGGAGCGGGTGTCAAGGGCGCGCAAAATTGCCACGCAATGGTCACCTAAGGCGTTTTCCTTCAAATGCGGGGCACGGCGATGGGTGAGCGGTTCGATCAAAAAATGAGTGGGTAATATTTGAGCCAGCATCGGCTCGGGGCAGCGCTTGGCAAACTCCCAAAGCGCAGCTTCCAGCATGAAAGAATGAAAACCCTCGGCAGCAAAACCGCCCGAGCTTGGCATCGGAACCATGTCGGCATCGGCCATGCGTTCGACGCTGCAACCATCACGCAGATGGAATTGCCAAGTTTGCGCATCAATCACACCGAGCAACTGGCTTTTCTCAGTGGCATGCAAACGATGCGTAGACCATTTGGCGCGCTGCTCCCAAGCCAGCGAGCCCACGGTGTAGAGCATTCGTGCGCCAACCAATTCACCCATCAAGGCTTCAAGCCCACGCTCCATTTCCTGCAAGGCATCAGGGAAAAACAGGGGGGCGAGTTCGTCTTCGTCCAAGCCAGTCGTGTCTACAGTATGGCCGAGGATACACACTGGCCGACCACGGTGCCAGCCATGCGCATCCAAGCTGAGCTTGCGCACGCCTGAAGCGTTGGAGGAATGACCGCTGGCAAGAGCTTGCCAAGAGGAAGAGGTGCCAGGGCTGGACACAGTGGCCATCGCTACTGGCTCGATCACGCTGAATCGGTGGACAAGGTACGCATCAGCTGCCACGCCGGGCGGCGCCATGCGCCAACGCACAGGACAGCGCAGGCGTTTGGCCATTTCCATGAGGCGCATGGCATCGCCCGCTGCGATGCCAATCGGCCGCAGAAAGATGAGGGGGCTAGGGCCCCCTTGCCAAGCTTGTTCTGTCATGTCTGTTGTTCCAACGATTCAATTCTTTATAAGCGGCGGTCATGCGTCAAGCCAGCTTTTGATTTATCCGATGATACGGATTTCGCTAGCGCTTTTGCAGGGGAAACCGCCTTTGCTTTGCTTGTCTGCGCAGTAGTCATCAAGGGCGCGGCGTTTTCACCACAAGTTTTGGCATGAAATCACACTTTTAATCTATGCTCATACGCACAGCCAATCGCTTCAGATGATCAAGCGCGTGGTTTCTTTTACTTCTTCCATCACCGCATAAGTGCGCGTTTCGCGCACACCGGGCAATTGCCAGAGCACGCGGCCTGCAAAATCGCGGTAAGCGGCCATGTCTTGCACGCGCAGCTTGATGAGGTAATCAAACCCACCTGCCACCAGATGGCACTCCAAAATTTCGCCATGCACTTGCACAGCGGCTTTGAAAGCATCAAAAACATTCGGCGTAGTGCGATCGAGCAACACCTCGACAAACACCGTCATGCCGCGCCCGATTTTTGCCGGATTGAGCCGCGCCTCATAGCCCAAGATGATGCCTTCGCGTTGCAGGCGCTGCGTTCGCGCGAGCACAGCAGTGGCAGACAGACCGATAGTCTCAGCGAGTTTTAAATTACTGATGCGGCCATCTTCTTGCAAGATGTGCAGAATTTTTTTATCAATTTTGTCGATATCGCCTGTTTTTTCGTCATTCATAGTGATTTATTCAGTTAATTATCTAAATTTAGCGAGAAATTCATCTGAATTCAAGGAATCATCGTTGAGTTGCTTGTTTTATTGCATCTTTTTGACTTTTCGTGCCACTTCTTACCTGCTTTTTGATCCATCATCATGAATTTCTCTCTGAAAAACCGCCTGCCCACCGCCTATCGCCCTGAAAGCGAGATCGTCTCTGCCCGCTTGGCCGCGCTTGACGGTGCTTTGGATTGGGCGGCAGCAGCCGCTGCGGCATCGCCTTGGGTGCAAGCCGTACGCGACAATCCGCCACCCTTTTGGGCGATGGAATCGTTGTTGCGCGAATACCCGCTCTCAAGCGCGGAAGGACTGGCCTTGATGCGTTTGGCAGAAGCTCTGTTGCGTATTCCTGATGCGGACACAGCGATTGCTTTGACGGCGGATCAGCTCTCGCGGGCTGATTTTGATGGCGCGGGAGATGCAGCTTTGACTCGTTTGAGCAGCGCTGCGATTTCCATGAGCAAGCATTTTTTGCCCAACGCAGATGGCGCAGCCCAGCCCGGTCTGTTCGCCAAATTAGGCGCAAAAACCGTCGTCACCGCCACGCTTCGCGCCGTGCAACTGCTTGGCAAACAGTTCGTGCTCGGGCAGACGATTGATGAGGCTTTGGATGTGGCCGCCGCGGAAAGAAAACGCGGCAACATATCTTTCAGCTACGACATGCTGGGCGAAGGTGCACGCACGCATCACGATGCAGATTGTTACTTTGAAAGCTACCGAGTCGCTATTGAATCAATAGCACGTCGCGCACAAAATACAACGGCTAACCCCTCAAAAGGCTTAAAGAATACCGCTCAAACAGGTGATGGAATTTCCATCAAACTCTCCGCACTGCATCCGCGCTACGAATGGAGTCAGCATGATCGCGTGATGGCCGAGCTCGTGCCGCGCGTGTGGCAATTGTGCGAACAAGCGGCGGCGGCGGATATGAATTTGACGATTGATGCAGAAGAGGTCGATCGTCTCGAACTCTCGCTGAATGTCTTCGAGGCTTTGGTCATTCAAATCGCTCAAAAGTATCCGCAATGGAGCGGTTTCGGCCTCGCGTTGCAGGCGTATCAAAGCAGGGCTGTGGAACTGATCGATGAAGTGGCTTTGATTGCGAAGCTGCATGGCGTGAAGCTCATGTGCCGCTTGGTGAAAGGTGCGTATTGGGATGCTGAAATCAAGCGCGCGCAAGAGCTGGGTCTTGAGCATTACCCGGTGTTTACGCACAAACATCACACCGATTCGAGCTATCTCGCTTGCGCCCAAGCACTGCTCAAACACAGCAACGTGATTTACTCGCAATTCGCCACCCACAACGCCGCCACGATTGCCGCGATCATGCAAATGGCCAGCCGCTATGGAAGCGCGTTTGAATTGCAACGCCTGCATGGCATGGGCGAGGGCATTTACCGCGAGGTATTGAAAAATCCTCTCGTGCGTCTGCGCATCTACGCGCCCGTCGGCGCACACCGCGATCTGCTGGCCTATCTTGTGCGCCGTTTATTGGAAAACGGTGCAAATTCTTCCTTCGTACATCAGCTCTCTGATGAAGGGGTGCGTATGGACGCGTTACTCGCCTCGCCTCTACATCTGTCTGCACAAAGCGGCATCATGCTGCCACCCGCTTTGTTCGGCGCAGAGCGCAAAAACAGCACAGGCTTTGATCTCGCAGACGAATCACATCGCGCCCCCATGCTCGCAGCGTATGCCGCCTGCAACGTACCCGATATCCCTGTTTTTGATGCCAAATTGGCCTCTATCCGTTATAAAGCTTGCGCAGATAGCTATTCTTTTTATAGCAAACTCTCTGTGCAACAACGCGCAGCCATTCTGCAAAAAGCTGCGGATGAACTCGAACTTCAAACGCCGCGCTTTTGCGCCCTGCTCGTGAAAGAAGCCCACAAAACTTGGGGCGACGCAATTGCTGAGGTACGCGAAGCCGTAGATTTTCTGCGCTATTACGCTATTGAGGCGCAACGTGTGATGAAGCCCATTTCAATGCCCTCGCCCACTGGCGAAACGAATGAACTGCGCTTGAGGCCACGCGGGGTGTGGGTCTGTATCAGTCCTTGGAATTTCCCACTCGCTATTTTTCTAGGCCAAGTCGGTGCAGCGCTCGCCACGGGCAATGCCGTGCTGGCCAAACCGGCAGAGCAAACACCTGCCGTGGCGATGGAAGCGGCCAAGCTCTTGCATGCCGCAGGCATTCCGCAAGATGCATTACAAATATTGCATGGCCCGGGAGAGACGGTGGGTGCTTCGTTGGTCGCTCTCGAAGACATAGCAGGCGTGGTCTTCACGGGCTCCACGCAGGTCGCACGTATCATCAACCGCGCTTTGGCTGCGAAATACGGCGCGATCATTCCGCTGATCGCCGAGACGGGCGGCATCAACGCGATGGTGGTTGATAGCAGCGCCCTGCCCGAGCAAGTGGTCGATGCCGCCGTTCAAAGCGCCTTCAAAAGCGCTGGCCAGCGCTGCTCCGCACTGCGCTTGCTTTGCGTGCATGACGCGATTGCCGATAAAGTCATCGAGATGCTGCAAGGCGCGATGAGTGAGCTGCGAAGCGGCGCTCCCGCGCAATTCGCCACCGATGTGGGTCCGCTGATTGACCAAGAGGCCTTTGAAGGCATTCAAAAACACCTCCAACAGCAAATTTATAAGAGAAATAGCCCTCTACCCGTTATAGAACGTGCGCAGAGTGCTACTGATTCAATAGCAAATATGCTACCACCTCAGATCGTAGAAATTCAACACATCAGCGATCTACGCCAAGAAATCTTCGGCCCCGTGCTGCACATCGTGCGCTACGGCCGCGATGGCAAAGATGCTGATCCGCAAACCGTCATCCAACAAATCAACCAACTCGGCTACGGCCTCACGCTCGGCATTCAAACCCGTATCGACTCCAGAGCCCAGCAGCTCGCCGCCAGTGCCCATATCGGCAACGTCTACGTCAACCGCAACATGATTGGCGCCGTGGTGGGCAGCCAACCCTTCGGCGGCGAAGGCCTCTCCGGCACCGGCCCCAAAGCCGGCGGCCCACATTACCTGTATCGCTTTTGCGCCGAACAAACCGTTACGGTGAACACGGCGGCGGCGGGCGGCAATGCGGCGCTGCTAGCGGGGCATTGAAGCACGCCAAGCGCAGCAGCTCATACCTTTTTAGCCCAAGCGCTGCACCAGCCTTTGCCGGAGACGAGTTTGCCGCCAAACACCGCGCAACTCGCCGAGCTGTCCGTTGCTTTGCCTTGAAACAAGACGCAGCCTGAGCAGCTTTGGCTGGCTGCGTAATTGGGATATTTGGTCTTATCCGTTTTACTGCCGTCGGTTTTATAGCCCAGCGCCACAGCTTGCGGCTCAGTGTCTAGCACCGCCGCAGGGGCTTGCGCTATTGCAGTGCTGCTGGCGGCCAGCGCTGTGAGCGCCGAAGCGCCAGAGAGCGATTGAAGGAAAAAGGTTCTGCGAGAACTTGTCATGATAGTTTCCTTCATCGGTTTACTGCTGCTTTGCGCCTTCGGTCAAGCGACGACCGAGCGAAATCACGTAGGGCGCAGCCCGCGCAGGCAGCATGGGATCAGCCGAGGCTTCTACGCCTTTGGGCATCACCATCGGGTTGTAGTTGATCGTCAAGCAAGAGCCGCCGCCGTCTTCCGAGACAGACGTGACTTTCAGCATGCCTAAATTCACCTTCTTGCGGCCTTCGGGCAGCGGCACGGTGGCGCTGTCTAGTTTGTCGCCCGCTTGCGCCAACTCCAAATTAAAGTTGAAAGCCACTTTGCCTTCTTTCACGCGCTGACGCAAATCGTCAAACAAGAAGCTCGCGCCCTTGGCTTTGGCTTCGTCATCCGTCAAGCCCTGCAAGCCGCCCACGGGTTCAAAAATCCATTTGCCAAATTGCTTTGCGCCGCCGGCGTTGACAAAACCATAGGCATGCACACCCCAATAATTCACACTGCCATAGCTGGCGGGCACGGGCTGAGAAGCAAGGTGTTTGCCGAGTAACAAAATTTCGGGGTTGGCATCGTTGAAGGCCTTGACTTTGGCGGGATCCAGCATTTTGGTCACAGGATCGGGCTCGCGCGAAGCCACCAAAGCTAAGAACTGCTGCGGCGTGGACGCGCCAAACACGGGCGCAGAAATATTGCCCATGAGCCATTGCTCGCCACCGGGCAGATTGAATTGCAGCGCGAGATTGCGCTGAGATTTTGCGTTGTCAGCAGCCTTGGGGTTTGCGCCGCCCACAGAAAAACGCACGACGACGGGCACAGGCCGGCCACTGAAGACGGAAGCTGTCGACAGCCCCCGCGCATCTGCCGTGCCGACAAACTCACCCGTCGCGCAGATGCCTTTTGCGCCGGATCGGCGATAGCCTTCAAACTTGCCGTTGGTGGCTTCGAATTGATTGATAAAAACCGACGGATCGACTGGTGCAGCCGGACTGGCTTGAGCCATCGCGCCCAGAGAGAAGACAGCCGTGGCGGCTGCCACAGCGCAAAGAATTGGCGTTTTCATGAAGAATAGCTCCTAGAGTAAAAATGGTGACGACCTACAACCAACGCCTATGCCAGCGCCTCCAAAGCACGTGTTGCTAGCGTTGATGAACAGTAGTCGGGTGTGAATGCAAATTCTTACTGCGGCTGGTGATCGCTATTCACCTACTCGCTTTGCATCAGTAGTCATAAAAAAAGGAGCCTAGGCTCCTTTTTTATGACACGCGGTGTTTTCAACGTCGCACAACGGCATCCCCCGGTGCGAAATTCGCGACGCGGATGTTGTTTTTGTTCAGGTATTCGCGCATCACATCGGCATCCACAAAGCCGGTGTTCACAAAGCCGGGGTGATCGGTGAGTTTGGGGTAGCCGTCGCCACCGTTGGCTTGGAAACTGTTGATGGCAAGGCGATAACTTTTGGCGGGGTCAACAGCCATGCCTTTGATGGTGGCAGATTTCACTGCGCCGCCTTCGATCACTAAATTCACGCCCGCAAACTGAGCGAATGCGCCCGCGCCTGCGCTCATCTTGGCAGCTGCATTCAAGTAAGCCATCAGCTCCGTGCCGTTCAACGTTACATGGCTAAGCATGTTGCCAAAGGGTTGCACTTTGAGCACGTCTTTGTAGGTGAGCTTGCCAGCGGGCATGGAATCACGCACACCGCCTGAATTCATGATGGCCAAATCTGCGCCTGCTTTTTGCATCATCACGCTAGCGATGAAGACACCCATATTGGTGGGCTGACTGCGCACGCGCTCGCGCGCGCCGTCCAGCACGCCATCGCTCTCTCCGACCACGATATCCAGCGCAGCGCGGCCTTTGTCTTGGAAGGGCTGCAAGAGCGCGAGCATCGCGGCATCTTCTTTGATTTCTGGCACATAGGTTTGCTTCACGTCTTTGCCGTCGGCGGCTTTCACCGTGCGCTTTAAATTCACAGGCAGCAAAGCGTATTTCACGAGCTTGAGCTCGCCGTTGGCGAATTCAAAATCTGCCCGCCCCACATACTTGCCCCACTCATGCGCTTGCACGATCCAAGTGCCGTTTTGTTTGTCGGGCGCACAGGCTGTGCCTGGCACGTAGGCGGTGTTCAGGCGCGATGCGCCGAGCTGCTCCAGCATACACACTGGATTCTGGCTGTGGCCACCGACGATCATGTCGATGCCCTTGACTTGCCGCGCCATCTCCACATCACCAGGCGCATTCACACCACTCTTGCCATCGGTGTAGTGCCCCATGTGCGTGGCGGCAATCACGATATGCGCTTGCTTGCGCAACTCTGGCACTAATTTTGCCGCTTCATCTGCAGGCTTGCGAAACTCAACACCCACCGTGTTGGCCGGATCGGTCATTTTTTTCGTGTCATCAGTTGTCAAGCCCATCACAGCGATTTTTAAACCACCGCGATCAAACATTTCATAAGGCTTGTAGAGGCGCTGGCCATCTTTGTAAATATTGGCCGAGATCATCGGGAAACCTGCCCACTGCATTTGCTTGGCGAGAATCGGCAGCGGCTTGTCAAATTCATGGTTGCCCAGCGCCATCGCATCGTAGCCAATCAGCTTCATGCCTTTGAAATCGGGCTCGGCATCTTGTGTGTCGGATTCTGGAATGCCGGTGTTCACATCGCCGCCATCGAGCAGCAAGCTGTGGCCGCCTGAAGCCTTAACCTCTGCCCGGACCGCGTCAATCAGAGTTTTACGCGCCGCCAGACCATACTCGCCATCGTTGTTTTTCCAGAACCGGCCATGGTGGTCGTTCGTGTGAAGAACGGTGAGCTTTACCGGCCCTTGCAAGGGCGCAGGACCGCTGGCGCAAGCGCCGAGGAGGGCGATGCCCATGAGGGAAAGGGAGAGTTTGAGTTTGTTCATGCTGATCCTTCTGAAGATCAATCAGTATTGCACAAAATAGTCTAGCTGCGAGGAGGGAATAGCCCGCAGAGCTCACCCTGCCATCAGTTTCACAGCACCTGCAAAGCTAAAAAATGCCAAGACTGTGCTCACCAAAATGATGCGTGCGATGCGCCCATTGTTGGCCTCAAATTTCTCAGCCAGCAAAGACACATTCGAGGCCGAAGGCAGCGCCGCCACCAAAACAATCACCATCAGCGCAAACGGATCCAGCGGCACACCGATC
Source organism: Variovorax sp. (assembly GCA_031418715.1). Lineage (GTDB taxonomy): Bacteria > Pseudomonadota > Gammaproteobacteria > Burkholderiales > Burkholderiaceae_C > JANMDU01. The sequence goes on along the minus strand of JANOJL010000063.1, from coordinate 42,702 downwards.
GCCCGCGCAGCACTGCCCATAACAAGCACCAGAAGCGGATGCAGCAGCAACTTCATCAGCGCCGCCGGCACATAGTCCATCACAGGCACAGGCGGTGCATGACCTGATTGCGCCAACATTTGAGAGCGCGCCAACACAGCGCCAATGGTAAACAGCGCCACAGGCGAGGCGCTGTCAGCAAGCAAGCCCAGCGTTTGCATCACAGGCGCAGGCAATTGGAAGCTCAACCATGAAGCAAGTGCCCCGCTCAAAATCGCCCAAGGCATCGGGTTAGAAGCCACACCTTTGAGCGCATTCTTCGCAGCCTGCTTCGCGCCACCCTGCCCTGAATCCAAGCGCGAAAGCGCAATACACAGCGAGCTGGTGATCACCAGATCCACCGTGATGGTGATGATCGCTGGCCCAGCTGCACGCTGCCCAAACAAAGCCACGAGCAGCGGAATGCCCATGAAGCCCGAATTCGGAAAAGCCGCCACCAAGGCGCTGAAGGCTGCGTCGTTCCAACCCGTGCGCTGAGACAGCGTCACCGCAACAGCAAACGCCACCATGATCAACGCACAGAGCAAATACACCCCAAACACCGCGCTATCCAAGAGCTGCGCAATCGGCGTGTTTGCGCCAAATCGAAACAACATACAAGGCAGCGCAAAGTAAAGCACAAAGCCATTCAGCCCCGGAATCGCAGCAAGAGGCAAGATCCCCCGCCGCGCCGCTACATAACCTGCGAGCACGAGCGCGAAGAAAGGAAAGGTGACTAGGAGAATTTGCAGCACGGGGAGATTGTCTCAGTCTTTGCCCAAAGCGCCATTGCATCTGCCTGACATCTGGAGGCTAAAAATATGATCAAAATCAGCCACTAGTCGTCATAGAATAATTGTGGGTTGATATTAAATCAGGAGTTTCGGATGCTACTTACCGCAAAGTCTTCAAATAAGCTTCTTTGCCATCCCACTCGCTCGCCTTGATCCTACGATCTGCCTCTGCCAGCGAGTGATACGGCAAATAAGGAAACAAATGATGCGCCGCATGAAAGCGCTGGCCAACAGGCGCGACCAATTCGCCTAGCCAAACGGGCAGCTTAAAAGTCGTGGAATCCTGCAACTGCCCCATGAAATCAGTCGCAGCGCCTGCAGAGGTGTACGCATGCGCATGCAAGGTGCGCCAGCCGTTTAGCAAGCTAGCCAGCATTATGCAAACAAGCACGCTCAGCAAAAATGGCCAAGGCAAAAGCTGCAATGCGCCACAAATGATCCAGCCCCAAGCAAACAGCGTAGCCATCACTTCGCTCACCTCATGCCAAGTGCTCAGGCTTTGCGCCTTTAGAGCGGGCCGATAAGCGCCGTTCATCGTCATCCGGCTCGCATGATGTCGAAGCCATTGCCGAAGCGGCGGCCATGCCCAGCTTGCAGGAACGACTAGCGCCGCCCTGATCAACAGAATAAATGGCGTGAGCGCCGAGCTCGCCAAAAACCAAACACGCATCTTGCGTGGCGCTGCTGCAAAAGGCAAATACTCAGGATCGCCTGCCGTGCCAAAACTGGCCATGCGGTGATGATCAGGGTGTGATTGAATCAAAAATGATGGGAAGAGCAAGGGCCAGCCAATAAGCAAATTCCAAGTTGCTTCAAAGCCCGGCAATTTGCCGCGAGATAGATGCCCAATCTCATGTACAAACAAAGCTGCGCGATACAAGGCCAAGCTGCCCACCAAAATCAAGAGCATGCCCATGAGCCAACTCCAAGGAAAAAACGCAACACCCCATGCGCAAGTCCAAAATATCATGCATGATGCCAGCAAATCCAACCCATAAATCCATGCCCGATGGTGGCGCAGATCCAACACCAATTGATGAACAGATTTTTTTGCAGAATCCCGAAAAACCTCGCTCATAAGTCTTGCCTTACAACTTGATACACCAGCTCAAATCCTAATTTCCCCCAAAGCCGCGCCTGCGCTGGCCGGCAAACGCCTTGCACTTTCACCGCCCCATTCGCCTTCATCCAAGCCTTGATGCCCGCCCAGTGATGCGCGTTGTCAATCACACCGCGCCCGCCGATGCTATACACATGCGCCACCACGTAATTGGGCATGGGCTGAAACTGTACGGCCATGGCTGAATGCACTGTGCCATATTCATCTTCGCCCACAATCAGTTGTGCGCGCCCTGCCTCCAGCTCCATCAAAACATGCTTCGCATTGGCCTCGCCTTGAGCAGGAATGAGTCCTCTTTCAATATGCGTTTCGCAAAGCGGCCAATAATAATCAAGCGCCTCCTTAGCCACATATTTCACATGCAAATTTACCATTCGTTACTTCGCCCTATATGCAAATATGCTTTATTGATATTCCTAACTCGTCTAGCAAACTAGGGAATACGCGGATAGGGATTGTCTAGGGGGGGGGGGTGATACTGTCAAGGCTTTTCACAGAAGCAACATTATTCAACATGACATTTCAAGGAGCTACGATGATGAGAGTTTGCGAACCAAGAGTTGCTGAGAATATTCGCGGCACGGGCGGCTGGGGTAGCGGCGGTGGATTTTTAATGGCTGGGTTTGTGATGCCAGCACCGACACCAGCACCATTAGCCGTTATCCCAAGTACTACAACGACTTCTGACTTGAGTTTTTCAAGTGTCAGTGGCGATACGACTGGATTTACAACATCAGCATCAACAATTTCGCAGCCAAACTTCGCGGCTGTTGATGCAATTGCTGCAACCTCAGCACCATTTAGTACCACGCCTAGTTTACCTGCAGACTTCACAGTTCAAACAAATCCAACACCTACGGAAAGCGTTGCTGCACTTTCGAGTACGACAACTGGCGGCATTTCAGGTGCGGGACGGGCAGCAGGAAGCGGCACCAGTATTGAATGTGGTGCTGTTGCGGGCATTGCGGGGGCAGTTACAGGTTCTACTGCAGGTGCAGCGACAATAGGTATTGCCACAGTTGGTGGCGGATTACTTGGTGCCGCGGTCACAGGCGGAAATCCCGGAGGGGTTGCAATTGGTGCTAGCGCCGGCCAACGCGCCGGGACAGCGGCAGCACCAGCAGTTTCTGCCGCTGTAGGTGGATGGACTGGGGGTACAGTAAGTACTATTTGCAACAACATACAAGACAATATGCAAAACGCTCCAGCCGCACCAAGCCTACCGGGATTATCAGATCTAAATATTGCAGCGCTTAACGCACCTACTTCGCTGGGTGCGCCAGGAGGATTCAATAGCTTAGGATCTGGCGGCTGGGGCTTAGGTACAACAAGCACGGGCACAACATCACTGAATGGTTTGGCTGATATTGGCGCACCAAGCACGACGACAACTGGTGTGAGTCTAGACGCACCGGCATCAACAGAATCAACAACAACGGCTGATGCTGGTCAAACATGCACAGCTGAAAACTCTGGTGTGGCTGGCGCAAGTGGCGCTACTGGCGGAGGAGCTACTGCCGATGCAGGAGCAGCTAGCGCTTCTGGGGGCGCTTCAAGCGCTGGTGCTAGCGCCGATGCGAGTGGGGCAAGCACAGCAGGCGGCGATTCAGCGAGTGCTAGTAGCGATGCAAGCGGCGGTGACTCTAGTGGCGGAAGTGACTCTAGTGGCGGAAGTGATTCCAGCGGAGGCAGTGATTCCGGTGGAGGCAGTGATTCCGGCGGAGGCGACTCTGGTGGTTGGTAAGTAGTTCTCGGATAAATGAAAAAGGTAAGTAATAAATCTATTGCTTGATCTGGCGATACCGCAATCTAACTGATTGCGGTATCGCGTTACTTTCAACGGTGTTAACTAATATGATGATAAGTTGTGCTGTCAAAAAGTTCTTGTTGTGTTCGATTTCTCAGCTCGTAATGCTCGGCGCAGTAGTTTTTAGCTCAGTAAATTCTAAAATAGCGATTGGACAACCAATTTACTCAATCGCCAAAGAATCTAAAGAGGTTGGCGTTCTGATAGGTAGCATACATTCGCCGGTTGCAGAATTTGATGTATCTGTATACAAACGTTTAGATTCAGAGATTGAACGCGCAAGTCATTTGTACATGGAATCTTTAGGGAAAAGTAATACTGTAGAAAATAGGATTAATTTCTTTAAAGTAGATTCAAATAAAAGTACGAGAAACTTGATCAAATCGAAAGACTATCCTTGTCTTTCTGAAGTCGAAAAGAATGAAAAGAACAAAGCCGAGAAGGTGTCAAACTTTGATCTTTCTCCTGCTGGATACCTATTTTTATCGATGATTCCTGTTGAGAGAATTGGCATTCGATTTGATGCTCAAGGAATTGCACTTGATGCATATATCAAGTTACGTTTTAATATCAAAAATCTTCCTGCAGTGCAAATTGAAGGATGGGAAAAGTCTTTGGACTATTTGATACAAACGGATTACCAGACACTGCTTGATTCAAGTGAAATCGGTTGCAATCGTTGGTTCAAAACACAATTCTTTGCTAAGCCAGAAAATATTTCAAACACGGACACTCTGATTAATCTCATTGAGTTCAGGGAGTCTGGACTCATTCGACAAGAGACAATTAATGCTTATCGGCGAATTGGCTGGTCTGAATCAATCATTGATGCTTTTTTTAGCAAAAGAGATGCTCGATTTGCAGCAAATATTCATGAAACCATCATGAAACAAAAGCCGAGATTGCCATTATTTGTACTTGGAGCGGCGCACATCGGTGATCCTGATGGCGTGGTTGGTGAACTTCGGGCGCTAGGTTATCAAGTGATTCAGAAAAAATAAAAATTAATATGAATTTAATCGCGTGGATAAATTCCACACTACTTTAAATCTCGTCTTTTATTATTATCCGAGCAGTCATACCTTGAATAAATGGATCACACCGATCATTGTGCTCTTTGCAGCATGTGGCATAACCGCTATCGTCATGCTGGATATGCCACGAATCGTTCGTGTGCAAGGCTACACGGCAGCGCAGCAAACTGCATGGAAAGCCTACTCTTTGCAGCCCTCCATACTTTCAGCACTTCCAGTAGGTGAGAAGTCTTTGGTTCGCAAAGGTCAAGTAATTGCTGAACTCACCACGGAACGCTTTGCTCAAAATCGCAATCTTGAATCAGCGCAAAGCGACTTAGTACTAACAAAGATCAAAGCCGGGCAGCAAGAGATTAAATCCACGGACGAAGTGGCTTCAAAAACTGCAGACAATATCAAACAGCAAATCGCTGCGCTTGAAAGAGAGCTTCTTCAGAGTGAACGCGAATTGCAACTCTTCACGCAACGTCTGGATGCACTTGAGCAGCAAAGTGAGCGCCAGAGGGAGTTGCTTGCGAAGGGATTTATTTCGCAGGAAGCAAAGGAAAATCGAAATGCTGAGCTACTCAAGCTGCAAGGAGATTTGAGTGTTCTGCAAAGGCAGCGATTAGCCGTTCGCAGAGAAATCGACAAACAACAACAAGAGCTAGGTTTGATTGACGCGCGTAGCTCTCAAAGAAAAGCACAGCTCATACGGGAAATTTCTGCCATACAACAAGAGCACAACGAGTATTCGTCTAAAAAAATGCAGCTCGTTTCACCGATTGACGGAGTGGTGGCTCAAGTGGCTGTTCAAGTCGGTCAGACTGTGCTCCCTCAGATTCCTTTGATGACGATACTGCCAGCCAATTCACCTATAGAAGTGATACTGCTGCTTCCATCTAAGTCGATTGGTTTCGTCAGAGAGGGGCAAAAAGTCTCTGTGCGCTATCAAGCTTTTCCGCATGAACACTATGGCAGGCATTTTGGTGTCGTGAAGGAAATCTCAAAAATTGCTTTACCACCGCACGAGGTGGTTCAGCATATCAAGATTGATGAGCCCGTCTATACGATTCATGTCGCATTACCAAATGATCATTTGACTTACGAAGGTAAGAAACTAGTGGTTACTCCCGGAATGGTGTTAGAGGCAGATGTGGAGTTAGACCGGCTCAAAATTTATCAATGGCTGCTGGAGCCTTTGTATCGGCTGGGTGGGCGGGTGTAATTAGCGCAATGACACGGGCATCAGAATCAGGGAAATTGGAGACAAGCGGGATTCCGGGAGCTTCATTTGAAGCGGATGCAGGCTTGAAGCTGCGGCTGTTTCCGCGCAAAGCTGTGCAAGTTGTATTGCAGCAAGAGGCAGCCGAATGTGGCTTGGCTTGCTTGGCGATGATTGCTAAGCATTATGGTGCGCAGATTGAGATGGTGGATTTGCGGGCGCGGTTTGAAGTGTCATCGCGGGGCACTTCCTTGCAAGATATGGGCGCTTGGGCCGATCAAATTGGCCTCAATGCGCGATGCGTGGAGCTGGCTGCTGATGAAATCAAGCAACTCAAGCTGCCCGCGGTGTTGCACTGGGCGGGCAATCATTGGGTGGTGGCTACGCAGGTATCTGAGCAAGGCGTGAAATTGCACGATCCTGCGCAAGGGCAGCGCTGGGCAAGTTGGCGTGAGGTGACGGAGAAATTCAGTGGCTATGCAGCAGATTTTGTGCCGCGCGCGCAATTGAAGCGCACACCGCCTCAGCCTCGCTTGCAGTTTGGCACTTTGCTGCGCAGCTTTCCGGGCATGGGCAGCGCTGTGTTTCAGCTCTTTATGGTGTCGGTGGTGCTGGAGATCATTGCGCTGCTCACGCCGTATTACACGCAGATCGTGATGGATCATGTGCTCGTCACGGGAGATAAAGATTTGCTCACGATTGTGGCTTTAGGCACAGGCTTTTTGCTGGTGTTTCAAACGATTTTCACGGCGATTCGCGGCTGGGCGGGTGTGGTGCTTTCTCAGAATGTGGGCTATCAGCTCTATGTGCATGTGATTCGGCATTTGTTTAAGCTGCCGGTGCAGTTTTTCGTGAAGCGACAAACGGGGGATCTAGTCTCTCGCTTTGATTCACTGGGGCAGCTGGCGCAAGCGCTCACGCGCACGAGCATTGAAATTGTGCTCGATGCACTCATCAGTGTGGGCACGGTGGCCATGATGTTTCTCTACAGCAGCACCTTGGCTTGGCTGGCGCTGGGTGTGTTTACGCTGATGATGATTGTGAAGGTGTTTGTATTTTCATCGTCGCAGCGCGTCACTTCAGAGCGGGTGTTTTTGGATGCTAAGCGCCAATCGCACTTGATAGAAAGTGTGCGCGGCGTGCATGCTGTAAAAATGGCGGGCGCGGATATCACCCGCGCGCAGCAATGGACGAACCTCACCCGCAAAGTACAAGACAAAGATGCGAGCACCGAGCGAATCAATTTGTTTAGCAATTTGGTGATGACCACTTGCACAGGGTTGGCGCATTTGGTGGTGGTGTATTTGGCGGCGCAGATGATTTTGGCGAACCAGCTCTCAGTAGGCATGCTATTTGCCTTCATGGCGTATCAAGGCAGCTTTGCTGCGCGGGCTTCGGCGTTTGCCGACCGTATGCTCTGGCTGCGCACGATGAAGGTGCATTTTGATCGCACGGGCGATATTGTATTTGCGCAGCCTGAAAATGATTCGGGCGTGGCACTCACCCAAAAACCTCAAGCCAGCAGCATGCAGGCGCTGAACTTGGGCTACAAATATGCCAACCCTGATCCACCGATCTTTCGTGCGGTGACGTTCAGCGTGGAAGCGGGTGAGATTGTGGCGATTGTGGGGCCTTCTGGTGCGGGAAAGACGACTTTGCTGTGTGTATTGGGCGGGGTGTTCATGCCCGGCGAAGGCTCACTCACGTATGACGGCGAGCGCGTACAGGCTACCAATGCCTTGGCTCTGCGCAAGCGGCTGGCTTTTGTGTTTCAAAACGATGAGCTGTTTGAAGGCTCAATTGAAGACAACATTGCCTTCTTTGCACAGCCGCTGGATCGAGAGCGCATGAAGCGTTGCGCGGCGTTGGCATGCATTTCTCAAGAAATTGAAAATTGGCCGCAAAACTATCGCACGAGGCTGGCGGAGCAAGGCGCAGGTATCTCGGGCGGGCAAAGGCAGCGCATTTTGATTGCACGGGCTTTGTATCGCGAGCCCTCCCTGTTGATTTTGGATGAGGCGACGAGTCATTTGGATGTAGCTACAGAGAAACGGGTGCTGGAAAACCTCAAAAGCCTTGGCATCACGATTGTGATGAGCGCGCACAGGCCCGATGCAATTGCTTTTGCGCAGCGGGTTTATTCGATGCAGACTAAGGATTGGCTGATTCGCCAATCGTAAGTGTTTGATTTACAAAGATAAAAACCTGTTTTTGAATTATTTGACATCACGATGCCAAATAATCTGAAATGCACCCGTATGATTCGCGGCTGCTTATCGTTTGTCTTTGTCTGAGCACTCCTGAATGTCTTCCCCCGGTTTGAATATTGCCCAGCAAGAGGCAGTGAATTTTTTGCATGGGCCTTGCCTGGTGCTCGCGGGAGCGGGCTCGGGCAAGACGCGGGTGATCACGCACAAGATTGCGCGGCTGATTCAAAGCGGTGTGCCGCCGGAAAGGATAGCCGCGATCACCTTTACCAACAAAGCGGCGGCTGAGATGCGCGAGCGCGCCAAGGCGCTGCTGGTGGAGAATTTGGGGCGTGATGGGGCGAAAGCGGCGGGCAAGGTGGTGATTTGCACGTTTCACGCTTTAGGCGTGCGCATGCTGCGCGAGAACGGCGAGGCGCTTGGGCTCAAAGCACAATTCTCGATCTTGGATACCGACGATGTGCTGGCAATGATCAAAGACGCGGGTGGCAACTCCGACAACAAGCAGGCTCGCATTTGGCAATGGGCGATCAGTGGCTGGAAAAATGCCGGCTTGAATTCTGCGCAAGCCATGGCGCAGGCCAAGGATGACGACGAGCGCGTGACTGCCAAAATCATGGAACGCTACGAAGAGCGGCTGACGGCTTATCAGGCCGTGGATTTTGACGATTTGATTGGTTTGCCACTCAAGCTGCTACAAAATCATGAGCAGCCTGCGCAGGTGTGGCGAGAAAAGTACGCGCATATCTTGGTGGACGAATACCAAGATACGAATGCTGTGCAGTATGAATTGCTGAAAAAAATGATGGGGGAGAAAGCACGCTTCACTACCGTGGGCGACGACGATCAATCAATCTACGGCTGGCGCGGCGCAACGCTAGACAACCTGAAAAAGCTCCCGCTTGATTTCCCAGATCTCAAGGTGATCAAGCTGGAGCAAAACTACCGCTCAACCAGCGCGATTTTGCGAGCTGCAAATAATGTGATTGGCCCCAACCCGAAATTGTTTCCGAAGAAACTCTGGAGCGATTTGGGCGAAGGCACTCCGGTGCGCGTTGTGGATGCAGACAATGAAGAGCATGAAGCCGAACGCGCGGTGGCGCGGATTCAATCGCTGCGCGTTGGCTCTGAGATTGTGCAAGGCCCACAATTCCAAGAATGGAAAGATTTTGCGATTCTCTACCGCGCCAATCACCAAGCCCGTATTTTTGAGCAGGCCTTGCGCAAGGCAAGTATCCCGTACAAGGTGAGCGGTGGGCAGAGCTTTTTTGACCGGGCTGAGATCAAAGATTTGTGTTCTTGGCTGCGCCTGCTGACGAACAACGACGACGATCCGGCGTTTCTTCGCGCCGTCACAGCTCCCAAGCGCGGTATTGGCCACACCACCTTGCAGCAGCTGGGCATTTTCGCTTCGCAATACAAGCTGAGCATGTTTGAAGCTTTGTTTTCTAGCTCACTCTCCGCCTCCATCAATGCCCGAACCATCGGTGGTCTGCATGAATTTGGCCGCTATTTGAACGATCTGGAATACCGAGCGCGCCACACGTCTGGCTTTGAAGCCGCAGGCGAATTTCTGCGCGATTGGCTGAAAGACATTGGTTACGAAAAGCATTTGTTTGAGAGCGAAGACAGCGAAAAGCTTGCTGCCAGCCGCTGGACGAACGTACTCGATTTCATTGATTGGATGGCCAAGCGCTGCGGCGGCCAGATTGACGATGCGGCTGGGCTAACGATGAGCACGGAAACCAAGACGCTTTTCGAAGTGATTCAAACGATTTCCCTGCTTTCCACACTGAGCGCCAAAGAAGGTGATCAAAACGTGGTGACGCTCTCCACACTGCACGCTTCCAAAGGCTTGGAGTGGCCGCATGTGACGCTGGCAGGCATCTGCGAGGGCTTGCTGCCGTTTCGCCCCGAAGAGGCAGACGGCACAAAGCCGCAAGAGGGAAAAATCTCTGACAGCCTGCTCGCTCGCATTCAAGAAGAACGCCGCCTCATGTATGTGGGTATCACGCGGGCGCAGCGCACACTCTCGGTGAGCTACGCCAAACGCCGCAAAAAAGGGCGAGATATCGTGGCGGGTATTCCCAGCCGCTTCATCGCTGAGATGGCGCTCGACCAAGCCACAGTGAAGGAAAATCCGATGGAGCGGCTCGCGGCTTTGAAGGCAGAGTTTGCGAAGAAGGCGGCGCAGTCTGCAGCGGACAAGGCTGCTGCAAACGTGTGATGACACGGGCAATGAAGTCTATGAAGAAATTTCTATTTACTACTATTTTGATAGCACTCTGCGCACAATATATAACGGCGAATGGCCAAAATAGCTTAAAAAATGACGCTTCAGCATCTGCTGCCTGCAAAGTCAACAAAGACTTGATCGCCTCAGATTTCTATGGCAACTGGGTCTTGGAATTAAGTGCAACAGGCGCTGCAGGTGCAAGTGGCAATGTGCAAAGCGCGCGTTTGCTCCTCAAACAAAACCCAGATTTCGCCGAATCCTTGGCAGGCGAATTCAGCTTGAACGGCCTGCGCTTGGAAGTGTATGGCGATATGGAAGATGGCGCACTGGATTTGGAAGAATCTGCTAACGGCAAAGACATCAGCGCTATTTGGAAGGGCCGCGTCGCCGAGGGGAGTTGTGGCCTTGCCATCACTGGCATGCGGCGTATCGAAGCCACGCAACAAGAGCAAAAGTTCGTGTTGCGCCGCTCGGGCTGGTGAGTTTCGCAAAAAATCACTTGTGAGCGGCAAAATCACCGCTTGTAAGAAGCTGCCAATGCAGGCGACTGCTGCTATGTGAAACATACCAAATTCTCATCTTCTTTGCTCTTCCTGACTCTGAGCCTGCTAGCGGCTTCACATGCGAAGGCGATGGGTCTGATGGCAGCACCAGACGCGCAACGCTGTGCGGCAGATTTTGCGCAAATTGAAAAGTCTAGCCTTGCGCAAGCTGCCTCTGCACCCAGCGCTGCCAAATCGCGCTTGCCTGGCAGCGTGGCCTCTAAAGGCATGCACGATATCGCTTGGGCATGGCTGGCCTCGCCCACAGCGCGCTACCCGCACACATCCATGGGCTCGGTCTTGCATGCTGGCAGCGTGCACGTGCAATCGCGCACAGGGCAGATTTTTGAGTGGGTATTGCCTAAGCAACGTGTGTTTGAAGACACACAGCCCCGCATCGTCGATCTTGATGGCGATGGCTTGGATGAAGTGATTCTGATCGAGGCCGACATAGAACGTGGCGCAGCATTGGTCAGCTACGGTCTGCGAGCCACTGCAAGTGGAAAAGTGCAACTTCAAGAGCTGGCTCGCAGCAGCTTCCTCGGCCACCCTTTCCGCTGGCTCAATCCGATTGGATTTGCTGATTTTGATGGCGATGGCAAACTCGACATCGCCAGCGTCACCACACCTCACATCGGCGGCGTACTCACTTTGTATCGCTACGCACCACCGCGCATTGAAGCATTTGCAAAAGCAATGGATGTGTCGAACCACCGCATGGGCGATCCGAATTTGCAGATGCATGCGATCGTGAGTTTGCATGGGCAGCCACCCACCGTCATCGTTCCCGACATGACGCAGCGCAGTCTTCACGCGCTGCGCTGGATCGGCTCAGGGGCGCAAGGCGCATGGAAAGAGCTGGCCGATGTGAAGCCGCTTGCTGGGCGCATCAAATACCTCATGCCCTCGCTCGCCACGCCTAGGGCAGCGTGCGCGCAATTGACCGATGGGACATGGTGGTGGATTGAGCTGACGATTTAGAATAAAAAAAGCCCGCTGACCTTGCGGCTAGCGGGCGAACATCCAAAGGAGACTCTCTTCTTATCAGGATGGCAAGCGTGACGCCAGGCGTCACGCTTCGCATTTTCAAAATCAACGGTTGTAAGCAGTCTCGCCGTGGCTAGAAATATCCAAGCCTTCGCGCTCTTCTTCTTCGGAGACGCGCAGACCGATCACCAGATCAATTAGCTTGAAGGCGATGAAGGCAACAACGGCTGACCAAACGACGGTGATCAACACGCCTTGGAGTTGAATCCAAACTTGTCCGCCAATCGAATAGCCTTCACCCACTTTGTTAGCCACATAGTCATACACGCCTGTGCCGCCCAGCGAAGGCGCTGCAAACACGCCGGTGAGCAATGCACCAACGATACCGCCCACGCCGTGAACACCGAACACATCGAGCGAGTCATCTGCACCGAGCATGCGCTTCAAACCATTCACGCCCCACAAACAAGCAAAGCCGCCGACCAAGCCAATGATAATCGCGCCCATCGGGCCGACGAAGCCGCAAGCAGGCGTGATCGCCACCAAGCCAGCCACCGCACCAGAAGCCGCACCGAGCATCGAGGCTTTGCCTTTGGCAAGCGCTTCGCCTGTGATCCAAGCCAAGGCTGCTGCAGAAGTAGCCAGCAACGTATTGATGAAGGCCAAAGCCGTGAGGCCATTGGCTTCAAGATTGGAACCAGCGTTGAAGCCAAACCAACCAAACCAGAGCATCGCTGCGCCGACCATCGTGAGGGTCAGGCTGTGAGGGGTCATGGATTCTTTGCCATAGCCCACGCGCTTGCCGATGACATACGCGCCCACTAAGCCAGCAACAGCTGCGTTGATATGCACAACGGTACCGCCTGCAAAATCAAGCGCGCCTTTGGTCCACAAGATACCCGCTGCAGCCTGCACTTTTTCCAGCGAAGCAGCATCAGTGATCGCGTCTGGGCCAGCCCAATACCACACCATGTGAGCGATTGGAATATAGCTGAAGGTGAACCACAAAACGCTGAATGCGAGCACAGCAGAGAACTTGATGCGCTCAGCAAATGCTCCGACGATCAATGCGCAGGTGATCGCAGCAAACGTGGCTTGGAACGCAACAAAGCTCAACTCAGGAATCACAACACCTTTGGAGAAAGTAGCGGCAACCGAATCGGGCGTGATGCCCTTCAAGAACAGCTTGTCAAAGCCACCGAAGAATTGACCATCGCCACCGAAAGTCAGCGTGTAGCCATAAATCGCCCAGAGCACATAGATCAAGGCGCTGACAACGAAGACTTGCATCAGCACAGACAGCATATTTTTGCTGCGCACCAAGCCGCCATAGAACAAAGCCAGGCCGGGTATCGTCATGAAGATCACCAAAGCTGTGGCAATCGTCATCCAAGCGGTGTCGCCTTTGTTGGGAACGGGTGCTGGAGCGGCGGGTGCAGCAGCGGGTGCTGCGGCAGCCACAGCAGCGGCAGGTGCTGCTGCTACTTCAGCAGGTTTGGCTTCCGAAGTAGCGGCTGCTGGCGCAGAAGCTGCAGCAGGAGCAGCCGTTTGGGCAAGCGCAAAGCCTGAGCCCATGACCAACGCCCAACCTAAGGCTAGAGAGGAGAGAAGTTTCTTCATAGTGGTCTCTTGTTATGTGTTACAGGGCTTCTTTGCCGGTTTCGCCGGTGCGGATGCGGACAACCTGCTCGAGGTCGTACACAAAAATCTTGCCATCGCCGATCTTGCCGGTGCGAGCAGCTGCCTCAATGGCTTCGATCACACGTTCAACAAGATCATCGGAGACAGCAGCCTCAATTTTGACCTTAGGGAGAAAATCGACCACGTATTCCGCGCCGCGATACAGCTCGGTGTGGCCTTTTTGACGACCAAAGCCTTTGACCTCTGTGACAGTGATGCCCTGCACACCCATGCCAGAGAGTGCTTCACGCACTTCGTCTAGCTTGAACGGTTTGATAATGGCGGTGACAAGTTTCATGTGTTTTCCTTGTTATTTTTGACAGAATCAAAAGTTGTATTTGAGGCCAACGACCAGACCCGCTTTACCCAGATATTTGGCGTTTGCACCACTGGTATAGAAAATCTTGCTTGCATCGGTCCCTACGATAGCTGCGGTGCCAACCACGCCGTTACCAAAATCTTTGGCCAAAGTCACTGAATAATCGGTGTAGGAGAGATCGTCACCGTAGAAGGCGACAGCGTTTTTGCTCACAGATGTGTAGCCGATATGCGGCGCAACAGAAAAACCATTGCCCAGATCAAAATTGCCGGTGACATCAAAATAGCCTGAACCTTTGCTGCCCAAGCTTCCAAACAAACGGCCCACGCTGCGCGAATACTTGGCTGTTACTGGCCCGTAGGTCAAAGCACCATACAGCTCAGTGGTGTTTGCATTTGCGAAAACACCGCCGCCCAACGCATTGGCCAAATTGTTGCCAACGTAAGCGTAGTGGAGCACGCCCACGTCATAGCCGACATCCTTGGTCAGGCTGCCTTTGTAGCCGCCGTAGAGATCAAGTTCAAGGCCGCCGCTCACGCTGTAATCTTTGATCCATTTGATCGTTGAGCCCCAAGCGCCTAGATAAATACCGTTTTTGTGGCTGAAATCAACTCCTGCTGAAAGCGCTGGCTTGTAACGGGTTTGGCTGATGCCGCGATAACGGTAATCCGTTGTGGCTGCTACGTTGAAAGCCAATGTGTAATCAGGCTCAGCTGGTTTGGCTTGAGCGAAAACGCCAGCCGCTGTGACGGACAAAAGAACGGCAATAGAGAGTTTCGTGAGTTTCATGTGTTTCCTTTGGACGGTTGATAAATGACTAAGCCACGATGCACGGATCGTGCCAATTTGTTCACGAATAGCTGGTTCAGGTGTCCAAATACGTGTGCAATGAGGTTTCGAGTCCGTGAAATAGAGTTAAAATATGTTTATTAATACAGTTAATTTCGTTTCATATTTGCTTTCCAAGCTTCGAGAAGATGCTTAAACTCACGAACGCACCAAATTAGGGATTAATCAATGTCAGGCTTTTCTTTGGTGCATTCTCGGGCTTTGATGGGTTTACGCGCCTTATCGGTGCAGGTAGAGGTGCATTTGGCCAATGGCTTGCCGAGTTTTACCTTGGTAGGGTTGGCTGACACGGAGGTCAAGGAAGCACGGGAGCGGGTGCGTTCGGCGATTGCCAATTCCGGGCTGGAGTTTCCAACGAACAAACGGATCACCGTGAATCTTGCGCCTGCCGACATCCCGAAAGATTCTGGGCGATTTGACTTACCGATTGCGCTGGGTATTTTGGCGGCCAGCGGGCAAATTGATGGCACGAAACTCGTGGGGTATGAATTTGCAGGTGAGCTCTCACTCTCGGGGCAATTGAGGCCTGTGCAAGGCGCGCTGGCGATGGCTTTGGGTGTGGCACTACAAGAGGGCGCGGCCGAGCGCAAGATGCCCGTGCTGGTGTTGCCGGAAGGAAGCGCCCAGGAGGCCAGTCTCGTGCCCGATGCGCGGGTGGTACGCGTGACGCATTTGCTGGATGTGGTGGCGCGCTTTGCGCCCGCGGTGGCGCTGAGCCATACTTCGCCGCTGGCGGCACCAAGTCACGCTGTGCCCGCTGCAACGGAAATCGATGCTTCGCCTGAAACAGCACAAGCTCACGCCTCATCCGTCATTGCCCCAATCCAAGCGGCGCAGGAGATAACCGTCAAAGCCACAGCCCCACCTGTGGCCTTGCGCGCGTCGCACGAAGCATGCGACTGGACGATTTTGCAAGCGCCTGAGCGCAAGAGCGTGCCTGCCAGCGCAGACATGCGCGAAGTCAAAGGCCAGCAGGCGGCCAAGCGCGCTTTGGAAATTGCAGCCGCTGGTGGCCACAGCGTCTTGATGGTGGGTGCGCCGGGCACAGGTAAATCGATGTTGGCACAGCGCTTTGCGAGTATTTTGCCGCCCATGAGCACGCAAGAAGCACTGGAGTCGGCAGCTGTTTTGAGCTTGGCTGGGCAATTCAAACCCGAGCGCTGGGCGCAGCGGGTTGTTCAATCTCCGCATCACACGGCGAGCGCGGTAGCGTTAGTCGGGGGAGGTTCTCCCCCCAGGCCCGGCGAGATTTCGCTGTGTCACCACGGCGTCCTCTACCTTGATGAATTCATCGAGTTCAGTAGAGCAGCACTCGAGGCACTACGTGAGCCTTTGGAGACGGGCATGATCTGTATTTCACGTGCTGCGCAGCGGGCTGAATTTCCAGCGCGCTTCCAACTCATCGCTGCGATGAACCCTTGCCCTTGCGGCTATCTGGGCTCGTCGAAGAAGGCTTGTCGCTGCACGCCTGATCAGGTGGCGCGTTATCAAGGCAAGCTCTCAGGTCCTTTGCTGGATCGCATTGATATTCATGTGGAGGTACAAGCGCTTGCACCCGATGAGCTGTTGCAATCCTCAGACGCTGCTAGCTCAAGCACGCCACCCGAATCCAGTGCTGCGATTGCGCAGCGAGTGATGCAAGCGCATGAGCGCAGTTTGGCGCGTCAAGGCCAGCTCAACCGAGCTCTTGAAGGCAAAGCGCTCGAAGAATTGATATCGCTCGATGAATCAGCACGTAAATTCCTCAACACGGCGGCAGCGCGGCTGGGCTGGTCTGGCCGGGCGATTCATCGTGCGCTACGTGTGGCGCGCACGATTGCCGATTTGGCTGGCGCACGCGGCGTGCAGGTCACGCATGTGGCAGAAGCCATTCAATACCGAAGAGCTTTGAAGAACACGGCTTGATGTGTGCGCTGAATGTGTAGCGTGATAAAAGCTGCGGCGCAGTAGGGGCCCAATATGCTGAATCATTTCAGCGCAGACTCCCCAAGGAGCAGTTTCGCCAATTTGCAAAATTTCACCGATTCTCAAGCCAGATCTGGCTCTACCCGTTATAAATATTGCATAGTATGCTATTGATTTAGGAGTATCGATTGTTCGTTAAATCGCTGGATGAAAGCTCTGCGCCAGCGCCACATATTGCGCCACAGGCACTTCTTCTGCGCGGCGTTGCAGGTCGAATTTACCAGAGAATTTTTTGTCGTCTAACCAGCGCCCTAGGCTATGTCGTAGCAATTTACGGCGCTGACTGAAAGCCACTTTGACGAGTGCTTCCAACAAAGCGGCATCCAACTTCGCGGGTTCAGCGCGCGGGATCATGCGCACCATCGCGCTTTGCACGCGCGGCGGCGGATCAAAGGCTTCAGGCGGCACATGCAGGAAATTTGTCATCTCATAGCGCCATTGCAGCATCACACTCAATCGGCCGTAGTCAGAAGTACACGGAGAGCCGACCATACGATCAATCACTTCTTTTTGCAGCATGAAATGCTGGTCTTGCACCAGCTGTGCATACGGCATCAGATGGAAAAGAATCGGCGTGGAGATGTTGTAGGGCAGATTGCCCACGATGCGCAGAGGCGACTTGGTGGAGGCGACACTTGAGAGGGCGTTAAAAGTAACGCTTGATGCTGCGTTAGTTGCATAAGTCAAGCCCTCGTCTGCTCTATTTTTTATAGCATGTTGCGCAGACTCTATAACGGCAAAGTCCACTTTCAGCACATCAGATTCAATCACTTGAATCAGTGCATATTTGCGCCAATGCGCCGCCAAATCGCGGTCTAATTCCACCACCGTGAGAGCACCCAAGCGCTCTACCAAAGGCTGGGTGAGCGCACCCAATCCTGGGCCAATTTCGATCATGTGATCGCTGGGCTGCGGATGAATCCCTTCAATGATCTGTTCGATCAGGCCGCGATCCACCAGAAAATGCTGGCCAAACCGTTTGCGCGGAATGTGTTTCACAGCGATGCGCTCAACCGTCTCGGCCTAGACAAGCGCGTGCCAAAGTGCTTCATTGCGGCTGCTCGCGCAGCTCCACGTAGGCGCGAGCGCGCAGGTCTTGCGCCCAAGTCAAGAAGGCTTCATCGAGCTTTTTCTCGCGCAGCGCTGCGCGGGCAGCATCGCGCTGCTCGCGATCACTCATCTTGCGTTCACGGCGCTCTTGCACTTGGATCAAATGCACACCGAAGCGCGAAGTCAACGGCTCAGAGACTTGATTCACCGCCAGCGCGTTCATCACCTCTTCAAATTCAGACACAAACTGCCCCGGCACGGCCCAACCCAGATCGCCGCCTTCGCGTGCAGAGCCATCTTGCGAGTTGTCTTTGGCTGCTGTTGCAAAATCCAGCCCCGCAGCGATGCGCTTGCGCAACTCCACCAAACGTTCACGCGCCACCGACTCGCTCAACTGCGGCCCAGTGCGCAGCAAAATGTGGCGAACGCGGGTTTGCGGTACAACGAGGTTGCCTAAGCCTTGCTGGCGCTTTTCAATCACTTTGAGCACATGAAAGCCAGCGCCCGAGCGCACAGGACCTGCAATGGCGCCCGCAGGCGTGTTTTGCGTGGTTTCTAAAAACAGGGTGGGTACGCGGTCTGCGCTACGCAAGCCCAGTTGACCGCCATTTGCGCGGTCTGGCGCATCCGATAGCTCACGCGCGAGCGTCGCAAAATCTTCCCCTGCTTTGGCGCGATCTGCAGCACGCTGCGCTTTGGCCATCAAGGGCGCGAGTTGATCGGCCGTGGCATTGTCGGGCACAGCCACGAGGATTTGCGCGATATTGATCTCGATCTCCGCAGTGGGTGCATCGCGCTGCTCGCGGATGAAAGCATCAAGATCAGTTTCTGTGATGCGAACGCGTGGCTCGACTTCGCGCTCGCGGACGCGCTGCAACAAAATTTCGTCGCGTAGGTTGTTGCGCAGGGTGTTGATGTCCACGCCGTCGTCGCGCAAGCGCTGGCGCAGCTGCTCCATGCTGAGCTGATTTTGCCGGGCGATGTTTTGCACGGCGGTGTCAATGGCCTGGTTGTCCGCACGAATGCCGCTGTCTCGCGCCAGTTGAATTTGCGCACGCTCGCTGATCAAACGCTCTAGCACCTGGCTGTAGAGCTCTTGGCGTGAGGGCATCGCGCCGCCACGCGCGCTTAATTGCTGCTCAATCTGGATCAGGCGGTTGCGCACCTCCTGATTGGTGATGGGTTCGGAATTGACGATAGCCACGATGAAATCGGCGCTGCGCTGCGCAGTGTCTTGCGTGGCACGACCCAAGTTCAAATTCGGGCTGGTGCGCAGCCCTTGGGCGCTAGCGCTCCATGCGGTCAACCCCACGAGGCACAATGCCGCGAGGCGGGAAACATTCAATAAATAAGCACGCGAAAAATTCATCACAAGGTCACTCATAGTTGCTATAGCGGCTGGGCTCGGTGGTGATTTTCTCACGCAGCAGCTGGTAACGCGGCACATTGCGCTGCAAGATCGACAGCGGGCTTGATCCTACTCGGGCAAAGCCAACAAACTCCATCTGAAACAAGATGCGCTTGTTGGCCGTGTTGGTGGTGGTTTGCAGGCGTTCGACGGCGACGCGAGACAGCCAGCTGCCGCCATCGTATTCCACACCCAAAATCGTGTCCACCTGCCTGTTGTCTTTTAAGCTGAAGTTGAAGCGGCCAACGGAATACCAACGCCCTTTACCTTGACCCTGGCCACTGCCCATATTTTTACCTTTGTCGCCCCATAAATCATTGAGCGGCCATTGCCAGCCCAGATCTATTTGCTCGCTCACACCACGGTTCAAACGGTAGGTGGCGCTGACAACGCGGTAATCGGTGGGCGAATAGCGTGCGCTGAGCGTGTTGCGCTGTGAGCGGCGAGTGTCAGGGTTGTATTGCACTGCACCGTCAAATTGCCAGCGGCTGTTCCAGTTGATTGTTGCACCAAACAGCATATCTGACAAACGCGAGGTGTCAGCCACGCCACCCGGCAAGGTCACGCGCTGATCTGTGAAGCGCAGGCGCTGGGCATAGTTCAGGCGCACAATTTCAGCGCCGCTGGCAGGGTCTAGCAAGCGCGAAGTTACGCCGAGGGTTAGCAGGTTGTTGTCAGAAATACGGTCATTGCCAGTGTAGGCGTTTTCGCTAAAGATGGTGGCGAAATTGAAGTCGTTGGCACCGCTGTCGTAGATGGGCAGCGAGGATTGATCTTTGTAGGGCGTGAAGGTGTAAAAAGCGCGTGGTTCTAGGGTTTGCGTGAAGCTCTTGCCAAAGTAAGCGGCGGGGCGTTCAAAGATCAGGCCGCTGTCGACGCTGAAAGTAGGAACGACGCGCGATGCTGAACGCTTGCCTGCCTGCGAGCCTGCCACTAGCGGCGCATCGAAGCTGTAAGCGGTGTTATGCAGCTGAATTTTCGGCACGAGGAAACTGCCGGGAGTGATGAACGGGCGGCTTAGCTGAGCGAGCGCGTAGCTGCGCTGGGCGTTGGGTTGCAAGGTCAAAGCGCTGACTGATTTGAAGCGCGTGGTGTCTAGCTCAACGCTGTAATCAAAGCCGCCGTGGTTGACGCGGCTGTAGCGGCCATTGAGCTGGGGCAGCCGGTCATAAGGCGGCGTGATGATGGAAGTTGTTTGCTGCAAAGTCTGCCATTTGAGCGCACGCGTGTAGAGCGACCAAGGGCCACTTCCCCAGCTCGCGCTGCCGTCGCTGGCCAGCAAGCGTTGTGTGAGTGAGCCTGTGGCGCGCGGGAAATCGCGCCAATAATCATCGTCACTGACACGGTTCAACCCAAGACTCACATTCACATTGCCCACCGCAGGCAAGCCAGTGTTGACTGTACCGCTGTGGCTGGTGCTCAAGCCCCAGCGGCTTCGGTTGCGCAGGCGGTCGCTGGGCATCGCGTCGAAGCGAGCGGTACCGTTATATTCACGCTCAAGGTAGCGAAACTCTGTGCCTAAGTTGATCCCTCGGCGCGAGAGAATCGTGGGGTACAGCGTTGCATCACGGTTAGGCGCAAGGTTGAGGTAATAGGGCACCATCACTTCCAAGCCGCTGATGTTGTCTAAGTTGATACTGGGTGGTAGCCAGCCGCTTTTGCGCTCATTTGACATGGGGAATGTGAGGTAGGGCGCACCCAAAATCGGTACCCCTTTGAATTCCAGTCGCCCACCGCTGGCTTCGCCCACATCGGTTTCGTTGTCCATACGCACCTGAGCACCTCGGATCACCCAGTCCGTTGAATCTTCGATTCCTGGCTCTTTGTGCCACACCGAATAGCTAGCATCGCGTGCAACAGAGCGCTTGTCGTCGACAAAATCAATGCGCGAAGCTTGACCACGCCCACCGTTGCTCAGCAATTGAAATCGGGGCTCCAAAAAATAGCCTTCCTGCGCGTCGATGCGCAGTTGCCCTTCAGTACCTTCATAAATATTGCCATCTCTGTTGAGATACACATTACCGCGCACCTTGGCCAGATCATCGGGCTGGTAGTACTCAATGCGATCCGCACGCAGCACGATGCCAGTGCGACGCAGCTCTGCATTGCCCTCAATCACCGTCTCCAGCTCAGGCCGACCCGTGATACGGTCGCCAAGCACATACGTGGGCATCGCCTTGCGCTGCTCAGGCGTGAACTTTTCTTGCAGTTGTCCAGACAGTTTGAGCTTAAGCCCCGGTTCACCGCTGCCCGGTGGCACGAGCGAAATAGCCGAGTTTTGCGCCCCTACAGGTAGACTCATCAAACAAAGCAAAGCCGCCGCCCAAGCCACAGGTTTGGCACGCAAATCAGGGCGCTGGATACAAGAGAGAACTGTCGAAGGAAGGCGCATGCGGCGAGGTCAAAAAAGAGCAGATGTATCAAATGCCGCAGGCGGCAAAGTTTTGAGGGTGAACGGTTTATACAATGGGATTATCCATGAGCCAACCTACCCTCCCCATGTCCGTTCCCGTGCCCGCCCCAATTCCCGTGATCTGGAGCGATTTGCAACGTGAAAAAGCCTTCGTAGAATGGCTAACCCAAGCCGCTCCAGCCCACGGCCTGCAAGCCTCCAGCCTGCGCATTGCCAGCCAAGATGCGAGTTTTCGCCGCTATTTGCGCATTGACGCGCAAGATGGCAGCCCGCGCATCATCATGGATGCGCCGCCAGACAAAGAAAGCTGCCAGCCGTTCGTTCAAATTGCCGGGCTGTTGCAAGGCGCAGGCCTGCTGGCACCTGAAGTGCTCGCTTGGGACGAACCGCAAGGCTTCATGCTGCTGACCGATCTGGGCTCGCAAACCATGATGGAGGGAATGGACCGCGACGAGCCGCTGGCTAATTTTCCGCGCTATATGCAGGCCACCGACGCGCTGATTCAATGGCAATTGGCCTCCAAACCCGGCGTGCTCCCGCTCTATGACGAGGCCTTATTGCGCCGCGAGCTCTCGCTTTTCCCCGATTGGTACATCGCCAAGCATCGTCAATTCGCGCTCGATCCGAAGCAACTGCAGACCATGCAAAGCGCATTCGATTTGATCGTGCGCCGCAACCTGGCTGCACCCAGCGTGTATGTTCACCGCGATTTCATGCCGCGTAACCTGATGCTCTCGCGTGACGACACATTAGGCGTGCTGGATTTCCAAGATGCGGTCTACGGTCCGATCAGCTACGACATCGCCTCCCTCATGCGCGATGCCTTCCTCAGCTGGGATGAAGAATTCATCTTGGAAATTACGGTGCGCTATTGGGAAAAAGCCCGCAAAGCGGGCTTGATGGAATTTGAAGATTGGGCATCCGATTTCGGCGCTTTTTACCGCGCCGTGGAATGGATGGGCTTGCAGCGGCATCTCAAAGTGGCCGGTATCTTTGCGCGGCTGACCTTGCGCGACGGCAAAGAAAAATACTTAGCCGATGCGCCACGCTTCATCCACTACATCCGCTCCACCTGCAACCGATACCGCGAGCTTGGGCCTTTCCTCAAGGTGATCGACGAGATGGAGGGGCTACAGGAGGCCAGCGGCTGGTCGTTCGGTCGTGTTTAGTCTATTTTTATGATGAAATTGACCTCTATCCCTTATAGAATATGCGCAACATGCTATTAAATACATAGCAACTACATGATCTTATGCCACGCATTTACACCCCTTTGAATCTGCTATCCGGCTCCGCTTTGGATTTAGACGCAGCCGCCGCGCGCCATGTACAGGTCTTGCGTATGCAGCCGGGCGATGGCTTGACTTTGTTCAATGGCCAAGGCGGTGAGTTTGATGCCGTGGTAGAGCGCATGGGGCGCAGCGATGTGCAGGTGCTGGTGGGTGCGCATCACCCGATCGAGCGCGAAGCCGCGCGCCAAGTGCATCTGGCCATCAGCATGCCAGCCAATGAGCGCATGGATTGGTTGATCGAAAAAGCCACTGAGCTCGGTGTGGCCAGTATTCAGCCCCTCATGAGCGAGCGCAGCGTCTTGCGCCTCACGGCAGAACGTGCTGAGAAAAAAACCGCGCATTGGCAAGCTGCCGCTGTGGCTGCCTGCGAGCAATGTGGCCGCAACCGTATTCCTGTGATCCATGCACCTTTTTTATATCAAAAATGGCTGTTATCCCTTATAAAAACTGCGCATAGTGCTCCTGATTTAGTAGTGAGTAAAGCCATCCTTTCACTCCATACACAAGCCATTCCTGCCGCCCGCTGGGCGCTGGAGCAGTCCGAAAATCACGCCCTGCTCTGCCTTGCTGGGCCGGAAGGTGGCCTGAGCCCGGCTGAAGAAGCAGCTGCAGTGCAAGCAGGCTTTTCGCCGATTTCACTGGGCTCGCGCATTTTGCGCTCAGAGACTGCACCGCTGGCAGCTTTGGTTTTGTGGACGCTTGGATAACATCACACCATGAATAAAAATCTCTGGCTGCTCGCGCTCGCGCAAGGTCTTTTTCTCACCAATAACGTCGTCTTCATTGCGATCAACGGTCTGGTGGGGCTCTCCCTTGCTCCCTTTGGCTGGATGGCCACGCTGCCTGTGATGGGCTATGTGGTGGGCGGGGCGATGGCCACGCCGCTTGTGGCTTGGACGCAGAAACTGTATGGCCGCAAAGGCTCATTCCTCATTGGCCTTGTGGTGGCTTTGCTCTCAGCCCTGCTGTGCTTTTACGCTGCATGGGCGAAGAATTTTTGGCTGCTAGTGGGCGCAACCGTGATCGGCGGCTACTACAACGCCAATGCCCAGCTCTACCGTTTTGCCGCAGCCGAGCTGGTTTTGTCCAATTTCAAAGAAAAGGCTGTTTCGCTGGTTTTAGCAGGCGGGCTGATTGGCGCAGTGGCTGGGCCCAACATCGCCTCTGCCACGCGCACACTGATGAACACGCCGTTTGCAGGCGCGTATCTGGCGCTCGCTGGCGTGGCGCTACTGGGCTTGATCGTGGTGGCTTTCATCGATTTCCCAGAGCACAAAGTTGCCGCCAAATCGCAAGGCGGCAGACCGCTCGGCGTGATCATGAAGCAGCCTGTCTTTATCGTGGCCGCTGTGGGCAGCGCCTTGGGTTATGGCGTGATGAATTTGCTCATGGCCGCCACGCCGCTGGCCATGCAAACCTGCGGCTTGCCTTTTTCCGATGCGGCCTTCGTGCTCGAATGGCATGTGATCGGCATGTTCGCGCCCGGCTTCTTCACCGGGCATCTGATCAAACGCTTCGGCACCCTACGCATCATGTCGATCGGCTTGCTGCTGTATGCAATCTGCATCGCGATTGCGCTTTCTGGCGTCGAGCTGCACAAATTCCTCATCGCCCTCTTCCTGCTCGGTGTCGGCTGGAATTTCCTCTTCACGGGAGGGACAACATTGGCCTTGGAAACCTATGCCCCCGAGGAAAAAGACAAAGCCCAAGGCGCACTGAATTTTTGCATCTTCGCCACACTCGCGCTATCCTCCTTTGCCTCCGGCGTACTCGTCACCACCCAAGGCTGGGCGCTGCTCAATTGGGGCTCGACCATCCCGGTGGTGCTGATTGCATTGGCTTTATTCTGGCTGGCAAAGGTGCGCCGCGTCAGCCGTTTGGCTTAAGGCTCTCATTTTTATAGAAAATAAGCCTCCAGCCGTTATATATTGTGTGCTCAATGCTCACTATTCGATAGCATTTAATCCTTAACAGATCATGCCGAAATTTGCAGCTAACCTCTCCATGCTCTACAACGAGTTGCCGTTTTTGCAACGATTTGAAGCGGCGGCGCGAGATGGTTTTAAAGCGGTGGAGTTTTTATCACCCTACAGTTTTCCCGCTGCTGAAATTTCCGCCCAGCTGACGGCGCATAGCATGCAACTCGTCTTGTTCAACGCGCCTCCCGGCGGGACAGATAGCGCCAGTATCGAAGCGGCTTGGGCAGACAGCATGCAGCGCGGCACGGCTTGCCTGAGCGGGCATGAAGCTGAGTTTCGCGCTGGTTTGATGCTGGCTTTGGAATACGCGAAGGCTTTGCACTGCCCGCGTGTTCATGTCATGGCTGGCAAGATGCCCGAAGGCTTGGAGCGTGAAGCCTTGCAACCCACCTACATCGCCAATCTGCGCTGGGCCGCCAAACAAGCCGCGCCACTGGGTATCGACATCCTGATCGAGCCGATCAATCTGCGCGACATGCCGCGCTACTTTTTGAACCGACAAGACCATGCGCATGAAATCCTGCGCGAAGTAGGCGAGGTGAATCTCAAGGTGCAGATGGATCTGTACCACTGCCAAATCGTGGAGGGCGATGTGGCCAGCAAACTGCGCCAATACTTGGCTTCAGGCCGCGTGGGGCATTTACAAATCGCAGGCGTGCCCGAGCGTCAAGAGCCCGATCTAGGCGAGCTCAATTACTCGTATCTTTTTGATGTCATTGATGAGTTGAGCTACACGGGCTGGATCGGTTGTGAATATCGCCCCCAGCGCGGCCCTGTGCCTCGCGGCACAAGCGATGGCCTCACTTGGCGAGAACATCTCATTCACACCAAAATGTCAGAGAATTAACTTTTGAATAGATAGACTTAAAAGTCGGTTAAAGTCCAGTTACATCGTTAGGAAAAACCATATGACCACCTTTGCCGTACAGCTCAAAAATGAAATCGCAAGAATCGCTAAAAAAGGCGCTCGCGCAGAAACTGAGGCACTGAAGAAAACTTCAGCCAATTACCGCTCTGAAATCGCTGAACTCAAACGCCGCATCACAGCGCTAGAGTCGGGCGTGACGCGCATAAACAAGCAAGCAGGTAAAGCGGCAAAAGCTGCACCCGCTGGCGAGGAAAAAGAGAAGCTGCGCTTCCGTATGGACGGCTTCATCACGCTGCGCAAGAAGCTCGACCTCTCAGCCAACGAAATGGGGCAGTTGCTCGGGGTGAGCGGTCAATCCATCTACAAATGGGAGCAAGGCAAAGCCAAGCCCCGCGCCAGCCAGTTGCCAGCGATTGCTGCGGCACGCAAGATGGGCAAAAAAGAAGTCACCGCCAAGCTGGCCTCCGCGCCAAAAATAGCTGCTGACTAAGTTGACATGCTAAACACAGGCGGACTCAACGCGCCTGCCATGCATAAAAACTTGCCCAGAGCCGAGTTTTTATGCCAAATCATCCTCTACCCGATATAAATAAAACGCAGTATGCTCACTTTTTTATAGCATTCACTGAACACTTGCACCCTTTGTCATCAGCCAGATCCTCACGCGTAGGCGGGTAGGCACCGAAGGATGCGCTTGGATGAAGCCTGAGCAACTTGCTTTTTGATTGGATAGCTGACTCGTCTTTAAAGTTTGGGGGCAGCGCTTAAAAAATGATGTGTTTCCTTCAATTGTTCCCCCGGCTGTTCCCCCGCTGTTGATAGGACTAGAACAACCCGTTTTGGACGAATGCAAGTCATCATCTCCAATGAAAAGGCCATTCAGTGGACTAAACTGAATGGCCTTGGATTGAGATGTGGTGGAGCTGGCGGGAATTGAACCCGCGTCCGAAAACCTTTTTCCTGATCGATCTACATGTGTAGCCATCTGATTTGAGTCTCGTCCATCTCGTCGCGCAGTGGCACGCTACGACACAGACCAGTGACCTATTTTCTTGTTCCACATGAAGTCACCCCATACGAAACCATCCGATGTGTATTAGCTTGCAGCCGAGAAGTTTCAGGTTGCCCCGAAACCCCTTTGCCCATCCCACCGGAGAGATGTTGCAAGCCTCTCAGCGATTAAGCTGCGAGTGCGAAACGTTCGTCGTTTGCAGTTAGGTTTTTTGAATCAGATTTACGAGCACATTCAGCTCGACACGCACTACCAGACGTCCAGCCCTCGTCGAAACCAGAGCAGCCCCAAGATCTCTATTTTACGCCTCGAGCGCTCAATTCAAGTGGGTCGGCTACGATGGCAGTGTTTTATAACCAGAAAGATGCACCATGACACCTCTCGACAAAGTTCTCTACACCGCCAAAGCTCACACCACCGGAGGCCGCGATGGCGCTTCTCGCTCAGACGACGGTTTGCTGGAAGTGAAGCTCTCGCCACCCAAAGCCATGGGCGGCGCGGGCACGGCCACCAACCCCGAACAACTCTTTGCAGCGGGTTACTCCGCTTGCTTCATGGGCGCACTCAAACATGTCGCGACGATGAAGAAAATCGCTATTCCAGCCGATGCTTCGATTGACGCAGAGGTGGACATTGGCCCGATTCCCCAAGGCTTTGGCATTGCCGCTCGCCTCACCGTAAGCCTGCCGGGCATGGATCGCCATGTGGCGCAAGAGTTGGTGGAAGCGGCTCACAAGGTCTGCCCATACTCCAACGCCACGCGCGGCAACATTGATATAACGCTGACGTTGGCTTGATTTGTCTGCGTAATACAAGCTGCGTTCTTCAGCCCGCGTTTCTTCGCCCGCAAGCTCAAGCTTGCGCGGCTGAGAGCCAGCGCATATATTGAGCTACGCCGGTTTGCACATCCGCGAAAGCATGATCACAACCTGTTGCGCGCAGAGCCGATAAATCTGCCTGCGTATAGCTTTGGTATTTGCCTTTGAGCGAGGCGGGAAAATCAATGTAATCGATACAGCTGTGTGGATCGACTTGTGGCTTTAAATGATGCACCACGGCGCGCGCCACATCATTGAATGGCTGGGCCTGGCCTGTGCCGAGGTTAAAAATACCACTGATCTCTGGATGATCAAGAAACCACAAGTTCACCGCGACCACATCGCGCACGCTCACAAAATCGCGCATCTGCTGGCCAGCAGCGTAGCCTTCATACTCACCAAATAGCCTCACCCGACCTTCACGCCGCATGTCGTGAAACTGATGAAACGCCACGCTGGCCATTCGGCCTTTGTGCTCTTCGCGCGGGCCATACACGTTGAAATAGCGAAAGCCGGCGACTTGTGTTTTGTTTTGCGAAAAGCGTGAATTCTCTGCCGTGCCAAAGCGTTCACGCAGAAAGTTATCAAACAGCAACTTACTCTCGCCATACACATTCAGCGGCTGCTCATTGGCGGGTGTCTCGGCAAACGCGCTGCTGTTGCCATACACGGCGGCGGATGAGGCATAGAGCAGCCGCGTGTCCTGCTGCTGGCAGGCCACAAACAGTTGACGCGAATAATCGAAGTTGTTAGCCATCATGTAGGCGCGATCGGTTTCCATCGTGTCGCTGCAAGCGCCTTGGTGAAGCACTGCCTCGATCTTGCCGTAAGCGCCTTGCGCGAAGGCTGGGTAAAAATCAGCGGCTTTGACGAAATCAGAAAACTTCAGATCAACGAGATTGGCCGCTTTCAAACCATCTTGGTCATGATCAACCGCAACAATGTCGCTGTAGCCTCGCGCATTCAAACCTTCGATCAGATTTGCGCCAATGAAGCCGGATGCACCTGTTACTATGAATTTCATAGCAAACTATGTCCGATTTATAACGGCGAGAGGCCAAAAACCTCTTCAAAACTTGCGGTGGCCGTACCGAATTTACCCACCACCACACCGCCAGCTTTGTTGGCATAGGGCAAAGCATCGCGCAAACTCAAGCCTGCGGCAACCAAGGTGGCCAGTGTTGCGATCACAGTATCGCCAGCGCCCGTCACATCAAACACCTCACGCGCCTGTGCAGCCACGGTGAAATCGCCTGTGTCGTCAAACACCGTCATACCTTCTTCGCTGCGCGTGAGCACGAGCGCTTGCAAACCGAGTTGCGTACGCAGGTTTTGCGCTTTGCTGCGCAGCTCGTCTTCTGTGTTCCAAGAGCCTACGACGGCTGCTAGCTCAGCGCGATTCGGCGTGATGGCAGTGGCACCTTGATAGCGTGTGTAATCGCTGCCTTTGGGATCGACCAAAACCGGCTTGCCAAGCAAACGAGCAGCTTGAATCATGGCTGACACATGTGCCAATCCGCCCTTGGCGTAATCAGAAAACAACACACAGCCCTGCGTGGGTAGAATTTGGGCATACACCGCCGCTTGCACCGCCAGAGCATCGTGCTGCGGCGGAGTTTCAAAATCCATGCGAAGCAGCTGCTGGGCTCGACCAATCACGCGTAGCTTGACTGTGGTGCGCAGCTTCGGGTCTTGCGCGAGGTGATACGTGATTCCACTAGCCTCTAACAGCGTTTGCAGCTTGCGTCCCGGCTCATCCGCTCCCACCACACCCACGAAAGTGGCTTGACCACCCAAGCTGATCACGTTGACAGCTACGTTTGCCGCAGCGCCAATGCGCTCTTCTTCTCGCTTCACAAGTACCACCGGCACCGGTGCCTCCGGGCTGATGCGATCCACATCGCCATACCAATAGCGATCCAGCATCGCATCGCCCACGACGAGCACGTGAGCTTGAGCGAGCTGAGCTTGAGAAATAGACATGAAAATAGTTTACTTCGTTTGAGTGATGTGCTTGTTCAAGCAAAGACGGTCGATCTGGCTTCGCTAGGCGACGCGCGCATGCCCTAGAGTGGGCAGCGCACGTGTAACGCGAATGGATGGATCATAGTTCTTCGACTCGACGAGTTGAATAGCTGTCCCAACTCTGGCAGCCGGGGCAGTGCCAAAAATGGTTTTTTGCCTCGAAACCACAAGCAGCGCAGCGATAGCGCAGCAACGGCTGGGCTGCTTTGTCAAGTGCACGTTGAATTTCAGGCTGTGTGTTTTGCGTTTTCATGAGTTGCGCTGCGATCACGAGCGAGGGTTCATGTCGCAAATGCTTGATCTGCTGCTCGCGCACCACTTGCTCGCCTGAAACGCTAGCCTGCATCTGCGCCAAGGCTTGCAGCAAATCTAGCGAATGGGTTTGCTCATACATCGGCTGCAAAGCTGCCATCACTTCGCCTGTGCGAGCGCTTTTGATCGCCAATTGAGCCAGATCATTTGCTATCAAAGGTGTAGCGCTTGGCGCACATTCTATAACGGCCAACAACCGATTTAATGCCAAATTCTCGTCGCCAGCTTGCTGCGCAAGCTGCGCCCATGCAATGCGTGCGCGCCCTGCAGGTGGTGCAATTTTTATAGCTCTTTGCAACAGCTCATCCTGCACATCATAGCTCTGCCCCAACGCCTGCTCACACAAATAATGCGCCTCACGAGCACTGAAATCACCTTGCCCACTGGCTTGCAGCAATTGCGCAATGCGCTGCGCTTGCGGCCAGTCGCGTGTTCGCTCATAAATCGACAACCTTGCCAAGCGCGCTTCTTGCTCAAACTTACCGCCTTCAAGTTTGCCCAAAGCATCTTCGGCGCGATCGAGCAACCCAGCTTTCATGTAATCCAAAGCCAGCGCATGCTTCGCACGCTCATGTTCGGGTTTGGGTAAATCGCCTCGCGCGAGCAAATGCTCATGCACCCGTACTGCGCGATCGTATTCGCCGCGACGGCGAAACAAATTACCTAAAGCAAAGTGCAGCTCTGAAGTGTCTGGGTCTTTCTGAACAGCTTCGATAAAAGCATCAATCGCCTCGTCTTGCTGCTCATTGAGCAAATGATTCAAGCCCTTGAAATAGGCCTTGGGCGAGCGACGGTTGTCTACGCGCAATTGGCGTAAATCCAATCGCGAAGCCAGCCAGCCAAGCACGAAGGCCAGCGGCAAACCGAGCAACAACCAAGTGACATCTAGTTCCATCAGACAGATCCATCTTGCGCACGAGGCGCTTGGGGCAATGCGTTTTGCGGCGGGTTTTGCAGAGGACTTTGCATTTGTACAACCTTGCGATGCCGCCACCAGCGCGGCACCATACCCAACACGCCAATAATGAGCCCGGCCGTGAACACGATCAATACGATCACCACCAGCGGCGCAGCCCACTTGCGCCCAAATAAGAAATGCACCGTCACTTCATGCTGGTTGTTCAGCGCGAAGGCGAAGAGAGTAAAAAAAATGGCCGCTTTCAGTATCCACCGAAGCAGCCATAGCAGTTTATCCATGGGTTAAGGCCTTGATCAGCCTTTAGATTCTATCGGGATGCAAACCGAACCTTTGGCATCTCGCCTAAGTTCAAAGCAAACCCTTCTGTCGCAACTCTTCCGTTTTGGCATCAACCGCTTCGCGCAAGGCTTTGCCCGGCTTGAAGTGCGGCACGCGCTTCTCAGGAATGGTGACCGATTCACCGGTGCGGGGGTTGCGCCCCACACGCGGCGGACGGCGATTCACCGAAAAGCTGCCAAAACCACGGATTTCAATGCGATGGCCTTTGACCAGCGCATCACCGAGAGCGTCAAGAATCGTCTTGACTGCAAACTCGGCATCGCGCTGTGTCAGCTGTCCAAATTGCAGGGACAGCGCCTCGACAAGATCAGAACGGGTCATAAATGATTCGTTGTGATTGTGCGGAGATCAACTGTTGTTGTCGAGCTTGGCGCGCAGCAAAGCGCCCAGGCTGGTCGTACCGGCCGATTCGCGGCTGGAGGACTGATTCAGATCAGCCATCGCAGCATGCTCGTCTGCATTGTCTTTGGCTTTGATTGACAAGGAAACCTGACGGCTCTTGCGATCAATGTTGGTGACAACAGCAGTGACTTCGTCACCTTCTTTGAGCACGTTACGCGCATCTTCCACGCGGTCACGGCTGATCTCCGAAGCACGCAGGTAGCCGATGATCTCTTGACCGAGATCAATTTCAGCGCCCTTGGCATCCACCGTCTTGACCTTGCCAGTCACCACAGAACCTTTGTCATTGACAGAGGAGAAAGTGGTGAACGCGTCGGCATCCAATTGCTTGATACCGAGGGAGATACGCTCGCGGTCCACGTCGATGGCCAACACGATGGCTTCAACTTCTTGGCCCTTCTTGAAGTTCTTGACAGCCGCTTCGCCAGTATCCGTCCACGACAGATCAGACAAATGCACGAGACCGTCGATGCCAGCAGCCAAACCAACAAACACGCCGAAATCTGTGATGCTCTTGATCGGGCCAGTCACACGGTCGCCGCGCTTCGTCGTTGCTGCGAATTCTTGCCATGGGTTGGCTTTGCACTGCTTCATGCCCAAGGAAATACGGCGCTTGTCTTCGTCGATCTCCAACACCATGACTTCAACTTCTTGGCCCATCGTCACCAGTTTGTTAGGAGCGATGTTTTTATTGGTCCAATCCATCTCGGAGACGTGCACCAAGCCTTCGATGCCTGGTTCGATTTCCACAAATGCGCCGTAATCGGCGATGTTGGTGATCTTGCCAAACATGCGGGTCTGCGCTGGGTAGCGGCGGCCCACGCCCATCCAAGGATCGTCGCCCATTTGCTTGAGGCCAAGCGATACGCGATTTTTCTCGGTATCAAACTTGAGCACTTTCGCGCTGATTTCTTGACCCGATTGCACCACCTCGGAGGGGTGACGCACACGGCGCCATGCCATGTCGGTGATGTGCAGCAAGCCATCCACACCGCCCAAATCGACGAATGCGCCGTATTCGGTGATGTTTTTGACCACGCCTTTGACGATGGAGCCTTCTTTCAGGTTTTCCATCAGCTTGGCGCGCTCTTCGCCCATGCTGGCTTCTTTGACAGCGCGGTGGCTCAAAACGACGTTGTTGCGTTTGCGATCAAGCTTGATCACTTTGAATTCAAGCGTTTTGTTCTCGTAAGGAGACAGATCTTTGATCGGGCGGGTTTCGATGAGCGAACCGGGCAAGAAGGCGCGGATGCCATTGACCAAAACAGTCAGGCCGCCCTTGACTTTGCCAGAGGTCACGCCGGTGACGAATTCGCCGGATTCCAGCGCTTTTTCCAGGCTGAGCCAAGAAGCGAGGCGCTTGGCAGTGTCGCGCGAGAGGATGGTGTCGCCATAGCCGTTTTCAACAGCGCCGATGGCCACGGAGACGAAATCGCCCACTTTGACTTCAAGTTCGCCTTGGTCGTTTTTGAATTCGGCGATTTCGATATAGGCTTCGTTTTTCAAGCCAGCGTTCACGACCACATGGTTGTGGTCAACGCGAATCACTTCGGCGGTAATAACTTCACCGGAGCGCATTTCGGTGCGCTTGAGCGATTCTTCAAAGAGGGCTGCAAAAGATTCAGACATGAGATTTCCTAGTGCGCAAGGCAGCGAATAGCAACGGAATGTCGCTTCAAATTCGATAGCAGTTAGCGCAGGTTTTGTGCGGGCGAACGAGAGTTTTGACCGCGGGTTAAGTTAAACAATCCTGCCAACCATGCGCCAAGCAGCGCGAAGGGAGTTAGCAGGGCCTCTTGGTTTGCAAGAACTCTCACAAACCCAATTTGCTTCGCCATTGGCTCAAAACAAAATCCACCGATTGCTCGATGATCTGATTCGAGTTATCCAAAAGCACAGCATCTTTCGCTGGCTTGAGTGGCGCAGATGCGCGGGAGGTATCCCGCAAATCACGCGCTTCCAAATCCAAGCGAAGGACATCGATATTAGCAGAAATTCCCTTTGAAATCAACTGCTTATGACGGCGCTCGGCACGTTTTTCGGCGCTAGCAGTCAGGTAGATTTTCAAAGGCGAATGGGGGAAAATCACCGTGCCCATGTCGCGCCCATCGGCCACCAGTCCTGGCAAGCGCGCAAAACTGTGTTGCAAAGCCGTGAGCGCTTCTCGAACGGCAGGAAACACCGATACTTTGGACGCGCCCATACCCATTTCTTCGCTGCGGATCGCCTCGCTCACGTCTTCTTCGTTGAGCAGCACGGTTTGCGCCTCAAACACCACAGGCAAGCGTGCGGCTAATTTTGCAAGTGCAGCTTCATCATCCCAAGGAACAGCTTGCTGCTTGGCGGCCAAAGCGGTGAGGCGATACAGCGCGCCAGAATCGAGATAGTGGTAGCCCAGTTGCTGCGCCAAGCGACTGGCCAGCGTGCCTTTGCCGGAGGCCGTGGGGCCGTCCACACAAATCACGGGTACGCTACGCGGCATGACGACGGAAAACAAGGCTTCAAAATAATCAGGGAAAGTCTTGGCCACGCATTTCGGGTCTTCGATGCGCACGGTTTTCCCTGCCGGGTTGAAAGCAGCGAGCGAGAAACACATCGCGATGCGGTGATCGTCGTAGGTGTGGATGCTGGCGGCTTGCCATTCATGCAACTGTGGCGGTGTGATTTGGATGAAATCCGCGCCTTCCACCACCTGCGCGCCCAGCTTACGCAGCTCAATGGCCATGGCGGCTAAGCGATCCGTTTCTTTCACCCGCCAACTGGCGATGTTGCGCAGCGTCGTCTGGCCATCGGCGTAGAGCGCCATCACGGCCAATGTCATCGCGGCATCGGGGATGTGGTTGCAATCCAGGTCAATCGCCTTGAGGGGCCAAGCGCCTTGGCTGATTTCCAAATGGTTGCTGCCACTGCTGATCTGAGCGCCCATGAGCCGCGCAGCGTCGACAAAGCGGATGTCGCCTTGGATGGCGTTTTCGCTCAAGCCTTCAATCCGGATTTTTGAGTCTTTTGGGCCATTCGCCGTTATAGATATTGCTCCAAGCGCTATGAAATAGCTAGCAGATGAGGCATCGGCTTCGACCCAAATTTCACCCGGCGATTGATATCTTGAACCTTCGCGAATCGTGAACCGCTTCCAGCCATCGCGCTGCACCAGGATGCCAAATTTGGCGAGTAAATTCAGTGTGATTGCAATATAGGGCTTGGAGATCAGTTCGCCGATCACATCGATATGAATAGCTTGCTTCGCTACCAAAGGCAAGGCAAGCAGCAAAGCCGTGAGGAATTGGCTGGACACATCCCCGCGCACTGTGATCGGCGCATCGAGTTTCAAACCCGACGGTCCAATGCGCAAGGGCGGAAAGCCATCGTTCCCCGTGTAATCAATCTGGCAGCCGAGCTGGCGCAGAGCATCCACCAAATCGCCAATCGGCCGCTCGTGCATGCGCGGCACGCCCGAAAGTGCAAAATCGCCACCGAGCAAAGCGAGCGCCGCCGTCAAAGGGCGCATGGCTGTGCCTGCGTTGCCTAAAAAGAGTTGTGCAGAATTTTTGGGCGGCTGACCACCCAAACCTGTGATGGCCACATCAGTTGCTACCCCATTCACACCGCGCTCCACGCCGCAGCCTAATTTTTCCAAAGCCGCGAGCATCACTCGCGTGTCGTCTGAGTCGAGTAAATCATGGATCACCGTGCTGCCTTGGCTGAGCGCAGCCAAAAGCAAAACGCGATTGGAGATACTTTTAGAGCCAGGCAATTGCACTGTGCCTGAGGCGCTTTGCAATGGTGGTAGATCGAGAAACGCCGTAGAAAACATGCTTTGAGTTAACGCTTGTGTAAAACGAATAAGGTGCACATTTTAAGAAACGCGCTGTTGAATGACGCTTATTTCCGCGTCGTCATTTTCCACTGCGCTCGTGTGAGGCTGGCGCGGTCAATCTCGTGTTCGAGTTGGTCGGTTTGACCATCTTGCATCAAGCGCTCTAGGGCATGCAAGGCCTTCTGGAATTGGCGTGATTGCGCCAGCAGCTCCTGCCGATTTGCCATGAGCACATCGGTCCAGAGTTTGGAGTCGCTGGCAGCGATACGCGTGAAGTCGCGGAAACCCATGCCCGCCAAACTGAGATATTCACGGCCATTGGGTTGATCCGTGATCGCATTCATCATGGCAAATGCGATCAAATGCGGCAAATGGCTCACGGCCGCGTAAGCCGAATCATGCGCCTCAGGAGACATTTTGAGCACCTGGCAACCCAGCGCTTCCCAAAGCGCGGTGGCTTTGCTTAATTGCACGGTTTGTGTGCGCTCAATCGGCGTGATGATGACTTGTTTGTTTGCATACAGTGTGGCATCGGCATGCTCAACCCCCGAAACTTCTTTACCTGTGATCGGATGCGCCGCCACAAACACACCCACCTGGTCCTTGAGCACGCGCCGCGCCGCATCGACCACATTGCGTTTGGTTGAGCCCACATCCATGACCAGCGTGTTGGGCGTGAGGATGTGCTTGATGCTTTTGAGCGTGGCTTCGGTGGCGGCCACAGGAACGGCGATCAACACCAAGTCTGCACCAGAAGCAGCCATTAAGGCAGATGGCGCCTCCACGTCAATCACGCCCATTTTGAGTGCGCGCTGGGTGGTCGAGGGTGATTTGCTGTAGCCCACCACACGCTTGACCAAGCCAGCCTTTTTCATAGCCAGCGCAAACGAGCCACCCATGAGGCCACAACCGATCAATCCGAGTTGGTCAAACATATTTTTTCTTCTTGGGTTGGAGAGGATCTAGGCGCTGATCGGGTAGGAGCCGAGCAGTTTGAAATACGCACAGAGTGAGCGCAGCTCAGAGAGCGCAGCCGCCACATGGGGCTCTTGCGCATGCCCTTGCAAATCAATATAAAAATAATATTCCCACTGCCCCGTTCGAGCTGGACGCGATTCAAAGCGCGTCATCGACACGCCATGGGTTTTGAGGGGAACGAGCAGATCATGAACAGCGCCCGGCTTGTTGGGCACAGAAATGATCAAACTGGTGCAATCTTTGCCACTGGCGCTAGGCGCAGGAATGGTATCGGGCAAAGCAATGATGCAAAAACGCGTGCGGTTGTAAGCATCGTCTTGAATCGCATGGCTCACGATATGCAGGCCAAAAATGCTTGCGGCCCGTTCACCCGACAACCCAGCCCAGCTTGGATTTTCGGCAGCCAAGCGTGCGCCTTCGGCATTACTAGAAACGGGTCTGCGCTCAGCATTTGGCAAATGCTTGGTCAGCCAATCCTGGCATTGTGCAAGTGCTTGCGGATGCGCAGCCACCACCTCAATGCCTTGCAAATCATTGGATTTGCGGAGCAGATGATGACGCACCATCAGACTGACTTCACCCACAATTTGCGCTGGCGTTTGCAGCATCAAATCTAAACTGCGCGTGACAGGTCCTTCGGTCGAATTTTCCACGCCCACCACACCAAAATGCGCCGAACCTGCAGCTGTGGCGTGGAACACTTGATCAAAGTTAGCGCAATAAATCAGTTCCACACTCGCGCCAAAAAACTCCAACGCAGCTTGCTCGCAAAACGTTCCTGCGGGCCCAAGCACAGCAACGCGCTGCGCCGCTTCTAGGCTGCGACAAGCACTCATCACTTCGCGCCAAATATGGCTGATGTTGTCCGCCTTCAAAGGCCCCGGATTGAGCGATTGCAATTGAGCAATCACCTGCGCCTCGCGCTCTGGCCGATACACCGCCGAACCTTCCACACGCTTGATCTCGCCCACTTCGCCAGCCAGCTGAGCACGGCGATTGAGAGCCGCCAGCAACTCGCGATCAACGGCATCAATCTCTGTACGTAATTGATCCAGGGTTTTAGTGCT
The DNA here is from genome assembly GCA_031418715.1 of Variovorax sp. Lineage (GTDB taxonomy): Bacteria > Pseudomonadota > Gammaproteobacteria > Burkholderiales > Burkholderiaceae_C > JANMDU01. The sequence goes on along the minus strand of JANOJL010000063.1, from coordinate 5,241 downwards.
CATTAAGGGCTCTAGCCGTTATATATTGTTCATGGAGTGCTATTAAAACAGGAGTCGATCAAGCATCTTTTAAAGGCTCTTGTCCGTCTTCAGCTGGCGAATCTGCCGAATCATCTGGTGCCACATCTTCTACCGCAGCATCGTTTTCCACAATCCGCTGCAACCCACTTAGCTTGGTGCCGTCGTCCAGCGAAATCAGCGTCACGCCTTGCGTCGCGCGGCCAAGCTCACGAATCTCGCTCACGCGCGTGCGCACGAGAACGCCTTTGTCGGTGATCATCATGATTTCGTCATCGGGATGCACCAGCGTAGCGGCAACGATCTTGCCGTTGCGCTCAGATTGTTGAATCGCGATCATGCCTTTGGTACCCCGGCCATGGCGTGTGTATTCTTGAATGTTGGTGCGCTTGCCGTAGCCATTGGCTGTAGCGGTGAGCACGCTTTGCCGCTCATCTTCAGCCACCAGAAGTGCAATCACGCTTTGCGTTTCTTCCAACATCATGCCGCGCACACCCCGCGCCTGCCGGCCCATCGGGCGGACATCGTTTTCGTCAAAGCGTACCGCTTTACCTCCGTCGCTGAACAACATCACATCATGCTTGCCATCGGTGAGCGATGCGCCGATCAAATAGTCGCCTTCGTCCAGGTCAACGGCGATGATGCCGCCTTTGCGCGGATTAGAGAATTCATCCAGAGCGGTTTTCTTCACAGTGCCCAAGGTAGTGGCCATGAAGACGTAATGATCGGCGGGGAATTTGCGGTTCTCACCTGTGAGCGCGAGCACGACGTTGATTTTCTCGCCGTCTTGCAGCGGAAACATATTCACAATCGGCCTGCCACGCGAACCACGCGAACCTGCCGGCACTTCCCAGACCTTGAGCCAATATAAGCGACCCCGATTAGAGAAGCAGAGCAAATAATCATGCGTGTTGGCAATGAAGAGCTGGTCAATCCAGTCATCTTCCTTGGTCTGCGCCGCTTGCTTGCCACGGCCACCGCGCTTTTGAGCGCGGTATTCAGAAAGTGGCTGACTCTTGATGTATCCCGAATGCGAGAGCGTGACCACCATGTCGGTGGGTGTAATCAAGTCTTCGGTCGACATGTCTTGCGCGTTGTGCTCAATTTCGGAGCGACGCGCGCCTAATTTGGTTTGCCCAAACTCCGTTTTGATCGCCAACAGTTCTTCGCTGATGATCGCGCCCACGCGCTCAGGCTTGGCCAGAATATCCAGCAAATCATCAATCACTGACATGACCTCTTTGTATTCGGCCACAATCTTGTCTTGCTCTAAACCTGTCAAGCGCTGCAAACGCATGTTGAGAATTTCAGTGGTTTGCGAGTCAGACAAGCGATACAAGCCGTCTTTTTGCAGGCCAAATTCAATTTCCAAACCATTGGGACGATAGTCGTCTGCGCTGATCAACGAGCCATCGGCTTTGGCGCGGGTCAGCATCTGTTTGACGATCTGGCTGTCCCAGGTCTTGCTCATCAACTCGGCCTTGGCCACGGGTGGCGTAGGCGCATTGCGGATGATTTTGATGAACTCATCAATATTAGCCAGCGCCACCGCCAAGCCTTCAAGCAAATGCCCGCGATCCCGCGCTTTGCGCAGCTCAAATACCGTGCGGCGCGTGATCACTTCGCGGCGATGCAGCAAGAAAACGCTGATCAGCGTCTTCAGATTGCATAACTTGGGTTGGCCATCAATCAGCGCCACAGTATTCACACCAAAGGTATCTTGCAGCTGCGTGAGTTTGTATAAATTATTCAGCACTACCTCGGGCACTTCACCGCGCTTGAGTTCAATCACCAAACGCATGCCCGATTTATCAGACTCATCTTGAATATGCGAGATGCCTTCGAGTTTTTTATCGTGCACCAACTCTGCAATACGCTCTTGCAAAGTCTTCTTGTTCACTTGATACGGCAACTCATCAACGATGATGGATTGGCGCTGACCTTTGTCAATGTCTTCGAAATGCACTTTGGCACGCATCACCACGCGGCCACGGCCTGTGCGGAAGGCTTCTTTCACACCGCTCGTGCCGTAAATGATGCCACCCGTGGGGAAATCAGGCGCGGGCACGATTTCCATCAGGTCTTCAATCGTGGCATCTGGATTTTTCAGCAAATGCAAGCAAGCTTCGATCACTTCATTCAGGTTGTGCGGCGGAATGTTCGTGGCCATGCCCACAGCAATGCCGGTAGAACCGTTGACCAACAGATTCGGGAAACGTGCGGGCAAGACCAAGGGCTCGCGCTCGGAGCCGTCGTAGTTGGGGCCGAAATCGACAGTTTCTTTGTCAATGTCTGCCAGCAATTCATGCGCGATTTTTGCCAACCGAATTTCGGTGTAGCGCATTGCGGCGGGGTTGTCGCCGTCCACACTGCCAAAGTTGCCTTGGCCGTCGACCAACATGTGCCGCAGCGAGAATGGCTGCGCCATGCGCACGATGGTGTCGTAAATGGCGGAGTCGCCGTGTGGATGGTATTTACCCATCACATCACCGACGATACGCGCGCTCTTGCGATAGGGGCGGTTGTAATCGTTGTTCTGCTCATGCATGCCATACAAGACTCTGCGGTGTACTGGCTTCAAGCCGTCTCTCGCATCGGGCAGTGCGCGGCCTACGATCACGCTCATAGCGTAATCGAGGTAACTGCGGCGCATTTCCTCTTCCAGGCTGACGGGCAGGGTTTCTTTAGCGAATGGAATCATGTGTGGTGCGCGGGCAGCTTGTTTTGGGCCTGTTTGAGGCGATTGGAATGTCGCTCAAAACCAACGATTTTAGCCCGCTTTAGGTATCCCTTCGCGACCTGTCATCAAGCTGTCGACCTGATCGTCTCCGCGCAAGATTTGTCGCTCATTTGCAACAAATCGGGCATTCACCGAATTGTGACCCTGGGAGTGTGGGTGCGGGCTTGCCACTGTGGCACAATTGTAAAACGAGTTACCTTATCGACTCGCTTAGAGCAGCTAGCCTAGCTGTGGTATCAATTTTGAGGATGAATATGAAAAAACTGAATCAAGTCGCCGTGTTGTTTGCAACCGTCGCTCTGGCTGGCTCTGCTCTGGCTGCTGGCTCCAACGCCGCTTCTGACAACTGGCGCTCTGGCCACGGCAACCTGCAGTGGAAAAACGCCGATGGCACCCTTTGCTGGCGTGGTGCCACTTGGACGCCTGCAACGGCCGCCAAAGGTTGCGATGGCGCATTGGTCGCCCCTGTTGCAGCTCCAGCCCCCGCTCCAGCTCCCGCCGCTGCTCCAGTAGCACCTCGTGCTGCTCCAGCACCTGCCGCCGCTGCTCCAGCACCTGCCGCTCCCCCTGCTCCTCCTGCACCCCCAGCCGCCACGAAAGTGACTTACGCCGCTGACGCATTCTTTGATGTCAACAAATCTGTCATCAAGCCAGAAGGCAAAGCTAAGATGGATGACCTGGTCGGCAAGATCAAAGACATCAACCTCGAAGTCATCATCGGCGTCGGCCACACCGACAGCGATGGCGGCGATGCATTTAACCAGAAGCTCTCTGTTTCTCGTGCTGAAGCTGTGAAGGCTTACCTCGTGTCCAAAGGTATCGAGAAAAACCGCGTGTACACCGAAGGCAAAGGCGAGAAGCAGCCAGTTGCTGACAACAAGACCAAAGAAGGTAAGACGAAAAACCGTCGTGTTGAGATCGAAGTTGTTGGTACCCGTACCAACAAATAATTGACACCTAGCGTCAAAAAGTAATCTTTTATGATTCTTTAATAAACCGCCTTCGGGCGGTTTTTTAATGCCTGATTACTTTCTAAAAATGAAATGCGTCTTGATTTTCAGTGTTGAAACGCCCAACTCGTTCGCTTATCCATTGAAAAAGCCTGAATATCGAAAGTCCCTTAAGCGAAGTCGATCTGTAACACGCAAAGGAACAAGGCTTAAGGATCTGCCTCACAATTCAAGCATGACAACAACCACCCATATGCCACCCAACGTCGACCCTGCCGAACTTGCTAAATTCTCGGCCCTAGCGCACCGCTGGTGGGATCAGACGGGTGAATTCAAGCCTTTGCACGCCATCAACCCGCTGCGGCTGGATTGGATTGACCAAACTGTGCAACTCAATGGCAAACAGGTGTTGGATGTGGGTTGCGGCGGCGGAATTTTGGCAGACTCGATGGCTCGGCGAGGTGCGAATGTGTTGGGCATTGATTTAGCGGGAAAAGCGCTGAAAGTAGCTCAGCTGCATGCGATCGAGGCGCAAACAGAAAATATCGAATACCGCGAAATCAGTGCGGAAGATCTCGCGCTAGAAACCCCTGGGAAATTTGATGTCGTCACCTGCATGGAAATGCTCGAACACGTACCCGATCCGGCTTCCATCGTGCAAGCCTGCGCCACATTGGTCAAACCTGGTGGCTGGGTGTTTTTCTCCACCATCAACCGCAACCCTAAAGCCTGGCTGCTGGCGGTGGTGGGCGCAGAATATGTGTTGAACATGCTGCCACGTGGCACCCATGAGTACGCCAAATTCATTCGCCCGAGCGAGCTTTCCCGCGATGTGCGCGAGGCTGGTTTGCAGCAGTTGGAACTACGTGGCTTGGAGCACAACCCAATCACCGGCCGCTATTGGCACAGCCAAGACACCAGCGTCAACTACATGATGGCCACACGCCGCTTGACATAAATACACCGTATGATTTTGAAACTGCTTGTGCAGATTTTCAACCACACAACTGTTTAGCTCCTCAATTAAGAAAGTTGTATTTCAACTGCAAATCCCTGCTTGGCAGCAGGCAGCGTTAGCCGTCCACCATGAGCGCGAGCCACCATATCCGCCAGCATCAACCCTAAGCCGGTATGCCCCTCGTAGCTTTGAGTATCCAATGCCTGTTGCAGTTGCAAGTACCGTTGGGCGCTCACTCCGGGGCCATCGTCACTCAGCCGCAAGGTGTTGACCGCGGGAGTGGACACCATTACATTGCGCGCGCCGTATCGCAAGGCGTTGTCCAGTAAATTCAGCATTGCAGCCTCAAGTAAGTCAAGGTCGGCAGACAGGGGTTGTGTGATGTTGGTTTGGATTGTTAGCCCCTCCATGGGCATTTGCGATAGCCACGAATCTCCCATCAAAGTTTGTCGCTGCAAATTCATCCCACTACGAAACAAGCTGAGCAGCGCTGTCACCACGCGCTGCAGACGCGCCGACGCTGTCCGCACATTTTGTAGCCGTTGACTCAAATGAGGCGGGCATTCGCGCAGAGC
>JANOJL010000062.1:0-21844 GCA_031418715.1 Variovorax sp. | reverse complement strand
CTTCGCTAGCACAGTGGGCAAACACGGGGACGAGAAGCAGATTGGGAAGTATGTGCAGAACCAAGGACGAGAGTATCAGCAAACCTATCAACAGCCCGGGCTGTTCTAATACCGCGCCCCTTGGGGCGCGGTTGTTTATTTTCCGCATCAGATGAAATGGTAAATCGTGCTGCTCGGCAAGCATTTGAAGCTGCAGGCAAGTGTGCCTTTTCATGAAGGCGTGCGCCTTGATCTTTAACTTAGAGTCCAGAGCATTTTTGGGAGAAAAGGGTGAATGCCCCACAAGCGCCGCGAATCGGCTGGCGAAGTGCGGCTCCAGTGCTGCAATCGCCACTCTCCCATCTTTGCAAGGCATGACTTGATAGAAGGCATGCGCGCCGCCGATGAGTCCTTCGGGAGTCGTTAAGCCCCAGCCTCTGGGCAAGGCAAGGTATTGCGCAGCTTGGCTGAGGCCAACGGATTGTTGGCTGCTGCGGCCTGTGCTGCGTTGGTGGATGACGGCGGCTAGCACGGCTTCTACGGCGAGGAGGCTGCCGCCCATGTCGGCGAAGAGGGTAGGCGGGAGCTCTAGGCTGGTGATGAGGCCATGCTCGGCCATGTAGGTGAGGTCGTGGCCGGGCACTTCGGGGGCGGCGGTGTCGCCGACGATGCTGACCAAGTTGAGATGCGGATGGGCAATACGTAGCTGCTTCCAAGCAAGCCCCAAGCGGGCGAGGGCGCTGGGGCGGAAGGACGTGAGGAGCACATCCGTCTTGGCTAAGAGCTTGTGCAGCTTTGCCAGCCCACGCTCGGTTTTGAGATCGGCTGTGACGATTTTCACGCCTTCGTGCATCTGCGTGTAGGCCGACTTGGCATAGACCAGCATCGGGTCGCCGGCCGGAGATTCTAATTTTGTACAGTTCGCACCCAGCGCTTTGAGGCGCATCACGGCGGCGGGGCCGGGTAGGTTAAGCGAGAGGCTGAGGATGCGTGTGCCGCGAAGGGGTTTGAGTGATGCCATGCGCAAATCATAACGAGCATTGTGAACGTGGTGGGCTTCGACAAGCTCAGTCCGAACGGAGGTAGGAGCGCGCGGTTAGCTGTTGGGAGCGCTAACGTGCCCCTCTCGCGCCAGAGCATGCTGCGTATCCGTGCGCCCCAATCAGGACTGCGGGCTCGAAGCACGGAGCTTTCAAAGGTAAAGCGCATCGCGCTTTAGTAAAAACGTGTTTGAGCGAAGCGAGTTGTTTTTGCGGCCTTTGGAAGCGAGTACTGCAGATGCTCCCCCGAAGGGGTCGCAGTTCGGGGCGCATGGATACGTAGCGTGATCTGGCGCAGGTACAAACGCATGAGCGCCAACAGGCGAATATGAAAAACCTAAATCGGCTTAATCACAGAGTTAGGCAAAAGATCATTGTCATACACCGCAGTCCGCGCCTTGAATTTCCAAGCGCCTTCAAGAAGAACGATCACGTCGATATACCGCCCCGTGCTAATAATCTGCGGCATGCTGTCGCGCTGCGTGCGAGTGACGATGTAGCTGCTTTCGCAATGAATCTCGGAATCGCCGAAAGATGAAACAAGCGGTGCGCTGCACACATGTCGCTGCGAATACGGATCGTGAAAAATCGTGTTTTGCACGCCATAGATGCGATCCCGCAACATGCCTTGGCTTTCGTAATCCATGATGCACAGTGGCAAGCCTGCATCAAAATTCTCGCGCGATTGCAGCTTGTAATGCCCATCCTCGGTAAACAAATCTGGCCACGCGGAAAGATCATTGCTATCTAGCAAAGCGGCATTTTTCTGAAGCAGAGTGGTCAGTTTTAGATATTCAGTGAAGTTCATAGAGTGGTCTTTACTACTAAATTAATAGCAAACTATGCAAATAATATAACGGGTAGATGCCTAAAACTCTTAAAAAATAGAGCTAAATAGCCAGTTGCTTGCGCCAATATTCATACATACCGCGAATCAGCGTCTCGGTCACGTTGTGATCAGTGTTTTTCACAGACGTGCCATCCATCTCGCTCACCGTACGCGCTTGGCCATTGGCTTTATAGGCTTGCTGCACAAACTCAATCACCTCGCCATCGTCCGCGCTCACATAGCCCGCTGGGCCAAAGAGATTGGATTGGCGCAGGCGGCGGCGCGTCATTTCCTCTGAATCGTCTTCAAAGCCAAAATGCGTCCACACAAAATCAAACACACCTTCGCTCACGGGCTGAATATGCCGAGTTGACAGGCTATTGACTTGCTGCTGGATGATCAGGCTAGGAAAGAGCGTCATCATCGTCACAGTCGGGGTGATGTCAGCATTTTGCACCGGGCAATGCAGCTTCCACCAAGCTTCGGGCACTACGTCAAGCACGCGCTCATCGCGCAGCTTCATATTCTCCCGAAAGCTCGTTACGTTCTCTGCGATATTGCTCGTAACCGAATCATTCCTGCGGCTGATCATCACAGCATGCCGATGATGTGCATCCATGATCATTTGGCTTTTTTGATCGGCTCGCCAGAGGCCAAACGTGACAAACCAAGTGTGCAGCAAGCCGGGGTGATAAGGGTCTTTGATATTTTCTTGCATCAGCTTCCAGTTGGCGGGGATGCGTTGGCGGTTGATACCCAGGAGCTTCAAGGGTTTGTGAAAAATCCGGTCGAAATAGGCGAGTACATCTGCGCCCAGATACTCTTCAAACGGTTCGACATCGTGGTCAAACGAAGCAAACACCACACCGCCGCGCCGCACGACCTTTAATTTGTTAAGGCCATGATTGCAGAGCTGAAAATCGCCATCCATACCGCCTTGTTTGATCTTCTCGCCTTGCGCATCAGTAGCGTCCACACCTTGGCGAAACGTGAGCCCGACCAGATCGCCGTTGAGCTTGTAAGTCCACTGGTGATAAGGGCAGACAAAGCTGCGCGTATTGCCGCTGCGCTCGCGCACGAAAGCTACGCCGCGATGCGCACATCGATTCTCTAAAACGTGAATCTGATCCAGCTGCCCCGGCCTGCCTCGCTCACGCACGAGGATCACGCTGCGCTCGCCAATCTTCGTGCGCTTGAAATCGCCCGCTTTCGGGATTTCGCATTCGAGACCCACATAGCACCAATGGCCTTTGTAAAACAGCGTGTCTAGCTCGCGCTGATACAGCTCTTGATCGGTATAAATACGCCCCGGGACGCGGCTGGTGGGCGCATTTCCCCAAAACATTGGCTGAGCTTGGGCGGTGGTGATTAAATCGGGAGCGATTAAATGAGAGGCGGATTGGGCGTTCATCCAGCAAGTGTGGCGTAAGGCTACATATTTGCCAAGCGCAGAGATGTGAAGATCCATATTCACCACATGAATGGACAAAGCCAGCCGCTTTAGGCATCATCCGCGCATGACAAACGATCTCTCTGCCTTGGATTTGAATTTGCTGCGTGTGCTTGATGTGCTGATGCAAGAGCGGCGCGTGGCTACGGCTGCGCAGCGCTTGCAGCTCTCCCAACCCGCCGTGAGCAACGCACTCGGGCGGCTTCGTAAAGCATTGAAAGATGAGTTGCTCACCCGTGCCCCCAACGGCATGGAGCCTACCGAATTTGCCAAAAGCCTGCATGCTACTTTGCAACCCGCGCTCGCGGCCATCGCTCAATCTCTGCAAAACAAGGCTATGTTTGATCCTGCTAGCAGCGTCTGGCAAGCGCGAATCGCGATGACGGACATTGGCGAAATCGTCTTCCTGCCCGCTTTACTCCCGCATATCGCGCAAGCCGCACCCGGCCTCACGCTTGAGACTTTGCGCGACAGCCAAGCCAAGCCCAATGCGCCCGTGGGCAGCATTACCACAGCGATGGCAGAAGGCAAGGTCGATTTGGCGATAGGCTGGCTTCCTGATGTGACAGAGGGCTTGTATCAACGCAAGCTCTTCACGCAGCGCTATGTGTGCATCGCGCGTCAGGGGCATCCGCTGCTGGAGGGCAAAAAGCCCAAGCTCACTCTAGAGAAATTTCTACAAGCCGAACATATCGCCATCCGCGCGGAGGGCACAGGCCACACCAAGGCCGATGAGACGCTGCAAGGTGTTTCAAAAGCTGGTGAGCAGCGCAAAGTGCGCCTGCGCGTGCCCAGCTTTTTAAGTGTGCCTCAGATGGTGAGTCAAACGGATTTGATCGCTACCGTGCCTGAGAAGCTGGCGGAGCAATGTGCAGAGGTGTTCAAACTGCAAGTGCTGCCGCATCCAGTGAGCATGCCCGCTTTCGAGCTCAAGATGTTTTGGCACCGGCGTGTACACACTGATCCGGCCAATCAGTGGCTGCGGGCGTTGATCGTGGAATTTTTTGCGAAGTAGATTAGGCCGTAGTCAGAGCCTGAGCCAACCACTCCCGAGCCCAAGCCGCGCCTTCCGTCTCGGGCATCGTACCGCCCGAAGCATCATGGGTGAAGACCTCACCAATGCGCTTGGCGCCTAGGCCTTCTAAGCGCTCATCAAAACGCTTGCCACCACCCGCAAAGGTGTTGGGGTAGCTACCGAAATCGCCTAGTGCAATCACGCCATATTTCACATGCGACAGGTCGCGCGGCTGGTCGTCGAGCGAGGCATACAGCTGCTGCCCGTTATCCGGCACATCGCCTGCACCATAGGTGCTGGAGCAGATGAGATAGAGGCAATCGCGTTCTTCAAAGGCATCGCTTTTCAATTCGTCCATCATGGTGATTTCGATATGGGAGACCAGATCCGAGCAATCCATTTGAATGGCTTGGGCGACGTATTCGGCATTGCCGGTCATGGTGGCGACGAAAATTTTGAGGGTGTTCATGAACGAATTGGAGTCAGCTTGTGATGCTGAGATTTTCCATCACTCGGCGGTAGATGTTTTTCAGGGGTTCGATGTCCGCCACTGAAACATGCTCGTTGATTTTGTGAATGGTGGCATTGCAAGGGCCCAGTTCGATCACCTCGGGGCAGATTTTGGCGATGAAGCGGCCGTCGCTGGTGCCGCCTGTGGTTGACAGCTCTGTCGTGATGCCCGTCTCGCTCAGAATCGCAGCGCGAACAGAGTTGATTAGACTGCCTTTTTCTTCGCGCACAGGGGTGAGGAAAGGCAGGCCACCTATCGTCCATACGAGTGTGAAATCCTTAGGGGCGAGGCCATTTTGGTGGAGGATGTCGGTGAGGCGCTGCTGTAAACCTTCAGGTGTGGATTCTGTGCAAAAGCGGAAATTGAAATCAATCACGAGTGTGCCGGGGATGACGTTGCTTGCACCTGTGCCGCCGTGGATGTTGCTGATTTGCCAGCTGGTGGGGGGGAAGTAGGCATTGCCTTTGTCCCATTCGATGGCGGTGAGCGCGGCCAGGGCTGGGGCGGCCATGTGGATCGGGTTGCGGGCTAGGTGCGGGTAGGCAATATGGCCTTGCATGCCTTGGATGGTGAGCTTGCCGCTCATGGTGCCGCGTCGGCCGTTTTTGATCATGTCGCCAGTGCGTTTGACGCTGGTGGGCTCGCCCACAATGCACATATCAATTTTTTCGCCGCGCGCGGTGAGCCATTCGCAGACTTTGATTGTGCCGTCGACCGCTGGGCCTTCTTCATCGCTGGTTAGCAGGAAGGCGATGTTGAGCAGCGCATCGGGCTGCTGGACGACGAATTCTTCGCAGGCTACGACCATTGCGGCGAGCGAGGCTTTCATGTCGCTCGCGCCACGGCCATAGAGCTTCCCTTGCGCGTGTGTGGGCACGAAAGGTGGCGATGTCCATTGATCTAGCGGTCCGGTGGGCACGACATCGGTGTGGCCAGCGAAGACCAGGGTTTTGATAGATGCTACCGAATCAATAGCACTTTGCGCAGGTTCTATAACGGGTAGAGGTTGATTTGGCTTATAAATAGCGGTTCTCTTCGCCCAAAGATTACGCACACGGAAAGTCTCGGGCCCGCTGTCAATGAAGCTGTATTCAAAGCCCAGCGGCTTCAAGCGGGCGCTGATGATGTCCATGCAGCCTGCGTCATTCGGCGTAACGCTGGCGCAGGCGATGAGTTGTTCTGTGAGGCGGAGGGTGGCTAAAGCGTCGGTCATGCAAGTAGTCTAGCTGGCTCACGCACCCCATGCGCATCAGATGGTTTTGCAGCGGAGATCGAGGAGCTTTTACGCCGTGCTTTTCACATCTAAGGTGATTTCGGTGAAGGATGGGCCATCATCGACATCATCCACCTCTTCTGCCTCTTTCTTCGCATTGGCGAAGTCATTGGCCAAACGCCACATCAGGTTGGTCGGGCTGTCAGAGTTGTTGATGCCTTCTTTGCGCTCCACAGTGCCTTCCACAATGAGGCGGGCGATGTCTTGCTCGAAAGTTTGCGAGCCATCGGTCATGGATTTCTCCATGGCATCTTTCACGCCAGAGAAATCACCTTTTTCGATCAAATCTTGCACGAGTTTTGTGTTGTACATGATCTCCACAGCGGGCGTGCGCGAGCCTTGCACGGTGCGCAGCAAGCGCTGCGAGACGATGGCTTTCAAGGCAGAAGACAAATCTCCGAGCATCGTGGGGCGCACCTCGACTGGGTAGAAGCTCAAAATACGATTGAGCGCTTGATAACTGTTGTTGGCGTGCATCGTGGCCAGACACAGATGCCCGGATTGCGCATAGGCAATCGCAGCGCTCATGGTTTCGCGGTCGCGGATTTCACCAATGAGAATCACATCTGGCGCTTGTCGAAGCGCGTTTTTCAAGGCGGTTTGCATGGCCATCGTATCGGAACCGACCTCGCGCTGATTGACGATGGATTTTTTGTTGGTGAAGATGAATTCAACCGGGTCTTCGACAGTGAGGATGTGGCCACTCATGCGCGCATTGCGATAATCCATCATCGCGGCGAGCGTGGTGGATTTACCGGCACCCGTTGCGCCCACCATCAAGATCAGGCCGCGCTTTTCCAAAATCATGTCGGCTAAATTTGACGGCACGTTCAGGGTTTCTAGCTGAGGAATGTCACTGGCGATATAGCGGATCACGCAGGCATAGGTGCCGCGTTGGCGCATGGCGCTGATACGGAAATTACCCACACCCTCGATGGCATGCGCCATGTTGAGCTCTTGCGTTTCTTCCAGCTCTTCGATGCGGGCGGGCGGCAACACCTCGGCCAGCAAATTTTTCACTGCATCGGCGGGCAGATGCTGGCTGTTGATGGGCACGCTCTGGCCGTTGATTTTGATCGTGGCAGGAGCAAAGGCCGACAAATACACATCGGAGGCTTTTTTCTCAGCCATCAGCTTCAAAATCCGTTCCATCATCCCCATGGCGTTGCTCCTCGCAGGTTGTCTAGTTTGCTATAAAAAGAGGAGCATTTAACGCAGGTTCTATAACGGCTAGAGCATGAAATGACCATAAATTTACAGTAGGTTACGGGCATTGTGCCCGCAAATCAATCACGCAGCAAGTCGTTGAGTGACGTCTTGGCGCGAGTTTGCGCATCCACCTTCTTCACAATCACAGCGCAATACAGCGAGTATTTGCCATCCGCCGAAGGCAAATTGCCGGCTACTACCACAGAGCCTGCGGGCACGCGGCCATAATGCACCTCGCCGGTGGCGCGGTCATAAATCTTGGTGCTTTGACCGATGTACACGCCCATCGAAATCACCGAGTTTTCTTCGACGACAACGCCTTCAACCACTTCGGAACGCGCGCCAATGAAGCAGTTGTCTTCAATAATGGTGGGGCCCGCTTGCAGTGGCTCTAGCACGCCGCCGATGCCGACACCGCCCGAGAGATGCACATTCTTGCCGATCTGAGCGCAAGAGCCGACCGTGGCCCACGTGTCCACCATCGTGTTTTCATCGACATACGCGCCGATGTTCACATAGCTGGGCATCAAAATCGCGCCCTTGGCGATGTAGCTGCCGCGACGCGCCACAGCGGGCGGCACAACGCGTACGCCAGTGGCTTTCATCTCTTCTGGGCTGAGGTGAGAGAACTTCGTTTTGACTTTGTCATAAAAGCCGAGATCGCCAGCTTTGACGATTTCGTTGTCGTTCAAGCGGAAGGAAAGCAGCACGGCTTTCTTGATCCACTGATGCACTGTCCATTTGCCCACGGATTCGCGGGTGGCAACACGAAGCAGGCCTTTGTTCATCTGACTGATGACATGCTCTACAGCTTCTTTGATTTCAGCAGGGGCTGATGTTGGGGAGAGATTAGCGCGGTTGTCCCAGGCGGAGTCGATGATGGATTGGAGTTGTTGGGTCATGATATGGGCTAGTGAGGATGGAAAGAATGAATACCGGACGCAGAAGACGCAAAGGTTACGCAGAAAACGCAAAAAAGTCAGACAGAGAATTCAAAAGTTTTTTTTGGCAATCTAAATGGTATTCGGTATTTTCTGCGACTTCTGCGTAACTTTTGCGTCTTCTGCGTCCGGACTTTGAATTTTTGTCTTTGATTTTGCTATGAGGCATTTTTCCGTACAAATTCAGCAATCCGCTGCGCAGCTTCCAAGCATTCAGAAGTTTCGGCCACGAGGGCCATGCGGATGTAGCCTTTGCCGGGGTTGTGGCCGTTTTGCTCACGAGCCAGATAGCTCCCGGGCAGCACCGTCACATTGTATTGAGCCAGCAGCTCGGCGGCGAAGCGAGTGTCTGAGCCGCCGCATACATTGGCTGGAATCTTTGCCCAGAGGTAAAAAGCGGCATCGGGCAGTTTGACGTCGAGCACTTCGGCTAATACAGGTGTGACTTGGGCAAACTTTTTTCGGTATTGCTCGCGGTTGTCGATCACGTGCTGCTCATCATTCCAAGCGGCGGCGCTGGCAGCCTGAATCGTGTGGCTCATGGCGCTGCCGTGGTAGGTGCGGTAGAGCAAAAATTGCTTCATGATGGCTGCATCGCCTGCCACAAAGCCGCTCCGCATGCCAGGCGCGTTGCTGCGCTTGGAGAGTGAGGTCATCATCACGAGGTTTTTAAAATCCGTTCGGCCTAATTTCGTGGCCGCTTCCAAGCCACCGAGCGGTGCATCTTCGCGGAAGTAGATTTCGCTGTAGCACTCATCTGAGGCAATCACGAAGCCAAAGCGATCTTGCAGCGCAAACAGCTTTTCCCAATCATCCAGCGGCATCACAGCGCCCGTTGGGTTGCCCGGCGAGCAGACGAAAACAAGCTGCGTTTTTGCCCACACATCATCCGGCACGCTCGCCCAATCCACCGCGAAATTGCGCGCTGGGTCGCTGGGTGCGAAATGAATGTGTGCGCCAGACAAGAGCGCTGCGCCTTCGTAAATTTGATAAAACGGATTCGGGCTGACCACAATCGCATCTCTTGTGGGATCAATCACCGTTTGCGTGAGTGAAAAAAGCGCCTCGCGCGAGCCATTGACAGGCAGAATTTGCGTTTTCGGATCAACGCTCACGTCATAACGCCGTTTGAGCCAAGCTGCACAAGCCTCCTTCAACACAGGCTCGCCTCCCGTGGCTGGATAAGCTGCCAAGCCTTTGAAGTTGTTGTTCAACGCCTCTTTGATGAAAAGCGGTGTGGCGTGTTTCGGCTCGCCAATTCCCAAACTGATCGCGCGAAGGGCGGGGGAGGGCGTGACGGTGGAAAACAACTGGCGCAGCCGCTCAAAAGGGTAGGGCTGGAGTTTCTGGAGCAAAGGATTCATAGCTTGATTATCGTGGGTCGAACGGAAGCTAAGCGGTGGGGATACACATGCTCGCGCGAAATAAAACCACAAAAAAATCCACACAAACCATACTAGCTCCCACCCCCGGCCTGTGGCAAAGTATGAATCTATGCGAATTTCTGACCTCCGCTTCCTCCTTGCACTGATCTTGCCGCTGCTTTCCATGCTCGGCTTGATCGTTGCGCCTCAAAATGCCTTCATTTCCACGCTGATCGTTTGGTGGAGCTTGGCTTTGTTGGAAATCTTGCTTCCTAAAAACTCACCGTCTCCCTTGGCAGAAAGCCAAGCGAGTGGCTATTTTTACTGGGTGTTGCGGCTGTATGTTGTGTTGCAAATGGCGCTGATTGCGCTTGGCGCGTATGCCGTTTTTCATTCGGAGTGGCTGATCGTGCTGGGCATTGCTTTCTCTGTGGGCTACATCACCGGCGCGCAAGGCATCACCTTTGCTCACGAGCTGGGCCACAGCAAATCTAAAATGGATCGCTTTTGCGGCTGGCTACTCATGACCAGCGTTTGCTACGGCCACTTCATGGTGGAGCATTACCGTGGCCATCACCCTCGCGCTGCCACGTATGACGATCCTGCTTCTGCGCGGCTTGGGGAAAGTTTTTATCGTTTTTTGCCACGCACCTTGTGGGGCAGCTTGGCCAGTGCCTGGCGGCTAGAGGCGCAGCGCCTGGTGCAGATGAAAAGCACTTGGAGCAAGAGCCCGCTGGTCTGGAGCACGGTGGCCTCGCTCACGCTGGTTTTTCTACCATTCTTCATGCTTTTTAGCCCTGTAGCCGTTATAGAATATGCGCAGGTTGCTATGAAATTAATAGTGTATTTTGTCTTCCAATCTATCGTCGCTTTCACTCTGCTGGAGCTGGTTAACTACATCGAGCATTACGGCCTGCAGCGAAATACCGAAGGCGGCAAACGCGAGGCCTTCGGCAAGATGCATGCTTGGAATGCCGACAACGTCATCACCAATAGCCTGCTGGCCAACCTGCAGCGCCACTCCGACCACCACATGCACGCCTGGAAACCCTACGCCACCTTATCCGACACCCCCGAAGGCCCGCGCCTGCCCACAGGCTATGCCGGCAGCATCATCCTCGCAGCCATCCCGCCGCTGTGGTTTGCGCTGATGCATCCGAGGCTGGAGGCTTTGCACGCTGCTATCTGAGCTCAAATTCTATGAAAACTTGACTCTGTGTGGTCTCATCGGAATTGATGAGCAATGAGTAGCTCGAACTGCAAATTAACGACTTCAGAGTAAATTCGCTAAAAACCTAGTTGTGACAGAACGTTGAATCCATTATCATTTACCTGTAATTCATAAAATCAGGGTGGGTGGCAATTTGTCAGAAAAATAATGGTGCTACAGGGTTTGTCGGCTGAGGAATTTTCGTGGTGCGTCGAAGCCAGTTGCGCTTTGCTGCAGCGCCCTTTCCAACGCGAAATCATTCAGCAGCAGTTTGCCCAGCCTCATGATGCTCATGCACTTATTAAAGCTTTATCTGAGTTAGGGATTGAGACGAAAGCGCAGCCCCTCGCGAAAAAGGCTCTCTCAAAAAGCAACTTTCCCCAACTGGTTTGGCTGAAAGGAGAAACGCCAGAAGGCAGCGTTACACATGCTCCGGCCCTGCTGCTGCAAGCGGATGACAAGCAGGTGCTCCTGCTTCAGCCAGGCCAAACCATGCCGCAAGGCCTGCCACTGGAGATATTTCGCAGCGCATTGGCTCACCAACAAGGCTTGCTGCTCACCACTCGCGTCGATGCCGGCGCAGACCCAGATACCGCCATTCTTGAAGCCCAATCGCGTCGCTTCGGTTTCAGTTGGTTTGTCCCCGAACTGCTGCGCCACAAACGGCTGTGGCAAGAGATCTTGCTGGCCTCGCTGGTGATCCAATTGCTAGCGCTGGCCACGCCGTTGTTTACGCAAACCATCATCGATAAAGTCATCGTGCACCGTACGGAAAGCACCTTGGTTGTGGTGTTGATTGGTATGGCGGTCTTCATCATCTTCACCACCGTGCTCAGTTGGTTGCGGCAATACCTTGTTTTGCATACGGGCAACCGGGTCGATGCCGTTTTAGGTACGGCAGTTTTCGAAAGGCTTTTCAAGCTGCCCCCACTGTATTTCCAGCATCGCCCCACAGGCGTGATCTCTGCGCGTTTGCACGGCGTGGAAACCATCCGTGAATTCATCGCAAGCGCTGCCGTCACCTTGATCTTGGATTTTCCCTTCTTGCTGATCTTCGTGGCGATCATGCTGTACTACAGCGTCACGCTCACTGCCATCGTGCTCGGCATCATGGGCGGGGTAGCGCTGCTGAGTTTTTTGGTTGCGCCCATTTTCCAGCGCCGCTTGCAAGAGCAATTCCAGCTCGGTGCACGCAATCAAGCTTTCGTCACCGAGTATGTGAGTGGCTTAGAGACGGTTAAATCCTTGCAATTGGAGCCGCAGCTCGCCAGCCGCTACCGGGGCTATTTAGCCACCTATCTGGCCGCCGGCTATGCCACCAAGCAATTAGCCAACAGCTACAACAGCCTCGCTCAAATGCTGGAGCAAATCATGACGCTTCTCGTGCTCGGCGTGGGCGCATGGATGGTGATGAGCGGCGAAGTCTTCACCATCGGCATGCTGGTGGCTTTTCAAATGTTTGCCAGCCGCGTCTCCCAGCCCATGCTGCGCATGGTGGGGCTGTGGCAGCAGTTTCAGCAGGCCAAGCTGTCTGTGGATCGCTTGGGCGATTTGATGAACGTACCCACCGAGCCCTACAGCCTGCAACCCAAGCGCCTGCAAGCCGGCCATGGACGCATAGAGTTTGAAAATCTGGCCTTTCGTTACAGTGACAAGCTCCCGCTGCTGTATCAAAATCTCAGCGCCCAGCTTCCCGCAGGGCAAACGATTGCCATCATGGGGCCTTCAGGCTGCGGCAAAAGCACCTTAGCCAAGCTCATGCAGGGTTTTTATCAGCCCAGCGAAGGCCGCATTGTGATTGACGGTGTCGATATTGCCCACCTCAGCGCCAACGAGCTGCGCAGCCATTTCGGCGTGGTGCCGCAAGAAACCATGCTCTTTAGCGGCACCATTTTGGACAATTTACAAATGGCCAGCCCCCAAGCCAGCTTTGAGCAGATCGTGGCCGCCTGCAAGCTGGCCGAGGTCAACAGCGTGATTGAAGCCTTGCCCGAAGGCTACCAAACCGAAATCGGCGAGCGTGGCGCTGGCCTCTCAGGCGGGCAGCGCCAGCGCATTGCCATTGCCCGCGCCTTGCTCAAGCGCCCCAAAGTGTTGATCTTTGATGAAGCCACTAGCGCCCTCGATGCGCCAACCGCTGAATCTTTCTCCAAAACCATCAACAGCCTGCGCGGCAAAGTCACCATGCTCTTCATCACCCATGGCCTGCCGCGTGGCTTGCAGGTGGATACGCTGTTTCAGCTCACCGCCGAGGGTTTGCAGCGCGTGCAGCCCAGCCGCCCAGCCACGGGAGAGGCATCATGACCGTCATTAATCTGCCTAATGCGGGCGGCGCTTCGCCGGTCATTGAATCTGTAGAGGCTTCACCCGTCAATGAAGCGAAGCCGCCCACCCTCAGCGCCCTGCGCAGTCGCTTTAACGACCCCCTGCGCTTGATTCACACCGAAGCCCCCGAGCGCTTGAGCCGCCTCGTGCTCTGGATCGTCTGCGCGCTCACACTCGTGCTCTTCATCTGGGCTGCTTTTGGCAAGCTCGATATTGTGGCCACAGCAGAGGGCAAGCTCGCCCCGCAAAGCCTCGTCAAAATCGTACAGCCCGCTGAAGGCGGCGTGGTCAAGCAAATCTTGGTGAAAGAGGGTGAGGCGGTGCAAGCTGGCCAAGTGCTCCTGCGGCTTGATACCACGCTCGCCCGGGCAGACAAAACCAGCGTCTCGCTGGATTTAGCTCAGCAGCGCATGCATGAGCGCCGCATCGTAGCTGAGCTCGGCCAAGCGCCTTTTCTACTGAAGACAGGCGACGATGCCACGCTATTTGCCCAAGTGCAAGCCCAGCTCATGGCGCGTCGCAAAGCCCAGCAAGATGCCATTGAACAAGAGCGCTCCCTGCTCGCCAAAGCGCAGGGCGAACACAAAAGCGCCCTAGAAACGCAATCCAAACTCCAGCAAACCCTGCCCAGCTACCAAAAATCAGCGCAGGCCTACCAGCAGCTCGAAAAAGAAGGCTTCATCGGCCAGCTCGCTGCCGCAGAAAAGCAGCGCGAAGCATTAGAGAAAAGCAAAGATCTGGATGCGCAGCGAGAAAACGTCAAAGCCTTAGCCGCTACCATCGATGCGCAGCAAAAGCGCATCATCCAAATCCAAAGCAACACCGCCAGCGAGCTGCAAAAGGAGCTCAGCGAAGTGCGCTCAAAAATAGAGCAACTGCGCCCCAGCTTAGAGAAAAACACTTACCGCGAAGGCCTCATGGAGCTGCGCGCCCCCCAAGCGGGCACGGTGAAAGATCTGGCCACCACCACCGAAGGCGCTGTGGTGCAGCCCAGCAGTGTGTTGCTCACGCTCGTGCCGCAAGGGGAGCCGCTGTTTGCGGATGTGATGATTCGCAATGAAGACATCGGCTTTGTGCAGCCCGGCCAAAGCGCCCAGGTCAAACTCGCTGCCTTCCCTTTTCAAAAGTATGGCCTGCTTCAAGGCAAAGTGATTCACGTCAGCGCCGATGCCACTGAGCAAGCAGCTCAGCAAGGCAGCGCAGCCCCCGCGCAAGCCATTTTCAAAGCCCGCATCCAGCTCGCCCAGCAGCACCTGATCTCGCCCACCACCGGCCAGCGCCTAGCCGCAGGCGCTGGCATGCAAATCACCGCCGAAATTCACCAAGGTCGTCGCACCGTGCTGGAGTATCTGCTCAGCCCCGTGAGCAAAGCCACGCAAGAGGCGGGCAGGGAGAGGTAAGCATGATCCTTACACTGCTCATACATTTGGCAATGTTGATTCGGCATGTGCTACGCGCCAAGCCTGCGCCTTCGAAGTCAGTGCAAGTCTTTCGTCGTCGCGCGCAGAGCAAACAAGGCCATTCGCAAGCCAAGCCAGAATGGGTGCAGCAAGAAATACTACGCCTCAAAGTCCTGATGCCGCATGGCACGGGCGTACGAAAAATCGCTGCGACTTTTAACCGCTTACAGGCACAGCGTAAGTCAACTCAGCCAAAGCGCATCACCATTAGCAAAACCCATGTCGCTAATGTGCTGCGCATCAACCAGAGCGCGTTGCTCAAGTTGCGTCAAGGCATTCGCCACCGCATTCCCGGTATCAGCCGCATCAACCACACTTGGGGTGCAGATATCACTGGAAAATACGATCTTTCAGGTCAATTGCATCTCATTTTTGGCATCATTGATCATGGCAGTCGCAAGCTGCTCAGCCTGATCGTTACAAGCAAATACAGCGCCCAATTGGTCATCCATATCCAGCAAGCCGTTGCCCAACACGGTGCACCGCGCTGCATCCGCACGGATAACGAAAGTTGTTTCACAAGCCCCACATGGCTTGCAGCGCTCAATCAAGCAGGCATCCGCCACCAACGCTCTGATCTGCACTGCCCATGGCAAAACGGAAGAATCGAACGCCTGTTTGGCACGCTCAAACAGCAGCTCAATCAAATCCACATCCAAAGCGCCGAGCATCTACAAACCCTGCTCGATGAATTCAAGCATTGGTACAACACCATCCGCCTCCACCAGCATTTAGGCTATCAAAACCCACAAGAAGTCTGGCAACAACAAAAGCGGCCCTATTCAAAAATGATAGATAAGAATCCGCAACCAGAGCCAACTTGGTGGGCAGGCTGGAACGGACAACTCAGCGGAGTGCAATGGCAATGCTGACGCACTCAAACTGCCTTCCCACATTCAACCGATAAGCGCTGTCCAGCAGCTTGGCGAATAAATCACGCCTGAATCACAAAATTCAGCATTTGACTGTCAGAAATACCGGGTCTGTGCACACTCAATTTGCAAAGTAACCAAAAATATCCACCATCAAGGACATAAAACCATGAATTCCAAGCAAAAAAGCGGGCCCGCCCCGCATACCCGAGCTGTAAATGGACAGTGGACACCACACAATGACGACATCTTGCAAGGCGATGCAGGCAAAGACGTGCTCGATGGCGATGGCGTGCGCTACGGTGGCGGCATAGTGGTGGCATCACAGTACCAAGGCAAAGACACACTGGATGGCGGCGCAGGCGATGACCACCTCTTAGGCGGAGGAGCCAATGATGTGCTGCTGGGCGGAGAAGGCAACGATCAATTAGAAGGCGATGGCAGCCACTCGACTTCAGGCAGCCAACACGCAGCCACTGGCAACTTTGGAGAAGACGAGATTGATGGCGGCGCGGGTAACGATAACATCACCGGCGAGGGTAATGACGACTTGATCTTAGGCGGCAGTGGAGACGATTTGATCTATGGCGACCGAGGCTTTGGCCAACAGGTCAAGGCAGCCGATCATGGCGACGATGAAATCGAAGGCGGCTCGGGCCATGATGTGATCGTGGGCGATGCGGGAGACGATATCTTGAGTGGCGACGCGGACAACGATGAGATCTACGGCGACGACATCACCAAAGAAGGCTCCACATACCGCTTGGCCGACAAAGACCATGGCGAGGATTGGATTGATGGCGGCGATGGAGCTGACAGATTGGTGGGCGGCGGCGCAGCAGATGAAATCTGGGGCGGCGCAGGCAATGATGCGCTCTTTGGCGAGGGCGACGGCGTGGCTGAAGAATACTCAGGCAAGGACGTGCTCTACGGAGAAGCGGGCGATGATTATTTACGCGGCGATAAAGGAGACGACAAGCTCTATGGTGGCGCGGGCAATGATTTGCTGGAAGGCGGCGATGGGGATGATTTGCTTGATGGCGGCGCAGGGCAAGACATTCTCAAAGGCGGCAAAGGGCACGACACCTATGTGTTTGACGCGGCCGATGCCACCAGCTTCACGCAGGTGCAGGCGGACGGCAGCTTGCTCAACATACCGCGTGTGATGCAGATTGAAGATGAAGAAGGCGGCAACACGCTGCGCATGAAGAATGCCAACTTAGCGAATGTGAAGCTACAGGTGTTTGACAATGCGCCCAACGATGTTTATGTGGTGATGGGCGGGGAGCTGCGGATGGAGGCGGGGCAGTTGCAGGGCACGCCGGGGGTGAGCTTTACCGTGGTCAAGGAGGGTTTGCAGGGCAAGGGCGTGGGCCAAGTGGTGATTGAAAACGAGGTGGATGGGCAAGTGCAGGTTCAGGAGATGAGCTTTGCGCAGTTGGTGGGGCAGAAGCTGGATACCAGCAATATGGGCGGCTTCTTTGAGCGCACGAGTGTGCGGAATGGCGAATATTTGCTCTCTGGTATGTTCAATGACCAGTTGACGGCGGAACACGATGGCGTGACTTTGCATGGCGGCTTTGGCAATGACATTTTGGTGGCGGATGCGCAGGATGCCGTGGTGGTTGTGTTTGCGGGCGATGGGCAAGATGCTCTGACGGGTTGGGGCTCGGGTACGGTGATTGAGCTGGCAGGCAACATGCCGATGGCGAATGTGCGGCTGGTGCGGCATCGGGAACGTGTGGAGATTTCTCCTGCGGTGCCGGCGGTGTTGAATCCCGAGACGGAGGAGGTGATTGAGCCCGCGCGCCCGGCGGTGATGGGGGTGAGCGAGAGCTTGCGGCTGTTGCTGAGCGCGGATGGCAGCCAGTATTTGACGCTGCAAGGCCGCATGGAGAGTTTAGATTTGGAAAATGCTGGAATTGCAGGGCTTCGCAGCCGCTCTGGCGAGACGCTGAGCTTTGAGCAATTGCTGACGCGGGGTGTCGCGGTGATGGGGCTGGAGGGGGATGAACTGACCTATGGCTCGCAAAGTAACGATATATTTTTGGCGAGCAGTGGGCGCAATGAGTTGTATGGCCGCACAGGTAGCGATACCTATGAGGTGGCGGCGGGAGCACACGTGGTGCTACAGGACGGTCAAGGCCAGAATGTGATTCGGTTCATGGGGCAGGAGAATTTTGATGGTTTGTCTGTAGTTCGTTTGGCCAATTCCAATGATTTGCGCTTGATGTTTGTAGACGGTACACAGGTGAGTTTGCGTGACGGTATGGCACATGCGGGCGCTTGGACGCTCATCGCGGGCGCGGCTGGGCAAGCTCAAGTGCAGGTGCCTTTGGCAGAGATGTGGAAAGAGGTGTTGGGGATTCAGGTGGTGGGTAACGGGGCTGACGAGGTTTCAGAAGACGACGAGGATGTTCAGGATCGAGTTGGCTACACGATCCATGATTCGATAGTGGGTTCCGATGGTGTGGATGAGTTGCGCGGTCGGAGTGGCCATGATGTGCTCGTGGGTCGTGGTGGGGTTGATTTTCTTTATGGCGGCGACGGTCAAGATACGTTGCAGGGAGATTTAGGCGATGATTTGATGATAGGCGGGGAGGGCGATGACATGTATCGCTTTGCGCAAGGTGATGGCGTGGACAAGATCATTGATATTGAAGGACGCTCACGCATTGTGCTCGGTGCAGGCCTGACAGCTCAGGCCATGCAAGTGAGTGCGGAGGCGCAATCAGGTAGTTTGATACTAAGCTGGGGCAGCCAGCAGATAAAAATTGCTTATGGTTTGGAGCAGGCTGAGTTTGATGTTCAGTTTGCAGATGGCGCTCTGATGGATTTTCGCTCGGTGATTGGTCAACTGCCCACGCCGGGAGACGGAAAAACAGTGTCTGGCGATGATGGCGACAATGAGCTTTACGGAACAGCGGCAGGGGATTTGCTGCTAGGGCGTTTGGGCAAAGACACTCTGCGCGGTTTGGCAGGAGACGATGTGCTTCAAGGCGGCGAGGAAGACGATACCTATGTATTTGCGCGCGGCGATGGCGTGGACAAGATATTGGATGATGAGGGCATTTCTAAGCTGGTGTTTGCTAGCAGTGTGGATTTGACGCAAGTCGTTTGCACTCGCGAAGAAATCGATGGTGCTTGGTTTATGCGGGTGCAATACACCGTGAATGATGCTGTGTTGGTTCCAGCTACGCAGGATTTTGATGCTTTGCGCTTTGAGTTTGCACAAGGCGGCTCATTAAGTGGTGCACAGCTTTTGCTGCAAGCCTATGACGCTAGCAAAGTGGTTGCAGGCACTGCGCTGGATGAAACAATTCTGGGATGGACGGGCAATGATGTGCTCGCTGGCGGCGGCGGGCGCAACACGCTGATTGGCGGAAAAGGTAACGATACTTATCAAGTGGGTGCAGCGGGTGAGGTGACCGTTATTCAGGATGAGCAAGGTAGCAATACGCTGGCTTGGCAAGCCCCTTCTACGTCTGAATTGCAATATCAACGTGTACGAAATGACCTGCGGATACAAGGAGAAGGGGCTAGTAATTCAACGACAGTGATACAGAATTTCTTTGCGAATCATTCGGATTGGCAACTCCGCTTGATTGGTGGCAGCGCGCAGGATTTGCGCAGCTTGGCGACAGCGGAAACGCTGACCTCTGCGCCGAATCAGCAGCGAGAGCTGTTTTACAGCAACATGTTGGGATCTTTGCAGGAATGGAAATTCAGTGATGGCATGGCCGTCAAAGTGGGTGAAACCAATGCGGGCAGTGACGCAGAGGGTAATTCTTGGAATTTCTCTGTATCACGCCAGCGAACTGAAATACAAAATAACGCAGCTGAAATTGTATTGAGTGCGCAGCATTCAAATGTGCTTACAACAACATTGAAGGCGGAGATCAGCAAAACGAAAGTTTGGACTAGTTCCTACTTAGAAACAATTGAAGTATCACGTACACGATTATTGGACACTGTTACTGTCGTACCAGGATATTGGACAACTGTTTATCCTATTAACCAATCGAATGGTTACTACGACGGTAATGCGACAACTGGACCAAGTCCATTTCCGCCGCTGCCGCCGCCGCAGAATGTTTGGATTCCTGACTATACGATAACTACGCCGGGTGGTTGGAAAATTAGGTATGAGGAAGTTCGGCGCACTTATTCGTGGACGACGACTGAGATCACATATATCTACCACACAGAAGGTAACGTGCAATTGATCACGGAGGATTTACGTGCTGGAGATAGTGATAACAAAATCACATTGAATGGAGCTGCTGCATTAGTGGATGCAGGAGGTGGAAATGACGTTATTGTTGGCGGAAGTAGTGGCGATTGGCTCTATGGCGGCTCTGGTAACGACCGCATTAGTGCTGGCACTGGAAATGATGAGCTACTTGGCGGCACGGGCAGCGATGAGTTAGATGGTGGTGAAGGTGCTGACTCCATGATTGTGGATCGTTTTGATACTGGCTGGGATTTGGTGGATGACTCCGGGGTGGAGATCATCCGAGTGGGGCTTAGTGCGGGCTACTACGGCAAGTTAGATGCATCGTTGGTACAGGCGCTCGAAAATATGGCGTTAGAAAGTATTCATCTTGACTTTTCAGACCCTTGGACATTGAGTTATGGCGAAGAAGAGGCTCTCAGAGCGGCAGGCGGATCGTGGGGCTGGGATCAATACAGCGCTACCGTTTCTGCGACGAAGGAAAATCTTGACAAGCTCATGGAGCTAGATCGCGCGGTGATCAATGCAAAGCCATCTGAGGTGCTCCAAGGCTGGCCGACTTACACCAAGCTGAGCTCATTCAGACTCGATGAATTGATTGCATTGGCAAACGGTGATAGCAATGTGACGCGCATGGACGAAGATTACGAGAAAAAACCACTCCCAAGAGCCAGCGTGACAGGGGAGGCGCTTTTTGCTATGACTCAGGATGTGCTGAAAATTAGTAATGTCTCTGTGCAGGAGTTGCATGCTTCAGTGAGCAGGCAGTATGTGCGCGGAGCATGGCGGCAAGTGGCGCGGCTGAGCTGGGGTGATGGAAATCTGCGCGTGGTTTTGGCTGAAGCTGGAAATCAGGTTGCTGGAGGTGCGCCGCTTATTCCGCTAGACCCTCCGCTGGGTGCAAGTGAGTCGGGGGCGGCACCCTTGACGACAGGTATCGACATTTTTGAATTTGACAGCGGCGAGCGCTTAACTTGGACTGAGCTGGTAGCTACACTACCTGCTGGGCATTTCACGCAGGATTCGTCCTCATCAGGTTTCAAGCATCAGAGCTGGACTGCGCTGGAAGATGACGCGTTTGTGCGCGCGGTGCAGTCTGATTTGCCTGCCTCAGATTCAAGACGGTTTCTTGTAGCTGAAGGCAGCGTGTTGCCTGCATGGTTGAGCTTGAATGCCCTAACAGGACAAATTTCAGGCACACCAGAGCAAGCTGCGGTAGGCAATTTTGGCTTTGATGTGGTGGTGGACGGTGGCGCGGGCTTGACCGAGATCGTGCGCGTGGATTTGAGTGTGCTGAATACCAATGATGCGCCAGATGCCGTGGGCTCTTTGGGAGCGATCACACTGACACCCGGGCAGGGTGTGAATTGGCTCTTGCCGCAAACGGCGTTTGTGGATGTGGATCCAGGTGATGCTTTGTCTTATTCAGTGAGTTTGGCGGACGGGCAGGCTTTGCCAAACTGGCTGCGCTTGAATCCGGTGACAGGGGTTTTGTCTGGCACACCGCCAGATACCTTTAACGGCAGCTTGGAGCTGGAGATCACAGCACGAGATCTCGCGGGTGCAACGGCGAACCTGTCATTGACGGTGAGTGTGCCTGTGGCAGCCAAGGAATTTGTGACAGTTGAAGATGTGCACACCCTGACAGAGGATGACACACAAATTTTAGGCAATGTACTTGACAATGATGAGAATCCATCCAGTGCGGCTTTGACGGTCAGCAATGCGGGTGTGTTTGAAGGTGTGGCAGGTACTTTGACTCTGGCGGTTAACGGCAATTACAGCTATGTATTGCGTGATCCAGCGGCTTTGCAGTCTTTGCAGGTGGGGCAATCTGTTGTCGAGAGCTTTGTTGTAGCTGTGAAAAATGGTGCGAATGCGTCAGGCCTTGCCTCTTCGACGACGCTCACAATTTCAGTGACTGGCAGCAACGACGCGCCTGTTTTGACTCAACAAATTAGCAATATTGCAACAACTGAAGGAGCTGCATTTTTAATCACTTGGGGTAAATTCCCCGCCCCTTGGGGCGGTATTCTTGGTGGATGAGCAAATACATTCACAAGGATCACAACGTCACGGTGTTACTCTATCACTTGGTATTTCCAGCCAAGTACAGGAGGGTGGTATTTGAC
>JANOJL010000061.1:0-1509 GCA_031418715.1 Variovorax sp. | reverse complement strand
TGTGTTGACGGACGCCTACCCAGAAGAAGAATTTTGGCAAGATTTGCTCAAAGTCACGGGTGGGCAGACCACGGAACACATTGCACGGCGGGCGATTCGGGAGAGCAGCACTTGCCGCGATTGGATGCGAAAGCATGGCGTGCGCTTTCAGCCCTCGCTCTCGGGCACTTTGCATTTGTCTCGCACAAATGCATTTTTCATGGGTGGTGGTAAGGCACTGGTGAATGCGTATTTTCTGAGTGCGGAAAAGTTGGGTGTGCAGATTCGGTATGAAGCGCCTGTGGTGCATGTGGAAATTAAGAACGGGAAATTCGTTGCTGCGCATCTGAAAAACGGCGAGCGGATTGAAGCCAAAAGTTGTGTGTTGGCTTGCGGCGGCTTTGAAAGCAACCGCGAGTGGCTGCGCGAAGCTTGGGGGCAGAATGCGCAGGGCGAGTGGCCTTCGGATAATTTTGCGATTCGTGGCACGCGCTTCAATATGGGCGTGGTGCTCAAAAATCTGATGGATCAAGGCGCCGACATGATCGGCGACCCGACGCAGGCGCACATGGTGGCGATTGACGCGCGTGCGCCGCTGTATGACGGCGGCATTTGCACGCGCGTGGATTGTGTGAGCCTTGGCATCATGGTCAATCGTGATGCGCAGCGCTTTTATGATGAAGGCGAGGATTTTTGGCCTAAGCGTTATGCGATTTGGGGGCGACTGGTGGCGCAGCAGCCTGCGCAGAGTGGCCATTGCATCATCGACGCGAAAGCAGTTGGCCGCTTTATGCCGCCCGTATTCAAAGGCGCGAAGGCCGACACCTTGGAAGACTTGGCCAAGCAACTCGGTTTGAATGAAGCTGCGTTTTTAAAAACCATCCACGAGTACAACGCAGCATGCAAGGTAGGCAAGTTCGACCATTCCGTGCTCGACGATTGCCACACCGAAGGCATCACGCCTGCGAAGACGCATTGGGCGCTGCCGATCGATACCGCACCGTTTTATGGCTACACCTTAAAGCCCGGCGTAACCTTCACTTATCTGGGTTTGAAGGTCGATGAAAACACCGCCGTTCGATTCAACGGCGTCGAATCACCCAACCTCTTTGCCGCTGGCGAGATCATGGCGGGTAATGTGCTGGGTAAGGGCTATACAGCCGGTGTGGGTATGACGATTGGAACAGCTTTTGGGCGGATAGCCGGCATAAAATCTGCGCAGAGTGCTATGAAATTAAGAGTAAATGCAGCATGAGTACGGCAACGCTGAATCAACTAATCCAAGATGCTGCGCAAATCGCGGGCACGCCCGAGCATGAAGTGGCGCGGCAGATGCAAATTTGCAATGCTTGCCGCTATTGCGAAGGCTTTTGCGCCGTCTTCCCCGC
This sequence comes from Variovorax sp., assembly GCA_031418715.1. Taxonomy (GTDB): domain Bacteria; phylum Pseudomonadota; class Gammaproteobacteria; order Burkholderiales; family Burkholderiaceae_C; genus JANMDU01. The sequence goes on along the minus strand of JANOJL010000061.1, from coordinate 142 downwards.
GATGACGCGCAGGCTCGATTTCACGCAGCATGATGTGCATTACCTGGCTAACCTTTGCCACAACTGCGGGGCTTGCTTGCATGCTTGCCAGTATGCGCCGCCGCATGAGTTTGCGGTGAACGTGCCGCAAGCTATGGCCAAG
>JANOJL010000060.1:0-144493 GCA_031418715.1 Variovorax sp. | reverse complement strand
GGGCGAACTCCGCCGCCGAAAGGCCCTTCTCGGTGAGCACTAGGACGCGCGCGTCAACCACCTTGTTCAGATAGGCTGTGTTGGCCATGTGCGAGTTCCAGTCCATGTCGGCCCAGCCGGCGAGGAATCTTCTGCTGTTTGAGGGTGTTGTCAATTTGAACTCCTGTTTGAATGGGTGGGTGCATCAGCGCGGGTTGTGCAAGTCTGCAGCGACGTGTTGTCGTCGTCGCCAGGCACTACTTGTCTCTGATTTTCAGATAGCGCCAGTCGATAACGGTGGCTACCACGAGAAGTGCTAGGCCAAGAAGTATTGCGTAAAGACTTTGACGAGAGTTAAGAAACATACCTAGGACAAAGAGTTTGTCGATGAACGCCATACCCAAAAGACAGGCGCCAACGAACGAAGTGAGCATAAACACGAACCTCAATGGAAAACTTGCATCGGGATTCGGGGCCAAAGTAGGCACTATTTTTCGCTTCAACACAACGGCGAAAAACATGGCGAGAGGCACAACAATACGTTCAGTGTGTCTATCAGGTTGTACCGGCAGAACGGAAAAAGCGGCGATCAAACCCAAGCCAGCCGCCAGAACATCCAAACTATCAAAATTCATTTTTCCCATGCGAGATACTCACTTTGGTATAAAGTTTGACATAACCGGCGCTGCGCGGCTTCATCGCGCAGTGGCCGTGTTGATGCATGGGTTAGGCCGCACCCGCGCCCTCTGCGAGAGCCTTTAGCTTGCGCAGTGTGACCGGAAGGCCTGAGTTCAGTTGCTTGGACAGCATAGGACCAAGAACAAAGGACAGTAAACCTGAGAATGTAACCCTGTGGATGACCTCCGTCGCTCCTTCCACGGGAACGAGCTCGTGCTCGAATAGCATGCGAAACAAGGGAATCCTCGATTCGACCGTGAAGCACTTGCCGGGCTCAACTTGAGTAAGAAGCATAGGAACTGTCATGCCCTTAGGTGGTGTGATGCGGCCGCGGCTACCGACGCGAAATGGACCATCAAGAAAGGCCTGCTTTGTGTCCGGGTCCCACGTGTGCCAGTTTTGAACATCCTCGTAAATCCGGAAGACTGTTTCGGGGGGCGCAGCGATTGCGATTCGGTGTTCAACCTGCATTGAGAGCTTTCAGAAAGGGGAAAAGTGACGCGAGCGGCCTAACTCAATATCGGGAGACAGGTTTCTGTCCACCCATCACGGCCTTTGTCTCCCTAATATCGGGAGCACAAACGCCCGCTAAGCTGCTTGCAATATGCTGTATGCATGAGCAGATACAACAACTCCAGAAAAAACAGCACGCCTGTGTTCAAGTCAACTCGGCTGCTGGATCAGTTGCGGGAACAAATCCATTACCTGTACTATAGCCTTCGGACCGAAGAGGCGCATGTGTCGGGTGAAAAAGTTCACTTATTTTCATCACAAGCGGCATCCGCGCGACATGGGGCAAGTTCAGGTGGAGGCTTTCCTAACGCATATGGCAGTTGAGCGCAAGGTATCTGTGTCCACCCATCGCCAGGCGCTCAGTGCCTTACTTTTTCTGTACCAGAAGGTATTGGGGATTGAGCTGCCCTGGATGGATGAGCTTGCGCGGCCCGTGCCGAAAAAACGCATTCCGGTGGTGCTGACGCGCCCGGAAGTGCAGGCTTTGTTGGACAAACTGGAGGGTCAACATAAATTGCTGGCATCTTTGCTTTATGGCTGCGGCATGCGCTTGATGGAGGGGCTGCGCTTGCGAATCAAAGACGTTGATTTTGACCGCAAGGTCATCATTGTGCGAGAGGCTAAGGGCGGCAAAGATCGGGTGGTGATGCTGCCCAGCAGCTTGCTGGAGGCTTTGAAGCATCAATGTCGCCTGAGCCATGATCTTTGGACGCAAGATCGCGCGGCACAGGTGCCCGGTGTGGAAATGCCCCATGCACTGGATGCCAAATACCCCAAGGCGGGCCAAACATGGGCCTGGCACTGGGTGTTTGCCCAAGCCACGCTATCGACTGATCCGCGCAGCAAAACGGTGCGAAGACACCACGCCTATGACCAGACGTTTCAGCGCGCCTTCAAGCAGGCGATGCATGCAGCCCTGATTGTGAAACCCGCAACGCCGCACACCCTGCGCCACAGCTTTGCCACGCATTTGCTGCAAGCAGGCACAGATATTCGCACGGTGCAGGAGTTGCTGGGGCATTCGGATGTGTCGACCACGATGATTTACACCCATGTGCTGAAAGTGGCTGCGGGTGGGACGGCCAGCCCGCTAGATGCTTTGGCGGCATTGGCATGAGCGAGTCAGCCTGATTGCGGCTGACGGAGCCATCTCTATAGTGTTTTAGGCCAATAGCCTATATAAAACGTTCGCAGAGTGCTATTTAATTAATAGCATAACGACGCGCCTTTCCCAACCCATCATCAAAACAACGCCACATCATCCATTGGGTAGTGCTTGCGATTAAGCGTCCACAGCGGGCAGCGGTGGGCGCGGGCAGTGGCAGCCAGCAGGTAGTCTTCTAGCGCGACGCCTTGAAAAGCCTTGGCGTATTGGTTGGCGTAGAAACCCGCTATGCGCCCGGTGTCACTGTCCATGTCCACGCGTTGGCACAGGTCAAACAACGCCTCCACGTCTTTATGCTCACGTTTGAATGCGCCCGCATAGACCTCGGCCACCACGATGGGGCTGATCAGCATCGTGGTTTGCGCCTCTAGCAGCGCTAAAAAGCGCTCTACGACTGCGGGTGATTTTTTCAGTAAATCGATGACGATGTTGGTGTCCAGCACCAACCGTTCGGGCATCATGCGCCCTCACCCGTGCGCAACATGCGGCTTTTGCTGCGAATGTTGCGCACATAGCTCTCGGCATCTACCTTGGCAAAGCTTTGCAGTGGCTTTAAGCGGTCAAAGTATGCCCGCGCGTCGGCCACGGGGTCTTTTTGAATGTCGGCCTCCAGCGTGCGGCGAATCAGCTCGGACATGCTGACGCCTACGTTGCCGGCACGGGTTTTGAGGTGGTCGTACAAATCATCTTGCAGGTAAATTTGGGTGCGATGCATAGGGACTCTTAGTCACGTTGATGTACATAACTATACATCAACTTGGCATCTTGCTTATGACACATCTTGCCTATAACGAATTGCATGGAGCTTGGTCTGCGATTCAGTGAGTAACAGATACAGGAGCTTCTTGCGCACATTTTCATTGGCGCGCAGCCACTTTTCATGGCGTAGATAGCCAGTTTTTGAAGTCAAAAATCCAACTTGAGTAAGGCTAAGTCTCAAAAAAAGCCTCGAAATGCCCTTTTCTACCCGTTTTCACCTATGTTTTAGGCCTGTAAGCCAATAAATACGTGCGTAAGCAGCTATGAAAAAAGTAGTGAAGTCACGGGAAATTGTTCCCGTTTTAGGCAAGAAGGGAAATTGCGAAATCCGGGTTTCCTCAGTCTGACCTTCGTTAACTTTCAAATAACGCCAATTAACTCAATGGCCGCCGATAGGCCGAGTCAGCCTGCGACTATCAACGCCGGGGACTTTGTGGTCATGGTTTGCTCCCCTCATCCACTGCTTCACGCGTGTGGATCAACACTTCTGAATGCAGGGTTCGGTGCACAGGGCATTTATCTGCGATCTCGATCAGGCGCGCGCGCTGCGCTGCGTCGAGCGCGCCTTCGATATGCAGCACCCGCTCGATGCGGTCGACACGTCCTTCGCGCGTATCGCATTCTTCGCAATCGGCGGCATGGACCTTGTCGTGCTTCAGATCTACGTGCACACTTTCCAGCGGCCACTTCTTCTGATCGGCATACATACGCAAGGTCATCGCCGTGCAGGCGCCGAGCGCGGCCAGCAGCAAATCGTAAGGCCCTGGACCGGTATCCGCACCGCCCACACTGACCGGCTCGTCAGCGCGCAGCCGGTGCCGGCCGGCTGCGATGTCGGTGGCGAAGCGACTCGCGTCCGCCTCACTGGACTGTTGGCGCGATAAAGTGGCGCGCACGCAAGGCACGGGTTCGGTTGCAGGCGTGGCCGGCGACAAATCCGTTTCTACCGGGTCGAGGAAGCGTGAAGCCCAGGCGGCTATCACCTCGGCTGCATAGGCCGCGTCCTGTTTGCGACTGAGCAGATGGTCGGCATCGTCGAGCGAGACGAAGCTCTTCGGGTGCTTGGCCCGCATGAAGATCTCGGCGGCGTTGTCCACCGGCACGGTTCGGTCACCCGGGGCATGCATCACGAGCAAGGCCTTGCGCAACGCACCGATGGACGCACTGGCGTTGTGTCGTTCGAGGTCGTCAACAAAAGCGCGATTGATGCGAAACGGCCGCCCACCGATGTCGACCACGGCCTCGCCCTGAGCCTCGATCTCCTCGTGGCCCGCGGCGAAGAGGTGCTTGACATGCGCGGGGTCGCATGGCGCGCCTATCGTCGCCACCGCGCGAACGCCGGGCAACTGGCCTGCCGCAGCCAGTACCGCCGCGCCGCCCAGGCTGTGGCCGATCAGGATCTGCGGCGGCGCGAACTGCGCGCCCAGGTGTTGCACCGCCGCGATCAGGTCGGTGACATTTGCAGAGAAACTGCTGTCGGTGAAACTGCCACCAGATTGGCCGAGCCCGGTGAAGTCAAAGCGCAGCGTTGCGATGCCGCGCAAGGCAAGCGCTTGGCTCACGTAGGTGGCCGCTTTGGAGTCCTTGGAGCAGGTGAAGCAGTGCGCAAAGACTGCATAGGCGCGTGGTTCGCCGCTTGGCAAGTCGAGCCGGGCGGCCAATTCGACGCCAGAAGCGCTCAAAAAGCTCAGGGTTTGGGTGGGCATGGTAGGGGTCTCCGGTGTTGTGCGATTCAGTCTGGGCCGCATTTCGGAGCATACAGGGTTAGGAATTGGGTTTACCTCAGAATCCAATGAATCTCTGTGTGCGCTATTGATATAGGAGTTTGTTGCGCACATATTCATTGGCCTGCGGCCACTTTTCATGGAGTAGATAGCCAGTTTTCGAGGTCAAAAATCCAGCGGGTGCAACGAATTTAATAGTAAGCAACGACGCGTGGCAGGCGAGCGGATCGCGTGAGACGCGTCAACGCCAAGCCATTCCAAAGAAAGGCAAGCTCAGGCCGGCAGCACAGACTGCAAAAAGCGGCTGATGTCTTTGATTTCTTGTGGGTGCAGGCTGTGCGGCATGGGGTAGGCGTGCCATTGCACGGGGTGGCCGAGGGCGGCAAGTAGCTCGCGCGAATCTTCGCCGCGAGCGACTGGGACGACGGGGTCTTGCGTGCCATGCGCCATGAAGATGGGTGTGCTGGCATTGGCGGTGTGGCGCTCGGCAGCAAAGCGCTCGGCCAGCGGCAGGTAGCCCGACAAGGCCATGATGCCCGCCAGTTTGTGCGGAAAGCGCAATCCGGCGTGCAATGCCATTGCGCAACCTTGGCTAAACCCGGCCAGCACGATGCGCTCGTAAGCAATGCCAATGGCTGCTTGGTCTTCAATCAGGGCCACGATCTCGCGCTCTGATTTTTGAATGCCCGCGGCGTCTTGTTTGGCTAAGAGATTCGCGCCAAAAATGTCGTACCAAGCTGGCATCACATAACCGCCATTGAGCGTGACCGGCATGCTGGGCGCGTGCGGGAAGATAAAGCGAATCGGCGCGCAGCCTGCCAAATCAATCTCGGGCACGAGGCCAGCAAAGTCGTTGCCATCGGCCCCAAGGCCATGCAGCCAGATCACGGCGGCGGTGGAGTTCGGGGCGGATTCGAGGGTGATGGCGGGTAGAAGTTTGGCTATTGGTTGAGTCATGCCGCAGATTATCGCGCGGCAGGAAGGCTGCCTCGGCGTGAGGGGAGGGTCGCCATGCGTAAATTACGCATTGGTAAATGCGTTATGATTAGTGAAATTCACCGGAGACTGCGATGAACGTGTATGCCATTCCCGAAAGCTTGAAGGCCACGCTGCCTGCGCCGGCGCAGGTGCAGCAGCTGCACCATTACGCTTACCGCGCTCGCGATGCCGAAGAAACGCGCAGCTTTTATGAGGATGTGCTCGGGCTGCCGATGTATCACATCATCCAAAGCGATGTCGTGCCTTCTACGGGTGAGTTTTACCCTTACACGCATTTTTTCTTCCGCCTGCAAGATGGCAGCTTTATCGCGTTTTTTGATCTGGGTGACGACATCGCCGCCGAGCCGAGCCCGAATACGCCGAAATGGGTGAATCACATCAGCTTTCGGGTCAACACCGTGCAGGACTTGGAGGCGATGAAGGCGCGGCTGCAAGCGGCGGGCGTGGATGTGCTGGGCGTGACGGATCACCACATTTTCAAAAGCATTTACTTCTTTGATCCGAATGGCATTCGCTTGGAGCTGACGGCGCAATTGGCCGATGAATTTCAAATGCTGCAAGAGAGCAAAACCGCGCATGCGCGCCTGAGTGAGTGGACACTACGCAAGCAAGCTTGGCGCGTGGAGCGCGATGCGGCGCTGGCTGCTGGTAAAGCAGCGCCTGCGCTCAAACCGCAGAGCAATGATCGGCCAGAGTTTGGCGGCGAACAGCGCTGATTTGATGCTACTGATTTAATAGCAAACTATGCACAATATATAACGGCGAACGGCCTAAAAAGCATGAAAAATGACGTGTCAAACAGCTACCAAGCTGCACACCACACCAACGGCTACGAATTCAGCCAAGGCACGGGGTATGTGTTGCCGGAATACGAGAGCGTCATTCCCGAGGCGGTGCACAGCGGCGCGGTGGAGCATCACCGCATCTTGATCGTGGGCGGCGGGCTGGCGGGGCTCACGCTGGCTTGCTCGCTGGCTCAGCTGGGCGTGGATTGCGTGTTGCTCGATGAAGACAACACGGTGGGTGTGAAAGGTGCATCAAGCCGGGGCATTTGCTACACCCAAAAATCACTGGAGATTTTTGACAAGCTGGGCATTTATGAGCGCATCAAAGCCAAGGGGATTCAGTGGAGCGTGGGGCGCACCTTTGCGGGCGAGGATGAGGTGTATAGCTTCGATCTGAAGGCGCAGGGCAATTTCAGTTTGAGCGAGCAGCCCGCTTTCATCAACATTCAGCAGTTTTACAACGAAGGCTATCTGGTGGAGCGCATTCAAGAGTTGGGCAGGGCGCAGATTCGCTGGAACAACCGCGTGACTGCATTTGCGGTTAAAGACGATCTTGCTACGTTTTCAATAGCTACTCCCGCAGGAAAATACACAGCCACTGCCGATTTCGTTATAGATGCCACGGGCTCGCGCAGCCCGTTTCATGATTGGCTCAAGATCAGTAAAACCAGCAAAAAAGGCGATGACCGCTGGTGCATCGCCGATGTGCGCTTCAACACGCATCCGCCAAAAGAGCGCCATACATGGATCGAAGCGCCTTTTAACGACAACCGTGCGGTGTGGCAGCATTTGATGGCTGATGATGTCTGGCGCATTGATTACCAAATGGCGCCCGATGCCGATCCGGCTTACGTGAGCCGCGAAGATGTGGTCAAGGAGCGGCTGGCCAAGCAGTTTGGTGCACAGACACAAGTAGATATCGTGTGGGTCGGCCCTTATGCTTACCGCAGCGAATGTGTGGACTGTATGGTGGCTGACGCGGGGCAGTCACAAGTGTTTTTCATGGGTGACAGCGCCAAAGTGGTCAGCCCGTTTGGCGCACGGGGGGGCAATACCGGCATCGCGGATGCAGACAATTTGGCTTGGAAGCTGGCCGCCGTCGTGCAGGGCAGGGCGCAGCTGAGTTTGCTCAGCAGCTACCACGCCGAGCGCCACGAAGCTGCCGTGACGAATGTGCAAGTGACGAACCGCACCGCGCGTTTCCTGCGTCCGCAAGACGGCATGGAACGCGTCTTTCGCAACGCCACAATTTCATTGGCCAAGAAGCATGCCTTTGCGCGCAGCTTGATCAACACCGGGCGCATGGCCGTGGCCAACCCGTATTCACGCTCGCCGATCACCTCGCCCGAGTTAGCGCAAAGCCATTCGGTGCAAAACGTGAGTTTCAAATGGGTGAATGGCAGCAGGGGGCGGCTCAATCAGCTCTTGCAGTGGGCAGGCGGCTTGCCGCTGCTTGTGCTCTGGGCGGATGATGCCTCAGCCGCTCTGCTGCAAACCGCGCGGCAGCTTTCCAACGATGGGCAGCTGCGCGCTGTGGCCGTGAGCTGCAAAGCACATGGCGCGTGGCGCGAGCAAATCCTTGATGCACCGGGCAAACTTCTGAATGCTTGCGGCGCGCAGGGCTCAACCGCTTGGGCACTGATCCGCCCAGACGGCTACCTCGCTGCACGCGGGCAAAGCGCGGCGACCCTGCAAAAGGCATTGCTCGCTTTACAAGGAGCACCAGCATGAGCCAGATCGCTTTGGACAATCAACTGAGCGACCCCGATGGCTTTTATGAAGCCCTTTTGAATGCCCACGAAGGCCTCAGCCCCGAAGCCTCGGTGGCTTTGAATGCCCGCTTGATCTTGGTCTTGGCCAATCAAATCGGGGATCAAGACCTGTTGCAGCAGTGCCTTGAACTGGCAAAAAACTAGGCTCTAGCGACATTTTTCGCAGGCTTGGCCTGAGGCGCTGCTTTCAATCAGTTTGTCTAATATTTATTAATTATCATTAATTAAATGAATTCAAAAGCACTTCCGTGACGTACATCACACTCAATTTAGGGGTAAACACTAGATAAAATTAAAGATTCATTTAAAATTCAGTCCATACCAAAAACGCTTTCGTAACAACCTATCCGGGTTCAAAAAGCGAACCACCAACCGCCACAAGCGGTCTGAATGGAGACAAATCAGTGATTCTCACCATGACCAAAGCCCTTGGATTCGAGCCTTCCGGCAACAGCCGTAGCGCATCGAAATCTTTCAGTTTATCGATGCCTTTTCTCCGTAGCAAAGTCAGCAGGGAAGCAGACGACAAGAAAATGACCATCTCGCAGGTCAAGCTCAATGTGGAGCTGTCGTTTCAAGATGTCGATGGCCCCGATGCAGAGCGCCTGCGCTACAAAGTCCGCGCAACCCGCGAAGTACGCGAGTTATGGATGCTGCGCAGTGACATCCACCAAGTCATCTCGCGCCATCAAAGCCAAAGCGAAGCTGTCCAGCGCATCAACGCATTGCTGCCTTATTTTGCAGGCTGGATGCCTGCGAAATCGTTGGTAAAAATTTGAGATTCCTGTTCGCTAAAGCAAAAAAACCGCCCGAGGGCGGTTTTCTTCATCGTGGTAGGCCCAGAGGGACTTGAACCCCCGACCAAGGGATTATGAGTCCCCTGCTCTAACCAACTGAGCTATAGGCCCACGCGTTGAATTATCGCAGGGATATCGCTGAATTCTTGATGCTATTAAAATAGTAGCATACTACGTATATTTTATAACGGGAAACGGCCGATTTGGCTTATAAATTATTGTATCCATACCTATGCATAACGTTTGGCAGCCAGTGCTGCGCCAGCGGCCAGCGCTTGTAGCTTTTGCATCGCCACTTCGCGGCTCATAGGCGCTAAGCCGCAATTGGTGCAAGCGATCAGGCGGTCTTTGCGCACATATTGCAAAGCTTGGCTGATGGTTTCGGCGATTTGCTCGGGTGTTTCGATGATCTCGCTGGCCACGTCGATCACGCCAACCATCACTTCTTTGTCGCCCAAGAGAGCCATCAAATCAGGTGGCACATGGGAATGGAAGCACTCCAAGCTCACCTGATCGATGCTGCTTTGCGCGAGCGCGGGGAAGACCTGCTCATACTGGCGCCATTGCTCGCCCAGCGTCGATTTCCATTGGTTGTTGGCTTCAATCCCATAGCCGTAGCAAATGTGTACGGCTTTCTTGACGGTGATGCCCGCGCAGGCGATTTCTAGCGCTTTCACGCCCCAATCGGCCGCTTCTGCCATGTAAACATTGAAGGCGGGTTCGTCAAACTGGATGATGTCCACACCATCGGCTTGCAGCGCTTTGGCCTCTTGGTTGAGCAGCTCGGCAAAAGCGAAGGCCATTTTCACGCGGTCGCCATAAAAGCGATCCGCCACGGTGTCGACCATCGTCATCGGGCCGGGAAGGGTGAATTTGAGTTGGCGTTTCGTATTGGCGCGGCAAAACTGCGCCTCCGCTGCATGCACACGGCCTTTGAGCTTCAAAGGCGAGATCACCTGCGGCACCATGGCTTTGTAGCGGTCATTGCGGATGCCCATTTCTACCTTGTTGGCGAAATCAATCCCTTCGACTTTTTCTAAAAAGCCGTGTACAAAATGCTGACGCGATTGTTCGCCATCGCCGATCACGCTCAATCCTGCATCTTCCTGCGCTTTGATCCAGAGCAAGGTGGCATCGAGCTTGGCCTGCGCTAAATCATCGCCTTGCAGCTTCCATTGCGGCCAGAGTTTTTGGGTTTCGGCGAGCCAAGCGGGTTTGGGCAGGCTGCCTGCGATGGCGGTGCGGAAGCTGTTGTTCATGTTGAGTCTCTTAACGTTGTTGAATTTGCTCGGCAATGATTTCTGCATAAGCCTCGGGATTGAGCTGAATGCGTATTTTCGCAGGAAGGTATTGCAAGCTGGGGGCGAGCCACATGCTCATGCTGATCGTGCCGCGCGGGTTGGCCAGAGGGCGGGGCTTGAGCTGATGCACAGTCACGGGGCCAATGCGCGGCAGGTTGATCGTCTCGGCCGGCCCAATGTCATACACCCATTCGTCCAGCCCGCCAGGGCGGCCCAGCCAGATGCGTACCACTTCGCCTTCTTGCAGCTTGGCACGGCCTTCGGCAAAGCGGTGGCCCAGATCAATGAACTGGCTCACGGCGTCTTGCACAGCCAGCGGCTCGGCAGCGGGGCGGGGCACACGGCGATTGCCTTCCAACACCAACTCGTTGTCTTCAAGCTTGAGAGGGCGAATACGAGCGCTTGCAAAGACGCGTTTGGAATACTCTTCAAAAGTCTCCGGCAGCAAGCCCAGAGGGCTGAGACGGCCCTGGCTCGTCATGCGCAGCTCATACAGGCCAGCATCCACGATCACACGCACTTGGTAGCGCTCGCCAATCGTACCCTCGCGCGTCCATTGCACTTGGCCGCTGCCAAAGAGTTCGCCTTGAAAGTAACCTGTGAGCTTGTAATTCACGCGCGTATCGGCTGGCCATTGGCCGGTGATCAGGAGGCTGTCTGTCTGGCCGGCGGGCTGGGCGCTGAGGGTTTGTGATGGCGTGCTGTCGTTGGCGGCTGTGGTGGTTTCGAGCGGCGTAGTGGGGGTGGCAGCGGCGATGGCAGCCAGGGCGGCAGCGGGTTCGGCAGGTGGTGGGGGAGCAACGGTCTCAGTAACCACGGGTTGGCTCATCACAGCCGCCGTCGGCGCGCGGGGCTTGGGTGGCTCAGGCTTGGCTGGCTCGGGCGGGGGAGCATCCGCTTGCGCCGAAGCCGCTTCGATCGTGCGGGTGAAAAGCGGATCTTTGTTTTGCGCCAACGCGCTGCCCGAGCTTTGCATTTGCGAACCAATGCCGATCAGGCCGAGCAGGTGCAGGAGCAGGGCTGCGAAAAGAGCCAGCAGAAGAGGTTTCAGCCAAGCAACCATGCGTTCAGGGGCTCGTCGTTGGCGCTGCGCAGCATGAAGCTGCTGCTGGGCTCAGGGTTACTGGGCAGGGTGAGGGGCAAGCGCAGCAGGCGTTTGTCGCGCGAGATGGTGGCTATCGTTTGCGCTTTGCTTGCGCAGAGCATGGCGAGGTCTTCGAGCTTCTGAATGCGCCAATCGTCTGCGGCGATCCATTCATCGCCAGCTGCCAAACCTGCTTTTTCTGCGAGGCCGCCGCGCAACACATTTTTGAGGATCAAGCTGCCACTTGATTCGCTCACGCGCACGCCAAGCCGTTGTGCCATAGGCAAGCTGCTGCCGGGCTCGGGTGTGGCCGTCACGCCCTGCGCAGCGAGCAATTCTTGCAACGGCAGATCTGCCTTGCCATGCACCCAGCTGACAATTTCTTTGGCATACGAGCGGCCTGAGAGCGTGCGTAGCGCGGTGGCGAAATCGGCTTCGGTGATGCCGCCTTGGCCTGCTTGGTCAGCCTTAGATTGCTTCCAGAGCCAACGCATCACTTCATCCAGCGACGTGACTTTGCTGCCTTTGATCTTTGAATCCGTTCTGCGTAAACTCAAATCAAAACACAGCGCCACCAGCGAGCCTTTGGTGTAGTAGCTCACGGTGGCATTCGGCGTGTTTTCGTCTTGCCGATAGTATTTGACCCAAGCATCCATGCTGGAATGCGCCACGCTTTGCACCAGCCGCCCAGGCGTTTGCTGCACCTGGTTGATGGCTTTGGAAAGCAAGCGAAGGTATTGCGCGTTGTCGATCAAGCCTGCGCGGCGCAGCATCAGGTCGTCATAGTAGCTGGTGAAGCCCTCGAAGAACCAGAGCATCTGCGTGTAATTCTCGCCTGTGTAGTCGTAGCACAGAAACTCTTTCGGCTTCAAGCGCTTCACATTCCACGTGTGAAAATATTCATGGCTGATCAGGCCGAGCAAGGTGGTGTAGCCCTCAACTTGCTTGACTTGACCGATACGCGGCAGATCGCGGCGGCTGCAAATCAGCGCGGTGCTGCCGCGATGCTCCAAACCGCCATAGCCATCATCGACCGCGTTGAGCATGAAGACATATTTTTCAAAAGGCGGCTTGGCATCTGCACCATGCCAAAAAATCATTTCCGCTTCAACGATTTTTTTCGTATCGTGCAGCAGACGCTCGCCATCAAACGAATCCAATGCGCCGCTGACAGTAAATTCATGCTGCACACCGCGCACCGTGAAACTACCGCGCCAGAAGTTCCCGATTTCAAACGGCGTGTCGGCCAGATGATCGTAATCGTCAAATAAATAGCTGCCCAAGCTGCCTGCAGCTGATTTTTTCAAGCCTTTTAGGGCGGTAGCCGTTGTAGATACTGTGCAGAGTGCTACTGAATCAGTAGCGTTTAACGATACGCTATGCGCTCCCGCCTCATGCCCTTTGACGCGTAAGCAGAGTGAGGTGGGGTTGAAAAAACCGCGCTTGGCATCCAGCCAAGCCGTGCGCACCGAATTGTCAAATGCATACACCTCATAGCTGATCTCTAGCGGCTTGCTCGCTGCGCTTTTGATCTGCCATGTGCATTTGTCGAGCTGCACAATATCGCAAGCTTTGCCGCCCTGAGCCGCTTGCAGGTTTTGCAGATGCTTAGAAAACTCGCGCACCATGTAGCTGCCCGCAATCCACACCGGCAGGCTCACGGTTTGCAGCCGTGCAGGCTTGGCCACAGTGAGCGTGACGCGCCACAGATGCGCGTTCACATCAAACGCTTCAACGCGGTAATGCACAGGTGCGGGAAATGTGTTTTTCATCAACGATTTGCCTTCTTGCTCATCGGCGCAGTAGCGCACGAACTTTCAAACCAGCAGCCCAGCATGCTCCGAAATAGATAGCACCTGAGGCAGATAATACAACGGCGAATAGCCCAATTCGCTTCATAAACTCTGGCTGCATCTCGACCCAATTCACAGCCTGCGAACTCCAGAGTAGAAATACCGCCAGCAAGCTGCTCGCTGCGATCACCTGCAATCCAAACACGCCCCAGCCTTTGCTGGGCACATAAATTTTGCTGCGCAGCAAGCCCGTCAAGAGCCATCCAGCATTGAGCATCGCCCCCAAACCGATCGACAGCGCCAGCCCTGCATGCAAGAGATGGGGGACGAAAAAGAAGTTCAACACTTGCGTAAAAATTAACACGACGATGGCGATTTTCACGGGCGTGCGGATGTCTTGCCGCGCGTAGTAAGCGGGCGCGAGCACCTTGATGGCCACAATGCCCAGCAAGCCGCTGCCATAGCCCATCAGCGCGAGCGATACCTGTTGCACATCTGTGCCCTTGAACGCGCCATAGTGATATAAAACCGCCACCATGGGCTTTGAAAAACACAACAGCGCCACCGCCGCAGGCACCGCCAGCAACACCACCAAGCGCAGCCCCCAATCAATCATCGAAGAAAATTTCTCTGTGTCATCACTGGCCTTGGCCGCTGCCAATTGCGGCATCAACACCACACCTAAAGCCACGCCCAGCATCGCAGTGGGAAACTCCATCAGGCGATCCGCAAAGCTCAGCCAGCTCACCGAGCCGGTGGCCAAATGCGAAGCGATTTGCGTGTTGATCACCAAGGAGATCTGCGCCACGCTCACGCCCAGCAGCGCAGGCAGCATCAGAGTCAGTATGTTTTTGATAGCAGGCTGCGCAATGAATGTAACTGCGAGAGCCGGATTGAGCTTAAAACTGGGCGTCAAGCCCAGCTTCTTCAAAGCCAAGAGTTGCATGCCCAACTGCAACACTCCGCCGATCATCACACCCGCCGCCAGCGAGTAAATCGGCTCGATGCCGCGCATCTTCAATTGCGGCGCGAGCAGCCAAGCCGCCACAACCATCGCTACATTCAAGAGCACCGGCGTGGCCGCTGGCACAGCAAATTTCTTCCACGTATTCAGCACACTGGAGCACAGCGCCACCAGCGACATGAAGGCGATGTAGGGAAACATAAAGCGCGTCATCAGCACAGAGGCCTCAAACACGCGCGGTGTTTGCTGTAAGCCGCTGGCCATCGCAAAGACCAAGAGCGGCGCAGCCGCCACGCCGATCACGCAAGTGATGATGAGCGCCCAAAGCAACACCGTACCGACTTGATCCACCAGCAGTTTCGTCGCCTCATCGCCATTTTTTTCTTTACTCGCCGCCAGCACGGGCACGAAGGCTTGGCTGAATGCGCCCTCGGCAAACAGCCTGCGCAGCAGATTCGGAATGCGAAAGGCAACGTTGAACGCATCCGTCATCGCAGAAGCCCCAAACATCGCCGCCACCACCAGCTCGCGCGCTAATCCCGTGATGCGCGAAACAAGTGTCCAGGCGGAGACGAGGGAGGCGGATTTGAAGAGAGACATCGTATGGCGGCAATTGCCTTGAGTTTACCTGTGCCTTGCGGCCCATCCGGCAAGCTTCCTGCGAGACAATCTAGCCATGTTCAACGTCATCCTCTTCCAACCCGAAATCCCGCCCAACACTGGCAATGTGATCCGCCTGTGCGCCAACACCGGCTGCGCCCTGCATCTGATTGAGCCGCTAGGCTTTAATTTTGACGACAAACACATGCGCCGCGCCGGGCTGGACTACCACGAATACGCCAGCCTCTCACGCCACGCCAATTGGGCGACCTTTTTGGCCACTTGCCAGCCCAATCCCAGCCGCATCTTCGCCTTCACCACACGGGGCAGCCACAGCGCGTTCGAGCAAAGCTTTTTACCCGCCGATTGGCTACTCTTTGGCCAAGAAACAGCCGGGCTGCCAACTGAAATGCGAGAGAGCTTCCCGCCCGAGCAGCGCCTGCGCCTACCCATGCGCGAGGGGCAGCGCAGCTTGAATTTATCGAATGCTGTCGCCGTGAGTGTGTTTGAGGCTTGGCGGCAGAATGGGTTTGCTGGTCTAGGCTGATCGGAATGAAGAAAGGCAGAGTAGCTCGTTGCCGCCTTGCTACAGTTTGAGCAGTTGCTAGATCCCTATAAGTGCTCATTTTTCGTGAGCATGAATACCAAAGAATTCAAATTTCTTCGTTGCATGCCTGCATTGTTTGTTTTGGCATCAAAATAAAAGCCAAGTCACGTAGGGCAAGAAGTTGGCCGCGCTTACACTGTGAAGTACATGCAAGTATTGTCTCAGCATGTTTTTTTCACATCCTCCTTTTCCCACCATGAAACTCTTCTCAACATACACCCATTTAATACGCCGCGCATGGCTTCTAGCTGGCGCACTGGGCGTGAGCGCTGCGCTGGTGGCTTGCGGCGGAAACGATACAAACACGCCATTGGTCACCGTTAGCGTCAGCGGCACCATCAGCGGCTTGGCAACGGGTCAGTCCGTCACGTTTTTAGAAACCAACTCCGGCCGAACCGCCACCTTCAGCACCAACGGCACCCAAACTTTGATCGCCAGCGTGCCCCAAGGCGCCACTTATAGCCTACGCGTCAGCGCCCAGCCTAGCGGTCAAACTTGTAGCATCACCAATGCCAGCGGCACAGTAGCCGCTGCCAGCATCGCCAATGTGGCGGTGACCTGCGCCAACAATACCGTTAGCGTCAGCGGCAATATCAGCGGTTTGAGGGGGGATAGATCCTTCACGATTTCGGAGGCTAACTCTGGCCAAACCGCCAGCTTTAGCACCAACGGCACCCAAACCCTGTTTGCAGCCGTTCCCCGAGGTGCCACTTTGAGCCTGAGCACCAGCGCCCAGTCCGAGGGTCACACTTGCACCATCGACCAAATGGCATCCAGCATGACGGTAGATGGCAACATCATCGGTGTGGTGGTGGAGTGCCAAATAAACGTTAATCTCACCGTCACAGGCTTGTTCGAAGGTGACACAGTCGATGTTGTATTCACCGCTGGTGCGGATTTTGGCCGATCTGGCGGCAACGTTGAGAATTTCAGGCTTGGCACCCTGCGGCCGGGTACTGAATACACTATCGAGATACAGGGGACGAGCGCCGCATGGATTTCCTGCGTATTCAACGTTGGTGAAAACAACCAAACGACGCTCGAAGGCCTGGCTGGCAATGAGCTGAACAATGTGTCGGTGTCGTGTATCTATTTAGATTAGCGTTGCCCAAGTCGCCGGAACAGCAGCGCAGTATGGTTCGACTGATGTCATAGTTGTGTTTGGTGACATGTTCGTCAGAGGGTTGGTTTCAGCCGGGTCGAGCTTCGCGTTTTACGTTAGCCGCCCAGCCTGAGCCGCTCTAGAAGCTGTCCCGGTTTGCTTCTTCTCACTTAACGCCTGCGCCTCAGATGAGGGCAGGCGTTTTTTCTTAGATCAACGATTTCACTTGGTTCTTCGTATCATCGCTCCCGCCAAGAAAAAACGCCTACAAAAGTAGGCGTTTTTCAATGGGATCATCGTAGCCTCAAACCGTCGCTTCTTCCCTTGCATAGCGGCGAATCAAGCTCAGTAGCTCTTCTTCGTTGTACGGCTTGCCCAAATAATGGTTCGCGCCCAGCTCGAAAGCATACTCACGGTGCTTTTCAGCGATACGTGAGGTGATCATGATGGTGGGCAGGTGTTTGAGCTTGGCATCGCCGCGCACGTTGCGCAGCAGATCAAAGCCGTCCATGCGGGGCATTTCGATGTCTGACAAGATCACCGATGGCAGCTCTTCGGCCAATCGCTCGAGCGCCTGCAAGCCGTCGGCAGCCATGGTGACGCGATAGCCTTCGCGTTGCAGCAGGCGCTGCGTGACACGGCGCACGGTGATGGAATCGTCCACCACAAGCACCATTGGCACGGTGGGCGCGGAGATCGAGGCCGGATTGGCTGGCACGAGCGGCACGACCGGCTGTGCATCACCAGACAATTCGCGCGGCACGGCATCTGCGACGTCTTGCACAGCGCCCATTTGAGATTGCGATTCCAGCGCATGCGGCTGCGCAGGATCAAAGCTCATGGCGCGCGCTTGTTGACCATACACCGTGGCCAAGGCCACTGGGTTGTAAATCAGCGCAACTGCACCCGAAGTCATCACCGTCATGCCCGCCAGCCCCGGCAAGCGCGAGAGCTGAGGCCCTAAGTTTTTCACCACCACCTCTTGGTTGCCCAGTACTTCATCGATGTGCATCACGACGCGCTGCGCAGCAGAGCGGAAGACGGCGATCGGCAAGGTTTTGGTGGCAGGCTCGCTGCTGGCAGATGAGTGCTGCAAAAGAGCGCCAGCCCAGAAGAACGGCAAATTTTCACCGGCGAATTCGTAGGTGCCGCTGTTGTAGGCCGATTGCAACTCTTTCTGCGTGGCGCGGCGCACGGTTTCAATCAAGTTGGCTGGCACGCCGATAGCTAGTTGGCCAATGCGCAACATCACCACCTGCGTCACGGCAGTTGTCAGTGGCAAAACAAGTTTGAAGCTGGTGCCTTGGCCTGCGGAGGTGGCCGTTTCAATGCGGCCACCGAGCGCGACCACTTCAGAGCGCACCACGTCCATGCCCACGCCACGGCCTGAGAGTTCAGTCACGGAGGTTGCTGTTGAGAAGCCGGGCGTGAAGATCAGGTTGGCGGCATCGTTGTCAGCCAGCGCAGCATCGTGGCCAAGCAAGCCTTGAAGAATAGCTTTTTCGCGGATGCGGGCGATATTCAGGCCAGCGCCGTCGTCGCGGAATTCAATAGAAACGTCATTGCCCTCTTGGTGCAAGGTAATCACGATTTCACCGCTGGTATTTTTGCCTGCGGCTGTGCGCGCTTCGGCAGATTCAATGCCGTGCGCCACGCAGTTGCGCAGCAAATGCTCGAAAGCGGGCGTCATGCGATCTAGCACGCCGCGATCCATCTCGATCGTGCCGCCCAAGATATCTAGCTTGACCTGTTTGCCAGCGTCTTTGCCCGCTTGGCGTACCACGCGGTACAAGCGCTCGGAGATGCCTTCAAACTCCACCATGCGTGTGCGCAGCAAATCGCGCTGCAAATCGCGGGTTTGGCGCGCTTGCATGACCAAATCGTCTTCGGTCGATTCAATCGTGCGCTGAATGTTGCGCTGCACCGTGGCCACGTCGTTGACGGACTCGGCCATCATCCGGGTGAGCTCTTGCACGCGGGTGTAACGGTCAAACTCTAAGGGGTCGAAGGATTCTTCGGTTTCCTTGCTCTGCTGCAAGCGGGTTTGCATTTGCGATTCAGCTTGCACATCCAACTCGCGCAGTTGCGAGCGCAGTTTTTCCAAGTTGCTACCCAGATCGGTAAGCGAGCCACGCAGCTGCGAGAGCTCAGCTTCCAAACGAGCGCGGGTGATCATCACCTCGCCTGCTTGATTCATCAAGCGATCCAGCAACTGGGCACGTACACGCACGGTTTGGCCGGGTGCGCTGCGCATCGCGGCGGGTGCAACGATACCAGCCGCCGCTGCCACGGGCAGTGGGGTCACGGGTGCTAGGGGTGTACTTGCAGCATCTAAAGTAACGCTGTTGTCAGCAGTTGAAGCTTTCACAGATTGCGTTGATTCAGCCGCAGCCAGAGCCGGATTGCGCAGCACATCAAAGTTGTATTGCATGCCGTCGAGCTGCGCCATCAACGCTTCAATATCTGCCGACTGAGCACCCTCGTGAGGAATCGTCTCGACGTTGGATTCCATGCGGTGAGACATTTCACCCAAACGCATTGCGCCAGCTAAGCGGGCGCTGCCCTTCAAGGTGTGCAGGCCGCGCAGCACTTCGCCGCGCGCGCTCATGTTGTCAGGGCGAGCAGACCATTGGCGCAAAGCCAAGGCCATGGCAGGGAAGATCTCTTGCGCTTCTTCTTCAAAAATCTCAAACAAGTCAGGATCGAGCGCATCTTGCACGTCAATCTCATCGTCCAACTCGTCTTGCCCGATTTGACGGCTGCGCACGGCTAAGACGGGCGCTTCGGTCAATGTGGCGGTGACGAGTGGCTTCATCGGTGCAGCAGCAGCCACAACCACAATCTCTTTCTCGGCGATGACTTCGGGTGCTGAAGCGGGCGGCGCAGCAGACTCGGGCTTGATTTCAACAGCAGGTTCAGCAACGACGGCTGCCAAAGCAGCCGATGCAAGCACTGCCGCTGCGGGCGCCAAAATCTTTGGCGTGGCCCAACTGACCACAGGTTCGGGCGATGCAGTTGGCTCAACAACGGGTGATGCCGTCACTTCTAGAGGTGATTCATTTGCTATCGATTCAATAGCAACAGGCTCAGTTTCTATAACGGGTATCGGCTCATTTGATTCAAAAAACAGCTCGCTGGCAGCTGCTTCATCTGTGAGGGTAGTTTCTGCCTCAGGGAAGGGCGCTTGCATGCAATGCGCCAGGTCCGCTTCCAGTTTCGGCAAGCTGTCTTTCAAAATGCCTGCAGCAAATTGGTGGAGCAGGTGGCGAATTTCCTCCGCAGCATTCACAAACAAGCTGGCATGCGTATGCGGATCGTATTCACCGTCTTCTTCAATGCGTTGCATATGAACCAGCGTGTTTTCAAGCGAACGCGCCAAGCTAGACAGGGCTGAAAACCCCACCGTGGCTGAACTACCCGCTAGCGAATGCGCAAAGGCCACGGAATCGTTGGGCACTTTGGCATGCGGCTCCATCGCCCATTCAGCCAAGCCATTGGCCAAGCGGCGAGACCATTCGTCGGCCTCGTTGAGATATACGTTGTACAAAGGCAGGCTCACGCGCAGTGAACCCACGGCTTTGAATTGCTCTTCAGCGGCGTAAGCGCCCATATTGGGGGATACGCTTGCCGTCTGGGCAACTGCGGCTGCGGCTAATGTGCCTGCGATACCTGCTGCGCCTGCGGCTGTGGCTGTGCTAGGCGCCCACCAATTGGCAGAGGTCTCGGCGATGTCAGCTGAATCAGAAGGACTAGCTCCCAAATCGATACCCAAGTTGCTGGGCTGAGTATGCGTGGATATAGGCATGGGCTGCGTCGCCATGCCTGTGAAATCTGCATGCGCTTGTGCTGCTGCCAAAGGCAAAGATTGCGGTAAGGTTTGAACAGTTGTGGCCAATGCGGTGGCGCCAAAGGCGGCCACACTGGCTTTAACAGGTGCAGCAGACGACAGATTTTCGAAAGCGATGAGATCAAGCGAGCTGATCTCGAAATCGGCTTCTGGCTGAGTGGGCGCTTGCGCTGCCAAAAGGCTCTCAGACAGCATGTCAACAGCAAGTACTGGCTCAGCGGCGGGTGCTGAGTCCATTTCCATCATGGCGCGTTCAAAAGCGGCCAATTCGTCGGCTGTGATCAGAGCTTCTTGCTCACTGGCGGAGGCTTCTTCTGATACAGCTTCTGGGGCTGAAACAACAGGGGCGATGATCTGCGTGGCTTCAGACCAGTCAATCTCTGAGCCAAGATCAGCGGTCAGGCTGGTCGCCGCAGCTGGCAGCTCGTCCAAAGCGACAACCACTGACGCTGGTTCGTTTAGGCTGACATTGAAGTTGAAATCAGCTATGTCAAAAGCCAATTCGGGCGCAGAGGCAACAGGTGCTTCCACCGCTGCTGGAGGCGCAATAGGTGCAACAGCAGGTGTGGCAATGGTGACAAAGGGCTCGGGTGCGAGCATGGGCGGCTCGTCGCTTGGTGCAAACGCTTGATCCAGATCGCCTAAATGGAGAGCGAAATCTTGCGCAGTTTGAACTGGCGCGACAACTGCTGGTGTTGCGATGGCGCTGATTTCAGGTAACGCAGGTAACTCTGGTGCAACGAGATCAGCTACTTGAAGATCAGGCAGCTCTAGTTCGGGCAACTCAACTGCTGCAATAGCCGCAACCGCTGGGACTGCAAGGCTGAACGATGCCAGGTCGAGCGACAGCATGTCATCAGCCGGCTCAGCTTGTGCCGCAGCAGGGCTACTGGAGGCGGCTTCCAACACGATAGGCTGGAGCTGGCCGTTCATGCGAAGCGCATCCGCGCTGATGCGGAAAGGTGCGGCAGTACGGTGTTTGCCGCCGCCTGTTGCAATTTCTTCAATCCACACTTGATGCGCTTGCAGCGCTTGCGTTGAGAGTTTGCAGAGTTCTGGTGAGGCGGGCTTTTGATCAGCAAGCCAAGAGTTCATGACCTGTTCCATCGACCAAGCCGCTTCGCCAAACACGTTCAAACCCACCATGCGTGAGCTGCCTTTGAGCGTATGGAAGGCGCGGCGCAGCGTGGTCATTTCACCAATGTTGTTGGGTTCAACCACTAAGGCTTGCGTTGCAACCAAGCCATTCCCAGCCACTTCTCGGGCTTCTTCGAGGAAGATTTCAAGCAACTCGGGATCAACATCACCCGCATCGACGATGACAGGGGCGGACGGAGCAGTGGCAACTGCGGCTACGCCACCGGCCAAGGCGGTTGCTGTGGTCAGAGGTATCGTAGCTTCCGGGTTGAAATCGAGGGCAGCAGGATCTGCGGGCGCTTCAGGTTCTGCAGGCAAAGTGCGACCCATCAGCGGCTTGAGCTCGCCTTCGACTTCGTCAAACACAAACAGTTTCTTAGCCAGCACTGGCTGGTAGCTGAGCATGTCGATCAAGAAGCCCAAAGCGCCAAGATTGTTGGCGAGCTTGTCGAACGTGCCAGTCGCGCGAGCGCGCTCCACGTCAATCTCTGTCACTAAGATTTGTTCAATACTGTCTCGCATGCGTTGCACCGCTTGCGAGGCTTGATCCAGCCCAAGGACGGCTAGCACACCGCGCATCTGGTTGAGTTTGCCGGGCACATCGCTGAGCAGCACTTTGTCGAGTGGATCGCGGAAATACGCATCCATGAGTTTTTCCAACTCGCCCAGGGTCAGCTTGAGTTCACCCACCACAGAGCCCATGGTCTGGCGGTCGCTCACGCGGCGGTAGAGTTCTTCCATCCAAGATTCGAGCGGTTGACCGGCAGCGCCACCACGTGCCATTTGTACGCGCTGCGCCAGATGACCCATACGAGATGATTGCTGCTTGTCTTCAGGGTCAAAATCTTCAAAGCTGGCTTCGAGATACAAAATCGCCGTGGCTACTTCCATACCCAAAGTTGCTTCGGGCGGTTTTTGCTGACGTGCTGTGCTGTCTATCACTTCGCTCAGCGCACTGGCTAGGCTCTGGCCGGTGTTGGGCAAAAGTTTGCCAATAGAGTCAATCAACAATGACATCTGATCTTGTACCGGCTTGGCTTTGCTGAGTTCGCCAGCGGTGAAGGAAGACCAAGATTCCTTGAGTTGGCCGATGCGTTTGCGTGCCTGCACCAGCAATGTTGGATCAAACTGGCCGTAAAAGCTCTTGCTGTAGTCTACGGGGATGTAGTTGGCCAAGCCATACACCATGCGCACTTCGCCCAGCAGAGGTGTCATGCCCTTGGGCGTGGCTTGGGCGCAGAAAAAGAGCAAGTCTTGAGCTAAGCGCTCTGGGACGTTTAAGTCGCCTTTGAAATGGGTGGACAACTGGATCAACACCCGAGAGACGGTGCGTTTGTAGTGCAGATCAGCCATGAGCGAACCCGTGGCCAAAGCTTCCATCGCTCCAGCGGCAATACGCCAGAAGGTACGGAAATTGGTGTCGACAGATTGTCCTGTTTGGCCAGCCAAACCTGCGCTGAGTTGCGCTAGCTCTGCACACGCGCCTTTGTCGGCGGCTTTCACCACCATCAAGGCGGATTTATCAAAGCGGGCACGAAAGGCAGCGTCCATTTCCAAAGCGGGAACGCCCGTGTCTTCAAGATCGCGCCATTTCCAAGGCACAGCCCACAAGTCGGCTGGATGCACGCGCGTTGCGCCAGCCAGCTCTTGGACTTCAGCGTACTGACTGAACAGCTCGACCGCTGATGGCGATTTACCAATCAGCAAAGCTTCTAAATAACCCAATAGCGCAAAACTAGCGCGCTCGACTTTGGCTGCTGCCGCATCGGTGCACAGCTCAGGCTTGACCACAAATTTCTGAACAGCCCCTTCCATGCCGCGCAACATGCTCGCCGGCGAAGTGAAGCCCACCATTTCCAAGGCACCAACGGATTGGTGCAACTGCTGGCGAGCAATGCGCAACTGGCTTGCATCTGCGGCATTGAGATCTGAACCTTTGGCCAGCTCCGCATCGCGCACATAGCGCTTCAAGGCCTTGGTAGCTGAATCTAGTGATTTGCGCAATTCATCGAGTACCCAGGCCAAAGGCCCAAGGTCGTTGACACCAATGTCGATGGCAGAGCCAGTGGGTGTGTTGGGGGAATTGGCCATGGTTCAAGTCATCCTGTTGAGTTGAGCGTCCGAGGAGATTCGCACGAAATAGCGCAAACCCCAACGGAGATCAGCCAATCTTGAATCGCGACACCGATTGGCGTAGCTCTTCTGCCACACGGGACAGGTCTCGAACCTGCTGCACCGTGGAGCGTGTACCTTCTCCAGTTTGTTCGGTCACCGCAAAAATGTGTTGGATGTTGCCAGCCACCACGTTGGCCGAATCGGCTTCGCGAGCGGTTGATGTTGAAATTTCTCCAATCAGTTCGGCAAGTCGGCGGGACACTGAGTCAATCTGCACCAGAGCAGTACCTGCGTTGTCAGACAGTTTTGCTCCTTCCACCACACCCTGCGTGGATCGCTCCATAGCGGCCACAGCGTCTTGTGTGTCGGTTTGAATGGCTTTCACCAGTGCTGAAATCTGTTTGGTCGCTTCTGCTGAACGTTCAGCCAGTCGCTGCACCTCTTCCGCCACCACCGAGAAGCCTCGCCCGGCTTCACCGGCTGATGCTGCTTGAATTGCAGCGTTAAGTGCCAGCACGTTGGTCTGTTCGGTAATGTCAGAAATCAGCTCGGTGATCTCACCAATTTCCTGAGAGGATTCACCCAATCGCTTGATCCGCTTAGAGGTATCTTGAATCTGGTCACGGATGGCATTCATACCGCCGATGGCATTCTGCACAGCCTGCAAACCGGTTTCAGCAGCCGACAGCGATTGACGCGCCACCTGAGCGGACTCTTGCGCTTGGCCGGACACTTGGTTGATTCGGCCTGCCATGTCGAGTACGGACTGGCCGGTTTCGCGAATTTCGCGCAGCTGTTCAGTGGATGCAGCCAACAGTTCAGTTGAGGTGCTCTCCACGACCGCTGTGGTTTGCGCCACGCGAGTTGCTGTGTTTTGCACGTTACCTACCAGTGAGCGCAGCTCCTCCACCGTGTAGTTCACCGAGTCAGCAATAGCGCCCGTGATGTCTTCCGTCACCGTTGCTTCTTGCGTCAAATCACCTTCGGCCACTGATTGCAATTCGTTCATCAGTCGCAAAATGGCCGCCTGGTTGGCATCGTTGATCCGTTTGGCTTCTTGCTCTTGGCCTTCGGCTAGCAGACGTTGTTGTTCAGCAATTGCTTGACCTTTACGGCTTTCACCCAGTTGCACGCGCGCCAAACCCAGACCAGCCAACACAGCCATCAAGCCCATTAAGCCCAGCACGATTAGCGGCGCAACGCCCAGACCCGTTTGGCCAGAAAGACGGCTCTGTAAATCTTCGAGTTGACGGCGCAGCGGCTCAGAGTCCGACACAATGGCCGATTGCGCTTCACGAGCAGACACCAAGCCTTGCAAGTTACCTAAAATAGCGCCTGCTTGGCCGCGTGTTTCTTCGTATTGCTTAAGAAGAGCCTCAAGGCGTTCGCGTGTTTGCGGATCTTTGGCAGCAGCCAAACGCAACTCTGGGCTACCATCGAGCAGGCCTTGTGCGATTTCTTTGAAAGAATTCAAATCCTTACCGAGCAAGAACACGGCCTCAGGGCTCACACCTTCCATGGTTAAGAATTCGTTGGCTGATTTACCGATACGCTGAGTCAACATCACAAGCTGACCCGAAGCAGAGATTTCAGCCGCTGGCGCGTTTTGCTGTAGCTTGAGAGACGAAACAGTTTCAGCCACTTCAAGCAGATCCGAAGACTGGCGGTTGATCGTGCGCAAGGCGCTTCCCACCTGCGTCAAAATTTTCTGTTGGCCGAGCACGGTGGCGGCATTCTTTTCAGCGCGATCCACCAAAGGCATAGCTTTGGTCACCTCTTCCACAATGCCGGGAGCCACTTGGGTTAAATTGAGTTCGGCACTGCCTTCTTTCAAGCCGCGAACGTTTTTCACCAACGCATTCGAGCTGTCTGACACTTCGGTGAAGGCCTGTGGAGAGCCCACCAGCGCTTGCGAAACGGATTTAGCCAGTCGCTGTGATTGCATCAGAGACTGACCTGACGCACCCACTTGGCGGGCTACGTTGTCAGCCTGTGCCAGTGCGAAGAACATCACCGCTAAGAACACTACCAAAGCCAGAATCAGCATGGTCGTCAAAATACGGCGGTGTGAGGCTGGCTCGCGCGTGCCCAACAGTGGCAAACTGATCATCGAACCCGTGTTTTCGCTTGCTCCCGCATCCCCAAGGAGGTTGTTGCCGCCTCCGGCCCCGCCAGAGCCTGCATTGCCCGTTTGCTCCATGGCGTAAGCTTCTTCGGCAGTGAGTCCCACCAGGGAGAGGATGGATGGCTCAACCGATGGCTGACCTCGTTTGAACAGGCTGGAAATTCGTTGTGCAACTGACATGGTATGGGCCTCTAGATGGTTCAGGGCTTAGGAAAAAAACGAGACGGACATGGCTTGCTTAAGTGGTAGCAATGCCAAGAAAATGAGGTGAGCTGGCCAATTGCTGCAAATCCAGCTCGATCCAAGTCTGCCCGGCTTTGTCAACATACTGGGCAGACATGAAAGCGGGTGAGCCTTCAGGCGCGTTTTCGCGAGAAACAAAGTCAGCCACACCGCGCAAACCGCCCAATCGATCAATCAAGACGGCGCAATTCACTTCCATCGCGCTGTTCAAAGCGATCAGGCGAGCTTGCTCGCGGATACCGCTGTCAAAGTTACGATGCAGCGCTGTACCCGAGATGAAGCTGGCCAAATCAACAATGCCATAGAGCCCACCGCGCAAGTTAGACACACCCATGAACCAATCTTGGGTGTAGGGCACTTTTTGTACTGCAGTGACTGGAAAAATCTCGCCCGACTGTGCCAGCGGCAGCAGAAATCTACGCCCCGTCAGCTCAACCGCCAGCCAGCCAGCCGCCACGCCTTCGGTACGCGCTTGTTGCAGTCTCGCTGCCAATCGCGTTTGCAATTCTCGCAATGCTTGCCGGTTTGCCATGTGCTGGTGTCTTCCTAGGGTGTGCTTTGGTTGAGATCGTCAGTATGAAGAGATCAGCCCAGTGCCTTGATTTTGGCCATCAGCTCGTTGGCATCAACCGGCTTGGTGATGTAGTCACGCGCACCTTGGCGCATACCCCAGACACGGTCTGTCTCTAAGTTTTTGCTGGTACACATGATGATCGGCACATCAGAGAACGCCGGATCGCGCGAGATAGCACGTGTCAGCTGAAAACCGTTTTGGCCAGGCATCACCACGTCCATCAAAATCAGTTCAGGCTTGTCTTCCGCGAGCTTTTTGAAAGCATCGTCTGCATTTTCTGCGCTTCGAACTGTGAAACCATTCTTGTTGAGCAGATCAGTTAGATACATGATTTCTGTCTTGGAATCGTCAACGATGAGTACTTTGGTGATGGGCATAGGTGGCCTCGCTGGTCTAAGGATGTTAGGTTTTACCAAATTGCAGCACTGCTTGCAGCAGCTGGTCTTTGGTAAAGGGCTTGGTTAAATATTCTTCGCTGCCCACCATGCGGCCTCGGGCTTTGTCAAAAATACCATCTTTGGACGACAGCATGATGATGGGTGTGCCAGCGAAATGGGGGTTGCGCTTGATGATGGCGCAGGTTTGGTAGCCATCTAAGCGAGGCATGAGAATATCGCAGAAGATCAGGTGAGGCGCGTAATCATTTACTTTGGAAAGCGCATCGAAGCCATCTTCAGCGAGCATGACATCGTGCCCTCCTTGCTTAAGGAAGATTTCCGCGCTGCGCCGGATGGTGTTGCTGTCGTCAATGACCAGCACTTTGACGCCACTGGGTGTGCTCACATGGGTCTCCTGCGGGTGGGATGGTTAAGCTTCAAAATATGTCCACATTCAGTTACAGCCTAAGGGTAACTTAAATTTGCACCATTTCAAAGTCTTCTTTGCGTGCACCACACTCCGGGCAAGTCCAGTTCATGGGTACTTGAGCCCAAGATGTACCAGGTGCGATGCCGTGCTCAGCGGCGCCGGTGGCCTCGTCATAGATCCAGCCGCAGATCAGGCACATCCAAGTTGTGGTGGTGGTCTCAGTCATGCTCCTAGGCATCTTTCTTTGAAAAAAATCACAATAGAATGGGCTTAGCGCCTTAACGGTGTTGCATTGTATCGACAGAGTACCCCCAAGTCGTCAGTTGTTTGGCAGCGCCGATAGATGGCAAACCTGTCGCCCTGATCGGTCAGACGCCCCATTTTTGCCGGAAACCCCTATGTCATCCCTTCCCGACTTGGCTCTTAGCTCTGAAGAAGAGGACGATGACGACTCCCCGATCTGCGTGATGAGCTTCAATGCCGCTGATGCTAGCGGCGCGGGTGGGCTGTCTGCCGACATGATTGCCATCACTTCGTCAGGCGGTCATGCCCTTCCCGTGACGGCGGGCATCCTCGTGCGCGACACCTCCACGATTTTTGATTTGATTGAGCTGGATGCAGATGCTGTAGAGGAGCAGGCGCGCACGATTTTGGAAGACATCGATGTGGAGATTTTCAAGGTGGGCTTTGTCGGCTCGCCTGAGGCTTTGGCCGTGGTGGCTGAAATTACGGCTGATTACGAAGATATCCCCGTAATTACCCAGGTGACCTCACTTTCGTGGTGGGAACGCGACAAAATCGAATCGTATCTGGACGCTTTGGCCGAATTGATCTTGCCGCAAACCAGTGTGTTGATAGGAAGTTATGACATGCTTTGGCGCTGGTTGCTGCCTGAATGGAGCAGCGACAAGCGCCCTGGGCCGCGCGATATTGCGGCTGCGGCAGCGCAGCATGGTGTGCCGTATGTGGTGATCACCAGTGCGAATGTGACCGTGGAGACAATGGACACCATCGCAGCTTCGCCCGAATCCGTGTTGGTCACAATCACGCTGGATCGGCTCGATGCCAATTTCATTGGCGCTGGCGACACCTTCTCTGCCACGCTGGCGACCTTGCTTGCCAGCGGCGACGAGCTGGTGGATGCCGTGCGAGAAGCCAGCATCTATGTGAACCGCAGCTTGTTGGCTTCCTTCCAACCCGGCATGGGCGCGGCGATCCCCGATCGGATGTTTTGGGCACAGGTGGAGGACGAGGAGGGTGACGAAGAAGAAGACGCGCCTGATGACACGGATGACTTGCTTGGAAAGCCGCCTACCAACTCGCGTCATTAACTCTCGTCATGAATACCCAGTGTTGATCACCGTGTTTGAAACGGCCGCTGAGATTTTTTCCCGGCCATGATT
The DNA here is from genome assembly GCA_031418715.1 of Variovorax sp. Classification (GTDB taxonomy): domain Bacteria; phylum Pseudomonadota; class Gammaproteobacteria; order Burkholderiales; family Burkholderiaceae_C; genus JANMDU01. The sequence continues at coordinate 115,620 of JANOJL010000060.1, read as the reverse complement.
CAAGATCGGTCTCGCATTTCAATTCGCCTTTTACCAAAACTAAACCCATGACCGTTAACAATAACCAAACCCTCTTCGACCGTGCTCAAAAATGCATCCCCGGCGGCGTCAATTCTCCAGTACGCGCTTTCCGCGCAGTGGGCGGTACACCGCGTTTCGTGAAACGCGCTCAAGGCGCTTACTTTTGGGATGCCAATGGCAAACGCCATATTGATTACATCGGCTCATGGGGCCCGATGATCTTGGGGCATGGGCATCCGGCAGTGGTCGAGGCTGTGCAAAAGGCGCTGCTGGATGGCTTTTCATTTGGCGCGCCCACCGAGCGTGAAGTTGAATTGGCCGAAGAAATCCTCAAGCTCATGCCCAGCATGGAAATGGTGCGCCTCGTGTCCTCAGGTACAGAAGCGGGCATGAGCGCAATTCGCCTCGCTCGCGGCGCTACAGGGCGCAGCAAGATCATCAAATTTGAAGGCTGCTACCACGGGCATGCCGATGCCCTGCTTGTGAAAGCGGGCTCAGGCTTGGCCACCTTTGGCAGCCCTACCAGCGCGGGTATACCGCCAGAGGTGGTGCAACACACCTTGGTGTTGGAATTTAACAACCTCGTGCAACTTGAAGAGGCGTTTGCCACGCAAGGCAAAGAGATTGCCTGCGTGATGATTGAAGCGATTGCGGGCAACATGAATTTCATCCGCTCATCCGCCGCCTTTGCCAAGCGCTGCCGCGAGCTCTGCACGCAATATGGCGCTTTGCTCGCTTTCGACGAAGTGATGACCGGCTTTCGCGTCGCACTCGGCGGCGCGCAGCAGGTGCTGGGCGTGAAGCCCGATATGACGGTGCTCGGCAAAGTGATCGGTGGCGGCATGCCGCTGGCCGCTTTTGGCGCAAGCGCCGAGGTGATGCGCCAGCTCTCGCCGCTGGGCCCCGTCTATCAAGCCGGCACATTGAGCGGCAACCCGATTGCCACCGCCTGCGGCTTGGCTACGCTCAAAGAAATCCAAAAGCCTGGCTTTTACGAAGCCTTGGGCGTACGCACACGCGCTCTCGTGCAGGGCTTGGATGACGCAGCGAAAGTGGCTGGCATCCCCTTCAGCGTCGATAGCGAAGGCGGCATGTTTGGTTTCTTCTTCTTTCCCGAAATATCGCAAAACTACGCGCAAGTCATGAAAACAGACAACGCCTTGTTCTCCAAATTCTTCCACGGCATGCTCGATCGTGGCATCTACTTCGCCCCAGCTTTGTACGAAGCAGGCTTTGTGAGCGCGGCGCACAGCCAAGCGGATTTGGATGAGACGTTTGCGGCAGCGAAAGAGGTGTTTTCACATCTGACCTGATTTTTCTTCAATTCTTCCGGCGCAACTCAAACATCGAAATGATGCAGTGTCTGCACACTGCCCGGAGGCGAGGCGAAAAAGCGTTGTAGGGTTTCTTTCACGGTGCGAAAAGCGAGGTCTTCCCAGGGGATGTCGGCTTCTGAGGCGAGGCGGGTGGCCATGGTCTCGTGGCCGAAGTCGAATTTTGTGGATTGCAAATGCGCGGTGTAGAAAAAATGTACTTGGCCGACGCGCTGCACATTGATGAGGGTCAACAGTTCGCCCATGATCACCTCTGCGCCCGCTTCCTCATGCGTCTCGCGCAGCGCGCCCTCGGCGGTGGTTTCGTGCAGCTCCATGAAGCCTGCGGGCAGCGTCCAGAAGCCTTTGCGGGGCTCGATGTTGCGTTGACATAGCAAGACTTTGAGCAAACCATCTTCCACGATCCAAGGAATGGTGCCGACCACATTCAGTGGGTTTTCATAGTGCGTTGTGCCGCAGGCGGGGCAAACGGCGCGTAGCTTGGTATCTCCGTCGTCGGGGAGGCGTTGCACGGTGGCGGTGCCGCAGTTGCGGCAGAATTTAACGGGAGCGCGGGTGTACATGAGGGCAGTTTAGCGGCTTGTGAATATCCGAGGGCGACCCAGAAAAAAAGCCCCGAGGCTTGCGCGCTCGGGGCTGTGCGTTCAGAGAGCCGAAACGATCAGGCTTTTTTTGCGGGTGCTTTGGCAGCCGGAACAGGCGCTGCGGCAACCTTGGTGTGCTTCTCAATCAGCATGCGTGCTGAATCAAGCAGCTTGTAGCCGTTGAAGCCGCGCTTGTTCATGTCTTCCACCCATTCAACTTCTACCAAACGAGACAAGCGGCGGAATTGCTGGGCTTCGGCAATATCTAAGGTGGTGATGGTGTTGCCAGGGCGGTCGCTGGCAGCTTTGCGGCCGATGGGGTCGTTGCCCGATTGTGTCTTGCCAAGCCATGCTGAGGTGGCTAGGCCAGAGTTATCGTCAATGATGCGCTTGAGCTCTGGGGGCAGGCTGTTGTATTTGGCGCGGTTCATGCCCATCACGAATGTGGTGGTGTAGAGTGCGCCGCCTTTCGGATCAAACTCAGCATGGAATTTGGTGAGCTCATGCACCTTAACGCTCGGCACGACTTCCCATGGAATCACAGCGCCGTTGATCGTGCCTTTAGACAAGGCATCAGGAATACCGGGCAATGGCATGCCCACAGGCGTCGCACCCAAGAAGCCCATCAGCTTGTTGACTTGGCGGGTGGGGGCGCGCATTTTCAAGCCTTTGAGATCAGCCACAGTTTTGACTTGCTTGTCTACCGTATGGATCACGCCAGGGCCATGCACTTGCAGCGCGAGCGGCACGACTTCTTTGAACTCATCTATCGCCACCGTTTGCACGTATTCCCAATAAGCCTTGGATGTTGCTTCCGCATTGCTCATCATGAAGGGCAATTCAAACACTTCGACACGCGGAAAGCGGCCCGCATTGTTGCCGGGCAGCGTCCAGGTGATGTCGGCCACACCGTCACGGGCTTGGTCGTAGAGCTGCACGGGCGTGCCGCCCAATTGCATGGCGGGATAGCCTTCAAATTTGATGCGGCCTCCAGAATCTTTCTCGACCTTGTCCATCCATGCTTTGTGCATGCTGAGCCACACATTGGATTGCGGTGTCATGAAGGTGTGAAACTTCAAGGTGACTTGGGCTTGCGCGAAGCTGGAATAGCCAGCGCCACCAAGGACAGCGGCGACACCGGTTTGAATAATGCTGCGGCGTTGAATCATGGGAAAACTCCTAAATAACAATGATGAAGATGATAAGTAAACAAATGAATTTTGGTTGAGCGGACTAACCCTGAGAAGCGTCCGCCAAATGTCAATTCAACGAGGCTTTAAGTCTGCACAAATCTCAAGGCCCACAATGAGATCATGGGAAAAAACAACACCAAAAGAGCGCGAATGGTGTCAGCTGCCAAGAAAGGAAGCACACCCCGATAGCTCTCTGCAATCGGCACCGCTTCGCCTCGGCCTTTCGTCATGCTGTTGACGACGTATACGTTGAGCCCCACTGGAGGCGCGAGCATGCCAAAGCCCACCGTCATGAGCACCATCACGCCAAACCAAATCGCGGTGTGCTCTTGGCTCATGCCGAAATCCAAGCCCATGATCATCGGGAAGAAGATCGGAATGGTGAGCAAAATCATGGACAGCTCATCCATCACCGCGCCCAGCACCACGTAAAACAACATGATGCAAGCCACCACCATCACAGGCGCCAAGCCCCAGCTCCCCACCACCTCCGCCAGCTGCCCGGGAACTTGTGTGAGTGCGAGCGAGGCGTTCATGATGTCTGCGCCGAGGAAGATCAGAAAGATCATGCCCGAGCTTTCCGCCGTGGCGTAAAAGCAGGTTTTGAATTTCGCCCAATTCATCTCACGCTTCAACAGCGCTGCGACAAAGGTGCAAAACGCGCCAACAGCTGCGCCTTCAGTGGGCGTAAAAATACCGCCATAGATGCCGCCAAATACGATCACGAAGATCACCGCAATCGGGCCGATGCCCTTGAGCGCGGTGCTCATGTTGTTCTTGGCTACTTCGTCATGCTCAGGCGCATGGCCGGGCACGAAGCGGACATACAAGCCAATGGCAATCATGTACATCAGCATCGCCAAAATACCGGGCACCATCGCCGCCATGAAAAGCTTGGCGATGTTTTGCTCGGTGAGAATCGCGTAAATCACGAGTGGCACAGAGGGCGGAATCAAGATGCCGAGCGTGCCGCCGGCGGCTAGCGTGCCGGTGGCCAAACGGCCCGAGTAGCCATGCTTGCGTAATTCATCGTAAGCCACATTGGTGATCGTGGCGGCAGTGGCCACCGATGAGCCGCAGATTGCGCCAAAGGCAGCGCAAGCAAACACCGCCGCCATCGCCAAGCCGCCACGAAAGCGCCCCATCACGCCAGCTGCGAAAGCAAACAAGGCTTTGGAAATGCCGCCTTGTGTGGCGAAATGGCCCATCAAGATGAAGAGCGGGATGACTGAAAGATCGTAGCTGGCAAAGCGAGCGTAGGCTTGCGAATTGAGAAAGCTGGCCAAAGGCGCCCAGCCGCGTTGATAGAGATAGCCGCTCACCCCTGCGACAAACATCGCAATCGCAATCGGCACGCGCAGCGCCATCAGCGCGAGCATGACGCCAAAAATCAAAAGAGCAAGTTGCAAACCAGTCATAGCGATAGCTCCGGATTGACTTCGTACTTCTCTGCTGAGAAACCGTGGATGAATTGATGAAGAGCAATCAACGCTGTGAGCGCCAAACCGGGCACGATGCAGGCATACACGAGCCACTCTGGGAAGCCGAGCATCATGGTGCCGGAATTGGAGTTGAAAGCGCTGATGCAGCCTAGCGTGGTGCGCCATGCGAGCACAGCCATCACGACGGCTAGCAGCAATGCGCCAATGCGATCAAGCCAACTCACGGTGGACTCGCTAGCTTTGGCAGTGAAGAAATCCACAATGATGTTGCCGCGCTTGATTTGGCACCAGGGCATGAAAAGCGCCACTGCTGCGCCGCATGCTGCACCAGCCAATTCAAAATCGCCAGTGATGGCTTTGCCAATCGTGTCGCGGCCAATCACGCTGGCGACAGTCATCATGGTGATGAAGACCATCAAAAAGCCAGCGACGATGGCGCAGAGCTTGGCCAGTTGTTCGAGTGTCTTCAAGTGAGGTTCCTTCTGTGATGTCTATATACTATCAAAACAATAGCACTCTGCGCACGTTCTATAACGGGCAGAGTCTGTTTTCCCTTATAAAACGCGTACTTTCAGATCAGGTAAACCTGCCACCGTACCGAGCATCTCATCGCCGCTCACCACAGCGCCTACGCCTTCTGGCGTGCCGGTGTAAATCAAATCACCAGGCTGCAATTCCCATGCGGCAGAGAGATATTCAATCGTCTCTGCCACATTCCAAATCAGCTTGCTCACATTACTTTTTTGGCGATGCGCGCCATTCACGGTGATGGCTAATTCAGCGTTGTTGATATCGCCTGCTTGCGCAGCTGGCACGATTGGGCCAATCGGCGCCGATTGGTCAAAACCTTTGCCGATGCACCATGGTCGGCCAAGTTTTTTCATCTCGCCTTGCAGATCGCGGCGCGTCATATCCAGGCCCACGGCATAGCCAAAAATATGCTGGGCGGCATCGGCTGCTTTGATGTTTTTTCCACCTGTACCAATTGCCACGACGAGTTCAATTTCGTGGTGAAAATTCTTGGTGAGCGTTGGGTAGGCGATGCTACCCGTCTCGCCCGCATTGACCACGACCACGGCGTTCGCTGGCTTCAAGAAGAAGAAAGGTGGCTCGCGGCCTGTGAAGCCCATTTCTTTGGCGTGCTCCTCATAATTGCGGCCCACGCAATACACGCGGTTGACTGGAAAATGATCGGCAGTGCCTAAAACGGGTACGCTGATGACTGCGGGAGGATTGACAACGTAACTCATACGGATAACCTTTCTTCGCGGTGAATACCGAGGGATTGATGGATGGGGCGGTCTGAATAACTGAACAACACGCAGCCTCCGTCAGAGTGCAATCGCAGAGTGTGCCACGATGGCACAACGAAATGATCGCGTGCTTTGAAGGAATAAGCATAGCTGCCATGATGAGATTCGATAAGCGCTTGGCCTGAACCTTCGACCACACTGAACACCGCGCCATCGGTTTGCCGATAGGGCAAGCCTGCAAAGCCTGCTGGCAAACGCTGCATGTAGGTTTGCATGGTGGGCATCGGCGAGCCGCCCGTGAGAGGATTCGTGTAGCGCAGCTTGAAGCCATCCCATGCGTCGATGGCCTCGCATTTTTCCAAAGTATGCAGCGCCTCGCGCGTACGGGCATACGGGTAGCTGAAGATTGGGCTGGTGTTGCCATAGGGCGAATCGCGGCGCAGGGGTGCCATGTTGTGGCCGTATGCGGCGAAGCTCGCGCCTTCGGGTTTGCTGGTGGCTTGTGATTTCACGTCGCCGTTTTCTGCAAAGCCTGCGTCGAAAAAGCGAATGGTTGGAATATCCAAACCATCGAGCCACACCATGGGATCGTTGCCATCATGCCCATGTGTATTTGGCTTTTGATCACGGCTTACTTCATAGCCGTGATCGTGCCAGGCCATTTTCGGTGTGATGATGAAATCGCCTGGCTGCATGGTGCTGCGTTCGCCATCCACTGCCGTGAACGCGCCTGAGCCTTCCACAATGAAGCGCAAAGCGCTTTGTGTGTGTCGATGACTAGGCGCGATCTCGCCCGGCAAGATCAGCTGCAAGCCTGCATACAAAGATTGCGTGATGCAAGACTGCCCACGCAGCGCAGGATTTTCCAAAATCAAGACGCGGCGAATTGCCTCTTCGGCGGTGATCGCTGCGCTTGCTCGCATAAGGAAAGGGCGCACTTCATCGTATTTCCAAAGCGCAGGTACGCAAGGCGTTTTCGGCTGCGGCGGCACGAGCGCATGCAAAACTTCCCACAGGGGAGTCAGATGGTGTGGCGACATGTCTTCGTAAAGCGTAGCGCGGTCGGGATGTTGGGTTTTCGTAAGCATGTTTCAAACCTTCAAAACAAGTTGTCGGGATCAATGCCCTCATACATCCATTTCAAGCCTGCAAAGCCCGCAGCATCTTTGCCGCCTTGGAACATGCTGTTGCGCAGCTCGCGCGTCACGCCGCTGGCATGATAAATATCGCCATAAAAACGCGCCGTGAGCTGCACGCGGGCGGTACGTAAATAGCGCTTTTCTTGGTAAGCCAAAAATGCCTTCGCAAAATCGCAGCCACCGTCATTTTTAAAATGCTCAATCGCTTTTCCGAGCACCACGGCATCTTCAATGGCTTGGCCTGCACCTTGCGCGAGGTATTGCAGCATCGGATGTGCGGCATCGCCCAAAAGCGTCACGCGGCCTTGGCTCCAGTTTTTCACCGGCTCGCGGTCGCAGAGCACCCACATTTTCCAGAGATTGATCTTGGCCATGAGTCCGCGCACTGTTGGGTGAGAGTCTGCAAAACGCTCTGTGAGCTCGCTGTTGTCTCCATAGGTATCCCAGCCTTCGTCGTATTTATTGCTATGAAACACGGCGACTAAATTGAACAACTTACCACGGCGCAGCGGATACGTTACCAAATGGGTTTTCTCACCGCCCCACAGCTGCACTTCATCGCTCCACAATTCTGGCGGCACGTCTTCTTTCTTTAGCACAGCACGATAAGCAATATGTCCGCTCACGCGTGGTTTTCCGTCGCCCACAATCGCTTCGCGGATGCCGCTCCACAGGCCATCCGCACCGAGCAGCGCAGCGCCTTGGATGCTCTCGCCGTTTTTGAGCACGGCGGTAACTTGCGAAGCATCTTGCGAAAACGAAGACACGCCCGCATTTGTGCGCAACGTGATGTTGCTCAAACCCTTGCAAGCCTCCAGCAGCACATCATGCAAATCCGCGCGATAAATCACGCCGTACGCAAAGCCGCCGTAAGCTGCCCGCGCCGCATCGCCCATTTCCACGCGCACCACCAGTTCTCCCGTGCGCACATCGCGCATGCCCATCGCGGGCGGGAAGTAGGCGAGTTTATTGATCTTCTCTGTGAGCCCGAGATACGCAAACATGCGAAAAATATTGGGGCCGAGCTGAATGCCAGCGCCGATTTCGCCAAATTCAGCTGCCTGCTCCAGCACCGTCACTTGATGCCCTGCGCGGCCCAAGACGAAAGCCGCCGCCAAGCCGCCGATGCCGCCGCCTGCGATCAAGATGGGTTGGGCAGAGTTTGCAGACGTCATGTTGAAGGCTTCAATGGGGTGGTTTTGCGTTATCTTTGAATGATAAATTAAATGTATGTATACATATCATTTGCATGCTTAGTACTTACCCTAATCGTATGTGTGCTTACAATCACATCAGTTATTCATTTATTCAATGGCCATCTCTTTTGACTTTTCCCAAGCTCCCGGTTATTTGATTCGCCGTGCGCACCAAACCTCCATAGCCATCTTTGCCGAGGAGTTGGGCGGCTTTGAGGTCACAGCCTTGCAATTTGCCATCCTGCAAGCCTTGCTAGACGAGCCGGGAGCAGACCAAATTACCGTGGCGCAGCGCGTCGCACTCGATGCCGCCACCTCCGGCTCCGTCATCTTGCGCCTAGAGGAGCGCGGCTGGCTACGCCGCGAAGCCTCTCTCAGCGACAAACGCCGCAAGCTGCTTTGGCTCACGCCCGAGGGTGAAAAGCAAACCCTCGCCATGAAGAAACACGCCAAAAAAGTGCAGCAACGCCTTCTATCTTCGCTCTCAGAAGCAGAGCGCACGCAGTTCGTGGCGTTGCTCAAGCGCATCAGTCAGATCGAATGATCTGGTGCTGCCAGCTACGCAGCTTAAAATAGCCTGATGTTCAACAGCCTCTGGATGTACACCATGAACCGCTGTCTTTTTGCTGCATTCAAGTTTTTTCTACTTTTCACGCTTGGTTTGAGTACCTCGCTGATGGCACAGGGTCAGCTTTCTGCGCCGCTGCCTGTGAATGAGCAGGCTTTGCAGGTGGGCGTGCCCGGGCTGCGCAAGTTTCCTGACCATGCTTTGCGCGGGAAAATGCAGGTTGTGCAAGCGCCTCTTGTTTTGATAGATGGCAAGCAAGAGCGCCTGTCTCCTGGTTCGCGCATTCGCGATCAGCAGCATCGTATGGTGATGTCGGCGAGCATCACAAATTTGGAAGTGACTGTGAATTTTGTGCGCAACCCGATGGGGGAGATTCAAGAGGTGTGGATTTTGAATGAGCTGGAAATCAAACAAAAGCTCAAAACCAACACGCCTGCCAACAATTTCACTTTTGCTTCAGATGGCGACAGCAAGAAGCAAGACGATGGCAAAACGCCTTTCAATCAGCTGCCCAGCTTTGAGCAACAAGGCCGCCAACAACGCGGGCAACTGCCTCAGCGCTGAAAGCTCGCAGCGCTTTGGATAGCGCATTTTTAAGCCTTTTGGGCACTTTGCCGTTATAGAACTTACGCAAAGTGCTATTAAATAAATAGCATCTATTTCTTCGCAGTAGCGAGCACATCATGAGCAAAAAAGTATTTATCCGCACCTTCGGTTGCCAAATGAACGAGTACGACTCGAACAAAATGGTCGATGTGCTTCACGCCGCTGAAGGCTATGAGAAAACAGACAACGTGGACGAAGCTGATCTCGTGCTGTTTAACACCTGCTCGGTGCGCGAGAAGGCGCAGGAGAAGGTGTTTTCTGATTTGGGGCGCATCAAGCATTTGAAGGCCAAGGGCGTGAAAATTGGCGTGGGCGGCTGCGTGGCCAGCCAAGAAGGCGATGCAATCATCAAGCGTGCGCCCTATGTGGATGTGGTGTTTGGCCCGCAGACCCTGCACCGCCTGCCTGAGTTGCTCTTAAAACAACAGCAAACCCGCAAATCGCAAGTCGACATCAGCTTTCCAGAAATTGAAAAGTTTGACCACCTGCCTCCTGCGCGGCGCGAAGGTGCGAGTGCGTTTGTGAGCATCATGGAAGGCTGCTCGAAATATTGCAGCTATTGCGTGGTGCCCTACACGCGTGGTGAAGAGGTCAATCGGCCGCTAGATGATGTGTTGCTCGAAGTGGCGCAGCTCGCTGGGCTGGGCGTGAAAGAGATCAATCTGCTCGGGCAAAACGTGAATGCTTATCGCGGTACGATGGGCAATACCGCAGAGATTTGCGATTTCGCCACGCTGCTGGATTACGTGAGCGATATTCCAGGTATCGAGCGCATTCGCTACACCACCAGCCATCCCAATGAATTCACGCCTGCGCTGATCGAAGCTTATGCCAAGCTGCCCAAATTAGTCAGCCATTTGCACCTCCCTGTGCAACATGGCTCAGACAAAATCTTGGTGGCCATGAAGCGCGGCTACACTTGTCTGCAATACAAAAGCACGATCCGCAAGCTGCGTGCGATTCGCCCAGATTTGCCTTTGTCCACCGATCTGATCATTGGCTTTCCGGGCGAGACGGATGACGATCACGCCAAGACGATGAAGCTGATTGAAGACATGAAGTTTGACAACAGTTTCAGCTTCATCTTCAGCCCCCGCCCCGGCACGCCTGCTGCTTCACTGGCTGACGACACGCCGCACGATGTAAAACACCAGCGCCTGCTGCAAGTTCAAAAAGCCATCAACGACAACACGCATGCTTTCAGCGATGCGATGGTCGGCACGACTGTGAAGATTTTGGTGGAAGGGCCTTCGCGCCAATCCAAGGCCGATGCGCCCGAACTCATGGGGCGCACCGAATGCAATCGCGTGATCAATTTCGCAGCCAGTCAGCAGGCGATGCAGCGCTTACCCGGTCAGATCATGGAGATCGAAGTCAACCAGCGCATGGGCTTTTCGCTGCGCGGAGAATTGGCGCTGGCGGAAGCTTCTCTGTAACGCGAAAAACGCGAAAAGAGCAAACAAAAAACGCAAAAATGCGATGAGTTTTTCGATGCCTGCATCAGAGCGCGCCTGCCTATGAAGCAGTGGGACATTTTCTGCCGAGTGATCGACAATTTTGGCGATATCGGCGTATGTTGGCGGCTTGCATGTGGGCTGGCTGCTCGTGAGCAGAGCGTGCGGCTGTGGGTGGACGATGCATCTGCGCTTGCTTGGATGGCACCCAAGGGCTGTGCGGGTGTGCAGGTGATGGTTTGGCAGCCTGATGCACCCATGCCGCAGGATGAGCGGCCGGGTGATGTGGTGATTGAGGCTTTTGGATGTGAGATTGATCCTTCTTGGATTGCTATTAAATCAATAGCAAACTGTGCAGATAATATAACGGGTAAAAGCCAAACTGGCTTTAAAAAGCCAGTTTGGATCAATCTGGAATACCTGAGCGCTGAGCCGTATGCAGAGCGTACTCATGGCCTGCGTTCGCCCGTCATGAGCGGGTCTGCGCAAGGCATGGAAAAATGGTTTTACTACCCTGGCTTTAGGGCGGGTACGGGTGGTTTGATTCGTGAAGCCGATGTTCAAACCCAAGCCATGACAGCAGCAAGTGCTGAGCGCCGGATCAGCCTCTTTTGCTACGAGCCGTCTGCGCTGGCGCAGCTCTTGGGGCAACTGGCGTGTGGGCAAAAGCCATCGCAGTTGATCGTGATGCAAGGTCGTGCGCAGGCTGCTGTGAAGGCTGGAGTTTTAAGAAAAAATGGCCTTTCCCCGTTATGGAATCTGCGTAGTATGCTATTTATTCAGGAGCAATCACTGTTGCCACAACCACACTATGACGCATTACTCAAAAGTTGTGATTTGAATTTCGTTAGAGGTGAAGATTCGTTGGTACGGGCCATTTGGGCAGGCCAAGCCTTCGTTTGGCAGATTTATCTGCAAGACGATGGCGCACATGCCGCCAAACTAGAAGCCTTTTTGGATTGGCTCGAAGCGCCGCCAGATTTGCGCGAATTCCATCTGGTTTGGAATGGCCTGAGCCAAGCTCAATTGCCAGCAATGGATTTACCAGCTTGGTCAGCTTGCGTGAAAACAGCCAGAGCGCGGTTACTCGCGCAATCCGATCTGGTCACGCAACTGCTTGATTTTGTTGAGGAAAAGAGAAATCTGGCGATTCGCTAGCAGTCAAAATCAAGGCAAATCAGGTTAAAATCATAGGCTTTGCGAGAATTCGCAGCCCGATTGAAGTGCTGAAAAGCGCAGCCCCCTACAAAGAAAGCAGACTCCATGAAAATCGCACAAGAAATGCGCGCAGGCAACGTGATCATGCACGGCAAAGACCCGATGGTCATTCTCAAAACCGAATACAGCCGTGGTGGCCGCAACTCCGCGACCGTGCGCATGAAAATCAAAAGCCTGATTGCCAACTTTGGCACTGAAGTCGTGTTCAAGGCCGATGACAAGATTGAGCAGATCATCCTGGACAAAAAAGATTGCACCTACTCCTATTTCGCTGACCCCATGTACGTCTGGATGGACAGCGAATACAACCAATACGAAGTCGAATCCGAGAACATGGGCGATGCGCTTAGCTACCTCGAAGAAGGCATGACAGCGGAAGTCGTGTTCTATGACGGAAAAGCCATCTCGGTGGAGTTGCCCACCAGCGTTGAGCGCGAAATCACCTGGACCGAGCCTGCTGTTAAAGGCGACACTTCCGGCAAGGTTTTGAAGCCTGCAAAAATCGCCACCGGCTTTGATCTTGGCGTGCCGATTTTCGTGGCGCAAGGCGACAAGGTGGAGATCGATACGCGCACTGGTGAATACCGCAAGCGCGTTTGATCGTTAAAACTTTCGTATGCACAAAGGCTTCTTCGGAAGCCTTTTTTATTTCCGCTTCTGAAACCACTCAGGGTTCCGTAAAAATTTATTGTGCAAGAAGCATGGCTGACATCAGAAATGGCTATCATCTGACGAATTCCCTATAAATAAAAATATTACAAGGTATCAAACTGTGGGCTACAAATACAGCTTGTTCGTGAATGGAAAATCTCTAGGCCCTTATGAACGACGCATGATCGTGGGCATGCGGGTCAAAGACATCGTGACTGACGATCAAATCGTTTTCCGCCATGATGGGCTAGACATGACGGTGGCAGAGCTGCTGCAAGATCGTGACGAAACACTCAAGCCCGCTCAAACAGGCCCAGAATCACAACAAGAAAGCATGTTGGGCGCGCCATCGTCGGGCATGTGGCCGCAGTTCAGTGTGCGATTTGGCGGCGGGCCGATGAAGCCGGGCGCATTGGGTTTCAACGGCCTCGGGCAGATCAACTATCAGGGCGACATCCTGAAGGTGCGCGGCAATCGGCGCAACAAGAACTTGGGCATGAGCAAGCAAGAAGAGAATCTACCCGTTAAAGCGATTGCCAGTTCGATAGTAAGTGACAGCTTCGTTGAGTTGTTTCTTCAGCGAGGCCTGAGTTACACAGAAAGCATAGAGGGCATCCCAGTGAGGTTTGAGTGCGCAACGCCAGAAGAGGCCTCAGAGCTGTGGGAGCTGCTCAACATGGGCGTCGGTGAGATGCCCCACGGCCTGTCGTATGCGAAGACGGCGACAGGCGATTTGAGTTGATCAACGCTTGAGCATCAGCTGAATGATCGCGGCTTAGCGGCTCACTGCAAGTCGTAAAACCGCTTGATCTCAGCCCACGCTGTTTGCGCATCGTCCACATACGTGAAGAGCTTCAAATCTTCGTGCGAGATCGCGCCTTCATCCGCGAGCGCTTCAAAGTTGATCACTTTTTTCCAATAGGCCGAACCGTAGAGAAAAATCGGCACGGGTTTGGCTTTGCGTGTTTGCACGAGGCAGAGCACTTCAAACAGCTCATCGAGCGTTCCAAAGCCGCCGGGGAAGGCCACCAAGGCTTTGGCGCGCATCATGAAATGCATTTTTCGGATGGCGAAGTAATGGAATTTGAAGCTCAGTTCGGGCGGCACAAAGCGGTTGGGTTTTTCTTCGCGAGGCAAAGCAATTGACAGGCCCACCGAAGGCGCGCCCACATCCGCAGCGCCGCGATTGGCCGCTTCCATCACGCCAGGGCCGCCGCCGGTGCAAATGAAGATTTTCTCTTTCTCATGGCAGTTTTGGCTGTATTGCGAGACGAGTTTACCGAACTCGCGGGCTTGCGTGTAGTAAGGCGCGTTGCGCACGAGGCGCTGGGCAGCGGCGACCTCTTTGGCATCGCCACTGGCTTGCGCAGTAGTGAGTGCTTCTTGTGCCTCTTCTGGGCTACAAAAACGTGCACCACCGAAGACGACGATGGTGTTGTCAATCCCCGCTTCACTTTGCCCGAGCTCAGGCTTGAGCATCTCCATTTGAATACGCATGCCGCGCATTTCTCGGCGCAGCAAGAATTCGGGATCTGCAAAAGCCAAACGATTGGCATCGGGCTTCAAGCTGTCAATGTGCTGGGAGTGCGATTGCAAGATGCCCCAAGCATCGGCGAGGCGTTGCTCAGTGAGGTTGGTGGTGTTTTCCATTGTATTTTTTTCTACAAGTTTTCAGTGGCGCTCAAAAGCCAGTTGTCCATTGACCAGCGTGTATTTCACGCGACCTGGCATCATGCAGCCTCCCATGTCGTGGGCAAACGGCGTGTGCTTGCCTTGGCTGCGCAGCGCCTCGTTGCTCACGCTCCATTCTTGCGTAGGATCAAAGATGCAAAGATCCGCCGCGCCGCCCACATTCAAGCGGCCCACGCTTGAAGCCAATGTGCCCAAGCTGCTTTCCAGCACGCGAGAGGGAGCAAGCGTAATGCGCGAGAGGGTGTCGCTCATGCTCAAAGAATGTTGCTGCCCCCATTTGAGCGCAAGGCTCAGAAGCAATTCCAAACCAGTAGCGCCTGCTTCAGCTTCGCCGAAGGGCAGATTTTTGGCATCCGCTTCAACTGGGTTGTGATCGCTCACCAGCGCATCAATCGTGCCGTCGAGCAAGCCTGCTTGCAGCGCGTCGCGGTCGCGTTGCTGGCGCAGCGGTGGGTTCAGGCGTGCACGGCTGTCGAAATAACCGATATCGTTGTCGGTCAAATGCAAAGAGTTGATACTCACATCGGCGGTGATATTCAAGCCTTCCGCCTTAGCCGCTCGCAGCAAAGCCACGCCTGCCGCGCTGCTGATGCGGCAGAGATGAATGCGTGCGCCTGTGGAGCGGGTCAGCTCAAAAATCGTGTGCAGCGCAATCGTCTCAGCTGCGACTGGCACGCCAGATAAACCCAGCCTTGTTGCCAATGCGCCGCTGGCAGCCACGCCTTTGCCCAAATGCAATTCTTGTGGACGCAGCCAAACGGTGTAGCCAAACGTGGCGGCATATTGCATCGCGCGTTGCATCACTTGCGTGTTGGCCAGCGGAATTTCTGCTTGGCCAAAACCCACGCAACCACTCTCCGTGAGCTCAGCCATTTCAGTGAGCGATTCACCTTGCAAAGCTTTGGTCAGCGCACCGAGCGGGAACATGCGGGATTGATGCAGTTTCTCGGCGCGGTATTTCAGCATTTCTACGAGGCCGGGCTCATCAAGCACAGGGTCGGTATCGGGCGGACAAACCAACGAAGTGATGCCGCCTGCGACAGCTGCTGCCAACTCAGATTCCAGCATGCCTTCATGCTCATAGCCCGGCTCACGCAGGCGGGCACACAAATCCACCAAACCAGGCGCGACGATCAGTCCGCTGGCATCCACTGTCTTGCTGGGCGTGAAATCCGCAGGGATATTCTGAATTCCCACAATCCGCCCCGCTGCAATCGCCACATCGCCCACTGCATCCAATCGGGATGCTGGATCAATGATTCTGCCGCCTTTGATCAGTATCTTCATGCCTCATTCCCCGCCACAATGCTCATCACCGCCATGCGCACCGCGATGCCAAAAGTCACCTGCGGCAAGATCACGCTTTGTTTGCCATCAACCACAGCAGAGTCAATCTCCACACCACGATTGATCGGCCCCGGATGCATCACGATCGCATCAGGTTTGGCCAATTGCAGCTTCTCAGGCGTGAGGCCAAAGCTCTTGAAAAATTCTTGGCTTGAGGGCAATAGCGCACCGCTCATGCGCTCGTTTTGCAGGCGGAGCATGATGATCACATCTGCCCCTTTGATGCCTTCTTCCAGCGAATGACAGACGCGCACGCCCATCTCGCGCAAGTCGCTAGGAATCAAGGTGCGCGGCCCGACAACACGAACCTCGGCGCAGCCCAATGTGGTGAGCGCATGAATATCGGAGCGAGCTACACGCGAATGCAACACATCGCCCACGATAGCCACCGTGAGATTCGAGAAATCGCCTTTGAAATGGCGAATCGTGTACATATCCAGCAAACCTTGTGTGGGATGCGCATGGCGGCCATCGCCTGCATTGATCACATGCACATGCGGTGCAACATGCTGGCTGATCAGATAGGGTGCCCCTGATTCACCGTGACGCACCACAAAAATATCTGCCGCCATTGCCGACAAATTGGCAATCGTGTCGAGTAAGGATTCGCCTTTGCTGGCCGATGATTTGGCGATATCAAGGTTGATCACATCAGCCGAGAGGCGCGTGGCTGCAATTTCAAAGGTGATGCGCGTGCGGGTGGAGTTTTCGAAAAAGAGATTGAACACACTTTTGCCGCGCAGCAGGGGCACTTTTTTTACCTCGCGGTCGCTCACGCTGACGAAGCTGGCAGCAGTATCCAAGATCTGCGTGAGGATAGCCTTAGGCAAGCCTTCGGTGGAAAGCAGGTGAATCAGCTCGCCATGCTTGTTGAGTTGGGGATTGCGCTTGTAGAGCATTTATGCAAACTCCTTGGACTTCATTTATGCGTTCTCCACTTTGAAGCTGAAAATACCTGAGTCATTGCGAGCCAGCGTGAGCGATTGCGCAGCTGGCAGGCTCACACGTGCGGCTGCAAAATCCGCCTGCACCGGCAAATGCCGCCCACCCCGATCCACAAGCACAGCCAAGCGCACACGCGCAGGGCGGCCATAGTCAAACAGCTCGTTGAGCACAGCGCGAATCGTGCGCCCGGTGTAGAGCACATCGTCAATCAGCAAAATATCTTGCCCGTTCACATCAAACGGGATCTGCGTTTGCACGCTGTGCGCCAAACCGCGCTTGGAAAAATCATCGCGGTGCATGGCCGATGAAATCACCCCCACTTTGCCGGGCCGGGCCAAATCGCGCTGCAAACTCTCCGCGAGCCACGCGCCGCCGGAGTAAATGCCGAGCAATTGTGTATCCGCGTCACGCAAATTCTTCACACCTTGGAGCAGCTCTTGGTAGAGCGTCGGCGCATCAAGTAAAAGAGCACTCATTCTTCGATCTCATTGAAAAATTGTTCTAAGAGGATGGCAGCGGCTTCGCTGTCTAGATCTTTCGCGCCGCGCGAAGCGGCTTCTACGCTGCTGTAGCGCTCATCCACCTCATGCACAGGCAAATGGAAGCGGCCATGAAGCTGGCGAGCGAAGCGCTGGGCGCGTTGCGTCATCTCATGGGCTGCGCCGTCGGGATGCGTGGGAATGCCCACGATCAATGCATCGGGTTGCCATTCTTTCAGTATCTTTTCGATAGCAGAAAAGCGAGCATCTATCACGGCGGTATGGATGGTTTGCATGGGCGTTGCGGTGCCGGTGAGCCGCGTGCCAGAGGCCACCCCTGTGCGTTTTTCGCCAAAATCAAAAGCCAAAAAGGATTGCTGCTGCGCGGGAACGGATCGCTTGAGGCGGCCAGCCACGATCATGCGCGCCCCACGTCGCGAGAGATCATCCATTCTTGTAAGCCAAGTAGCCCCAAGGCTTTGGTGTAGCGATCAGCGGCGGGGGTGTCGAAGATTACTTCCGCGCTAGCCTTGACGTGCAGCCAAGTGTTTTCGGCTAATTCAGATTCAAGTTGCCCGCGTCCCCAGCCTGCGTGGCCGAGCGAAATGAACACTTTTCGCGGCCCGCCGCCGCTGGACAGCGCTTCGAGCACGTCTTTGGAGGTGGTCAATTCCATGCCATCGGAAATGGTGAGCGAGGAGGCGTAAAACGTGCCTTGCTGCGCTTTTTCTGCCTCGTCGGCCAGCGCTTCTAGAAGCTGCTGCTCTATGCTCAGCTCGCGCACGGGTGCAGGCTCGGTATCTGGCACGGAGAGCGGCACGTCTTTCATGTCAGCAAAAGTCACCGCAATGGCCACTTGCTTTTCATGCAAAACAAAGCCGCGCTCCGTGTGCAGCGGGCCGCCACCAAAGACGAGCGTATCTTGCAGATCCATGCGTTCCAGCGGCAGATCGACTTTTGCAAACAATTTGGGTAGGGTGAGCTCGGTGGGCTTGTTGATCACGATGCCTAATGCGCCGCGATCGGTGTGCTCACACAGATAAATCACTGATTTAGAAAATGTCTCGTCTTCCATGCCGGGCATGGCTATCAGAAAATGCGCCGTCAAATCAAAATCTGGCTCATTCGACACATTTGGCGTATTCGGCAAATCTTGCGGGGCTTCTGGAGACATGCGCAGATTTTACCCGCTGGCCAGCACCGTTTGCTCCACCACGCGCTCATCGCCAAGCACGATCATCGCGAAGAGCAATTCATCCAGCGATTGAGCGCGAGCGGTGCGCCGCGCCAGAATCGGCGTGGCTTGCGGATTGAGGATGACGAAATCGGCATCGTAACCAGGCTGCAAATTGCCCACCACACCAGCCAAGCCCATCGCTTGCGCTGCGCCAGCGGTGTGCAGCCACCAGAGCTTGTGCGGGGAAAGCGTGATGGCGCGTTTGGCGACGCAGCCGCTTTGTGCGTTGCTGCGAGAGACGTAGTGCGCAGCGAGCATGGTCTTGAACGGAGAAAAAGATGTGCCGCCGCCGACATCGCTGGCCAAGCCGTGGGGCAAGGATTGCTCTTGCGCTTTGGCAAAATCAAAATATCCGCTGCCGAGAAATAAGTTGCTGGTGGGGCAAACGGCTGCTGCCGCACCGAGCTCCTTCATCAAAGCGCGATCAGCATCGTTGAAATGAATGCAGTGGGCATACACGCTCTTTTCACGAAGCAAACCAAATCGCTCATACACGCAGAGATAGCTCGCATCTTGCGGATAGAGCTGTTTTACCCAAGCGATCTCATCGCTGTTTTCACTCACATGCGATTGAATCCATACGTCGGGATATTTCGCGGCCAGCTCGCCCATTCCGCGCATTTGCGCATCCGAGCAGGTGGGCGCGAAGCGCGGCGTGATCGCATAGCCGAGCTGGCCGCGCGAGCCTTTGCCATGCCAGCGCTGAATCAGGTTTTCAGTGTCAATCAGAGACTGTTCAGTTTCGTCGCGCACGCCATCGGGGCAGTTGCGGTCTTGCAGGCATTTGCCTGTGATGATGCGCAGGCCAGCAGTATCTGCAGCTTCAAACATCGCCTTGACAGAGGCCACATGCGAGGTAGCGAAAGTCAGCGCGGTCGTCACCCCGTTGCGCAGCAGTTCTGCTATAAAAAACGTAGCGCACTGCGCAGCATACTCAACGGCTGAGAAGCGGTTTTCTTCTGGAAAAGTGTAATTCGCCAGCCACGGAAGCAGGCCATCTGCAGGCGAGCCGATCACGTCCATCTGCGGGTAATGCACATGCATATCCACAAAGCCCGGCGCGATGATGCGGCCGGGGAAATGCTGCGTAGGTAGGTGCGAATAAGCGCTGCGTAGGGAAGCAAACGCCCCACTTGCGGCTACCTTGCCATTCACATCCACCACCAGCAAACCATCTTCATCAAAGACCGCCGCGCCATCGGAAGCAAAGCGCAAGAGGCTGGCGCGGTAGGCGCGTGTGGGAGCAGAGAGTTTAGCGGCAGGAGCGGTATTCACCCCGCTATTTTGCAATCTTTCCGACTACGCCCGATACGAGCGCGTTCATAGTCAGTATTTGTGAATCGGTCAGAGCTGTGTTTTTGGTAATCATGAGCTTGCCTTCGTTGTCCATGACATCTTGCTTGTCCGCGCCAAAAGGCTTCAATTTGCCAGTGCCAATTGCCTGTTGCGCCGCATTGATCTCTAGCTGCACCGTCTGCGGAACTTTCGTGCCAAAACTGTCCACACGAATCATGCCCTCCTTGATGCCGCCCCACACATTGCCGCTCTTCCAGCTGCCCTCCAGCGCCGCCTTGGTGCGCTGCGTGTAATACGCGCCCCACTGGTGCGTCACTGCCAAAATCTGCGCATCCGGCGCGACCTTGCGCATATCCGAGTGATACGCCACTGCCATTTTGCCGCGCTCCTGCGCCGCGATCATCACGGCATTGGAGCCGGTATGAAAAGCGAGCACATCCGCTTCTTGGTTTATCAGCGTCATCGCCGCATCACGCTCGCGTGGGGGATCAAACCAAGCATTCAGCCAAACGATTTTCACCTGCGCTTTAGGGTTCACCGAGCGCATGCCCAATGTGAACGCATTGATGCCCTGCACCACCTCTGGAATCGGAAACCCCGCCACATAGCCCGCGATATTCGTCTTCGTCATGCGCCCAGCCGCGATGCCCGCGAGGTAGCGGCCTTCGTAATAGCGCGCATTCGCAGCAGACACATTCGCAGCCGTTTTATACCCCGTAATCGATTCAAAGCGCACCTCTGGAAACTCAGCCGCCACGCGCATCGTCGCTTCCATATAACCGAAGCTCGGCGTGAAAATAATTTTGTTGCCCTGCGCCGCCAAGTCACGAATCACGCGCTCAGCATCCGCGCCCTCGGGCACGTTCTCCACATAGCTGGTCTTCACCTTGTCGCCTAAAGCCGCTTGCACCGCCTTGCGCCCCTCATCATGCTGGCGCACCCAGCCCGCATCGGTGAGCGGCGCGACGTATACCCAAGCTGCTTTGAGTGGCTCTAGAGATTTATCGGGAGCTCGTTCGGGAGATCCCTTGAGAGCTTGGGCGTTTTGTGAAAAAACGGAAGAAAAAAAGCAGGCGGCCACAAGCGTGGCTGCGAGGTTTTTATACATGGTAGTCCTCTACATGGCTGCGGGGGTTGAGAAATTGGCGTTGCGCAGCGCAACAGACTGTATTTTACTTGGCGCGTGTTTGTGGCTTGATTTTTAAGCGTTTTAGGGCTGTACCCGTTATAAATCCTGGGTAAATAGCTATCAATTAAATAGCAAATCAAGCCTTGCAAATAGATAACCCGCCAGTGCCCACGGCGGATTTGATGCCGTCGAGCTGCGTCCGCAGGGTGTCATCGACTGCTGGGAGCTTGAGATAGAAACCTTTGCGCTCGGGCAATTCTTGGATGACTTTGCCTGTGCGCACACCGCGCTTGGCAGCTGCGGCGAGGGCTTCGTTGGCCTGGGACTGCGTGGCGAATGCGCCCAGGGACACCCCAGGCTCTAGCGTAGGGTTCTTCAGTGTTTCGAAGCTCATGTTCAAACCGCGTAGCTCTGTTTTCTTCAATGCCAGCGCCTCAGGGGAAGCGTATTTGCCCATGTACACGATCCAACGGGCGGGTTCGACAGTGTTTTCTAAGCTCCAGCTGCTTGCGGGCAAGCTGGCAGCGGCTGTGCGCACGGCGCTGGCTTGGCTCTCGCTCAGTAGGGCGGTTTGTAGGCATTCGGACGGCTTGGGTGGCGGCGCGGCGGCCAAGGCGTCGACGCGCTTGGCTTCGGTATTGTTGAGTAATCGAATGGCATCGGGCTTGATTTGGGCTTGAAGGCGCTGCGGCTCGGTTTGCACCGCTGGCGCGAAGCCGAGGCTGGCCAGCAGGCCTTGCGACCACGCAAAATAAGCGCCGTTGGCCAAAATCAGCAATAAAACGAAAAATCTCAGCATGGGATAAAGGTCAAACTACGGGTGAAACTTCGGGTCAGGCTTTAAGCGTGGGGCGCACGCTCACCTCTTGGCTTGCCACACGTTGAAGCCCAAGCGAAGTATGCACCAACAGCGCACCGCTGCTTTCCACACCTTGCGCCCGTCCTTGTTGGCCATCGCTTAGCGTGACTTCGCGGCCTATTAAAGCATCGCGGGCAGCAAAGCGGCTGGAAAAGGCCGCAAAGCCTTCGCGCTCAAAAAGCAGCATATTGCCCAATAAATGTGAAAAAAGCTGCTCTAGAGCCGTTTGCGGGCTGCCGGTGGGCTGAAATTCTTGCAGCCAAGCGGGGCTTTGGCGCAAATCAGGGCTTGCTGGGCGGGCGGCGATGTTGATGCCGATGCCGATCACGGCGAAGCGCTCCTGCGATTTAGCAGGTTGCGGCATGCTGGCCGTCTCAATCAAAATACCAGCCAGCTTGCGGTCTTGCAGCCACAGATCGTTGGGCCATTTGAGCTGAACCGCCGCTGCATGTGAAGCGTTCAGGCTCTCCGCCACGCTCACGCCCACCGCCAAGCTCAGCCCTTCCCAGCTGATCGGCGCGAGGCTGATGCCGAAAGAAAAGGTGAGCGAATTGCCGGGGCTGGAGAGCCAACCGCGCCCCATGCGCCCGCGCCCTGCAGTTTGCGTTTCTGCCACCAACAGCGTGGGCTCGGTGCGCCCAGCGCGTGCGCGGCGCATCAGCTCGGTGTTGGTGGAATCGATCTCGGGCAGAATTTCGACGCTGAAATTGGCCAGCGATGGCAAACCCAGCGCCATCACTTGCTGCCAAATCGACTCCGCAGGCCAAGGCATGTAGCCCCCTCGCCCCCCGGCTTCGCGAGGTGCGCTGCCCCCCGAGGAGGCCTTCGCACCAAGAGGCGGCTCGTCGGCGCTCATTTTTTTGCCAACATTGTGCCCCGGCATTTCTTCGCGCCGCAAAGGCATTGGTATTCCGCCTTGAGTTTCTTCGTGTAGGGCTCGTCAATCACCAAGCCGTAATCGTAAAACAGTTCGTCGCCTTTTTTGAGATCACGCAGCGCCTTGATCCAAACGCGCTGATGGGTTTCGTCTTCATCGGCTTCACAATTGGGCTTGCAGGCGTGGTTGATCCAGCGGGAATCGTTGCCGTTATCGTTGCCATCGATGCATCGGCCGTCTGCCAGCGAGAAGTAAAACGTGTGGTTGGGCTGGCTCGGATCATGCGGATGGCGGCGCAGGGCCTCTTTCCAAGAGATGATGCGGCCTTGGTATTCCATGAGGATTTGCCCCGCTGGAATATCGCGCAGGGCATACATGCCGTTGCCATGAATGCCCGAGGCACGCACCTCGATCAGGCGCTCCGTAATTTGCGGGGGCTGAACGTAAGGAGAAGATTTTTTGGCAGGCATGAAAAAACTAAATTTGGCAAAGTGCCGAAAAATTTGGTATGTTGAATATGCACATGTGCGCAGGCGCGCGCATGTGTGTACGTGTGCGCACCTGCGCATGCGCGAGAAACCTGATTGTACTGATATGAAAACCTTGATCATTGCTGAGAAGCCTTCCGTCGCCCAAGACATCGTTCGTGCGCTCACGCCGACCGCTGGAAAATTCGAAAAGCACGACGAATACTTTGAGAGCGAAAGATACGTTGTCAGCTCCGCCGTGGGCCATTTGGTGGAGATTCAAGCGCCAGAAGAATTTGACGTGAAGCGCGGCAAATGGAGCTTTGCCAATCTGCCAGTGATTCCGCCGCATTTTGATTTGAAGCCGGTAGACAAAACCAAGACGCGGCTGAATGCCGTCGTCAGATTGGCCAAACGCAAAGACGTGAGCGCTTTGATCAATGCTTGCGACGCAGGGCGCGAGGGCGAGTTGATCTTCCGCTTGATCGAGCAATATGCCGGCTCCGATAAGGGCGGCAAACACACGCCTCTGGGCAAACCCGTCACGCGCCTGTGGCTGCAAAGCATGACGCCGCAGGCCATCCGCGATGGCTTTGACAAGCTGCGCTCTGATAAAGAGATGCGCCCGTTGGCCGATGCCGCACGTAGCAGAAGCGAGGCTGATTGGCTTGTGGGCATCAACGGCACCCGCGCCATGACGGCTTTCAATTCCCGCGATGGTGGTTTTTTCTTGACCACTGTAGGCCGTGTGCAAACGCCAACTCTTGCCGTAGTGGTGGTGCGCGAAGAGCAAATCCGCAAACACATCTCTCGGGATTATTGGGAGATTCACGCCACCTACATCGCCGAAGCTGGCGAATACCCCGCCAAATGGTTTGATCCGAAATTCAAAAAAGGCGAAGATGCAGACCACCGCGCTGACCGTATTTGGGACGAAAAAACCGCTCGCTCGATTGCAGATGCTGTGCGCAGCAAAGCCGCCAGCGTTTCCGAAGAATCCAAGCCCAGCACGCAAGCTTCGCCCGGCCTGTTTGACCTAACGAGCTTGCAGCGCGAGGCCAATGGCAAATTTGGTTTCTCTGCGAAGACCACACTGCAACTGGCGCAATCTTTGTATGAGCGCCACAAAGCGCTCACCTACCCGCGTACTGATTCACGCTATTTGCCTGAAGACTATGTGCCCGTGGTGAAGCAAACCTTCGAGATGCTGGCCGATTGCGGCCACAAGCATCTGGAGCCGCATGCCGCTGTGGCGCTCAACAACGGCTACATCAAGCCATCCAAGCGTATTTTTGACAACGCCAAGGTGAGCGACCACTTTGCCATCATCCCCACGCTGCAATCGCCCAGCAACCTGAGCGAGGCTGAATTCAAGCTCTACACCTTGGTTGTGCGCCGCTTCATGGCGGTGTTTTTCCCATCAGCTGAATACCAAATCACCACCCGCATCACGACAGCGCTCAACCATAACTTCAAATCCGAAGGCAAAGTGCTCGTCAAGCCCGGTTGGCTCGCCATCTACGGCAAAGAAGCCGACGATGAGATGGAGAAAAAAGAGGGCGAAAACAGCAAAACTTTGATGCCCGTCAAACCCGGCGAAATGGTGCGCAACGAAACCGTTGAAGCCAAAGGCCTCAAAACCCGCCCACCCGCGCGCTACTCCGAAGCCACCTTGCTCGGCGCCATGGAAGGCGCAGGCAAATTCGTAGAAGACGACGAACTGCGCGAAGCTCTGAGCGAAAAAGGCTTGGGCACGCCCGCCACCCGCGCCGCCACCATCGAAGGCTTGCTGAATGAGAAATACATGCTGCGCGAAGGCCGCGAGATGATTCCCACCGCCAAAGCCTTCCAGCTCATGACGCTTTTGCGCGGCCTGGATGTGGAAGAGCTTTCCAAGCCGGAATTAACGGGCGAGTGGGAAAGCAAGCTCGCCTTGATGGAAAAAGGCAAGCTCTCCCGCGCAGATTTCATGGCCGATATTGCCGCGATGACCGAGAAAATCGTGCGCAAAGCCAAAGAATACGACCGCGACACCGTGCCCGGCGACTACGCCACGCTTGTTGCGCCTTGCCCCAATTGCGGCGGCATTGTGAAAGAAAACTACCGCCGCTACACCTGCACGGGCGTGCCCGGCGCGCCCGTGAAAGCGCTCATTGAAGGCGAAGCGCAAAAAGAAGGCTGCGGCTTCAGCTTCGGTAAATCGCCTGCAGGCCGCACCTTTGAAGTGGCCGAAGTCGAGCAATTCCTGCGCGATAAACACATCGGCCCATTGGAGGGCTTTCGCTCCAAAGCAGGCTGGCCTTTCGTGGCCGAGATGGTCATCAAATACAACGAAGAGGACAAAAACTGGAAGCTCGAATTCGATTTTGGCGACGAGGCACGAGCCGCTGAAACCGGCGAGATTGTGGATTTATCGGCAGAAGTGTCTCTCGGGGCATGCCTGAAATGCGGCAGCCCGGTCAAAGCCTTCGGCAAGAGCTACGTCTGCGAAAAATCCGTGCCCACCGAGGCGCAGCCCACACCCAGCTGCGATTTCAAGAGCGGCCAAATCATCTTGCAGCAGCCCATCGAGCGCGAGCAAATGACCAAGCTCCTTGAGACTGGCAAAACCGATCTGCTCGACAAATTCGTCAGCATGCGCACCCGTCGCAGCTTCAAAGCCTTCCTGGCTTGGGATGCCGAAGCTGGCAAAGTGAATTTTGCTTTCGAGCCGCGAGACAGTAAATTCCCACCGCGTAAAACAGCCGCCGGCAAAACGGCGGCAGCCAAGGCGCCAGCAGCGAAGAAAGCCGCAGCCAAATCCGTAGCAGCCAAGGTGCCCGCCGCGAAAAAAGTAGCCGTGAAGAAAGCACCCGCAGCGAAGAAAGCTGCAGCACCAAAAGCCAAAGCTGCTCCCCGCGCAGGCACCTTGAAGCCAAGCGCAGCGCTGGCTGCGGTCATCGGCGAAGGCTTATACGGCCGTGGCGAAGTCACCAAAAAGCTTTGGGATTACATCAAAGCCCAAAACCTGCAAGACGCCAAAGACAAACGTACGATCAATTCAGATGCCAAACTCAAACCTTTGTTCGGTAAGGATTCAGTCACGATGTTTGAAATTGCTGGCTTGATTGGTAAGCATTTGAGCTGATGTGGTATTTGCTATGAGAGTGTTCTGGGGAATACTGGTTTGTGTGGCCCAGCAGGCCAGCGCCGCGCCGATCAACTGCGACAAAGCTATCACCAAAATAGAATTGCAAATCTGCGCCAGCAGCACGCTGCGGCGCTTGGATATGGCCGTTGATCGGAACTACCAAGGCAGCATGGCAACAGATATTGGTTCTCAAGCTCGAAACCATTTAATCCGAACTCAGCGGGACTGGCTACTAAAACGCAACGATTGCCTGGATGTGTTCTGCATCGAGAAAACTTACAGGGAAAGAGTAGATGCTCTATGTGAGTATCCAGCGATTCGTGGCGTGAACTGGGGTTGCAAAATTCGTTCAGATGAAGTGGAATAAGTAAAGTACTAGTTATTTGGTAGCGCTCAGTTCAGTAAATACGCGGGCCATAGTCTGAAAACTCTTCAAAATCAATCAGACAAAGCCTGCTCAATCGCCTCAATGCTCGGCAGGTCGCTTTGTAGGTCTGCGGGGAGGGCTTCGATGAGTTGGTATTCGGCTACGCCGATGGGTTTGCTGGAATCGCGCAAAGCATATTCAGCCACCACTTTGTTTTTGCTTTTGCACAGCAGCAGGCCGATGGTGGGCGCGTCGTGTTCTGCTTTCATTTGGGCATCAACGGTGGAGAGGTAAAAGCTCAGTTGGCCTGCATGCTCGGGCTTGAATGCGCCGGCTTTGAGTTCGACGACGACGTAGCAGCGCAGCTTGAGGTGGTAGAAGAGCAGATCAATGAAGAAATCATCGCCGCCGACCTCGATATGCACTTGCCTGCCCACGAAGGCAAAGCCTGCGCCTAGCTCTAGGAGAAATTTGGTGATGTGTTGGACGATGGCATCTTCGAGGGCCTTTTCTTGTGACTCTGCGCCTAAGCCCAAGAAGTCTAATCGATAGGGATCTTTGAGCGATTCGCGGGCGAGATCCGAGAAGGGGGCGGGCAGGCGGTCTTTGAAGTTTGTGATGGCTTGGCCGTTGCGCTCGTGAAGCTTGGTTTCGATCTGGATGACTAGGATATTGCGCGACCAGTTGTGTTCGATGGCTTTATGCAGATACCACTCGCGCTCCTGAGATGTTTTCAGCTTATCGATCAGCGTGCACAGATGAAACCATGGCAATTGTGCAGCAGCTTGCTGCACAAACTCCCCATCTGGCCAAGCCTCGGCAAAAGAGCGCATGTATTTGAGGTTTCGTGGCGAAAACCCCTTCATATCCGGAAACGCATTGCGCAAATCCTGCGCCAGCCGCTCAATCACTTTCGTGCCCCAGCCTTCGCGGCCTTGTCTGGCCAGAATGTCTTGCCCGATCTGCCAATACAGGAGCACCAGCTCACGGTTGACTGCGAGGGAGGCGCGTTGCTGGGCGCTGTGAATACGGGTTTTGAGCTCTGCGAGCCAGGCTGCGTAATCGGCGGGGAGTGGGGTGATATCGGGCATATTAACTGTAATTGTAAACAGTAATAATGGAGCGATAAGAGATTTTTAGCCTGCCAACTACCTATGAAGCGGAGACCGTTGGGCGGTTGGATTGGAATTTTTTTTGGAAGGCGCGCGGGGAGAGGGCAAGATTGTTATGGCCGCTATCGCGTGTGTTTTCAAAAAAGTTTACGAGACGACTGCACAACGGTAGGCCGCAGGTGCGAAAGGTGGTGTGAAACAGTTGGAGCGCTCAAGAGTTCAATCAAAGAGGATCACTCGCCGGGGAGAGAAAAATGGGGTCAGAGCACAATTTCGTCTGCAGTTGAATTCGCGCCGGGAGCTTGAGTGTCTTGAATTGTGATCTGACCCCATTTTCCCGACCCCTTTTTCGCTGATGTCTTAACGCTACAAATTCAATAGCACTAAGCGCTTATTTCACGTCGGGCAAAGCAGCTTTTCGCTTGAAAAAATAAGCCAAGCTATAGACCAAAGCGTTGAATGCGACCACGCCGATGCCCAGCGCGATTTGGATGGGCCGGGTCAGGCCTTCGGGGTAGATGGCTGCTAGGAGGTAGTGTTCGATGAAACTGGTTTGGTAGCCTTGCTGACCTACGGCTTGGCGCAGGGTTTGCTCAAGCGGGGTAAGGGGGCATTGCAAGCCCATGATGACGACGGTGGCTGCCCATGCGGCGCAGGCCAGATGGAGACAGCGCCATGCGCCTGATCGCCAGATGGCGATCAGGCCGCCAAAGACGGCGAACGCGATGAAGAGTGCGTGGAAGATGAGGATGGCATCGGCCATTAGACGTGGGCTCATGGCGGGCTCATGCGTGGACTCGCTGGGGGTTTGTCAGGGCGCTTCTTCTGGCGATTGCCCATCGACATAAAGCCAGTGTGCAATTTCGCCTGCGCCTTCGCGCACGAAGCGGCTGATCTCGTGCAGGCGGCCTGCGCGGCCTGTACTGTCGCGGTATCGGGCGACGAATTCGACCACGCCGACATCTCCTGTGGCTGCGCTGCTTTTAACTTCTAGGCCGAGCCATTTGGTGGGCGGGAAATCGATCTCGCCGGGTGAGCTTTCAGCATACCAAGTGGCGAGCAGATAGTCGCCGAGTTTGAGCACGTAGGCGCTGTAGCGCGAGCGCATGAGTTGCTCGGGGGTGGGGGCGAATCGCTTTGGAGTGGCTTGTAGGCCAACGTGCCAGAGGGCGCAGCATTCGCCATACGTTTGGCTGATGGGCTCTTCGCTGCGGCAGGGGCATGCGGCGCTGTGGCTTAGATTGCTCAGGCCGTCTGGGCGTTTGGTTTTGAGGAAGCTGCGGTGGGCGGGGGCAGCTTCAGCAGAGAAATCGGGCGTGCTCATGGTTTGTCGCGCTCGTTTTGCAGCTCTTTGACCATGGCTTGCACAGCGCGGGTGCGGGTGTCGATGATGCTGGCTTCTATGTGGTTTGAGCCATTGCTGCGAGCCCAGTCTTGGGCGGCTTTGAGGCGATCTAGCGCTGCGCTGTAGTCGAGCAGGGCGACGCGAGCCTCAGCTTGTGCGCGTAGGCTGCGCAGCTGCTGGCCTTGGGTTTCATACAAGCTGGCCAAGGCTTGCCAAGCGGGGGCGTCGTTGGGACGATCAGCGACCCAAATTTGCAATGCGTCAATGGCGCTGGCGATGTCTAGGCCAGGCGCGTTCACGCCGATTCCCGCGCGCGCGAGTTGCGCCCAAGCAAGTAAGGTGGGGCGCGCGTTTCTCTGGCTGGGTGTGCTGCGCAGATGCATGATGGCGGCTTGTGCGGCGGCGTTGAGCTCGATGGAAGACGCCACCAAGGCGATTTCAATTACTATTAATTCGATAGCACTCTGTGAGGATTCTATAACGGCTAACGGCTCAAATGGCATAGAAATGAGCAGTTCACGGGCGGCGACTGCATAGCGCGTGGCATTGGCGCTATCGCGTTGGCGGCTGCTGGCGAGAGCACCGCCGTAGAGCTGAGCGAGTTGACGGATTTTTTGAACGGGCGTAGCCGATGCGGGCAGCGGATTGCGCAGCGCGAGTGCGGCTTGGGTGAGCTCTGCGCGAAGGCCATCAACGCTGCTGTCAGAGAGCAGGCGCGCGCGGGCAGCGATGAGCGCATGCTCGGTTTGCAGCCCGAGCGTGGCTTGATTGGGGGCAGCAGGTGGCAGCATTTGAAGGCGCGATTGCATCTCGCCCAAGCGCTCGGTGGTGAGCGGATGGCTGCGCAAATAGGGGAAGCTGCCGTTGTCGTTGATGCGGTTGGCGTTTTGCAGCTTGTCAAACATACCGGTGAAGCCGCGCACATCGAAGCCAGCGTCTTGCATGATGGAAAAGCCAATGCGATCAGCTTCACGCTCCATATCGCGCGAAAAATTGAGCTGAGTTTGTGCGCTCACGGCTTGCGCCCCGGTGATCACGGCGCTGGCAGCTTGCGGGTTTTTACTCGCAGCAATGGTCCCCAAAATCAGCGCGCCCATCAGCCAAGGTGATTGTTGGTTTTGCCTTCTGATCTGGCGGGCGATGTGGCGCTGGCTCACATGCGTGAGCTCATGCGCAAGTACGCTGGCGAGCTCGTCGCGCGTGGTCACTGCGCCCACCAAACCCAGATGCAGGCCGAAGTATCCGCCGGGCAAGGCGAAGGCATTGATGCTGCGGTCTTTGCCTATCATCATTTCCCAGGCGAGCTGCTCTTGTTCGGGAGAGATGTCGCCGCGCTTACGGGCTGTGGCCAAGAGGGGCTGCCAGATGCGCTGCACGTAAGCTGTGATCAGAGGATCGTCGATGTAATCTGGATCGCGGTAAATCTCGCAGGCGATGCGTCTGCCGAGTTGTTTTTCCGCTGTGATGCTCATCTCTTCGCCGTCTCCGAGCTGCGGCAAGCCATCGGCTGCTTGACTGGTTTGCAAGACGGGCAGCAAACTAATCGCTATTGAAATAATAGCAATCCGCACATATTTTGTAACGGCTAGAGGCCTGATTTTCTTCAAAATTTGGGTTCTCGAAGGGCGTCGAAAAAATAAGATCAAAAGGAGTCGATGGGCAGATAAGCGAGCGGCTGTGCGGTTTGCGCATCGACGAGTACGGTCCAAAATTCTTTGCGTGCCACCATGGGAATCCAGAGCAATTGCGCTTCAGCGCGGCCTGCTCCGCGCACGGTCGCGTCTATCAGCGCCGCATCTTTGGCAAAGCGTTTGCGCAGCTCCTGCATGGGTTTGCTCACTTTGAGCACTTCCGCGCGGCTGGCCTCGTAGGGCTGCCAATACTGCGCTTGCAATCCCAGATGCACACCGTTGAGCGCGATCATTGTGGCTTCCATTTTTTCGTTGCCGATCAAGGGGCGCAGGCCGATGGGTGTAGGCCCCGTCCAAGGCAGACTGCGTAGCGCAGTGGGCGCTTTGGCAAGCAGTGAATCATCCACTTCAATGGCATGGATCGGGCGGAAACGATCGTATTCAAACACCAAATGCACAGGCCGCGCCACGGCGACTGTCCACAAGCCATAACCCAGTGCCGCCACTTGCAGCACCACAATCACGGCCAGATCGCGTTGCAGACTTTTCCAAGTTTTCTTGTGGTTAAAGATTGCAAACGTCAGCAAAGGCCCGAGCACCACATCCACGGCCACGACGAGGAAAAACAGCTCGCGTCCGCCAGAAACTTCCCGATACGGATACGGATACCAAACAAAAAACACCAAAGCCGCCGCCAAAGCAGACACAGCTAAGCTAAGCCCTAAATGCGCTCCCGCTGCAAGTGAGCGGTCTTTCCAAGTGTTTCCGGTATTGAAAGGTGCCATGATCGTATGATGAGATAAGTTCTAGAAGGTTTCGTAAAGATGAGTGACACGATATCACCCCAAAGTCAGTCAAACGGCGGATTGACGCATTTTGACAAAAATGGACAAGCGCATATGGTCGATGTGGGCAGCAAGGCTGCAACGCACCGCACAGCCGTTGTCCAAGGCCGCATTGACATGCTACCCGCTACGCTGGCCTTGATCGCTTCAGGCAGTGCGAAAAAGGGCGATGTCTTGGGCATTGCGCGGATTGCGGGGATTCAGGCAGCGAAAAAAACGAGCGATTTGATTCCGTTATGCCATCCGCTGGCGATCACGCGGGTGGTGGTGGACTTTGCTTTGGGCGATGAGGCCGACCCGCATGTGGCTTGTGCCTGCGTGGTGGAAACCGTGGGGCCGACTGGCGTGGAGATGGAAGCACTCACGGCCTGTTCGGTAGCGCTGCTGACGATTTACGACATGTGCAAAGCGGTAGACCGGGGGATGGTGTTGCGTTCTGTGGCTTTAATGGAGAAGCACGGGGGGATATCTGGCAGTTTTGTGGCTTCAGTCTGATTTTTTTTGTTGAGTCCGCCCATCAGCCCTTGCGCCGCAACTCCTGCATACGCTCTTCAAAGTAACTGCCCACTGTGTAACGATCTGATAAACGAATCTCGCGACGTGGATGTAAAAACAAAGGCAAGGACACGCGGCTCTTCGCAGCGCCTTCGCCCACAGGGTTGAGCACACGATGCTGCGTGCTCGGGTAATAGCCGCCGCTGGCTTCTTCCAGCATGTCGCCGATGTTGACGATCAGCAGGCCGAAAT
Organism: Variovorax sp.; assembly: GCA_031418715.1. Classification (GTDB taxonomy): domain Bacteria; phylum Pseudomonadota; class Gammaproteobacteria; order Burkholderiales; family Burkholderiaceae_C; genus JANMDU01. Next base: position 83,456 of record JANOJL010000060.1, on the reverse strand, counting down.
CGCAGGGCACGTCGATCCAGTTTCCGTCTTTGCCCATCACTTGCAAGCCCGGCTCGGTGGCGGCGGGCAAAATGGTGAGGAGGTTGATATCGGTGTGGGCGGCGGCGCGGATCGAGCCACTCTCTTGCGCGCCTGTGAGCGGTGGGTAGTGCAAGACGCGCAGCAGCGTCTCTTCGCAATTGTCAATCATGCCGGAGAGGGGCATGCTGTATTTCGCACGGACATCTGGCGGGGAATTGTCTTCTACCCATTTGAGCAGCGTGGCGGCTAAATCTTTGCCTTGGGCGTAGTAGCGATTGGCGGCATCGCTGACTTCGCTCGGGTAGCGTCCCCAAGGGAAGAGATGGAAGAATTCTTTGAAATCGCGGATGTCGTTTCCTTTGGCAGTTTCGCTGACAGCAGTGGAGAAATGGCCATCGAGCTTGACGGGATCCCAAGCATAGTTTTTGCTCGAGCCGGATTGGAAGAAGGCGAGCCATTCATCGTAAATGCCATGCACCAACTCGCTAGAGAGCGGATGGTTTTTTAAAACACCGAAGCCGGTTTGATGAAGGCTCTTGCAAAAGGCTTGCGGAGCGCCCGGCGCGGTGAAATCAACGATAGGTAAAACTGGATTCATGTTCACAACCACTTGGAAGCAAGTGTCTCTTCAAAAACTTTCAACACAGATGGTACATCCACCCGCATCGCTGCTTTTGAAAGAGGGAATTCGTTACCAAAGCCCGCCTGCGGGAAATCCATCTCCAACCGATCATGCAAGATCGTCTGCCCCTGCGCAATACCTTCACTCACGCAACGCAAGCGGCCTTGCGTGAAGCTGAAGAGTTGCGGATGCAAGAGCGCGATGAAGGCGAGCATATCGTGGCCAAAGCAGCCGGGATTGTCTTTTAAATCAGGGTAGCGCGTGGCATAAAACTGGCCATAAAAGCGCACGGCATGCAGGAGCATATCGAAGAGTGGATGCTTGTGAAGAGCGGCGAGTCTTTCAAACGTTGCGACGGAAATCACCACTTCGTACGTCACATCCAAGCCCACCATCGTGAGATCAAAACCTGCTGTGAACACGGCATCGGCCGCATGCGGGTCGTTCCAAATATTCGCCTCGGCCACAGGGGAAACATTACCGCCTTCTTTGACCGCGCCGCCCATGAGCACGATATTTTTGATGAGCTGAGGTAGCTTGGGCTCGAGTGCCAAAGCCGCTGCGATATTGGTGAGCGGACCCACGGGTACGAGCGTGATCTGGCCGGGATGAGTTCGTGCTGTGTCGACGATGAATTGCGCAGCGCTACGACCATCTGGCTTCATGCTGTTAGACGTTTGGCGCGACGGCAAATTGCCCAAACCATCTGCGCCGTGAATGTAGTCGGGCGGGGCTTCGGCGTGCTTGGCCAAGGGCTGCGTTGCGCCTTGCGCTACCGGGATGCAGCGGCCTGCGAGTTGAGCGAGATAGAGCGCATTGGTGGTGGCCTGCGGCGCGGTGACGTTGCCAAAGACAGTGGTGATACCCACCAGATCAATGCGCGGATGTGCCATGGCAAAGCACAAGGCCATGGCATCGTCAACGCCGGGGTCGGTGTCAAAAATGACACGGTGTTTTAAGGAATCAGTCATAAAAAGCGAAACGGTTACCGCAAGGCATCAGGCCGCGTACTTCATGAACCGAAGCACCTCCTCGCGACTTGGAATACTACTCTGTGCGCCCAGCTTTGTGCAAGCTAAAGCCGAGGCCGCGCTGGCTTCCTGCAAGCTCTGATTTAAGGGTGCACCCCGTGAGAGAGCGGCCACCAGTGCGCCGCAGAAGGTGTCTCCGGCTGCAGTGGTGTCCACCACGTCAATTTTGTAGGCCTTTTGTTGTAGAAAATGACCCTGATGCAGCGCCATGCAACCTTGTGCGCCCAAGGTGACGATCACGTCATGCACACCATGCTTTTTTGACAAGCGTTGTAATTGCGCCAATACATCGCCTTCTCTGCCCGCCAAAGTCGATAGCTCACCTTCGTTGACCACGAGCATATCCACGCAGCGCAGCAGCTGATCGGGCAAAGCGCGAGCAGGCGCGGCATTCAACACGACTTTCGCCCCCTGCGCACGCGCTGCTTGCGCGAAAGCCAGCACGGTTTCTACTGGCGTTTCCAGTTGCATCAACAGATGAGAGATATGCAGATGCGCAGGCCAATGGCTGGGCTGCAAATCTGCATTCGCGCTAGGTGCAACCGTGATTGCGTTTTCTCCTTCATCGCTCACACAAATGAAGGCCGTGCCGGTGGGCTGCGGGCTGCGCACGGTGTGCAGTTGCACATGGGCATCGGCCAAGGAAGCCAGCAAAGGCTTGGCAAAATCATCTTCACCAAGGGCGCAGAGCATCGCTGTGGCCGCGCCGCCTGCTCGTGCGCAAGCCACGGCCTGATTCGCACCTTTGCCGCCCGGGAAGGTCTGAAAATCGCGCCCTAGCACGGTCTCACCCGGCGCAGGAATATGCCCCGCGCGAACCACGAAATCAAGATTGGCAGAGCCTGCTACAAGGATCATGATTTATCCAGTCAAATCGGCATTTTGCCGTTATATTATATGCATAGTGCGCTATATAAACGATAGCATAAAATCCGTGAAATGTTAAGCACTTGCTGTGCCCATTGTGGCAGAGGTTGGAGCAAGATGCGAGTCACTTCGCCTCTGCAAACGGTCACACGCTTCGGGCCTGTGAAGCTGCTGCTCATCTCGCCTGGGTTGTCATACAGCATCGCCATGTTGGCGCGGCGCGGCACACGGCATGGCGCAGATTCGCGAGTGTGCGTGGATAGCGTTCCAAAATCCGCTGCTCAGGCACATCATGCCCACCCTCCCTCACGCGCCTTGAGCCCTCTGTCTTCCACGGCCTTGCCCAGCATTGCCCAGTATTCAATTTGTCCCGCTGTGGAGCGGCGCATAGCAATCACGGTTTGGCGCGCTTGCGTTACAAAAGCGCTGGGCTGTTTATCCAAAAGTGGCAATTTGCGCTATTTTTCCTCAATTCAAATCATTTTTCAATAAAGCTAACTTATGGAGTCAAATAGAATAACAATCCATTTTGGCGCATTTATTGCTTATAAAGAGTGCATTTCTTTAAAACCAAAGTAAAAGGCACATTAAAAGTGCTTTTCCAGTTCAAAACAGTTCATATTCAAAGAGACTCTTATGGAAGCACTCAAACAGGGCGCATCGCAAGGTGCAGATACGCTATTCATCTTGCTCGGTGCAGTCATGGTCTTGGCCATGCATGCGGGCTTTGCGTTTCTGGAGTTGGGCACAGTTCGCCGCAAAAACCAAGTCAACGCGCTCGTCAAAATCCTCGTGGATTTTTCAATGTCCACCGTGGTGTATTTTCTCGTCGGCTACAGCGTGGCCTACGGCACGAGTTTTTTTGTAGGCGCAGAAACGCTCGCGCAAAAGAACGGTTACGACTTGGTGAAATTCTTCTTCCTGCTGACGTTTGCCGCCGCCATCCCCGCCATCATCTCTGGCGGCATTGCCGAGCGCGCTAAATTTTGGCCGCAGCTGATTGCCACCGCCATCATCGTCGGCTTCGTGTATCCCTTTTTCGAGGGCATCGTGTGGAATGGTGCTTTCGGCATTCAAGACTGGATCAAAGCCACCACCGGCGAGAACTTCCGTGATTTCGCGGGCAGCATCGTGGTGCATGCCGTGGGCGGATGGATCGCACTGCCTGCTGTCATCTTGCTTGGCGCCCGCAGCAACCGCTATCGCAAAGACGGCTCGCTCGCTGCGCATCCGCCATCCAGCATTCCCTTCCTTGCACTCGGCGCATGGATTCTCTGCGTCGGCTGGTTTGGCTTCAACGTGATGAGCGCGCAGAAGCTAGACAACATCTCCGGCCTCGTCGCCGTCAATTCCCTCATGGCGATGGTCGGCGGCACACTCGCGGCGCTCGCCTTGGGTAAAAACGATCCCGGCTTCGTGCACAACGGCCCACTCGCTGGCCTGGTGGCCGTCTGCGCCGGCTCAGACATCATGCATCCGCTCGGCGCACTCGCCGTGGGCGCGATTGCAGGCGCGATCTTCGTCGTCATGTTTACTCTTACGCAAAACAAATGGAAGATCGACGATGTGCTCGGCGTCTGGCCGCTGCATGGTCTCTGCGGCACTTGGGGCGGCATCGCCGCAGGCATCTTCGGCAGCAAAGCGCTCGGCGGCATGGGCGGAGTGAGCTTCTCCGCACAATTGATCGGCACGGCCATGGGCGTGGCTTGGGCACTCGTCGGCGGTTTCGTCGTTTATTACCTTCTAAAAATCACCATGGGTTTGCGCATGACGCAGGAAGAGGAATTTGAAGGCGCAGACCTGTCCATCCACAAAATCGGTTCCTCGCCGGAGCGGGAAGTGAACTGGTGATCTGTCTCGCAGGCGCTATTGAACAGATAGCACTCGACCCTTTACAGGACGAGCGCAAAGCGCTGCCAAATAAATAGCGCATAAACACAGCGTATGATTTGCCGATGATCACTATCGACTTCCTCATCACCGCCTTCATCGTCGTCCTCATTCCCGGCACAGGCGCGGTTTTCACCGTCTCGAACGGGTTCATCCGCGGCAAGCGTGCGAGCCTGTGGGCAGCGCTGGGCTGCACTTTAGGCATCGTGCCGCATCTGCTGGCCACCATCCTCGGTCTGGCCGCGATCATGCACACCAGCGCCCTCGCGTTCAGCGTGCTCAAATACGCTGGTGTGGCTTATTTGTTTTACTTGGCCTATGCCACTTGGCAAGATCGCGCAGGCTTCTCGTTCGATCAAGCGCCTAGCGAGACGAGCGCATGGCAGCTCGTGATCAAAGCCATTTTGCTCAATCTGCTCAACCCCAAGCTCACGATTTTCTTCCTCGCCTTCTTGCCCCAATTCGTCTCGCCCAGCGCAGCATCACCGCTCGCGCAAATGCTGATGCTGAGCGGCATCTTCATGCTCATGACCTTCATCGTTTTCGCCGCCTACGGCCTGCTCGCCCATGCCTTGTGCAGCCTGGTGATGAACTCGCAGCGCGTGCAAGATGGGATGCGCATGAGTTTTGCAGGCGCTTTTGCGGGCTTGGGGCTAAATTTGGCGTTGACTGAGCAGCGCTAGGTGCTCTTTAATTAGTAGCGTGCTGCGAAGTATTTATAACGGGTATTGACCGAAAACGTTAAAGTTTCATCCCGCCTTCTTGGGCCACAACACGCTTCCAATCGCCACCACCATCAGCGCCACAGCCGCCCAGTCTTGCCAGAAGAGTTTTTCTCCTAGCCACACCGCGCCGCTGAAGACACCAAGGATCGGAATCATCATCACACTCAGCGTGGAGGCCACGGGCGGCAAGCTGCGGGCGAGATAAAACCAAGTGGCGTGGGCGAAGCCGAAGATCAGGACGGCGTTGTACAGAATACTGAGCCATTCTGTGGTGTTGGGCATCGCCCAGCGATGGCGCTCGAACATGATGGATAGCAGGCTCATCACGATGGCGGCCAGCACGGTCATCCAAAAAGAAATTGTGAGCGTTGCGACCGGGATTTTCGTGCGACGCAAGAGTTGCGTGCCGAGTGCCCAGGTGCTGGCGGCGATCAGCGCCAGCAACACGCCCACGGGCGCACCGGTGAGTTTGCCGAATTCATGGGTTAGCAAGAGTGCCACACCCAAAGCGGCGCTACCGACGCCGAGCCAGCCACGCGCAGAGAGCTTGTCTGCAAAAAACCAAGCGCCGATGATGGCGCTGAAGATCGGCATGGTGTAGCCCAAAATTGCTGCGCGGCCACTGGAAAGTAGCGTGACGGCGAGGATGATGCAGCCATGCCAGAAAAACATATTGAAGACGGCGAGTAAGAGCAGCTCGCGCCAATGCCGCCAAGGCTTGTCAGCATCCCCACGCGGGATGGAGAAGGACACTTTCAAAACAATCAAACCGATAGCGAGCACCGGAATACCGATCCACATGGAGAGTGCGCGAAAGCTAAGAGGCGGGTAGCCGCTGCCCACACCCAGCTTCATGATCGGCCAATTGATGCCCCAAGCGAGGGTGAGGCCAATCAGCAGCCAGAGTTGAGTGGGGGTTAGACGTTGCATTGCAACATGATAAATCATATTGCAATTAGCTATTAAATAGATAGCATGCTACACACGTTCTGTAAATGGAAACAGCCTAAAACGCTTAAAAACTCAGCTCTGAGAAGTGCTATTGCACAAAGCCCATGCCCCGCGACTCGCGCACCTCGGGCTTGATCTTGTGCTCTGCTTCGAGCTGTTCCATGAATTCTTCTGCGGAGAATTCTGCGGCAAGGATGTCGCATTGGCGTTTCACGGCGGCGAAATCTCCGGGGCAGAGTTGCTCTAATTTTGCGAGGCGCGAGCGCAGCGGCTCGCTCATGCGAGATGCATCGCCTGCGAGGGCTTCGGTCACATACATCAGCTCACGCTGCACGGCGGTGAGTGGTTTGAATTTGATCTTGAAGGTAAAGCGGCGCAGAGCGGCTTGATCGATGCGATCCAGCAAATTCGTGGTGCAAATGAAGATGCCTTGGTAATGCTCCATTTGCTGGAGCATTTCGTTGACTTCTGTGACTTCATAGGTACGCTGCGCACCGCGCCTATCTTGCAAGAAGCTATCTGCCTCATCGAGCAGAAGCACGGCTTTTTCAGCGTCGGCTTCGGCAAACATCTTGGCCATGTTTTGCTCGGTCTCGCCAACGAATTTGCTCACTAAATCGCTGGCTCGTTTGACGATCAGTGGTTTGCCCAAGGCTTTGGCCACATGCTCGCCCAGCGCCGTTTTTCCCGTGCCGGGAGCGCCGTAGAAGCACAGCGTGCCATGGCCGCGCGCTTTCAAGGCTTCCACGATTCGCGGCAGCTCAAACCGGGTTTCGACATTGAGCATTTGCAAATCGTAGGTGGTGACTTGTTTGCGGCCTTTGCTGTCACTTGTTGCATTGCCCAAAGCGGCATCTGCGTGCTTGAGCTGCCGCTCGATCAAGCCTTCGAACATTTCAGTATCGTCGCTCGTCTTTGCAAGACCAGCAAAACGCACTGCGGTACGAATCTGCGCAGGCGTGAGGCCTTTACGCTCGGTGAGCTTGGCCACGAAGGTGTCGCTTACCGCCACGCCAGAAAGTGTCTTGCGCACGAGTTGCTCGCGCGCGCCGGGCGGGGGGCTTTTGAGCTCCAAATGGTAGGCAAAGCGGCGGCGGAAGGCTGGATCAATCTGCTCAATGCGATTCGTCACCCAAATCGTGGGCACAGCGTTTTGCTCCAAGATTTGGTTCACCCAAGCCTTGCCATTCACGCTGCTGGAGGATACAGGCGCGGCGATCTGCTCTTGCCTCGCCATGAGCTGCGCTGCATCCGAGCTGATCGGCGGAAACACAACTTCCACTTCGTCAAACACAAGCGCAGCTTGGCTTGCACCCTTCAAAAATACCTGCGCGATTTGCAGCGAGCGATAGCGATCCCGCCCGCTCAGAGAATTGCCGTCGCGATCCGCGTACTCCACTTCAAACAACTCCAGGCCCGCGCTCTGCGCTACCACTTTGGCTAGCTCGGTTTTGCCGGTGCCAGGGGGGCCGTAAAGCAAGACGTTCACGCCGGGCTCTTTGCGCTCAATCGCGTTGCGTAGCAAATTTACCAGCACTTGGGCGTCTTCTTCCACGAAGTGGAAATCTGAGGCATTCAATTCACTCTTCATGGCTGGTCGGGTGAACACAGCCATCAACTCGCTTTGATCGCGGTATTCGCGCATCAACACCGGAGGCAGCTTTTCGCTGACTTTCATCAAATCGGCCAGATCGGTGATGTTGTGCTCAGAAATTAAATTTTCGACCAAGCCGATGCGCTCTAGGCGCGAGCCTGCGCGCAAGGCATCAGCCACTTCGCCTGCTTTCACGCCTGCCACCTCGGCAATCGCAGCATAGGCCTCAGGCGCATTGCTCACCTTGAATTCCACAAGCAAGCTGCGCAGATCGCGCTGATAGCGAGCCAGCGTGCCGTACAAAAGCAAAGCGCGCTCAGCCCGATTGAGCTGCAGCAGGCCAGCGAGTGCATCGATGTTTTTCTCGACCAGGGTGCTGTGCTTCTTCAAAGCGTGGTTGAGCCAATCGCTTGTCACTGATAGCACGGAAAGCAAATCTTTCGGTGAATCTTTGACGTATTCATCGAGGTAGAAAAACACAGTGCCTTCTTCATAGGGCCCGCGCCAAATGCCATGGCGCTCCATGAATTCAGTGTTGGACAACGCCTCATGGCCCTTCCAAAATTCATTGCCAGTGCAGCGCCGTGCGAGGAATTCGCGCACACGTTCCAACACATGAACCGGCCAGACCATGTGTCGCCCGGTGAGCGAGAGCAAACTGTTCAGGTCGCGGCGCACATTGAATTTCGCGCCTTGCTTGGCGGCTAGGGTCAGCACAAACTGCGAACACATCATCTCCAGCACCGGAGCGCTTTTGAGCCCAGGCGAAGCCAGCAAGCCATCAGCCATGGCAACAGAAACAGATGCAACACGTTTGGTCATCGAAGAGCCTCTTATGTGCAGGGGGAAGGATGTCCCTGCTGCAAACCATAACGCAGTTCTTAAAGTTTGGGAAGATAAAGCTTTCAAATCCGTTCAGCTTGCATGTGTGAAATTAACCACACATTAGCGCAGCTTGTGCGCTACCTAGCGCCACAATGCCAAGATGATCACCTTTGCCGACATCCAAGCCGCCGCTGAGCGCAATCGCCCCTATCTGCTCAACACGCCTTGCGTGGAAAGTAAAACGCTCTCGCAAATCACGGGAGCACAGGTTTTCTTGAAATTTGAAAATCTGCAATTCACCTCCAGCTTCAAAGAGCGCGGTGCTTGCAACAAAATCTCGCAGCTACCACCCGAGACACAAGGCGTTGTGGCGATGAGCGCTGGTAACCATGCGCAAGGCGTGGCCTATCACGCGCGGCGCATGGGTCTGCGCGCGGTGATTGTGATGCCGCAGTTCACACCCGGCGTGAAGATCGATAACACCCGCCGCCTTGGCGCAGAAGTGATCTTGCATGGCGACACACTGGATGAAGCGCGAGGCCATGCGATGAAGATCGCGCAAGAGCAATCGCTCACTTTGGTGCATCCGTATGACGATCCGCAGATCGTTGCCGGGCAGGGCACAGTGGCCCTGGAGATGCTGCAAGAGGTGCCAGATTTAGACGCGATGATCGTGGCGATTGGCGGCGGCGGGCTGATGGGCGGCATGGCAGTGGCTGCCAAAGCGATACGGCCAGGGATTGAGCTGGTGGGTGTGCAGACCGAGCGTTTCCCGTCGATGTACAACGCGATCAAAGGGGAAAAGCTGCCCATGGGCCCGAGTACGATTGCTGAAGGTATTGCCGTGCCCACGCCGGGCGTGATTGCTCGCGAGATTATTGCGCAACATGTCAAAGACATCTTGCTGGTGGATGAAGGTGAAATTGAGCAGGCGATTGTGATGCTGCTCGAGATTGAGAAGACACTGGTAGAGGGCGCGGGTGCCGCGGGCTTGGCTGCGCTGCTCAAGCATCCGCAAGATTTCGCGGGAAAAAAAGTGGGCTTGGTGCTTTGCGGCGGCAATCTGGATCCGCTGCTGCTGGCTTCGATCATTGAGCGCGGCATGGTCAAGAGCGGACGCTTAGTGCGTATTCGCGTGGGCGCACGTGATGTGCCAGGCTCGCTGGCGCGGATCACTGCGATTGTGGCGCAGGCGGGTGCGAACATCAACGAAGTGCATCATCAACGCGCCTTCACTCTGCAAGCTGCTCAGAATGTGGACATTGAATTGGTGATGCAAGCGCGTGGGCATGCGCATGTGGCAGAGGTGATCGCTGCCTTGGCTGCACAGGGGATGACTGCGGTGGTTTGTTGACACTACTGATTAGATAGCCCTCTACCCGTTATAAATCGTGCGTAATCAGCTATCAAAATAATAGCAATTAAACCACCCAGTAAAATCAATATGTGAAGCCTGTCAGGCCGTCGCTGGTGCAATTTGGGAAACCAAGCACTGGAGGAACGTCCGGACTGCACAGGACAGCGCAGGAGCTAACGGCTCTCCAGTGAAAACCGCAAGGCATAAGCTGAGGATCAGAGCAACAGAGACGAGTCGCATGGGGCAACTCATGCGGGTGAAACGGGCAATCTCTGCGCGCAGCAATACCAAGTAGGCCAACGTTGATGTGGTTCCGCAGAGTTGGCGGGTAGGTAGCACCGAGCTGGTGGGGTGACCCCCAGCCCAGAGGAATGACGGTCACGCCCCGGGCAACCGGGGTGCACAGAATCCGGCGTATCGACAGGCTTCACACTTTTATTCGCATGATTTCCGGGTTTACCCTAGGCTTGGTAGGTGATGTCCACAGCCAAGAAGCCTTGGCCTGCATTCACAATCGGGCACACAAGACAACCCACAGGAGCGATCAGTGAATATCAAAAGTCAAAAAGACTTCTTCTCCGGCCTGATGTTTATCATCGTCGGCGCGGCATTTGCCATCGGGGCTTACAGCTATTCCATGGGCGAGGGCGCGCGCATGGGGCCGGGATACTTTCCGCGTCTCTTGGGTATCTTGCTCGCCGTGTTGGGCAGTATCGTCATGTTCAAATCCCTCACAGTTGCCACGCCCGATGGCGACAAAGTAGGTAGCTTCGCTTGGAAGCCGATGTTTTGCATTATCGGCGGAAACATACTTTTTGGTATTTGCATCGGCGGCTTGCCTGCTATCAAATTTCCCCAGCTCGGATTGATCGTAGGCATCTATGTCTTGACTTTTGTGACCAGCTTGGCTGCTGAGCAATACAAGGTCAGAGAAGTTTTCTTGCTGGCAACATTTCTGGCTGTCCTCAGCTATTTGGCGTTCATCGTGCTGCTCAAATTGCAGTTTCCGGTGTGGCCCTCGTTCATCGCTTAAGGAGGCCACAACATGGAATTGTTCAATAATCTCGCACTGGGTTTTGGCGTTGCCTTCACCCCTCTAAACCTGATGTATGCCTTTATCGGCTGCCTGCTGGGTACCTTGATCGGCGTCTTGCCTGGCATTGGCCCTGTCGCGACGATTGCGATGCTGCTGCCAGCGACTTATGCGTTGCCTCCGATTGCTGCGCTGATCATGCTGGCGGGTATTTACTATGGCGCCCAATACGGTGGCTCTACCACAGCGATTCTGGTGAATCTGCCGGGCGAGTCCTCGTCGGTGGTGACGGTGATTGACGGTTATCAGATGGCTAGGCAGGGACGAGCGGGGCCTGCGCTCGCCGCAGCGGGCATGGGCTCGTTTTTTGCGGGCTGTGTCGGCACCTTGATTTTGGCGGCTTTCGCTGCGCCATTGACTGAGGTGGCTTTCAAGTTCGGGCCCGCGGAGTATTTCTCGTTGATGATTTTGGGCTTGATCGGCGCGGTGGTACTGGCTTCGGGCTCACTCGTCAAAGCGCTCGGCATGATCTTGCTGGGCTTGCTACTGGGCTTGGTCGGTACTGATGTGAACTCTGGTGTCGCACGTTACAGTTTTGATATCCCTGAGCTGACGGACGGCATCGGCTTCATCGTGATTGCGATGGGTGTGTTTGGCTACGGCGAGATCATCAGTAACTTGGGCAAAAGTGAAGACGAGCGCGAAGTGTTCACCGCCAAGGTGACGGGCTTACTGCCTAACAAAGAAGACTTCAAGCGCATGGTGCCCGCAATTTTGCGCGGCACAGCCCTTGGCTCTTTGCTGGGCATCTTGCCCGGTGGCGGAGCGCTTCTTGCCGCTTTTGCCGCCTATACCATTGAAAAGAAAACCAAACTCCAACCCGGTGAAGTGCCTTTTGGTAAGGGCAACATCCGTGGCGTTGCTGCTCCTGAGGCTGCAAACAACGCGGGTGCGCAGACTTCCTTCATCCCCTTGCTCACCTTGGGCATCCCACCCAACGCCGTGATGGCGCTGATGGTGGGCGCGATGACGATTCATAACATCCAACCCGGCCCACAGGTGATGACGAGCAACCCAGAGCTCTTTTGGGGCTTGATTGCCTCGATGTGGATCGGTAATGCGATGCTGATTGTTTTGAATTTGCCGCTGATCGGCATCTGGATCAAGCTACTGACTGTGCCTTACCGTTGGCTGTTTCCTGCAATCGTATTGTTTTGTGCGATTGGCGTTTATTCGACCAACAACAACACGTGGGATATCTGGATGGTCGCCTTGTTCGGCGTGGTGGGCTACATGGCCTTTATCAAGCTCGGATGTGAGCCGGCACCGCTGTTGCTGGGCTTTATTCTCGGGCCCATGATGGAAGAGAACCTGCGCCGCGCGATGCTGCTGTCGCGTGGCGATTGGAGCGTGTTTGTGACGCGACCCTTATCAGCTGGCTTGCTGATTGCGGCGGCGCTGTTGCTGGTGGTCGTGATGCTGCCTTCGATCAAGAAGAAACGCGAAGAGACGTTTGTGGAAGAGTAGTCTTTTCTGAAGTGTTCTTTCAAGGCGGTTCAGGCCGCCTTTTTCATTCCTACGCGGATTCAGCAATACGTATTGCAAGTCATTTAAGGATCAAGCGTTCGCTGGAAAACCCGGTAAAAGCGCAAGGTGCGCCAAATCTTGCTGCCAGACATCGCGCGGCGTAGAGGCTGCAGCCTCTACAGAGCCCAAGACGCAACGAATAACCAACCAAGATTTTTCCAGCGCACTGAGCGACACTCTGCCCTGCCAATACAGCCCTGCACCTCGGCGCAAGATCTTATGACCAATGGCTTGATACAACGTACTGGCGATCACAATGGCACGCCGGTTCGGTTGAGGAATTGTCTCAAAACCTGAGCGAGCAAACGCATAAAAATCATCAGCCAAGACCAGTAAACGCGCCACCACGGCAAAAGCTTGCTCGCGCTCGATCGCGTCACGCGGTGTAGCCAGAGCTTGAGGGCTCACACCCCATTGCGCCGGAATATAACAACGCTGGCGCTGAGCATCTTCCACCACATCGCGGGCGATATTTGTGAACTGCATGCCCATACCCAGCGCTACGGCGTAGGGTGCAGCCGCTTGTGATGCGCCAATGATGGGGCACATCATTTGACCCACAGTACCCGCCACACCATAAGCAAAACGCGTTAATTCCTCTGGACTTTCGAAATAACAAGAACCTGCATCCCCCTGCAAACTCTCCATGAATACGCCGAAAACCGAGTTGGGTACGCCGTGATGCCGCAGCATTGCTCCAGTGTCTTCAGCAAGCCCTGAGCCTGCTCCAGCTTGCATGGCAAGCTCACGCAAAACACTCAAGCGCAAACTGCGTTCATCCAGCGTTCCCAAATACTCTTCATCTGCCAAATCGTCAGCTGTGCGCGCAAACGCATATAACAAAGCTGCGTCTTGACGCGCAGAAGACGATAAAAACCGAGCCGCCCAAGAAAATGATTTCGCATGGTGATTCATCACCGCTTGCAGATCACCACTGTCTGACGCCAGCAGCATCACTGCACGGATCCAAACATCAAACGCTCAACCACCTTGGCTGAGGTCACCACGCCGGGTACACCAGCGCCAGGATGCGTGCCAGCACCTACAAAATATAAGTTGGAGAGCTCGGGCGATTGGTTGGGAAATCTAAAACCCGCTGATTGCGTTAGCTTTGGAGTGATAGAAAACCCCGATCCTAATGGCGCAAGCAGCTCATTAGCAAAGTAATCGGGCGTGACAATTTGCTCATGCACGATGTTTTTGCTCAAGTCGGGCAATATCCGCCTCTCTAGTTCAGAGCAAAGCAGCGCTTTGAAGGGTGCAGCTTGCTGGGACCAGTCAATCCCACTGGCTAAATTGGGCACGGGAACCAGAGCATAGAAGCTGTCGTAGCCCGCTGGCGCATATTGCGCGTCGGTGGCTGTCGGGCGGTGCAAATAAATGCTCAAGTCGTTCCCCAACTCTTTGCTTTCAAAGATTTGATGCAGCACCTCACGGTAGGCGTTACCAAATAAGATGGTGTGATGCGGTACATCAGCAAACACTTTTCGTGTGCTGAAATACCAAACAAACAAACCCATTGAGTATTGCTTATGAGTCAATGCTTTTGGGCGTTGCCTTTCAGCGGGCAAGAGCTTGGCCAGCGTGTAGCCAGCGTCAGCATTGCTGATCACAGCGTCTGCCGCGATATGCTGACCATTTTGCAGTTGCACACCACTGGCTTTGCTCTGCGCGGCAGTGATGCTCTGTACATCAGCGTTCCACACAAACTGCACACCATGCCGAAGACCCAGCTCCACCAGAGCTTGTACTAAGCGCGCCATGCCCCCACGCGGAAACCAGACGCCCCATTTCCGTTCCAAGTAATGGATCAAGCTGTAAATGCTGGTGGTGTCAAATGGATTACCGCCTACTAAGAGCGGTTGTATGCTGAATGCTCGACGCACGCGCTCGTCTTTGAAGAAGCGCGCTGTGGCGGAATAGACCGATCTGTCAGCCCGTAGGCGAAGCATCGCTGGCAATGCTTTAAACATCGAGGTCGCACCTAAAAACGGCTGTGTACCCAGCTCTTCGTAGCCTTTTTCAAAAAGTTTTTGCGAGTGCGCTAAAAATTCTGGGTAGGCGCGGGCATCTTCTCCCGAAAATTTAGCAATCTCGGCCTGAATTTGTTGCGTATCGCCGCCGTAGTCAAGCTGCGTGCCATCTGCAAAGCGCATTTGATACCAAGGCTTCACAGGCATCAGTTCGACATGATCGGAAAGCTTTTCGCCAAACAGCGCAAAAAGTTCTTCAAACAACACAGGGGCTGTCAGCACCGTCGGACCCGCATCGTATTTAAACTGAAAGTTGTCTACATCGCATACAAACTCGCGTCCTCGGCCGCCTGGGCCGGGCAAGCGGTCTAGCACGGTGACCTGATGGCCTCGAGCGGCCGTGCGAAGTGCTGCAGCCAAACCACCAAATCCTGCGCCTATCACGACAACCTGCATCAATCTTGTCCTTGGTGTTTCAGATGAGCAATGTATCTGCAAATATTCATTATTCTAAAGCCGTGCAGACCATAAAAAAGCGCTCTGAGTGTGTGCAACCAGAGCGCTTAATCTAGCTAAGAAATTTTATTTCTTAGCGTTTGCTTCTGTCTCGCTGACGGCGACGTTCCAGATGATCAAACCAAACGCGATTTTATTAAGCACGTCGGCCAAGTTATAGATCAAATTCAATGCATTGGCGCTGGCCTCTGGCCCGCTGCCTGTCAGGTAGCCAAAGAAATAACCAACAGGATAAATAGCCCAGCCAATAGTCACGATCCAACGCATGGTGTTAAATGCAGACTGAACAGAGGGCGGGGCGCTTTGCGCATTGATCTTGCTGGCTTCGCCGATGAAGATCTCATAAAGAATAGCAGCCCAACCGACCATACCGATGATGAATGCAGGCCATACTGGCATGTAACCAGCTTCGCCTAAATAGCCACCGATCAGCATCACAAATGTGCCGATCATCAAGCGCCAAAATACACCGGACGGCACCTTCGTGATCGCAGACAAGATCAAGTAAAACTCGATCATTAGAAGTGGCACCGTGATTAACCAATCGATGTAGCGGAACACCGTAGGCGAGGTGCCGGTATTGACCCAAACTTCGCGCATGTACATATAGTGCACAGCTGCCACCAAAGTGACCAAGCCTGAAACAGTCAAAGATGTTTTCCATTTGGCAGATACACGGTCTCTTTCCAAAAAGAAGAATACCGTGGAGGCCATCAACGCCATAGTAATCAGCCAAAACGAGATGCCGACAAAATCGTCGGGCTTGAGCACAGCGCCAGTCGCAGCATAAGCTTGCGTCGATGTCAGTGCGAATGTGATTGTAGTTGCGCCGAGTGCAAGGTTTAAACCTGCTTTGGCTATTAGATTTTTGAAAATCATGCGGATGTCTCCTAAAAAGCATGACTGGTTAATAAAAAGCCTGAAGACTTTTCGCCTGTCATGATTTCAGTGATCCCGCAGGTCCAGACTAATCATGAGCCTCTATCTTATCATCTTGGCGCACATTTGAACCCGGGGAAAACTCTATTCAGAATTGCATCAGGGTTTAAAAATGGCGACGCAAGGATGCCCTAGAGGCCAACTACTTTCATGCCCGACGCTGAGCCGATAGTGAATTGTCCTTTTTTGTGCAGCGCGAGCACGGCGCAGTTGTAAATCAGAATGAAAACCAGCCAAGTCAGCGGCCTGTGCCAAGGAGTGCCCTGTAGCTAAGGCTTTGCAAGCCAATTCGACGCGTAGATTGCGCAAAAAATGCAAGGGGCTGATACCTACATGCTCTTCAAATAAGCGATTCAGATGTCGCGTGGAGGTGCATGCTACTTCTGCCATGCGCTGGGCTGACCACTCTTCGCGAGGCGCTTGGCTGACTGCATCTTGCACCCGGTGCACTGCTGCATGCATGTGCGAGCGCCTACTCAAAAAAGCAGAATGCCCGGGATCGCCTGGGCCGCGCCGCATCGGCATCACCATCACCTGAGCTACTCTGGCCGCCACCGCCTCGCCGCACTGCTCAGCAATCAAATGCACAGCCAAATCAATTCCTGTGGTGATTCCAGCGCTGCTATAGATATTGCGCTGCGCATCAATCACAAAAACGCGGTTGGCAATCACTGTGCATTGCGGTTCAAGCTTGCGTAAAGCCTCTAGCTCTAGATGGTGCGTCGTCACCTGCGCATGTGTTAGCAATCCTGCCTTTGCAGCATATAAAGCGCCTGCACAAATCGTGATCAAGCGCTGCGGCGCTTGCAACTGGCGGCTGATGCTGCGCAGCCAATGCGTCAAATCACGCACGGCCTGACTTTGCAAAGCGACATGTTCATCGGGAGAACCCAGCAAAATCACCCAACTCCCAACAGTAATGCGCTCTGGTAAGGCTTCGATCCCGCTGATATGCGCGCCGACCGAGCTAGGGGTCTGATCTGCAGGCCCAATAAAGCGCAATTTGAAAGCTTGTGGTTTTCCAAGACGAGCTAGCGTTTGGTTCGCAATTCGAAAAGCTTCAGCTGGCCCTGCCCAATCTAGCGCGCAGCTGTGCGGCAGTAAAACGAAGAGTAGTTCGGTCATGCGATGGCTTGGGTGACGGTGCAGATTTGTGCGAAGCGGCCTGAGAGTACGGCTGCTGTGCGAGATTTGATGTCTGCTCTGCTGAAGATGCTGCCATCGGCTTGCGGCATATCAAAGGTGAATGTGGCATCCAGCACATAACGAATCTGCCAGCCCAGATCGCTGGCATGACGCGCGGTGGTCTCACAGCATTGCTCGGTGCGGATGCCGCTGATGATCAGCTTTTGGATGCCTTGCTGCGTGAGCCACACATCCAATCCTGTGCCCACCAAAGCGCTATGGCGAGACTTATGCACCGTATGCGCTGCATCAAAATCGGCCAAGCCCTCTAGGGAGCGAATATGACCCGAGGCATGAGCAAAAGCATTGCTGCTGTCTTGCGGACCTTCAACATGAAAGACGCGAACGATGGGGATGCCCCGCTGGATGCAGCCTTGGATCAAGGCGTTTTGAGCATTCAAATAAGCTGGCATGTCGCTGGCAGAGAAATAGGGGCGGTGACGAAAAGATTCTTGTACGTCGATCACGATCAGGCAAGTTTTCATGGTGGGTTCCTTGTATTGAAGAGCCCAATTGTTAGGTGCAAGAGGCGATTGCGTCCCATCAATGAGAGACTATTTTCTATCATTTTCGGACAATTGATTTTTATAGCTGGTCGTCTTTGAAGGCTAAGTATTTGAGTTCTCATCTCGCAGCTGAGAACACTGCGTTCACCGTGATGTCAAACCAGTTTCAAAAGCTTAGACAAGGCATGATCATCGATACCTTCGGCCATCAGGCTCTCATAGGTGCGTTGCGCGTAATCGAGCGTGGTGCCGTAGCGGCCACAGGCCTCGCTAAAAATTTGGCGGTATTGCTCGGGCGTAAGTGTGCCGCAGTAGCTCGAGTTGCTTTTGGCCATTGTGAAAGCCAGTGCGTTCACGTTGCCATGTGCTGTGGTGCAGCGCAACCAGCGCGGGTCATACACGTCACCAGGCATTTCTCGAAACCACAAATTGTGTAAGGCTTGTTCAGCCTGCGCCTTGGGAATGCGAAAAACCACACCTTGGCAACTGCCACCTCGCAGTAGCGCAAACACGAGGCCTGGGCATTCAGGTGTGCCTCGGTTGATGCTGCTCCACATTTGCAATGCACGATGCCAGCCGTGCACTCGCGCGGCGCGGCGTTCGGTGAATTCAAATTCTGGTCGCCAGATGAGCGAAGCGTAGCCAAACACCCACAAATCGTCCTGCTGCTCATGCCATTGTTCCAGCGTAGTCGCGAGCATATTTGCAGGGCCGCGCGGCGCTTTGGGGCTGTTTTTTGGAAGTTTTAGAGCACTCATGTTCACAATTTACAATACCAGATGAATTAACAACGGAGTAGTTCCATGTTCTCGCAAGATGATGAAAGCACAGGCGTCGCCCTGGGTGTGGTTTTCGGGGTGATCGCCTTGGTGGTGAGCCTTGTGATCGGTATGTCGATTTATCAGAAAAACAAGTCGGCCAAGATGGCCAAGGCTGCGGCTGTCGCTGCGGTTCCCGTTGCACCTGTTGCATTGGCTGCTGTCGCGATGGCTGCTGCAGCTGAAGGCGCAAGTGTCAAGGTTGAAAATGGCGTGGTGAAGTTTTACTTTGCTCCCGGTAAGGCTGAATTGGCGCAAGACGGGGCAAAAGCGCTGGCTGAGATTTTGACGGCTGCTAAAACAGGCAAGAAAGTCGGTATCAGTGGCTTCGTAGATCCCTCTGGCGATCCGCAAAAGAATTCTGAGCTTGCTAAAGTACGCGCTTTTGCTGTGAAAGACCTGCTCACCAGCTCTGGCGTGACAGATGGACAAATCGTGATGGTGCGACCTAGCGATATCAAAGCTGGTGCGACATCCGCTGCTGAAGGCCGTCGCGTGGAAGTTTTCATGATTTGAGCTGTAGAGTGCTCACTTCATAAAGCTGCAGCACTGTCTGCGGCTTTTTTGTTGCCGTCATGTAACTGGGCTCTGGCAAAGAAAAGCCAATCATCGTATGATAATGTAATTAAGTTACATTGGAATGTTGATTTTATGAAACTCCATCCTGTTATTGAACAAGTCACCGGGCGCATTCGTGAGCGCAGCGCCCCCACACGAGGCGCATATTTAGCACAGATCAAAGTGGCAGCCGCAAGAGATCGCGGGGCGGATCGCATGGGTTGCGCGAACGTGGCGCATGCTTTTGCTGCGCTGCCTGCAAACGATAAATTCAAAGTCGTCGCTGAGAAAGCGCCGAACGTGGCGATCGTGAATGCCTACAACGACATGCTCTCAGCGCATGCGCCGTTCGCTCAATACCCCAGCATTATCAAAGATGAAGTCCGCAAGCACGGAGCAACAGCGCAAGTGGCAGGCGGCGTGCCAGCGATGTGCGATGGTGTGACGCAGGGCACAGCAGGCATGGAACTTTCGCTTTTTAGTCGAGACAATATAGCGCAAGGCACGGCCATTGCTTTATCTCACGATGTGTTTGATGCCGTGCTGATGCTGGGCGTGTGCGACAAAATCGTGCCTGGGCTCTTGATTGGCGCTTTGCATTTTGGGCATTTGCCGGTGGTGTTTGTCCCCGCTGGGCCGATGACTACGGGTTTGTCTAACAATGACAAAGCAAAAGTGCGCGAGCAAGCGGCGCAAGGCTTGGTGGGGCGCTCAGAATTGCTCGCTGCCGAGAGCAAGGCTTATCACGGCCAAGGCACCTGTACGTTTTACGGTACGGCCAATAGCAATCAAATGCTCTTAGAGGCGATGGGCTTGCATGTGCCAGGCACGGCTTTTGTGAATCCTGATGAAGCCAGAAGTTCAGCACAAAGTGGCAATTTGCGCGAGCTGCTCACACGCGAGGCTGCGCGAACTGTGCTCGCTGCTGCCAAAGCAGGCAAGCGCATCGGCGAACTAGTCGATGAGCGTTGTATCGTGAACGCGATGATTGCGCTCTTGGCTACAGGCGGCTCAACCAATCATTTGATCCATTGGGTGGCTGTGGCTCGCTCTGCGGGCATCGTGATTGATTGGGATGATTTCTCGTTACTCTCCGATGTGGTGCCCTTGCTCACGCGGGTGTATCCAAACGGCAGCGCGGATGTGAATCAATTTCAAGCTGCGGGCGGGCCAGGTCATGTGATTCGCGAATTGCTGGATGCAGGTTTTATGCATGGCGATGTCATTACCGTATCGAATAGTCTGCGTGAGTACACAAAAATCCCCTCTGCTGTGGACAACAAGCTGGTGTGGAACGACGCAGGCGCAAGCAAAGACACCAGCGTGGTGCGCACTGCTGCTGAGCCTTTCAGTGCCACGGGCGGTTTGAAATTGCTACAAGGCAACTTAGGGCGCAGCGTGATCAAGGTGTCTGCTGTGCCTGAGACTAGCCACATCATCGAAGCGCCTGCGCGCGTATTCGACAGCCAAGATGCGATGCTCGCGGCTTTCAAAGCCGGCGAAATGGAGCAAATGTGCTTGGAGAATGCCGCGGGCGGCATGATCGTCGTCGTGCGCTGGCAAGGGCCGCGCGCGAACGGTATGCCCGAGCTGCACAAGCTCACACCGCCGCTGGCTGTACTGCAAGGCAAAGGATTCAAGGTGGCGCTCGTCACCGATGGCCGCATGAGTGGTGCATCTGGCAAAGTGCCTGCGGCAATTCACGTGAGCCCGGAAGCCTTTGCAGGCGGATCGCTTGCAAAGCTGCGTGATGGCGATATCGTGCGGCTGGATGGCGTGGCTGGCACGCTGCAAGCCCTCGTTCCTGAAGCTGACTGGGCAGCAAGGCCGTTAGCTCAAATGCCTGATCACCTGATTCAATCCAATGGCATCGGTATGGGGCGCGAATTGTTTGCTTCCTCGCGCCGCCATGCCCTCACCGCCGAAGAAGGAGCTGGATCATGGCTTTGAAAACACTACCTGCAGTGCTCACGTCGCTCGACGTGATGCAAGACGCGCCTGTGATACCCGTGATCGTGTTGAACGACATCAATCACGCCGTGCCCATGGCTCGTGCTTTGGTGGCAGGCGGTATTCGCATGTTGGAAGTCACTCTGCGTACCCCCGTTGCGCTGCAATGCATAGAGCGCATTGCCAAAGAAGTGCCCGAAGCTATCGTTGGCGCGGGCACGGTGCGCACGCCTGCGGAGGCGCAGGCTGCTGCTCGCGCTGGTGCGAGGTTTGCTGTGAGCCCGGGGTTCACAAATGCTGTGGGACAAGCTTGCCGGGATAACGGAATGCCTTTGCTTCCCGGCGTGGCCACAGGCAGCGAGATCATGATGGCGGCGGAAGCAGGTTACAAAGAGCTGAAATTCTTCCCCGCGATGCAGGCGGGCGGGCCAGCGATGCTCAAGGCTTGGAGCGGACCCTTCTTCGACGTGAAATTCTGCCCCACAGGGGGCGTGAGCGTGAGCAATGCACGAGAGTTTTTGAGTTTACCGAATGTGATCTGCGTCGGTGGTTCATGGCTTGTGCCGAACGATGCGTTGACATCTGGCGATTGGACTCGGATGACTCAGTTAGCTGCTGAGGCAGTTACGATCGGCTGATTCTTATTGTTTTAATGCTCTAGCCCCATATAAATGTGGCGTAGAGTGCTACTATTTTGATAGTACTGGCAGTTTCAATCACTCGCATGTCCTAAAGCGCTTAGCGCGTGGCATGCAAGTTGCAATCCAGCTGATACTGCTGTAAGTCCTGATTGTTGAGAATTTGGCAATCGTTTACAAATGGAATCAATCAGCTAGGAGTCCTCTATGAAACCCATCTCACGTCGCTTGCCTTTACAAATACTTGGTTTGAGTGCATTGGCGATGCATTTCGGTGCTCAGCGCGTTTTTGCGCAAGCTAAGCCAGCAGCTGGCGTGCGACGCATTGTGCTAGGGCAGTCTGTGCCACTCACCGGTGCCGCAGATCAGATTGGTGCGGCCTACAGCAGCGGTGCGAAGCTTTTTTTCAGTAGCTTCAATGAGCGAAAAAGCAACCCTGGCTACACCTTTGAGCAAAAAATTCTGGACGATAGCTACGATGCCAACAAAGCAGCGGCCAACACCAAGCAGCTCGTAGCAGATAAAGTGGATGCCTTGTTTGGCTATGTGGGCACCGCCAGCAGTGATGCTTCGGCGGCAGTCGCTAAAGCCAGTGAAACGGTGTTCTTTGCGCCATTTGCTGCTTCAGATGCATTGCGCGCCAAAGAGCAATCGCATGTTTTTCATGTGCGTCCAAGCCTGTCTGATGAGGCCTTCCGTATCGTGAGGCATTGCCAAACGCTATCACAAACACGTATTGCCGTGCTCGCCGAAGACGATGCGATGGGACGCGCAGGCTTAGCTGCCGTCACGCAAGCGCTAGCCGATGCCAAGATGCAGCCTTTGGTGGCATCAGGTTTCGTACAAGTGAACAGCGACAAGGTGCAAGCGGCAGTGGCAAGCATCATGAAAGCGCAGCCACAGGTAGTGATTCAAGTGGCTCTCTTCAACAGTACAGCCGCCTTCATTCGCCAAATGCGCAAAGCAGGCTATGCAGGCGCGTTCATGAATTTCTCGGTCGTTGGGCTTGATCCTTTGTTCACGGCGCTTGGGAAAGAGATTGCTGGCGTCGTGGTCTCGCAAGTTGTGCCTTCACCGCGCAGCGTCACTGTTCCGATCGTGAAAGAATATCTCGCTGCGATTGAAACCTCGGATCAAACGGCCTCGTATGAGAGCCTAGAAGGCTTCATTGCCGCCAAAACATTCGCCGAAGCCGTGCGCCGCGCAGGCAAAGGCTTCGATTCAGCCGGCTTGCAAAAAACGCTCGCTGGTATGACCGACTACGACGTCGGAGGCTTCCGCGTAAATCTGCGAGCTGGTGTACGCGATTCGCAGCGGACAGTGGATTTGGTGACGGTGACGGCTGATGGGCGTGTGCTGCGTTGATCGGCAGCTATCAGCTCAGCCCAGTAAATTCACTACCGCCGCAGCCTGCTTGGCGGCTGAGCCCTGCGATTGAGCGAGCCACTGACTGCCATGCGCGCGCAGCATTGCAAGTTGCTCAGGATGGTTCACAACTTCTGCGGCCTGCTTGAGTGCATCCTGCAAATCGCTTGCTCGCAAAGCGGCTCCCATGGCCTGCGCCGTGTCACAAGCTTGCTCGAAATTAAAGGTGTGTGGCCCCATCACCACGGGACAATCAGCAGCAATTGCTTCAATCAGGTTTTGACCGCCTAGGGGCTCAAAACTGCCCCCCAGCAAAGCAACATCTGCCAGCGCGTAATACATGGCCATTTCGCCCATGCTATCACCCAGCCACACCTGCGCCTGCGCTGGTGCATCGTCCCAGCTGCTGCGCCGAGAAACACGTAAGCCTTGTTGTTCGCAAAGCATTTGCACTTCATCAAAACGTTGGGGATGGCGTGGAACGATCAACCATTGAATTTTTTGAGGTGTCTCAAATGCTATTGATTTAGTAGCATCTTGCGCAGTATTTATAAGAGCTAATGCTTGTATTTGCTTTAAAAATTCACTTTCTTCACCTTCTCTGCTGCTGGCCAGCAAGATCACGCGCCGATTACTAGCAGCTAATTTGAAAGCCTGGCCGCGCTGCTGCAAAGCTCCATCAGGCGCTGCATCAAACTTCAAATTACCGAGAACCTGAACCGAAACAGCACCTGCCAGACGCAAGCGCTGCGCATCTTCATTGGTTTGCGCAAGTACTGCCTTGAAACTACCAAATGCTTGAGCCGACAGTGCTTGAATGCGCAAAGCTTTGCTCAGCGAATGAGCATTCAGGCGAGCATTGGCTAGCACCATAGGCATGCCCGCTTGCTTCGCTGTTACGCAAAGATTTGGCCACACTTCGGTTTCCATCACTATGCCAATGCACGGCTGAAACTGCGCGATGAAACGCTGCGTGGCGGCAGCGTTGTCCCAAGGCTGCCAGACTTGACTATCGCCCGCTTGCAATAGTTTCGCACCTTCTTCGCGGCCCGTCGCAGTGCCATGCGTGAGTAGTAGTTTCATGTCTGGCAATTGCAGGCGCAGCTCACGCAACAAGATCGCAGCGGCGCGTGTCTCGCCTAAGGAAACAGCGTGAATCCAGACCCAGCCTTGTGAGGTGGCTTGCGAATAAACACCGAAACGTTCTTCGATCCATTGTCCATACAGCGGTTCTTTGGTGGCTCGGCGTCTCAAACGCAAGCGCACGATCGGCTGCAGAGCCCAAGTGAGCAGGCGATAGAGAGAAAGCGCCAGCGCTTGCATGAAAGGAGGGATCAATGCGCTGAAGTTTGAACCTGAGCATCAGGCTTGACGCTCTTGAGCAAGGCCATCATCTCGTGCTCAATGCGGTGCAGCGCCGCTTCGGTGTGGCCTTCAAAGCGGAGGACGAGCACGGGCGTGGTGTTGGAGGCGCGAATCAGACCGAAGCCATCGGGCCAATCGACGCGCAGGCCATCGATGTCGTTAACTTTGGCTGGGGCTGCGAACGTGGCCTGCGCTTGCAGCATTGCGACGATCGCGTGAGGCTCGCCTTCTTGGCAAGCGACGTTGAGCTCGGGTGTAGAAAAACTCGTGGGCAAGCCGTTGAGAACAGCATTCGCATCAGGATATGCACTCAAAATTTCTAGCAAACGGCAGCCTGCATAGGTGCCGTCGTCAAAGCCAAACCAGCGCTCTTTGAAGAAGATATGACCGCTCATCTCGCCACCCAAAGGCGAGCCGTTTTGCTTCATGCGGGCTTTGATGAGGGAATGGCCGGTTTTGTACATCTCGGCCACGCCGCCTGCGGCAACAATCGCGGGCGCGAGGCGCTGAGAGCATTTCACGTCAAACAAAATCGTGCTGCCCGGCACGCGAGAGAGCACATCTTGCGCAAACAGCATCATCTGGCGGTCTGGGTAGATCACTTGGCCGTCTTTTGTCACAACGCCGAGCCGATCTCCATCGCCATCAAACGCAAAGCCCAGTTCGGCATCTGATTCGCGCAGCGTAAGGATCAGATCTTGCAGATTTTCGGGTTTGCTAGGATCAGGGTGGTGATTCGGAAAATTTCCATCCACCTCGCTAAACAGCTCAATCACTTCACAGCCGATTTTTCGGAAAATCTGTGGCGCTGTAGCTCCCGCAATGCCGTTGCCGCAGTCCACCACGATCTTCATGGGGCGCTTCAAGTGAATATCGCTAGCGATACGGTCGCGGTATGGCGCTTCGAGATTGATATTCCGCACGCTGCCGCCCGCTTGCAATGCCCAAGTTTCGCTTTCCATCATCTGGCGCAGCGCTTGAATTTCATCGCCATAAATTGCACGGCCACCCATCACCATTTTGAATCCGTTGTAATCCTTCGGATTGTGGCTGCCAGTGACTTGAATGCCGCTTTCGCACAGCGTATTCGCTGCGAAATAAAGCAGGGGCGTGGTGACAAGACCGACGTCAATCACCTCGATGCCTGCCTCACCTAAGCCGCGCACCAAAGCTGCCGACAGCGCTGGCCCGCTCAAGCGCCCATCGCGCCCGACGGCCACCGTTTTTTGCCCTTCGCGCAACGCAATCGTACCAAAGGCGCGGCCTAAGCCGAGCGCGAAGGCTTCATTCAAAGCGCTGGGCACGATGCCGCGAATGTCATAGGCCTTGAAGCTGGAAGCGGTGAGTTGCATCTGAATTCCCTGCGTGGTGATGCGCTTATTGTCCACGCGCCAAGCGCATCTCGTTACTACCTTGTTCCGTACCGCTTCCCGGCACGCTGCTGCCCGAGCGATCTGTGACCTCAGCCAAACGCGATGCCAATTGCTCAGGCACGTTGTCGCCCAGCCCTAAATGAATGCCTTGGGTCAACGTGATGTGCGCCGCCTCAAAGCCACCCGCGCCCGCGCAGAGGATCGTGCGTGTGGGCGCACTTTCGTGTGCGAGCACCAACATCGCAGGCACGACGGCTTCTGCCTTGAACGCCTCACGTACATCTTCTGGAAACAGCGCCTCCGTCATGCGCGTCGTGGCCGTAGGCGCGAGCGCGTTCACATGAATGCCGTGTTTCGCACCTTCAATCGCCAGTGTTTGCATCAGCCCGATTTGCGCGAGTTTTGCTGCGCCGTAATTCGCTTGACCAAAATTGCCAAACAACCCTGTGCTCGATGTTGTCATCACAATTCGGCCGTATTTTTGCGCCATCATTTGCGCCCACACCGCTTTACTGCAATTTGCTGCGCCCATCAGATGCACTTCCACCACAAAGCGGAAATCTTCCATCTCCATCTTGGCAAAAGATTTATCGCGCAGTACACCCGCGTTGTTCACCAAAATATCCACGCACCCCCAAGCATCTACGGCTTGCGCCACCATGGCTTGCACAGCAGCAAAATCCGTCACGGACGCGCCATTGGCCAGAGCCTGCCCGCCCATTGCGGTGATCTCATCAACCACCTTCTGCGCCGCAGCCGGCGATCCGCCTGTGCCATCCAGCATGCCGCCTAAGTCGTTCACCAATACCTTCGCTCCTCGCTTGGCCAGCGCCAGTGCATGCAAGCGGCCGAGGCCGCCGCCTGCGCCAGTAACGATGGCCACGCGGCCTGTGAAGTCAAGGGGGTTGGCTAGATTGCTCTCTTGCGGCATTGTTGATCTTTCTGAGGGGATTAGATGGACTGTTTACTCGCAACACCATTTTATGACTTCGAATACGATAGCATTCCACAAATGTCTTACATTGACTGTCACCCCATTCCTCGAAAAATGTGCGTACACACTACGCAAAAAGCTGCTCGCCTATTTTGGCAACTCCCAGCTTGGCGGCCAAATTGAACGATCAAACTAATCAAGCGATAACGTCAATTGCTGCGATTCGTTGTAGCATACGGCCATGAATTTAACCCCCATAGCCCGTGTCTGCCCGCTCACCGAAACCGCTGGTCCCAATCGGTCGTTACCTTGGGCGCCAGCTCCTTGGAAGCTGAAGCAATGTGAAACAACCGGGTTTGTCTACCTTGAAAACCCTCCCGGTTATGAAGCTTTAAAAGAAGATCTTGCTTGGGAAGTCACCTACGAAAAAGAGCGTACCCGCAAGAAAAATGCTGAGCCTGTACGCTACCAAATTAGTAAAATTTCTAAAACCGTTCGATCAAGAACCAAGCGCAACAAAGTACGCTCGCTTGCATTGCAGCACTTGAATGAAAATGACAAAAGTGCTTGGCGTGTGTTGGATGTCGGCTGCGCTGAAGGTGTTGTGCTGTTGGACATAATTTCCCGCTTGCCCTCGGCCTCACAAAGCAAGTGCAAGCCATATGGTATTGAGCTTTCTACGCATCTTGCACGGACGGCAAACGCAAACTTCGCCTTATTAAGCGGCCACTGTATTCATAACAACGCAATTGACGGCATGGCGCAATTTAGCGTTGATTATTTTGACGTTATTTTGTTATCTTCGTTTCTAGAGCATGAAACACAACCGGCCGAACTACTTAGACGCTGCCGAGAACATTTAGCCGAAGATGGCATCGTGATCATAAAGGTGCCAAATTACGATTCAGTCAATCGAAGCTTGCGTGGCAGTAAATGGTGCGGCTTTCGTTGGCCAGATCATGTCAATTACTTTACGCCTGCCTCTCTACGCGAAATGCTAAACAAAGCCGGACTCAAAACGTTGCGAATGAATTTTTTGGACCGCTTCCCATTGAGCGATAGTTTGTATGCAGTAGCTGACAAAGGCTAATTTATAAGAGAGTTCGTGCCTTCGGCAACGGCACCTTACTTTGCCCTTGATATTTCCCGCCACGATCGTTGTAGTTGACTTCGCAGACATCGTCTTTGTCGCTTTCAAAGATGAGTACTTGTTCGCAGCCCTCGTCAGCGTAGATTTCGGCGGGCTGGGCGGTTGTGCTTGAAAATTCCAGCGTCACGTAGCCATCCCATTCCTTTTTGACCCCGACGATGCAAAGTATGTCTGGTGCAGGCACGAGCAGCGCATTGCATAACAATTGCGATGCAATGACAAGTAGTTTATTATGAGCGTTGGCACATTTCCCGTCGTCCGCACCACCGCTAAAGACCGCGCATTCGTCGAATCCGCGTTGCGCCCCAATGAAACGCTATCCCGCTTTATTCAGGATAGCATCATGGAGAGAGCAAGAGCGCGCAAAGAAGATGAAGCCTTTTACGCGAGAGCCATTGCTGCTTCTAAACGGATTGACGCAGACGGTAGGACTTACACCATCGATGAAGTCATGACTTCTCTTCGGGCTATGACGGAGAAGAAAAAACAAGAATTGGCTGTGAAGGCCGAGCAAGCTACGAGAGCTGCCTGATGCAGCAATGCAGCGTAGAAATTGAATAAGCCGCGCGAGAAGATATTGAGCGCTTGCATGCATTTTTGCTAGAGGCCGCGCCTGAGTACGCCGATAAAGCCATGGAGCGGATCTACAAAAGACTAAAACTTTTGGAAGTCATGCCGCACAGCTGCCGCAAAGCCAGTTATCAAGACGGCAGACAGCTTCGCGAGTGGATCATCGACCAAGGCAGCTCAGGCTTCATCGCCTTGTTTGAAATACGACCTGAAAGTGTTGTTTCAATATTGGCGATTAAGCACCAGCGCGAGAGTGACTGTCACTAAGACGAGATTTAGCAAGTCGTACAAAAATCCATAGACTTACGCGCGCACTGCCTAAATTAAGCGTTTGAAAAAACCGATCAAAAAGAAAAACAATCCACCATATACGAAGAAATTTGCGGCGTACGCGAAAAATGAATAGAAGGCTTTGATGACAAAATCTATTTCATGTCTTTGCTTAAAATTTAGATGAGCCAGGCGTGGCCCGTAGTCGAACCACACTAGGTCTAATTTGAAATCACGGAAGATCAATACCTTAAGAATCCCTGCAATAATACTGGCAGGGACTCCTATCAAAAGGCAAGCCACTACAAGCGCAATGAATGCATTCATACAGCATCCGCTTGTATAAACTCTCTCAAGCCTTCGGCAAAGTCACCCCGCTTTGCCCTTGGTATTTGCCGCCTCTGTCTTTGTAGCTGACTTCGCACACGTCGTCTTTGTCGCTCTCAAAAAACAGCACTTGTGCGCAGCCTTCGCCTGCGTAAATTTTCGCTGGCAGGGGGGTGGTGTTTGAAAATTCGAGGGTGACGTAGCCTTCCCATTCGGGCTCGAAGGGGGTGACGTTGACGATGATGCCGCATCTGGCGTAGGTGCTTTTGCCTAAGCAGATGGTGAGCACGTTGCGGGGGATGCGGAAGTATTCCATCGTGCGCGCGAGCGCGAAGCTGTTGGGCGGGATGATGCAGCTGTCGCCAGAAAAATCGACGAAGCTTTTTTCGTCGAAGTTTTTTGGGTCTACAACGGTGCTGTGGATATTGGTGAAGACCTTGAATTCGGGGGCGCAGCGGATGTCGTAGCCGTAGCTGCTGGTGCCGTAGCTGATGAGTTTTCTGCTCACGCCATTTTCTTCGCGCGAGCGCACCTGGCCTGGCTCGAAGGGGGAGATCATGCCGTGTTGCTCGGCCATGCGGCGGATCCATTTGTCTGATTTGATGCTCATGTGCGCATTCTATCGGGCTAAATAACGTAGCTGATGAACGAAAAGAGCAGGCTGAGCACGATGGTGGAGCCCAACGGGATGTTGATGTCGCGCCCACGCAGTCTGAAATTGAAATCACCGGGCAGCCTGCCGAAGCCGAACCGGCGCAGGAAGGGGGCGAGCCAGCTGATGAGGAAGAGGGCGAGGAAGGTGATGAGCAGCCAGCGCATGGAGCATCAAACGCGGCCGAAGTCATCTTGCAGGCGGGTGATGTCGTCTTCGCCGAGATAAGAGCCGAGTTGCACTTCAACGATTTCGACCGGCTCGCTGGTGCGATTGGCCAGGCGGTGGATTTGGCCGATGGCAATGTCGCAATGCTCTCCGATCTGGAGCGTGATTTCGCGCAGGCTGCCGTCTGGTTGGCCGAGCGTGACGATGGCTGTGCCGCGCACGACGACCCAATGCTCTGCGCGCTGGGCATGCTTTTGCAGGCTGAGCTGTTTGCCGGGATGCACACCGATGCGTTTGACTTTCAAACCTGTAGTTTCATCAATAGACTCGTACCATCCCCAAGGGCGTTCGGTGTGTTCGACGGAATTAGTGCGAAAAGTTGTTGTGCTCATGTTGCAGGAAATTTCAAAGTGTATGGCTGCGGTCGCCTTGCGCGAAACCAGTCAGTTCGAAGTCTAAACCTTTGCCAAGACTCAAGACTTTGAAGAGTTCGCCCATTTCGTGTTCATTGATCAATTTGGCCACTGGCCCTCTCAATATCAGGGGTAGCTGCTCTGCTTTATGTAGCAAACCGCAGTTGAGCAGGAAGCGGCCTTGGCTGGCGTAGCCCAAGACATCCAAGCCCGCGTCTTGCGCGGCGAGGGCGGCGCTGGTGAAGTTGACGTGGGCTGTGATGTCTTTGAGACCGACTTTGTCGAGCGGATCAGGGTCAGATTGGTGCAGGTAGTGGCACATCAGCGTGCCCATGAAGCGCTGCGGGTGGTAATACTCGGCTTCGGGGAAACCGTAATCGAGGAAGAAGGCGGCGCCCAGAGTGAGGCGATCTGCCAAGGTGCGCAGAAAGGCCTCAGATTGGGGATGAATTTCGGTGAGGTAATCGTGAACGCCTTGAATGTCCAGCGGCGGGCGCAACTCGGTGAGGCGATCTTGCCAAACGAACGCGCCTTCGGAAAGCGCAACGCCGCGCTCGTGCCACACACCTGCCTTGCGTTGTAAGAGCTTCACAGGCATGGCATCGAGTACTTCATTGCCCAAAACCACGCCTTTCATCTTCTCTGGCAAGGCATCCAGCCAGACCACTTTGCTCCCCAAATGCTTCAATTTTTCTGTCTGCCGCGTACGCAGTTCGCTTGATATTTCTATGATGAAATACTGCTCTAGGCGACATGGAATCTGCGCGAGATGCTCGCAAATATGTAGCGCCAATGCGCCGCTGCCTGCGCCGAATTCGTAGATGCTGTGCGTATCTGTGGTTTGCAAGACTTGCGCTGCTTGATCAGCGAGGCATTGGCCAAAGAGGGGCGACAATTCCGGCGCGGTGACGAAATCACTGCCTTGTTCTTTGCCTAGATGCGGCATCAGGCCGAATTTTTGCAAACCTCCTGCGTAGTAGCCCAAGCCGGGTGCATACAGCGCAGTTTGCATGAATTCATCAAACGGCAGCCAGCCACCGCGCTCGGCGATGAGGGCTTGAATATGCGCATTGAGATGAACATGCGTTGCCTTGGGTACACTGGGGTTTGTTGGGTTCACCCCAGTATTTTCCTTCATGAGCGCTGAGTTTCTATGACCACTGAAAAAATCAACGAGAGAGTTGTTCTCGTCACGGGCGCGGCCAAGCGATTAGGCCGCGAGATCGCGCTGGCCTGCGCGCACGCAGGTTGGCGTGTGGCGGTGCATTACAACCACTCTGAGAAAGACGCTATTAAAACAATAGCTGACTGCGCACAGAATATAACGGGTGCAGCCACTTTTTCTATAAATTCTCATGCCAATCCGCATACAAAATTCCAAGCAGATTTAGGCGATGAATCTGCCGCGAAAGCACTGGCAGAGCAGGTGATCTCGCAGATGGGCAGGCTGGATGCTGTAGTTAACAGTGCAGCGCTCTTTGAGCAAGATGATGCCGCCAGCTTCAGTTATGCGGCGCTGCAAAAGCATCTGGCCAGCAACACAGGCGCGGCTATCGTGCTCGCGCAGGCGCTGCATGCGCATGTGAGCGAGCGACAAGCAAGGGGAGAGGCGCTCGATGCAGCGCAAGGCGTGGTGATCAACATGCTCGATCAAAAACTCTGGAATCAAAACCCAGATTTCTTAAGCTACACGCTCTCCAAAGCTGCATTGGAGGCCGCCACCACCATGCTGGCCATCGGGCTCGCGCCCCAGCTTCGCGTCGTCGGTATCGCACCCGGCCTCACGCTTACCTCACACATGCTGAGCGAAGAGCAATTCCAAGTGCTGCACAAGCTCTCACCTTTGCAGCGCAGTTCCACGCCAGAAGATGTCTGCGCTGCCGTGCTTTTTGCCATGACGAACCGCTCCATCACAGGAACGACGCTGTTGGTCGACGGCGGACAGCATTTGATGAAATTTGAACGCGATTTTTCGCTGATGTGAAGCGCATATCAAAATTTTAGGAGACCACATGTACAGCACACAAAACATGCCTCGCGGCACACAAATTCTCCAGCTCACTGGCCTGCGCTTCGATGCGAACTTAGGCATTTTGGAGAGCGAAAAAATCAAACCCCAACCGATTCAGGTCGATGCAGAGCTCAATTTAGGCACGCAGCCCCTCTCGCCCTCAGACGATGAAATCAACCATGTGCTCGACTATAGAAAAGTGCGGCAAATCATCATCGACGAATGCACCGAGCGGCATATCAACTTGCTTGAAAGCCTGATCGGCAAACTCGCCACCCGCTTGATGCAGTTGCCCGGCGTGGTGGGTGTACGCGTGAAAATTGCCAAGCTGGAGATTTTTGACGATTGCGAAGTTGCTATTGCGGTCGAAACCGGGCAGTGGTAAGGTGCTAGGCATGTTTGTCCAGCGCTTGATTTCATCGCTTGTCGCGAGTTGCATCGTGCTGCTGGTTGCTTGTGGCGGCGGTAGCAGTGTCTCGCCTGCCCCTACTACGCCTGACAACACACCCGCGGGTTGGTCCATAGACACCGTCACTGGCAACGGCCACATCACGCTTTATTGGGCAAGCCAAGCGGGTGCGCAGGCCTATGAAGTTTGGTCGGAGCCTAGCGGTAGCTCAGCCCCCAGTCTTTCAAGGCGCTTTGAAGCGGGCGGTAATACGATCACTTGGGCGCATACCGTCACCGAGCTTGCGCCCAATTCCGCACATCGCGTGTGGGTGCGCATGTTGCCCGCTGCGGGCGGGGCGCAAGATTCGCAAATCCTGACGCGCAATGCCACCTTGCCTGCATCTTCTGGTAGCAGCAATGTGCCCAGCTTTTTGCCTAACCAAGTAGACAGTAGTTTGCTGGTGATTGACACCGATGGTGCTACGCCCGTGACTGACCGCGAAACTTATCGATTTGCTGATTTCACTCTCTATGCCAATAGCGCAGAGCGGGCTGCTGGGCGTAGTTTGGCCGCGGGTCGGCTCGAAATTCGAGGCCGTGGCAACAGCACTTGGGAGAATCATCCCAAAAAGCCTTATCGCATCAAACTCACCAGCAGCACGAGTTTGCTGGGAATGCCCGCCAACCGCCATTGGGTCTTGCTGGCCAACCATTCTGACAAAACCCTGCTGCGCAACACCCTCGCTTTTGAAGCTAGCCGTCGCATGGACTTGGAATACACGCCACGAAATCAAGCGGTGGAAGTGCAGCTCAATGGCCAATACTTGGGGGCTTACGATTTGGCCGAGCATATCCGAACCAGTTCGCAGCGGGTCAACATCACATCGCTGGGCAGCAGCACGGCAGATGATTTGCCGCCCAATCTTAGTGGTGGCTATTTGCTGGAAGTAGATCGCAATGATGCTGAAACTCGTTTTGTAAGCAACACCTGTAGCTTGGCGATACGCATTCATGCGCCAGAGACCCCCAGCAGCAAGCAACTGAACTACATCCAAACGTATGTCAACCAAACCGAAGCTGCGCTGCACACCACCACGTTTACCCAACCCGCCACAGGGTATGCAGCCTTCATTGATGTCGACAACTTTGTGGATTGGTATCTGCACAGTGAGCTGATGCATCACATCGATGCTTTCCGCTTCAGCACCTATCTCTACAAAGATCGTGGGGCGAAACTCAAGATCGGCCCCGTGTGGGATTTTGATTTGGCCATGGGCAATTACCAAGGCTATTTCAGCGGCCGCCCTGGCCGCACTGATGGCAATGGCAGCGCCACGGCGCGTTGCTGGTATGCCCGCTTACTGCAAGATCCAGCGTTTGACCTTAAATTGCGACAGCGTTGGGCGCAATTGCGCAGCGGCTCGCTCGCAAGCTTTGCGCCTTATTTGCAAACCGAGGCATTGGCGCGCTGGCAAGCGCAGAGCAACAATTTCAGCCGCTGGCCTGTTCTCGATAAAGCGACATGGCAAAACGTTGTCATTACCGGCAGCTACGGCGCGGAAGTGGAGTATCTGGACTGGTGGTTGCAGCGTCGATTGATCTGGATGGATACACGCTTGCGGCTTTGAGAGCTCTGGATTCGCATAGGCCGAAGCCTCAAGATGATTTGGCTGCATCTGAGCGGTGAGTTTTGCTATCAATATAGCGAATGGCAGCAATACCCGATCATTCCTTGCAACTTGTGCGGCAGTTAAGAAAATTTGCAGCGCAAGCAATTGGGCAACATGCTCCATGCGTTGACGACACCGATGAAGCTTGTGGTACAACCAGCCGAGACGGCGCGCAGAGCGATGCAGGCGTGCAAGATCGGTGAATCGCAGGGCGATCGAACGTGTTAAATGGATTTTTTCAATGCGCCGTCTTTGGTGCGCGTTTCAACGTTCAAAGCTTGATTCCAGACTTCTTCCATCGCATCGGTGTTGACAAAACTCGGGCGGCTGTTACTTGAGCGGCGCGGCAGAAAGCGGATGGATTTTCTCTCCCAGCCTTGATCGTAGGCCAAAAACGCACGCAGATCGGCATCGAGCTGGCTTGGGTTCATCTCGTAGTGGCGGCGGCTGACGGCCGCAATGCGCATTTGCACGGTTGGGTGCTTGCGATCGGCGGGGTCTGGGATCAAGCCAAGAGCGACGACACGCGAGAGGATGGCGTTGAGATCGTCACCCAGCCCGAAACCCGGTAGCAGCAAGGCGAGGGTGCGCTCGTCCAGTCTGGCCAGGTAATCATCCTCGTTGGTGACGGTGCGCAAAATTCTGACGCTGCGCTTGAGCAAGCGATCGCTGGGCTTTTTTTCTTGCAATGACACGTAGACCAAGCTGACATCGGTACCCGTTTGTTTGGCCTCGTCCCAAGCCTGTCGCAGGTCTTTCGCAAAATTCTTGCCGTCTAAAAATCCAGTGAGCGGATCGGTGCTGGCCAGTGTCAGCAGGCGATCTTTTGTACCTTGCCGGTTACGGGCGAACCACAAAATCGCAATACCCATGACGATCACTTCAAGGCACAGGATGTAAATTCCCGTTGAGAAGGCAAAGCCGTGGGCTTGAACCCAACCTACGGCTTCGAGCAGGCGGTAGGAGAGGGTCGCAATGACCGGTGTAAAAACAACGAGCCAGATCTTGCTCAGCGCTTTGTTTTGAATGCCACCCCACACGCCGATGATTACGCTCAATAAGAGACAGGCAGCGATCAGCGCAAAACAAGCAAGAGTGAACGCCGTCCAATAGCCGTTTTGCAGGATGTAACCTAAGCCAACCAATACGCTCACGATACCCAAGATCAAACTCGACCAGTGCAGCCATGCATCTTGATCGGGCCGTAAAAAAACCTTACGGCAAAACTGCAGCTTGCTGACCATCGCCAGTAAGCCCCACAAGGGGATGGCGCTGAGCGGCCAGTCGCCGCCAACCGGCCACATGATGTGATGCGAGAAACCGGTCAAGCTGGTGCACAAGAGCCAAGCTGAACCAGCGTAGGCCGCATACCAAGCATAGGCGCTGTCTCGATGAAGCCAAGCCAGAGCGGCCGTGATAACGCAGACCAACGCAATCGCGCCCAAAGCCATGCCGAGCAGCCATATCCGCAGATAGGATCGGGAGAGCGCTTCAGTGACGGGCAAAGCCTCAACCGCGAACGACAACGGCAACCGATGCTGAACGCGGAGCAACACAAAGCGCATGGCCTCCGGCTGGTCGGCTAAAACGCTAGCCGATGGCAGATGGAACAGCAGATATTGGCTGCGAATGGCCCCCTCACTGACTGGATGGCGCAGGCCACGCTGCTGGGCGGACCATTGCCACCCCGCATCGGCCAGTCGAGGCGAAAAAAGTGCGATATCGGCCACATAAGGCTTGCTGATCTCAAGCACGCTGCCCAGAGCCGCAGCCTGCCCTGACACAGCCACCGGGCGCAGGTAAACCTTAGCCCAAAGGCTCTTCGACCAACTGGGGTCTTCAAGTTCTAAGCTTTGCTGTGCTTTGAAGGCGCCGCCCTGGCCTTCATGCACTTGCTCGAGCGTGAGCTTGGAATCGACACCGGCCAGGATTTCAATGCGATCAATCGCCACTGCCCAAGTGGGGCTGATGGCTGCGGGCGTTTGCGCCCAAGCCGTCACGCAGCCCAGTGATCCGATCACAATTGCCAAGCACAGATGGGCGATATTTGCCAAAGCGCTTGCCACCCGGGAGCTAAGCCCGCAGTTGATGCGATGGGGTGGAAAGGATGCAAACATGGTCAAAATGAGACAATAGCAGAATGAACATCATTCTTGAGCACCCATCTGATCTTCACCAGATTGACGACACGACACGCCGTGAAAAAGTCACGCGCGAGGCCTTTGAAAACAACAAGCTAGAAAAGCGCTTGTGCCGCCAAGTGGGGCAGGCGATTGTCGAATACAACATGATCGAGCAAGGCGACCGTGTGATGGTCTGCCTCTCGGGCGGCAAAGACAGCTTCACGATGTTGGATATTTTGCTCAAAATGCAAGAGCGCGCCCCCATTGATTTTGAGATCATTGCAGTCAATTTAGATCAAAAGCAGCCCGGTTTCCCCGAAGATGTGTTGCCTGCTTATTTGAAGCAAAAAGGCGTGGAATTTCACATTGAGGCGCAAGATACCTATTCCATCGTCATGGACAAAATTCCGGAGGGCAAGACGCTTTGCTCGCTTTGCAGTCGCTTGCGCCGAGGCATTTTGTATCGCGTGGCCGATGAATTGAAATGCACCAAGATTGCGCTTGGTCATCACCGTGATGACATCTTGCAAACTTTGTTCCTTAATATGTTTTTTGGCGGCAGATTAAAGGGCATGCCAGCCAAGCTGCAAAGCGACAATGGCGGCCACATCGTGATCCGACCCTTGGCTTATGTGGACGAGCGCGATATCGTGCGCTATAGCGAATGGCAGCAATACCCGATCATTCCTTGCAACTTGTGCGGCAGCCAAGAGAATTTGCAGCGCAAGCAGGTGGGCAATATGCTCAAAGAGTGGCAGCGCAAGTATCCCGGGCGCTTGGACAACATGCTCCATGCGTTACAAAACATCGTGCCCTCGCATCTGATGGATGCGAAACTTCACGACTTCAAGAGCCTCAAAGCAAATGGCGCCGCCATGCCCGATGGCGATAAGGGGTTTGACCATGAATCATTTGACGACACCAACGAGTCTTGCGGCAGCCCCAGTGCTGGTGACGCAGCCGCACAAATTATCCGATTCGTTTGAAGACGGATTTTTGAGACGTTTGAGGGGTTTCTCTGTTGTATTTCCTGCGTGGATCGCTCACATTTTGATAGTAATACTTGTGAGCGTGTTGCTCACAGGTTGCTCTGGTATGCGCATTGTGGACAGCCAAGTGGCCGCATTTTCTAAGCTTGAAGCTGCCCCAGCGGCGGGCTCAAGTTGGCGGTTTGAGCAACTGCCTTCACAGCAAAATTTGGAAGATGTGGCCGCTGTACGTCGCAACAAACTTGAGATGATGGCGGCCTCACAGTTGGGAAAACTTGGTTTTCAAGCCAAGCCGCTGCCGTCAAGCAATGATGCCGCGGCCTACACGGTGCAAGTGACGGCGAGTATTCAGCGTTTAGGGCGCGGGCCTTGGGATCCGATTGATCCTTGGGGGGGCCATGGCTGGGGTCTGGCTGGGCGCGATTATGTCGTCACGGGTTCAGGTCTCGTGATTTATACGCCGATCTTTCCGCGCGTAGAAATGCCTTGGTATGTGCGCGAGGTCTCGCTGCTGATTCGCGATACCAAAGACAACCGCGTGGTGTACGAGACGCAGGCGCGCCACGAAGGCCGTTGGGCGGATGATGAGGCTGTGTTGCCCGCGATGCTCGCTGCCGCAGTGCAAGGCTTTCCCAAGCCGCCGCAAGGCAAGCGCTTGGTGAACATTGAAATCCCTCGCTGAAATCCTGCTTCGAGAAGGCGTAATTTTCCGGCTAAAGTCAGCGTATGCCTGACACTTCTGTTCCCCTTATCACCCGAATCACCGCCATCCGCCACGGAGAAACCGCTTGGAATGTGGACACCCGCATCCAAGGCCAGCTGGATATCAGCCTGAACGAGAAAGGCCGCTGGCAAGCCAGCCAAGCGGGTATCGCGCTGGCCTCCGAGGGCATTGATGCCATTGTGAGCAGCGATCTTTCCCGCGCGTACGCGACAGCGCAGGCTGTGGCGCAGCCACATGGTTTGAACGTGGTGATTGATCAAGGTTTGCGTGAACGCGAATTTGGTTTTTTTCAAGGCAAGACCTTTACTGAAATTGAAGCGCAGCATCCCGAGCAAGCCTTACTGTGGCGCAAGCGTGTGCCAGACTTTGCACCGGCAGGCGGCGAGAGCTTGCTCATTTTTCGGGAGCGCGTGGCGCAGTGCATACAACGGCTGGTGGCGCAATACGCTGGAAAGCATCTGGTGATCGTGAGCCACGGCGGCGTGATGGACATTATTTATCGTGAAGCGACGCAACTTGATCTGCAAGCGCCGCGCACATGGCAGCTGGGCAACGCGAGCATCAACCGCGTTTTGTGGAATGGCGAGCATTTGAGCTTAGTGGGATGGAGCGATACGAGTCATTTGAATGCAGGTTTGGATGAGCAGCATGCGTGATTTAACTACTCTAAATTTACTGATCGGCCAAAGCGTGGCCGCGATTGACACGCCAGCTTTGGTGATCGATCTGGATGCGATGGAGCGCAATCTGCTGGCCATGCAAGATTTCGTCGATGCGAAAAATATCAAGTTCCGCCCGCATGCCAAGATGCACAAATCTGCTGAGCTCTCAAACTTGCAAATGCAAGCTGGCGCAGTGGGCGTGTGTGTGCAAAAAGTATCGGAAGCGGCGGCGTTGGCAGAGCAGGGTGTGATGGATATTTACATCAGCAACGTCGTTACATCACTATCAAAATGTGAGCATCTTGCGCAGATAATACAACGGCAAACAGCCCAAAACGCTTCAAGTTTCAAGCTTTCTGTGGCTGCGGACAGCTTGCATGGCATTCGCGTGCTTGCACAGGCGATGCGCTCGCATGCGGGTACTTCTAGGCTACCGGTGTTCATTGAAATCGATGTGGGGCAGCAGCGCTGCGGTGTGGCGCCAGGCGAAGCGACGGTGGTTTTGGCGCAAGAAATTGCGAAGCACGCTGAGTTGCGATTCGCTGGTTTGCAGGCGTATCACGGGCGGGCGCAGCATCTGCGAAGCGCCACGGAACGCGCTGCTGCGATGGCGCAGGTGATGGAAAAAGTGAGCGATACAAAAGCTGCGCTGAATACCGCTGGTTTTGAGGTGTCCCTCATCACGGGCGCGGGCACAGGCAGCTTCGCGCATGAGGCCGCTAGCGGCTTATATGGTGAGCTGCAAGCGGGTTCGTATCTCTTCATGGATGCTGATTACGCAGCGAATGAGGTTGATGCGAACATGCCGCGCTTTGAGCATGCGTTGTTTGTGAAATCACAAGTGATCAGCCGACAAACGACTTCAAGTGATGATCGCAGCATCATTGACGCAGGCCACAAAAGCCATGCGATTGATTCTGGTTTGCCCACCGTCTGGGCAGGGCACAGCGCAGATTGGCAATTTTTCAACGGCGGCGATGAGCATGGCATTTTGCGCGGCTCTACTTTGCCTGAGATCGGCGATACGGTCTGGCTGATTCCCGGCCATTGTGATCCGACGGTCAATTTGCATGATGTGATGATCGGCGTTCGAGGTGGTTTGGTTTCTGGGCATGTTGAGCGGATCATTGCCGTTACCTCTCGGGGATGTCTAACGTAATTGGCGTGCCTAGGTCTGTGCTGGCCGCCTGCGCTTGGGCTCTCCCCCTTCGCGAATCTCCTCCTGCGTGCTGCGCCCGCATTCCCCCTTTACTTCGCTGGGGGAGATAACCCAAGCGCAGCCGGCCAGCACAGACAAAAAGAACCCTAGGAAAACACCGCATGCAAATGAATCGCATCGAAAGATAATCTAATGCATGGGTAAAGTCATCGTTCTCGCCACGCCAGTTTTCTTCCTCCTGATCGCCATCGAATACGCTTGGGGCATCGCCAAAGGCCGCAATACGTATCGCTTGCAAGATGCCATCAATAGCATTGGCCTGGGGATGATGAGCCAGTTCACCGCCGTCTTCACGCGCTTGCTACGTGTGGGCGTGTATACCGCTGTGTATGCGAGCCTCTCCCTCGTGCCGCTGGATGTAGCGAAAGAGTTTTGGAACACTTGGTATGGCTGGGTGCTCGCGCTGATTTTTTATGATCTTTGCTACTACTGGCTGCACCGCATGGGTCATGAGAGTGCCATTCTTTGGGCGGCGCATGTGGTGCATCACCAAAGCCAAGACTACAACCTTTCTACCGCGCTGCGGCAAACCTCTTCCGGGGCCTTGCTGGGCTGGGTTTTCTATGTGCCAATGGCGCTCGCGGGCGTGCCGCCCGAGGTTTTTGGCATTGTCGCGCTGATTGATTTACTCTATCAGTTTTGGGTGCACACCGAGCATGTGCCCAAGCTCGGTTGGTTTGATCGGTGGTTTTGCTCGCCATCGAATCACCGGGTGCACCACGCGGTGAACGATCGCTATGTGGATCGCAACTACGGCGGCGTGCTCATCATCTGGGATCGGATCTTTGGCAGCTTCAAAGAGGAAGACGAAAAATGCGTTTACGGTACGCGTAGCCCTTTGAAAAGCTGGGATCCGCTTTGGGCGAATGCTGAAGTCTATTCAAGCCTTTTCAAAGATGCTTGGTACACGCAAAGCTGGGCAGATAAGCTTCGCGTCTTCATCAAGCCGCCGGGCTGGCGGCCTGCAGATGTGGCTTCGAGGTTTCCAAAGCCTGAGTTTGACATTGAAGCCGTGCGCAGCAAATACGAAGCGCCTGCCAGTCGCGCGGCGAACTGGTTTGGCGCGATCAGCTTTGGTTTGATGCTGGCTGGTGTGGCGGCCTTTCTTTGGGTAGCCGATGGCATGGGGCAGGGTATGCAGTTCGTCTGCGTCGCGTCGCTTTGCGCACTGCTTTGGCTGACCGGTGCGGTGCTGCAAGCCCGGCTGAACCCTTGGCTCGGTGCGGCTGGCTGGGCGGCAGTGATCGCCACCGCATCGGCTTGCTTCGCGCAAGCCTCTGGCGGCTCAGCGGCGGATACATGGCTCATCGTGCATCGCATCTTCAAACCACTCGGCGTAGGCTTTGCTCTTATTTTTATAGCATTCTGCGCTTATTATATAACGGCGAAAGGCCAAAAAGGCTTAAAAAATCTTGAGAAAACGCTCCTCATGGCAGCGCTTGCCTTCTCAGTCGCCGGAGACGTATGGCTCATGTTTCCCGGCTTCTTCATCCAAGGCTTGGCCAGCTTCCTCATCGCCCATCTGTTCTATATCGCCCTCTTCAAGCGTGGCGTCAGCTGGTTCCCCAGCAAGCCCGTGCTCGCTGCCAGCCTCATCTACGGCGCAGTGATGTACGCTTGCTTGCTCCCCAACTTAAGCGCAGGCCTACAAATCCCCGTCGCCGTGTACATCCTCTTCATCTCGTTGATGGGCGCACAAGCAATAGGGCGAGCTGTTGAGCTGAAAACGACTTCTTCAAAATGGGTCGCAGTCGGTAGTCTCTTCTTCATGGCCTCCGATTCGTTGCTAGCGATCAACAAATTCGTGTCGCCGATTGCCCTGAGCCAGCTTTGGGTTTTGGGGGCTTACTTCTTCGCGCAAATCGTGATTGCCAAGAACGTGATGTCAATTAACCCTGCGCAAACAAATCATTTGCCGACTTCGGTGGCGTGACCCCCAAATGCCGATAGGCCGCCAGTGTTGCCACGCGCCCGCGTGGGCTGCGCTGCAGGTAGCCTTGTTGGATTAAGTAGGGCTCGATCACGTCTTCGATCGTGTCGCGCTCTTCGCCGATGCTGGCGGCGATGTTGTCTAGGCCCACGGGCCCGCCGTCGAAACGGTGGATCAGGGCTTCTAGGAGTTTGCGGTCCATCACATCAAAACCTTGTGGATCGACGTCGAGCATCGCGAGCGCGCGGGAAGCAA
The DNA here is from genome assembly GCA_031418715.1 of Variovorax sp. Classification (GTDB taxonomy): domain Bacteria; phylum Pseudomonadota; class Gammaproteobacteria; order Burkholderiales; family Burkholderiaceae_C; genus JANMDU01. The sequence goes on along the minus strand of JANOJL010000060.1, from coordinate 41,310 downwards.
TGTCTTGCGTGATGGTGCCATCGCCTTTCACATCGGCATAATCGCGCACACGGCGCAGCAGGCGGTTGGCGATGCGCGGTGTGCCGCGCGAGCGGCGGGCGATCTCTAGGCCGCCGTCGCCTTGCAGCGGTGCATTGAGCAGGCTCGCGCTGCGCGTGACGATCTTCGTTAGCTCTTCGGTGGTGTAAAACTCCAGCCGCGCCACGATGCCGAAGCGATCACGCAGCGGATTGGTGAGCATGCCGGCGCGCGTCGTGGCACCCACGAGTGTGAAAGGCTGCAAATCCAGTTTGATCGAGCGCGCCGCTGGGCCTTCACCGATCATGATGTCGATCTTGTAGTCTTCAAGTGCCGGGTAAAGAATCTCCTCCACCACAGGGCTGAGCCGATGAATCTCGTCGATGAAGAGCACATCGTTTTTCTCAAGATTCGTGAGCAGCGCGGCCAAGTCCTTCGGTTTTTCCAGAACAGGCCCAGAGGTCTGCCGCAGATTGACGCCGAGCTCATGCGCCACGATGTGCGAAAGCGTCGTCTTGCCCAAGCCAGGCGGGCCAAACAGCAGCACATGATCCAGCGCCTCGCCGCGCTTCTTCGCCGCACCAATGAAAATCTCCAACTGCTCACGAATCTTGGTTTGACCAACGTAATCGTCAAGCAGCTTGGGGCGAAGGGCGCGTTCAACCGCTTCTTCTTGCGGGGAAGCTGGCGAGGCGGAGATGACGCGCGGAGGTGGGGCGAAATTGTCGGTTTGAATAGTCATTTCGCCAACGCTTTCAAAGCCAGCTTAATACCTTCACTCACGCCCACATCCTTCGGCAACGCCTTCAAAGCCAACGTAGCTTCTTTGTCTGAATAACCCAGTGCAATCAGCGCTTGCAAGATGTCGAGCTGCGCATCATTTTGCACGGATGCGCCTGCGCCGATATCCGCACCGAGCTTGCCTTTGAGCTCTAGGAGGAGGCGCTCGGCGGTTTTTTTGCCGATGCCGGGGACTTTGGTCAAACGCGTGGCTTCTTGCAGGGTGATGGCTTGAGCGAGATCGGCCACGCTCATGCCGCTCAGAATGGAAAGCGCTGTGCGCGGGCCCACGCCGGAGATTTTGACGAGTTGGCGGAAGGTCTCGCGCTCTTGTGCGGTGGCAAAGCCGAAGAGAATTTGCGCATCTTCGCGCACGACGAAATGCGTGAGCAGCGCGACTTTCTCGCCCAAGGCGGGCAGGTTGTAAAACGTGCTCATGGGCACGTCGAGCACATAGCCTACGCCGCCGCAGTCCACCAAAATTTGCGGGGGATTTTTCTCTAGCAGGTTGCCTGCGATGCGGCCAATCATGAAGCGTGTCTCCTAGCGAATCGTAGAGTGCGATCAGTGTATTTCTAAACAGTACAATGATACGGTGATTCTCAAGCATTCCTTCACCCCCGTTAACAACAAACGTCTGGCCAATCTTTGCGGTGCAAACGATGACAATCTGCGCCGTCTTGAAGAATCGCTCAATGTGAACATCGTGCATAGGCATGAGGATTTTCGTGTGAACGGCGCGAAGAAAGATGCGGAGCGCGTGATCGAGCTGCTGCAAGCCGCCTATGAAATTGCTGCCAAGCCGATTTCCCCCGAGACTTGGCAGCTGATGGTGGCGGGTGATTTGGATGTAGGCGAAGAGCCTTTGCTCAACACGCGCCGTGCTGATCTGCGCGCTCGCTCGCCCAATCAAGCGCAGTATTTGGCCAGCATCGCCGCACACGACATCAGCTTTGGCATCGGCCCTGCGGGCACAGGAAAGACCTATCTCGCTGTGGCTTGCGCGGTGGATGCGCTGGAGAGGAGCGCCGTGCAGCGCATCGTGCTCACGCGGCCTGCAGTGGAAGCAGGCGAAAAGCTGGGCTATTTGCCTGGCGATTTGGCGCAGAAGATTGATCCTTATTTGCGCCCTCTCTATGACGCGCTCTATGATTTGATGGGCTTTGAGAAAGTACAAAAGGCCTTCGAGCGACAGCAGCTAGAAATTGCGCCTCTCGCCTTCATGCGCGGGCGCACGCTGAACCACAGTTTCGTGATTCTGGATGAAGCTCAAAACACCACGTCTGAGCAGATGAAAATGTTTCTCACGCGCATTGGATTTTCCAGCAAAGCCGTGATCACAGGTGATGTGAGCCAGATTGATCTGCCACACGGCCAGCTCAGCGGCTTGGTCGATGCAGAGCGTGTGCTCAAGGGTGTGAAAGGCATTGCCATCAGCCGCTTCACCAGCGCCGATGTGGTGCGCCATCCGCTTGTGGCTCGTATTGTGGATGCGTATGATGCGCAAAAACCCAAGCGATGAGCCACTCATGCTATTAAAATAAGAGCATGTTGCGTAGAATATATAACGGGTAGAGCCCGATTTGGCTTGAAAAATGATCGATTTGCAATTCTCTGATGATTTGGGTAACTCGCTAGCGTTGGCATCGCTCAAGCGCTTGCTTTCCAAGGCGCGCGTGAGCCGCTGGGCGATGCATGCGCTGCGTGCGCCGCATGAGGCGGATCAGATTACGCTACGCGTCGTGGGGCTGAGCGAGGGGCGTGCGCTGAACCGAGACTATCGCGGTAAGGCCAAAGATTACGCTACGAATGTGCTCACGTTCGATTACCAGCAAACGCCTTTCGTCGCAGCAGACATCGTGCTCTGCGCACCGGTGATTGAGCGCGAAGCGGAAAGCCAAGCCAAGAGTTTGGAGGCGCACTGGGCACATCTGATCGTTCACGGCATCTTGCATGCTCAAGGCTACGATCACGAGACGAGCGAGCGAGATGCGCTGGAGATGGAGTCGCTTGAAGTGTTGTTGATGCAATCTCTGGGCTATGCCAATCCATATTGAGATCACACCATGGCGCGCCCTAAATCTGCCGATCATCATCTCAAGCGCGACGAGATTCTCGACGCGGCGGCGAGCTGTTTTGCGCAGCTGAGTTATCCGGCTGCGAGCATGCAAGAGGTTGCCAAGCGGTTGGGCACGAGCAAGGCGCGGATTTATCATTATTACGAGAGCAAAGATGCGCTGTTGTTTGACTTGATGGATCGCTACACCCAGCGCTTGCTTGCGTTGATTGGTGAGACGGAGGCGCTGGCGCAGCGCAAGAAGCTCGACGACAAAGCCGCGCTGCATGCGTTGATTGAGGCCTTTCTGATTGAATACGAAACCTCCGCCACCACGCATGTGGCGCTGCTGAGCGATACCAAATTTTTGAGCGATGTGCCGCAGGAAAACAAGCCTTCACAGCGCGCACTGATCATTCAACGCCAGCGCGATGTGGTGAGCGCTTTCACGCGCTTTCTGCGCCGTGCTTATCCAGAGCGCCTGAACGATCAAAACCAAACTGCGCTCACCATGATTTTGATGGGCATGATCAACTGGACATTCACTTGGCTGCGTCCGGCTGGTGCCATCAGCTACGCGCAGTTTGCGAAAGAAGTGGTGAAGACACTGGAGCGTGGGTTTCAGTAGAGGCGACTTGCCTTGCATGCGCTGCAGTTACAAATCGATCTTGTAGAGCCTTACTTATCAGCATTTTAGGCCGCTCCCCGTTATAGGATATGCGTGGAGTGCTATTAAATTAGTAGTGAATAGCCAATTCTGAAGATGCTGTTCACAACGCTTCCTGTGCTGACCAGCGCAACTCAAATACCCCTAGAAAATTTTACAAACAATTTTCACATTGCAAATCACGGCTAAACAGTTGAAAACAATCAGTTTTTTCTCAAAATACTGATTAAAATTTCATCCTTTCAAGCGCCGTAAGCATTTGATTTCATTGAAGTTTTATTACATTCACTGCTTGGGATTTGAGGTGAATGCTGATAAAGTGTTGAAAAGTGAATAAAAGTGGGATTTCAAGAGATTTTTCTGAAATTTCGCTGTTTAAACGCCTTCAACACCTCCTTCAACATCGTTTACGAACATGTCAGCCCTCTTCACCGGTGCTTCTGCTTTAAGTTTGGATGCCAAAGGGCGTCTGGCTGTGCCGACGCGGCACCGCGAAGCGCTGCAAGCCGCTTGCGCTGGCAGTTTGATGCTGACGCGCAATCACGAAGGCGGTTTGATGATGTTTCCGCTGCCTACGTGGGAAAAATTCAGCGCCAAGCTGATGCATGTGCCGATGAATCAGCAATGGATGAAGCGCCTGTATATCGGCCATGCGCAGCCGGTTGAGATGGATGGCGCGGGTCGCGTGTTGATCGCGCCTGAGCTGCGCGAAGCCGCCGATATTGGCGCGGAAGTGAAATTGCTCGGAATGGTGGACTTCTTCGAGCTTTGGGAGCCAGCGCGGCACAGCGCCAAAGAGGCGCTCGATCTGGCGCGAGCAGGCTCCAGCCAAGGCGCTGAAGCATTCAAAGACTTCGTGTTTTGACGGAGCAACAGGTGGATTCATGGCAACACACCACCGTTCTGCTCCGAGAAGCTGTCGATCAACTCCTCAGCTCAGCAGACGGTCATTACATCGACACCACCTTCGGGCGCGGTGGTCACACACGCCTCTTGCTCTCGCGTTTGGGTGCGCAAGCTCGCGTCACAGCTTTCGACAAAGATCCGCAAGCGATTGCCGCAGCGCAAGCCATGATCGCGCAAGATGCGCGATTGAGCATTCGCCACGAAAGCTTCGTGGGCTTGGCCGATTTAGAGAGCGGCAGTGCGCAAGGCATCTTGATGGATTTGGGCATCAGCAGCCCGCAGATAGACGATGCTTCAAGGGGGTTTTCCTTCATGCGCGACGGCCCGCTCGATATGCGCATGGACAGCACGCGCGGCCAAACCGTGGCGCAGTGGCTGGAGAAGGCCACAGAGAAAGAAATCGAAGAAGTCGTCAAAAGCTATGGTGAGGAACGCTTTGCCCGCCAAATTGCCAAAGCGATTGTTGCGCGAGTCGCCGCAGGTCAAGCGCCGCAGCGCACACTGGAATTGGCCGAGCTCATCGCTGGCGTGGTGCGCACGCGCGAAGGCGGTCAGCATCCGGCCACGCGCAGCTTCCAAGCGATGCGCATTTTTATCAACCGCGAACTGGAAGATTTGCAGATCGCATTGCAGACAAGTCTGCGCGTACTCGCACCCGGGGGCAAACTCGTGGTGATCGCGTTCCACAGCTTGGAAGATCGCATCGTGAAGCAATTCATCGCGCTGCACTCGAAAGAAGTTGTAGATCGGAATGACCCAAATTGGATGCTGGCCGTTAAGAATCCTGCGCAGAGTGCTATGAAATTAGTCGCTTTGGAGCGGATCAAACCGTCTGAAGCTGAAGTCACGAGCAACCCGCGCTCGCGCAGTGCAGTGATGCGCGTGGCGCAGCGTACGGAGGGTGTGCTGTGATTCGACTGAACCTCGTTCTTCTTGCAGCTGTGGTTGCCAGCGCCATCTATTTGGTGCAGCTGCAATACCAGTCACGCCGCTTGTTTGTGGAAGTGGAAAAGGCGCAAGGCTTGTCTCGCAAACTCGATACCGAGCGCGAGCGTTTGGAAGTGGACAAGCGCTCTCAAGCCACGCCGCTGCGCATCGAGAAAATCGCCAAAGATCAATTGCAAATGCGCACGGCAACGCCTGCGGTGACGCAATATGTGAAGTTGCCTCAGCAAGAAACTGCTTCTGGAGCCAAGCCATGAGCTGGCGCTCCAATCCTCTCAATACAAAAAGCGTGGCCTATTCTGGCAGCGCCAGCCCGCTCTTGGCCAGTAAAACGCCAGTATGGCGCAGCAAATTCATCGTGGCAGCGATTGCCTTGGCTTTTGTAGGGCTGGCGGGGCGGGCGGCTTTTGTGCAAGTGATCAACAATGATTTTTATATTCGCCAAGGCGAAGTGCGTTTCTCGCGCACGCTGGAGCTGCCAGCCAATCGCGGACGGATTTTGGATCGCAATGGTTTGATTCTGGCTTCTAGCGTCCCGTCGCCCAGCGTGTGGGCGATTCCAGAAGATGTCGAGGCAGACAAAGTCAAGCTAGTGCAACTGGCCAAGTTACTCGACATGCCGATGGCTGAGCTCAAAGCGAAATTGGCAGAAGACAAAAGCTTTGTTTGGATCAAGCGGCAGATTGACGAAACTGTCGCCCAACAAATTGCCACGTTGGGGATCAAAGGCATCTACACCCGCAAGGAATATCGCCGGCAATACCCAGAAGGAGAAGCAGCCGCTCATGTGGTGGGCTTCACGAATACCGATGACAAAGGCCAAGAAGGCATTGAGCTGGCATTCAACAACGATCTGGCAGGCAAAGGCGGCACGCGCCGTGTGATCAAGGATCGTTTGGGCCGGGTCGTGGAGGACATTGGCGAAACGGTTGCACCCGTGGATGGCAAAGACATCCAGCTCTCAGTTGACAGCAAAGTGCAGTTCTTTGCGTATCAAAAGCTGCGCGATGCAGTGACCGAGCACAAAGCCAAAGCAGGCAGCGTGGTGGTGCTGGATGTGCAGACGGGTGAGGTGCTGGCGCTGGCGAATTTCCCAAGCTATGTGCCCGGCAAGCGCAGCAATCTCACGCCCGCACAAATGCGCAACCGTGCGCTCACGGACACTTTCGAGCCTGGCTCCACCATGAAGCCTTTTATTGCTGCTATGGCGCTTGAGAAAAAATGGGTGACGCCAGAAACTCGCTTTGACACTTCGCCCGGCAAGATCACGATTGCTGGCGCTACGATCACTGATTCGCATCCGCTCGGAATGCTCTCGGTCAACGAGATCATCCAAAAATCGAGCAACGTCGGTACCGTGAAGATGGCGATGAAGGCTGAGCCCAAAGAGATGTGGGAGTTTTATTCGCAGGCGGGTTTTGGGCAAAAGCCGCAGTTGCCATTTCCAGGCGTAGTGAGCGGAAAATTGCGCGCTTACAAAACTTGGCGGCCGATTGAGCAAGCCACGATGAGTTATGGCTACGGTTTATCTGCTTCGCTGTTTCAATTGGCACGTTCGTATACCGTGTTTGCGCGAGATGGCGAGTTGATCCCCGTCACCCTCACCAAGGCCGACGGCCCGACAGGCGGCGTGCGTATCATGAGCGAGAAGAACGCACAAGCTGTGCGCAAGATGCTGCAAATGGCCACGGCGCAAGGCGGCACAGCGCCTAAAGCGCAAACCATTGGTTATTCCGTAGGCGGTAAAACCGGTACGGCGCGCAAACAAGAAGGCAAAGGCTATTCAGACAAAAAATACCGCGCATGGTTTGTTGGCCTCGCGCCGATTGACAATCCGCGCGTGGTGGTGGCGGTGATGATTGATGAGCCGAGCAATGGCAAGTTTTATGGCGGCGAAGTAGCGGCACCTGTGTTTGCAGAGACGGTGGCGCAGACTTTGCGGATGCTGGGCGTACAGCCTGATATGGCGATCAAGCCGCAAATCGTGATTCAAGCGGAAGAGGAGTCGTTTTGATGATGCGACTCTCATCCATCGAGCAAGCTTCCATGTGGCTACATGAGCGCGCGGGCAAAGGTGCGCTGCATACCGACAGCCGCCGCGTGAAAGTGGGCGATGCTTTCATCGCTTGGCCGGGCGCTGCAACAGATGGACGACAGTATGTGGCCGGTGCTTTACATGCTGGAGCATCGGCTTGTTTGGTAGAAGCTGAGGCGGTGGCTTCGTATGGATTCGATGATGCACGTATCGCTCAGTTTGAAGGCTTGAAAGTAGCGAGCGGCTTGATTGCTGCGGCGTATTTTGAGCAACCTAGCAAATCGCTGGATGTGATTGCCGTGACGGGTACAAATGGCAAAACATCGACCGCTTGGTGGTTTGCACAATCGCTCAATTTGATACGGAAAAATGAGCATACTACGCAGTATTCATCTGGACTGATCGGCACTTTGGGCATCGGAACACCGGGTGAGATGGTTGCCACAGGCCTCACAACACCTGATCCTGTGATGTTGCAAGCGGAGCTGGCTCGTTTGCGCGATAAGGGAGCAACAGCTTGCGCGATGGAGGCTTCGAGCATTGGTCTGGCTGAGCACCGGATGGCTGGCACGCAAATTCGCATCGCTATCTTCACGAATTTCACACAAGACCATTTGGACTATCACGGCAACATGGAAGCTTATTGGCTCGCCAAGCGCGATCTGTTTGACTTTGCTGGCTTACAAACTGCTGTGATCAATTTAGACGATTCCAAGAGCGATGAACTTGTGGCTTACTGCAAGCAACGGGGTTTGAGCGTGATCAGCACGTCGCAGCTTCGCACCGATGCGACTCTTTGCGGCAGCGCGCCGGAGCATCAAGTAAGCGGTATGGCGTTTGAGGTGAAGGAAGGCGCAGAAAAGCAACGTGTGAGGTGCCCAGTGGTCGGAGACTTCAATGCAGCGAATATGCTGGGCGTAATCGGTGCTTTGCGTGCGCTGGGGGTGAGCTTGAAAGAAGCTTGCGCTGTACTGAGCTGTTGCACAGCAGTGCCAGGGCGCATGGAGTTGGTGAACTTGACTGCGCAGCCGTTGATGGTGGTGGACTATGCTCACACGCCAGATGCTTTGGCGCAAGCGCTTGCAGCCCTTCGCCCAACCGTGCAAACGCGTGGCGGAAAGCTATGGTGTGTGTTTGGCTGTGGTGGAAATCGTGATGCAAGCAAACGAGTGCTGATGGCACAGGCTGCAGAAAGCGGCGCAGATCACATCATTGTGACGAGTGACAACCCGCGGCATGAAGCGCCCGACAAAATAGCGGCTCAGGTGATGGCTGGCTTTGCGCATGCGCGGAGCAGTCATCACAAACCTCATTTAGAGCTAGATCGTTCGCAAGCCATCCAGCGAGCCGCACTACAGGCTGCAGCCGAGGATGTGATTTTGATCGCTGGTAAAGGCCATGAAGATTATCAAGATATTGCGGGCATCAAACATCCGTTTTCTGACCGCGAGCAGGCACTTGCCAGCTTGAAGCGGCGTACACGAGGAGACACAGCATGAGCACACCCATGATGAGCCTGCGCAAAGCGGCTGACCTGCTTGCGAGCCGCCGCATCGCGTGCGAGCTGGTGGGCGATGAGCATGCGCAGATCTGCCGAGTGCACACGGATACTCGCACGCTCACGGCTGGCGACTTGTTTGTTGCACTCAAAGGTGAGCGATTTGATGCGTATGATTTTTTGCCGCAAGCAAAAGAGTCGGGCGCAGTAGCCGCCTTGGCTGAGCGTGGGCTACAAGGGGCAGGTATGAATGGGTTGATCGTGGCGGATGCCAAGCGCGCCTTGGGCGAGTTGGCCGCAGCGTGGCGTGCGCAGTTTGATTTGCCCTTGATCGCTGTAACGGGCAGCAATGGAAAAACCACTGTCACCCAAATGATTGCCAGTATCTTGAAAGCCCTCGCACATGAGCATGCGCTGGCCACGCAAGGCAATCTGAACAACGATATTGGCGTGCCGCTCACTCTTTTGCGATTACGAGCGCATCACCAAATCGCTGTGATCGAGCTGGGTATGAATCACGCTGGTGAAATTGAGTATCTTTCGCAGCTCACCCAGCCCACGGTGGCTGTGGTGAACAACGCGCAGCGGGAGCATCAAGAATTCATGCACACGGTGGAAGCTGTAGCGAAAGAAAACGGTAGTGTGATCAGCGCTTTGCCAACCACGGGTGTCGCTGTTTTCCCATCGGATGATGCTTACTCATCTTTATGGCGCGGCTTGGCGGGCGGACGCGAGCAAATTTGCTTTTCATCGGGCGCGATACCAGCGGATGTGACGGGTCAAGCCGAATGGATGCAAGCTGCTTGGAGTCTGCGTTTGGCTACGCCACTGGGCTCGGCCAGTTGCCATTTACGCATTGCCGGGCGGCACAACGTGAAGAATGCACTGGCAGCATCAGCGGCTGCGCTGGGCGCAGGGGTACCTTTAAAAGTGATTGTGCAAGGTTTGGAGAATTTTGAAGCTGTCAAAGGCCGTTCCCGCGCTGCGCAGATTGTAGTCAAGGGGCGCACGATCAATTTGATTGATGACACCTACAACGCGAATCCAGATTCCGTGCGCGCTGCGATTGAAATTTTGTCAGAGTTGCCTGCGCCGCATTTGCTGGTGCTCGGTGATATGGGCGAAGTGGGTGATCAAGGCCCTGAGTTTCATGCTGAGATTGGCGAATATGCAGCCGAGCGCGGCATTGAAACACTTTTGTGCATGGGCGTGCTGATGCGCTATGGCGCAGCCGTATTTCCAGGTGCGCGGCATTTTGGCGGCATGGAGTCGCTCAGCAACGCGGTGTTGGCGGATTTGTCGCAATACCGCAGCGTGCTCGTCAAAGGCTCACGTTTCATGAAGATGGAGCGTGTGGTGCAGGCGATTGAAGCTTTGGCTATAGAAAAAAATAACACAATACACCAACAGGAGGCGGCACATGCTGCTTAAGAAACACAAGGAGGCTGTGCATGCTGCTTAGCCTCGCATCTTGGCTGCAAAGCCTGTCCCCGGAATTTGGTTTTTTTCGGGTGTTTCAGTATTTGACGTTTCGCGCTGTGATGGCGGCGATGACGGCCTTGCTCATTGGCTTGTTTGCTGGGCCTTGGGTGATTCGCTATTTGGCCTCGCTCAAAATTGGTCAACCGATCCGAGGCTACGGAATGGAAAGCCATCTCGCCAAGAGCGGCACGCCTACGATGGGCGGTGTGTTGATTTTGATCTCGATTGCGATTTCGACGCTACTCTGGTTCGACTGGACGAACCGCTTCGTTTGGATTGTGATGATCGTGACGATGGGCTTCGGTGCGATTGGTTGGGTGGACGATTGGCGCAAAGTGGTCAACAAAGATCCGGAAGGCATGCGAAGCCGCGAGAAGTACTTCTGGCAATCGGTGGTGGGCTTGCTGGCGGCGCTGTATCTCGTGTTCAGTATTTCTGAAAGCAACAATCTGCGCGTGCTCCAACTCTTTATTTCTTGGGTGCAATCAGGTTTTGATGTGAACCTGCCACCCAAGGCTGGATTGCAAGTGCCCTTCTTCAAAGAAATCAGTTATCCGCTCGGCGTGTTTGGCTTTGTGATCATGACGTATCTGGTGATTGTGGGATCGAGCAATGCGGTTAACTTGACTGATGGGCTCGATGGCTTGGCGATCATGCCGGTGGTGATGGTGGGATCAGCGCTGGGCGTATTTGCTTACGTGACGGGCAGCTCGGTATATTCCAAATATTTGTTCTTCCCGCATATCCCAGGCTCAGGTGAACTGTTGATTTTTTGTGCAGCGATGGCTGGCGCAGGCTTAGCGTTTTTGTGGTTTAACACGCATCCCGCGCAAGTCTTCATGGGCGATGTGGGCGCGCTCGCGCTCGGTGGCGCATTGGGAACGATTGCTGTGATCGTACGGCAAGAAATTGTATTGGCGATCATGGGCGGTATCTTTGTGGTGGAGGCGCTCTCGGTGATGCTGCAAGTGACTTACTTCAAATACACCAAGAAGAAATATGGTGAAGGCAGGCGCATATTGAAGATGGCACCACTGCACCATCACTTTGAAAAATCCGGTTGGAAAGAAACGCAAGTGGTAGTGCGCTTTTGGATCATCACGATGCTGCTGTGTTTGGTGGGCTTGTCCACCTTGAAGTTACGTTAGGAATGCTGGTGCAAAGTTTGCAAGATACCCCTGTGTTGGTGCTCGGTCTAGGCACTTCGGGCTTGGCGATGGCGCGTTGGTGTGCGCAGATGCAAGCGCGCGTCACGGTGGTGGATACGCGTGAGCAACCACCGGGTCTGGAAGCATTGAAAGTTGAGTTGCCGGGCGTGGTCTTCAAACGGGTGGAAAGCTTCCATGCAGAGCTGATTCAAGGCACAGAAATTCGTGCAGTTTGCCGCAGCCCCGGCTTATCGCCTGCTCAAATCGATTCTGTTTTGGAAGCAGCTCGCGCAGCAGGTTTATCGGTTTGGGGCGAACTGGATTTATTTTTGATGGGTTTGCAAGACCTCCATACTGCGGATGGCTATGCACCGAAGATTCTTGCCATCACAGGCACGAACGGCAAAACCACCGTCACCTCGCTGACGGGTCAACTGATCGAGCGTGCTGGCAAAACAGTTGCGGTGGCTGGCAATATCGGCCCTACTTTGCTCGATACTTTGCGAGCCCATATCGATGCGCAAACACTGCCGCAAATTTGGGTATTGGAGCTTTCTAGTTTCCAGCTTGAAGGCGTGCAAGGCTTCATGCCCACGATGGGCACGGTGCTCAATCTCACCCAAGACCATTTGGATTGGCATGGTGATATAGCGGCTTATGGAAAAGCTAAATCACGTATATTTGGTGCGCACAGTCTGTCTGCGCCTGCGATGCTGCTCAACCGGGATGACCCAGCAGTGCTCGCTATGCGCCCAGCGCTCATCAAAGGCAAACCTCAGCGTAACGATCTCACATTTGGCGCAGACCTGCCGCAGCGCCCTGGAGACTATGGCTTGGAATCAGTCAACGGGATGACTTGGCTGGTGCGTGCTTTAGAAGCTGATGAAACGATGAAGCGTCGTAGAAGCGATAAGGGCGATGAAATTGAAATTCATTTGCAACGCTTGATGCCTGCCGATGCACTGCGTATTCGTGGGCGGCACAACGCGATGAACGCATTGGCGGCTTTGGCGCTGGCCAGTGCGGCGGGTTGTCCATTGAATGCCATGCTGTATGGCTTGCGCGAATATTTGGGTGAGCCGCATCGCGTGGAATCTGTTGCGATCATTGAAGGCGTTGAGTATTTTGACGACAGCAAAGGCACCAATGTGGGTGCTACGGCTGCAGCCCTCACAGGCTTGGGGGCTGAGCGCAAATTGGTGGTTATTCTGGGGGGCGACGGTAAAGGCCAAGATTTCACGCCTTTATCTCAGCCCGTGGCACTACACGCACGCGCAGTGCTCTTGATAGGGCGCGATGCGCCGCTGATTGCGCAGGCTTTGCAAGGTTGCAGTGTACCTTTGCATTCGGCTGCCACATTACAAGAAGCAGTGCAGCTCGGTCAGCAATTAGCACATGCGGGCGATGCTGTGTTGCTCTCGCCAGCTTGCGCTAGTTTTGACATGTTCAGAAGCTATGGCCATCGCGCTGAGGTGTTTCGTCTAGCTGTGCAGCAGTTGGCGGATGCGGCGGGCGTTGCGATGGAGGGTGCATGAGCGATACGGTAGCTAAATCTGGATGGTTTGCCCGGCTGGCGCAGCATGTGCGCGGCATGAAGCAGGCTGCGGCAGATGCGCTCCCCGTGCGCACGAGTTATGGCACGAGCTCGCAAGGCATGGCCAGTGTGATGGGCGTGGATAAGGCGCTGATGTGGGTCATCATCTCGCTGCTGATCTGGGGTTTGGTGATGGTGTATTCGGCATCGATTGCGCTGCCAGACAATCCACGGTTTGCAAAATATTCGCACACGCATTTTTTGATGCGCCATGTTTTCTCGCTCTTGATTGCAGTGAGCGTTGCCTTACTCGTGTTTCAGATTCCTGTACAAACTTGGGAAAAAGTGGCGCCTTGGCTGTTTGTGGCCTCGTTGTTATTGCTGATCGCCGTGTTGATCCCGGGCATTGGCAAAGTGATCAATGGTGCGCGGCGCTGGATTTCTTTCGGCTTTATGAACTTCCAGCCTTCGGAGTTAGCTAAGTTTGCCGTTTTGCTCTATGCAGCGGACTATATGGTGCGCAAGATGGAGGTCAAAGAACGTTTCTTCCGCGCTGTGCTTCCAATGGCTGTGGCGATTGGTGTGGTGGGCTTGTTGCTGCTCGCTGAACCTGATATGGGTGCATTCATGGTGATCGCAGTGATTGCAATGGGAATTTTGTTTTTGGGTGGTGTTAATGCGCGGATGTTTTTCTTGATTGCCACGGTGATCGTCTTGGCTTTTGCGATGATGATTTGGCTGTCGGATTGGCGTCGCGAGCGAATTTTCGCCTACCTCAATCCATGGGATGAAAAGCACGCATTGGGCAAGGGCTATCAGCTTTCGCATGCGTTGATTGCCATCGGGCGCGGCGAAATTTTTGGCGTGGGCTTGGGCGGCAGTGTTGAGAAGCTGCATTGGCTGCCTGAGGCACATACCGATTTTTTGCTGGCGGTGATTGGTGAAGAATTTGGTTTGATCGGTGTGCTGTTGATCATCGGCCTGTTTTTCTGGCTGACACGCCGCATTATGCATATTGGTCGTCAAGCGATTGCACTGGATCGCGTGTTTGCTGGACTGGTTGCCCAAGGCGTGGGTATTTGGATTGGTTTTCAATCTTTTATCAATATGGGCGTGAATCTTGGCGCTTTGCCTACCAAAGGCTTGACGCTACCGCTCATGAGCTACGGCGGTTCAGCGATATTGATGAACATGGTGGCCTTGGCTGTGGTCATGCGGATTGACTATGAAAACAAGCAGCTCATGCGCGGAGGCCGCGCATGAAAACAGCGCTGATCATGGCTGGCGGTACGGGCGGGCACATCTTCCCCGGCTTGGCTGTGGCGGAGGCTTTGCGCGAGAAGGGCTGGGAAGTGCATTGGCTTGGCGGGCCTGAAAGCATGGAGTCGCGCCTAGTGCCGCCGCACGGCTTTGCGTATGAGCAAATTGATTTTTCGGGTGTGCGCGGCAAAGGCTTGGTGACCTTGGCCTTGCTGCCATTGCGCTTGCTCAAAGCCTTTTGGCAGAGCTTAGGCGTGGTGCGCCGTGTGAAGCCTGATGTGGTGGTGGGTTTAGGTGGCTACATCACTTTTCCCGGCGGCATGATGGCTGCGTTGCTGGGCAAACCTTTGATCTTGCATGAGCAAAATTCTGTGGCGGGCATGGCAAACAAAGTGCTGGCAGTAGTGGCAGATTTGGTGTTGACAACCTTTCCTGATGTGTTTGGCAAAGGCGTGTGGATCGGTAATCCGCTGCGAAAAGAATTTTTGGAGCAAACGCCGCCTGAAGAGCGTTTTGCCAAGCGCAGTGGCAAGATGAAGCTGCTGGTGGTGGGTGGAAGTTTGGGAGCGAAAGCGCTGAATGACACGATTCCTCAGGCGCTGGCGATGATCCCAGAGGAAAAGCGCCCACAAGTGATTCACCAAGGCGGTGAAAAGCAGATCGAGCAATTGCGCGCTAATTACGCCGCTGCTGGCGTTCAAGCTGAGCTCACGCCCTTCATTGCCAATACAGCTCAAGCATTTGCTGATGCAGATTTGGTGATTTGTCGATCAGGAGCCTCCACCGTCGCTGAAATTGCCGCTGTCGGTGCACCAGCTGTTTTCGTGCCATTCCCATTTGCGGTGGACGACCACCAAACCACGAACGCCAAATTTCTAAGCGATCAAGGTGCCGCGACCTTGTTGCCTCAAACACAACTGACAGTTGAAGCTGTCGTTCAAATACTATCAAGTAATGATCATTCAGTGCAATATTTACAAGGGCTAAAGGCCTACTCTTTACGTAAAACCGATGCGACAGAGCAGGTGGTGCGCGCTTGCGAACTTTTGAGCGGGAAAATAACATGAAACACGCGATTCGACATATCCATTTTGTAGGCATAGGTGGCGCTGGCATGAGCGGCATCGCTGAGGTGTTACTCAATCTTGGCTACCAAGTCTCGGGATCTGATTTAAGCGACGGTAGTGTTTTGCAACGTCTTCGTGATTTGGGTATTCAAACTTCAGTGGGTCATGATGCTTCAAATATCTCGGCAGCAGACTGCATTGTCACTTCAACCGCTGTGAAAGATGACAACCCCGAAGTGATCGCAGCGCGGGAGAGACGCATTCCGATCGTGCCGCGCGCCGTGATGTTAGCCGAGCTGATGCGCATGAAGCAGGGTATTGCGATTGCTGGCACGCATGGCAAAACGACGACAACCTCACTTGTGGCCAGCGTATTGGCTGAAGCAGGACTCGATCCTACCTTTGTGATCGGCGGACGGCTTAACAGCGCAGGTGCGAATGCCAAGCTCGGTTCGGGTGCTTTTATTGTGGTGGAGGCGGATGAATCCGACGCTTCATTTTTGAATTTACTTCCAGTGATGGCGACGATCACCAATATCGATGCAGATCACATGGATACCTATGGCCAGAGCCTAGACAAGCTCAAAGCGGCGTTTGTAGATTTCTTGCATCGCATGCCGTTTTATGGCGCAGCTGTGCTCTGTGTGGACGATCCGGGTGTACGCAGTATCTTGTCTCAAGTGGCACGGCCGATCACAACCTATGGTTTGGATGAAGGCGCGCAAGTCCGTGCGATCAACGTACAGCATGCTGACGGACAAATGACCTTCGCTGTGCAGCGGCGCAATGGCGTGACCTTGCCTGATTTGGCCATCACATTGAATTTACCAGGCGATCACAACGTACGCAACGCCTTAGCTGCGATCGCGATTGCGACTGAATTGGATGTGCCAGATGAGGCCATTCAGAAAGCACTGGCTGATTTCAAAGGTGTGGGGCGGCGTTTCCAGAGTTATGGCGACATGCATGTGAAGCCAGAAAACGGCGGTGGTGTGTTCCGCGTGATTGATGACTATGGACATCATCCGGTTGAAATGGCTGCAACGCTGGCCGCTGCACGCGGTGCATTCATAGGCAGGCGCATCGTATTGGCTTTTCAGCCGCATCGCTATAGCCGTACGCGTGATTGTTTTGAAGATTTCGTGAAGGTGCTTGGCGACGCAGATTTGGTGCTGCTCAGCGAGGTGTATGCCGCGGGCGAAGCGCCGATTGTTGCGGCTGATGGGCGTGCGCTCGCGCGCGCCTTGCGCGTCGCTGGCAAGGTCGAGCCTGTGTTTGTCGATGAGATTGAAGCCATGCCACAGGCTGTGCTGGATGCGGTACGCAACGGGGATGTGGTCATTTGCATGGGCGCAGGCTCGATTGGCGCAGTACCGGGCAAATTGACTGCTATGCAATGAATAGCAAAAACACCACAAAAATGGCCTGAACATAAAATATGCTACTAAATTAGGAGCAAACTGCGTAATAATCGCAGGGATTGGCACTTTAAAAAGATGAGCAAATACGGAAAAATCGCAGTGTTGTTTGGCGGCTCCTCAGCAGAGAGAGAAGTCTCACTCATGTCAGGTCAAGGCGTGATGGCTGCGCTATTGGCGTGCGGCTTAGATGCTCATGCCTTTGATCCCGCTCTGCGCGATCTCGGCGATCTCAAAACAGAAGGTTTTCAGCGCTGCTTCATTGCGTTGCATGGTCGCCATGGTGAAGACGGCACAGTACAAGGCGCTTTGGAGTTGCTTGGTATTCCCTACACCGGATCGGGTGTGATGGCATCAAGTGTCGCCATTGACAAGGTGATGACCAAGCGCATCTGGCGTGCCGAGGGCTTGCCAACGCCCGATTGGCGCTTGGTGGGCAGCGCTCAGCAAACACGCGATGCATGGCTAGCGCTGGCGCAGATGGGACAGTCTATGATTGTGAAGCCAGCGCGGGAAGGTTCAAGCATCGGTTTCGCTAAAGTCACAGAAGCTGCGCAATGCGAAGCTGCCTATCAATTGGCCGCTAAGCACGATGAGTTGGTGTTGTGTGAGCAATTCATTGCAGGTGATGAGGTCACTTGCCCCATCATCGGGACGGGCGAGTGTGCCAGAGCGTTGCCGGTGATTCGTATTGTTGCACCTGATGGCAACTATGATTATCACAACAAGTATTTTGGTGAGGGTACAAAGTACGTGATACCTTGTGGCTTACCTTTGGGCGAGGCGGAGGCGATTCAAGAGTTGGTTGTCAAGGCGTATCGCACACTGCATTGTCGCGGTTGGGCGCGTGCGGATGTGATGATCGACGCGCAAACGCGCAAGCCCTATTTGCTTGAAATCAACACATCGCCAGGCATGACGGGGCATTCGTTGGTGCCGATGTCAGCTCGTGCAGCGGGTATCAGCTATGAGCAGTTGTGTCTTGATGTGCTCGAAACGGCCACACTAGATGGAGCGCGTGCATGAGCGCTGCTGTTCGCATGTCCCCTATACGTGGTGGCGATATGCCAGCACTGCCTATGGATGTGCGCCTCATGAACATTGCTGCGATGCTGCTGGGTGCCTTGGCTTGCGCAGCAGCAGTGGGGCTGGCTGTGCGCTGGGCTCTGGCGCATCCGGTATTTGCTGTGTCGCGCATTGTGGTTGAAGGCGATACCGCACACCACAATGCGATCACCTTGAAAGCTAACGTGGGTGCTCGCATCAGCGGCAATTTTTTCACACTGGATTTGCTCCAGGCGCGGAGTGTTTTTGAGACGGTGCCATGGGTGAGGCGTGCGACTGTGCGCCGCGAGTTCCCCAATCGCTTGCGCGTGAATCTAGAGGAGCATCGCAGTGCGGGTTTCTGGGGCTTAGAGAGCGAATCTCGCATGGTTAACAGCGCGGGTGAAGTCTTCGAGGCGAATGCGGGTGACGCTGAGAGCGATGAGTTGCCGCGCTTGGTGGGCGCTGAGGGGCAGTCAGCGGTTGTACTCGGAATGTATCGGCAGCTGTCTAAGGCGGTTCAACCCTTAGAGCTGGTCATCGAACAGCTTGAGCTGAGTGGACGCGGTGCGTGGCGCATGCAGTTGGACAGTGGCACGCAGATGGAATTGGGCCGAGGCAACCCTGATGAAGTGCAGGTGCGGTTGCAAAAATTCCTCAGTACACATAAGCAGGTGCTTGAATCCTATCAGCGCTCAGGATTTGATCGTATTGAATCTGTTGATTTACGCAATGGCGAGGGTTATGCCATTCGTTTGCGTGGGGTCTCCACAGTGGTGAACGCGACGGTTGAGAAGAAGTAGAGGCAAAGATGGCAAAAGAATACAAAGATTTGATTGTGGGCTTGGACATTGGGACTTCCAAAGTCATGGTCGTGGTGGCTGAAGTCTTGGCTGGCGGCGAGTTGAAGCTCGCGGGCTTGGGCGTATCTGCCGGGAATGGTCTCAAGCGTGGTGTGGTGGTGAATATTGATGCGACAGTACAAAGTATTCAGCAGGCTCTGAAGGAAGCTGAGTTGATGGCGGACTGCAAGATCAGCCGTGTTTATACCGGCATCACGGGCAGCCACATCCGCGGTATCAATTCGAGCGGGATGGTGGCGGTGAAAGATCGCGAAGTCTCTGCTGCGGATGTGGCGCGTGTGGTGGAAACGGCAAAGGCAATCAACATTTCGACAGATCAGCGGCTGCTTCTTGTTGAGCCACAAGAATTTGTGATTGATGGTCAAGACGTGCGCGAACCGATTGGCATGAGCGGTATTCGTCTGGAGGCCAAGATTCACTTGGTTACAGGGGCGCAAAGCGCAGCTGAAAACATCATCAAGTGTGTACGTCGATGCGGGCTAGAGGTCGAACAGCTCATGCTCAATCCTCATGCATCGAGCAAAGCCGTGCTCACCGAAGATGAAAAAGATTTGGGTGTGGCGATGGTGGATATTGGCGCTGGCACAACAGATGTCGCGATTTTCACCGGTGGCGCGATCCGTCATACCGCAGTGATTCCAATTGCAGGCGATTTGATCACCAGCGATATTGCGATGGCGCTTCGTACACCTACCAAAGACGCTGAAGACATCAAAGTTGAAAACGGTTGTGCCAAGCAACTTTTAGCTGATCCACAAACGCAGGTTGAAGTGCCCGGTTTGGGCGATCGCGGCCCACGCATGTTGGGCAAGCAAGCCTTGGCCGGCGTGATTGAGCCGCGCGTGGAAGAGATCTACCAGCTTGTTTTGCAAGTGATTCGCGAGTCGGGTTACGAAGAGGTGCTGTCTTCGGGCATCGTGATCACGGGAGGAAGCTCCGTGATGCCAGGCATGCTTGAGTTGGGTGAAGATATTTTCCTCAAACCTGTGCGCCGAGGATTGCCGCAATACAGGGCTTCTTTAGCAGATATGGTTGCGCAGCCGCGAGCAGCGACTGTGATGGGTTTACTCGAGGAGGCTCGTATGGCTCGTATGCGTGGCTACAAAGTTTCGCAAAAAAATGGTTCTGTGCAAACTGCTTTTTCGCGCTTCAAAGATTTTGTGGTGGGTAATTTCTAACCATGTTCCATAAATTCTATTTAGCAGGCGCAAGCCCGCCCCGATGGCCTGGAGCAGGGCCCGGCAGTTTAAGAAATCGTAGACAACTCACCTTAGCATCGCAAACATTGAAGGAGATATCACATGGGTATTGAAATGATTGAAGTAGAAGAATTCAACCAAGGCACACAGATCAAGGTGATCGGCGTGGGCGGCGGTGGCGGTAATGCCGTAGAACACATGATCGCCTGTGGCGTGCAGGGTGTTGAGTTTGTCACTGCGAATACTGATGCGCAAGCCTTAGCTCGCAGCGCTGCACACAAGACGATTCAACTCGGTACATCTGGCCTGGGCGCAGGTAGCAAGCCAGACAAAGGCCGCGACAGTGCTCAAAGTGCCGAAGACGAAATCCGTATGGCGATTGATGGAGCGCACATGCTCTTCATCACAGCTGGCATGGGCGGCGGAACAGGCACAGGTGCAGCGCCAGTGATCGCCCGCGTGGCTCGCGAGATGGGTATCCTGACTGTGGGCGTGGTCACCAAGCCATTTGATTGGGAGGGTGGTCGCCGCATGAGCAACGCTGATGCGGGTTTGGCGGAACTTGAAGCGAATGTGGATTCTTTGATCGTCGTTCTCAATGAGAAACTGCTTGAAGTGTTGGGTGACGACATCACACAAGACGAAGCTTTTGCGCATGCCAACGATGTGCTGAAAAACGCGGTGGGCGGTATTGCAGAGATCATCAATGTGCCGGGCCATGTGAATGTGGACTTTGAAGATGTGCGCACCGTGATGGGCGAACCCGGCAAAGCAATGATGGGTACGGCTGCAGCCAATGGCCCAGATCGCGCCAGAATTGCTGCTGAGCAAGCTGTGGCTTGCCCGCTGCTGGAGGGTATTGATCTGTCTGGCGCGAAAGGTGTGTTGGTGCTGATCACGGCAGCGAAAGGTTCGCTCAAACTGAGTGAATCCAAGCTAGCGATGAACACGATTCGTGCCTATGCTTCGCCAGATGCGCATGTGATCTACGGCACGGCTTACGACGATAACTTGGGCGACAACATCCGCGTGACCGTCGTTGCGACAGGTCTATCCCGCCAAGGATCGCGCCGCACTGCACCGCCGATGCAAGTGGTGCGCACTGGCACTGACGATGCTTTTGGTTTGCCATCCATTCCAACCGTGAACCAGGTGGTGGGTCAAAGTCCAGTGGCCAGCTCGGGTATGGGTTCAGCGCATGGCGCAGGCTACAGCGGTGTGGACATCCCTAGCGTCTGGCGCACCAACCGCACACAAGCAACAGCCAAAGTGGACGCGCTTTCGGCGGGCGGGATGGACGATCTAGAAATCCCTGCTTTCCTGCGCAAACAAGCTGATTGATTCACAAATTGAATCCCTTAAAGGGCGTGGAGGGGAAACTCTTCACGCCCTCATGCTTTTTGTCTACTAAAATTGAATTGTGTTGTTACAAAGAACCATCAAGTCACTCGTCAAGGCCGTTGGCGTAGGTGTCCACAGCGGGCAGCGTGTGGAATTGCAGTTGCGTCCTGCCGCTGCGGACACGGGTATTGTGTTTCGCCGGGTTGATCTGGGCGAGCCAGTGGATATTCCTGTGAGCAGCGTTTCCGTCACAGACACTCGCATGGCCACCAGTATCAGCGCGCCTGGGCAGCCCAATGCCCGTGTGCAGACGATTGAGCATTTACTCTCGGCTTGCTCGGGATTGGGTATCGATAATCTCTACATTGATATCACCGCAGAAGAAGTGCCGATTCTCGATGGCTCGTCCTCATCTTTTGTGTTCCTGCTTCAAAGTGCAGGTATTGCCACGCAGAATTCTCCAAAACGCTTCGTGCGTGTGCTCGAGCCTGTAGAAATTCGCCAAGGTGAGGGTGAACAGCTCAAATGGGCACGCCTGTCGCCTTATGAAGGGTTCAAACTGAGCTTTGAAATTGAGTTTGGCCACCCAGCTGTGGATGCCACAGGCCAAGCCGTCGAGTTTGATCTTTCCAGTGGCAACTATGCGCGCGACATTGCCCGTGCACGCACTTTCGGCTTCACCAAAGACGTGGAAACACTCCGCTCTAAAGGTTTGGGGCTCGGCGGCGGTTTGGACAATGCCATCGTGATGGACGACTACAAAGTGCTCAACAGTGGTGGCCTTCGTTATGACGACGAATTCGTGAAACACAAAATCCTTGATGCGATGGGCGATTTGTATTGCTTAGGTAAGCCCCTGCTTGCTGCTTACTCGGCCTTCCGTTCTGGGCATGCACTGAACAATTTGCTGCTACGCGAGTTACTCTCGCGGCCGCAGGCATATGAGGTGGTGAGTTTTGAAGATGCGCAGCGCGCGCCCAGTGGTTTTACGCGCATGTTGCCCGCTTGGTAAGCCAAGGATTGCGCTGTGGCTGAATCCTCGCCCAATCTTGCTGCTAAACCTGCCGCTACGCAGGCGCGGCTGATACTGCAAGATCCCTTGGCGTTTGACCAAGCGACCCGGCCAGTTTTGCGCGGCAGCATGGAGATGGTGACTGAGCCCGTGCCTGTCATGGAGCGCGAAAAAGCGCGTGAGCTTTGGGAAAGCTTGAGTCTAGAACCTGAGGTTGCGCAAGAGAGGCAGTCGGAGCGCAAACGCTTGCTTGCGCGGGCAGACAGTTTGGCGCGCGAAGCAGCAGCGGCCAAAGCCCAAACCGTTGAATTGCAGGCTCAACTATCTAAGGCTCGCGATGAGCGGCTCAATCATCCGTTGGTGTATGCAGGTGCGGTAGGCTTGCTTGGCTTGGGGGCAATGTGGTGGTTGGAGCGGTGCAAGCGTGTACATTTGCAAGATCGCGAACTTGAGATGTTGGCTCAACAAACGCCTGAATTGACGGAAGACAAAACACCCCATTCTTATCTTCACGAAACAGGATCAGTTTTTTCACTAGAAGATTCTCCCGATCTGGCTAGCGATTTTTCTACGGACTTGTCGGGTTTGCCCAGCTTTACGAACGACGCCAAAAAATTATCTGAATACCCTGATTTGCAGCAAGGAGCACCAGCTTCAATTCCAACGCCTCATTTGACTTCAATTGAAACGGCATCTGTTGCAACACCAGTCGCAGAAACTACCCAAAGTGGCGTACCAAAAATCACGCCTGCCTGGGCACTGCCCAGAGCATGGCATGAGTCCGGGAGTTTGCCAACAGAAGAAGAATTGGTGGTTTTGTCGCGCAAAGAACAAGACCGTAGTTTACTTGGCATGTCAAAACGAGTCCTAAGCAATATGCTAACGCGTCGGTCGCGGCAAGATGTCTTGAGCTCCACGCTTCAACAGTCACGCACTGCAATTTCAGCCATGTCTAGTAGTGTGGCATCTTCGACTTTAGTACATGCTGACAGTGACAATGACAATGTCGCTACTCAAATGCTGTTTGATGATGAAGCGCAGCTCGCTTTTGAACAGGAATTACTAGAACAGCAACTGCAAGCTGGAATAGGTGGTCAGATCGCTAACTATGACCCAGATCAAGTCAACATTGAACTGCTCTCGCAAACACGAACTTCACCGAATCGTGGCGAAAGTGCAATTGAACATTTACTCGAGTTGCGCACCGCCGTTACAGGCCTGTGCGTGTTAGGACGACCAGAAGGCGCGGCGCGGTTGTTAGAGGAGCATATTGCGGCTGACCCGGGCACCTGTGCGTGGGCGTACCTTGAGTACATGCATATTTGCGAGCAAATAGACCAGCGTGATAAATTTGAATCAATGCGCAAACAGTATCGCGTCCATTTCAATCGCATGGCACCTTATTGGCATGAGCCCAATGCCAATGTGCTGGGGTTGAGCGGCTATGCAAGAGCAGCCAATGAGCTGTGTGCAGCCTGGACGCAGGGGCGCGAGCATGCGCATTACACTTTGGCTTCTTGGTTGGCAGGGCCTTTGTTGGGACGTAAGCTTGTGCAGCTGCCGGCATACCATGACTTGTTTGATCTGTATGAACTGCTTGAATTCGTGCAGGACGATTCGCAGTTTGCGCAAGCGACATCTGATTCCGCCAACGCGCAGTCGCAGGCGGCGGCTCTGAGCCAAACCATGCGAACAGAAGCACACGCTGAGAAGCACTTTGTAGAGCAAGATTTTGTGCCCACGGTGAGCTTGCTGGATTTGGACTATGAGTTCTCAAGCGACGTGACGCTGGAAGAACGCGAGGTGCAAGAATCTGAGAAGGCTGTGACGGTTGTCAAAACGGGTAATTTCGCAGTTGATTTCAATGTGGCAGGCACGCAAATGGGAGGTCTGCCTTTCATGCCTGCTGAGCTGGATAAGAAGTAGGAACCATGTACGTATTGTTTGAAGAAGGCGGAAAATTTCTTGCCGCACGCGTGCTCTCGCAGGCTGAGAGCAGTTTGCAAGCGGAGATGGATTCAGGCAAGCGCGTCAAGCTCAAGTCGGCTCAGGTGCTGCTGCAATTTGAGAAACCTACTCCCGCTGTCATGCTGCAAGAGGCATCGGCTCTAGCAGCCACGATGGATGTGAATCTCGCTTGGGAATTTGCAAGCGATGAGGAATTTGGTTTTGCTGATCTGGCGAAAGATTATTTCAACGCCCAAGCCAGCTTGGTGGAGCAGGCGGCCAGCTTAATGTGCCTTTTCAATGCGCCGCATTATTTTCGTCGCTCAGGCAAGGGACGCTTCAAAAAAGCCAGCGCTGAGATTGTCCAGCAGGCGCTGGCAGCGATCGAGAAGAAAAAACAAATCACGTTGCAAATTGGAGAATGGGCGCAGGCTTTAGCGACCGGTAGCTGCCCCGCGCCAATCAAGATGCAGCTCTACAAAATCCTGTTCAGACCAGATAAAAATGCGCCTGAATACAAAGCCGTGGTCGAAGCTTCGCGCAGCACCCAAACCGCGCCTTTGACTTTGCTTAAAAATGCTGGTGGGATTGGCTCAGCTTATGAGTTTCATTGGCAGCGCTTTGCCTTTGAGCATTTCCCCAAAGGCACGGGTTTCGCAGATATGCAAGCACCTGCGATTGCAGATGAACTGCCTCTCGCGCCAGTGCAGGCCTTCTCAATTGACGACAGCCAAACCACTGAGATTGACGATGCACTGAGCGTGCAAGGCATAGGTAGCGGGCACATCACACTCGGCATCCACATCGCCGCGCCCGCTCTTGCGATGCAGCCTGGTGGTGCGATTGACAAAGTAGCGCGGGATCGTTTGTCCACCGTTTACATGCCCGGCCACAAGCTCACGATGTTGCCTGATTCGCTGGTGCAGCACTACACCTTGGCCGAAGGGAAAAATTGCCCAGCGCTCTCGCTATATGTGAAGATCAACGAAGCTACGCTGGAGCTGGAGAGCACTGAAACGCGGTTAGAGCGCGTACCGATTGCGCACAATCTGCGCCATGATCAGCTCGATCACATCGTGAATGAAGCGTGGCTGATGGGAGACGCTCCTGATGTGAAAAATTTAAACGAAAATAGCCATTCCCCGCTATATAACCTGCGCGGAGTGCTATCGTTTTTACACCGAATGGCAGCTCATCTCAAGGCGCAACGCGAACAAGTACGCGGCAAACCGGAGACGTTTAATCGCCCTGATTACAACTTCCGTGTGGCAGTAAAAGGCGATTCACCAGTCGGCGATGAATCGGTGGAGATTACTGTACGCAAGCGCGGCGCACCGCTGGATTTGATCGTCGCCGAATGCATGATTTTGGCCAACAGCACTTGGGGGCAATGGCTCGCGAAATTTGGCGTACCGGGGATTTACCGCTCGCAAGCCAGCCTCGCGCCGGGCGTGAAAGTGCGCATGGGAACGAAGGCGCAGCCGCATGCGGGCATTGGCGTGAAGAGCTACGCTTGGAGCACCTCGCCTCTGCGCAGGTACGTGGATTTGGTGAACCAATGGCAGTTGATCGCTTGCGTGCGGCATGGCACTACAGCCCCGCTGGTAGCGCCTTTCAAGCCGAAAGATGCCGAACTGTTTGGCATCGTGAGCGGTTTTGATGCGGCATACACAGCCTACAACGATTTCCAAAACGGCATGGAGCGCTATTGGACGATGCGCTATGTGCAACAACGCGGCATCACTGAATTGGTAGCGAATGTCATGAAAGACGGCCTCGTTCGCGCAGAAGACATTCCCTTGGTGCTGAATGTGGCGGGTACAGCCAGCTTGCCGCGAGGTGCGCGCGTGAAGGTGCGCTTGGGCGAGATGGATTTGCTGATGCTAGATGTTAGCGGTACGCTGCTGGAGCGCTTGGATGTGGCAGCCACCGATGCGCCTAGCGAAGACGAGACTGAGGATGATGAACCTGCTGTTGGTGTGCATCTGGTGATGGATGTGAACGAAGAAACTGCCGAGAAATCTCCGGAAAATCCAGCTTGAACTGAAATCGATTGCTATAGATAATGTAGTGACATGAAATTCTTCCGCGACATGAGCACACTTGGCATCGCTTTGACGATCTCGTTGATCGTCCATGCAGGCTTGCTCACTGTGCGTTTTGTCGATCCCGAGCGCTTCAACCGGGTGTTTCAAGACACGCCGTTGGAAGTGATTTTGGTCAACGCCAAATCCAATGAGAAGCCCGATATGGCCAAAGCGATTGCGCAGGCCTCTCTTGCCGGAGGCGGCGATCTGGAGGCTGGCCGCGCCACCACGCCGCTGCCATTGTCTTCGCTGACCACGATGGGCGATGCCAACGAGGACATGCAGCGAAAGCTTGATGCTTTGCAAGAGCAGCAAATGCTGATGCTTTCCACCATTCGAAGCCAGTTGGCAGCGTTGCCACCACCCGATCCAAAAGTTTCTTCACAAACTGCCGAAGCTCTTGCGCAAGAACAGCGTCGAAAGCAATTATTGCAGCTTCTGGCTGAGATTGAAAAACGTATCAACGAGCAAAATGCACGCCCGAAAAAACGCTACATCAGCCCCGCCACCCGCGAAGAGGTGTATGCGATTTACTACGACGGTTTGCGCCGAAAAATCGAAGACCGTGGCACCCAAAATTTCCCCGAAGCCGCAGGCAACAAGCTTTATGGAGAGCTCACCATGATCGTCACTGTTAACTTTGATGGCCGCGTGCTCGATACCGAAGTGATTGAAACCTCCGGCATCACCGCGCTGGATCGCAGAGCGCAAACCATTGCCAAGGGTGCAGGCCCATTTGGTAAATTTTCCGATGAAATGCGCCGTCGCGCAGATCAGATCGTTGTCGTTTCGCGCTTCAAATTCACGCGCGACGAGACGCTGGAAACCAATCTTACCGCTCGCTAAACCATGATGCGTATTCTCTGGCGCTGGTTGGCTCTTGTATTCGTGGCGCTTTTGGCGCTGCAATTGTTTTTCGTTTTGCGCGTGGTGAGCATGCGTTGGATTGATCCGCAGTCCACAGCGTTTGAACGCTCAGAAATATGGCAATTGGCGAGCAATTCTCAGAAGGCTTTCGTCTGGAAGCAGCAATGGCTGCCTTACGACCAAATCTCAGATAACTTAAAGCGCGCTGTGATTGCAAGCGAAGATGGTGATTTTGCGTATCACGACGGCGTTGAGTGGGAAGCGATTGAAAAGGCTTGGCAGCGCAACACGCGCGCTGAACAAATAGCTGAGCGGCGCAGCAATCGCACAGGAAAGGTCATCGCGCCAAAAGTGGTGGGCGGCTCGACGATCACGCAGCAACTGGCGAAGAATTTGTTTTTCTCAGGCGAGCGCACTTTTTTACGTAAGGGGCAAGAGTTTGTGATCACCTTCGCTTTGGAGGCGTTTTTACCAAAAGTGCGGATTTTGGAGATTTATCTCAATTCGGTGGAGCTGGGTACGGGTGTCTTTGGCGTAGAAGCTGCAGCGCAACATTACTACCGAAAGAGCGCTGCGCGTGTGTCTGCGCATGAGGCGGCGCGGCTGGCGGTGATGTTGCCACGGCCTAAGTTTTTTGAGAAAGTACCGAATTCTGGGTATCTTTCATCGCGGGCGCAGACGATTGTGGCGCGGATGAGTGACGCGGAGTTGCCTTGATTTTTGGTGTTGTCGGTTTCTGTTTTGTTGGCGTACTTGGCCTAAGAAATCCGCCTTTGCCTATATAGAATGGACGAAAATAGCTATCAAATTGATAGCTTTCCAGCATACCCCGTCATCTCCAAATAACCACGCCCGACGACGACACCTTGCTCGTCCAGCAGATCTGCGAGACCTTCCCAATACACGGTGGCTGTGGAACTTCGGCTGTCTAGTTCTTGTGAATTCATCAAAGAACGAACTGTGAAATTGCCGCGCGAGGTGGAAATACTCCATTGCATCGGGTAGCGCCCGCCGCTGCTGGGGCTTTGCCATATTGCTTCTGATGCTGTGCTTGCTTTGAAACGCAGATCACTGGGTGAAAAGATGGTGGTGAAGCTCGAGGAGCGAAAACTTCCTCCCGTCCACAAAGCCGAGCCATCTGCACGGCGAAGTTGAAATGCTGTGAGACTGCTGCCGTCCAACAAGTTCATGCCGATCCAATCCCAGCCCACGGCTTCGGGATGGAGGACCTCGTTGCTCCATTCGTGATCGAGCCAGGCTGTGCCTTGGGTGATTGGGCGTATCTTGCCTGCTTGCGTGATGCTGCCGTCAGCGCGCAGTTGCGGTTGACTGTAGTAATAGCTGGCTTGCTTTTCTTGTGGCCCTTTGCGCGACAGACCTTGCTGGCCTTGGAGCAGTAGTGGTTGCGTGGGTGTGAATGTCAGATCGAGGACAAAGTCTCGGGCGGGGATGCGGCTGGTGTAGCTGCCATCTGCGTTGCGTTTTAACGTCCAATCTCGCAGCTTCACATCGGTGGTGGCTTCGCTGGCTTGCGCGATACCAAAGCCTGTTCGGGCGATGCGTTGGTCGTGCGAATGTTCTTGTGCGTTGATGTCTGTGAAAGCAGCATGGGCGAAGAGCAATTGCTTGGCGGCAAAGCGTGATTGCAGAGTTTGCGCTGCGTCGATCCGCGATCTGAAAAACGTGATTTGAAAACCAATCAGGCGAGGCTTCGCGGCTGTGCCCGCATCGGCATAGCCGGTGAGATACCACCACTCGGTGCGCAGGGCCGGGTGTACGCCGTGATCACGTGGGAAGGCAAGAGCTTTGGCAGGGAGCGCGAGAGCTTCGCGCCAAGCGAGCAAGGCGGGTGTCAGAAGTGCAGCGCGGCGCAACATCACCAATCCTCCTTCACCGCCAACACCGCATCGCGCGAAGCCGCTGCGCGACCCGCCAGCCAGGCGGTGAACGTGCCTGCGATCATCACGGCCAAGCAGAGCGCAGCCAAACGTGCCCAAGGAATACTCATGTCCATCGTCCAATGGAAACTCTGCGGGTTCACCACATGAATCAGCACGAGCGAGACGAGCAGGCCGAGCACGCAGCCTGCGAGTGCGCCGATCGCCGTCCACGCTGCTCCCTCTAGCGCCACCACGCGAAGAATCTGCGCTCGCGTGAGCCCGAGATGCGCGAGTAGGCCAAACTCTTTGCGTCGCGCCAGCACCTGCGCCGAAAAACTCGTGGCAATACCAAACAAGCCAATCGCAATCGCCACCGCTTGCAGCCAATACGTCACGGCAAAGCTGCGATCAAACATTTTGAGCGAAATCTTGCGAATTTCACCGCTGCTGGCAAACTCCACCAAGCCTGCCAAAGCTGCATCGCTGCTGAAGAGTTGGCGAATCTGCGTTTGTAACGTGGCCGTATCAGCGCCAGGCTTTGGCCATACTGCTAAATCGTTGATACGCTCATCGCCTGAGAGCTTCACATACTGCGCATGATCAATCACGATGGAGCCAAACTGACGCACGTAATCACGCCAAACACCCGCTACGTAGAAAACAGTTGGTTTATTAGTTGCTATTAAATCAGTAGCATTTTGTGCAGGTTCTATAACAGGTAGAAGCCATTTTCTTTCATAAATTTGTCCCAACTGGGCACCGTGTAGCGTGAGCATCGCCTCGCTCACATACAAAGGCACCGCGCCCGCTATAGGCGGAGCAGCAACATCGCCCACCAATGGCAACACCTTCGCAGCGTCTTGCAAACTGATGGGTCGCGCAATCATCTGCACATCGGGCAGTGCCGCGCCGACACTGATATTTCTCAGTCTCAAACCTTGCACCTGCGCCACATCGGACAAAGCCGCCAGCTGCTTGACCACCTCAGGCGGAAAATACAAACCCTGCGCCGTCTGCGTCGATGAAGTCAGCCGCGCATACAGCGGCGCAGGCAGCATCGTGTCCAGCCAACTGCTCACCGAAACCCGGAAACTGCTCACCATCACCGTGAGCGCCACACCCAAGCTCAGTGCAGCCACCACGCCGCTCACCGCCACCACCGCCACCTCGCGCATGCGCCGCGCCCGCTCCACCGCGAGCATCGGCAAAGCATGCGCGGCAACGATGGGCGAGAGCCTGTCATACAGCAAGCTCACGCCCCAAGGCAGCAAACCCATGCCGCCTACCAGCAGTAAACCCACGGCAATGTAGGCCGCAATCGGCATGCCAAACAGTGGTGGAGCCCAAGAAAGAAGAGCGCCAAGCGCTACCAAAAGAAGAGCAAACCAAGGTTTGCTTTCCACCGTGTTCACGCTGCCTAAACCTTTGAGCGTCTGCGCCAAAGGCAATTGCTGCGCTGCGCGAGCAGGCCACCACGCGCCCGCGAGCGCTGCCAGCCAACCCAGTGCGCCATACGCGAGTGCTGCGGTCAAGCTCCATTGCAAAGGAGGCGTTGCGCCAGAAAAATAGCCGCCACCCAAATCGCCACCTAGCGCTTTCAAACCAAATGCTGCTAAAGCTGCACCCAAAGCAATACCCAGCGCCGAGCCCATCAATCCAAGCAAGCTAGCCTCTAGCAAAACCAGCCGCAGCCTTTGCGTTGCCGTCAAACCCAACACCCCAAGCAAAGCCAATTGCTGCCCGCGTTTAGCCACCGCCAATGTGAGCACTGAATACACCAAAAATGCCCCTGTAAACAGCGCCACCAGCGCCAGCACGGTCATGTTCACCCGATATGCGCGTGAGAGCTGATCGGTGCGCTCATTAGCATCATCGGGCTGCGCGAGTGACACGCCTTCTGGCAGCTTCAATGCATCTTTTGAAGCGCCGTTTGCCAATCTCAGATCAATCCGCGACAGCTGCCCCTGCAAACCAAACGCATCTTGCATCGCCCCCAAATCCATCACGATCAGCGGCGAGCCAAGCGTGGCCACGCTGCCTGCATGATCCAAAGTCTTGATCTCATTGCCCACCACCACGCGCAGCGCGTTATCACCCAGTGCCTGCCGCGCCGCTGCATTCAAAAAAGCCTGCTTTGGCGCAAACAATACAAACCGCTCAGCGCTAATCTGAGGTCGCGGCATCAAATCAGCCGCCACCTGCATCACCAGCAAGGCATCCACGCCCACCACTCGCAAGCTCACTTTTTTACCCTGCGCATTCAGCGCGTAAGTCGATAACTCCAACACCGGGCTCGCCAGCGCAACCGCCTCTTGCGCAGCTATTTGCTCATACACCCGCTCATCGAGCACACCTGCGCCTCGCAAAGTCACATCCGGTTTGCCTTGCACCGATTGCAGCGCTGACGAAAATTCGCTCAAGGCACTCGCATTGATCAAATGCACAGAAAACGCCAGCGCCACCCCCAGCACCATACTCGCCAAAGCCGCCAAATAGCGCCAAGGATGATGACGTAACTCCGGCCAAGATAAATAGCGCAGAAATCTAAGCATGTTGCGTACTACGTTCAAGGTCTTGAGCGATACCCTGCGCAGTGAGATGCAACACGCGATCTGCGCGAGCTGCGGCCACTTGCGAATGCGTCACCAAAATGAGAGCTGCGCCGCTTTCTCGCGTTTGCGCGATCAACACATCCATCACGCGCTCTGCTGTGCTCGGGTCGAGATTACCGGTGGGTTCATCTGCTAAGACCAAAGCTGGGCGATGCACCAAGGCGCGAGCAATGGCTACGCGCTGGAGCTGCCCGCCAGATAGTTGCTGGGGCAGGCGTGTTCCTAACTTATCTAAGCCAACAGCTTGCAGCATTTGATTCACGCGCGGCGCGATCTGCGCGGGCTTTTCCCCGAGCAGGAGCAAAGGCAGGCCAATGTTTTGTGCGACGTCTAAATGCGGGAGCACATGAAACGCTTGGAAGACGAAACCCACGGATTTGCGCCGCCAGATAGCTAGCTGTTCGTCGTTCAACGTGCCCAAATCCGTGCCTTGCACGCTGAGCGAGCCCGCATCCCAACGATCCAAGCCAGCCATGCAATTGAGTAAGGTAGATTTGCCCACACCCGAATCGCCGACGATGGCGATGAACTCGCCTGCTTGCACTTGCAAACTGACGTTGCTGAATACAGCTGCCTCAACGTAGCGCTTACTCAGATTCTGCACATCAACGATTGGCGGGAAATTCATAACCAAGACTCTATCAACTTCAACGCATCCTGAGCCACGGTAGGGCTGTCGGCTGCGATGACGTGTTTGTTAAACGCAGGCGGCTGCATGCTGCGCTGCCAGGTGATTTGCCGCTTAGCGAGTTGGCGCGTGGCGATGATGCCTCGCTCGCGCAGCTCGGGCGCGGCAAACAGGCCATCCAGCATCTCCCAGGTTTGTCGATAGCCCACACAGCGCATCGACGGCAAATTCAAATGCAAATCGCTTCGTGCTTTCAATTGCTGCACTTCGTTGACCAGGCCTGCTTGCAACATCTGATCAAAGCGTTGCGCAATGCGCGTGTGCAGCCAGATGCGCTCCGAGGGCTCTAGGCTGATGATGGGAACAAATGCTATTAAATCAATAGCAACCGGCGCAATTTCTATAACGGGTAGAACCTGATTCTGATGATAAAAAGACAAGGTCTTGCCGCTGCTGCGATACACCTCCAGCGCCCTTTGAATGCGCTGCGAATCATTGGGCGAGAGGCGCGCAGCTGTGACCGCGTCTACCTGCGCAAGCTGCGCATGCAGGGCGGGCCAGCCGATGCGAGCGGCTTCTTCATCAATCGCAGCGCGGATGGCAGGCGAGGCGGCGGGCATCTCATCCAAACCTTCGATCAGCGCTTTGAAATAGAGCATCGTGCCGCCGACCAGTAGCGCTACGTTTCCACGCGCATTGATCTCTGCAATCAATCGCGTAGCGTCTTTCACGAACTGCGCGGCGCTGTAGCTTTGAGTGGGATCGAGGATGTCGATCAAATGATGTGGCACTTGGGCGAGTTCGTCGCGCGAAGGCTTGGCTGTGCCGATGTCCATGCTTCGATAGACGAGTGCCGAATCCACGCTGATGATCTCGCAAGGGTGCCGCTCTGCAACCCGCATGGACAAAGCTGATTTGCCCGAGGCTGTGGGCCCGGCAATGCCGATGGCTTTCACAGGCGTTTCAAGTTTTGCTGAGCTTGCCATGGCGTTGCACCAAAGTCCAAGCGACGGTCACGATAGCGATGCCCCACACGCCAATACCTAAGAGCATCGGGCGCACGCTGCCATCCATTGCCGCTCCAAGCCAACTGCCCATGCTAAAAGCAGCCAGCATCATCAAGAATCCCGCCATTGCCGAAGCTGCGCCTGCCGCTTGCGGAAAAGCTGCAGCGCTACCTGATTGACCCGCTGGTTGATGAAAACCATGGCCGATCATGAAGATCAGCTGTGCGGGGACCAGTGCCCAGAGCGATGTGATCTCAAAAAAATAAAAACTCAAATACATCAAGCTCGCCACCAGCGTGATCCAGCCGCCCAACCACACCATGCGCTGCACCCCGTGGCGCACGAGCAATCGGCGGCTTAAAAATGTGCCCGCCACATAAATCACAGAGATGGTCATCATCACCAAGCTGTAGGTCAGCTTGCTGTGGCCAAGCACTTTCAAAAACACAAAAGAAGAAGTGGCCAAGAAGGTGAACAAACCGCCATACGACGTGAGCGCGAGCAAGGCGTATGTCCAAAACTGTGGGTGCGCCAGAATGCCGCGCCACGTGCTGATCAGCATGCGCGGCTGTAGCGCTTGGGCATTGCGCCGTTGATTCGTCTCTTCAAATCGCAGCATGAGCAGCGCCAAACACGCTGCGCCAAACACGGCTAGCGCCACCAATGTAAATCGCCATCCAAGACTGTCGCTGATCAAGCTGCCCAGCGGCACGCAAAACACAGCAATCACCCCCAAGCCAGATAAGCCTTTACTCACCACCCGCGCCGCTTCCTCTGGCGCATACAAATCCCGTGCCATCGCCCGCGCGCACATCACGGGCGCACCCATGGCCGCGCCTTGCAATGCGCGCCAGACAATCAGTGATTCAACACTACTGACCAATGCACTGCCCACACTCGCTACTACATACAGCGCCAACCCGGCGAGCAACACCGGTTTACGGCCATATTTGTCTGAAACTGGCCCCCAAATCAGTTGAGAAATCCCAAAGCACAGTAGCAGCGTAGACAGCGTGAGCTGCGCCTGCGGCATAGAAGCGCCCAGTGCATCCACCATGCTGGGCAGAGCGGGAAGGTAAAGATCGGTGGTGATGGGCTGGAGGCCGAGAAAGAGGCTGGTGAACCAGACGACGAGAGAAGCGGGCATTCTTAGAGTTTAACGTCAACCTCGCAGGCATTCCTTCGTTAAACTGCTCACCTTCAATATCGAATTGGGAGAGAAAACCATGAAATTCAACACACTCATCGCCACCGCTTCAATCGCTTTGCTGAGCGCCTTGCCTAGCGTGATGCCTAGTGCATTTGCCCAAACCGCACTGCCCAAAGCCGAAGTCACGCTCTATTTCCAGCACTATTGGCCGCAAACCGCGCTCACGGTGCGCGAGCTGGTCGTGCCTTGGTGCGACACCGTGGCCAAAGAATCGAATCAGCGCATCCGTTGTGTGCAACTGCCTGCCATGACCGGCGGCGGCACGCCCGCGCAGCTGGTGGATCGCGTGAAAGAGGGGGTGGACGATCTGGTGCTCACCGTGCTCGGTTACACGCCGGGGCGCTTCCCGCGTATGGAGGTGTTTGAGTTGCCCTTCATGACGAAAAATGCCGAGGCTGCCTCCAAGGCCGCTTGGGATTACATGAACAAGCATGCAACCCAAGAGTTTGCAGGCATGAAGGTGCTGGGCATGTGGGTGCATGACGAAGGCCAAATTCACACCCGGGACAAAGCCATTCGCAAGCTCGAAGATTTCAAAGGCATGAAGATGCGAGCGCCCTCGCGCGAGACCGCCAAGCTCCTGCAAGCCTTGGGTGCAACGCCGATTGGCATGCCCATCACGGCTGTGACCGAAGGCATCACCAAAGGCACGATCGACGGCACGATGGTGCCCTGGGATGCCGCCACATCCTTCCGCATCCACGAAGCTGCCAACATCCACACAGAAACACCCGAAGGCAGCCCCGCGCTCTACACCATTGCGCTGATGTTTGCGATGAACGAAAAGCGCTACAACGCCTTGCCAGCAGATCTCAAAGCCATCATCGACAAACATTCCGGCGCACAGCTCTCCGCCCGCATGGGCAAGATGTGGGACGACTCTGCCGCTCCCGCCCGCGCCAAGGCTGTGGCGGCGGGGAATCAGTTTTACATCTTGCCTGCCCCAGAAGTGGCTCGTTGGGTGGAGGCGGCCAAACCTGTGCAAGCGGGTTGGATGATTGACATGCACAAACGCGGTATTGATGGGCGTGCGCTGTTTGAAGATGCGAAGGCGATGCTGGCTAAGTATGAAGCGCCTGCGGCTAAGACTGCTAAACCTGTGGCTAAGGCTGTTGCGTCGAAGAAGAAATAGTTTGCTTAGGGCGGCGTGCCAGCCGCTCGCCCATGCCACTGAACATGCGTGAGCTGGGCAAAAGCTTCTTTTCAGCGTTCTAAGATGGTTTCATAAGCTGCCATCACGTGTAAGGCTCAGCCGTGGCTGGCCGCGCTCGACCGAGAAGCTTTTGCCCAGCTCACACCCATTCAGCGTCTCGATGCGTGGTTGGCGCAGCTAGCAGTAAGCATTGCGCTACTTACTCACAATTACATAGCACTCCGCGCAGATTCTATGCCGGGTAACTTCCAATTTCCCTCTAAAAACTCAATCAGGCTTGAATGAGAGTTTTAATGGCGAAAAGTGCCTCTAGCCGATATAGAATCTGCGCGAAATGCTATTGTTTTCATAGTAAATTTGACGCGCTACCGTAAAGCCCTTTTGCTTCGCTACACTACTCGCATGAGCCTGTACACCGCCCTACAAAAAGCCAAATCCGAAGAAGATGTGAAAGATGCTTACATCAAAGCGCTTGGCATCAAAGGCCACACCAAGGGGTTGATTGATATTCAGTCTGACGAAATTTGGTTTGAAGCCAAAGACACTGGCAAGCATTCAAGTTATGCCATGTTTACCCAGCTCTTGCATTACGTGTAAGTCGCGCTAAACAAAGGCGAGGTCGTGCCGCCGCTCTTGGCCGTCATCGATACCGAAAAAGCCGCGATCATGAAAAGCGCGGATGTGTTGCCGTTTCTAGCGAAGAAAACGGTGAAGTGGGGAAAATCTGCCAGCCAATACACGCAAGAAGCGCTCGCTGAGATTTCGGCGCACATCGGAGCGTATTTCGTCTCCTTCAAAATCGCCACGCATGAAGACGAATTCATCAGCACCGTCAAAGCCGCCATCAAATCCGGCGACATCATTCGCACCCCCATCACGCCAGACAATTTGAAGCAAGTGTTTGACAAATGGGTGGTGATGGTCGGGCGCGAGATCACGGGCGTGGCAGAGGAAGATTACGCTCTTCTGTTTTTTGCCGACATCATGCACGATGGCACAGTTTCTACCCATGTGAACTTGCCCGCTGAGCTGTTGCATAAAAACGGCGCTCCTGTATTTAGCTTGGGCGGCAAAATCTACGAGCTGGGCAGCAAAGAGGGTTATCGCCAATTTTGGGCGATCTACCACAAGCCTCCCAAGCAAGAGCACCGCAACTATTTGCTAGAGCGCCGCGATAGCTTGATTCCGCTAGACGAGCGCAGCTTCAAAGGCGCTTATTACACGCCGCTACATGTCGTTGATAAAGCCTACGACAAGCTGGCAGAAACGCTGGGCAAGAACTGGCAAAAAGACTACATCGTCTGGGATATGTGCTGCGGCGTGGGCAACTTAGAGGTCAAGCACAGCAACCCCCGCAATATCTATATGAGCACGCTGGACGAGGCGGATGTAGATGTGATGAAAGCCACCAAAACCTGCGTCGCTGCCCAGCGCTTTCAATACGATTATTTGAACGATGACATTGATGATTTCGGCAACATCGACTACAGTCTGACCAACAAAGTGCCCGCTGGACTCCGGCAAGCCATTGCGGAGGGGAAGAAGATACTGGTGCTGATTAATCCGCCGTATGCGGAAGCCACGAATTTTGAAAACATTTCTACAGGCTTGCAGGATGCGGAAAACAAGAAAGGCGTTTCAAAAACAAAATTCGCTGAACGCTCAATGTCGAAGTATGGAAAAGCAAGTAATGAGTTGTACACCCAGTTTGTTGCCCGAATTGCGCAAGAAATTCCAAAAGCTACGTTGGCGATGTTTAGCACGATGAAGTACGTTAATGCGCCGACTCTTGCTGAGTTTCGCGCGGCGTGGCCTGCTGTGTATTTGGGTGGATTTGTAGTGCACAACCAAGCTTTTGATGGCTTGAGTGGTAAATTCCCAATTGGATTCTTGGTTTGGAAAACAGGCCAGAATACAAAAACGCGAGTATCCGAAATTCTTACTGAAGTATTAGATAAAGAAGCGAACTCTATTGGTGAGAAAACTTTCTTCAGCGTACCCAATAATCAATATTTAAGCGAATGGTTTGTCAGGCCAAAGACGAACAGTATTGAGGTTTTGCCTCTTAAAAATGCAGCCGAACCCGCGACAGCAACCAAAGATTTAAGGGGTACAAAGTAGGCAGATGACGCAATTGGGTATATGTTATCTGGCGGAAATGACCTGCAGCATGCAGAACAGCAAACAGTCATCTTTTCGTCGGGGTATGGAAGTGCCCGTGGATTTTTTATTACCCCAGAAAATCTTTGGCAAGCAGCGGTGGTTTTTGCGGTGCGTCGAGCCATCAGGCCAACATGGTTAAATGACCGTGATCAATTTTTGAAATCTGTAGAACCTTTGCCGAAGGAATTTCAATCTGATTGTCTCGTTTGGATGCTTTTTAATCGCTGCAACCGAACTGCAAGTGCAAATGGACTTGAATGGAAGGGTAAAAGTTGGTCAATTGTCAATAATTTCATCCCCTTCACCGAAGAAGAAGTCGGCGCAAACGCGCGGTTCGAGTCAGATTTCATGGTGAGGTATTTGGCGACCCTTCGACAGGCTCACGGTGAACGGAATTATTTATCGCCCGAAGCAAAAGCCGTTTTAGCTGCTGGCAAAACGCTATGGCAAGCCTATTTCAAAGACATCGACAAAGATGGCCGCACGGTGCGCGACGAACTCAAACTCAATCGCCCCGATGTGGGCTGGTATCAAATTCGCAATGCCTTAAAGAAGCGCAACGAAAGCGGCGATGTTGCGCCAGTAGATTTCAGCGCTTTTGAAGCGGCTTACCAAATCCTGAGCGACAAGCTGCGCCCGCAGGTGTATGAGCTGGGCTTTTTGCGCGCTTGAGGCTTAAGGATGCTTTAGGCATGCGCTGCCTCGCGAAGCGCCTTAGCGGCCCATTGATTCAAACTCACGCCACTGACTTGTGCGGCCAAGAGAGCTGCGCTGTGCACCTCCTGCGGAACGCGCAGCATCAGCTTGCCGCTGGCAGTTTTTTGCGGGTTGCGCCCCAGTTTTTTGCAAGTGTCTAAGTAATCAGTGACAGCTGATTCAAACGCTAAGCGCAAATCCGCGACGTTATGCGCATGAAAACCAATGACATCGGTAATGCCTGCGATGTGCCCGATGAAGCAGGCATCTTCATCGCTGTATGAAATTTGGGCGGCATAGCCCTTGAAGGTCATGGTGTTCATGGCGTGACTCCTGCTTGGCTTAAAAATAAACGGGCATCTTTGACTTGGTAGGGTTTGGCTTCTTTGGCAGGGTGCGGGCGGTGAAAGGTGGCCACCACATCGTTAATGACAAAACGCACCCGAGAGCCGTCGCCTTCAATCGTTTGCGCCCCACATGCCACAAACAAAGCCTCAATCCGTGCCCACTCTAAAGAGGTTGGCACGGGCTTGGCAAACACCGACTCCAAGGTTTTGCGATGCTTGCTGTTCATGATTGTAATTTTAGTGATTTTGACGGATTATGCAATCATTTTTTGCAAGCAATCTTATGGCCTGCTTGTCAGCTTAACCCAAGCGTTTAGGCTACGTACAGTGAGAGCGGCTAAAGCGCAAGTCCAAACATCTCCTGAAGCGCAGCGCGATACTGCGCCTGCCCCAAACCATTGGTGTTGTGATGCGAGCCGCCTTGCACTAATTCAAATCGCTTGGGCGTTTGCGCGGCGTCAAAGAGGCGTTTGCCTAGCGCGGGGGAGATCAAGCGGTCTTCGCTGCCGTGGACGACGAGCAGGGGCGAGCCAATTTTTGAAACCTTCTTTTCTGAATCAAAACGCTGGGTGATGAGCCAGCCTACGGGCAGCCAGCCGTATTTCATGGTGCTGAACACATCGGGGATGCTGGTGAACGTGCCTTCGACCAAAGTGCCGCGCTCGTCGCTCACGCGGGTAGCCAGCTCGATGGCGATGGCGCCGCCGAGCGAATGGCCGAAGATGTAGCGCTGTTGATCTGGGTATTTATCCGCGATCCATTGCCATGCGGCTTGCGCATCTTCGTAGGATTTTTCTTCTGAGGGGCGCTCATCGCCGCTCTTGCCAAAGCCGCGATAGTCCACCGCCACCACAGTAAAGCCTAGCTCGCGCATGCGCTCAATGCGCCATGCGCTTCCCACCACGTTCCAGCGCGCGCCGTGCAGGTAAAGCAGAACGGGGCTTTGCTGTTCGGCGGGGTTGATCAGCAGATGCAGCTTGGCACTCTTGCCGGTTTCTTTGGATTGAAATTCCACCCAGGCTTCTTGCATGTTGGAGGCGACTTCTGCGCTATTGCCCCAAGTGCCATCGCGCGGGTTAAAGATCCAATCGCCTTGCTTGTCGTGCAATGTGGCGCAGCCTACTAGCAGGGCGGCGGCAAGGATGCTGAGTACGTGAAGCTTGAGTCTGGAAATACGCATATCGAAGCATGAGCTTGCAGCAGGGCAAAAGTTTCAGCGCCCGCGCAGGAAGAGCGCATCCAGTTCTTTGATGCTGATCTGCCGCCAGGTGGGGCGGCCATGGTTGCATTGGTCTGAGCGCTCGGTGGTTTCCATTTGGCGCAGCAGGGCGTTCATTTCTTCCAGCGTGAGGCTGCGGTTGGCGCGCACCGCGCCGTGGCAGGCCATGGTGGCCAAAATTTCATGCTGCGCGCGCTCAATCACGCGGCTAGCGTCATGCTGTGCGAGTTCAGCCAACACGCTGCGCGACAGCTCCACCGCATCGCCTTTGGCCAGTGTGGTGGGCACGGCTCTGACGGCGAGCGTTTTTGCGGAGAAAGCAGTGATTTCTAAGCCTAGCTTTGTCAGCGTTTGTTCATGCGCTTCTGCCGTGGCCACTTCAGTTGGGGTAGCAGAAAAAGTAGCGGGAATTAGCAAAGGCTGCGAGCTGATTCTGGCGCTGTCGATTTGATTCTTGAGCCGCTCATACACGATGCGTTCGTGCGCGGCATGCATGTCCACAATCACCAAGCCTTGTGCATTCTGCGCGAGAATATAGATGCCATGCAGCTGAGCTATCGCTTTTCCCAATGGCCAAGTTGCGGATTCATCGAAGGTGGGCAGGGCGCTAGGGGTTACGATGAATGTGGGGTTGACTTCGCTAGAAACACTTGGCGCAGGAGACCACAGTTGCGCAATATCGCGCACTTCATTTGCTACTAAATTAATAGCACTCTGCGCAGGATGTATAACGGGGAAAGGCTGATTTCTCTTGAAAATATCGTTGTTAAAGCGATTCTGGGAAAGTGCATCACCTGTTTGTACCTCACCGCTTGACTGCGCTGCCTGCATCGCACTGCGCGGCGCGGCCAATACGCCATGCACCGCACGGCGCACCGCCTGATGGATCTCGCGCCCATCCCGAAAACGCACCTCAATTTTCGTGGGATGAACGTTCACATCCACTCGCGCGGGATCAATTTGCACAAAGAATACATACACCGGCTGCCGCCCGCCATGCAGCACATCTTCATACGCACTTCTCGCGGCATGCTGAATCACCTTATCTCGCACGAAGCGGCCATTCACATATGCATATTGCTGGTCTGCCCGCGAGCGAGCGGCATCTGGCAAACCGGCAAATCCCGTGACGCGCACTGCGCCTTCCATGTGATCGACAGTCAGCGCCGCTTCGATAAAGTCATCGCCCAGTACATCTTGCACACGCTGCTTAGCGTCGCC
>JANOJL010000059.1:0-128879 GCA_031418715.1 Variovorax sp. | reverse complement strand
CATCAGGCATCACCAGCAAGATGGATGAGAAAAACCATCACCTGCACAAGAGCGTGTTCATTGGTGAAATCAAGGCCGATGGTCAGTTCAACGTGGTTTGGAAGACACCTGGCCCTGTGAAGGCCAAGCCATGGAGCCCGTTCATCGAAGGCAACGACAAGAAGCCTGATGAGCCAGCCAAAAAGGCGTAATTCTTAGGCGTAACAACCCGAGCGAGATCGCATGAAAGGCAGTTCGCTGCCTTTCATGCTTTTGAGATCTTTCGTGTGCGCATGCGTTCATGCAACGGCGTAGGGACGACTAGCGTGCCCACATGATAGGTTTTTCATGATTCAAAAAATTCTTTATGCAACCGTGCTCAGCATCGGCTTGCTGCAATCAGCGCCAACGGCGGCGCTCACCGCCCAAGAGGCGCAAGGCATGGCCATCGGCGAATCCGATACGCGCATAGCAGCTCTCAATAGAGCCTTGGCCACAGCCGATGGCAAAACCGCTGCTTTCATTCAAGCCCTGAGCGAGGATGCTGTGAAGACGGCCGTTGGCAAAGTCTTCATCGTGCGTGATGACAAAGCGACGGACCCAGTCACAGGCCAAGCGATGATGCTGCCCGACGGCGCGGAAGACGTGATCAGCAATAACCGAATGCGCGGTGAACTCGACACCGCATTGGCATCGCTCAAGCTGTTTTCCAAAGACGAAAAGCTGCGTGGCGAAGCGATCGCTGCTCTGCTCAAAGATCCCGATGAATCCAAGCTCGCCTTGGTTGAAAAAGCCCTTGCTGCGGAGGCCAACCCCGAGCTTAAGGCCAAGCTCGGGCTCGCCCGCGCCGCCGCGATGCTGGGCAGCAGCGACAAGACCAAGCGCCTAGATGCTGCAAAAACGCTGGCCGACAGCAAAGACCCAGCCACACAGCTTCTGCTCAACGACCGCCTCAAGCAGGAAAACGATGCAGAAGTTAAAGCCCAACTAGAAGCCTCGCTCGCAAAGATCAAGTCTTCCTTGGGATTGGGTGAATCGCTGGGTGTGGTGTTTACCGGAATCAGCTTGGGTTCGATCCTGCTCTTGGCTGCCTTGGGTCTAGCGATCACCTATGGCCTGATGGGCGTCATCAACATGGCGCATGGCGAGCTCATCATGATCGGTGCCTATGCCACCTATGTGGTGCAAAACCTGTTTCGCCAATACCTACCTGGCGCGTTTGATGTCTACCTGCTCGCGGCGATCCCCGTGGCTTTTATGGCTTCGGCCTTGGTGGGCGCAGCGATGGAGCGCACTGTAATTCGCTTCCTGTATGGCCGTCCGCTGGAGACATTGCTGGCCACTTGGGGTATCAGCTTGATCTTGATGCAGCTGGTGC
This sequence comes from Variovorax sp., assembly GCA_031418715.1. Lineage (GTDB taxonomy): Bacteria > Pseudomonadota > Gammaproteobacteria > Burkholderiales > Burkholderiaceae_C > JANMDU01. The sequence continues at coordinate 127,522 of JANOJL010000059.1, read as the reverse complement.
GTACGATTTTTGGTGCACAAAACGTCGGTGTAGAAAATCCTTCTTGGATGAGCGGCAGCTTTGCGGTATTGCCCAATCTCTCGCTGCCCTACAACCGGGTGATGATCATCGTCTTTGCCATTTTGGTCTTAGTGGGCGTGAGCCTCGTGATCAGCAAGACGCGGCTCGGTCTGTTTGTGCGCGGCGTGACGCAGAACCGCCCGATCGCGGCATGCATGGGCGTCAACACGGCGCGCATTGACACCTATGCCTTCTCACTCGGCTCGGGCATCGCGGGTTTGGCGGGTTGTGCGCTCAGCCAGATCGGCAACGTGGGACCAGACCTTGGGCAAAGCTATATCGTTGATTCGTTCATGGTGGTCGTGCTGGGCGGGGTGGGTCAACTTGCTGGCGCTGTCTATGCCTCTCTGGGCTTAGGCGTGCTGAATAAACTCTTGGAAGGCTGGTCAGGCGCGGTGCTGGCCAAGATTGCGGTGCTGGTGTTCATCATCATCTTTATCCAGAAGCGGCCGCAAGGAATTTTCGCCCTCAAAGGTAGGAGCGCAGAAGCATGACTGTCACTATCAATCCCGTGGTGTTGCCTGCTGCGCAACCGCTGATGAGCCGAAAAGGCTGGGGCGTCTTCCTTGTTGCGCTGATCGTGGTGTGCGCTCTCGCGCCTATGCTTAATCTCGTTGTTCCAAAGACCAGTATTTTCCATTTGGATGATTTCGCCATCAGCTTGATCGGCAAGATCATGTGCTACGCAATTTGCGCTTTGGCGATGGATCTGATCTGGGGCTACACCGGAATTTTGAGTCTGGGTCACGGCTTGTTTTTCGCACTCGGTGGCTATGCGATGGGCATGTATCTCATGCGCCAGATTGGGCTAGATGGCAATTACAAAAGTGATCTGCCCGATTTCATGGTCTTTCTGGATTGGAAAGTGCTGCCGTGGCATTGGCTGGGGAGTGCTTCGTTTGGTTTCCAAATGGCGATGGTGGTGCTTGCGCCCGGCTTGCTGGCCCTGGTGTTTGGCTTCTTCGCCTTCCGCTCTCGCATCAAGGGCGTGTATTTTTCGATCATCACACAGGCTTTGACCTTCGCCGCCATGCTGCTGTTTTTCCGCAATGAAACGGGCTTTGGCGGCAACAATGGTTTCACAGACTTCAAACGCATTTTGGACATTCCGATTGCCCAGCCATCGACTCGGATGGTCTTGTTCGTGCTCACTGGCTGCACCTTGCTGGGCTTTTACCTGTTCTCGCGCTGGCTGGTGCAAAGCAAGTTTGGCCGCGTGCTGCAAGCCATTCGCGATGCGGAAAGCCGCGTGATGTTCTCGGGCTATAACCCGGTGGCCTATAAGCTCACGATCTGGGTGATTTCGGCCATGATGTGCGGCATTGCGGGCGCACTCTATGTGCCGCAGGTGGGCATCATCAATCCGGGTGAGATGTCGCCTGCCAATTCGATTGAGATGGCAATCTGGGCGGCGGTGGGTGGTCGCGCGACGCTGATTGGGCCGATCGTGGGCGCGTTTGCGGTGAACGGCGCGAAGAGCTGGTTCACAGCGGCGTTCCCCGAGTATTGGCTGTATTTTCTGGGTGCGATTTTCATTGCGGTGACGCTGTTTCTGCCGCAAGGCATTGTGGGCTTGGTGCGCAAGCTCACGCATAAAAAAGAGGGGAAGAAAGCATGACCCCCGATTTGATGGAGCAGGGCGCCAAACGCCTACAAGCCGCTATTGAACAGCCCGTGATGGGTAAAACAGAATCCGGTGGCCGCGATGCAGGCTATGGGCGCATTGCGACCCAAGAGGTAGACACCACGCATGGCCGGATTCTGTATCTTGAAGATGTGAGCGTGAGCTTTGATGGCTTCAAAGCGATCAACGGCCTGTCGCTCGACATCGCGCCCGGCGAGTTGCGCTGCATCATCGGGCCCAATGGTGCAGGCAAAACAACCATGATGGATATCATCACCGGCAAAACGCGTCCCAATAGTGGCACCGTGTTTTTTGGCTCCACGATCGATCTGCTCCGCTTCAACGAATCGCAAATCGCGCAAATGGGCATTGGCCGAAAGTTTCAAAAGCCGACCGTGTTTGAGCAACTCACGGTGTTTGAAAACTTGGAACTGGCACTGAAGACCGATAAATCTGTGAAAAACTCGGTGTTCTTCAAACTCGATTCTGCGCAGAGTGATCGCCTCGCGCATGTGTTGCAAACCATTCATTTGGCCGATAGTGTGAGCCATATGGCTGGCAATTTAAGCCATGGCCAAAAGCAGTGGCTGGAGATTGGCATGCTGCTCATGCAAGATCCGAAGCTGCTGCTGCTTGATGAACCTGTGGCGGGCATGACGGATGAAGAGACGGTGCGCACGGCGGAGCTGTTTATCTCGCTGAAAAAGCATCACAGCCTCGTAGTGGTGGAGCACGACATGAGTTTCATCGAGCGGATCTCGGAAAAAGTGACCGTGCTGCATGAAGGTTCGGTGCTCGCTGAAGGCACGCTGGCACAAGTCCAGAATAACGAAAAAGTCATCGAGGTGTACCTTGGCCGATAACACCCCACCTATCCTCGCCGTCAAAGAAATCCACCAATACTACGGCGGCTCTCATATCCTGCGCGGCATCAACTTGGAAGCTCACTTGGGCAAAGTCACTGTGCTTCTCGGGCGCAATGGCGTGGGTAAGACCACGCTGCTCAAATCGCTGATGAGCTTGGTGCCGATTCGCTCAGGCAGCATCGAATTCGATGGCAAGCCTATCGAGAAAACCACCTCGTACGAGCGCGCGCGCGCAGGCATCGGCTTCGTACCGCAAGGCCGTGAAATCTTCGCGCGTCTCACCGTGGAAGAAAATCTGCGAATGGGCTTAGCCTACAAAAGCGCGAGCACGCCGATTCCCGCAGAGCTATTCGATCTATTCCCGGTGTTGAAACAAATGATCAACCGTCGAGGCGGCGATCTTTCAGGTGGCCAGCAGCAGCAACTCGCGATTGCACGCGCTCTTGCTGCAAAGCCGAAGCTATTAATCTTGGACGAACCCACTGAAGGCATCCAGCCCAGCATCATCAAAGACATCGGCCGCGTGATCCGCGTGCTGGCGGATCGGGGTGATATGGCCATCTTGCTCTGTGAGCAATACTACGATTTCGCGCAGGAGCTGGCGGATGATTATTTGGTCATGCAACGCGGCGAAGTGATTGCTCGTGGGCCGGGGGATGAGATGGCATCCAAAGGAATTCGGCAGTTGGTGGCGATTTGACAGTTGATCTAGATAATCAACCTAGTTTGCCTGTGATCTGTTTGGGTGTATCCCAAAATTCAAATACACAGCTCTAAAACTTGGCCTGCTGATTTCACAGGCCAAGCAAGAGAATTTAGCCGCCTTTTTTCGGGCGCTTGCCAGCGTTCTTCTTATTGCGTGTGGAGCTGCCGCGCTCTAAACTGACCTTTTGACCTCGTGTGACGGGCATCGTCACGCCGTTGGGCAAAATAGGTTTTGGGCTGCGTTTGCGGTCTGCTTCGGTTCTGATCTTGTCGGCCATGAGAAATTCCAGTCAAAAAATAGTTCAACCCCTGATTAGGCCACAAAGCCAGCTGCATTTTGCAAGCTAATTTCACTAATTCCAGTTCAAGCCTATGCCAAAGCAGCCTAAATGGCTTCAGCCTGCGATTCGCAGCGCTTTGTTGACGCGTGCGGTGCGTGCGAGCGTGCGCAACACGGCATCGAGATGCTGCGTGTCTCGCACATCGATCACAAAGCGCAAATCTGCTGTGGGCGCGCCCACTTCGCTGTCTCTGCCCAGATCGACACTCTTGATATCGGCTTCGGCAGAAGCCATGGCAGCTGCCACTTTGGCGAGCACGCCTTTGCCGCTTTGCACTGTGATGACCACGGTGGTGGCGAAAGCGCGCAAGGGCTCGTCGCTCCATTCCACGGCAATAAAGCGCTCGGCGTCTTTTTGCATGAGTTTGGCGGCGACGCTACAGGCGCTGGTGTGAACTTGTAGGCCTTCGCCTCGGCCTAAATAGCCTGTGATCGCATCGCCTGGAATGGGCTGGCAGCAAGAGGCGTATTGCACGGTGCCGCCGTCGCGCCCATCAAGCACGATAGCACCTTGCGAGATTTGCTCATGCGCGGTGAAGCGCTCTTTGCTCATCAGCAGCGGATCTGGCTTTTGGCCAGTAGCGACGAGTAAGGTTAAGAGGCGCTTGGCCACGATAGACGCGACCCGTTTGCCTAAGCCAATGTCTGCCATCATTTCAGCGCGCGTTTTGTTGCCTGAAAAACGCAGGAGTTTGTCCCAGATACTGTTGTTGGCTTCATCGTACGCAGGTAACTTTTGAATTCCTTCGGCTCGCAGCGCTTGCAGCAGCAGTTTCTCGCCCAAATCTTGTGATTCGTATTGCGAGAGCGTCTTCAAATGGTGGCGGATTTTACTTCGCGCTCGTGCGGTGCGCACGAAGCCGAGCCAAGCTGGATTGGGTTTGGAAAACGGCGCGGTGATGACTTCAATCACGTCGCCATTTTTCAACTCAGTGCGAAGCGGCACTTGCTCGCCGTTGACCTTTGCGCCCATCGCATGGTCGCCCACATCGGTGTGCACGGCGTAGGCAAAATCGACCAATGTTGCACCGCGCGGCATGGCCATGATTTTGCTTTTGGGTGTGAACACATACACAGCATCGGGGAAAAGATCGAGTTTGACGTGTTCCCAAAATTCTGTGGAGTCGCGGGTTTCGTTGTTGATGTCCAGTAGAGATTGCAACCACTTCGACCCTAAACTCGCTGCCTCGCTGACTTTGCTGGGCGCGCCTTCTACGCCTTCAAGCAGCGGCTGTTGATGAGTTTTATAGAGCCAATGTGCAGCTACGCCGCTTTCGGCCACCAAATGCATGGCATCCGTTCGCATCTGAAACTCCACGTTCACACCGCTGGGGCCGACCACCGTGGTGTGCAGAGATTGGTAGCCATTGATCTTAGGAATGGCAATGTGGTCTTTGAACTTACCCGGCACGGGCTTGTAGAGCTGATGGAGCACGCCCAGTGATGTGTAGCATTCCGTGATGCTGGGCACGATGAGGCGGAAGCCGTAAATATCTGTGACTTCAGCAAAGCTCAAATGCTTGTTGTCCATTTTTTGGTAAATAGAAAACAGCGTTTTTTCACGACCCGAAATGATCACGGGCAGTGCGGCGTTTTCAAAGCTGCCTTCAATATCGCGTTGTACTTTTTGAATCAGATCTCGCCTGCGGCTGCGCGCCTTTTGTACAGCGCGAGACAGCGTGGTGTAGCGCCAAGGGTGCATGTGACGAAAGCTCAAGTCTTGTAGCTCACGGTAGGTTTGGTTGAGGCCGAGGCGGTGAGCGATGGGTGCGTAAATATCTAGCGTTTCGCGTGAGATACGCAGCCATTTGGCGCGCGGCATATCGTCCATGGTGCGCATATTGTGGCTTCTGTCCGCCAGCTTGATGAGGATGACGCGCACATCGCGTGCCATGGCTAACAGCATTTTGCGGAAACTCTCCGCTTGGTTTTCTTCGCGGGTGTTGAATTCGAGTTTGTCTAATTTGGTGAGGCCATCGACCAACTCTGCGACGGCAGAGCCGAATTTTTCAATGATTTCAGGCTTGCTCACACCACAGTCTTCAAGCGTGTCGTGCATCAGTGCTGCCATCAGGGCTTGCGCATCAAGCTTCCATTCTGCGCAGAGCGAGGCGACTGAAATAGGGTGCGTGATGTAAGGCTCGCCATTGCCGCGCATTTGGCCTAAATGAGCTTCATCGGCAAAGCGGTAGGCGCGGCGAATGTTGTCCACATCGTCCGCACTCAAGTAATCGAGTTTGGCCATGAGCGCAGCAAAGCTGGCCGCTGCAGCATTGGCTGCTGCTGGACTGCGGGCTGCATTTTGAGAGAGAGTGGGCTTGACGAGGGCGCTCATGATGCTCCTATGTTATCAAGCAGTGACAAGATCATGAAAAAAGCGCCTAAAAAGGCGCTTTTATTGCTGGGGAAAGCGAGCAATCGCGTTGGAAATTCTCAGATAGGGACTTTTTTGAGCATTTCTTTGCCAATTTTACCGGCAGCGATTTCGCGCAGAGCGGTCACGCAAGGCTTGTTTTTACTCTCAATCTTAGGCGTATGGCCTTGGCTGAGCATCCGTGCGCGGTAAGTGGCTGAAAGCACCAATTCAAAGCGATTAGGGATCTGTTTGAGGCAATCTTCAACAGTGATACGGGCCATGGGATAACTCCAAAAGGTGCTGAAAAAAGAGAGTCAAAGATGTTTTTGGCATTCAATGAATGTTGAGGGCGAGAAAGGTGGCTGCTTTGGCTCGGCGCTGGGCTGCAAATTTCAGCCTTTGCGCGGATACGATGACTTTTAAATCGAACAAAGCCCGCTCAAATGTCTCGTTGATTATAACGAAATCGAAATTCCGAGCCTGGGCGATCTCTTCGCGAGCGTTTTGCATACGCAAATCAATGCTGTCGGGTGTGTCTTCGCCACGCCGCTCTATGCGGCCGCGCAGCTCATCTAAGCTAGGTGGCAAGATGAAAATGAGCACAGCTTCGGGAAAGAGTTTTTGGATCTGATAAGCGCCTTGGAAATCAATCTCCAAGATCACGTCTTCGCCCTTAGTCAAGCGTGATTCAATGGCCATGCGTGAGGTGCCATAGCGGTTGCCATGCACATGCGCCCATTCAAAAAATACGTCTTGCGCGATAAGCACATCAAATTCTGCATCGCTTACAAAATAATATTCACGGCCATGCTTTTCCTGCCCACGCGCGGTTCGCGTGGTGTGAGAAATGCTAGGGAATACATGCGAATCAAGCTCCATCAGAGCTTTGACGAGGCTGGATTTGCCCGCGCCGCTGGGGGCGGCGACCACATGGAGATTGCCAGGAAATTGCATCGCAATATTTTACTCGTCTTTTAACGAGGATCTTTAAGCGTTTTAGGCAGTTTGCCGTTATAAAACATGCGCAGTTCGCTCACATTTTAATAGCAATTTTTTCATTCGATATTTTGTACCTGTTCGCGCATTTGCTCGATCAGCACTTTCATGTCTACGCTAATACGGGAAAGTTCTAGCGTGGAAGATTTACTCCCCAGCGTGTTGGCCTCGCGATGCAGCTCTTGGATGGTGAAGTCAAGGCGTTTGCCGAGTTCGCCGGAGCTGTTGGCGGTTTTGTCTTTGCCAGATGCGTTTCTGACTTTGCCAGCGAGAAGCCCGTCAATTTCATCCAAATGGGCGTTCAGGCGCGTGAGTTCTTCTGCCACGTCAATGCGGATGGCGAAGGCGGCCGCTTCTGTCAGGGCACGCTCTTGGGCGGCGGTGGACGAAAGCTGGCCGGTACTGTCGGCTTGTCTCAACGCATCTGTGAAACGCTCTAGGAAGCGTTGTTGCTGTGCCGCAACGAGTGTTGGCACAAGAGGTTGAGCGGTTTGAACCAGATTGCGCAGCTGGGCGCAGCGCTCCCGCAGCATGGTGGCAAGTCGCGCACCTTCTCGCTCTCTGGAGGCTATGAAATCTGTGAGTGCTTGCTCTGTCAAAGCAAGCAAGGCAGCAGAAAAATCGGCTTGGGGCGCATGCGCCTGTCCGCTTGACAGACGCAGCACGTCTGCTACCGACAGCGCCTGCGCTTGCGGCAGCCAAGCGTGAACTTGCTCCTGCGCATGAGAAAGCTGTTGCAATAAGCTTGCGGGCGGGGCAGTGAGCACGGCAGTTGCGCCCGTTTCATGCGCCACGTAGGCGCGCAGCTCGACCTTGCCGCGCTTCAAACGCGCCGTGAGAAGCTCGCGCAAAATACTCTCTTGGCTGCGCAGTTCATCGCCGAGTTTGAAGCTCAAATCCAGAAAACGGCTGTTAACGGAGCGCAGCTCCAAGCCTAGACGCGGCATGGCCAAGCCGGCGGGAGTGGATGTAGAGGTGGTTTGCAGGCTGGCGTAGCCTGTCATGCTGTAAACTGACATGCACCCGATTATGTCTAAAGTTAAACCTGCTTCTCTGCCACCCGACACCGTCATTGGCGGCTATCGTGTTGTTCGCAAAGTCTCGGCTGGCGGTTTTGGGGTGGTGTATCTGTCGGTTGACAGTGAAGGCCAACAGGTCGCCATCAAAGAATATTTGCCCTCTAGCTTGGCCACGCGTGCGCCGGGCGAGCTGTTGCCGCAGGTGCAACCCGACAAATTATCGCTATATCGATTGGGGCTGAAAAGCTTTTTTGAAGAAGGCCGCTCGCTGGCACAAATTTCGCATCCTTCAGTCGTTTCCGTGCTGAATTTCTTTCGCGAAAACGAAACCGTCTACATGGTGATGAATTATCTCGAAGGTGGCACCTTGCAAGATTTCATCATCACCGCGCGCGAACTGAAGAAGCAGAAAGTGTTCCGCGAATCCACGATTCGCAGTTTGTATGACGAAATTTTGCGCGGTTTGCGTATCGTGCATCAGCACAAAATGCTCCACCTCGATATCAAGCCAGCCAACATTTTCATTACTGATGACAACAAAGCCGTGCTAATTGACTTTGGCGCGGCACGCGAGGTTTTGAGCAAAGAAGGTAATTTCATTCGCCCGATGTACACACCCGGTTTTGCCGCACCTGAGATGTATCGCCGCGATGCGAGCATGGGTCCGTGGACGGATATTTACGCCATCGGCGCTTGTATTTATGCCAGCATGCAAGGCTATCCGCCCAACGATGCGCCGCAGCGTTTAGAAAAAGACCGCTTGTCCCTTGCACTGTCGCGTTTGCGCGGCGTGTATTCAGACAACTTGATTGAAGTGGTGGAATGGTGCATGTCGCTCGATCCGCTCTCACGCCCACAGTCTGTTTTTGCCTTGCAAAAAGAGCTGAGTACCGAGAGCGAGCGCCGGTATACCCGCTTGTCAGTAGGCGAAAAAATGCGTTTGCAATTTGATAACGTGGTCAGTGATACGAAAAAGGCTGTGGGCAAGGCCACCAAATTTGGTAATGTGAAATGAAAAGTGGCAAGCCAATGAAGTTCTCGGTATTTCAAGTCAGTCGCAAGGGTGGGCGCGAGAAAAACGAAGACCGCATGGGCTACAGCTACACGCGCGAATCGGTGATGTTTGCATTGGCTGACGGTATGGGTGGCCATCCGGAAGGCGAAGTGGCGGCGCAGCTCGCGCTGCAAACGTTATCAGCGCTCTTCCAAAAAGAAGCGCGCCCGCTGATCAACAATGTGACAGAATTTTTAGCAATGGCACTGATGGCGGCACATCACCAGATCATTCGCTACGCCAGTGAAAAAGGCATGCTCGACACACCGCGCACCACGCTGGTGGCAGGTGTGGTACAGGGCGGAGCGGCCACTTGGATTCATTGCGGCGATTCGCGACTGTATTTTATGCGCGATGGCGCAATGGTCGTGCGTACCCGCGACCATTCGTATATTGAGCAACATGCTGCGGGCATCATCAAAATGGAGCGCTTGAATCGCAACGTGCTATTTACTTGCTTGGGCTCACCCACCAAGCCGGTTTACGATATTTCTGGCCCACACACCTTGCAGCAGGGCGACCGCATCATGCTTTGCTCAGACGGCCTGTGGGGTAGCGTGAATGACAACGACATTGTCCACACCATGTGCAAAGGACCCGTAGCCAATGTGGTACCCGATGTGGTGGAGCTGGGCTTGCGCCAAGGCGGCGCACACAGCGACAACGTGACCGTGATCGCGATGGAATGGGAAACGCCCGATTCCTTTGAATCCACTCAAGGGATCTCTACAGACAGCATCAGCGATGGCGTATTTGCTTCTACCATTCAAGCGGGTGGCTTAGAAAACTTCGTTGACGATCTGGATGATGCTGCGATTGAGCGATCGATTGCTGAGATCAACGACGCGATTCGTAAGACCGCTGCGAAGTCGATCAAGCCTTAAAAATCAGTTCCTAGGTAACGCGAAAAACGTAAAAGTTGCGTAAAAAAACGCAAAAAAAACATCATTCATTTTTTGTACTTTTAGTGTTTTTCGCGATCTTTTAGCGCTTTTTGCGTTACACAACTTTAACCATCAAATCACCATGACCTACCAACGTGCCGACAAACGCGCTGCAGACCAATTGCGCGCAGTCAAGATCACCCGCGGATACACCATCCATGCCGAAGGCTCGGTGTTGATTGAATTTGGCTATACCAAAGTGCTCTGTACTGCCAGCGTGGAAGAGCGCGTGCCACCGCACAAAAAGGGCTCGGGCGAAGGCTGGGTCACGGCGGAATATGGCATGTTGCCTCGTGCGACGCATGATCGCAGCTCACGCGAAGCAGCTAAGGGTAAGCAAAGCGGGCGCACACAAGAGATTCAGCGACTGATTGGCCGCAGCTTGCGTGCTGTGTTTGATTTGAAAAAGCTCGGTGAGCGCACCATCAGCTTGGATTGCGATGTCTTGCAAGCCGACGGCGGCACGCGTACGGCCAGCATCACCGGCGCTTTCGTGGCTGCACAAGATGCAGTGAATTGGTTGATCGCTCAAGGCAAGATGACTGAATCGCCGATCACGGCATCTGTGGCTGCGATCTCAGTGGGCATCGTGCAAGGTACACCGCTGTTAGATTTGGAATATACCGAAGACTCCAGCTGCGACACCGATATGAATGTGGTGATGACGGGTGCTGGGCATTATGTGGAAGTGCAAGGCACAGCTGAAGGCGCGGCTTTTTCGCGCAAAGAGATGGATGCGTTGCTGGTGCTAGCTGAAAAAGGCATCAATGAATTGATTGATATGCAAAAGCAGTCGCTCTTAAACTAGTAGCAAACTACGCTTAATTTATAAGGGCGATAGCCCGTTTTCGTCATGAAAATCGTTCTTGCATCAAACAACAAAGGCAAGCTAGCTGAACTGATGCCGCTGTTTGCGCCGCTGGGTGTGCAGCTCATCGCGCAAAGCGAGTTGAATGTGCCCGAAGCGCCTGAGCCGTACAAAACATTTGTCGAAAACGCCCTGACGAAAGCCCGCAATGCCGCAGAGCACACTGGTTTGCCAGCGATTGCGGATGATGCGGGTTTATGCATTGACGCTTGGGGCGGTTTGCCGGGTGTGGATACGGCTTACTATTGCGTGCAATTTGGCTACGAGAAGAGTGACGACAACAACCGCCGCGCTGTGTTGGAGCGTATGCAGGGTGAAAATAATCGTCAGGCGAAAATGATCAGTGTACAAGTGGCAGTGCTATCGCCGCAGGATCCGCAGCCTTTGATTTCTGTGGGGCGGGTGCATGGCGAGATTGCTCTGCAGGAAATCGGTGATGGCGGCTTTGGTTTTGATCCGGTGATGTGGATTCCGTCGCTCGGCAAGACCATGGCACAGCTCGATGCAGAGCATAAAAATGCGATTAGCCACCGGGGAATTTCTGCGCGTCAGATGGTTGCGCTGATTCGTGAGAATTGGTTCAATCCGTAAGCCTTTTGGGCAAATAGCCGGCGTATTTATTGCGTTGAGTGCTATCAATTACGTAGTGTTTACGCGGAAGGTTTCGACTTAGCAAGACCGGCCACGGCTGGGCTGTCATCAGCATGGCTCATGAGTCAGCTCAGGAGTCACGCGACACCCGTCGCTTGAGATAACGAGAAAGCGCAACGCATTTTCAAACCCTGCGCTGCCAAAATCGCCAAGCTGATGCCCGCTGAGCCGAAGCCCACGTGCAAAGCAGAAAATTCTCGCTCGCTCGTGTTGGCTGAATCAAGAATGTATTTACGCCAAAGTTGCATTCATCTTGCGCAACGACAAGAGCAGTCGAATATCGTAGGGCTTTGCAAGCCAATCCACAGTGCGCTGACCCACAGATCCTATGAGCCTCCAAAAGTGACCCATGCGCCTAAAGCTGCAGATCATGAATACAAAGTGTACAAACGCGACTCTTCCATTGCGATTCTCTTAACTAAAACTTGACCAATGGCGTTGAGCTCTTTAGCAAAATCTTTTTTCATTTCTTCTGTGTACGAATCGACGGCATAAGTATTGGTGAACTGGATGGCTGCGCGTGCAATGCCGTCCATTTCTTTGCGAACATCGGTGATGAATCCCACCACATCGCTGTCGCCTGCAAACTGCTGTTGAAGGTAGACGTAAAAGCGTACGTTTTCTACCATCAGGTGTGTTTGCAGCATAAGTTTGAAGTCACGCATCAATTGTGCCATTCCCGTGAAGTTATTGCTATCTTTGGCGGCAACGATTCGACCATAAATTTTAAAAAGCTCTTTGTGATCGTCTTTGAGTTTACCAACCAAGGCAGCATCAAAACTGATACTTTTATCTTGCTGTCGTTGCACAACATTGTCACGAAGCTCGGCAACACGAGCCTGCACATGAGGTGATGCAGATGGTTTCCCAAATAAATTGCTAAAAAATCCCATGTTGTTCCTAAAAAATGACGCGTTGCTGATAACTTGAAACTTGAACGACAGCGAAGAATTTGAAGCATTCGCAGATCTAAAGTACAGTATTTCATTTATGTGTCAATTTCATGACGCATACAGTTTTTAGTGAAAAGACCGTTGCTTCAAAGAAAAAACTTACCGCACTGACAAATGCCCCAAAGGCAATTCCCTCGAAGCCTTCACTTCGCCTAGAGAAAAGCTCGTGTGCAAATCCTTCACATGCGGCAAGTTGATCAACGTCTCCATCGCAAAGCGCGAATACGATTCGAGATCGGTAGCGAGAACGGTTATTTCAAATGAGCCTTCACCTGAGATGTGATGCACATCCATCACTTCGGGTAATCTGACCAACGCTTCGCGCAGTTCGCGCGTGACTGCGCCTGTGTTCACGTCCGCATACAGGCGCACGAAGGCGATCACGCCGAGGCCGATTTTGTGGCGGTTGAGTTGGGCGTGGTAGCCGCTGATGTAGCCCTCTTTTTCGAGGCGCTTTACGCGCCGCCAGCAGGGCGCTGGCGAGAGGCCGATGCGCTCTGAGAGCTCTGCGTTGGTGAGCCTGCCGTCGGCTTGCAGTTCGCGCAGGATGCGGGTGTCAAACCGATCAAGGCCTGAGAGCACCTCTTCAACTTCCGCTGTGCTTGGCGCGGGCTCGGGAGTTGATAAGCGCAGGGGCTGCTTTTTGGGCAGGGCGGGCGGCGTGATTTTGCGTTTGGTGACCATGATGAGGATTGAACGATTGTTGCCAATAATACGCAAATTGAGCGATAAAAAGCAAGAATCAAAGCGCTTGTCGCAACGAAAAACGCACTACGATGGAAACATGAGAGCCATCATTCAGAATTTAGAGGAATCCAAAATCCGCGAAGTGGCCAATGCAGGCTTAGGGCGCGAAGGCGTGTTGCCTTTTTGGTTTGGTGAGAGCGATGAAGTCACGCCGGAATTCATTCGCCAAGCGGCCATTGAATCGTTGCAACGCGGGGAGACTTTCTATTCGCACAATCTGGGCCTGCCCGCTCTGCGCGAAGCGATTGCGCAATATGCAAGTGGGTTGCACGCTGCTATTTCACAAGATCGCATCGCGGTAACGGCGGGCGGCGTGAACGCGCTGATGATTGCTTGCCAAACGCTGCTTGATGCGGGTGATGAAGTGGTGGCGGTGACGCCAGTGTGGCCGAATTTGACGGCGCAGCCGCTGATCATGGGCGCTCGCGTGCGCTGCGTGAGCCTCGCGCCCGACCGCCAAGGTGCATGGCAGTTGGACATGCAGCGCCTGCTAGATGCGATCACGCCAAAGACTAAAATGCTGGTGCTCAATGCACCCAACGATCCCACAGGCTGGACGCTGACACGCGCTGAGCAAGAGACGATCCTCTCGCATTGCCGCAAAACAGGCACTTGGATTTTGGCGGACGAAGTCTATGAGCGGCTTTACTACGCGGGTGATACGCAAAACGGCTGCGCGCCGAGCTTCCTAGACATCATCACAGCGCAAGACCGCGTGATTACTGTCGGCTCGACGAGCAAGAGCTTTCTCATGACGGGCTGGCGCGTGGGCTGGATGGTGTTGCCCGGTGGCGTGAGTGCGCAGGTGGGCAAGCTGCTGGAATTCAACACCTCTTGCAGCCCGGTGTTCATCCAACATGCGGCAGCAATGGCACTACAGCGCACAGCGCAAGTCACGCCGCGTATCGCGGCGCATTTGCATACCTGTCGTGATGAGTTGGTGACGCAATTGCAGGCTTTGCCGCAGGTGCGCGTGGCGGCGAGCAAGGGCGGGATGTACGCGTTTTTCAAGCTCGATGGCTTTGACGATTCACTTGAGACGGCCAAGCGCCTCGTGCTGGAAGCGGGCCTGGGCTTAGCGCCTGGAAATGCTTTTGCGCCTGAGGCGCAGGGCTGGCTGCGCTGGTGTTTTGCATCCAAAGAACTACTGAGGTTGGGGCAGGGCGTGGAGAGGCTGCGCGGATGGTTGGATGCGCAGTCTGTTTAAAATTTATAAGCGAAATAGGCTGCTACCCGTTATAAAACGTGCTCAGATCGCTATTAATTTGAGAGTAAATGAATCAATAAATGAGTGAATCTGAAAAAATAGAGCGTGCGGCTTTTCGCGATGGGATGCGCGATTGTGCTGTGATGGTGCCTTCGTATTTGCCGTTTGCCGTGGTCTGTGGTGTGGCTTCGGTCAATGCGGGTTTGTCGCTGACTGCGGCGCTGGCTTTGCCGGGTTTGGTGTTTGGCGGCTCTTCGCAAGCAGTTCTGACGCAGCTTTTGCAAGGCTCACCGTCGCTTTGGATTGCGATACTTTCCGGCTTGGTGGTGAATCTGCGCATGGCGGTTTATAGCGCTGGAATGGCGCCAAGAGTGCGTCATTTATCTCCGCCCAAGCGCATGCTGGCGGCTTTCTTCTTGGTGGATAACGTCTTTGCTTTCATGCAGCAGCGCGAAGAAAAATACCCTGAGGAAGGGCATGATCCGCTGCTGGCGTATTACGCGGGCATGGTGGTGGTGCTCTGGCCTTCTTGGGTGGTGTTTTGTGCGGTGGGCGTGTTCGCGGGCAATGTGATTCCTGCGAGTTGGCAACTTGATTTTGCGATTCCACTGGCTTTTATCGCCACGCTAGCCACCTCGGTGCGTAGCCTGCCGCTGGGGGCTGCGGCTGTGGCGGGCGCGGTGGCGAGTGTGGTGCTGTATGCCTTGCCGCTCAAGCTAGGGATGATTGCAGCGTGTTTGTTGGGGCTCTTGGCGGGTTTGTTGGCTGAGAAGTTTTTGGCGATTAGGAGTGTTTTGCGATGAGCAACATGACGACTTTAGACAGCTGGCTGGTGGTACTCGGCCTCGGGCTGGGCACGTTTTTGATCCGCTATTCATTCATCGGCCTGTTTGCCAATCGCGACATGCCCGAATGGCTAGAGCATGGGTTGAAACTGATCGTCCCTGCGATCTTTGCGGCCATTGTGGCCAGTGGCGTCGCCATTTCCGCGGGGCAATTTGGCGGCTGGGAGCTTTGGCCTCGCTATGCCGCAGCTGTTCTTGCCTTTGGCGTGGCGCTGAGATTCAAAGGGAATATTTTGATGACGGTGATCACTGGGATGCTGGCACTGCATGCGATGTTGGCAGTGCAGCGATGGCTGGGCGGATAGACATTGAGCCTATCGCTCTCTTTCGATAGAAGTCATCACGGCCGTTTGCTGTTGACTGGTCAGAATTTATAACTCAATTGCCACAGATTTAGTTTATGCGTTAAGCATCGTTTCACATCCAAACAATGACTAGGTTGTATATAGGGTTATCCCGCCCCACTTATAATTATTTTTTAATTTTTATACTGGGATTTAGTACATGTCGCTTATCAATTCGCAAGTTGTGCCTTTCAAAACCACTGCTTTTCTCAATGGCAAGTGGCTCGAAGTCACTGAAAAAACCTTCACAGGCAAATGGTCTGTGTTGATTTTCATGCCAGCCGCTTTCACGTTCAATTGCCCCACCGAGATCGAAGACGCTGCTGACAACTACGCTGAATTCCAAAAAATGGGCGCTGAGGTGTACATCATCACCACCGATACGCATTTCTCACACAAAGTGTGGCACGAGACATCTCCTGCCGTGGGCAAAGCCAAATTCCCGCTGGTTGGCGACCCAACTCATCAACTCACCCGCGCTTTTGGCGTGCACATCGAAGAAGAAGGCCTCGCATTGCGCGGTACATTCATCGTTGATCCGTCCGGCATGATCAAAACCATGGAAGTGCATTCCAACGAAATCGCTCGCGATGTGAAAGAAACTGTGCGCAAGCTCAAGGCCGCGCAATACACCGCTGCTCACCCAGGTGAAGTCTGCCCAGCCAAGTGGAACGAAGGCGCCAAGACGCTCAAACCTTCTTTGGAGTTGGTTGGCAAGATCTGATCTTCGGCTCTGACTGCCTCAAACCAGACCCCCGATCTTTCTGACCCTTCATCGCCACAGCAACCCAGCTGTGGCAAGAAATGGCTGCATGTAGCGGAGTCTGGTTTTTTATTGTCATTTTTAAGCGTTTTAGGCCTCTACCCGTTATAAAACGTGCGCAACGTGCTATCAATTCAGGAGTATCATCATGCTTGACCAAGACCTTCAAGACCAACTCGCCGCTTACCTAGAGCGCGTCAAAGAGCCGTTTGAAATCGTGGCGGCATTGGGTGATGACGAAGGCTCGCGCGAGATGCGTGAGTTGCTAGAAACTGTGGTGAAACTCTCCGACAAAATCACCTTGCGCACCGATGGCCAAGATGCCCGCACGCCATCTTTTGCTTTGCAACGCCATGTGGCACTTGGTGGCGCACCGATGAAGCTACGCTTTGCAGCCATCCCGCTTGGCCATGAATTTACGTCGCTGGTTCTCGCGCTGCTGTGGACGGGCGGTCATCCGCCTAAAGTCGAAGAGGACACGCTCACGCAGATCCGCGCCTTGCAATTCGATCAGCCGCAAAAATTCGACGTGTTCATGAGCTTGTCTTGCCACAACTGCCCGGATGTGGTTCAAGCGCTCTCGCTCATGGCGATCAACAACCCCGCTTTTGATGTGACCATAGTTGACGGCGGTTTGAATCAAAAAGAAGTCGAGGAAAAAGGCATCATGGCTGTGCCTGCTGTGCATCTGAATGGCGAGATGTTTCATTCTGGCCGCGCTTCTCTGGATGAGCTGGTGGCCAAGCTCGACAGCGGCGCAGCCAAGCGCGAGGCAGCAAAGCTAAGCACGCGTGCGCCTTATGAAGTGCTCATCTTAGGCGGCGGGCCTGCAGGTGCTGCTGCAGCGATTTATGCTGCTCGCAAAGGCATCCGCACCGGTTTGCTCGCAGAGCGCTTTGGCGGCCAGGTCAACGACACGATGGGCATTGAAAACTATATTGGCATCGTAGAAACTGATGGCCCGAAATACGCCGCTGCACTTGAACAGCATGTGAAAACCTACGATGTGGATTTCATGAACGGCCACCGTGCAGCCAGCGTCATTCCTTCTGAAACCGAAGGCGGCTACATCACCCTCAAGACCGACGCAGGCGGCACTCTTTTAACGCGCAGCTTGATCATTGCTACAGGTGCAAGATGGCGCAATATCAATGTTCCCGGCGAGCAAGAATACAAAAACAAAGGCGTGGCTTACTGCCCGCATTGCGACGGCCCACTCTTCAAGGGCAAAGATGTGGCCGTGATCGGTGGTGGCAATTCGGGAGTGGAAGCGGCGATTGATTTGGCAGGACTGGTGCGCCATGTCACGGTGTTTGAATTCATGCCTGAAATGAAGGCCGATGCGGTGTTGGTCAGGAAGCTCAAGAGCTTGAAAAACGTGACGATTCATGAGAACGCGCAGACGATGGAAATCTCGGGCGCTGACGGGCGCGTGAGCGGCCTGCGCTACAAAAATCGCGCAACCAACCTTGAGCACACGGTGCCACTGGAAGGCGTTTTCATCCAAATCGGCCTGGTGCCTAACACCGAATTTTTAGGCACCACGATTGAGCGCACCAAGTTTGGCGAGATCATGGTCGATGCCAAAAACCACACCAATGTGCCCGGCATCTTTGGTGCAGGCGATTGCACCACCGTGCCTTACAAACAAATCGTGATCGCAGCCAGCGAAGGCGCGAAAGCGGCACTGAGTGCGTTTGATCACTTGATTCGAACGCCTGCGCCGCAGACTGTTGAAAGCAGCGAACCAGAGCGCGAACTGGTTGCGGCTTAAGTGACTTGGCGACGGTAAGGGCTTTCGCTTTATCATCACTTAATGACCAAGCCACCTGACCGCTATGCCGTGATCGGCAACCCCATCGTTCAATCCAAGTCGCCCATCATTCATGCTATGTTTGCCATTGCGACGCACCAGCAGATGGAATACACCAAAGTTGAAGGGCGAATCCAAGGCTTTGCAGCGCAACTCGATGAGCTTCGCGCTAGCGGCATGCGTGGTGTGAATGTGACCGCGCCTTTCAAGCTCGAAGCTTTTGCCTACGCCACACATTTGTCAGAATCAGCGCGGCTGGCGGGCGCTGTGAACGCGCTGAAATTTGATGGCGATGACGTGCATGCAGAGAATTTTGATGGTGTGGGTTTGGTGAACGATATTGAGCGCAATCACGCCACTCCTTTGAGGGGTAAACGCGTCTTGCTGCTGGGTGCGGGCGGTGCCGTGCGCGGGGCATTGCTGCCGTTTGCGCGCGCCGCACCCGCCTTGCTCGTGGTGGCGAATCGTACGCTGGACAAAGCGGAAGAGCTGGCGGCGATGCTTCGCTTGCAAAGCCCCGTGAATGTGCATGCTTGTGGCTTTCAAAGCTTGAGCGATTCTTTTGATGTGGTGGTCAATGGCACATCGGCCAGCCTCTTTGACCAAGCCCCCCCCATTCCTCCTTCGGTTTTTGCACCAGGCTGTTTGGCTTACGAGATGGTCTATGGCAAAGGTGCAACGCCTTTTCTGAAATTGGCTAAAAAAGCGGGTGTGGAGCGCTGTGTGGATGGCGTGGGCATGCTGGTGGAGCAGGCAGCGCTGGCATTTGACTGGTGGCGCGGTGTGTATCCACAAACGCAAGCTGCGATTCGCGAATTGGCAGTGCCCATCCAGTTTGACGGATCCTCTGCCTGAGGAGGAATTCAGAGCTTGATGCGCCCTATGAGAATGTCTTTGTACATCACCCAATCGCCTATGAAGCTGTAGAGCGGCCGCTGAAAGCTGGCGGGCTTGTTGTGCTCAAAACCAAAATGCCCGATCCAAGCGCAGGCATAGCCGCACAGAAGCCCAGCGAGAAGCCAGAGGATATTGCCTGAAGTGAACAACATCAGCAGGCAACCCAGCCCGAGGGAGCAGCCGATGAAATGCAGGCGGCGGCAGGTGCGGTTGGTGTGCTCCGTCAAGTAGAAGGGATAAAACTCGGCAAAGCTCTTGACTGCCTTCAGGTCGAGCGAACGCACGATGTTGGTGTCAATGGTGGCGTGGAAACTGGTATTCATAAAATTTATTCTACTTCTCCGCCGAAGCGCTCAATCAGGTTGGCGATGTATTGATCGAGCAGTTTCTCAAACTCTGCTGAAACAACGGGCTGCACTATTGCCTGCATGATGTCTGGCAGCGGCACAAAAACCGTTGCTTGAACCACGAGCTTGAGCGCCGTGGATTTTTTCTGATCTGTGATCGTCCAGCCGCCTGAGACTTGCGCATTGCCTGTGTTTTTCACCGGCGTCCAGCTCACCGTGCCTTTTTTGGGATCGACTTTGTATTTGCTGGCATACACGGTTTGAATGTTGACCTGCGGCGTGCCAACCTTTTGCATTTCCCATTGGAAAACGCCTTGGCCCTGATCCGTCACAGCATGGACTTTCGGAAAGTAGCTCGACGATTTCGGCACATCAGAAAGCAGCGCAAACACCTCTGCCGCTTTGGCTTTCACAGCGAATTCATATTCCAGATCGACTTCAGCCGTTATGGTCATTTTCAACTCCTTTTTTGATTCAACTGGCAGCGTAACTTGATTTCAAATTCTCAGCAAGAGAATCATTACACCTGCGTGATACCTGACAAACGCTAGGGCGTGATTGCACCCCTGTACACAAACGCTCTCAACGCATAACATAATCCCTTTTTATCAGGAAATAACCATGACCCTGCCAGCCGCCCCCCGCCTCACCGCCGCCGATTTTGACCAAGAACTGCTCATCTTATTTGATGCCTATGTGCATGGCGATTTAGACCGTCGCGGCTTCTTAGATCGTGCGCAAAAATTTGCTGTAGGCGGGCTCACAGCCGTTGGCATTCTTGCTTCTCTGCAACCCAACTTTGCATTCGCACAAGTCAGCGCTAAAGATGACAAACGTATCCAAACCGAGATGGTGACAATTGCTTCGCCCAATGGTTATGGCAGCATCAAAGCCTATGTGGCCAAACCCACTGCAAGTTCTGGCAGCACGGCGAAGTTGCCCAGCATCTTGGTGGTGCATGAAAACCGTGGCTTGAATCCTCATATCGAAGACATCGCCCGCCGCCTCGCGCTCGATGGTTATTTGGCGATGGCGCCGGATGCGCTCACGCCGCTGGGCGGCTACCCTGGCGACGAAGACAAAGCCCGCACTGAGTTTGCCAAGCTAGACCAAACAAAAACCCGTCAAGATTTCTTAGCCAGTTACGCTGCCCTTAAAGCCCGAGCAGACAGCTCAGGCAAAGTCGGCGCTGTGGGCTTTTGCTATGGCGGTGGCATGGTGCATTATCTCTCCACGCAATTGCCCGACTTGATGGCTGGCGTGCCTTTCTATGGCAACCATCCGGCGGTCGAAGAGGCAGCAAAAGTCAAAGCACCTCTGCAAATTCATTTTGCCGGTGTTGACGAGCGCATCAACGCTGCCTGGCCCGCCTACGAAGCTGCTTTGAAAGCCGCCAATGTGCGCCATGCCGCGCACATCTACGCAGGAACGCAACACGGTTTCAACAACGACACCACACCCCGCTTCGATGCAGCAGCTGCGAAGCTGTCTTGGGAACGAACAATGGGCTTTTTCAAGCAGCATTTGGCGTGAATGGTTAATTCAGAGCAAGCACGATTCTTTGAGTGCTTGCTCTGGAACAAGCGCGAGTTGCAGGCGCAAGAGCCATGATTGCCGTGTTTAAAGTTGTGGCGCTGGTCAGCGATGCCTTGGCTTTGCATGCCTAGTTGCGCCAGCGCCACAGTGAGATCACCGTGATTGGCCGCAGCTTGGGCAGCGGAGTCGCCGTGCAGTTAGCCGCCAATCCTGTATCCAAACCTACTCTGCGACAGTTGATTTTGGTCACGCCTTATGGCAGCTTGGCTGAGATTGCTGCTAACAGTTTTTCATGGATTCCTGTGAACTGGTTGCTCAAAGATCGGTTTGACTCTGCTCAGCATGCGGCGCAAATTGGTGATGGTGCCCGGGGCTGATCACAACAACATTGGCGGGCGGCAGGAGTATGTGCAGCTGCTGGCTGGGCGCTATTGATCCCGTC
Organism: Variovorax sp.; assembly: GCA_031418715.1. Classification (GTDB taxonomy): domain Bacteria; phylum Pseudomonadota; class Gammaproteobacteria; order Burkholderiales; family Burkholderiaceae_C; genus JANMDU01. The sequence goes on along the minus strand of JANOJL010000059.1, from coordinate 106,145 downwards.
CGCTTGAGATATGAACCGTTAGCCCTGAGCTTGCCGTTGGGCTAGTGAAGGCTCCGACAAGCTCAGGGCGAACGGAAATCAATACTTTATCGGGCTGGCAGGATCAATAAGCTGCTGCAACCTCAGGTTCGGCGCTCAGTATGACTTGCGCCGCAATATCTAGCGCGCGCAGGCGCAGAGCAGGATCGTGAATATCGCAGACCAGCATCATTTCGTCCACTTGCGTTTTTTCGAGCAGATTGTCAAAACCTGCGCGAATTGTCTCGGGTGAACCGATCACGCCAGCAGCTAAAAAACCTGCAATCGCTGCGCGGCCTTGGCTGTCAATGCGAGCCATGAAATCGGCATCTGGCAGTGGCAATTTTCCGCGTCGCCCGGTCAAGATGCCATAGACGCGTTGATAGACGCTGCTGGCGAGATACTGCGCTTCTTCATCCGTGGGTGCTGCGATGAAGGGCACGCCGATGATCACATAAGGTTTGGCCAGTTGTGCACTGGGCTGGAAATTGCGGCGATACAGGTCGATCGCTTGCAGCAGTAGTGCGGGTGCGAAATGCGAGGCAAAGGCATAGGGCAGGCCGCGCTGCGCGGCGAGTTGAGCGGAGAAAAGGCTGGAGCCCAGTAGCCAAATTGGCACTTGTGTGCCTGCGCCGGGATGGGCCGTGATGCGCTGGTCTTCTCGCGCGGGCGCGAGATAGCTCATGAGTTCGGCGACTTCTCGCGGGAAATCATCGGCGGACTCGGTGCTATGGCGACGCAGGGCGCGCATGGTGTATTGATCTGTGCCTGGCGCTCTTCCTAGCCCCAAATCAATGCGATTGGGATACAGCTCAGCCAAAGTACCAAAGGCTTCTGCCACCACGAGCGGCGCATGATTGGGCAACATGATGCCGCCTGAGCCGACGCGAATCGTCTTCGTGCCTCCGGCGATATGACCGACTAGCACGGCGGTGGAAGAGCTGGCCACCCCGGCCATGTTGTGATGCTCGGCAAGCCAATAGCGTTTGAAGCCCAGCTTCTCCACATGTTGCGCAGTTTGCAGCGCAATCTGCAAAGCCTGCGCCGTCGTACCGCCATCGCGCACGGCCACGAGATCGAGCATGGAGAGATATACTTGTTTCAAAGACGCTGCTCCTATGAGTGGCTTCAAGTGACGTGAATCATAGGCATCTGATAGCCGATTCAATCGTTATTGAGCTTGGGTAAAATAAATAATATAAAAAATACATCAGCGTAATTGCTTAGTGGAATTTCGATTCATTTTAGGGATAACTCATGTTGCTTAAAAAACCTCTAGCTTTTTGCTTGATGTCATTCATTTTGTTACTCGCAGCTTGTGGAGGGGGAGGGTCTGCTGAGTCAAATTCCATCGCCCCCGATACCAACACCCAACCAGGGATTATTTCTGGATCAACCGTCACGGTACAAGGAAATGTGACTTACCAGCGAATAGGGCAATTGAATACTGGCGCACTGGATTACAGCAGCATTTCCAATTTACCAGTGCGCGGTGCGACGGTAGAGTTACTCAGTGGCACCACCGTGTTGGCTTCTTTGCCAACTAGCGATACGGGGCAGTATGTCTTCACGACCGCGCCTGGAAGCACCACTTTGGCCATTCGTGTGCGCACAGAGCTCAAGCAAGTCAGTGGAGTTGCCCAGTGGGATGTGACGGTGCGTGACAACACCAATAGCAACGCCTTATACGTTATGCAATCAACCAATTTCAATTCTGGTCTTGGGCACACACAAAATCTGTTGGCTGCTTCAGGCTGGGGAGGATCAAGCTACACATCAGCTCGTGTTGCTGGGCCATTTGCAATTTTGGATACGATCTACGAAAGTCAAAAGAAGATTCTGTCTGTCCAACCGAATGCACAATTTCCATTACTAAAAGTTTTCTGGAGCTTGAACAACAATACGACAGGGAATGGCCAAATCAGCGATGGTGATATTGGAACCAGTTTTTTTGTGGAATTGGCAAGCGCTGGCGTAATAAGTGAGCGCCAGCTCTACATATTAGGTCAAGCGAATGACGACACCGACGAGTATGACAGCTCGGTCGTAGCCCATGAATGGGGGCATTACTACCAAAGTGCTTTCAGCCGCGATGATTCAACGGGTGGCCGTCATGGTGGCGGTGATGATCGTTTAGACAGGCGTATCGCTTTCAGTGAAGGCTGGGGTAATGCATGGTCTGGCATCGTTTTGTCTAAGAGTAACTATTCTGATTCCTCAGGAACTGGACAAAATTCAGGGTTCGTGCTTCCTTTGAATTCAGGTTATGCCACAGGGTCGGGTGGATCAAAAGGCTGGTTTAGAGAACAGTCGATACAGTATATTTTGTGGAGTCTTAGTAATCAAACAGGTTTCCAAAGTGTTCATCAAACTTTGTCTGGTAATGCTTTCCGTACAGGCACTGCACTCTCAGACATTCATTCGTTTTCTGCTGCATACCGCTCGTTGGCTTCTGTTTCACAGACCGCTGCGCTCAATTCTTTACTGACCAGTGAATCCATCAGCAGTACATCGGATGCTTTCGGTAGCAATGAGAGCAACGACGGTGGTAATACTGCAACTCTGCCTTATTACCGTCAGATCACTGCTCTTGGCAACCCAGTTACTTTAAGCTCCACGCAAACGCTTTGTGGCACTGCGGATTACGTGGATATCGTCAACAGCACTAGCGGTGCAGACGCAGATCGCAATAAATTAGGCCTTTTTGTGTATTTGCGCCTGACGTTGCCCACAACTGCAATACGCACAATTACTATTTCTGGTACCCCAGCTGCAGGGGTAGACACTGATTTTGAACTCTATAGAGCCGATCAGAAAATATATACCGCGCAAGTCGGTCTCGATCAAACAGAAACGCGAAGTGATTCTTTGATCGCAGGAGACTACGTGCTGGTGATCTTTGATTACAACAAAGCATCACCAGGCAATACTTGCTACACCGTAACAATACAATAAAGGGAAGTGACTATGTTGAAAAATTCCTATTGGAAATTAGGATCCATCGCTTGTGTATCAGCTGTTTTGGCGGCCTGTAGCTCCGATGTGGCGAGTCCTAAGCACTCTGCTGCTCAAAACAGCCAATCCAGTCCAGATAACATTTGGGTGCAATCGCCACAGAAGCACAACAACTCAGGAATTTCCATGCGGTATCGCATTGATGGCTCCCTTGCTGTGGGGCAAGCGGTAACAGTGCAACTCGAATTTTCAGGTGTGCGAGCCAGCGATGCGCATGTCAGCGTGAGTCCGGCGAAAACATTGGCAGTTGGCGTTAGCGGTGGTTTGCAAAAGAGCGGTGACAATTACTTGTCTCCCCTGAAAACGAATGAAGTGACGGCGCAATCCTTCACTGTTACGCCTACCAGTGAAGGCGCGCATTTCATCAGCGTCCAGTTGACTCAAAACGGTCAAACTTCGACGGCTGGCATCATGTTACGTGTTGGTCAAAAAGGGCAAGCTCATGAAACATTGGGTGATCGTGTAAGCACAGAAAATGGCGAAAAACTGATTGTTATGCCCGCCAAGTAAAGCATTTGTGGTTGAACCTGCTTTACCATTTGAAGTGGCGAGGCATCAACGGTTGTGCACCTTCATTGCCCGCTCCACCTCGCGTTTGCCTTCGCGATCAGCCACGGTATTGCGTTTGTCGTGCTCGCCTTTGCCTTTGGCAAGCGCTATTTCGCATTTCACGCGGCCGCTTTTCCAATGCAGATTGATCGCTACCAGCGTGTAGCCTTTTTGCTCCACCTTGCCGGTTAAGCGGCGGATTTCCTCTTTTTTCATCAGCAGCTTGCGGCTGCGCAGGGCATTGGGGCTGACATGGGTGGAGGCAGTTTTCAGTGGGTTGATCTGGCAACCCATCACGAAAAGCTCGCCGTTTTTGATGATCACGTAGCCATCAGTCAGTTGCACTTTGCCGTTGCGCACGGCTTTGACCTCCCAGCCCTCCAGCACCATGCCGCACTCATACCTCTCCTCGAAGAAGTAGTTGAACGAGGCTTTCTTGTTTTCGGCAATGCGGCCAGGGGGATCGGACTTCGGTTTGGCCATATAGAGAAGATGAGTCGGGTGCGAGAAATTACAATACAGGCATGATTGTATTGGCGCAGCCTCTCTTTTGAATTCCATCCACAAATCCGTGCTGATCTGGTACAGCGCCCAGCAGATGTTTGATCTGGTCACGGATGTGGCCAGCTACGCTGATTTTTTGCCGTGGTGCGACCGGGCAAGCATTGTTCAGCGCCATGAAGACGGCCAGACGGCCGAGATCAGCTTGAATTTTCGCGGCCTGCGTCAGAGTTTTACCACCCGTAACACGCATGTGCAGAAGCTGGGCGGCGTGATGGAGGATCAGCTGCAGCTGGTGAGCGGCCCGTTTTCCAGCCTCGATGGCTGCTGGCGCTTTTCTCCAGTGGGCGGCGCGGATTTGGGCTCTTGCAAGATTGAGCTTGATATGAGCTACGACTTTGACAGCCCTGCGATGGCCGCGCTTGTCGGCCCAGTGTTTGATTGGATTGCTTCTAGCTTGGTGGATGCGTTTGTTAAGCGGGCTGAAGAGGTTTACGGGGCATGAAGGATTTGCAAGAGAGTTTGCACATCACGGTGGTGTATTCGCCTGTGCCGCGCGTGTTGCATGAGATCACGCTCACGCTACCTGCTGGAGCTCGGGTGAGTGATGCTCTGGCGGCTTGTGCGCAAGATGCGCGGTTTGAAGAGGCTGTGGTTGCACCGCAAGTCGGTGTGTGGGGCAAAAAAGCGGCTTTAAACCATGTTTTGACCAACTTGGATCGCGTAGAAATCTATCGCCCGCTGCGTGTTGACCCGAAGGTGGCGCGGCGGGAGCGCTTCAAAAAGCAAGGTGCCAAATCTGCGGGCTTGTTTGCCCAGCGCAGGCCGGGGGCGAAGGCGGGGTATTGAAGGCGCACCTTTCGCCTTACGCTGCTCACGCTTTCATTGGGAACTTTATTTACTCAGCAAACCTTTGAGGCCTTGCTTTAAGGCATCTTTGGGATTGGCTGCAGGGGCTGCATTGGGTGTGCTCGCCGGAGCTGCGGCGTTACCTGTAATTTGCTCTTGCGTGGTGACAGGCGCACCGACTTGAGCTTGCTGGCCTCGCGCTGCGCCAATAGCGGATTGGCAGCGCAACGCGGCCTCTATTCCACTGATTAAATTATCCCCACATTGAATCGGCAAAGCGGTGGGCAGATTGGTGGGCGTTGGGGAGTTGTCTTTCATCAAGCTGCTGCTCTGCCCAGCAGCGGCGCGCTTGCTTAAATAGGCGCTGAGCGAAGGCGGCACCACAATCGACATGCTGCTGGCAGCGCCCAAAGAGTTCATGTAGTTACCGTTCAAATCTTGGAAATAATGGCGTGCCAGCAAGCCCGCCATGCGATCCGACATGTCGCTGACTGTAGGCGTGCAATACGCGCCAAATTCCTCCGTCGTGCCTGCGGGGCAAGCGCCGCTTTTGGGCTGCGCTTTGGGCGTGATGGCAGAGAAGGTTTCGCAGGTTTGCGCAGAGGCACTGGCAATCCAGCCGGTAGGGCAGCGGGTTGTTTTTGTGGGGCGGGCGATGCTGGCAAAGGTTTTGCCCCAATCATGCACTTCTTGCGCGGAGGCGCTGGTCGGCGCAAGGCTGAATGCAGAGGCGAAGCTGATGGCTGTTATGCCGCAGAGGGCAGACAAGCTGGCTTGAGGTGTGCGCATGATTATTCTCCATTGAAATTCGCTGAAATAAGCGATGGAGGGAGTGTCACGGCAGGCTTCAGTTTGAGCTATCCCCAGTTCTAGGGGGCTTCAAAGACTCTTGATTTGATAGCACTCTGCTCAGTTTTTATGCCGACGAGAGGCGGAAAACGCTTAAAAAAAGCACTTGGGGTGACGGGCGATGTTACTGTGAAAAAGGCGTGAAAAAGCCCGCAGGCTTGTGGCCGAGCGGGCATTGACCACGTCTTAAATTTGTTATGGCAGCACAGGCGGCATGAAATTGAATGTGCCCAATTGTGGAACCACAGTCAGAATGCTGTCTCCATGTCTTGCAGCAAATTTCAATTGGCCTTGCGTGGCAGTGTCCACGCGAAGTATGATTTCTTTGTATCGTCCAGAGACGTGATCGCTGTCTGCATTGTCTGCTTCAAGATAGTAGCCACTGGTGGCCAAGGCCGTGCTCAAAACAACGGATTGCGTCACTTGGGTTTCGCTAGGGCCCACATTCAAGGCGCCAGACAGCACATTCAGGCTGGCATAGCGCACGGCCGTTTGGTTGGAGTCCAACACGGTGTTCTGGCTTTTGTTGTCCCAAACGACGATGTTGTTGGCGGGGATCGTGCTAGTGCCGCTCACGCTGGTCTCGGAGTTGTTCCATGAAGTTACACCGTTGGTGAATTTAGATGCCAAGCGAGCTTCGCTGGGCGCGTAGGCGGGAGAAAGATTAGCCACTGTGTTGCAAGTGATATCGATCCCGCCGTCGACATAGGCGCTAAATGTCGCAGCAGCGCCTGAGCGGCCCGTGTAGAGATTTGCGGTGTCATTGCTCACATCAAACGTATTGCTCGTCAGATCGCTGCTGAATTCAATCTGGCGATCAGTGGAAGTCGCAAAATTCACCCGTGCCAGCTCTGTGACGGTTGTGGCTGGAGCAATCGCGCCTGAGAAGATCACATCGCCTGCGGATGTGATGACCAAACTGGGGGAGTTGACGAGTGTGCCTGTTGGATCTAGGCGGGCGGGTGATTGCAGATTCGCAGCGCGAATGTTGCTGTATGAGTCGTTGCGGCAATCGGAAACTGCCACGCTGATTTGGCTCTGCCCGGCTGGCACAAACATCGCTGGGCTACCCCAAGCGGGTTGGTTGGCAGGCAGCGTCGTCGTGTCGATCGCGCCAGATCCGCCACCGCCGCAGGCTGCGAGCAATGCGGCTGCACTGATGGCAAGCATTGTTTTGAAACAAGTCTTCATGGTTTTTCTCCGTTGAAATTCGCTGAAATGAGCGATGAGGGAAGTGTTGTACAGAGCAGCATTTTGAAACATCCCCAGTGCTAGGGGAGAGGCACACACTGCGGGGATGGAGATGCCCCTAGTTCTGGGGGAGACGAAGAATTACTATAAAAATAATAGCAATGAGCGCAATATACACAACGGCTACCACCCGAAAAAGCTATAAAAATCACTCAATATTCAGGTGACTTGCATTCACATCGCGCTGACCAAGCCACGCTTGGAAGCCTCTGCTGCAGCCTGCGCTCTGGTGCGAATACCGAGCTTTCGGTAGATGGATTTGATGTTGTCGTTGACCGTGTGATAGCCAATGTCTAATCGAGCAGCCACTTGCTTGATCATCAGGCCACTGCCGATCATGGCTAGCACTTCAAGCTCACGCGCAGTGAGGCGAGGCGCTTCCTCGTTACTTTGGGCGGGGGCTTGCGATGGCGTGAAATCAGAGGAGGGAGCGGCTGCGCTGCTGCCGCGAAACTGCCCCATCAGCTTGCGCGCGATTGACGGAGAAATCGGCGGCTCGCCCAGCATCACCTTGCGCAGCGCATGCCGCATATGCTCGGGGCCATCGCCTTTGAGCACATAGCCATCTGCGCCTGCGCGCAAAGCGGCAAACACCAGATCATCGTCGTCGTACAGGCTGGTCACGATGGCCTGCGTTTCAGGAAAAGCGGCCTTAAACTCCGCCAGCCAATCAATCGACAAACCATCAGGCAAACGAAGATCCACCAAGGCGTAATCAAACGGTGCACTCTTGGCTTGCTGCGCCACCACCTCGCGCACACTGGCCAGATTCATGGCCAGGCTGATCTGCGGCTGATCAAAGCAGCCTTGAATGGCGGCAGTCAGCAGGGCAATGCCATCGGGCTGGTCTTCGAGGATGAGAATGCGGGCGGGCATGGCAAATACGCTAGGGTCAATCATGAAACTGGCTCTGATTGTGATATTTCACACATTGCATGCCTATCCCCCAGTACTGGGGGGCTGGTATGGACTGCTCAGGTTGAGGGACATCAGGCTGCTTGCATCAAACGCGCCCGTATCGCTGCTCAGCCAAGCTTGCAGCGGCCAACTGGCCGTAAACACGGCACCGCCGCCTGTCCGGGCTTGCCAGTTGCATTGACCTTGCAGATCATGCACGCGGCGGCGGATGGATGTGGTGCCAAGGCCGCTCGCCCACTGTGCGGGATCGGTCGGCGCGCCATCATTGCTGCATTCGAGTGAAAATGTTTGCGCATTTGCGCTCAGCTCAAATTGTATGCGCTGTATGCCGCTGTGCTGCATGGCATTGCGCATCAGCTCGCTGCAAATACTGGCCAGTACCGTGCTTTGGCGCGAGCCAATGACCACGTTGGTGTTGTGCTGCTCGGTGTGCCAATCTAGCTCTAGGTTGGCACGCTCTGCGCGTTGGCCGAGTTGGTATTGAATATCGGCCAGCAGCTCGGGCAAAGCGCGGGGCTGGGCGGAGAGGCCGCGCGTGATAGTGCGTAAATCTTCGAGCGTGTTGCGGGCGTATTGACCCTCGACGCCTGTGGTGTTGGCCAAATGCAAGAGCTTCCCGCCAATGTCGTCGTGCAGATCTGCAGCAATGCGGCGGCGCTCTTGCACGGCTCCCGCCACAAACGAAGCGCGCGCGGCCAAGCCCTGCATCGCCAGCGCATGCAAGCTGCTGGCCAAGCGCTCATCACTGCGGCCAAAGCTGCGTGTGAATGAGCCTGCGCCGCGCAGCTTGATGGCGCTGGCGCTGCCTAAAGCGGGCACCAACATGCTGTCGCCTGCTTCGATTAAGCTGACCTGTGCTGGTGCATGGGGCTCAGCTGTCAGGTTTTGCGGCGCAAAGGCCTCTTGCAGCAAACGATGCCAGCCTTGCTCCAGCGCATCGCCCTGCATGCCTTGCAGCGCCATGAGTTGGGGCAAGAATTGCTCGATGGCAGGTGGCTTTCCAATCAGACGCTTTTCCAGCCAGTTGCGCAGCAAATAGATTGCCCAAAGTGCCAGCGCTAGCATCAGCGCCAAGCTCAATCCTGCCGATGATCCTGAAAGCAACACCAGTAGCGAGGCACCCACCAATGCCAATACGGCCGCCACTAAAACCAGCCACAGCCGCCACCAAAAACCTTGTAATTGGTATTGGACTGACTGCGACACCATGATCACCACTGGGATGCCAGATAAGCCCACGGCCATGTTTTGCAGATAGGCAATCTGCTGCAAATCAGGCCGAAAGCTCCACAGCGGCATCGTGACTATCAATGGAAAAAATCCAATCAATAGAATGCGGCCAAAATTCTTTGAGCGCAGCCGTTCTCCAGGCCCGGCGTTTCGTGCAACCCACCATGCAGCTGCGCTGATACTCACGATCAAAATGAGAAAGCCCAGCGTGATGAAGCGGTAGCCCCAAGCGGCAGAATCAATCACGCCTAGCGCATGTAAAAACACCACTGAACACATCACGGCGCAGGCCAAGCGCGGCAGCCAAGGCCTGAACTCGCGCAGCCGCAGATTCCACAGCGTCATCACGCATGCTGTGCCACAGGTCAACACGCCGATTCGAAATAGCTCGATCACGCCCCACCACATGATCTCTGGCTGCGCCCAAGTGCGCTGGGTGTACCAGCTGCGCATCACCATGAAAAGAAAAAATCCCGCGCACATCGCAAAAGCCAGCCAGACCTCTCGGGTGCGCCGCACAAAGGCCAGCATCGCGCAGCCCACGGTGTAGAGCATCACGGCGGCGATCAAGATCAGGGCATAGCGCTCGGTGAGGAATTCGCGGGCGGGTTGCAGCGTCACCTTGACGCTTTGCGGCTTTTTGCCCTGGACAAGCGCATGAAGAATCACTTCTTCGCCAGGCTTGGATGCCAGTGATAACAGCGCTTGTTGACCTTCCACAAACTCACGGATGGCGCTGGCTGTCGGCAAAACGATGGGGCTGTCAACCATCCACGCTGGTTGCAAAGTAATGCAGCGCTCGGGCTCAGCATCAGCGCACGCGCGCGTGAGTTGGCTGCCTAGCCAGCTAATGGGCAGTCCACCTTCTGATGCGTCACGTTCAATGGCGGTGACTCTCCAACCCTGAGCCGCAGGCTCAGCCAAAAAACCAGCCGAAGGATACTGCGCCCGCAGCCACATCATGCCCGCCACCATAGCAGCCGCTAACAGCGCAAGCATCACCACGAGCAAGTCAATATGCAAAGACCAACGCACGTTGTCTGTTGGGGCTGAATGAGCAGTGGGTAAAGCCATATGAATGGTAAATCTTAACTTGCCAAAGATGATGGGCTAGGGTAAGGTGATTCTCCTTTCGTATCCATTCCGGAGATTTTTTATGACCGTAGCCAAAATTATTGAGATCAGTTCCAGCAGCAAAAAGAGCTTTGAAGATGCTATCACCGTAGGTATTGCGCGGGCTTCTGAATCCGTGAACGATATTCAGGGCGCTTGGATTCAAGAGCAAAAAGTGGTGGTCTCCAAAGGCAAGGTGGTGGAATACCGCGTGCAGATGAAGCTGACTTTTGTGTTGCAAGGTAAGACTGCTGCGAAGAAGAAGTAAACCCCGCTTCGGCCGGGATCAAAACTCCCAGCTGAAGCCGGCAAAGGGGGTGTTTTGCGCGTTGTAGTGGCCCAAGGCCGTGAGCGTGGTTTCGTTGCTTGAAATCAATTGGCTCCAAGGTGATCTAAAGCGATTACTATCAAATCAATAGCGACCCGCCCAATGAATACAACGGCAAACTGCCATTTTGAGCCTCTAAAAGCTTTAATCAGCCGCCAAGAAACCACCCGATTGCCGCTTCCACAGCCGTGCATAGTGGCCGTCCAGCGCCAGCAGCTCGGTGTGTGAGCCTTGCTCAATGATCCGCCCCGCATCCATCACGATCAGGCGATCCATTCTTGCAATCGTAGAGAGCCGGTGCGCAATCGCGATCACGGTTTTGCCTTGCATGAGGGATTCCAGTTGCTCTTGAATCGCTGCTTCGATCTCGCTATCCAGCGCGGAGGTGGCTTCGTCGAGCACGAGGATCGGGGCGTTTTTCAGCACCACGCGAGCGAGCGCCACGCGCTGGCGCTGGCCGCCGGAGAGCTTGACGCCGCGCTCGCCGGCATGCGCTTCGTAGCCGGTGTTGCCTTTGTAATCGCGCAGACTGAGGATGAACTCATGCGCCTGCGCTTGGCGCGCCGCTTCCTCAATCTGCGCCTGCGAGGCCTGCGGGCGGCCATAGCGGATGTTGGCCGCAATCGAGCGATGCAGCAGAGAGGTGTCTTGCGTGACCATGCCAATCGCGGCGCGCAGGCTCTCTTGCGTCACTTCGCACACATCTTGCCCATCAATCAAAATGCGGCCCGCTTCCACATCAAAAAAGCGCAGAAGCAGGTTCACCAAGGTAGATTTACCTGCCCCCGAGCGCCCCACAATGCCCACGCGTTCACCCGCTTGGATATGCAGCGAGAGATCGTCGATCACAGGTTTAATGCCCGCCTCATTCCCGCGCCCATACGAAAAGCGCACGCCTTCAAAGCGAATCTCTGAGCGCGATACAGCCAGCTCGCTTGCCTGCGGCGCATCGAGCATGCGGCGCGGCACAGCCAGTGTCTCCATGCCTTCTTGCACGGTGCCCACGTTTTCAAAAATGCCACTCACCTCCCAGCTGACCCAGCCGGCCATATTGGAAATTTGCCAAACCAAGGGCAGGGCCGTGGCCACAATCGCCGGGCTGATATCGCCGCGCAGCCAGAGCCACACGCTGATCCCCGCTGTGCCCACCAGCAGCAGCGCATTCATCACCGTTAGCGTGAACATGAAACCGGTGATCATGCGCATGTGAGCCGCAATGCGCACTCGATGCTCGTCAATCGATTCGCGCACATAGGCATCCTCGTCGCGCGTGCGGGCAAAGAGCTTCACCGTGAGGATATTGCTGTAGCTGTCCACCACGCGCCCCATCACCGCCGAGCGCGCCTCGCTGCTCACCTTGGACAGATCGCGCAAGCGCGGCACAAAGTAGCTCAGAAACACCGCATAGCCCGTGATCCAGAGCAGCATCGGGATGGCAAGCCGCGCATCGGTGGCCAGCATCAGTGCCAGCGAGCTCAGGCCATACACCAAGATGTACCACACCGCGCGAATGCTCGCCACCACACTCTCGCGCAGCGAATTGGCCGTGTTCATCACGCGGTTGGCAATGCGCCCCGCAAAATCGTTCTGAAAAAACGCCCAGCTCTGCCGCAGCACATGCCAATGGCTCTGCCAGCGAATCAGCGTCGTCGCGCCCGGAAGCACCGCGTTGTTGCGTATCAAACTATCGAGCATCATGACTGTGGGCCGGCCAATCAAAATCAGCAGCGCCATACCGATCAGCAGAGGCATCTGCTCAGCCAATGCCGCCGTGCGATCAGCCGAAGTCATCAAGCTCACCATGCGCCCAATAAACACTGGAATCAGCAAATCCACCAGCGCCACAGCCAGGCCTGTGAACAGCATGGCGATATAGAGCCACTTGGTTTGGCGCACAAAGTGCCAATAAAACCCCATCAGCGAGGGCGGCGGGCCGATTTCAGCTGTTTCAAGGGGAGCGTCAACGCGGTTGACTAGATTTTCGAAGCGTTTGAACATGAATAGATTGATCGGCCTGCACGGCTTGTGGCTGCGCTGGCCGCTTAAGTGAATCAAGGGGATACTTGATTCTACGGGCGCGAGGTGACCGAACCTTAATGAGGGCTAAAGGTTCTTTTGGTAAATCGTTTATTTTCTTATTCGCTATGTATTTAATAGCAATCCACGCAATAAATACGCCGGCGATATGCCACTTTTAGTCTTGAATCTGTGTATTTTTAGCGTTTCGCTCTACCTTGTGTATCTACGTCGTACCATCGGGCAGTTGCCTCAGAAAGTTTTTTGAAAACACACGCGATTCCGGCCACAGAAATTTAAAGATGGTCTCCGCGCACTTGCCAAAAAATTCCTGATTCAACCGCCCAATGGTTTCCGCTTGATATGAGGATTACGCACGGAGAGGTTATGGTCTGTTTTGAGGGTTTGCTTTGATTCGTACCAAGTGATCGCGATAGCCTCGTACCAGATCTTTGGGAATGAATACATACTTCAGTAACTCATCAAGCATTTCTGGATGAAGATATAGCAGTGGATTCTGAGCGTGCATGTGTTCCTTGGCTCGAACCGTTGACCTCTTACGCACACCGTAAACGGGATTATTCCAAAGCAATGCTGCACGGCTGGGGTGCACTTTAGCAGCAAGTATCTTCTCGAGTACTCCACCAGACAAGTGGAATTTTTGTTTGGGCATTGAGGAACTCTGCGACAACAGCAATTTAGCTGCCTCCAGTTGCTTCTGCTCGTGTAGCGGCAGTATTTTTCCAAAAACGTCAAGCACTTGGCAGTAGCGTCTGAGTTCCCAGACCGTTAAATCTAGATCTATGAGAACGAACCCGTCTACTGCATATGGAACATCGATATATCGAAACTGGCCATATTCCGATAGCAGGTCAATAAAATCTTGACTACGTGGTGACAACTCAATTTTGAAAGAAAGCTGGCTGGTTAGCAGCTGCGCTTTTTTTAGATCATGACCAACTTTCGTTGCGTTAATTTTGTTGAAAAGAAGAATAGCTTTCAGGTACTTTTCGACTGCTTGCTGGGATGCCCACAGGAACTGCGGTATTAGCTCAAAACGACAGGCGAGGCGTGCAGCGATGTAGTCTCTGTCCGCTTGATCTCGGAAAGATTGTGTGGCAAAAGAATTGACATAGCGCTCTAGTTTGTCTTGTTTGCTGGAGAACTGTGATGCGGGCATATGGCTACAACTCCAAATGAGACTCTAGTGGAAAGATAATTTGATTTAACTGTTAAGCAATATTGTGAAGCTTAGCTTCGACGTGCCAATAGTCTATCCAGCGGAAACCGTTGGGCGTTTGGATCAGAAATTATTTGGAAGGCGCGCGGGGAGAGGGTTGGATTGTGATGATCTGAATCGCGTGTGTTTTCAAAAAATTTGCTGAGGCAAATGCTCGATGGTACGACGCAGGTACATAAGGTGGTGCGCAACAGCTGTGTTCAAACCGTCATTGCAAAAACGAACTGGTTGGCGTGCTCCGCGAAGAATGAGAAAAATGGGGTCGGAGCACAATTTCGTCTTAGCTTGAATTCGCGCCGGGTCGATTGTTGTCTTGAATTGTGATCCGACCCCATTTTTCTAATTCTTCGCTCTACTACAAAATTCATAGCACCCTGCGCAATATTTATGCCGGCTAGTAGCCGAAAAGGCATAAAAAAAACGCTCCGAAGAGCGTTTCTACAGAAGCAATCAATGATCACATCACCTTCGCAATACTCGCGCACACGTGGTCAATGTTTTTGCTATTCAAAGCTGCTACGCACATGCGGCCGGTGTCTGTGCCGTAGACGCCGAATTCGTCGCGCAGGCGCACCATTTGGTCTTTGGAAAGGCCGCTGTAGCTGAACATGCCGATTTGCGTGGTGATGAAGCTCATGTCGGCTTTCACGCCAGCGGCTTTTAGTTTCTCAACAAAAGCGCTGCGCATGGCTTTGATGCGAACGCGCATTTCACCGAGTTCGCCCTCCCACATTTTACGCAGATCGGGTGTGTTGAGCACCATCGCGCAGACAGTACCGCCGTGCGTGGGTGGGTTGGAATAATTCGTGCGGATCATGATTTTGAGCTGGGAGAGCACGCGAGAGCATTCTTCCGCGCTTTCGCAAGCCACGCTCAACGCACCGACGCGCTCGCCATACAGGCTGAAGCTTTTGGAGAAGCTGGTGGACACAAAGAAATTCAGGTCTGCAGCCACGAATTTGCCGATCACTGCGCCATCTTCCGCGATGCCGTAGCCAAAACCTTGGTAGGCCATGTCGAGGAAAGGCGTGAGGTTGTTGGCTTTGACGACTGCGATCACTTGATCCCAGTCAGAGGCGGAAATGTCGTAGCCGGTGGGGTTGTGGCAGCAGGCATGCAAGATCACGATGGTGCCGGGGGCTGCGGCTTTCAATGCGGCGAGCATGCCAGCGAAATTCACGCCGCGTTTTTCTGAGTCGTAATAAGGATAGCTTTCCACCACAAAGCCGGCTTGAATAAACATAGCGCGATGGTTTTCCCAGCTCGGGTCAGAAATCAACACTTTCGCATCGGGCGAGAGTTTCTTCAAAAAATCCGCGCCAATCTTCAAGCCACCCGTGCCGCCGATGGCTTGCACCGTGGCCACGCGGCCTGAGGTAACGATCTCGGAATCCGCACCAAACACCAAGCCTTTGACGGCGGAGTCGTAAGCGGCGATGCCGTCAATCGGCAGGTAGCCACGCGCTTTGGGCGCGGCGGCCATTTGCTTTTCGGCTTCTTGCACGCATTTCAAGAGAGGCAGCTTGCCGTTGTCGTCGTAGTAAACGCCCACGCCCAAGTTGACTTTGTTGGAGTTAGTGTCGGCATTGAATTGTTCGTTCAAACCCAAAATCGGGTCGCGGGGGGCCATTTCGACTGCGGAGAAGAGACTCATTTTGTGTTCCAAAGGTTTTAAGAAAAAATACCGGACGCTGCAAGACGCAAACGTTACGCAGAAGACGCAGAAAAGACAGGAAAAGGGTCTTTTTGTGTTCTTCGGTAGCTACTTTTAGCCGAAGCGTTCAAAATGCTTGGTTGCCCATATTTTATCGCTGCACCGCAGCAATTCACGGAACTGTCATGCCAGAAGTCTTAGAAGTTATTCCTGAAACGATGTCCGGTGAGTTTGTGAGCTACCCCGGCTCACCGTTTGAGCTGTTTCAGCCTTATCAGCCTGCGGGCGACCAGCCGACGGCGATTGCGCAGTTGGTGGAGGGTGTGAAGGATGGGGAAGTTTTTCAGACGCTGCTGGGCGTGACGGGTTCGGGCAAGACATTTACGATGGCCAATGTGATCGCGCAAATGGGGCGGCCTGCGATTATTTTTGCGCCGAATAAGACGCTGGCAGCGCAGTTGTATTCAGAATTCCGTGAGTTTTTCCCGAAGAATGCGGTGGAATATTTCGTGAGCTATTACGATTATTATCAGCCTGAGGCTTATGTGCCGCAGCGCGATTTATTCATTGAAAAAGATTCGGCCATCAATGAGCATATTGAGCAAATGCGCCTGTCGTGCACGAAATCGATTCTCGAAAGAAGAGATGTGATCATCGTGGCCACGGTGAGCGCAATTTACGGTATTGGCGAGCCCGAGAGCTACCATCGCATGATCATGACGCTGCGAGTGGGCGACAAAATGGGGCAGCGCGATGTCATCAGCCAGCTCATTCGCATGCAATATCAGCGCAACGAACAGGATTTTTCGCGCGGTATCTTTCGTGTGCGCGGCGACACGATTGATATTTTTCCAGCCGAGCATTCCGAGCTGGCCATTCGCATTGAGTTGTTTGATGACGAGATTGAATCGCTCAGCCTGTTTGATCCGCTCACCGGGCGTATTCGCCAGAAAATCCCGCGCTTCACCGTCTACCCGCGCAGCCATTACGTCACGCCGCGTGATCGGGTGTTGATTGCCGTGGAGACGATCAAGCTGGAGCTGGCTGAGCGCTTGAAAGAACTGGTGGGCATGGGTAAGCTGGTGGAGGCGCAGCGCCTAGAGCAGCGCACGCGCTTTGATTTGGAAATGCTCAGCGAAGTGGGCCATTGCAAAGGCATTGAAAACTACACGCGCCATCTCTCGGGCGCGCCTGAAGGCGCGCCGCCTTCCACGCTGACGGATTACATGCCGAAAGATGCTTTGATGTTCTTAGATGAGAGCCATCAGATGATCGGCCAGCTCAGCGCGATGTACAACGGAGATCGCTCCCGCAAAACCACGCTGGTGGAATACGGCTTTCGCCTGCCGAGTGCGCTCGACAACCGGCCACTCAAGCTGGAAGAATTTGAAAAGCGCATGCGCCAATGCATTTTCGTGAGCGCCACGCCTGCTGCTTATGAGAAAGAGCATGCTGGCAAAGTGGTGGAGCAATTGGTGCGGCCCACTGGCTTGGTCGATCCTGAAGTGGAGGTGCGCCCAGCGACGCATCAGGTGGACGATGTGCTGCAAGAAATTCGCATTCGCTCTGAAAAAAATGAGCGCGTGTTGATCACCACTTTAACCAAGCGTATGTCTGAGCAGCTCACGGATTATTTGGCTGACAACGGTGTGAAAGTGCGCTATCTTCATAGCGATATCGATACGGTGGAGCGCGTGGAGATTTTGCGCGATCTGCGATTGGGCGCATTTGATGTGTTGGTCGGTATTAATTTACTACGTGAAGGTTTGGATATTCCTGAAGTGTCTCTCGTGGCGATTTTGGATGCTGACAAAGAAGGCTTTTTGCGTTCTGAGCGCAGCTTGATTCAAACCATTGGCCGAGCAGCGCGTAATTTGAACGGCCGTGCGATTTTGTATGCGGATCGCATGACTGATTCCATGACCAGAGCCATTGGCGAGACGGAGCGCCGCCGCGTGAAGCAAACCGTATTCAACTTGGAAAACGGCATCACGCCAGTGAGCATCGTTAAGAAAGTCAAAGATCTGATCGATGGTGTTTACAGCGACAAAGCCAGCAAAGAAATGGCCAAACGCGATCTGGAGCGCGCGCATGTGGAAGACATGAGCGAACGCGATATCGGCAAGCGCATCAAGCAACTAGAAAAGCAAATGTTTGAGCATGCGAAGAATCTAGAATTCGAGAAAGCAGCGCGTGTGCGCGATCAGCTCGCCCTGTTGCGCGAGCAGGCCTTTGGCGCGACGGGGACGGATAATGTTGTGCCGTTTAAGGTGTGATTTGGGTAGGAGTTGTCTAGATATCGCGCAAGAAAGCTATCAAAGCAGTCAGCACTTGATCCGTTTGATCGCGATGCGGTGAATGACCGCATCGCTCCAATTTTAATAGCACTCTGCGCTTATTATGTAACGGCGAGTCGCCTAGCGCGTCAACCTGCGCCATCGTGCCATAGGGATCATCAAAGCCTTGGATGGCAAGCAAAGGGCACGTGATGCGTTTGCATTCTTCTTCGATATTGAAGCTGCAAAATGCTTCGTTGAGCCAGATATCGTTCCATTGCCAAAAGGCGGTATCGACATGGGTGTGAAATTTTTGCAGGCGATGGTGCAGGTCGCCTTGCTCGTAAGCCTCGCGGGCGGCTGTGATTGCTTGGATGCTGATGTCTTCGACGAAGAGATGGGGTGCCATGACGATGCAGGCCTCAGTTTCAAACTGGGCGGCGTGGAGCAGGGCGATGGTGCCGCCGTCGGAATGGCCTAGCAGGATGGGCTTTTCAATGCCGCAGAGGCTCAGCAGCTCGGGGAGCACTTCGACTGCTTCTTTGTGCATGTAATCAGGCAGCAAGCGGCCAGCGCCTCGCACTTCTGGCACGGTATCAGACTGGCCGTAGCCACGCCGCGAATAGACGAGGCCAGCGCGGCCTGTGGCTTGGCAGAGCTGCATTGGAAAATCTCGCCACATGGCGACCGAGCCTAGGCCTTCGTGCAAGAAAACGATGGGGGCACGACTTGATTTACCCAGGCTTGAAGCGGCTGAACCTGATGCTGTGCCGGGTTCTGACGCGGCGGGCGCTGTATGGTTTGAGGCCGCAGGAATTCGCATCACTTCCAGATTCACGCCCAGAACGGGGATTTTTTCGATTTCTGTAGCAACTGATGCAGTCATGGCGCTATTTTGCAGGTGATTTGGTGGGTGCTGCTCAATGTGAGCGTTGGGGCAACAGGTAAAATCATGGGTTGTTTCCGCGTTGAAAGTCTTTGTTTTGAAACGTTCGCATTTTTTAGCTGGTTTGTTGGGTTCTGCTAGCTTGTTTGTGTTGCCTCGCGCGTGGGCGCAAGCGCCTGCGGCCACATCTGCACCAGCCACCATCAGCCCAGCCAGCAAACCACCCATCTTCGTGCTCAATTCGCTGGACGCAGATGTGAGCGTGATCGATGCGAACACTTGGAAAGAGATCAAGCGCATTCCCACTGGCAAAGAGCCGCATCATTTGTATCTCACGCCTGATGAAAAGTCGCTTATCGTGGCCAATGCAGGCGGCGATTCGCTCACGTTTCTGGATCCGCGCACTGCCGCAGTGCAGCGTGTCGTCAAAGACATCCTTGATCCGTATCACCTGCGCTTTTCGCCTGATATGAAATGGTTTGTCACCGCTGCGAATCGCTTGAACCATGTTGATATTTACCAATGGTTGCCGCAATCGCCTGAGCCTTTGAAGCTCGTTAAACGCATCTCCACCAGCAAAACGCCTAGCCACATGTGGATCGACAGCAAATCCACCACGGTTTACGTGACGATGCAAGACAGCGACGAATGGGTGGCCGTCGATTTAGCCACACAAAGCATTCGCTGGCGCGCGCCGACGGGCCCCATGCCTGCCGATATTTATCTTTCGCCAGGAGACAAATTTGCCTATATCGGCCTCACCGCGAGCGACAGCGTGCAGGTGTTCGATGTGTCTGCGGGTAGCGCGCAGCCGCCAAAATTAGTGAAAACGATTTTTACAGGCAAAGGCGCGCATGCCTTTCGCTCAGCGGGCGACAAGCGCCACGTTTTCGTGAGCAACCGCGTGGCCAATACGGTCAGTAAGCTGGATTTGCAAACGCAAAGCATCGTGGCGCAAATCAATGTGCCGGGCGGGCCCGATTGCATGGATGTGTCGGCTGATGGAAAATGGCTGTATGTCACTTCTCGTTGGGCGAAAAAACTCACGGTGATTGATCTGCAAACGGGTAAAGTCGCCCGCCAGGTCAACGTGGGCCGCTCACCGCATGGGGTGTGGACGTTGGATCATGCCTCACGCCTTTAAAATTACTATCGTTTCGATAGCGCTCTGCGCAGGTTCTATAACGGCTACTGCCCAATTGAGCTCAATTTTTGGCAAAAAACCTGCGCCTGCCCCTGCAGCGGTGGTGATTCCGCCACCTGCACTTTGCGACAAACCGGTGTATCTAACACTCGACACGGGTCACATGGAGGTGGCGCAGATGATGGCCGATACGTTGAACAAACACAACGTAAAAGTCACCTTCTTCACGGCCAACGAGAAGACGAAAGACGAGAGCACGAGCTTGGCAAAAAATTGGGGTGAAAAATTCTGGGCAGCGCGCGGCAAAGAAGGCCATGAATTCGCCTCTCACACTTGGGATCATCCGGTTTTGATGGGCGACGCCAAAGGCATCGCTACTGCCTTCATCGTGCAGCCCACGCAAGGCGCTCTGGCAGGTCGTAGCTTCACTTGGGAGCCTAAAAAATACTGCGAGCAACGGGATTTAGCCAAAGAGCGGAGTGAGTTTTACAGCGGCAAAAAAGCGTTGCCTTTGTTTCGTGCTCCCGGTGGCAAGACTTCCCCTAAGCTATTAGCAGAGGCTGAAAAATGCGGCTACAAACACGTCGACTGGGCACCTGCTGGCTTCTTGGGCGATGAGTTGCCCAGCGAGCGTGTGTCGAATGACGCACTTTTGAAAAAAGCCCTCAAAGACATCCGCGCAGGCGACATTCTCATGGCGCATCTGGGCATTTGGAGCCGCAAAGACCCATGGGCGCCTGCTGTTTTAGAGCCGCTGATTGTGGGTTTAAAAGAGCAAGGCTTTTGCTTCAATACGATGCGGCAGCATCCTGGTTTTAAAGATTGGATTGCTGCTAACGGGGGGTGAAGTTGCGGGCTTATTTTTAAGAGAAATTGACTGTTCCCCGTTATATATCCTGTATCGATTGCTATCAATATAGTAGCAAATACAAAACCAGTCAATCCGCCTTGATATTGCGCGCCCGCACAATTTTTGCCCAGCGAATCGTCTCAACAGCCAGAAATGCGCCAAAAGCTTCGCGCGGGATGCCGCCGATTTCTACGCCTTCGCTGGTGAATCTTTCCACCACTTCTTTGCGTTTGAGCACTTCGTTGGCATCCTTAGCAATGCGGTCTAGCAGCTTGTCGTCCATGCTGCTCGGGGCGAGCATGCCAAACCAGTTGAGCGCTTCAAAGCCGGGGAAGGTCTCGGCCACGGTGGGCACATTGGGTAAAGCCTTGCTGCGTTTAGCGCCGGTATAAGCCAGCGCTTTGAGTTTGCCGTCTTTGATGAGTGGTAAAGAAGAGCTGGGGTTGTCAAACATGAATTGCACTTGGCCTCCCATCACATCGACCAGCGCAGGAGGCGTGCCGCGATAGGGCACATGCAGCAGATTGAGCTTTTGCTGATCTGCCACCAGCTCGGCCACCATATGCGCCATGCTGCCATTGGCAGGCGAGGCGATGCTCACGGTTTTGTCGCCTTTGCCTGCTTCCACCAAATCTTTGATGCTCGCAAAAGGCTGTTTGCCACTGGTCACGAGAAACAAACCATTGCGCACCACCAGTGTGA
Organism: Variovorax sp.; assembly: GCA_031418715.1. Classification (GTDB taxonomy): domain Bacteria; phylum Pseudomonadota; class Gammaproteobacteria; order Burkholderiales; family Burkholderiaceae_C; genus JANMDU01. The sequence goes on along the minus strand of JANOJL010000059.1, from coordinate 84,756 downwards.
CGGGTTTGAAATCTTTATAGGTGTCATAGGGCAGTTTGGCAAACAAGGTAGGGTTGACGGCAAAGGGCGAGGCCGTCATGAGCAGGGTGTGGCCGTCTTTGGATTTGGCGACTTGGTCGGTGCCGATCTGTGTGGACGCGCCGGGCTTGTTGTCGACGAGCACGGGCTGATTCCATTTTTTACTGAGTTCTACCGCCAAGATGCGCGCGGCAATGTCGGTTGTGCCGCCAGCTGCGTAGGGCACGATGATTTTCACGGCTTGCGTGGGCCAAGCAGCTGCTGGAGCGGAGGCTGGCGCAGGGGCGGTTTGTGAGCTGGCGTTGAGCGCGACGCCAATGCTGATGAGGGCAGTGAGCGTGGTGTGAACAAGGGTGCGGCGTGTGGTCATGTAGTGTCTCCTAAATGAATGAGTGGCAAGTCAGATTCGAGTCAGGCTGGATGATAGGGTCGCGCGCGTGACTTTTATGTGTGGGAAATATGTAGTGGGAGTTGCGTAGGGGGAATTGCGACAGTGACTGCTAGAAAAGGGTTTTTCTGAACAAGCGTACAAACATTCTTTGAGTTTCTTATAATTTCACGAATTACTGAAATTCAAGGAATTACATGAAACTCACGCCTCTCGCTCAAAGCTTCGTGCTCCATTTTGGTGAAATGGGCAGCCGCTGGGGGATCAACCGCACGGTGGGGCAGATTTATGCGCTGCTTTTTGTGAGCGAGCGCCCACTAAATGCCGATGAAATCGCCGAGGCGCTGGATTTTTCGCGCTCGAACGTGAGCATGGGTTTGAAGGAGCTGGATTCTTGGCGCTTGGTCAAGCTTCAGCATTTGCCCAGCGATCGGCGCGAGTATTTCAGTGCGCCGGATGATGTCTGGCTGATTTTCCGCACACTGGCGGATGAGCGAAAGAAGCGCGAGATTGATCCGACGCTTTCTATGCTGCGTGATTCGCTGCTGGTCGAGCCCACGAATCCGCAAGACATGCATGCGCAAAAACGCATGGCGCAAATGCATGAGCTGATTGAGCTGGTGACGACCTGGTTTACCGATATCCAGCGCCTCGATGAGCACACGCTTCGCCAGCTGATGAAGATGGGCGCAGCGGCGCAAAAGCTGCTGGAGCTCAAAGACATGATGCTTTTTAAGAGCAAAGACAAAAACAACGACCGAGACACAGCGCCCGAAAACCTCATTCCCCCGATTTTCTAGGAACTCGCCATGAACGAAGCCACTTCTGTTGCCTTTGATCCCCTGATCTTGCACCGCATCCAATTCGCGGCCAACATCAGCTTTCACATCCTCTTTCCCACGATCACGATTGCGCTGGCTTGGGTCTTGGTGTTTTTCAAGCTGCGCTTTGCACGCACGCAAGATACGAAATGGATGGACGCCTATTTCTTCTGGGTGAAGGTATTTGCATTGACCTTTGCCTTGGGCGTGGTCAGCGGCATCACGATGAGTTTTCAGTTTGGCACCAACTGGCCAGGCTTCATGAACACGGTGGGCAATATCGCGGGGCCGCTGCTGGCCTATGAGGTGATGACAGCCTTCTTTTTAGAGGCGAGCTTCTTAGGCGTGATGCTGTTTGGCTTGGCTAGAGTCGGGCATCGCTGGCATACAGCCGCGACCTGCCTTGTGGCGTTTGGCACCAGTCTTTCCGCCTTCTGGATTTTGGCGCTGAATTCTTGGATGCAAACGCCAGCTGGCTTTGAGATGCGCCCCAATCAGGCGGGTGTGATGGTGGCGCATGTGACCGATTGGTGGGCGGTGATTTTCAACCCCTCCTTTCCCTACAAGCTCTCGCACATGATGATGGCTTGCTTTGTGACGGTCTCTTTCTTGCTTGCCGGGATCAGCGCTTATCGCTGGTTGCGCGGCGATCACAGCGAGAGTGTGAAGGCCACGCTGCGCACAGGCATTGTGATGGCAGCGATGCTCGTGCCGGTGCAGATTTTCCTCGGTGATTTGCATGGTGTGAACACCTTCAAACATCAGCCTGCAAAATTAGCTGCGATGGAAGGCATTTGGGAGACACAGCGTGGCGCGCCAGCGGTGCTCTTTGGCATACCAGATGAACAAGCTCGCGAGAACAAGCATGAGATCAGCATTCCGAAGCTAGCCTCGCTTTATTTGACGCATGACATCGATGGCGAAGTGAAGGGTTTGAATGACTTTATCGGCCAGCATCCGCCGGTTGCACCCGTATTCTGGGGTTTTCGGATCATGGTGGGCACAGGAATGCTGATGCTGGCTGTGGGCTGGCTCGCGCTCTGGCAGCAGCGCAAGGGCAGAGCGATCAAGCCGTGGCTCGCCAAAGTGCTGGTGGGTATGACGTTCTCTGGTTGGGTGGCCACGCTGGCTGGCTGGTACGTGACGGAGATTGGCCGCCAGCCTTGGCTCGTGACGGGTGTGTTGAGCACAAGAGAAGCAGCCGCGACGATTCCTACGCCGATGCTGGCCGGCACGCTGGCGATGTACATCACGGTGTATCTGATGCTGCTCGTGGCCTACATTTCCGTGCTGTTTTACTTGGCGCGAAAAGCCGGTTCGCCCGAGGCAGTTTCTTCTCCAGCAATCGCCGGGAGCGCAGCATGAAAGAACTCCTCACTTTCAACGATTGGCTGCCGGTGATTTTCTTAGCCGTGATGGGCTTGGCGATGTTGGCCTATGTGGTGCTCGATGGCTATGATCTGGGCGTCGGCATCTTGCTGCGCCGCGCGGGGCAAGCCGACAAAGACATGATGGTCTCAAGCATTGGCCCTTTCTGGGATGCAAATGAGACCTGGCTCGTGCTCGGCGTGGGCATCTTGCTAACCTGCTTTCCTGCCGCGCACGGCATCATTCTGGGCGAGCTGTATTTGCCGGTAGCGATCATGCTGGTGGCACTCATTTTGCGCGGCGTGGCTTTTGAATTCCGCTTGAAAGCGCAAGCAGCCTATCGCCCTTGGTGGGACAAAGCGTTTTATGCCGGATCGCTGCTTGCTGCTCTATCGCAGGGATGGATGCTGGGCAGCTACATCATTGGCTTTGAAAGCGGCTGGCAAGCCAGCACTTTTGCCGCGCTGATCGCGCTCTGCTTGGCAGCTGGCTACGCGCTTTTAGGCGCCACTTGGCTGGTCTTCAAAACCGAAGGCAGTTTGCAGCTGCAAGCCGTAAAGTGGGCTCGCGGCGCATTGTTGCTCACGGCGCTTGGCGTGCTTGCCATTTCCGTGGGCACACCTTGGGTGAGCGAGCGGATCTTTGACAAATGGTTCACGTTTCCTTACGTGGTGTTGTTGGCTCCGCTGCCGATCATGACCGCGCTCTTGTTTTTCATCATCCATCGCAGCCTCTGCCGCCTGCCCACGCGCTTGGCGCAGGGCAATGCCTATGGCGATTGGGTGCCATTTGCAGCCACCGTGGGCATTTTCATCCTTGCTTTCTACGGCCTGGGCTACAGCCTTTTCCCCTACCTCGTGATCGACCGCATGACCATCTGGCAAGCCGCCACATCGCCCGAGTCACTCAAGATCATTTTGGTCGGCGCGCTGATCGTGCTTCCCATGATCATTGCCTACACGGTGATCGTCTACCGCATCTTCTCAGGAAAAACGCGAGCGATGAGCTACGGAAACTAAAACCGGTGATTGCAAACGCGCTGAATGGAGGAGTGACGGTGTGACCTCGAATTTTGAAGAAAATAGGCCTCTAGCTGTTATGGAATATGCGCAAGATGCTATGAAATATATAGCAAATGAAAGAGCCTTGAACCGCTGATTTGCTTAATGTCGATGTAGCAAAGCCTCGCGTGTTGTGTCATGCGCAAGCTGGGCAAGCCACCACGACAGCGCTTTGCCCAGTTGTCCGCGCTCCGGCGTGCGCCAAGAGTAGTTGACCTTGGGCACACGGGGGATGCGCTCCGTGCTCATGGCGACCAAGCGACCGGTGTCGATATAGGGCTGAGCAATGCACTGCGGCACAAAGCCGCAGCCCAAACCGCGCAACTGCGCATCGAGCTTGTCGGGCATGGTGCTGACTGTCAGCACATCTTGGCCGGGCAAGATGCCCATCGTGACCGATTGCTTGCGCCGCGTGGAATCGGCCACCGCCACGATGCGATGCTGCTGAATCACGGCATCTGGGAGGGGCTGTTTTGCTGAGGCAAGGGCATGATTTGGCGCTACGGCGAACACAAAAGGCACATCGCCTAAGTTTTTGGCCTGAATACCCGCCTGCGCAATGCCCTCGACCACGCCGCCAATGGCCAGATCAGCCTGGCCATCGAGCAACGCATGCCATGTGCCAGAAAGCGTCTCGCCTTGGATGCGCAGCCGCGTGGGTGGCGCTGTGCCTTGTGGGCCAGAGACGAAAAACGCCTCGCACAACTCAAATATGGTGCGCCGCGAGATCAGGCTGTCTACCGCGATACTCAACTGCGGCTCCCAGCCAGTGGCCACGCGCTGCACACGCCGCGCCACCGCATCGAGCTCTTGCAACACCCGTTCCCCGCCTTGCAGCAGTTCCTCACCGGCGGGCGTGATGCGCGCTTGTTTGGCGCTGCGATCAAACAAAAGCACATCCAGCGATTCTTCAATCTGCCGCACGCGGTATGTGACTGCGCTGGGCACCAGCCCCATCTCGCGAGCGGCAGCGGCCATGCTGCCCAGTGCGGCCACGCTGCGAATCAAGGCCAAAGCCTCGGGAGTGATCAAATCTCGAACGTTCTTCATTTTTGAATGATGACATCAAAATCATTCGATTGCAAATGCTTTGGCTTTGCCTAAACTGTGTCTGGTATTAAAAGAAGCAGACAACGCGAAAAATATGCAAAAACGCTAAAAAGCCAGTTTTTAGTGTTTTCTCAACCTCTACCTAGTCATCACTTTTAGGAGCAGTCAATGATCACACTTCGTAAATCCCAAGAGCGCGGTTATGCAGACCATGGCTGGCTCAAGAGTTTCCATTCTTTTTCCTTCGCGGGCTACCATGACGACGCGCACATGGGCTGGGGCAATCTGCGCGTGATCAATGAAGATCGCATTGCCCCTGGCACTGGCTTTGGCACGCACGGCCACCGCGATATGGAGATCATCTCTTATGTGATCTCGGGCAGCATGGCACACAAAGACAGCATGGGCAATGTCAAAGGCATTCCTCCTGGCGATGTGCAGCGCATGAGCGCAGGCAAAGGCGTGATGCACAGCGAGTTCAACCATGCTGCGGGTCAAGAAACGCATTTCTTCCAAATCTGGATTGAGCCGAATGTGACGGGCATTGCTCCCAGCTACGAGCAGAAGACGGTAACAGCCGCTGAGAAGCAAGGCCTCTTGAAACTCATGGCTGCGCCCGAAGGTGAAAATGGGAGCATCAGCTTGCATGCCGATGCTCGGATTTATGCAGGCTTGTTGGATGGAGCTGAACAAGCCACGCTCGCACTCGATCCAAATCGCAAAGCTTATGTGCATCTCGTGCGCGGCTCTTTAAGTGTGAACGGCCAAGCGCTGCAGGGCGGAGATGCCGCAAAAATTCAAGGTGAAACCAGCCTGAGCTTGACTGCTGCTCACGATGCAGAAGTGCTGGTGTTTGATTTGTCTGCTTAACTGGAAGAACAACATGTGTGGATCTGAACTTCGCCCTTTGCTGGCGGTCAAGGCCATCTTGCCGATGCCTCATCATAGCTTCGATGGCATCAGCGGTGCGCATATGCTGCGCGTCGATCCGAGCTGGATTGACCCGTTCATTGGCGTTGACAGCTACACCTTGCGATCCAACCCCTTTGGCCCGCATCCTCACGCAGGGATGAGCGCCGTCTCTCTCACCTTGCCAGAATCTGAAGGCGGCACGATCAACCGCGATTCGATGGGCGATCACAGCTTGATTCGCCCAGGCGATTTGCATTGGTTTCAAGCTGGGCGCGGCGCGATGCATGAAGAAACGCCTGCTCATGCAGATAAAACCGAACACGGGCTTCAAGTGTTTGTGAACTTAAGCCGGGCTCATAAACAGGCTGATCCCGTCGGGCTGCGCGTCAAGCATGAAGACATGCCGACAGTGAGTTTTGAAGGCGGGAGTCTGCGCGTTGTAACAGGTGAGTTTGATGGTCAAAGGTCAACGATTTCGCAAGATCCACGCTGGCTCACGCGGGTGAATATGCTAGATGTGACGCTGCAAGCAGGTGCGAGTGTGGATATTCCTGTGAAGGCGGGGGATAACGCTTTCTTTGTGATTCGAACGGGCTATTTTTCTACGCCAAATGCGAATCTAGCCGTTATAGATTATGCGCAGAGCGCTATCATTTTTGAAGCATCTGATGTAGTAGGTATTGCTGCGGGCATGCATGCAGCGCGCATTCAAGCAGGCTCTGAACCCTTGCGTGGCGTGTTCTTTTCTGGCACGCCGATCAAAGAGCCCAAGGTATCTGGTGGCCCTTTCACTGGCAACAGCGAAGAAGACATTGCAGCATACAAGCGCGCTTTCATGCGAGGTGAGATGGGTCATCTCGAAGCCTCTTATTAGATTTTTCTCAACGTCATTTCAAGGAAATCATCATGACAAAAGTAGCAGTCGTTTATCACTCAGGTTATGGTCACACCCAGCGGGTGGCTGATTTTGTGGCCAAAGGCGCTGGCGCGGATTTGGTCGCGATCGATGCACAAGGCAATCTGACCGAAGCCCAATGGGCCACTCTAGACGCAGCCGATGCGATCATCATGGGCAGCCCCACCTACATGGGCATGGCCAGCTGGCAGTTCAAGAAATTCGCCGATGCCACCAGCAAAAAATGGTTCACGAGCGCTTGGAAAGACAAAGTGGCCGGTGGTTTCACCTGCTCAGCCAGCCCCAGTGGCGACAAGCTTTCCACGATTCAGTATTTCATCACCCTTTCCATGCAGCAAGGCATGATCTGGGTCGGCCAGCCAGCACTCAACGATGGCACGATCAACCGCATCGGCTCCAACAGCGGCGTGATGGCGCAATGCGGCCCCAACGATCCCGCTGACAAAATTCCTCAAGGCGATTTGGACACAGCGCAGGCCTATGGCAATCGTGTAGCAGAGGTGGCGGCGAAGCTGCGCGGCTGATCAAGCGATCCGCAATAAGCCCGCCATGCCCCTTAAATTTGGGGATGGCGGAGTTTTCGTTTTTGTGTACTCTCGGTGAATGAACGTGTTCTCGATATTACCTTGGGCGGATTGGGCAGCATTAGCTGGCTTTTTCACGGCTTGGATCGCTTATGCCTCTTTTACTAAATCTCAGGGCAGCAAGCGGGGCTCGCTGATTGCTACCACCAACCGCTACCGCAGCCTATGGATGGAGCAAGCGACTAGCCGCGATCCACGTGTACTCGACGGCATCATCACGCAAAATCTCTCCTCCACGCCTGCCTTCTTTTGCTCGACTACCATCATCGTGATTGGTGGCTTGTTTGCCCTACTGGGAAGCACAGATAAAGCTGCTGAATTGGTGCGAGATATTCCTTTTGCGCAACGTACCTCAGTGTTGATTTTTGATTTGAAGGTGCTGACGATGATCAGCATTTTTGTCTTTTCCTTCTTTCGCTTTTCTTGGAGCATGCGGCAATACACCTTTGTGGCGCTGTTGATTGGTTCGATGCCTGACCCGAAAGAATTTGAAGCGGGTAAGTTTGATCGGCAGCAGTTTTCTCAGCGCGCGGGGCGCATGCTGGGCATGGCAGCGGAGACGTTCAACGATGGCTTACGCGGTTACTACTTCGCTTTCGCCGTGATCGCTTGGTTTTTCTCATCCGTGGCCTTTGCTTTTGCGACGGCCGCTGTGGTAATCATTTTGTATCACCGCGAATACCGTTCGGATGTGCTGGAGGTGTTGGGGTGAGCCTGTGGCTAAAGTTTGCTCGTAGACTTGTGCTCGGGCTACTGATGGCTTGGCAATCTCTGGCGCATGCGGCTCCCCAAATCAACTGGGGGGAGATACTGGTGCAGGCGCAGAGCCAAGAAGCCAAGGCCAGCTTGTCTCTAGATTTGCGGCAGCGTTGGGAGGCAACCATGGTTGGCAGCGTGACGCAGACCAATGCTGAGCCAATTGATCCAGCACAGGTGTGGATTTGGCCTTCGGAACGCTTTTTATCGGAACCCAACAAAGCGCCCGTCATCATCCGCAGCGGCGAACGCTTCGTGACGCGCATGACAGTCTTTTCTGAACGATTGGCCAGTGATTTCAGCCTCACGGTGATGATGCCGCGGCTCGATGCAGTGCATTTGTCTTACCGTCATGACGGCGGCGCGTGGACGACACTCACAGCGGGGGACACCTTGGCGATGCGGAGTTGGCCGCTGGCAGATCGCCAGCCCACTTTCAACGTGCCACTGCCACCAGGCCAAATGGATGTGATCTTGCAGTTTGCGCATCGCGGCATTTTGGATGCGCCTGTGCTGCTGCAGAATAATCGTGCATTTTTAGAGTCGCGTACTCTCAGAGTCTGGCTGGCGGGCATGTTTGTGGGCATCAATCTGGTGATGGTATTGATGGGTTTGTTGACAGCGCTGAATTTCCAAAAACTGAGCTTTATATCGGTGGCTGTGATGAGTACGATGGTGGCATTGGTGCTGATATTCGGCAGCGGCTTGGGCGGCACGGTGGTTGGCACAAACAGCGATGATTTCAATGACAAGGTTAAATTCATTATCAATACCGTGTGGGGCATGTTGCTGCCTTGGGTGGCTGCGGTGGCTGTTGGCATACGAGCGCATTCGCGGCGCTGGTGGTGGGGATCGATTGTGTTGGCGTTAGGCGGTGTGGTGCTTGCTATATTTTGGGTGGACTATCGCTGGCGCGATACAGCTGCTACTGGCATCGCGGGGATGCTGATCTTTGTTCTTATTTTCGTGGTGGGCATGCTTGCCTGGGCTTGGTACAAAAATTATTCACGCAATGTCGGCATTTTGCTGGGCCTGCTTTGCTATGTCAGCGCTTTATTTTTGTTGTTTGGCGCTTACTTGGGTGTTCTCGACACGGATACGAGTGGTATTTTGGCAGCTTTGATCAGCATGCTGGCATCTTTGGTTTTGATGCGAGGCCTGTTTATGCAGCACCGCATGGGCAGGCAGGTTATGGCGCGCGCGAAGACCTCGCCGCTGCGTGACGTACTCACGGGTTTACTCAACCGCGATGGCATGCAAGCGCATCTCTACAACAAAGTGCGCAGCCGCATTCAAAACGAGCAAACGGGCGCAGTCTTTATTTATATTTCCGTGATGGATGCCGAACAAGCAATGCATGAGTATGGCGAGCAGGGCTTTGAGATGGGCATGGTGCAAATTGCGGCCAGTTTATCCACCAGTGTGACGGGCGTCGATGGATTGGCGCGTATTTCACGCCATGCTTTCGGTATCACTGTCTTGATGCCGCCTGATCCTGCGCTGGCCACGCGATTGGCACAAAAAATCCTCTCTCGTCTGATGGCACTGGCCTCGCATGGAGCACCTCTCGCGGGCACGGCGCGAATGGCAATGGCTTGGCTGCCGCTGCAAGGTTTTCGGGTGGATACGTTGGAGCGGCGCAGCTTGCGCACCTTGGAAGAACTTGAGGCTGCCAAGAGAATTGGCTGGGTGGGCGGCTCGCAGTCCCATGCTGAAGCGGCGCAAATGCTGCGCGATGCACGCAACGACTACAACACGCCTTCTGAAATGGAGCAGATGCACGATTCGCCTGATCATGAAGACCGCAAAGATGGCGCTTCTTCCAATCTGTACGAACGCATTCACCGCATCGAACGAGAGATGCTCCATGGCATCGATACCCGCTTTCTCGTGGCTGAGGCTGATCGGATGAGCCGCGTGCTCAATGAAGTGCACTCAAGCCAAGCCGGCAATCAGACAACCCAAGCCCCCGAACCAGATCAGCATAATGATTACGCACCCACTGAGCTTTTAAACATCCAGCAGCCGATCAAACCAGCTTGAGAATGTTTGGATGATCGCTCAGTTCAGCGCAAAAGGCGCAGCATCTAGCCCGGGCTCACGCCCTTGGATTTGATCTGCCAGTAGCCGTGCACTGCCACACGACAGCGCCCAACCGCTGGAGCCATGCCCAAGGCTGAGCCAGATAGGGCTGCTAGCGCTAGCGCGGCCTATCACTGGCGGGCGATTGGCCAACATCGGACGAGCGCCCTGCCATTCCTGCACACCTTGGCTCATCACGGCAGCGCCAGGAAACCAATCGTGCAATACTTTGTACAAGGTTTTCATCGCGGCAGCGTTCATGCTACCCGCGCGGCCACCGACCTGAGCGCTACCTGCCACGCGCACACGTTGCCCTAAGCGCGTGATGCTCACTTTGTAATGCTCATCCATCAGACCCGAGCGGGGCGCATTTAGTGGCTCTTTCACATGCGCACTCACCGCATAACCATAGACTGGGCGCAGTGGCAAATGCACACCCAGAGGCGCTAGCAGGGGCGCGGCATGCACGCCCGTGCAGAGTACCACCGCGTCATGTGCAAACGATTGAACTTCGCCTGTTGCCGCTGGCGCGAAAGACGATAGCTGTGATAGTTGCGAAGCTTGCACCAGTTCTACTGCATAAACCATAGCACTCTGCACAGTATTTATGATAGACGACTCCACTTTTTGCACTGAAACATTGAATTCAAACTGCACACCCATACGGCGGCATTCGTCTTTGAGCAGCAGCGCAAACTGGCGGCAGTTGGCCACCTCGTCCTGCGCCAGATGAATCGCGCCAACGAAGCGCGTATCTTGGTTGATCGCTGGCTCGATCTCGCGCGCAGCTTCTTCATTGATCTGCGCAAATGGAACGCCCAGATCAAGCAACACCTTCAAGCTGGGTTGTACCATCGCGCTATCTTTATCACTGCGCAGAGCGATCAAATAGCCACTGGCGCGGTCGTATTCCAAACCGTGGCGCTCAGTGATTGCATGCAACTGGCTGCGGCTGTAAATCGCCAATTTCTGCAAAGCGCTGCGGTGGCGCTGGTAAGTGTCTGGATGGCAGGCGCGCCAGAAGTGCCACAGCCAGGTCATGTCTGCCCCTGAGAGCGGCAGCTTCAAGCGAAACGCCGCATGCGGGCTCACCATTTGCTTTAGCACTTTCCAGGACATACCGGGCGCAGCCCAAGGCGTGACATAGCCGGGTGAGAGCACACCTGCGTTGGAGAAGCTTGCTTCTTCGGCGGCAGCGCTACGGCGTTCGTACACAGTGACTTCATGGCCGTCACGCGCCAGCTCATACGCCGTGGTAATGCCAATGATGCCTGCGCCGACGACTGCTATTTTCATGGAATTCAAGTGTTTTTTATAAGTAAAAAGGGCATCTAGCCCTTATAAAATATGCGCAAAGTGCTATAAATTTGATAGTGTCTATTGTATCGTCAGAAGCTGTGTATTCAATGTACAAGACTTTCCAATTGCAGTGAAATGTGCAAAATGTCCTCGTCGCGCCCGCCGCAGTGCCAAAGCATCAAGCCAGTGGGCAGTTGGCCTGCGGGCTGATTAGGCAGACTGATCGCGCAGCCATCGAGCAGATTCACCACGCTGGTGTTGCGCAGCATGAGGGCGTTGATGCGGAAGAATTCTGCGTCTCTCTCAGCGCCGGGCGCGACATCTGCGATTGGGGTGGCGACGAGTGGCACTGTTGGCGAGAGAACGCCATCAAAGCCTTGTAGCGCAGCTTGCATTTGCGCGATCCACGTTTGACGAGCGAGCTGCAGGCGAATGTAGTCTGCAGCGGTCATGGTGTTGGCCATCGCAATGCGTTGCACCACGCGCGGGTCCAGCTCGGCTTGGTGCAGTGGCCACAGGCCAGCGGGAATCATCCAACTTTGTACCTCCGGGGCTAAGAAGCCGCCGCGCGATTGGATGGTGCTCAGTTCAGCCAACAGCTTGAGCGGGATTTCAGTGATCTTCACACCTGCTTGGGCGATGGATGCAAGGCTGCGTTCAAAATTTGCTGCCACTTGCGCGTCGAGCCCATCCAACATCGCGGTTTGGGCGACGGCGAAGTGGCAGTCTTTCAGCGGTTTGCAGATTGGAGAGAGGTGCTGCGCGCTCAAAATTTCATGCGCAAGCACGGCATCGCGCACACTGCGCGTAAGCGCGCCGATGCTGTCGAGCGTGTGCGACAGCGGCACAGCGCCTTGCAAAGGCACGCTGCTCGCCGTCGGCTTGAAGCCCACCAAGCCGCACAAAGCTGCCGGAATGCGGATCGAGCCGCCCGTGTCTGAGCCCAAACCCATGAAAGCCGCTCCACTGGCCACCGAGACGGCCGCTCCGCTCGATGAACCGCCCGGGATGCGCGGTGCGTCAGGGTCAGCAAGTAGCGCTAGCGGGTTCACCGGTGTACCGAAGTGCGGGTTCACGCCCATGCCGGAAAACGCCAGCTCCACCATGTGCGTGCGCCCGATCACTACGCCCCCTGCGGCTTTGATGCGCGCCACAGCGGGCGCGTCAGCCGTTGCGGGCGGATTGGATGCCATGACCGCCGTGCCACTGGCCGAGACCTCTCCCGCCACATCAAACAAATCCTTGACTGACACAGCCAACCCTGCCAGCGGTAAATCTGCGCAGGTTTGGCTGGCCTGCAGCAAAGCCAGCGGGTTGATTCGGCGAAACGTGCTCGCGCAAACGGCTGATTGGGTAACTTTTAGGCAGCGCTGCATCTGCGCAGCGGCGCTGGTTTGCCCAGAGCGCATGGCTTGCACTGTGTCGTACAAGTCTAAGATTGATGCAGAAGAAGTGGGCATGGGTGCTATAATTAAAGGCTTTGCTGCTTGAGCTGTCTTCGATGGTTCGGGTGTAGCAAATAGCCGCTAATCGGTTCAACCAAGGTGTTTCGTTCTGTTTCCAAACATGAAAACAGGGTGCAATACGAACCGATTTTAGACCCAACCTTAGGAATCAAATCATGGCAATTTCCATGCGCGAGATGCTGGACGCAGGCGTCCATTTCGGCCACCAGACCCGCTTCTGGAACCCCAAGATGGCACCGTTCATCTTCGGTCATCGCAACAAAATTCACATCATCAACCTCGAAAAATCGCTCCCGATGTACGAGGAAGCGATGAAGTTCATCCGTCAGTTGTCTGCCAACCGTGGCAACATCATGATCGTTGGTACCAAGCGCACCGCGCGCGACATCGTAGCTGAAGAGGCTGCCCGTGCTGGCGTGCCTTTCGTGAACCAGCGCTGGCTCGGCGGCATGCTGACCAACTTCAAAACCGTCAAAGGCAGCCTTAAGCGTCTCAAAGACATGAAGGCGCAGCTAGAAACTGGCTTGGATGCATTGAGCAAAAAAGAGCAACTGACCTTCTCTCGTGAGATGGCCAAGCTCGAGCGCGACATCGGCGGCATTGCTGACATGGCCAGCCTGCCGGACGCGATTTTCTTGATCGATGTGGGCTACCATAAGATCGCGGTTCAAGAAGCCCGTAAGCTGGGTATTCCGATCATTGGCGTGGTGGATTCCAACCATTCTCCCGAAGGCATTGACTACGTCATCCCCGGCAACGACGACTCAGCCAAAGCTGTCCTGTTGTACGCCCGTGGCGCAGCCGACGCGATCCTTGAAGGCCGCGCCAATGCGGTTGAGCAAGTCGTGAAAGCAGTCGCAGCAGCAGGCAGCGACGACGAATTCGTCGAAGTTGCAGAAGGCCAAGCCGCTTAATCGCTCAGCTTCCCCGCAAGAAGGGGCTCTTTGTGGCCCTTTTTTGTTGTAATTTTTTATTGTGCACCTGAATACGAACAACCGAAAAGCAGGAGGCAGAAGACGCAAGCTTACGTTAAAGACGTAAAAAAGAAAGCCAAAACCTCTCGCTGATTAGCTTATCAAGCAGTTGTTTGTGTGCGAACTTTTGATGCTAATTTCTTAAATTTTTGCATGTGTTTTCTGCGTGTCTTTTGCGCCCTCTGCGTTCGGTTTGGGTACTCATATTCGTTTTAACTCCCATTGAAAGAATCAACATGACAATCACAGCAAGCATGGTCGCTGAACTGCGCGCCAAGACGGACGCTCCTATGATGGAGTGTAAGAAAGCCCTGACCGAAGCCGTTGGTGATATGGCCAAGGCGGAAGAAATTTTGCGTGTCAAGCTCGGCAATAAAGCTGGCAAGGCCGCCAGCCGCATTACCGCCGAGGGCGTGGTGGCAGCGTATGTGGATGGAACCACCGCTGGTTTGATCGAAATCAACTGCGAAACCGACTTCGTCACCAAAAACGACAGTTTCCTCGGCCTGTGCAACGCTGCTGCCAAAGCCGTGGCGACTGCCAATCCAGTGGATATTGCTGCACTCAGTGCCACCGCTTTCAGCATGGACGGCTTCGGCCCTACGCTGGAAGACGTGCGTAAAGGCCTGATCGGCAAGATCGGCGAAAACATGAGCTTTCGCCGCTTCAAAGCATTCACCAGTGGCAGCAAAGTAGCCACCTACCTGCACGGCACGCGCATTGGCGTGACCGTGGAATTCGAGGGTGATGAGGCGGCAGCCAAAGACGTAGCGATGCACATCGCTGCGATGAAACCAGTTTCGCTCACCAGCGCTGATGTGCCTGCCGACTTGATTGAAAAAGAGCGTGCTGTCGCCGCTGGCAAAGCAGAAGAAGCGCGTAAAGAGCTGGAGGCTGCGGGAAAACCTGGTCAAAGTCCTGAAATCGTGGCCAAGCGCATCGATGGCGCGGTGCAGAAATACCTCAAAGAAGTCAGCCTAATGGATCAGTCCTTCGTGAAAAACGATAAGCTCACTGTGGCTGCCTACCTCAAGAGTGCGAACACCTCGGTCAATAGCTTCACGATGTTTGTCGTGGGCGAAGGCATTGAGAAAAAGGTGGATGATTTTGCAGCTGAAGTGGCGGCGCAAATCGCCGCCTCTAAAACAGCAGCTTGATGGATTCGATTTCTCAAAAAAACGACCTTCGGGTCGTTTTTTTTATGCAAATTGCTAAAGAGTTGGGCTGAACCAGCGAGACGCGTTTGCCTTGAGGCCAAGCTTCATAAATCGCAGATAATCACAGGGTTTAACTAGAAAGAATTTGCCCATGACCCAGCCAGCCTACAAACGCATTTTGCTCAAGCTTTCGGGCGAGGCTTTGATGGGCGATGATGCATTTGGCATCAACCGCGCAACGATTGTGCGCATGGTGCAAGAGATCAAAGAAATCACCGAGCTGGGTGTGCAGGTTGCGGTGGTGATTGGCGGCGGCAATATTTTTCGCGGCGTAGCGGGTGGTTCAGTTGGCATGGATCGTGCCACGGCAGACTACATGGGCATGCTCGCCACAGTGATGAACGCTCTGGCGCTGGCTGACACGATGAACAATGCGGGCATGGTGGCTCGGGTGATGAGTGCGATCAACATTGATCAAGTGGTCGAGCCCTATGTGCGCCCCAAAGCTTTGCAGTATTTGGAAGAAGGCAAGGTAGTGGTTTTCGCTGCTGGCACAGGCAATCCGTTTTTCACGACCGACACGGCAGCGGCTTTGCGCGGCGCAGAAATCGGCGCTGAGATTGTGCTGAAAGCAACCAAAGTCGATGGTGTGTACACCGCCGATCCGAAAAAAGATCCGACCGCCACGCGCTATGCCAAGCTCAGCTTTGACGAAGCGATGCGCCAAAATCTCGGTGTGATGGATGCAGCAGCGTTTGCGTTGTGTCGTGATCAGAAGCTGCCGATTAAGGTGTTTTCCATCTTCAAGGCGGGTGGCTTGAAGCGTGTAGTGATGGGTGAAGACGAAGGTACGCTGGTCCACGTTTGACGTGCTTTCACTTTAAACGACACACAGCCCGCGTGACCGCAACCAGTTGAAGGAGTAAACAATGAGCATTGCAGATATCAAACAAAATACTGAGACGAAAATGGCGCAGTCCTTAGAGTCTTTGAAAAACAACCTGGGCAAGATCCGCACTGGGCGCGCCAACCCCGCCATTCTCGATTCGATCATGGTGGACTATTACGGCAATCCGACACCGCTGAACCAAGTCGCCAGCGTGACTTTGCTGGACAACCGCACGATCAGCGTGCAGCCTTGGGAAAAGGGCTTGGGCGCAAAAATTGAAAAGGCCATTCGCGACAGCGATTTGGGTGTGAACCCCATGTCGATGGGTGATTTGATTCGTGTGCCGATGCCTGCGATGAGCGAAGAGCGCCGCAAGGAAATGACAAAACTGGTGCGCAACGATGGCGAGGCTGCCAAGATTGCGGTTCGTAATTTGCGCCGCGATGCGATTGAAGGTGTGAAGAAACTAGTGAAAGACAAGCTGGCTTCGGAAGATGAGCAAAAGAAGTCTGACACCGAAACACAGAAAACCACCGACAAGTTCATCGCTGAGGTGGACAGGCTAGTGAGCGACAAAGAAAAAGAAATCTTGGCAATTTGATGCGCTCCAATACACAGACTTTTCGGGATCATTTTTTAAGTGTTTTAGGCACTTTCCCCTTATAGACCTGCGTATAGCGCTCACTCATTGATAGTAACCATGACCCTCCCTCACCATATCGCAATCGTCATGGACGGCAATGGCCGTTGGGCGAACCAACGCTATTTGCCGCGTGTGGCGGGGCACAGGCAGGGCGTGGAGACACTGCGCAAATGTGTGCGGGCTTGCGCGGATCGCGGTGTCAAGGTACTCACGGTGTTTGCATTTTCTTCTGAAAATTGGAATCGCCCGCAAGATGAAGTCTCGAGTTTGATGGATTTGCTTGCATTGGCTTTGGCCAGAGAGGTTAGGCCTTTACACGAAAGTGGTGTGCGCATTTGTTTTGTAGGAGATCGCTCGCGTGTCTCGGAGCGCGTAGCGGCTGGCTTTGCACAATCCGAGCAGCTCACAGCAAACAACACCAAGATCACGCTTAACGTTTGCTTTAACTACGGTGGCCGCTGGGATATTGCTCAGGCGGCGCAGAAACTTGCCGTGCGCGGGCAGGTCATCACCGAACAAGCGCTAGGCCAAGAATTGGCGACCTCGCATGTCAGTGACCCTGATTTGCTGATCCGAACCGGCGGTGAATTTCGCATCAGTAATTTTTTGCTTTGGCAATGCGCTTATAGCGAGCTGTTTTTCAGTGACAAGCTGTGGCCTGATTTTGACGAAGTAGCGCTTGATGCTGGATTGCAGGCGTATGCAGCACGGGAGCGGCGCTTTGGTCAAACTTCTGAGCAAGTCTCTAGCGTGGCTTTTGCAGCCTAAATCAAACGGACGCATATGCTCAAACAACGCATCATCACAGCGATTGCTCTATTAGCAATTTTGCTGCCTGCACTGTTTGCCAAACAGACTGAATGGTTCATGTTAGTTAGCCTGATTTTGATCACGCTGGCCTGCTGGGAATGGGGCAGGCTCAATGGCTATGCGGGTAAGCTGGCTTGGCTGACGGCGCTAGAGGGTTTGGGCTTTTGTGCGGTGATGTGGAAGCTGGGTTGGCCGTCGATGAAACTGCCAATGCTTTGGCTGTTGGTAGGCGCTGCTTGGATTGGACTGGGTGTTTGGCTGATTGCTCGGGGTGTGGATGCTTGGCAGCGCATTCCAGCATGGGCGCGCGTCTCGGTGGGTTTGCTGCTGCTTTCGCTCGCTTGGCTGGCGCTGGTACAAGCGAGGTTCATTGGCATCAATTTCCTGTTGTCTTTGTTGGTGACGGTTTGGGTAGCTGATGTTGGTGCATATTTCGCGGGGCGGCGTTTCGGCAAGAAGAAATTGGCGGTTCGCATTAGCCCGGGCAAGAGCTGGGAAGGTGTCTATGGCGGTATGGCGGCAGTGCTGCTGCTAGCGTTTGCCTGGGCGCTTTGGCAGCCTGTGTGGGCTGATTCAGCCTCGTTATATCAAAAGCTCTTGGTTGGCCAAGGGTGGTTGCTGGTGGTGTTGGGTGCGCTGTTGATGGTGGCGATGAGCGTGGTGGGCGATTTGGTGGAATCACTCGTCAAACGCAGCGCGGGAATGAAGGATTCAAGTGGCTTGCTGCCCGGCCATGGGGGCGTACTGGATCGTTTGGATGCGCTGCTGCACACGCTGCCGCTGGGCATGATGCTGGCTTCCTTGGCTACTTCGGTTTGAGTGGCAGGGCATGAGAAAACAGCGCGTCACGATTCTCGGCTCCACGGGTTCGGTTGGAAAAAATACGCTGGATGTGATCGCCCGACATCCAGATCGCTTTGAAGTTTTTGCGCTTTCAGCTTCCACGAATGTGACTGAAATGGCGCTGCAAGTGGAGCGGTTTGCACCTCAGCGCGTGGTGATGGTGAGTGCAGATGCAGCTAATGCGCTTTATCTAATTTTGAAGCAAAAAGGCTTGTTTCCCGTTATAGAGCATACGCAAGATGCTATTGAATCTATAGCGTCTTGCGCTGAGGTGGATGTTGTGATGGCCTCCATAGTGGGTGCGGCGGGCTTGGCTCCGAGTTTGGCTGCTGCGCGCGCAGGCAAGCGCTTGCTGCTGGCCAACAAAGAGGCGCTGGTAGTGGGCGGTGATTTGTTTATGAATGCTGTGAAGCAAGGCGGTGGGATTTTGCTGCCGATTGACAGTGAGCATTCGGCGGTTTTTCAAAGTTTGCCGGATGATGCTGCGACTTGGCGCACGCGGGTGGAGAAAATCATCCTCACGGCATCGGGTGGCCCGTTTCGCACCCGCGATGTGGCGACGATGCGCGATGTGACGCCTGCGCAGGCAGTGGCGCATCCGAACTGGGTGATGGGGCGCAAAATTTCGGTGGATTCAGCGACGATGATGAACAAGGCGCTGGAAGTGATTGAGGCGCATTATTTGTTTGGCATGCCCCCCGAGAAGATTGAGGTGGTGATTCATCCACAATCGATCATTCATTCAATGGTGCAGTATCACGATGCTTCTGTTGTGGCGCAGCTGGGCACGGCGGATATGCGCGTGCCAATTGCTTACGGCCTGAGCTGGCCTGAGCGTATGGCAAGTGGCGCTGCAAAACTAGATTTCATGGCGCTGGGAGCCATGACGTTTGAAGCGCCGGATCGTGCGCGTTTTCCGGGTTTGTATCTCGCTTGGGAGGCCTTGAGAGCGCCTGAGGGTACTTGCGCTGTATTGAATGCAGCCAATGAGATTGCAGTCGAAGCGTTTTTGAACGAGAAAATACGGTTTGACCAAATCCATGAGGTGAACACGGAAACTCTGGCCAAGGTCTTGCCCTCCAAGCCGGTCAGCTTGGATGATTTACTGGCTTTGGATGCACAAAGTCGGCAAATGGCTACGAGTTTGGTGAAAGGGATGGCATGTTAACGATTGTTGCTTTTGTCGTGGCTTTGGGATTGCTGATTGCGATTCACGAATACGGTCATTACCGCGTGGCGGTGGCCTGCGGTGTGCAGGTGACACGGTTTTCTGTGGGTTTTGGCAAACCGCTGCTCAAATGGAAGCCAAAGAAGCAGCATCCTGGCCAGGATACGGAATTCATCATCGCGGCGTTCCCGCTGGGCGGCTACGTAAAGATGGTGGGGCAGGGTGAGGCTGCGCCTGCGCATTTGAAAGCGGTATCGTTCGACGCGCAGCCTTTGCGCAAGCGAGCGGCCATCGTAGCGGCAGGGCCGTTGGCGAATTTGCTGCTGGCTGTGGTGCTGTATGCGGCTGTGAACTGGATCGGTTCGGATCAAGCGAAGGCCATCATTTCCCAGCCGCCTGCAGCTTCGCTAGCGGCTGCCGCTGGATTGAAGGCGGGCGATCAAATTGTGTCAATTCAGGAGCAGGATCAAGACATCGAGCCCATTCGCTCGATGGAAGATCTGCGTTGGCACCTCACGCGCGCCGCGCTAGATCGCTTTGACCTCAATTTGCAAGTGCGCGAAGCGGGGCGCGATTCCATGCGCGTGGTGAATCTACCGATCACTCAGCTCGATATTCGCGAAGCTGATGCGCAGATGTACCGCAAGATTGGCTTGGCTGCGCCCTTGACGCAGCCGATCATGGGCGAGCTGGTGTCGGGTGGCGCAGGTGACAAGGCGGGGTTGAAACAAGGGGATCGCGTGCTGAGTATTGATGGCATGGCGATGCAAGATGGCGGCCAGCTGCGTGAGGCCATCCGCGCTTCGGTGCTTGGCGATCAAGCAGTAAAAAAAACTTGGGCAATTGAGCGCAACGGGCAACGGCTGGAGCTGCCAGTGTTGGTCCTTGTTAAAAAAGAGGGCGATAAATTTTCGGGCCGTGTTGAAGCCTTCGTCGGATCCTTGCCCCAAATGACGCATGTAAGTTATGGCTTTTTTGAGGGCATCAGCCTGGGTGCACAAAAGACGTGGGAAATTTCCATGCTCACGCTGCGCATGATGGGTAAGATGGTGATTGGCGAGGCATCGCTGAAAAACCTGAGTGGCCCACTCACCATTGCCGATGTAGCGGGAAAGTCGGCCAGCCTCGGTTTGGTGCAGTATTTGGTGTTTTTAGCGCTGATTAGCGTGAGTTTGGGCGTTTTGAACCTGTTGCCGCTGCCCGTTTTGGATGGCGGACACCTCATGTATTATCTGTGGGAGGCAGTCACGGGCAAACCTGTGACTGAAGTCTGGCTAGATCGCTTGCAACGCGGCGGGGTGGCTGTGCTCATGGCCATGATGGCTGTGGCCTTGTTCAATGACGTGAACCGATTGTTTGGATAGAGAAAAACGTGACTCATGCACGGCTGTGAAAAGAGCTATGTATGCGACACAAGACATTATGATTTTGCATCGAAAAACTCTTTCGGCTCGCGCCGCTATTGCGCTCTGCGCTACACTTTTTGCAGTGACCATGCATGGCAATGCTTGGGCGGTTGATCCGTTCACCGTGCGCGATATTCGTGTGGAAGGTTTACAACGGGTCGAGCCCGGCACGATCTTCATCACGCTGCCTTTCCAAGTTGGCGACACCTACAACGATGACAAAGCATCTGCGGCAATCCGTTCGCTCTTCGGTTTGGGGTTGTTCAAAGACGTGCGCATTGATGTGCAGGGCAATGTCGTGGTGGTGATCGTGGAAGAGCGCCCCACGATTTCTGACGTCAGCTTCACGGGCACCAAAGAATTTGACAAAGAAGTGCTGATCAAAGCATTGCGCGAGGTGGGTTTGGCTGAAGGGCGTGCGTTTGACAAAGCACTTGCAGATCGCGCCGAGCAGGAGTTGAAGCGCCAGTATCTGAGCCGCAGCTTGTATGGCGCTGAAGTGATCACCACCGTGACACCGATTGAGCGCAACCGTGTGAATCTGAACTTCAATGTAATCGAAGGCGATGTGGCCAAGATCAAGAACATTGATATCGTTGGCACGCAAGCCTTCAGTGAAAGTACGATCAAAGGGCTCTTTGATCTGGATACTGGCGGCTGGCTGTCTTGGTACACCAAGAGTGATCGCTACTCGCGCACCAAGCTCAACGCCGATCTGGAAAGCCTGCGCTCGTACTACCTCACGCGTGGCTACCTTGAATTCAAGATTGACTCCACGCAAGTGACGATTTCCCCCGATAAGCAAAGCATTGGCATCACGGTGAACATCACCGAAGGTGCGCGTTTTGCTGTCTCTGGCGTGAAACTGGAAGGCAATTACTTGGGCAAAGAAGAAGAGTTCAAAACCTTCGTGAAGATCGTGCCCGGTCAAGCTTACAACTCCGAGCGAGTGGCTGAAACCACGAAAGCCTTTACCGATTATTTCGGTAACTTTGGTTATGCATTTGCACAAGTGCAAGCCCGCCCTGATATTGATCGCGTGAACAACACCGTAACGATCAATCTCGTGGCCGATCCATCGCGTCGTGCTTACGTTCGCAAGATCAATATTGGGGGCAACAACCGCACAAGAGATGAGGTGATTCGTCGTGAGTTCCGTCAGTTTGAATCAAGCTGGTACGACGGTGAAAAAATCAAACTTTCACGTGATCGCGTGGACCGTTTGGGTTTTTTCAAATCGGTGGATGTGGACACATCGGATGTGTCGGGAACGAACGACCAGGTCGACGTGAATATCAAGGTGGATGAAAAGCCTACAGGTAACTTAGTCTTAGGTGCTGGCTTCTCAAGCTCAGACAAATTGTCGCTGCAATTCAAGGTGCAGCAGGAAAACGTGTTTGGTTCGGGCAATTATCTTGGGATCGATTTCAATACCTCTAAACAGAACCGTACTTTGGCTCTCACGGCGATCGACCCATATTTCACCCAAGATGGCGTTTCGCGTTCGGTTGAAGTTTACTTCCGAACACAGAAGCCAGTTGAGCTAGACTCCAGCGACTACCAACTCAACACGCGTGGAGCCAGTTTGCGATTTGGTGTGCCATTCTCTGAGCAAACGATTGTGTTTTTTGGTGGTGGCTTTGAGCAAACTGAAATCGTACCTGGCACTAACTTGCCCGCATCATATTTGGCTTTTTCAAATAAGGCAGGACTCAAGAGCACCTTGGTTCCTTTGACTTTGGGTTGGTCGAGTGACACGCGAGACAGTTCACTTGCGCCTAACTCCGGAAGACTGCAGCGTCTCAATGGCGACTGGGGCATTGCAGGGGATGCAAAATTCCTTCGCGCTAGTTACCAGTATCAGCAGTACATCACTTTGAATAAACAATTCACGTTGGCTTTCAATGGCGAATTTGGCTGGGGCAAAGGTATGGGGGGTACGCCATTCCCAGTATTTAAGAATTTCTTTGCAGGCGGTTTGGGTTCGGTGCGTGGCTTTGAGCAAGGAACGCTCGGCCCGCGTGATGTCACTGGCGCTTATTTAGGTGGCCCTAAGAAGCTGCTTGGCGCTGTGGAGTTGCAAGCTCCTTTACCCGGCGCTGGCAATGACCGCACTTTACGTGTGTTCGGCTTCATGGATGTGGGCAATGTGTTTGCCGAGAACCAAAATTACAGCTTGAAAGACATGCGCGCCTCTGTGGGCGTAGGCTTGAGCTGGGTTTCGCCTGTCGGGCCGCTCCGCTTGGCCATTGCCAATCCTATTCGCAAGCAAGCTGGGGATAAAATCCAGAAATTGCAATTCCAGATCGGAACCACCTTTTGAAGATGTCTGCTATGAAATCGAAGTTAACTCAATTCCTGCTTGTCGGTGCATGTGCATTGTCTAGTTTGTTGTCTGTGCCAGCACAAGCGCAAGAGTTTCGTGTGGGATTTGTCAACACAGATCGTATTTTTCGCGAAGCCAATATGGCCAAATCGGCGCAGACCAAGTTGGAGGCGGAATTTGCAAGACGTGAAAAAGATCTGGTCGCGCAAGGCGAGACCTTGCGCTTAGCATCTGAGAAATTCGAACGCGAGGCGCCAACACTGTCTGAAACCCAGCGCACTTCGCGTCAACGCACATTGGTAGAGCAAGACCGTGATTTTCAGCGTAAGCGCCGCGAATTTCAGGAAGACTTGAACAATCGCAAAAACGAGGAGTTGCAAGGCGTACTCGAGCGTGCCAATCGTATTGTTAAGCAAGTGGCTGAAGCTGAAAAATACGATGTCATCTTGCAAGAAGCGGTGTACTTCAATCCTAAGCACGACATCACTGATCGCGTGATCAAGGCGTTGGACGCTTCGGGCGTACGGTAACGCCTGCCTCGGCGCCCCAAGGCTTCCGATGGCAATCACTCTTGGAAATATTACCCAAGCATTGGGTGGCCAACTGCATGGCGATTCTTTGCTCGCCATCCATCGCATTTCACCGCTGGCCGACGCTCTGGCGGGAAGCATTAGCTTTTTAAGCCACGTTAAATACGCACAGCAGCTTGCGATAACGCAGGCTAGTTGCGTTATCTTGTCTCCCGAGGCTGCTGATAGGATTCAGGGCTGGACAGCAGAGGGTCGCGCTTGGATTGAGACGGACTCGCCGTATCTTTACTTTGCCAAGCTTACGCAATGGTGGAAGCAACGGCACCACGTTGCAGTAGCTTCTGGTATTCACCCGAGTGCAGTGGTCGATGCATCTGCGCAAATTGATCCTACAGCCACCATCGGTGCGCTTTGCTTCGTCGGCGCAGGTGCATGCATTGGTGCACACACGCGCTTGGCTGCACGCGTGACCGTAGGTCAGAGATGCATCATCGGCCAGAGATGCATTGTGCACAGCGGCGTGGTGATTGGTGCAGATGGTTTTGGCTTTGCGCCGCGTGCTGATCAATCATGGGAAAAGATTGAGCAGCTGGGCGCTGTGTGCATCGGTAATGATGTGGAAATCGGAGCGAACACCTGCATTGACCGTGGCGCTTTGGATGACACGGTGATTGAAGATGGTGTGAAAGTCGACAATCTCGTACAAATTGGTCACAACGTGCGCATTGGCAAACACAGCGCTTTGGCAGGCAACGCCGGTGTGGCTGGTAGTGCCACGATTGGCGCTTATTGCACCGTCGGAGGAGGTGCGGTGATTCTAGGGCATCTAACGTTGGCTGATCATGTGGATATCTCTGCTTCCACCACAGTGACTCGCTCCATTAGCGAGCCAGGCTTGTACACGGGCATGTTTCCTATCGACAGCAACAAGAATTGGGAGAAAAACGCTGTGACCCTGCGACAATTGCACAAACTGCGTGAGCGCATCCGCGCCATCGAGCAAACCTTAGAAAAACCGGCAAAGAAGATTGAACTGTCATGATGGATATTCACCAAATTTTGAAGCAATTGCCACATCGCTACCCCATCTTGATGGTGGATCGCGTGTTACAGATTGACAAAGGTAAATCCATCAAAGCGCTCAAGAATGTGTCGATCAATGAGCCTTATTTCAATGGCCATTTTCCGCACCGACCTGTCATGCCCGGTGTCATGATGTTGGAAGCTTTGGCGCAAGCTGCTGCCCTGCTTTCTTTTGACATGATGGGTGTCACGCCGGGTGACACAACGGTTTATTATTTTGCCGGTATTGATGGAGCTCGTTTCAAACGTCCTGTGGAGCCGGGTGATCAGCTCCTTTTGAATGTACAACTTGCCCGCATGAAAGCTGGAATCTTCAAATTCAAGGCGCAGGCTTTTGTGGGCGAAGAGCTGGCGGTAGAAGCTGAGCTAATGTGCACCATGCGCCAAGTTGGTTGATGCTTGAACTTCGAAGCTCCTGCAACATGACCACACCTTTGATTCACTCTACAGCGCTGGTTGACTCTAAAGCGCAGCTTGACAGCTCGGTGAGCATCGGACCGTATAGCGTGATTGGGCCTCATGTGAAGATAGGTGCTGACACCATAGTTGGCCCACATGCTGTGATCGAAGGGCACACCACGATTGGCGAGCGCAATCACGTCTTTCAGTTCTCGTCGCTGGGCGGTATTCCGCAAGACAAAAAATACGCTGGTGAGCCTTGCGAATTGGTGATTGGTAATGACAACACCATCCGCGAATTCACCAGTTTCAACATTGGCTCGCCGGCAGGCGGCGGCGTGACGCGTGTGGGTGACCGCAACTGGCTTATGGCCTACGTGCATCTGGCGCACGACTGTATCGTCGGCAACGACACGATCATGGCCAACAATTCGCAGCTCGCGGGCCATGTGA
Organism: Variovorax sp.; assembly: GCA_031418715.1. Lineage (GTDB taxonomy): Bacteria > Pseudomonadota > Gammaproteobacteria > Burkholderiales > Burkholderiaceae_C > JANMDU01. The sequence goes on along the minus strand of JANOJL010000059.1, from coordinate 59,354 downwards.
TCGTGAGTGATTGGGTGATTCTGGGCGGTTTCACGGTGGTGCATCAGTTCGTTCGCATTGGCGCACATTCAATGACGGCGATGTGTTCACTGCTTTTTGCAGATGTGCCGCCGTATGTGATGTGCCAAGGTCAGCCGGCGGCTGCGCGCAGTATGAATTTTGAAGGCCTGCGTCGTCGAGGCTTCAACGCAGAGCGCATCAGCGCTGTGAAAGCCATGCACAAAGCACTTTACCGTGATGATCTCACGCTCGATGCCGCCCGTGTGGAGATTCAGAATCTAGGCGAAAAACATCCGCAAGCCTTATCGGATGTGCGCGACATGCTCACATTTTTAGAGCAGGTCAATCCCCAGCGCGGCATTGTGCGCTGATTGGTGATGAGCCAAGACGGCGCGATCCGTATTGCTTTGGTCGCAGGCGAGACGTCGGGTGACTTGCTGGGTGGGTTACTACTTGATGGATTGAAAGCGCATTGGCCGGATGCGCAGTTTGTGGGTATCGGTGGCGTTCAGATGCAACGGCGCGGTATGCAGGCTTGGTGGCCGAGCGAGAAATTAGCGGTGCGTGGCTATGTCGAGGTGCTCAAGCATTACCGCGAGTTGGTGGGGATTCGCAATAAACTTAAAGCGCGGCTATTGCTAGAAAAACCAGATGTCTTCATAGGCATCGATGCACCTGACTTCAACCTCGATTTGGAGCGCGATTTGAAGGCTGCTGGGATTAAGACGGTCCATTTCGTGAGCCCGAGCATTTGGGCTTGGCGGCCAGAGCGGATTGAGAAAATTCGTACGGCAGTGGATCATATGCTGTGCATCTTTCCGTTTGAGAAGAAGTTGTATGACGATGCGGGTATTTCGGCCGTCTATGTGGGCCATCCGCTCGCACCTGTGATTCCGATGCAGCCGGACAAGGCGGCGGCGCGTGCGCAGCTGGGTTTGTCTGCGCAGGATACGGTAATTGCGCTCTTACCCGGCAGCCGCGCAGATGAGGTGAAGTACCTGATTTTTAGGTATTTTGAGGCGCTAGCCGTTATAAAACGTGCGCGGAGTGCTATCAAATTCATAGTTCCTTGCGTACCGTCGCTCAAAGCAGCCATTGAAGCCGCTGCGCACAAGGCGGGCGTTTCAGAACAGGTTCAACTGCTTGATGGGCAGTCGCATGTCGCGCTCGCGGCCTGCAATGTGGCCTTGGTGGCCAGCGGCACAGCCACCTTGGAAGCGGCGCTCTTCAAGCGTCCGATGGTGATTGCGTACAACATGCATTGGATCAGCTGGCTCATCATGCGGCGCAAAAAAATGCAGCCTTGGGTGGGGCTGCCGAATATTTTGTGTGGTGAATTTGTGGTGCCTGAATTGCTGCAAGAAGCTGCCACACCGCAGGCTTTGGCGGAAGCTTTGTTGGCTTGGCTCGATTCTCCTGAGAAAATACACGTTTTAGAGCAGCGTTTTACGGCGCTGCATCAAGAGCTGCTGCGAGATACGCCGCAACTCGCCTCTCAAGCCATCGCTCAAATTCTTTCCCATGCCACGCGTTCCCAAGTCTCCCCCGCAGCCTGAGCTTCTGGCTTTGCCGCCCGTGCCCAAGGCGCGCAAGAAGCGCTCGGATGCCAAGCCAGTTCGTAAGAGGAAAGAGGCTGTCGTTCAAGTGGCGTTTGCGTGGGATGCTCCTGGTTTGATAGCGGGTGTGGATGAGGCGGGGCGCGGGCCACTGGCTGGCAACGTTGTCGCTGCGGCCGTCATATTGGATGATTTGAACCCGATCAAAGGTCTGAATGATTCCAAAAAACTCACTGCGTTGCGCCGAGAAAAGCTGTTCGCTGAAATCCATGCCAAGGCGCTCTGTGTGAGTGTGGGCGAGGCCAGTGTGGAAGAGATTGATCGGTTGAACATTCTTCAAGCCACCATGCTTGCGATGCAACGCGCCGTGCAAGGGCTGCGTCTCAAGCCCAGCAAAGTGTTGGTTGACGGTAACCGCATTCCCAAGCTTGACGTATTGGCAGAAGCCATCGTCGGCGGCGACGCGAAAGTCCAAGCCATCAGCGCCGCCTCCATCATCGCCAAAGTCACCCGCGATCGCCAATGCGACGCGCTGCATGCCGAGTTCCCGCAATACGGCTTCGATGCCCACAAAGGCTATGGCACAGCCGTTCACATGGCAGCGTTGATGAAACACGGTGCGACTTCAGTGCATCGCAAGAGCTATGCACCAGTAGCGCAGGCGATTTTGAAAGTGGTTGTATGACATACACAGCCCCCATCATCACTTCCCGTGACAACCCGCTCGTCAAAGAGCTGCGTCGCCTCGCGCAGGATGGCTCGGCTTACCGTAAGACGGGGCGGGTGTGGATTGAAGGTGAGCATTTGTGTGATGCGGCGCAGGCGCGGGGTTGGCGTGCGGAGATGGCTGTGATTTCTGATCAAAATATGCATCTGGCCGTTATGGAATGTGCGCGGAGTGCTATTAAATTCATAGTAATTGCGGATGCGATCATGCGCGAGATCAGTGGCTTGGAGTCGCCAGCCAGCATGGGGCTGGTGCTCGCTTTGCCTCAAGAGATGGCCATTGACGCGAGCCTGCGCACAGTTATTTTGGATCGGCTGCAAGACCCGGGTAATGCAGGCAGTATTTTGCGCAGCGCGGCTGCGTTTGGTGTGGCGCAGGTGATTGCGCTCAAGGGCTCGGTGGCTTTGTGGAGCCCGAAAGTGTTGCGAGCCGGTATGGGCGCACATTTTTCATTGCGCATCATCGAAGCTGCGAGTCTGGAAGATGTGAAGGCTTTGAATCTACCGATGGCTGTGACGAGCAGTCATCGTGGGCAGTTTTTGCACGAACTGAGTCATTCAAGTTTGCTATCAAATAAAGAGCATACTACGCCCATTCTAAAAAGGAAAAAACTCGATTTAGCTCAAGTCAATTGGGTATTGGGGCATGAAGGGCAGGGCGTGAGTGAAGAGCTTGAATCGCTCGCGCAAGCGCATGTGCGCATCGCGCAGCCGGGTGGGCAAGAGTCGCTCAATGTGGCGGCGGCGGCGGCGATTTGTTTGCATGCGAGTGCGGCTGCGCGTGTGAGCGTATTGGGCGCGTAGAACGCTGCGCAGAGTGCTTATGCTTTTTTTGCATACCCCTCTCGGCTATAATCTTCAAAATATTCATTCACCCACGTACTGCCTAGCGCACACCAGCATTTCCCCTCAAAAGCACCGTCTGCATCCCGCTTGAATTGCGCAGCAAAACAAGTCAATGGGTGGACATGCGGCACTGGGCGTACGGAACACTCGTAGGAGTTCGACCCTGTGCTTTCCTCTCTGAAGGGAAAACATCCCCACGCCCTCTTGGCTCTGGCTGACGGCTCAGTCTTCATTGGCGAATCCATCGGCGCTCCCGGCCAAACCGTTGGTGAAGTCGTTTTCAACACCTCGATGTCGGGTTATCAAGAAATCTTGACCGACCCCAGCTACTGCCAACAAATCGTCACGCTCACCTATCCGCATATTGGCAACACCGGCGTCAACACGGAAGATGTCGAATCGCGCAAAGTGTTTGCCGCGGGTTTGATCATCAAAGATCTGCCGCTGCTCGAATCGAATTTCCGTTCGACGCAGACTCTCGCGCAATATCTGGTGGCTGAGAAGTGTGTCGCGATTGCTAGCATCGATACGCGTAAGCTCACCCGCCATCTGCGCAGCAAAGGTGCGCAAAACGGCGCAATTGTCGCTTTGAAAGCCGGCGAAGAAGTCACGCAAGCGCATGTGGACAAAGCTATTGCGGCTGCCAAAGCCGTGCCTTCGATGGCAGGTTTGGATTTGGCGAAAGTGGTCAGCGTGTCTGAGAAATATGCGTTCACGCAAAACGAGTGGAAACTTGGCAGGGGCTACGGCGAGCAAACCACGCCCAAATTCCACGTTGTTGCTTTCGACTTCGGCGTGAAATTCAACATCCTGCGAATGCTCGCAGAGCGCGGCTGCCAAGTCACCGTCGTACCTGCGCAAACGTCTGCCAAAGACGTGCTCGCATTGAAGCCAAGCGGCGTGTTCCTCTCTAACGGCCCTGGCGATCCAGAGCCTTGCGATTACGCCATCGCCGCCACGCGCGAAATCATCGAAGCCGGTGTGCCCACCTTCGGTATCTGCCTCGGCCACCAAATCATGGCCTTGGCCAGCGGCGCAAAAACTTTCAAGATGAAATTCGGCCACCACGGCGCGAACCATCCGGTGAAAGACTTGGACAACGGCCGCGTCAGCATCACCAGCCAAAACCACGGCTTCGCAGTCGACGAAAAAACGCTTCCCGCCAACCTGCGCCCGACGCATATCAGTCTGTTCGACAACACGCTGCAAGGCTTAGCCCGCACTGACAAACCCGCCTTCTGCTTCCAAGGTCATCCAGAAGCATCGCCCGGGCCGCATGACATCAGCTATCTCTTTGATCGCTTCATCAAGATGATGGAGGCGAAATAACATGCCAAAACGCACAGACATTCAAAGCATCCTCATCATCGGCGCGGGCCCGATCATCATTGGTCAGGCTTGCGAGTTTGATTACTCCGGCGTGCAAGCCTGCAAGGCCTTGCGCGAAGAGGGCTACAAGGTCATTTTGATCAATAGCAATCCCGCCACGATCATGACCGACCCTGCCACGGCGGATGTCACGTACATTGAGCCGATCACGTGGCAGACGGTTGAGAAGATCATTGCCAAAGAAAAGCCTGATGCGATTTTGCCCACCATGGGCGGGCAGACGGCGCTCAATTGCGCGCTTGATTTGTGGCACCACGGCGTGCTGGACAAATACATGGGCGCTGCTACTGGCAAGCCTGTTGAGCTGATTGGCGCGACGCCCGAAGCTATTGACAAAGCGGAAGATCGCTTGAAGTTCAAAGATGCGATGACCAAGATTGGCTTGGGCTCAGCGCGCTCAGGGATCGCGCATTCGATGGACGAGGCGTGGACTGTACAAAAGACGCTGGGCTTTCCCACCGTGATTCGCCCCAGCTTCACTCTAGGCGGAACAGGCGGCGGCATTGCTTACAACGCGGAAGAATTCGAGACGATTTGCAAGCGCGGCTTAGAAGCTTCGCCCACCAACGAGCTGCTGATTGAAGAATCGCTGCTTGGCTGGAAAGAGTATGAGATGGAAGTGGTGCGCGACAAAGCGGACAACTGCATCATCGTTTGCTCGATTGAAAATTTAGACCCAATGGGCGTACACACCGGCGATTCCATCACCGTTGCACCCGCGCAAACTTTGACGGACAAGGAATACCAAATCCTGCGCAATGCATCGCTCGCTGTGCTGCGCGAAATTGGAGTGGACACCGGTGGCTCGAATGTGCAGTTTTCCATCAATCCAGCTGACGGTCGAATGGTGGTCATCGAGATGAATCCGCGTGTGTCGCGTTCGTCTGCGCTCGCTTCTAAGGCCACGGGTTTTCCGATTGCCAAAGTAGCCGCAAAATTAGCCTGCGGCTACACACTCGATGAGCTGCGTAACGAAATCACGGGTGGCGCGACGCCCGCTTCGTTTGAGCCGAGCATTGATTACGTCGTCACAAAAATTCCACGCTTTGCCTTTGAAAAATTCAAAGATGCCGATGACCGCCTCACCACACAAATGAAAAGCGTGGGCGAGGTGATGGCGATGGGGCGCACCTTCCAAGAAAGCTTCCAAAAAGCCCTGCGCGGTTTGGAGGTGGGCGTGGACGGCATGAACGAGAAAACGCAAGACCGCGAAATTCTCGAAAAAGAATTGGGCTACCCTGGCCCCGAGCGTATTTGGTATGTGGGCGATGCGTTTGCCAGCGGCTGGTCGCTCGATGAGGTGTACAACATCACCAAAATTGACAAATGGTTTTTAGTGCAAATCCAAGAAATCATCAACATTGAATTGGAGATTGACAAGCACACCGTAATCAGTGGCGCGGATGCCTTGAAAAATCTATCTACGCAAGAGCTTTTCAAGCTCAAGCAAAAAGGCTTTTCAGACCGTCGCTTGGCGAAGTTGCTCAAGACGACAGACAAAGCCGTGCGCGAAGCGCGCCGTGCGCAAGGCGTGCGCCCCGTCTACAAGCGTGTAGACACCTGCGCAGCAGAGTTCGCGACCGATACCGCCTACATGTACAGCACCTACGAGGTCGCTTCTTATGGCGGCGTGGCCGAATGCGAAGCTGAGCCGACAACCAAGAAAAAAATCATGGTGCTTGGCGGCGGGCCGAATCGAATTGGCCAAGGCATTGAGTTTGACTACTGCTGCGTGCACGCCGCGCTCGCTATGCGCGAAGATGGCTACGAGACCATCATGGTCAATTGCAATCCCGAGACTGTCTCCACCGATTACGACACAAGCGATCGTTTGTATTTCGAGCCACTCACGCTTGAAGACGTGCTGGAAATTGTGGACAAAGAAAAGCCATTCGGCGTGATCGTGCAATACGGCGGCCAAACGCCGCTCAAACTCGCGCTCGATTTAGAAGCCAATGGCGTGCCCATCATCGGCACCTCACCAGACATGATCGACGCTGCGGAAGACCGCGAGCGCTTCTCGGCCTTGCTGCACAAGCTCGGCCTCAAGCAGCCACCCAACGCGACTGCACGCACTGAGCCCGAAGCCCTGGAAAAAGCGCAGAGTTTGGGCTATCCGCTCGTCGTGCGCCCGAGCTACGTGCTCGGCGGTCGTGCTATGGAAATTGTGCACGAGCAGCGCGATTTGGAGCGCTACATGAAAGAAGCAGTCAAGGTGAGCAATGATTCACCCGTGCTGCTTGATCGCTTTTTGAACGATGCGATTGAATGCGATGTGGATTGCATACGTGATCCACTGGGCATGACCTTCATTGGCGGTGTGATGGAGCATATTGAGCAAGCGGGTGTACACAGCGGTGACTCTGCGTGTTCGCTGCCGCCGTATTCGCTGTCTATTGAGACGATTGATGAACTCAAGCGCCAAACCCGCGAGATGGCCGCTGGCTTGTCAGTCGTCGGTTTGATGAATGTGCAATTTGCGATTCAGCATCGAGATGGCAAAGACGTGATCTATGTGCTGGAAGTCAACCCCCGCGCCAGTCGTACCGTGCCTTATGTGAGCAAAGCCACTGGGATTCAATTGGCGAAAGTCGCAGCGCGTTGCATGGCTGGGCAATCCCTCGCTTCGCAGGGCATCACGAAAGAAGTCTCGCCGCCGTATTTCAGTGTGAAAGAAGCGGTCTTCCCGTTTGTGAAATTTCCGGGCGTCGATACGATTCTTGGCCCCGAGATGAAATCCACAGGCGAAGTCATGGGTGTGGGCAAAACTTTTGGCGAAGCTTTTGTGAAAAGCCAGCTCGGTGCAGGCACGAAGCTGCCTGGCGCGCTCAAGGCTGATGGCAGTAAAAATGGCAAAGTCTTCCTGACCGTGAAAAATAATGACAAAGTGCGAGCTATCGAAGTGGCCAAGCAATTGACCGAGATGGGCTTTGATCTGATCGCCACGCGAGGCACAGCTGCCGCGATTGCAGCGGCTGGCATCGGTGTGCAAACGGTGAACAAAGTCGCCGAAGGCCGCCCGCACGTGGTCGACATGATCAAAAACAACGAAATTTGTTTGGTGATCAACACTGTGGAAGAGCGCCGCAACGCGATCTCCGATAGCCGCGCCATCCGCACCTCTTCGCTGCTGGCCAGAGTCACGACGTTCACCACGATCGCAGGTGCAGAAGCTGCTGTAGAAGGCATGAAATACATCGACAAGCTCGGCGTGATTTCTGTGCAGGAGATGCATGCGCAATTGGTTGACTCTTAGGTTGACTAGTTGGCTTGATGGCTTTCAGCTGCTGAGCTAAAATTCATTGATTGCAAAGCAATAACCGCTGGCCTTTAAGCCAGCGGTTTGCTTTTTGTAGAGACACTTCACAGAGATTCCCATCATGGCTACCATCCCTATTACCAAACGCGGCTCTGAGAAGTTACGGGTTGAACTGCACGATTTGAAAACGGTGCAACGCCCTTGGGTCATCAATGCGATCTCTGAAGCGCGCGCGCAGGGCGATTTGAGCGAGAACGCGGAATACGACGCTGCCAAAGATCGCCAAGGCTTCATCGAAGGGCGCATTCAAGAAATTGAAAGTAAGCTGTCCACATCTCTTGTGATTGATCCATCTGGCTTGGATGCCGAAGGGCGTGTGGTGTTTGGCGCGACCGTGGAGTTGGAAGATGAGGATTCTGGTGTGAGAGTGAAATACCAAATCGTGGGCGAAGACGAGGCAGATTTGAAGCAGGGCTTGATCAATGTCTCTTCACCAATCGCGCGCGCGTTGATCGGCAAGGAAGAGGGCGATACGGTGGTGGTGCAAGCGCCCAGTGGGGCTAAGCATTATGAAATTATTGCGGTGAGCTATATCTCAGCATGAGCTGCCTTTTTTAAGCGAAATAGGCCATTAGCCGTTATAAATTGTGCGCAAATAGCTATTATATTGATAGCAAATAAAGAATTCTACTGATGCAGTCTGCACAGGGGATATTTCACTGGTGCAGCCTCTAAAATGAAGGCATGAGCAGCTTTCCATCTTCCTTCGTTCACCTGCGTTTGCATTCTGAATTTTCAGTAGTCGATGGCACGGTGAGGCTAGAAGATGTCGCTAAAGCAGCAACCGAGTTTGCCCAAGGCGCATTAGCCATCACGGATTTCAACAATCTGTTTGGCACCGTGAAGTTTTACAAAGAAACGCGCGGCAAAGGCATCAAGCCTATTATTGGTGTGGAGCTGTTGCTGGATGGAGGCATCACCGAAGCAGGAAAAGAGCCTATCACATCGCGCATCGTACTGCTTGCGCAAAACAAAACTGGTTATCTCAATCTTTGTGAGCTGATCTCACGCGGCTGGACGCAAAACGCTGTTCGTGCCAATGCGGTTTGCAAGTTGGCTTGGCTGCAAGAGTTATCAGATGGCTTGATCTTGCTCTCGGGTGCGAATGCAGGGCCTTTGGGCGCTTCGCTTTTGCAGGGTGATACTGCCAAAGCCAATGAGCTGGCGTTGCGATTAGCGACGATGTTTCCGCATCGCTTTTATATTGAGATTCAACGCGCTGGCCGCGCGGATGATGAGGCGCATGTGGCGGCGGCTGTGAAGCTCGCTGCAAAGATGAAGCTGCCGGTGGTAGCCACGCATCCTGTGCAATTTTTAAAGCGCGAAGATTACGAGGCGCATGAAGCGCGGATTTGTATTTCTGAAGGTGAGATTTTGGGCAACGCGCGGCGTTTGCGCAAGTTCACGCGCGAGCAGTATTTCAAATCCACTGAAGAAATGGTGCAGCTCTTTGCTGACATTCCAAGCGCTTTGGCCAATACCTTGGAGATTGCCAAGCGTTGCAACATCACACTCGAATTAGGTAAATCCAAGCTGCCGAATTTCCCAACGCCGTTGGTCAACGGGCAGCAGCTTTCTGCTGACGATTATTTCCGCCATGTGTCGTATGAAGGTTTGAAAGAGCGGATGCTGATGCTCTACCCGGATGCTGCCATGCGCGAAAAGCAGATGCCCAATTATCTGGAGCGGCTTGAATTTGAGATGGCCACGATTTTAAAGATGGGCTTTCCAGGTTACTTTTTGATCGTGGGCGATTTCATCCAATGGGCGAAGGCCAATGGCTGCCCAGTGGGCCCGGGGCGTGGCTCAGGTGCGGGCTCGCTTGTGGCTTACGCCATGAAAATCACAGATCTGGATCCGCTGCAATACAAGCTGCTCTTTGAGCGCTTTTTGAATCCAGATCGCGTCTCGATGCCTGACTTCGATATTGACTTTTGCCAAGCCAACCGGGATCGCGTGATTGATTATGTGAAGGCCAAATACGGGAAAGAGGCGGTGAGCCAGATTGTCACGTTTGGCACGATGGCTGCACGGGCGGCAGTGCGCGACGTGGGGCGCGTGATGGACATGAGCTACACCTTTTGCGATGGCATCAGCAAGCTGATTCCGAACAAGCCCGGGCAGCACATCACGCTCGAAGGTGCGCTCAAGGCCGAGCCAGTATTCCAAGAGCGCTATGACCGCGAAGAAGAAGTGCGCACCTTGGTCGATATGGCGCAAAAACTTGAAGGTATGACGCGAAATGTTGGCATGCATGCAGGCGGCGTGCTCATTGCGCCGGGTAAGCTCACGGACTTTTGCCCACTCTATCAGCAGCCGGGTTCAGATTCGGCAGTGAGCCAGTATGACAAAGACGATGTGGAGGCCGTTGGGTTGGTGAAGTTTGACTTTTTGGGCTTGGCTACGCTCACGATTTTGGAACTGGCGAAAGCTTTCATCGTGCAGCGCCATGGAGGGCAAAAAGACTTTGCTTTCGAGAAAATTCCATTGGATGATCCGCTGACTTACAAAATGTTTGCAGACGGGCTAACCGAAGCTGTATTCCAGTTTGAAAGTCGCGGCATGCAAGGCATGCTCAAAGATGCCAAACCCACGCGCTTGGAAGATTTGATTGCGCTGAATGCGTTGTATCGCCCCGGCCCGATGGATCTGATTCCCAGCTTTGTGGCGCGCAAGCATGGGCGCGAGGAGATTGAGTATCCGCATCCGCTCGTGGCCGAGATGCTCAGCGAGACCTACGGCATCATGGTCTATCAAGAGCAGGTGATGCAAACTGCGCAGATTCTGGGCGGCTACTCGCTCGGCGGTGCGGATTTGCTGCGCCGTGCGATGGGTAAGAAAAAAGCCGAAGAGATGGCCGAGCATCGCGGCATCTTCCGCGAAGGTGCTGAGAAAAATAACATCCCCGAAGCCAAGGCGGACGAGATTTTTGACTTGATGGAGAAGTTTGCGGGCTACGGCTTTAACAAATCTCACGCTGCGGCTTATTCGCTTCTTGCGTATCACACCGGCTGGCTCAAGCGTCATTTCACCGCAGAATTCTTCTGCGCCAATATGACGATTGAGATGGACAACACTGACAAGCTAAAAGCTTTGTTTGAAGATGCCACGAATCATTTTGGCTTGACCTTTGAACCGCCCGATGTGAACCGAGGCTTGTATCGCTTTGAGCCGGTGAGCGACAAGGTGATTCGCTATGGCTTGGGTGCAGTCAAGGGCTCGGGGCAGCAAGCGGTGGAGGCGATCATTGCTTCGAGGCTAGAAGGTGGCCTGTTCACCAGCTTGTTTGACTTCTGCGCTCGTGTGGAGCGCAGCAAGATCAACAAACGCACCGTAGAAGCGCTGATCAAAGCCGGTGCGTTTGACAGCTTGCATTTGAACCGCGCAGCTCTTTTGGCTTCAGTCGATCTGGCCATGGATTTTGCAGAAACCTTGGAGGCCAACGCCAACCAAGGCGGCTTGTTTGACATGATGGATTCCCACGCTGCGAGCACGCAAGAGCCGCCGCTGGTCGAAGCCATACCTTGGGGCGTAAAGGAGCGCTTGTCGCTGGAGAAGACGGCTGTCGGCTTTTTCCTCTCAGGGCATTTGTTTGATGAGAGCGAGCGCGAGCTGCGCCAATTCATCAAACTGAAAGTCGATGATCTGATGGAATCGCGCGAGCCACGCACGGTGTGCGGCATCGTGAGCGACATGCGAGTGATTACTGGTCAGCGCGGCAAGCTCGCTATTTTCAAGATCGACGATAAATCCGGCGTGATCGAAGCCACTGTCGATGAAGCCCTGATCAATGCCAACAAACTCGTGCTCAAAGACGATGAGCTGCTGATTTTTGAAGGCAAAGTACAACCGGATCGCTTCTCAGGCGGCCTGCGCATACAGGTCAACCGCATTTGGGATATTCCTGCAGCGCGTGCGAAGTTTGGCCGCTATCTCAAAGTAGCAGTGAACGGCAAAGCGCCTGATCTGGAGCGCATGGTGCGCGAGTTTCCGCCGAGGAAAGAAGAGACGGAGCAGGGCACACTGTTGCGCGGCTTGTCCGTGCGTTATGCCTTGTGGCGCGAAGGTCACTCGGAAAATGGCGGGCTGAACGCCATAGCAGAAATCGAGCTGGGCGAACGCGCCAAATTCTTCCCCAGCGATGCTGCTTTGGCGAGCTGGATCGCGCAGGCGCATGCCGGAGATGCGCAGATTGTTTATGCGGGCTAATTCGCAGCCCCTTATCATCTGAACATGGCTCATATTTACATCTATTCTCCCAGCGGCGCAGTGCGCGACAAAGCGGCTTTTAAGCGCGGCTTACTTCGGCTCAAAACGCTGGGTCACCAGGTCGAGGTGGATTCTGCTGCGCTCAAATCTGTGCAGCGTTTCGCGGGCGATGATGCTGAAAGGCTACTAGCCATCGAGCGCGCTGCAGCCAGCGGTGCTGATGTGGCGTTGATCTCGCGCGGGGGCTACGGGCTGTCTCGCAGCTTGCCGCAGATTAACTACAAAGCGGTGGCTAAGTCGGTTGAGCGGGGCATGCTTTGGGTGGGTATGAGCGATTTCACGGCATTTCAGGCGGCTTTGTATGCGAAAACGGGTGCGGTCACATGGGCGGGCCCTGCGCTTTGCGCGGATTTTGGCTGTGGTGATTCGGCCGAGGGTCACGATAACGCGCCTGATGACATCATGGAGGCCTGCTTTGACGATCTCTTGCAAGGCGTGTGTGAGGGAGCGGGCTGGACTCTGCCTGCTGCAGATATCATGATAACTCCTAAATTAATAGCACCTAGCGCAGATTTTATAACGGGGAACGGCTCATTTGGCTCTAAAAATAGCCCTGTCAAAGGCCTGCTCTGGGGTGGTAATCTTGCCATGCTCACCAGCCTCCTCGGCACGCCCTATTTGCCGTCTATCAACAAAGGCATCCTCTGGTTTGAAGATGTGGCCGAGCATCCTTACCGGGTAGAGCGCATGTTGCTGCAATGGCTGCAGAGCGGCATCTTGGCGCAACAAAAAGCGATTGTCTTCGGCCAATTTTCTAATTACAAGCTCACGCCGTATGACAAAGGCTTCAAGCTGCAAACCGTGATGGAGCGCCTGCGCAGCCAGCTCAAAATCCCTGTGCTGACTGGGCTGCCTTTTGGTCATGTGGCGACCAAAGTTTGCTTGCCATTCGGCAGAAAAGTGGACCTGATCACCGAAGGGCGTGACGCGCTGCTTTACTGGGGCTGAGGGCGTTTTTGCAGAGCTGGTACGTTTTTAGATATTGTTACAAGAATGATACTGGTCAAGATTGAATTGAATTCTCGATGCAGTTCAATGCTGAAATATACGCGTTATTTTTCAGAGATCTGCTGTGGATTCGAGTGGTTGCCAGTGCGAATTTACGACACAAATGAGACTTTTTAGTCCGATAGTACTAATCGTTAAGCTTTGAATATAGTGCTTGTACTTGTCAGCGATAATTAAATCCTTACAATTAGAATCATGTAGTTGTGTAAAAAATATGCGTCTTGACATCTTTGTGCACAATGTAACCATAACAAGCAAAACCGCGCACCATGACAGCTTTTAACTTTGCGAGAACCGCCGAAGGCCAAGCTGCTGCTTATGATGCTACGTCTGCCATGCCGCGCAAGCTGCGATCTTTGCTCAAGGTGATCGACGGCAAGACGAGCAACGAGGTGTTCGCCAATAGCCTCAAAGCCTTTGGCGATGTGCAAGGGTTGTTAACCTCGCTCAAGAACGCAGGCCTGATTGAATTGCGGGTGACAGCTTATGAGTCCGCTGCGCCAGAGATGTCGGCAGTAGCAATGCCAGCGAGACCTAGAATTTCTGTGCAAACAACGCCTGCTGATGCGTTTGCGCCCACGCAGAGTGCACATACACGGTCTCAAATACCAGTTGAAGCTGGTTTGAGTCAGCAACAGCAGCAACAAGATTTGCAACTGCTCGTTCAAGACATGTCTAGTTTCGTGCTTGCTTACGTGCCAGCTCAGGCTTTCAGTGTTCTGTCTGAGTTGGAGCAGATCAGCACTATGGAACAGATGGCGGTGCTGTTAGGTGGTTATGAGCTGATGGTGCGCGATGTGGGCGAGCCAGCGCGCATTCACTTGATGCATGTGCGTCAGATGTTGGGCAAATGGCTATGAATCAAGCTGATCTTGAGTTTCAGCAGGTCGTCTTTGCGATCACAGTTCAAGGCTATGCAGAACTTCGTAACAGCCAAAGCCAGCTTAGTCTTCAGGAGCGCACAGTATTGACGCTGATTGACGGCGTTTGCCCCGTGGCGCAATATTTGCCTTTCTTGAGCAGCTTTGAGCCTGTCACGGAAAAAATGCAGAAACTAGAGAGAATGGGCTTGCTGCGGCGCTCAGGACGCGTCACACCTGAGGCGGTGCGTCGCTTTGACAGACAAGTTAGTTCAGATTCGCAGGTATCGCAGTGGCAAAGTATTTCTGCTGATCTCGATGTTTCAGGTTTCGTGGCGTTGTAGCAACATACACAGATAAGGCGAAAAGGAATTCCATCATGGGCATGATCTACAGAAAATCACTTAAAGGCATTGACGAGTTGGCCTTCAAAACCAGCGGTTTACCGATGAGGTTGATGAGCTATCTGGCTGCAGTCGATGGCGAGAGTAGCATTGAGGTGTTGGCTGCACGTCATCCGCAATTGCCCTCGCTTGATGTGGTGCTGGGCGGTTTGCAACAACAAGGTTTTGTAGAAGTTGCGGGCAGTGATGCCAATGTGGTGCAGATGAATACGATGCGTGTTGGCAATGGCGCTCCAGTCCAAATGCCTCAGCAGCCACCCCAAACGCCAGCGCCAATGTATGCACCTGCTCCTGCGCCCGCCTATGCACCCACCTATGCTCCCGCGCCAATGCAGCAGCCTGCCAATGCGGGTTATTCGCCGGAGCTAGATGTCATCAAAGGAAACATGGTCAAAGATGTGAGCCATATTTTGGGCTCTGATGCAGGACCTGTGATTCAAAAAATTCAAGGCTGCCGCACCAAAGACGATTTGTTTGCGGCCATGATGGGCATCAAAAAGATCATCACGATTTACGCGAATCTGGCTGCAGCTGAGAAATTTGCAATGCGCTACCAGTCTCTTATCTAAATTAAACAGTCAACTTTTCAATCAGGAGAAAACCATGCAATTCGATCTCATCATGGCCACCCAGTTTTCATTCATGGTGGCTTTCCTCGGTATGTTTGGTGGCGGTATGTATTTCGCCATGATCAAATCGACTTTGCCAGTCGACCACCAAACCAACGCCGTGACATCGGCTGTCTATTGCTTCATGGCCGCGATCATTTATGCCTTTATCAATGTCAAATATGGCATCGGCACTGACGCGCTAGCCAAGGGCGATTACCCGACGGTCCTGCGCTACATTGATTGGTTGGTGACAACACCGCTGATCGTGAATAAATTCCCTGAAATGCTCGGCGGGGAAGATGCGGTTGCTGTCGCGATTTTGGTTATTGTTGCAGACATTTTGATGATTCTCTTCGGCTGGGCTGGTGAGACATCCATCAACGCTGCTAAAGGCCCTACTGTGATTGGCTGGGCGATGTTTGGTGTGGGCTGCTTGGCTTGGTTGTTTATCATCTTCATTTTATATACTGCGGTGACGAATGCATCTGCGAATAAGCTGGGACCGGTCAAGCAAGGCTTGTCCCGCTTGAAGCTGTTCATCGTATTCGGCTGGGCAATTTATCCCCTGGGTTTCTTGATCACCCTGATTTCTAACTCTCCCGATGTGCGCATCGGCCGTGAGTTGATTTACAACATCGCTGATCTGTTCAACAAAGTAGGCTTCGGTATGGTCGCAATTTATGCCATTCGCCAGATGGTGCGCGAGCAGAAGATTCGCGAAGCGATGCAAGCGCTCTAAGCCTGTATGAAGCATTGAAGATCGCCATGAGCCAGCGCTGTGCCATTGTTGTGGGCGCTGGCTTTGGTGGCTTGGCCGCTGCGCTGCGTTTGGCAGCGCGCGGTATGGCAGTCACCGTGGTGGATCGGTTGCCAGGGCCAGGCGGGCGCGGGCGAGAATGGGTTCGGCATGGGCAGGGCGCAAGTGCTGATCTGCAATTTCGCTACGACGCAGGCCCTACGGTGCTCACCGCACCTGTGCTTTTTGAAGAGTTGTTTGCGCTGTTTGGCGAGCGACTGAGTGATCATGTTGAGTTACTTCCCGTGAAGCCTTGGTATCAGATGCGGTTTGCCGATGGCACGCAAATGGACTACGGCGGCACGACGGAGCAAATCCAAGCTGAGATTGCCCGCTTCAATGCGCAAGATGCGCTGAATTACCCCGCTTTCTTAGAGCATTCGCGCAAGCTTTTTGAAACAGGCTATGAAGAGCTGGGCTCGCAGCCCTTTTTGGGCTGGGCTTCCATGCTCAAAGCATTGCCTGCGATGATGCGATTGCGCGCTGATCGCTCGGTGTATCAGCTCACGGCACGCTATTTTTCAGATGAGCGCGTGCGCCGCGCTTTCAGTATTCAGCCGCTGCTTGTGGGTGGTAATCCGTTTGACACCACCAGTATTTACAGCTTGATCCATTATCTGGAGCGCAAATGGGGCATCTGGTTTCCGCGCGGCGGCATGGCGGTTTTAGTACAGGCTTTGGTGGCGCTGGGGCAGCGCCATGGCGTGGTGTTTGAGTGGCAAGCGCAAGTCCAAAGCATTGAAGCGCAGGGTGGCCGCGCCAAAGCTGTATTGCTGCATGATGGCAGGCGTTTCGAGGCCGATGAGTTGATCTGCAATGCCGATCCAGGCTTTGTGATGACGCATTTGCTGCCGCAGGCGCTGCGCCAGCCCAAGCAGGTGAGCCGCAAAAAATACTCCATGGGTTTGTTCGTTTGGTATTTCAGTACGAATCGGCATTTCAAAGATGTGCCGCATCACACGATTTTGTTTGGCCAAACCTACCGCGAAGTTTTACAAAAGATTTTTGATACGCTGCAATTGCCTGAAGATTTAAGCATCTATTTGCATCGTCCCGGCGCCACCGACGCGAGCTATGCACCCGCTGGGCATGACAGTTTTTATGCCCTGGTGCCGGTGCCTAATCTCACGGCAGAGATTGATTGGCCCGCCGTGCAGGCGAAGTTCAAGCAATCTCTCGTGCAGGCGTTACAAGAGCGTATCTTGCCCGGTTTGCAAGAATGCATCGTGGATGATTTTTTTCTCACACCGCAATATTTCAAAGACGAATTGCTCGCGCCGCATGGCAGCGGATTTTCGATCACGCCCGAGCTGATGCAGTCCGCAGGATTTCGGTTTCCGAATCGCTCGCCGCAGCTTTCAAATTTGTATTTTGCAGGCGCGGGCACACACCCTGGCGCGGGTGTGCCGGGCGTGGTGACTTCCGCAAAAGTGGTGGAGCGGCTGATGTTTGGCTCGGTGGCTTCGCGCATGGAGATCGCATGAGAGATTTTGGCGCTGATCCGCAAGCCATCATGGATGCGCATGCGAGGTCTTTCTCTTGGGCGGTGCGGTTTCTGGATGCCAGCGCGCGCAAGTACGCGACGCAACTGTATGCCTTTGCGCGCTGGATGGACGATCTGGTGGACGAGCCCAGCCTAGGTTCACAAGATGAGCGCATGGCGCTGTTTGAGGAGCACAGGCAACAGATTTTGAACCACATCTCGCAGGCTGGCCGCAGCGCAGAGACGGGGCAGATGCTCCGAGGGCTCGGTGTGGATAGCCAAGTCATTGGCTCGTTTCTTGACGGCTTGCAAGCAGATGCGCAGCCTCGGCATTTGCAGAGCTTGCCTGAGGTGCTCAGCTTTGCATATGGTGTGGCAGGTACGGTGGGCCAGATGATGCGGCCGATTCTCGGCGCAGAGCGCAGTGCGGAGCGCCATGCGGTGGTTTTGGGCATGGCGATGCAGCTGACCAATATCGCGCGCGATGTATTGGAAGATGCGCGGCGCGGGCGCTGCTACCTACCTGCGCAGTGGCTTGCTGCAGACTGGCAGCTTGCCAACTTGCTTGAAGGTCATGCGGCGAGCCGCCAGCAGGCTTATGCAGCCATCGTGCGCCTGTTGGCCGAGGCTGAAGCTCTGTATGCCTTAGCAGAACAAGGTTTTGCGGCTATTCCAACGCCCAATCGCCGCGCGATACAAATCGCTTGTGTTTTGTATCGAGGGATCGGGCGGAAAATTTTACGAACGCCAGAATCTGTGTATTGGCAGCAGCGTATGCACTTGGGGCGCTGGGAGAAAATGCGTTGTATTGCGCAGGTGATGCTGGGTTTGTCTGGGGGCAAAAATGAGCCAAGCGCAGATGCCCTGCAAGCGCATCACAGCGTCTTGCAGCGTATTCCCGGTTTTCCTAGCGCCATGGCTTAGCGGCATGATGTCATGATGAGCGCCTTACAAAGCTGGGATGTGGTGATTGCAGGCGCTGGCTTGGCGGGTTTGTCAATGGCGGTTGAGCTGGCTGCACCTGAATTTTCGCACCTGCGCATTCTTCTTGTGGAGCCACGCTTAGCGCATGTGCGCGACCGCACATGGAGCTTTTGGGCCGTTCCCGGTGCGCTACCTCAGCGTTGGCAAAGCTTGGAGCAAACGCAATGGCAGCAATGGCGTTTGAGCTATGAAGGGCGCAGCGTTGAGACTTCTGGCGAGTACGCGTATGCCAGCGTTCGCGCTGATGTGTTTTACGAAAATGCTCTCAAAATAATAGCAAACTCACCAAACATCATATGGGCAAGAGGCTCGAATATCGTTGAGGTTAAAGAGCGCGATGATGGTCTAGAGTTGCACACCAAAACAGGCCAGATGTACTTGACCCAACTCCTTTTGGATTCTCGCCCGCCTGCCGCAGCTGCACCGAGTGAATGGGTGCAGCATTTCAGTGGCTGGGAAGTGACCTCGCAAACAGCTTGCTTTGATGCAGGCTGCGTGGATCTGATGGCATTTGAGTCGAGCGCGCATGGGTTGCATTTCATCTACTGTCTGCCTTATAGCGCAACGCAAGCCTTGGTGGAAAGCACGTGGATTTCTCGTTCGCACACATCAAGCAACTATGAGAAGGAGCTGCGCACAGCCTTGGAAAAGCGTTGGCACTGCAATGACTACGACATCAGCTTCCGCGAGCATGGCGCTTTGCCGCTTTGGCCTCGCGCTCAAGTTGATTCGAGACACATAGTTCGCATCGGTAGAGCGGGCGGCACCCTGCGCGCATCGACTGGCTATGCATTTTGTGCGACTTTGCAGCACAGCAGAGTTCTTGCCGCCTCCTTGAAGCGCCAGATCGGCCAGCTTGGGCATCTGCAAGGCTGGCAAGCGCCTGCTTGCAAGATCAGTGCAGTAGATCGCTGGATGGATACCGTGCTGTTTCGCGTTTTGGAGCGGGATTGGAAAACTGCGCCACGTTTTTTTCTTGATTTGTTTGAGCGCGTGCCTTCTGCACCACTCACGCGGTTTTTGCATGGGCAATCAAGCTGGCAAGATCGCTTGGCGGTGATGCGTGCTTTGCCCGCTGCACCCTTCATTCGCGCGGCAATGGGCTTGGATTGATGCTCTCTCGTGCGCCAGCTTTTCATTTGCTCTGGCTTTTGCCAGCGCTGCTGGCATTGGCTTGGGCCGAGCGCCAATGGCCATCTGTGGCACTGTGGTCGTTTGTCTTGCTCACCCTCACGCTGGGTTTTGCGCACGGCGCGATGGATGTGATGCTGCTGCGTGATGCGCAAGGCCGTGTGATGTTCAAGCACTTTGCCATGTATTTGGGTAGCGTGGTTGTGTTGGCTGCTGCGCTGTTTTCTTTTCCTGGCATCGCCTTGCTTGTTTTGCTCTTTTTGTCGCTTTGGCATTTTGGAGAGCAGGCGGTATTACTGCACGAGGATGAGAGACACCAGCTGTTGCTTCGCATGGTGCAAGGCGGGGCAAGTGTGATGCTGCCTGTTTTGCTCTCTGGCATGGATTTGAAAGTGTGGGTGGCGGCGATTGCACCCGAATCCACCCGTTGGGTGTGGCCGTTGTGGGTGGCTCTGGCCGGGCTCTGGCTGGCCTTAGTGGTGGCAGCTATCGCGGTGATCCAGCCTTGGCGTGCGGGCGCATTGGTAGGTGGGCTGCAGGTTCTGATGTGGGAGCTAGTGGCTTTGGTGTTGCTCAATGCACTGCTTTCGCCCTTGCTGGCTTTTACGCTGTTCTTTGGCCTGTATCACTCAGGCATGCATGTGTGGCGCATGCGCAGCATGCAGCGGCGGGAAGATCAAGCATCGCCTTGGCTGCTGCTTTCAATCACTTTGCTGTTGACTTGGACTGCGCTTGCCATTCTGTGGTGGCAAATGCCAATTCTGGCGCAGCCTGCTCAATGGGGCGGTGATTCGCTGCGCTGGCTGGTGGTGGCTTTGGCGGCTGTGACGTTGCCGCATATGGTCTTGGTATCGCGTACGCGTGATCGTCTTTTTCATGGCGTTTAAATCTGGCTTGAGCGCTTTGGTACGATGCGCTACTAGCTATACGCCGCTCTCATGATCATCACCAGCCTGCTCGACACCGACCTGTATAAGTTCACCATGATGCAAGTGGTGTTGCATCAATTTCCAGGTGCTCAGGTGGAATACAAATTCAAATGCCGTAATTTGGGTATTGATTTGGCGCAGCATGCAGACGAGATTCGCGCGGAAATCAAGTCGCTGTGCAGCATAACTTTTACAGAGAATGAGCTGCAATTTTTGCGCAGCATGCGTTTCATTAAAAGTGATTTCGTGGATTTTTTGGGGCTATTTAGACTGAATGAAAAGTACATCAGTATTGAGCCGCAAGTCAATGGTGAGCTGGAGATTTCAGTCAAAGGCCCTTGGCTTCACACGATTCTTTTTGAGATTCCAGTGCTGGCGATTGTGAATGAGGTTTACTTCAAAAATCATAGCACCCCGCGCAGTATTTATAACGGGGAGGAGCGACTTTCGCATAAAATCTCTCTCTTAAAAACACCGCAATTGAAAGAGCTAAAGATTGCAGACTATGGCACGCGCAGGCGCTTCTCGCATGTCTGGCAAGAGCAGGTGTTGCGCCGTTTGGCAGAAGGCTTGGGCACAAGTAACTCTGGCCAATTCGCGGGTACGAGCAATGTGCATTTCGCCCGAATTCTTGGCCTCACGCCTCTGGGCACGATGGCGCATGAATACCTGCAAGCCGCGCAAGCGCTTGGGCCGCGTCTGCGCGATAGCCAGACCTATGCTTTTGAAAGCTGGGCGAAAGAATACCGTGGCGATTTGGGCATTGCGCTCTCAGACGTGTATGGCATGAGCGCCTTCTTGCGCGATTTCGACATGTATTTCTGCAAGCTGTTTGATGGCGCGCGCCACGACAGTGGCGATCCGTTTAGCTGGGGCGAACGCATGATCGAACATTACCGCTTGAACCGCGTAGACCCGCGCACCAAAACCCTGATCTTCTCCGACGGCCTGACCGTGCCGCGCACGATCGAGCTCTACCAACGCTTCAAAGGCCGCTGCCTACTCGCCTTCGGCATCGGCACCAATCTCACCAACGATCTGGGCGATCCACCCGAACACGAGCCGCTGCAAATCGTCATGAAAATGATCCGCTGCAACGGCCAGCCCGTGGCCAAGCTTTCGGATTCGCCGGGCAAGGGCATGTGCGACGATGAAAAATACCTCGCCTATCTGCGGCAGGTGTTTGATATTGAAGCGGTTTGAGCCGGATACCCGCGAAAACTCCCCATCTCACCCCATTTCCGCGCTCGAATCGCTTCAGGCGAAATGGCTGAATTTGATACTTTTGATCATATCGATCATAATGACCAGCATGATCACTGAAACTACTGCCGTCCAATTCCGCCAAAACCTTGGCGATATGCTCAATAGCGTGCATTACCGAAGCGACAGCATCGTCATCAACAAAGATGGCAAGTCCATCGCGGCCTTGATCGATGCGCGGCTGTTTGAGCGGATTCGCCGCATGCAGGGGCGCTTTGATGCGCTCTCGCAGCGCTTGGCGCAGGGCTTTGCGCAAACGCCAGAAAGCGTTGGCATGGCTGAGATCGATGCCGCCGTTGCCTCGCTGCGCCAGCGCGCCTGAATCCGGCAAACCCTCAGAGAAGCTCAAGTCATGGCGCTGTGTGTCGTGCTGGACACGAATGTCCTGGTGAGTGGCTTGGCGTATCCCGCCAGCCTGCCGGGCCGCATCTTGGCCGCTTGGCGCAGCGGCTCCTTGCAAGTGTGCTTGAGCCCTTACATCTTGGACGAGCTGCGCCGGGTGTTACCCAAATTGCGCGCTCGGCATGGCCTGAGCGATGCAGAAATCACCGATCTGGTCGATT
Source organism: Variovorax sp. (assembly GCA_031418715.1). GTDB lineage: Bacteria > Pseudomonadota > Gammaproteobacteria > Burkholderiales > Burkholderiaceae_C > JANMDU01. The sequence goes on along the minus strand of JANOJL010000059.1, from coordinate 37,217 downwards.
GCCTGAGCTTTGAAGCGGAAAGCGTCAACCCCGAGCCCCACCACGCCCCCGAGCTGACAGACCCTTTCGACCAAGCCATTTTGGGCACCTTGCTCGCCGCCGAGAAGCAATTCCAAGCCAAATACCTGATCACCGGCGACAAAGCCCTGCTCGCCTGCGCAGGGAGCTATGCCGTGCTCAGCCCTGGGGAGTTTTGGGCAGTGCATGGGGCGCTGGGATAAAGCCCTGCGCTCAGAAACGCTTTGAGTTGATCTTGAAACCATAGCATCTTGCGCAGTATTGGCAAGGCTTGAATCACAGTTTGATGCAACTATAGATGCGCGTTGCACCTCAGAAGGCATAACGTGGAAGTGAGGGGTAGCCGTAGCGAAGCGCAGGAAACCAAAAGCGCAGCTTTTGGCTGTCCCTCTCGACTGCCGGGTTAGACCGTTTCATTGCACAAGCCTCTCGCAGTGTTGCAGAAGCTTGACCCAAAACTCTAAACCCCCGACCTGCTCTGGCTTTACGCCGTCACCATCAAGGCTTGTTGCATCGAAGGTGAATGAAGTTCCATCGTCCAAAACAATTGGGTAAGTGTTTTGATATTTATTGAAAACCACCCATTTCGGGCGCCAAGGATTATGCGCAAAGGCATTGCGCAATTGATGAATCATGACTCGGATGCCAAGACGATTAGCGTCTTTCTCATCTGATAGTTTTCCAAAGACCTCGACTAATGTCTCGTCCGCAGTGAGGGCGGAGGCGCTGAGTGCTATGAGGGAAATATTGAGAATGCCAAGTTGCAGATCTTCATCAGTTCCTTCTGGAAAGGCGGGGAGCTTAAGCCCCGTGCCTCCGGTCAAGATACTCACGTCTCGTTGAAATATTGACGAATCTAAGCGCCCCGCAACAACTTCGGCGTTAAGGCGAAATGCAAGACCCAATACGGCTTGAGCCGTGGCAAGTTTGTTTGCGGGTGTTTCCGTACCGTGGCCGTTGCTCATAGGTCTAGCGTGATACAGCCGAGCGCCTATCTTGGCATTCCCAAGTTAGCCGACAAAATAATCTGGCCGACAAGGCAGATGAGCGGCACGGCAAATCCTGCGCAAGCCGCCTGTGCTCTGGGTTGAGGTGGCATCTGCAGTCTCTGATTACAGTATTCATGATGTCTCTTGATCCTGTCGCCCATATCGCCTACTCGCCCCGCTTGCTAAATCAGCTGCGGGCGGTTTACGTTGAAAGCACTATATCTTATTCACTGAAAAGGCCTGCGTGTATTGGGTGAAGTTTTTGCGCCGTGGCAGCGTCGAACAGGCAAGCTATGGAAATGTTTTTAGAGTGTTTTAGGCCTCTAGCCGTTATAGAATATGCGCAAAGTGCTATTTAATTGATAGTAAAAAACGACGCGCCAACATCCACACTAGCTGCGTGATGGGCATGAAAAAACGAAGGCTTTCTCGGTCGGGCGCGGCCAACCAACTCATCAACGCCACAAAAGATTAGCAGCTCGTCGTATCCCGCACAGAGCGCTAAGAAGGAAAGCCCTCGGCTTTTTCAGGCACGTCGCGCGGCAGGCGAGCGGGTAGCGTGAAACATCAGAACGCCGGCGAGGGCGGCAGGCAACCGCAACGTCAGTCTCTCGCAAGAGTCGCGTCAAGTGCGGGCTTTGCGCCTAGGCATAATGCAGTGAAGAATTTTTGGAGACAAAAGCATGCTGTCGCTTTCACCTCGTTTGGCCAAGTTTTTGGCGTTTTTTGGCCTCTTATTGGCGTCCACGGCGGGTTTTGCCGCTGATATTGATGGCAAGCAGCTCACGGCGCTCTGGGGTGTGCCGTTTGCGGGTATCTTGCTGTGTATTGCCCTTTGCCCTTTGCTCACGCCACAGTTTTGGCACCATCATTTCGGAAAAGTCGCTGCGTTTTGGGCGCTGCTGTTTTTGGTGCCGTTTGCGATTCAGTTTGGCCCGGGCCTCGCTGGCAGCGCTTTGGTGCATGCCTTGCTCGCTGAATACATCCCCTTTGTGATCTTGCTCACGGCGCTGTTTGCCGTCTCAGGCGGGATCTACATCAAAGGCAATTTGCATGGCAGCCCCGGGTTGAATACAGCCATTTTGGCGATCGGCGCGGTAGCGGCCAGCTTCATGGGCACCACGGGCGCTTCCATGCTTTTGATTCGCCCGCTGATTCGCGCCAATGACAATCGGCAGCACAAGATGCACGTTTTCGTGTTCTTCATCTTCATCGTGAGCAATGCGGGTGGCTCGCTCACGCCGCTGGGCGATCCGCCGCTGTTTCTCGGGTTTTTGAAAGGCGTGGACTTTTTCTGGACGGTGAAATACATCTTCCCCGAGACGCTTTTCATGGTGGGCTCGCTGCTGGCCATCTTCTACGCGATGGATTCTTACTTCTATCACAAGCGTGAAGAGGTGTTGAAGTTTGACCCGACACCCGACTCGCGAAACATCGGCTTTGACGGCAAAGTCAATTTTCTCTTGCTGCTGTGCGTCATGGCCTTGGTTTTGATGAGCGGTATCTGGAAGCCGGGCGTCAATTTCGATGTGTTTGGCACAGAAGTCGGTTTGCAGGGAATCGTTCGCGATCTGGGCTTGATCGCGGTGACGGTGCTGTCGCTCAAGATCACCGCCAGCTCTGTCCATGAGGCCAATCAATTCTCGTGGGGGCCAATGCAAGAGGTGGCCAAGCTGTTTGCGGGCATTTTCCTCACGATCATTCCGGTGATTGCGATGCTCAAAGCGGGTATCGACGGGCCGTTTGGCGCGATTGTGGCCAGCGTCACCCGTGCCGATGGCACGCCCAGCCCGCTGGCTTACTTTTGGGCGACAGGTGCTTTGAGTTCTTTCTTGGATAATGCCCCCACCTATCTGGTCTTCTTCAATCTCGCGGGCGGTGACCCGCAGACGCTGATGACCACGAACGCGGCCACGCTCGCCGCGATTTCTGCGGGCGCGGTGTTCATGGGCGCGAATTCGTATATCGGTAACGCGCCGAACTTGATGGTCAAAGCGATTGTGGAAGACCGGGGCGTGAAGATGCCCAGCTTCTTTGGCTACATTGCTTGGGCGGTGTGCATATTGATCCCGCTGTTTGTGATCATGAGCTTCGTTTGGTTCCGTTGAAACGCTATCAATTCAGTAGCACTCTGCGCAGATTCTATAACGGCGATATGCCGAAAAAGGCTTGAAAATGTCTAAAAAATCCATTCTCGTCGCTCGCGCAGTCTTTCCCGAGGTGTTGGAGCGCCTGGCGCAGCATTTTGAGGTGGAGTCCAATCAAGATGATCTGATCTGGCCGCGCGAAGAGTTCATCCGCCGCTTATCTGGCAAAGCAGGCGTGTTCACCACCGGCGGCGAGCGCATTGATGCCGCGCTGCTCGCTGCCTGCCCCGATCTGAAGATTTGCGCCAACATGGCCGTGGGATACAACAATTTTGATGTGCCGGCCATGACGGCAGCCGGCGTACTCGCCACCAATGCCCCCGATGTGCTCACTGAAACCACGGCTGACCTCGGCTTTACCCTGCTCATGGCGACCGCTCGGCGCGTGAGCGAGAGCGAAGCCTATCTTCGCTCGGGCCAGTGGAACAAGTGGAGCTATGACATGTTTTGCGGTGCAGACATTCATGGCAGCACACTGGGCATTTTGGGCATGGGGCGCATTGGCCGCGCCGTGGCGCAGCGCGGTGCGTTTGGATTTGGCATGCAGGTGATTTATCACAACCGCTCTCGCCTCGCGCCCGAGCTGGAAGCAGAGGTCAAGGCGCGCTATGTGAGCAAGCAAGAGCTGTTTGCGCAGTCCGATCACATCGTCTTGGTGCTGCCCTACACAGCTGAAAACCATCATACGGTCGGCGCTGCTGAGATCGCCCTGATGAAGCCCACCGCTACCTTGATTAATATCGGGCGCGGCGGCTTGATTGACGAAAACGCCTTGGCTGCCGCACTTGCCGCCAACAAGATTCTAGGCGCAGGTTTGGATGTATTTGAAGGGGAACCCGTTATCAATCCTGCCTTGCTTGCTATGAAAAACGTAGTACTCACGCCTCATATCGGCAGCGCCAGCGTGCCCACACGCAAAGCGATGGCGAATTTGGCAGCAGACAATTTGATCGGCTATCTCGTTCACGGTCAACCGAAAACGCCACTCAATCCGCAAGTGCTTTCCGGGTGAACGACCCGCGTCACCCACTTGACTCTCAATCGTGCAAGTGCGTGCGCACAAACCCGCGAAACCAGGCCATCACCGGAGCTTCGGTTCGCCCCGCCAACGTGACATAGGCAAAGCGGGCGGCTGCGTTGAGCCGCGGCTTGATGGGCAGTTCGACCAATGATCCGTCCTGCAAACCCGCCCTAGCGGCAGCCACGATGCCCAAATAGATGGCCTGCGTTTGCGCTACGGTGGCCAGCAAACTGGCGACGTCTTCACACAGCAACGTGACCATGGCCGACGGGTTGGCCCGCACACCGAATTGATCCACCAGCAAGCGCACCACTTCGTCCGACAAGGGCGTGGAGGCCACCGGGTACTGCGTGATGTCCTCAAAACTCACTGAGCGCTTGGCCGCCAGCGGGTGGGCGGCATGGACGATAAAGCCTGCGCGAATCTCCCCCAGAGATTCAATGTTCAAGTCGGTGGCGGGTGTGACTCGGCGCATGTCCACCACCATGGCGTCGAGCTGGCGGCTGCGCAGCTGCTGGATTTGCAGCTCGGTCGGGCCCCGGGTGATGGACACCCGCATGCCGGGGGTCCCGGCGGATGGCGAGGCGGCAGCGCACATCAGCGGTATCGTCAACAACGCACCCGGCCCTGATCCCAAACCAACGCTCACAGAACCCCTGCCCCCCTGTTGCAACAACTGCGCACTGTGGCGCAACTCGGCCGCGTCACGCACGATATGACGGGCCCGGGCCACCACGTCCTGGCCCAGCGGGGTGAGTTCATTTCGCTTGCCAATGCGGTCCAGCACCTTGCCGCCCAAGTCGTCCTCTAGGCTCTGGATGCTGCGGCTCAGTGCCGATTGGGTGATAAACAGTTTCTCAGCCGCACGGCTGAATGAGCCGGTGTCAGACAGCGCCAGCAGGTGTTCCAGATGCTTGATGTTCATGGCGGGCGGGCTCCTCAATCAAGTCAGAAAACAATGAGAAAAATGAATGATAACAAGGAAAATAAGTCATTGGACACATTGTTTATGGGTGCGTACCATTTGTCTTATTCGTCTTATTCGCCTTTCACCACCACTTTATTTGGAGTTCGCTATGCACCCCACCTCCCGCGCTTTGATTCGCTACTGCAGCGCCGTGTTTGTTGGCCTGACGCTGGCCGCTTCAGTGGCTGCCCAGACTTACCCTGCCAAACCCATCAGCATGATCGTTGCCTTTCCCCCAGGTGGTGGGTCAGATGTGCTCGGGCGCGCCGTCGGTAAAGGCATGGCTGAAGTGTTTGGCCAGCCGGTCGTCGTCGAAAACGTGGTGGGCGTAGGTGGCTCGCTGGGGGTGCTCAAAGCCGCCAATGCCCAGCCGGATGGCTACACCCTGTTGGCGGGCTCCCCGCTGGAGCTGATCTACACACCGCTGGGTGTAGCCGCCGCCAAAAACAAGCCAGAAGACATGCGTTTGGCGGCCTTGGTTGGGCACACCCCGATTGCCATTGCGGTGCGCAAAGATTTACCGGTGAACACGCTGGAAGAGTTCGTCGCATTGGCCAAGAAGGCTGACAAGCCCCTGAGCTTTGGCTAAACGGGATCGGGTCCTTGTACCACCTGATGGCCGAAAAAGCCTTGCAAACCGCTGGGGCTCGTGGCCTGCACGCCCCTTACAACGGCCTGGCACCCTACCTCAAGGACTTGATGGGTGGCGTGATTGACTTTGCGGTCGTGCCCTTGGTTGGCCCAGTGATAGGTGCCATTGACGGTGGTCAAATCAAAGCGCTGGCTCTGGCGTCAAGCCAACCCTTGGCACGAATGCCCAAGTTACCCTTGGCCAGTGCCACCAAAGGTTTTGAAGATTACCAGTTCAGCATCTGGATAGGCGTTCAAGCCAGTGCCAAGACGCCCAATGCCCAAGTGGCCGCCGTGCACAAAGCCGCCTACACCGCGCTGGGCAACCCTGATATTCGCAAAATCATTGAGACCGCCGGCAGCACCGTGGCTGAACCTATGACCCTGGCACAGCTTGATACCTTTTACAAAAATGAAATCGTCAAAGCGGCGGCAATTGCCAAATCCATCAAGCTAGAACCGCAGTAAGCGGCATGGCTGACAGCGGCAGTGATAACCAAAGAGCTAGCTTTAGCGAACGCGGTGAATTGACCATGCAGGACGGCAATTACCTGGGCCACGCAATGGCCGAGCGGGTCGGCGAATTCATCCAGCTTCGCCGTGACATTCATGCCTACCCCGAGTTGGCTTTTGAGGAGCACCGCACGTCCGCTCTGGTTGCGGCGAAGTTACGTGACTGGGGCTATGAAGTCACCACAGGTCTTGGCCAAACCGGCGTGGTGGGGACATTGCGCCGTGGCAAAAGCACCCGTTCTCTAGGGTTGCGTGCTGACATGGATGCGCTGCCGATTCTCGAAGCAGGCTCGCGCCCCTGGATCAGCACAACGCCGGGCCGGATGCATGGCTGCGGCCACGACGGACATACCGCCACGCTGCTAGCTGCTGCCAAGTGGGTGGCGCAGCAGCCAAACTTCGACGGAACGCTGCACCTGATCTTCCAGCCCGCCGAAGAAGGCGCGGGGGGAGCAGTGCAAATGATGGCCGATGGCCTGTTTGAACGGTTTCCTTGCGACGCCGTGTTTGCCTTGCACAACATGCCGGGTATCGAAGCTGGGCGCTTTGTGTTCCGAAGTGGCCCCACGATGGCATCCAGCGACAACGTGACCATCCACTTGAAGGGGCGCGGCGGCCATGGCGCTTTTCCGCACCAGTCGGCAGATACCGTGGTGGCCGCAGCCTCCATCGTGATGGCGTTACAGACCATCGTGTCGCGCAACGTTGATCCGCTCAAGACGGCGGTGGTCACCGTGGGTGCATTGCATGCGGGCGAGGCCAATAACGTCATCCCTGAAGATGCCCGGCTGGAGTTGAGCGTGCGGGCCTTGGACACCGATGTGCGAGCCTTGCTGAAGGAGCGGATTGTGGCACTGGTTGAACAGCAAGCGGCGAGCTTCGGTGTGCAGGCGTCGATCGACTGGCGCGCTGGTTATGCCGTGCTCGTCAATACGCCGAATGAAACCGCTTTGGCTGCGGATGTGGCGCTGCGCCTGTTTGGCACCGAGCGCGTTGACCCAAGCGGCCCCATGTTCACTGCCAGCGAGGACTTTTCTTTCATGTTGCAGCGGGTGCCGGGTTGTTACTTTTTTGTGGGCAATGGCGGCCCTGGCACACCGGGCGCTTGCAACGTACACAACCCGGGCTACGACTTCAACGATGACATCATCGCGCCGGGTGCTGCCTTCTGGGTAGCGTTGACGGAGCGTTTTCTGGCATAGTTCGTTCTTTTATATATTCAGATCGGGAGAGATCGCGTTAAATCGCGACGCCGAAGGAGCAACCACCCCGGAAACTCTCAGGCAAAAGGACCGATTTGAATCGTTGATCTCTGAAGAGTTGTTGGGTTTAGTCACCACGCACACCGCAGGAGCAAGTGGCCCTGTCACAACGACAAGGCCACGAATCTCTCAGGTTCCAAACAGAGGGGGTGCATGCCGCGCATGGTGCGTCGGCTTGGCTTTTCGTCATCTTGACACCCTGACTTGTTTGGAGATCTGAACCATGACATCAATCGCAACATCCATCGCCGTCATCGGCGGCGGCATCACCGGCGTCACCACCGCTTACGCCTTGGCCAAGCGCGGCTTTGCCGTTACGCTGTTTGAGAAAAACCGCTACGCGGCGATGGAAACATCATTTGCCAACGGCGGGCAGTTGTCGGCCTCCAACGCCGAGGTATGGAACCACACATCCACGATTCTCAAAGGCTTGAAATGGATGCTGAAAAGCGACGCGCCACTCTTGGTCAACCCCAAACCCAGCTGGCACAAGTTGAGCTGGTTTGTTGAGTTCATCAGCAACATCCCGCACTATGAACGCAACACGATCGAATCCACCCGCCTGGCCATCGCGGCGCGTGAGCACTTGTTCAACTGGTCGCAGGCAGAGGGCGTGGATTTCGACCTCAAAAAAGAAGGCATCCTGCACATCTACCGCGACAAAAAGGGGTTCGACCACGCCGGCGAAGTGAGCAAGATGCTGGCTCAAGGCGGCTTGCAGCGCCGTGCTGTCACCCCGAGTGAGATGAAAGCGATTGAGCCCACGCTAGCGGGTATTTACTACGGCGGCTACTTCACGGAGAGTGACTCAACCGGTGACATTCACAAATTCACCACCGGCATGGCGCGCGCCGCCGAGCGCTTGGGCGTGCAGTGCCTGTACGGTCAAGACGTGTTATCTCTGCACAGCGATGGCAGCAAGGCCGAAGTGACCGTGGCCGACAGTGGCGGCCATGTCACGCGCCAGTTTGACGGACTGGTAGTGTGTGCTGGTGTCGAGAGTCGCAGCTTTGCCGCCCAACTGGGCGACAGGGTCAACATCTACCCGGTGAAGGGCTACTCCATCACCGTCAATCTGCCGGACGAGCAAAGCCAGTCGGCGGCACCCATTGTGAGCCTGCTGGACGACGAGACCAAGCTCGTCACCAGCCGTTTGGGAGTGGACCGTTTCCGTGTTGCCGGTACCGCTGAATTCAACGGCTACAACAAAGACATTCGCGCTGACCGCATCCGACCCCTCATCGCGTGGGTGAACCAGTGCTTCCCCGGCATCAACACCCGCCAGGTCGTACCCTGGGCCGGCCTGCGCCCCATGATGCCCAACATGATGCCGCGCGTGGGTCGGGGCAAAAAAGCCAACGTGTTCTACAACACAGGGCATGGCCATCTGGGCTGGACGCTGTCGGCGGTGACGGCGGATATGGTGGGGAGCGTGGTGCAGGGTGCCATGCCGGCAGCGATGGGTGGCGGTGTAGTTTTGACTGCATGAACCGCGGGGTTGTAAACCCCAAGCACTTCAAGTTGGGCGGCAACACTCGCGTCAGGTTGTGTTCCGTTGGTACAAATCGCCTCTGCTGAGCGCGTCAACCATAGGTTTGCGTGCTTTGATAGTTTGCTGAAAGCTGGCTCGGGCACAATGAACCCATGAGCACTGCCACCCAACTTCAAGCCTTTTTCACCATTTTTGCCGCTGTCTTTTTTGCTGAACTGGGCGACAAAACGCAACTCGCGACCATGCTGTTTGCCTCGCAAGAGAACGGCCCGAGCAAATGGACGGTGTTTTTCGCCGCCAGCGCCGCGCTCACGCTGTCGGCCGCCATCGGCGTGCTCGCGGGCTCTTTGGTGGGCAAATACATTCCGCCACGCACGCTCAATATCGTCGCGGGCCTGGGTTTCGTGCTGATCGGTCTGTGGACGCTTTGGAACGCGTTCAAAACCTAACGCTGATCGGCTCAAGGTTTTACGCTGATCACCACATTTCCGCGTTTGCGCCCCGTGGCCACGTATCGGTAAGCATCGGCGATCTGGTGCAGCGGGTAGCTGCGGTCGATCACTGGCATGTACCTTTCCTTTTGTGCCAGCTCTGCAAGAAGGCGAATGTCTTGCGCGGTCCCGGTGGCTGGTGCTGCAATAAGCCTTTTGCGGCGTGTCAGTGCCACCCAAGGCATCTTGAGCATGCTGGGCAAGTCTGCCAACACCATCAGCAAACGGCCGCCTTCCTTGAGAGATGCATCGCATCGTGCAAACGGCGCATTACCAGCGGTGTCCATGATCACATCGTAGGCTTGGCCGTTTTTCGTAAAGTCTTGCTGCGTGTAGTCGATCACATGCGCTGCCCCAAGCGATTTCACAAGTTCCAGATTCGCGGTGCTGCACACAGCTGTTACTTCTGCGCCAAAGTAGTTCCCCAGCTGTATTGCAGCGGTTCCCACTGCGCCGGAAGCGCCATTAATCAGCAGTCGATCACCACGCCCTAGTTGACCTCTTCTGAAGAAACTCAGTACCGTCGTCCCGCCAAATGACAGTGCAGCCGCATGAGCATCGCTGAGGTTGGCTGGTTTGAGCGCCAGCGCCCCATCCTGCGACATACACATGTATTGCGCATGACAACCCATTGCAGCATCTTTGATGCCAAACACCGAATCGCCCACTTTGAACTGCCTCACATCAGTACCTACAGCCTCTACCATCCCCGCAAATTCCGTGCCCAGAATCGGCTGACGCGGGCCATGCCAACCCAGTGCCAAGCGCATCATCAGCGTAAAGCCCTGTGGCACATTCAGGCCGCTCATACGCCAATCTGCAGAACTCACCGTGGTTGCATGAACCTTGATCAACACCTCGCCGCGTTTCGGTGCGGGTTTGGCCACCTCGCACAGTTGCAGCCCTTCGGGTAGGCCGTATTTGTTGCATAAAACTGCTTGCATAAAAGACTAAAGAAGTGGCGAAACTTGCATCAAACCGATGGCATGCACGATCCCATACCCCAGACAAACGGCAGAGCTCCACGCAATGAAAGGCGTAACCTTGCCGCGGGCGAATAACAGAAGTGGCAAAACGGCAGCACCGCGCAGCAAATAGATCGCTGTGATGGACACCAGTGCAATTCGTAGCAGCGGCAAGGGCTGTAAAACGCCAGCGCCCGAAAGCGCATAGACAGACCAAATCAAGAGCACCAAAGCGATTCCAAGCGTCGCAATGTGAGGCCACAGCTTGCCTTGCTCCGCAGCTACTGCAAAAGACTCGCCCGCACCGAAGAAGCGATACCAAGGCGCGCCCTTGATCACAATGAGAATATGGAGCACAGCAGCCACAGCGCTGAGGGTTGCGCCCAAAGTGAGAAAAAGGTTAATTTGCATCTTGTTGTTCAGTTGTTATGCGTACTCCGGATGGATGTGGTTGACATTGACACCGCTGCGGATGTGATACCGCACGAGATCTAGCTCGCCTGCACATGCAGCGTCAAATAGTTCTTTCCAGTTGCCCGATGACATGAGGCTTCCTTTTTTTCAAATTCCAATAGCGAAATGGATCAAACTGAAGAGGCCAGCGCATGCTGGATTGCCGTATTTGCAAAGACTCTCGCCTAAAGTCAGTTGCAGTTTAAGGTCATTCAGCGAAAAAAGCAGATGCGCCGCCTTGAACACGACTTCAGTCGGGTGGCACAAATTGCGGCAAGTGTGCGTTGTGAAGCGGCGTCTGAGCGGCGTTAGACTCTATGTATGACCTTTGACTTACCACTGATTCTTGCTTTGTTCAACGCGATACTCTTGGTCGGGCTATTTATATGGTTTTTAGCAGGTTCGCCGTTACAAAATCTGCGCAATTTGCTATCAAAAGAAGAGCAACTGGCGCAGCATGTGGCGCTCAAGGCGCAGCTCGTGCAGTTAGCACAGAGTAATGAGCGCCTGGAACGGGAGCTGCGGCAAGAGATTTCCAACAGTGCCCAGTCTGGGCGTTTAGAGATGGGGCAGACTCTTGCTAGTTTGCAGGGAAATGTACAGCAGTCACTCACTGGTTTTCAAGGAAATTTGACGACGCAGCTTCAGAGTATTTCTGAGGGAAATGCGCGGCGGCTCACGGAGGTGCGCGAGACTTTGGATGGGCAACTCACGCGTGTGCGTGAGGCGCTGAATCAACAGTTGGAGCAGCTCAGCGCGAAAAACGAAGCCAAGCTCGATGAAATGCGCCGCACAGTGGATGAGAAGCTGCAAACCACGCTAGAAACGCGCCTTGGCGAGAGCTTCAAACAGGTGGCCGAGCGGCTGGAACAGGTGCACAAAGGCTTGGGCGAAATGCAGACATTGGCGCAGGGCGTGGGCGATTTGAAGCATTTGCTAAGCAACGTGAAAACGCGCGGTACGTTTGGTGAAGCGCAGCTCGGCTCACTCTTGGAGCAGGTGTTTGTGATCGAGCAGTTTGCTGCGCAGGTGGCCACGGTGCCGGGCAGCAAAAATGTGGTGGATTATGCGATCCGCCTGCCAGGAAGAAGCGACGATGGCGCACCTGTTTGGCTGCCGATTGACGCAAAATTCCCTACCGAGGATTACGAGCGATTGCTCGATGCGCAGGAGCGTGCTGATCCGCTGGCTGCGGAAATTGCCGCGAAGGGCTTGGAAGCGCGGATCAAGCTAGAGGCCAAATCGATGGCTGAAAAATATGTCTCGCCGCCACACACCACGGATTTTGCGATTTTGTTTTTGCCTTCTGAGGGTTTGTATGCCGAAGTGCTGCGCCGCCCGGGGTTGATGGACAGTTTGCAGCGTGATCATCGCGTCACTCTCGCGGGGCCGACCACGCTGCTTGCGATGCTCAATTCGCTGCAAATGGGCTTTCGCACGCTGGCCCTAGAGCGCCGTTCCAGCGAAGTATGGCAAGTGCTCGGTGCTGTGAAGACAGAGTTTAGCCGCTTTGGCGAGTTTGTGAGCAAGGTGAAATCGCAGGCCGAGACAGTAGTGAAAACGCTGGAACAGGCCGATACGCGCACGCGCGCTGTGAACCGCAAACTCAAAGACATCGATGCTTTGACTGAAGCCCAAGCGCAGGAATTACTGCCGCTTGATAAAGCAGATGAAGAAGGCTGAAAGCCGCTTACATGACGCTTTTTGACTCGCTCTCGCCAGCCTTGATGCGCCTGATTGCTGGGCAGATCTGCTTGCACGCTGCAATGGCAGGCTTGCGGCTGGCTGGGCCGCTTTGGGTTTTGAAAAACGGGCAAAGCGCTGCGGTAGCGGGGCTGTTGGTGGCTTTGTTTGCCCTGTCTTCCCTCTTCATCGCGTTGCCTGCAGGGCGTTATGCGGATCGGCATGGTTTGAAGAGGCCGTTTGCGATTTGCGTTGGCATCGCTGTGGCGGGGGCGCTCGTGCCTGTGGCGTTCCCGCATTTTTTGACATTGGCTGTGGCGGCATTGCTGATGGGCGGGGCAACGAGCGCAGCCGTGATTGCCTTGCAGCGCCATGTGGGGCGCAGCTCGCATGGACATGTGGAATTGAAGCAAGCGTTTTCTTGGCTTTCGATTGGCCCAGCGGCGGCTAATTTCTTTGGACCATTCTTGGCGGGTGTGCTGATTGATTTGGTCAGTTATCGGGCTGCGTTCGCGTTTTGCGCTTTGATGCCTGTGTTGGCTTGGGTGCTGGTACGGCGTGCGCAGGAAGAGCCCGCAAGCGCTGCTGAGCCTGTGGTGGAGGGCGCACCACCGCGCCGCGCTTTGGATTTGTTGCGCGACAAAGATTTTCGTCGGCTGCTGCTGGTCAATTGGTTCATGAGCACCTGCTGGGATGCGCATGCTTTCCTCGTGCCCGTGATCGGCCATGAGCGCGATTACTCGGCCTCGGTGATCGGCACGATCTTTGGTGCGTTTGCGATTGCAGCGGCGGCTGTGCGCGTCTTGCTACCGGTGCTCGCGCACAGCCTGCGTGAATGGGCAGTGATCACGGTGGCGATGGTGTTGACGGCGATGCTCTTCGTCGTTTATCCACTGATGCCCACAGCGCTATCGATGGGCGTGGTGTCAGTATTTCTCGGCTTCACATTAGGCAGCGTGCAACCCATGATCATGAGCACGCTGCATCAAATCACGCCGCACGAGCGCCACGGCGAAGCACTCGGCCTGCGCATGATAACCATCAACGCCTCTAGCGTGGCGATGCCGCTGATTCTGGGTGCAGTCGGCGCGGCGTTAGGCACATCGGTTTTGTTTTGGGCGATTGCCGCGATGGTGGGCGCGGGTTCGTATCAGGCGACGAAGTTGAAGACCTGATTTTTAAGTGTTTTAGGCCTGTACCTGTTATAGAATTTGAGCAGAGTGCTATCAAATGAATAGTTTTCGGTATTTATAAAGGCAACCAATCAAATGCTGCTGTGCGCTCCGGCAGTTGCCAATTCGGTGCGTATGTAGGGCCTAAGAAATACAGGCCGTTGGGGGAAAAGGTGGGGGCTGAAACAGCGCGATTTTTGGCATCCATGATCTCGCATATCCACTGGGGTGGCTGATTCTCATGGCCTATCGTGATGAGGCAGCCCATGATGTTGCGGATCATGTGGTGCAGGAAAGCGCTGGCCTCAAAATCAAAACGAAAGTAAGCGCCGCGCTGGCTGATGTCGGCTCGCAGCAGGTTTTTAATGGGAGAAAGCGCTTGGCATTGAGATGCGCGAAAAGAAGAAAAATCATGCTCACCCAAGAGCATCTGCGCGGCCTCTCGCATTGCGTTTAGAGAGAGCGGAAGATGAGACCAACCCACGCGGCCAAGCTCCAAGCTCGGGCGCATCGGGGATTGCAGCACGATGTAGGCATAGCGGCGGGTCAAGGCGCTGGCGCGGCAGTGGAATTCAGGCGGCACGACCTGAGCCCATTGCACCGAGATGTCTTGAGGTAAAAAGCGATTCAGACCGCGCATCCAAGAGAAGGTGTCTCGCTCCAGCGGCGTATCAAAGTGAACTACCTGCATCAGCGCATGCACACCTGAATCGGTGCGACCGGTGCAGTTGGTGATCACGCGCTCGCCCACTGGCAAAGCAGAAAACTGGCGCAGACCTTCTTCGAGCTTGTCTTGAACGGTGTTGCCACCGGTTTGGCTCTGCCAGCCTTGATAGCCCGTGCCTGAGTAGCTCAGGCCGAGGGCCACACGGGTCATGGAGGGGGAGCTCTCTGGTGCAGTCGGGGCAGGGCAGATCAGCCCAAATCAGACAGCATCTTCAAAGCGCGGGCTTTGAGCGGACCGGATGCTTCCTCAGCCACTTCTTGCACCAAGGAGCGCGCACCATCGGCATCACCAATGTCACGGAATTCCATGGCCAATGCCAGTTTGGTTTCTAGCGGGTCGCCACTCAAACCCGCGTCAATCGCATCAGAAGCGCCCAGAGCTCCAGAGCCCGGCAGATCGAGCGACAAGCCGCCCAGATCAAACTCCAAGGCAGCAGGCTCGCTAGGACCGGTTTTGAGCGACATCGGCGCGGTAGGCGCAGGTGCGGAAATCGGCGTACTAGAGAAATTCAAACCATTTGAAAACGAGGCCAAGTCGGGCTCAGAGAGCTTGACATCGTCCAGACCCATAGGCTGACTCATATCGAAGTCCACCACAGGATCAAGGTTAGGAACGGCGCGCATGGCCACTGTGGGCTCTTGCGTTGCAGGCGTACTGAGCATGCCACTCACCTCAGGGGCGGACATGAGATCGTCACTACCGGCGCTGAAGTCCAGATCGAGATCGATATCAAAATCATCGTTGTCAGCAGGCATGGCATGCTGCGGCACGGTACTGGTGGCATTGAAAGCGGCGGTAGCAGCACTGCCTGCAGCAACGGCTGCACCGCCAAGCATCACACTGCCTGCTAAGCCTGCACCAGTGGGTGCATTGCCTTGGCTGTAAAGCGGGTTGGCGGGGTCCATCTCGCGGCCCTGGGCACTTGCGGCATCCCACTCAGGGCCTTCGCCTCGGGTGAGATTGAAAGCTTCTTTTGCAACAGCTTCAAACGCTTTGGCATCGCGACGCTTGGCGTAAATTTCCATCAGCTTGGCATGAATCGCTACGCGCGATGGGCTGGTGCGCATCGCTTCTTTGAGGATTTCTTCAGCCTGCAAATCGCGGCCATAGGCCAAGTAAACATCTGCTTCTGCCACCGGATCTACATCACCGGCTGCATCAAGCTGGCTAGGCGAATAGACCATGGAAGAGCCTGCGCCGCCAGCGGAACCGGAGTCAGCCGTATCCACACGCTGGCCACCCGATGCGCCGAAGAATGAATCGGGTTGCAAACGGCTTTCTAGGAACGAACTGTCAACCTGCGTGGCTTTCTTGCGCTGGCGAATACGCCAAAACGCGAAGCCGCCCAAGCCAGCTAGCAAAGCACCTGCACCGGGGAGCACAAGCGGGTTCTCCATAAGGCTTTCTATGAAAGTGGGCTCGGGTGGAGGAGGTGGGGGTGGGGCTTTGGGCTTGGCCACAGCGACGGGGGCTGGGGCTGGTACAGGGGCAGAAGATGCTGGCACTGCCGCAGCAACAGCCGTGGCAGTGCTACTGGCGGATGTGCTGGTGGACGCAACGACTGATGCGGTGCTCGCCACTGTGCTGGTTGCGGCAGCAATAGCTGTTGGCGCAGAGGCAGCGGGTTTGGCGGCGGATGCAACGGTAGAAGCTGCCGCAGCGACAGGAGCAGCTATTGGCGCAGCAGTGGGTGTTGGGGCTTTTGCCGTGGTGTTCGTTGCGGCGACTGGCGCACTTCCTGCAACTTTCACACCGGGGGCGCTTGCAGCACCAGTGGCTGGCGCGGTAGCAGGAGCACCAGGCTTGGCCACAGTGGTCGTACTGAGTTTGCCTAGATCTTGGATATTTTTGGACAGCTCTGCCACGCGTGTTGCGCTATCTTTGGCTTGCTTTTCTTTAGCAATCGCTTCTTCTTTGGCTTTGGCAGCTACGGAGCCTTTGCTCAGTGTGAGCTTGTCTGGCGCTGTGGCTTGTGCTTTAGGCTCACTCACACTGGCTTGCACCTTACCGCCTGCTGCGCGGCTAGGCGCGGCTGCGGTGGCTGTGGGTGCGCCAGCAGCGAGGCGGCGGCGGAATTCGTTGAAATCTTTGGCTTGCGCGACAATGGTTTGCTTGGCTTCGCCCTCAGTTGTGCTCGGTGCACTGCTGGCGGCGGCTTGCATGTCGATCACAGCGCCGGATTTGAGTCGGTTCACATTGCTGCTAATGAAGGCATCAGGGCTTGAACGCAGCATGGCCACGAGCATTTGATCCAGTGAGATGCCTGCTGGCTTGTAGCGCGCAGCCAAAGCGGCTGCTGTGTCACCAAGTTTGACGGTTATGCCATCTTTCGGCGCGGGCTGAGCAGGTTTGTCGGCGGCTTTTGGGGCAGCTTTTGCAGCTGGTTCGCTGCGCGCGGCGCGCGGGGCGGCGGCCACGGGAGAAGGCGCGCTGGGGCGCGAGGTGGTTGCAGGCGCGGCGACTGCAGGAGCCGTAGAGCCCGCAGCCGTGGTGGCAGAAGGCGCTGCGGCTTGGCGCATATTGGCAGGGTCAAACAGCATCGTGTAATCACGCACGATGCGGCCAGAAGACCAACTGGCTTCAATGATCAGATCTACAAAAGGCTCGTTGATGGGGCGATCACTGCTCAAGCGCAGAAAGGCGCTGCCGTTGGCACGGCGCTGCAAGCTGATTTGTGCAGCACCCAATGCGACGTTGTATTCCAGGCCAGCGGCGCGGAAAGCATCCGGGTTGGCAACAGAAGTGCGCAAGCTGGCCGCTTCTTCAGCGGTGAGTTCAGGGACATCAATTTCGGCGCGCAAAGGCTCGCCAAGGGCTGAGAGCACATTCACACGGCCTAGAGCCAGCGCAGTAGCATCTTGTGATGCAAAACCCAAGATCAAGGCGAGGGCGGCTGCGGCAATTGGCGTGAGCCAAGAGGTTTGCTGAATGGCGGCAGCACCAACCCGGCCTCGATTAGGTTGCAACGGTGTAACGGGGTTTGTAGTCATTTTTCGCACACATGCCTCAATACTTTTTTCAGAAAAAGAACCTTAACATCAACTAGTTAGCTTGACAAGCTAAGAATTGGTCTAAGGTTTTAAACCCCTTGATTTTGCTCGAAATATGATGCATTTTTTGTTGTCTGGCGACAACGCAAACCCTAGGTTGCGATTTTTCGTTGCGTAGATTGGGTCATTGAAGTGGACAAAGAAAAAGGCTGGATTTGTAACAAATCCAGCCTTTTTGCCAGTTTAAACAGCTCAAAACGGACGTTTTATGCTGCCAGCAAGATGCGCAACATGCGGCGCAAGGGCTCAGCAGCGCCCCATAAAAGCTGGTCGCCAATCGTGAAAGCGCCCAAATATTCCGGTCCCATGGCCATTTTGCGGATGCGGCCGACGGGGATCGTCATCGTACCCGTCACAGCGACGGGCGTGAGGCTGGCAAGTGTGGCTTCGCGGTTGTTAGGGATCACTTTGACCCACGCGTTGTCTTGAGCGATCAAGGCTTCAATGTCGGCCAAAGGCACGTCTTTCTTCAATTTGAGGGTCAACGCTTGGCTGTGGCAGCGCATCGCGCCGACGCGGATGCAGAATCCGTCGACCGGAATGGCAGGCGCTGAGAAACCTTCTCCCAGCCCCATGATCTTGTTGGTCTCAGCCATGCCTTTCCATTCTTCTTTGGTCATGCCATTGCCTAAATCTTTGTCGATCCAAGGAATGATCG
This sequence comes from Variovorax sp., assembly GCA_031418715.1. Lineage (GTDB taxonomy): Bacteria > Pseudomonadota > Gammaproteobacteria > Burkholderiales > Burkholderiaceae_C > JANMDU01. Next base: position 18,979 of record JANOJL010000059.1, on the reverse strand, counting down.
AGCCACCCAAGGGCACGCCGAAGTTGGCCACTTCATCACCAGCAAAAGCGCGTTGGCGAGCCGCCACTTTGCGGTCAATCTCCAAAATCGCGGATTTTGGGTCGTCGAGCAAGGATTTGACTTCCGAGTGCAGGCTGCCGTATTGCGTGAGCAACTCGCGCATGTGCTGCGCGCCGCCGCCGCTCGCGGCTTGGTAAGTTTGGGTAGACATCCATTCCACGAGGCCGGCTTTGTACAAAGCGCCCACGCCCATCAGCATGCAAGAGACGGTGCAATTGCCGCCGATCCAGTTGTTGCCGCCTTTGGTGAGGGCATTTTTGATCACGGGCATGTTGACCGGATCGAGAATGATGACGGCATCAGAATTCATGCGCAGCGTGGAAGCAGCATCGATCCAGTGGCCGTTCCAGCCTGTGGCGCGCAGCTTGGGGAAGACTTCGCTGGTGTAGTCGCCGCCTTGGGCGGTGATGATGATGTCGCATTTTTTGAGAGCCGCGATGTCAAACGCATCTTTGAGCGTTTTTTCGTTTTTCGCTTGTGCGGGGGCTGCGCCGCCGGCATTGGAGGTGGAGAAGAAGACAGGTTCGATCAGATCGAAGTCTTTTTCCACAATCATGCGATCGATCAGGACGGAGCCAACCATGCCGCGCCAGCCTACGAGTCCGACGGTATTTCCTACTTTCATTTGCGTTGCCCTTTCAAAGTTTAAATCGCTTCAATAAAATTCTTAAAGCTACTTTGCCCCGGCTCGTCTGTGTCCGGGGAGGGCGCAAGACGAACCGGGCTAAGTTAGCCTGTTTTGGTAATGGTCTTGGTGATCGCGCAGGCCTGCATGCCAGCAGAGCTGGTGATGGGCAGGAGAGTCATCGCGCGGAACATAATTGGATTATATCGCTGGAAATGAAGGTGCTTTGGGGGCGGTTCAAGCCCACGCTTTCAAATACTCATCCCAGTGCGCTTCATTGTGTGCGAGATTGCCCAAGGTTTCTTTCACGAAAGCGATCTCGGTATCGTATTCTTTGTCGGTAAAACCGCCGCGCATTTTTTGGAAGCGGCAGTACAGCAAATAGGTGTTCATCACATCAGTTTCGCAGTAGCGTCGGATGTCTTCTTGGCCGCCGGCGAGATAGGCTTCATACACCTTGCTGCCGTCCATGCCCAGCTTGCCGGGGAAGCCGCAAAGCTTGGCCATGGCATCCAAGGGTGCGTTGGCTTTGGGCTGATACATGGCGAGCAAGTCCATCATGTCCAGGTGGCGCAGGTGGTAGCGGGAGATGTAGTTGTTCCACTTGAATTCGCGCGAATCGTGGTCGCCGCCATCGCCCATGTCCCAGTATTTGCTGGCGTTTGCGCCGTGGATCAGGCCTCGGTAGTGCAAAACGGGTAGATCGAACCCGCCGCCGTTCCAGCTCACCAGCTGGGGCACATGCTTTTCTAAGCTGCTGAAGAATTGCTGGATGATTTTGCCTTCAGAGACATCGTCACGATCCACGAAGCTATGAATCCGCAAGCCTTCTGCGTTGCGGAAAACGACGCTGATGCACAGGATGCGCTGCAAGTGCAAAGGCATGAAATCTGACTTGTTGTCGGCTTTGCGAGCGGCTGCCCACTGCGCGTGAACTTCTTGGCCTGAAAGCGCCGCATCGTACTCGCCCAAGGCACGCAGACCCTTCACATCGGGGATGCTTTCGATGTCAAACACCATCACGGGCCAGGCCATATCAGCATCCTTCTACTATGAGTTTAATAGCACTCTGCGCACGTTGTACAACAGGCAGAGCCCTAAAACACTTAAAAATCAGCGAAAAATCAACGTGCGGGCAAAAAGCGCAGCGGATCGACGGGTTTGCCTTGGCGGCGAATTTCGAAATGCAGCTTGGTGCGGTCTGCATCGGAGTTGCCCATCTCAGCGATCTTTTGGCCTTTGCGCACGGTTTGGTCTTCTTTAACCAAGAGCGTTTGGTTGTGAGCGTAGGCTGTCAAGTAGGTGTTGTTGTGTTTTAAGATCACCAAATTGCCGTAGCCACGCAAACCCGCGCCTGCGTACACCACGCGACCATCTCCTGCGGCCAAGATGGCATCGCCCGTCTTGCCGCCGATGCCTACGCCTTTGTTTTTGACTTCGTCAAAGGTGGCCACCACATTGCCTGCGCCGCCTGTGACGGGCCAAATCCAACCGATGTCTTCATCGCTAGGCGAGGAGGAGGGTGGCAATGGCGCGGCGGCAACAGGTGTCGTCGTTGGCGTGACGATCGGGGTGACGGAGGCAGTGCGTGTGCCGGGGGGCGGTACGCTGCCTGCGGCGACGGGGGTGGGTGAACTCACAGGGCGGGCGACGACGCCATCCCCTGCGGGCGCTGGAGAAGTTGCAGGCAAGGGCGCAGCTGCCACAGCCGCCGTTCCGGGCGGAATGATGCGCAGCACTTGACCCACTTCGATGATGTTGGGATTGTCCATGCCATTCCAGCGGGCGATGTCGCGCCAGCTTTGACCGGCCTCCAAGCCGATACGAATGAGTGTGTCGCCGGGGCGCACGGCGTAGTAGCCGGGTTTGCCTGAATTTTCTTGGCCTGGCGGAAGTTTGGCGGCGGTGGCGGGTGTGCTGTTAGCTACAGTCGCAGGCGCGGGTTGCGTGGGCACGTTGCGGCCTGCCATGGAGCCACGGTCTTCTACTGGCGCTGAGCTGCCAACAGGGCGCTGAGAGGCGCAGCCTGTGATGAAGGCGGCTGCCAAAATGATGGCGCCTAGTCGGATGAACGCGGGGGTTCGGTGTGTCATGTGCGTGTTCCCTTGTGCTTTTAGGCTACCCCTGATTTTAGGGGCACAAAGAGCACACTTTCTAATACAGTTTGTTTCACGCCTTGCGCCGTTTTTTCAATCACCATCAGCGACTGGCTGCTTCCTGAGCCACCAGATGTCACGATTGGCGCGACGATGCGGCCGCCAACGGCCAGTTGTTCAAGCCACGCTGGCGGAATCGCTTCACCTCCCGCTGCGGCAATGATGCCCGCATACGGCGCGCCGCTCGGTGCGCCGAGCATGCCGTCGCCTAGCAGTAAATGAAGATTGGGTGCTTTGAGGTGGCGCACATTGACCAAGGCTTTGTCATACAAACCGCGCAGCCGCTCAATGCTATACACCTCATGGCACAGTCGCGTGAGGATCGCCGCTTGATAACCGCAACCCGAGCCAATCTCTAACACGCGCCCCATCTTGCCTTGCGCATCCAACGCACAGCCTTGGCGCAGCAATTCAATCATGCGAGCAACGACATTGGGCTTGGAGATGGTTTGCGACAGACCGATCGGCAAGCTGGTGTCTTCATAAGCTTGGCCTGCCAACGCAGTATCGACAAAACGATGCCGCTCAATCGCATTCATCGCAGCAAGTACAGCCTGATCTTGTACGCCACCTTCAAACAGCTTTTGCACCATGCGCTGCCTGACAGCTGCTGAATCCATACCGACACCGCTGCGGACTGCGGCACCAACAGGAATAGACTTTTTTAAGCCATTTAGGCCGCTACCCGTTATAGAATTTGCGCTACGTGCTATTGATTTAATAGCAAAAGATTTGGCGATTGATTTGACAACAGGCGCTGCAAATGAGGGCTTTGCACCCGTTTGCGGCAAACCGCTGGGCAATTTGGCAGGGAAACTGGGGCGACTCATGGTCTTCAGGTCAAACGATGCATCAGGTGTTACGCAAACGCCATGCATCGAGCCGCGCATGATCCGTCAGATCCACTTGCAGCGGCGTGATCGTCACATGGCCAGCGGCAGCGGCTTCAAAATCCGTGCCTGGACCGCTGTCGGCCACCGCGCCCGCAGCACCAATCCAATACATCGTCTCGCCACGTGGATTGGGCTGCACTTCCACCGGCTCAGCGGCATGGCGGCGACCTAGGCGGCACACCTTGGGCGCTTTGATCATTTCGCGAGGCAGATTGGGGATGTTCACATTGAGCAGCCATGCGCCATTCGTGCCAGAAGCGCCGGGCATGCTGGCGGGTTGCTGCGAGAACTTCATCACCAAATCGCGGGCTACGAGAGCTGCATCTTGCAAATGCGCCCAGCCTTTCTCCGTTTGGGAAAAAGCCAGCGCGGGAATGCCAAACAAATAGCCTTCCATTGCCGCACCCACCGTGCCGCTGTAAATCGTGTCGTCACCCATGTTGGCGCCATTGTTGATGCCCGATACGACCAGATCGGGTTTGTAGCCGAGCAAGCCTGTGAGCGCGATGTGCACGCAGTCAGCGGGTGTGCCGTTCACATAACGAAAGCCGTTGGCTGCACGGTGCACGTAAAGCGGCGAATGCAGTGTGAGCGCGTTGGATTTGGCGCTGTTGTTGTGCTCCGGCGCGATCACCTCGACCTCAGCGACCGTTTTCAAAGCCTCATACAAAGCCACAATGCCTGCGGCTTGGTAGCCATCGTCGTTCGAGATCAAGATTTTCATGCGTTTGATTCTATGACGTGTGAGAGACATTGCTTGGAGGCAATCGCATGTTTCTGCCACTAAGATGCATAGATTGAACTTTAGGAGACTTCATCATGCACGCTTGGCTTTGCGAAACCCCCACTGGCGTTGACGCTCTCGTTTGGAAAGAGCAACCCACACCCGCGCCCAAGGCGGGCGAAGTGCTCGTGGCGATCAAGGCGGCAAGTCTGAACTTCCCAGACACGCTGATCGTGCAAAACAAATACCAATTCAAGCCGCCACTGCCTTTTGTGCCTGGCTCGGAGTTTGCGGGCATCGTTGAAGCGGTCGGCGAGGGCGTGGCGCATCTGAAGGTGGGGCAATCGGTGATTTGCCTTCATGGCACAGGCGGCTTTGCCACACATGCGGTGCTGCCTGCGATGCTCGCACTGCCCATGCCCGAAGGCTTCACGTATGAAGACGGTGCATCGCTTTTGATGACGTATGCCACCACGATTCATGCGCTGCTGGATCGCGGCCAACTCAAGGCGGGCGAGACGGTCTTGATTCTCGGCGCAGCGGGCGGCGTGGGCACGGCGGCGATTCAAATTGCCAAGGCGGCGGGTTCGAAAGTGATCGCGGCGGCTTCAAGCGCTGACAAATGCGCGGCTGTGAAAGCTTTTGGAGCAGATGCGGTGATCAATTACGGTGCTTTCAGTGATCCTGAGCAGTTTTCTTCTCAACTGCGAGAAGCGATCAAGGCGGCTTGCGAGAGCGTGGGAAGCAAAGCGCCCGATATCGTGTATGACCCGATTGGCGGGCAGTTTGCCGAGCCGGTGTTTCGTTCGATAGCTTGGCGCGGGCGCTATCTGGTGATTGGCTTTGCCAGCGGCCCGATTCCCGCGCTGCCTTTTAATTTGGCGCTGCTCAAAGGCGCGAGCATCGTCGGCGTATTCTGGGGCGATTTCACCAAGCGTGAGCCTAAGACTTTCATGCAGGACTACAAACAACTCGCCGCTTGGCATGCCTCTGGCCAGATCAAGCCGATCATTGACCGAACGATGCCGATGAGTGAACTCAAAGCGGCGTATGCGCACATGGCGACGCGCGGGGTGAAGGGGAAAGTGGTGATGGTGAATTGATTGCCGCCGCGCCTGTGTGACAGCAAGGGGCGGTAGCTTGTCAGCAAAAGGCAAGCCTAGGCATGGGAAGATATTTGCATGCTTTGATCGTGTGGGTTGCCTGCTTGGTTGAAAGCATTTTTAAGGTCAAATCGGCATCTAGCCGTTATAAAACCTGAGCAGAGTGCTATTAAATGAGTAGTGAATGCCATGAAAATTACCTTCCTTGGAATTGGTTTGATGGGCTTGCCCATGGCGCGCCGCTTGTGCGAAGCAGGTTTTGAAACCCATGTGTGGAATCGAACGCAAGCCAAGGCGCAGCCGCTGGCTGCGTATGGCGCGCATGTGCATGCAGAGGCCGCAACAGCGGTGCTGGGTGCAGAAATTGTGATCAGCATGTTGGAGAATGGGCAGATCACAGAAACGGTGCTTTTTAACCAAGGCGTTGCGAAGGCCATGACGAAAGGCGTGCTGCTGATCGACATGAGCTCGTCCAAACCGCGCGAAGCCCGCGACCATGCGGCGCGGTTGACAAAGCTAGGTTTGCATCACATCGATTGCCCTGTCTCGGGTGGCACCGTGGGCGCAGCAGCCGGTACTTTGGTGATGATGGCTGGCGGTTTGTTGGAAGATTTTGAACGGGCGCAGCCCGTGCTGAAAGTGTTTGGCCGTGCCTCGCATGTGGGCCCGCATGGTGCAGGACAGCTTACAAAGCTAGCCAATCAAATGATCGTGGGCGGCACGATTGGTGTGGTGGCTGAAGCGCTGCTCCTGGCTTCGCGCGGCGGGGCAGACATGGCCAAGGTGCGCGAAGCGATGGTGGGCGGCTTTGCCGACAGCCGAATTTTGCAATTGCATGGCGAGCGAATGGCGCAGCGCGATTTTGCGCCGCGTGGCCGCTTATCTGTGCAGCTCAAAGACATGCGCAACGCCGTCGATTGCGCACAAGAGACAGGCATGGACGCACCCATCGTCACCTTCTTTGAGCAACTCTACGCGGTAGCCGAAAGCCATGGCTTGGGTGATCTCGATCACAGCGGCATTTTCGTTGAACTGGCTGCGCGCAACGGCATGCGCTAGAGAATGCGGACTCAGGCAGCAGTTTTTTCCACATGCGACTGGCGGTTGTAGAGGAAATCAAGCACGGTGCTGCGGTATTGGATGTATTCCGCGCTCTGCGCCAGCGCCACGCGGTTGCGAGGGCGCGGCAGATTCACGCTCAAGACATCGCCAATCGTGGCCGCAGGGCCATTGGTCATCATCACGATTCGATCAGAGAGCAACACTGCTTCGTCCACATCATGCGTCACCATCACCACGGTACTGTGCGTTTTCTGCACGATCTCCAGTAGCTCATCTTGCAGCTTGGCGCGCGTGAGCGCATCTAGCGCGCCAAAAGGCTCATCCATGAGCAGCACTTGCGGTTCCATCGAGAGGGCGCGTGCGATACCAACGCGCTGCTTCATGCCTCCCGAGATCTCCCCAGGACGCTTGGAAAGCGCGTGTGTGAGGCCCACCATTTCCAGCGCTGCCTCGGTGCGTGCCTTTAGCTCAGCTTTGGTCTCGCCAGCCCTGTTGGTCGTTGTGCTTCCAAAGACCCGCTCGACCGCGAGATGAACGTTTTCATAGCAAGTGAGCCAAGGCAGAAGCGAATGATTTTGAAACACCATGGCACGCTCCGGACCGGGCCCCTTGATCTCACGGTTGGCGCACAGCAATGTGCCCTCGGTGGGTGTGGTCAGCCCAGCAATCAAATTGAGCAGGGTCGATTTGCCGCAACCCGAGTGGCCGATCAGTGTGACGAATTCGCCTTTGCTGACACTCAGGCTGATGTCCTTGAGCGCAGGGAACAAGCCCTTGGTGGTTTTGAAGGTCTGCGCGACGCCGGAAATTTCGATGTACTTGTCCATGATGCTTTCCTTTAATTTTTCACTTCTTCGTAGGTGAAGGCGCTTGCCAGCTTGATCAGCATCGCTTCGAGAATCAGGCCGACCAGGCCAATGACGAAAATGGCGATGATGATGTTCTTCACATTCAGGTTATTCCATTCGTCCCAAACCCAGAAGCCAATGCCGACGCCTCCGGTGAGCATTTCAGCGGCCACGATCACCAGCCAAGCGGTGCCCACAGCAAGGCGTACACCCGTGAGCATGTAAGGCAACACCGCAGGGAACAAAATCTTCGTGATGATCTTCCACTCCGACAGGTTGAGCACCCGTGCGACGTTCATGTAGTCTTGAGGCACACGCTGCACGCCCACGGCCGTGTTGATGATCATCGGCCAGATAGAGCAGATAAAAATCGTCCAGATCGCTGCAGGGTGCGCACCTTTGAAGACGAGCAGACCGATTGGCAGCCAAGCCAAAGGTGATACAGGGCGCAAAAGACTGATCAAAGGGCCGAACATCCGGTTGAGAAATGTGAAGCGTCCGATCATGAAACCGACGGGAATACCAACCAAGGCCGCTAAGCCAAAACCCAAGGCCACTCGCTTGAGGGAGCTCCAGATATTCCATCCAATGCCTTGGTCGTTGGGGCCATTGCTGTAAAAAGGCTTAGAAAAAATATCCACAGCTTGGATACCTGTAGCTAGGGGCGTAGGAATGCTGCCTTTGCTGGTCATCGCGATAACTTGCCAAACGGCAACCAGCAAGGCCATGCCAATGATCGGTGGTATAACTTTGAGCCACAAACCTCGCCAATCAAACGGCATAGAGGCTTCTTTTTTTGGTGCTTTCATGGCCTCAGCCCTTTTAGAATCTGCACTAGATGCTATGGAATTTATAGTATTGTTGGTATGAATCTGTGCCCTTTTGAGAGGCGCAGAGGTATCGGGCAGCGGATCGTGAAAAACGGCGGAAACCATGGTCGCTCCTTGTGCAGCGGCCGTTAGGCCTTGATCTTGAAGCCGTCGGCGTACTTGGCAGGGTTGGTTCCGTCCCACGTAACGCCATCAATGAGCTTGCTGGTTCGCATGTCACTTTTCGGGACTGGGACTTTCGCTGCCGCTGCTGCTTGCTTGTAGATGTCGATGCGGTTGACAGCCTTAGCAACGTTGAGGTAGTCAGGATGATCTTTTAGCAAACCCCAGCGCTTGTGTTGCGTCAGGAACCACATGCCGTCAGAGAGATACGGATAGCTTGCCATGCCATCGTTAAAGAATTTCATGTAGTTCGGGTCGTCCCACGTTTTGCCCAGGCCGTTTTGATAGCGACCCAAAATACGTTGGTTGATCACATCAACGCTTGTATTGACGTAGGATTTATCAGCAATGGTTTCGGCCATTTTGTTTTTGTTCTGCAAACCTGCGTCGATCCACTTACCAGCTTCAATGATCGCCGCCGTGACTGCGCGGCATGTATTGGGATTTTTCTTGGCAAAGTCTGCAGTGACGCCCAGCACCTTTTCGGGGTGATCTTTCCAGATGCCTTGGGTTGTCTCAGCGGTGATGCCAATGCCGTCGGCGATGGCGCGATGATTCCAAGGCTCGCCGACGCAATAGCCATCCATGTTGCCAACGCGCATATTGGCCACCATTTGCGGGGGCGGTACGGTGATCACCTTGGCATCTTGCAGTGGATTGATGCCGCCCGATGCCAGCCAGTAGTAGAGCCACATGGCATGGGTGCCGGTCGGGAAGGTTTGCGCAAAGGTGTATTCGCGTTTTTCGCTTTTCATCAGCTTGACGAGGCCGGCCAAATCGACCGCGCCTTTCTCTGCGAGTTTTTTCGACAAGGTAATGGCCTGGCCGTTTTGATTGAGGGTCATCAAAACATTCATGTCTCGCTTGGGACCACCAATGCCCAATTGGATGCCATAGGCCATGCCGTACAACATGTGGGTCATGTCGTTCTCGCCAGCGAGCAACTTGTCCCTAACACTGGCCCAACTGGCCTCTTTGCTCGGAATGATTTTGACGCCGTACTTCTGATCAATTCCTAGGACTGACGCCATGACAATGCTGGCGCAATCTGTAAGAGGAATAAAGCCAATCTTGACCTCCTTTTTCTCTGGTGCATCTGAGCCTTGCGCGTAGACCGTGGCACGCAGCGCAGGGGATAGGCCAACTGCGCCCACCGCACCAATTTGAAGCGCTTTGCGGCGGCTGAGTTGTTTTTTTAAGAGATCATTCATGGCATCACTCCAATAGGAATAGAAAAAGGAAAAGTCCAAAAAAAGAAAAGACGCTCTTGCATGCAAACCGCACAAATTTCGCGCGAAATGCATCAAGAACGTCTTCGTTCTGTGTGATCCGTTGCGCTGCGCCATTGCAGAGCGTGGAATCAGGTGATCAACATTGACCTTGTAGGGATATATGCGAGAAGCGTGCCAACTTAACTTAACAAATCCGCCACATCCAACATCCGCTGCGCCACATCAGCCAGCTTCAAGCCTTTGTCCATCGCGGATTTGCGCAGCTTTTCGTAGGCCTCTGGCTCAGAGAGACCTTGACGCTGCATCAATAGACCCTTGGCGCGGTCGATGGTTTTGCGGTCTTGCAGCTCGGACTTGGCGCTTTTCAGCTCTTGCCGCAGACTCTGCTCATGCTCAAACCGTGCCATCGCCACATCCATGATCGGGCGGATGCGTTCTGGCGCGAGGCCGGCCACGATATAGGCATTGACGCCCGCAGCCACGGCATCTTTCACACGCGAGGTGTCGTTGTCTTCGGTGAACAGCACAATCGGGCGTGGCGCTTCGCGGGTGGCCATCACCACGTGTTCTAGCGCATCGCGGGCATCGCTTTCAGCATCCACGATGATCATGTCAGGCTGCAATTGCGTGATGCGTTGCGCTAAAAAACTGTCTGCGGGGAGCACCGCGATCAAGTTGTAGCCACTCTCTAGCAAGCCAATCCGTAGTTCACGGCTGCGCACGGCCTCCTGCGCGGCGTGTTCGTCCAAGCCGTCGGGCGAGAGCGTTTCTGGCGCGACCACCACAATGCGCAACTTGTACGCAGCTTCCGTGCTGGACGCGCTCGAAGTGGCGGCAAAAGATGCTTTGGAGAGACTCATGTCAACACTAGTGCAAAATTCAGGCCATATGCTGATCTTAGGCTTTGAGTCTTCTTGTGATGAAACGGGTGTGGCCTTGGTGCGCGCCGAGATGGCTGCACCAGATGCGGGCGCTCGTGCGCCTGTTCCGTTGCTTCTTGGTGCGGCACTGTTCAGCCAGATTGAAATGCACCGCGCTTATGGTGGTGTGGTGCCTGAATTGGCGAGCAGAGATCATATTCGGCGCATGATTCCTTTAGCAAAAGAGGTGTTGGCCGTTGATAATACTGCGCTAAGTGCTATCGATTTCATAGCGTTTACACGCGGGCCCGGCTTGGCGGGTGCCTTGCTTGTGGGCGCGGGTGCAGCCTGTGCGCTGGGCAGTGCTTTGGGTAAGCCTGTGATTGGCATCCATCATTTAGAAGGGCATTTGCTATCGCCTTTTTTAAGCGCTGATCCGCCTGAGTTTCCATTTATTGCGCTGCTGGTGAGCGGAGGGCACACGCAGTTGATGCGCGTCGATGGCGTGGGCGAATATGCTTTGCTGGGTGAGACGATTGATGATGCCGCTGGCGAAGCGTTTGATAAAACTGCCAAATTGCTCGGCTTGCCATATCCTGGCGGGCCTCAATTGGCAAAATTGGCCGATGGCGGCGGCGGCGGCGAAGTTAAGCTAGGGGATCCTCTGGCCTTTAAATTTCCGCGCCCGTTGCTGCACAGCGGCGATTTAGATTTTTCGTTTGCAGGTTTGAAGACGGCAGTGCTCACGCAGGTCAAGCGCTTGGTGGGCGATGTGCCCGAGGGCAAGGAGGTACGCGGGCAGGGCGTTGAATCTTTGTCAGCTGAGACGCTGCGCGATCTGGCAGCGAGTATTCAGGCTGCGATCACGGAAGTGTTGGTGAAGAAATCGCTCAAAGCAGTACAACACTCTGGCTTGAAGCGCTTGGTGGTGGCGGGCGGCGTGGGTGCGAATCGCAGTTTGCGCGATCAGCTCAATGCCGCTTGCGCCAAGCAACGCATTCGTGTGCACTATCCTGAGTTGCATTTGTGCACCGACAACGGCGCGATGATCGCGCTCGCTGCGGGTATGCGCCTTCAAACAGGAAAAGCGCAGCCCTCGCGGAACTACGCTTTTGATGTGAAGCCGCGCTGGCCTCTGGACCAACTCTGACGCGATCAGTTGATCGTGAGCAATGTTTCGCGGCTCTCGGGCGTAACCTTTGCGAGTTTCAAAGTCAATACACCGTTTTCAAGCTTCGCTTCGCTCTTAACAGCATCCACATCGCTGCCGATTTTGTAAGCGGCTTTGAAGCTGCGCGGCGAATCGTCTTTCGATGTGATGCGCACGATACGGCCTTCGATACCAATCGTGAGCTGCTCTTTCGAGAGGCCAGGCACATCCAAGCTCAGCGTGATGGAAGTCTCATCGCTTTCAACAAGGCTGTTATGGTTGCTTTCTAAGGCATCGGCAAAAAGGCGATTCAAGGGTTCAGAATGTGACCCGTAAAGGGACGAGTAGCCTTGAGCATTCAGGCAAGAGCGGTTAACGCGAACAGGTGAAAAAAACATAGCAAACTCCTAGTACACTTCGCGGCTCATGCGCTTTTCATCCCCATGATGAAAGCGTTGCCGCATGGCTCATATTTGCAGCACATGCATCAGGTTTCAAGGGAGAAAATGAATGACTCAAGCTAAATATATTTCCAAACGCATGCTCTTGAAAAGCCTGCTGTCCGTCACAACATCAGGCAACTTATTGATGCCTTTTGGTGCTCTGGCCGTTATAAATCCTGCGCAGAGTGCTCCTATAAAGATAGCATTGATTGAGGCACTCTCAGGCGCGTTTGCGAACACGGGGGAAGCTGTGTTTCGCAATCTTGTATGGGCGACTGAACGTGTGAATGCGCGTGGCGGTGTGGTGCTCCCGGGCAATACGAAGCGCTTGTTTGAGATGCAGCGCTACGACAGCAAAGGCCAGGTGGAAGAGGCATTGGCGATGCTGCGCGCAGCGATTGACGATGGCGTGCAAATCATCATGCAAGGTAACGGCTCATCCGTGGCTGCTGCCTTGATTGATGCGATCAACAAACACAACGAGCGCAGGCCAGATCAGCGCTTGATTTTTCTCAACTATTCAGCTGTGGATCCGATTTTGACCAACGAGAAATGCAGCCCTTGGCATTTCCGCTTCGATGCACATGCCGATATGAGGATGGCCGCACTGATGGAAGTGCTGCGCGAAGACAGCGCGCTCAAATCGGTGTATCTCATAGGGCAAGATTACAGCTTTGGTCAAGCTGTGCTGCGCGAAGGCAAGCGTCAATTGGCTGCACAACGCAGCGATATCAGTATCGTGGGCGATGAGCTGCATCCGCTTGGGAGGATCAAGGATTTCGCACCCTATGCCGCCAAAATCAAGAGCAGTGGCGCAGGCGCTGTGCTTACAGGCAATTTTGGCAACGATCTCACGCTACTCATTAAGGCCTGCAAAGAGGCGGGCTTTGAGGGCAAGTTCTATACTTTTTATGGCAATGCGCTCGGTGCACCTGCGGCCATTGGCGAGGCGGGTATCGGTAAAGTGATCGCTGTGGCTGATTGGTTGCCCAACGTCGGTGCCCCCGACGGTATTGTCAAGGGCATGCGCCAAGCAGAAGCTGATACCTTCATGCAAGCCTTTCGCAAGCGATTTCCCAAACCGGAAGATGATTACGTCCACATGCGCATGCAGCTCATGATGGAGGCCCTTGTGCAAGCGTTGCAAGGCACGAATTCTGCAAAAAGCATTGATGTGATCGCTTTGGCTAAGCGCTTGTCCAAAACCACGATCAACCTGTTCGGTCAAAGCGCAAGCATGCGCGAAACAGACCACCAATTCCAACAACCTCTCGTTGTCGGCATCATGGACAAACAAGGAAATCCCGGCGTGAAATACGATGTTGAGGGCTCGGGCTACGGCTTTCGCGTGATCCGCGTGATTGACGCTGCGAAGGCGCAGATGCCCACCAGTTGCAAGATGGCTTCGATTGGTTGAATTTAACGGATCAACTTAGAAACCAATACCGGACGCAGAAGACGCAAAGGTTTCGCAGAAGACGCAAAAAGACAGAAGAAAAAATTAAAAAAGAATAAAGTCAAAAAACCCGCTTTTGGCAATTTTCTTTTTGGTATTCCTTCTGCGTAAGCTTTGCGTTTTCTGCGTCCGGTATTGCTATTCAGCCCTGCAAACGCAAGCAAACTCAATCAAACACCGGAGATTCCACGCCGAGTACTTTGTGGAGTTTTGGCGAGGTCGTGGTGTATTGGAGATGAACTTTTTTATCTGGAAAGATGAAAGGCATCGAGCCGAAGGCGGCGAGTGCGCATTCGTGGAAGCCGCTCAGGATTAGCTTCTTTTTACCGGGATAGGTGTTGATGTCACCCACGGCGAAGATGCCAGGGATGTTGGTAGAAAATTTTTCGGTATCGACCTTGAGCTGCTTGCGCTCGATCTCTAGGCTCCAGTTGGCAATAGGGCCAAGCTTTGGCGAGAGGCCGAAGAAGACGAGAAGCATATCGAGCGGCATGGTGCGCGTCACGCCGTCGCCGCCGGTGACTTTGATGTGACTGAGTTTGCCGTCGTTGGCAACAATATCGGTGATTTGGCCGACCTCGAATTGCATTTCATGGGCATCGCAAAGCGCCTTCAATTTGGCGACGCTGGCTGGCGCGGCTTTGAAGCCGTCACGCCGATGCACGAGGATCACGCTCTCGGCTTTGTTCGGGCCTTCTTGCGCGAAGTTCAGTGCCCAATCGAGCGCGGAATCGCCACCGCCAACAATGACCAGATTTTTATCTTTGAAAATACTCGGATCTTTGACGCTGTAATGCAGTTGGCTGCCTTGGAAAGTATCGAGACCATCCACTTTGAGCAAGCGCGGCTCGAATGCGCCCACGCCACCTGCGATGAAGATCGTCTTGGTGAGAAATTGAGTGCCTTTGCTGGTTTCGACGAAGAAGCGGCCATCTTCTTGCTTTTGCACTTGCGTCACGGTTTGGCTCAGGTGAAAGGTGCCGCCGAAAGGAGCGATCTGCTTCATCAACGCATCGGTCAGCTCTTTGCCGGTGCAGACGGGAATCGCGGGAATATCGTAAATCGGTTTGTCAGGATACAGCTCAATCGGCTGGCCGCCAGGATAAGCGAGCGAGTCAATGATGTGGGATTTGACTTCGAGCAAACCCAGCTCAAACACCTGAAACAAACCCACCGGGCCCGCACCAATGATGACGGCATCCGTCAGGATGGGGCCATCGTGGGCATTGGCGGTGTTGACGACTTCTTGATTCAATTGTGGTTCCATGGGGTGTGTGCCTGAATACAAAACTTTTTAAATACCGGACGCAGAAGACGCAAAGGTTACGCAGAAGACGCAAAAAAGACAAAAGAAAAAACACAAAAAAAAGAAGAAGTGAATTCAAAAGCAATTCTTTGGCATTTTTCTTTTTTGTATTCCTTCTGCGTAACCTTTGCGTCTTCTGCGTCCGGTATTCGTATTTAAAATCTTAGCGCTCCAGCAAAGCCAATTTGCCGGTTTTGTCTTTCCACTCATCCGCATCCGCAGGCGCGGTCTTGCGCTTGGTGATACTTTTCCAGCCGGCTTTTTGCGATAGCTCAATGTTGAGCTTGATGAAATGAATTTGATCTGCAGGCGTATCTTCTTCGGCGTAGATCGCGTTCACGGGGCACTCGGGGATGCAGACGGCGCAGTCGATGCATTCGTCAGGATCAATGACGAGCATATTGGGGCCTTCGCGGAAGCAGTCCACGGGGCAGACATCGACGCAGTCGGTGTATTTGCATTTGATGCAGGCTTCAGTAACGATGTGAGTCATGGCGCAGCTGGAAAAATGAGTATTAACCCTTGATTTTACTAGGGAAATCAGGGATGGTTGAGGGTAAGGTCTCTAGCGTGTGTGCCTCAGCGCACGAGCACCGCACCCGAGGTTTTGTGGCTCGCGGTATCCACCAGAATCAGCGCACCCAAAGCCTTGCTCTGTGCATAGGGCAGCGCAGTGATGGGTTCTTGCAAAGCGATCTCCACGATACCGATTTCGTTGGCCTGCAACTGAGTGGCTTCATGGGGTGAGAAAGTGTGAATATCAAAGCGCTGACGCACGGCGGTGATCTTTGCTTTGACCCAGCGATGGCCATGCAGTGCGAGATAGGTGCGCCCGGCTTGCAGAGGCTCCTCATCGAGCCAGGCGACAGTCGCCTTCAAGCTGCGCTGAGCGGGCAACACATCGGGGGCTAGCAGCCAATCGCCGCGTGAAATATCGACCTCGCGATCCAACACAAGCCCGTAGCTTGTGTTTAAACCCTGATCTTGTTGCAAGGGCTCGCGGGCGTGATCAAGCAGTTGCGCGATAAAAGCCTTTTGGCCACTTGGAAAGACTTGTAACTCTTGGCCAATCTTTAGACTGCCAGAGGCCAAACGACCCCAAAACGTGCGGCGGCCTTGCGCGGTTGTGCTGCTGCTGGCATCCTTGTCGAGCCACTGAATAGGCAGCGCAGTGGGCACTTGGCGCTCCTCGTCGAGCGAAACCTGAGCAGGAAGTTGCTCCAATATCTGTAGCAAACTCTGCCCGGAATAAAACGGCCAACGGCTGGAATGCTCGACAACGTTATCGCCCTTCAAGGCCGAAACTGGCACGATGGCTGCGGTTTGAATACCAGCCTGTTCGGCCATCGCGTTCAATGCGGCACTGATGTTGATGAACGCTACCTCAGCGTTTTCAACTGCGTCTAACTTGTTGATGGCAAAGACGATGCTTGGCACGCGCAACAAGTGCGCGAGCAAGCTGTGCCGCTTGGTTTGCGGCAAGAGTTGCACGGGTTGCTGTTGCCAAACAAGTTTTGTGGCATCCACCAGTACCACAGCGGCATCCGCGCTCGATGCGGCAGTGACCATATTGCGTGTGTATTGCTCATGGCCAGGCGTATCGCCAATGATGAATTTTCTGCTGGCGGTGGAGAAATAGCGGTAAGCCACATCAATCGTGATGCCTTGTTCGCGTTCAGCGGTCAGGCCGTCGGTGAATTGGGCGAGATCAATCTCGCCAGTTTTGGATACGCCAGCGATTTGGTCAATCAGGGCTGTTTTGCTGTCGACCAGCAAGCGGCCAATGAGCGTGGATTTACCGTCATCGACGGAGCCGCAGGTGATGAATTTGAGAGCGCTATACTGCTGTGATACTGAGGTAGGTTGTGTCATATCGTCTTGAAAAAGATGGTTGCGTATTTAAAAGTGGAATCAGAATAAATATAAGAGAGAAATTGGCCTCTGGCCGTTATGGATACTGCGCGGGGTGCTATTGATTTTGAAGCGACAATTACTGCAATTCACGAGCCGCACCTATTGCCGACCTTGAAGGATTTAATCTTCAACTCACCATTGCCCAACAACTCTGGCGCAACTTTTTGAACTTCATCTTCGATTACACGCTTACAGCTCGAATCCTCTAGACATTGCCTGACCTGCATCACTTTCGCACTGGCGTAAAGCTGCGCTGAACATAATGCTCTTACGTCTTGCTTGTTGGTCATCTCTTGCACCATGTTGGCATGCACAACATAAGAGCCCATTGCATCGAGAGCGTTTAACGATTGATCTCTCAGGACACTGGCTTCATGACCTGACTGATAGCCCGTCCATCGCCCCCCAACAAAAGACGCAACAAGTGCAAGCAGAATCAGCACACTGACAATTGAATTTTTCATATTGAGATAGCCTTAGCGACTAGGTGGCGTTAAAACGAAGAGAAGATTCAGAAGAATCACAAGAGAGATTGACCAATGGTCGGCGTGGATGCTACGCGAGGTGATATCTATTTAGGAGTATTGATTTTGCTTCTATTTTTCTCTAGTCGAGTGAGCTTTTTACGACGCAACTCATAAATACCTAACGCGATGAATGCTGCATCAATGGCTAGCACAATGGATTTTCCGAGTAGGCCAGCAGCCGCAATCCTATCCAATGAGCCATTTGAAAGTGGACTTCGCCCACCCAGACTAGTGATGCTGCCTGGCTCAATATTGAGCACATGGAAACCATGCGCCAAGCCAATAACGACGAAGATGATTCCAAAGAAATACTTCATTTGCCATAGCCTCCAAGACGATGCCAATGAGGCAACCGACCCATGCCGTTGGTTGCGCGAGGCGCTTGATCTTTAGCATCGCGAAATGTGTTGTACGCATCGCCTAAGAGATCACGTGTTCTATTCCAATCGTCTAGTGTACTTTGGTTGGGGGGACGCCAATCAGGACGATATGTATATTTGGTGCAAGAGCAACCTTGAGGCGCATCAGCGCCGTTAGTTGCATTTGGCAAAAAGTCTGTTGGACGTTTTTGATCACCCTGCATGCACATCGTCGTAATTGATGGGCATGTCCACTGCTCGCATACCAAATCGCCTCTTGGGTCGTGATAGCCTGCAGCATCAGATGCTGTGCTACGGCCTCTACCAGGACGGCCTTTGAGACCATCGGGATCTGTGAAGCTCATCGGATTCGCATCAACGTATATGCTTCTATTAAGACCGCCCGCCAACCCAATCGGATCATTCTGCGTATACCTACCTTGCGTTGCCTGATAGCTCCTGAAGTAGTTGTAGAACAGTCCAGTCTCGCTATCCGCATACTGCCCGGGGGATCTCAGATTCAGCGTAGTTCCCACGCCAGTTGCTTGCAGCAGCACAGGCAGATTCGTGATCGCACTGTTCGGATTCGTTGTCGCTTTAAGGATGCCCGTTGGCTTGTTGTCGCCAAACGCGCTATACGCCCATTGCCACACTGGCTTGGTAGTGTCATCCGTCATCAGCCTCGGAGTTCCGAGCTGGTCGCTATGAATGTTGAAGTATCTGTTGCCTCTGAATATGGCTATGGGAATAGCGCTGCCGTCGTCCGTCGGTAGCCAGATGTATTCCATCCTGCCTGTGGATGTTGCTCCTCCGTTGCCATATTCGCCCGTCATCGCCCAGCTGGGAATGCCTGCTTCTGCGAAGCTGTAGCTCGTGCCCAGTGTCGCGTTGGTCTGCGCTGTGGCATACATCCAGCTGAAGTTGCGGCGTAGCCAGTCTACGAATGTAGTGCCTAGCTCTGCTTCGTTGGGGAGGGTTTGCGCCGTCTGCGGCTCGGATTTGAAGACGCGCTGGCCGGCTGCGTTGTGCAGGTAGGTGATCTTGGCGGCTTCTCCGCTTTGGAAGATTTGTACTTGCCCAAGGCGGTTCTCGGCGTTGTAGTCGAAGCTTCTGAGGCCGTCGCTTGTTAGGTTGCCGTTGGCGTCGAGCTGGTAGTTGACTTGGCCGATGACGTTGCTGATTGTGCGCCTTGTGCCGTTGGCGGCGGTGGCTTGGGTGATGACGCTTTGGTTGAAGCCGAGCAGTTTGTTGCTGGTAGCTGCAATGTTA
>JANOJL010000058.1:0-86121 GCA_031418715.1 Variovorax sp. | reverse complement strand
ATAGAGATATTCTCGAAAGATTAGAATTTATGCTTTATAGACGCTGCTACTACATTTGATATTACTTTTCAGGATCGCCCGCTAGTGTAGCAATCCGGGGTGAGAGAGGGAGCTACAACGCGATTGCAAAAGCTGCCCGCCTACCAGTCAGTGTAGCAATCCGGGGTGAGAGAGGGAGCTACAACGAGGTAGATATATTCGGTCACTACGGCCGTAGTGTAGCAATCCGGGGTGAGAGAGGGAGCTACAACTAATTAAACTAAGTTGTTTGAGACAACATCAGTGTAGCAATCCGGGGTGAGAGAGGGAGCTACAACCCAAAATTGGGGCTGACCTCAACACCATTTAGTGTAGCAATCCGGGGTGAGAGAGGGAGCTACAACGGCTGCACTACCAGGGCATCACAGCCCCGGAGTGTAGCAATCCGGGGTGAGAGAGGGAGCTACAACCGCAGCCATTGGGCAGGGCTTGGCCTCCGCAGTGTAGCAATCCGGGGTGAGAGAGGGAGCTACAACGATATCCAGTCGACGGGCAAGCCCGTCAACTGGATACCGGCGCGGTTCCCGCGCGGTTATCAAGGTTTGTGTTGCCTCTGCTAATTTTAGATTTGTCGCGCTTTTTTTCTGCGTGTATTTACCTTAAAGCAACCGCACCTTCACGGCCTTGCCTTTGATCCGCGCTTCGCCCAAGCGTTTAGCCACTTCGGCGCCAATCTTGCGCTCAACAGCCACGTAAGTTGAAAACTCATTCACCGTGATCTTACCGACCTGCTCACGTGTGTAGCCCAGATCCGCTGTGAGCGCGCCCAGCACATCACCGGGGCGGATTTTCTCTTTGCGGCCGCCTTGGATGTAGAGCGTGGCCATCGGCGGCAAAAGTGGCGCGTTGCTCGTCGAAGTCAATTCAGAGAGCTTGCTCCACACCGTCTCGCGGCCCTGCAGCAGCTCGATCTTGCCCACATTACCCATCTCATCCATGCTGGCTAAATTCAGAGCCAAGCCACTCTCGCCAGCACGGCCTGTGCGGCCGATGCGGTGAATGTGAATTTCAGAGTCGGGTGTCACATCTACATTGATCACGGCTTGTAGATTGGCAATGTCCAGCCCGCGCGCGGCTACATCAGTCGCCACCAAAATGCTGCAGCTCTTATTAGCGAATTGCACCAACACCTGATCGCGCTCACGCTGCTCCAGCTCGCCATAGAGCGCCTGCGCTTTGTAGCCCTGCGCTTGCAAAAACGTTTCTAGCTCTTTGCATTGAGCTTTGGTATTGCAAAAAGCCAGCGTACTCTCAGGGCGGAAATGCGCGAGGATTTGGCCGACTGCCGTAAAGCGCTCGGTGGAATTCGCGCCGCGCCTGCCGTCTCCTGCAATTTCATACCAGCGTTGCTCGATCTGGTTGCCCGCATGTTGCAGCTCAACTTTGATCATCTGCGGGCTGCGCATGAATTGAGCGGAGAGCTTGGCAATGCCTTCGGGATACGTGGCAGAAAAGAGCAGCGTCTGCCGCTCTTTGGGGCACTGTTTGGCCACCACGGTGATGTCGTCAAAAAAGCCCATATCGAGCATGCGATCAGCTTCATCGAGCACGAGTGTATTGAGCGCATCGATTTGCAAACTGCCGCGCTCCAGAAGATCCATCACGCGCCCGGGTGTACCGACCACGATGTGTGCGCCGTGCTCAAGAGAAGCCGTCTGCCCGCGCAGGGGCACACCGCCGCAGAGCGTGACGACTTTGATGTTGTCTTGCGCTCTTGCGAGTCGCCGAATTTCGGTGGCCACCTGATCGGCCAACTCGCGTGTCGGGCAGAGCACCATGCTTTGCACCGCGAAGCGGCGCGGGTTCAGATTGGCGAGCAATGCCAAAGCGAAGGCTGCCGTTTTGCCGCTGCCCGTCTTGGCTTGCGCGATGATGTCTTTGCCCAAGAGTGCTAGCGGCAAGCTGGCCGCTTGAATCGGCGTCATGGTGGTGTAGCCAAGCGCAGTGAGGTTTTCAAGCGTGGCGGGTGACAAGGACAGTTGAGCGAAACTGGCGCTGTTGTTATCAAGGGAAGGGGAAGTCATCGCTGCATTATCGGCGCAGAGTGTTGATGCACTTTAGAGGATGAGCGCGGTGCAGCGCATGCGTGTGCGTGCGTGCTAGGCAAGCAAAGCTCTGTTTTTTAAGCGTTTTAGCCCTCTACCCGTTATATAACGTGCGCAGTATGCTATGAAATTAGGAGTTGTTCAATGCAACACCCATCAGTTGCAAGGAGGCCAGTGCCATGATTTTTGCGCTGTCAACCATCTCTTGAATGCCGACATATTCATCGGGCTGATGCGCTAAATCCAGAATGCCGGGGCCATACGCGATCACGTCTTTCAGCTTGCCTGTGCGCACGATGTGTTTCTGGTCATACGTACCCGGGCTGGAAATGTAGCTCGGCTCGCGCCCGAGCACACGAGCAATCGCACGAGCCGTGGCATCCACTACAGGCGCATCTTTGGGCGTGGCGGTCGGTACAAAACTCATGATCTCTCGAATGTTGAAATCAAAACCGGGTCGCGTGTGTTGGAGTTCTTGCAGCATCTCCAAAATTTCGAGCTTCACGTCTTCCAGTTGCTCTTCCGCAATAAAACGGCGATCCAGCACAGCGCGGCAACTGTGTGCGACCACAGGCGCAGGCGTTTCCATCGTTGGCCAGCCGCGTGCGTCGCTCGCATAGCGCTGCTCCACCTGCCCGCCATGAATGCTGTTCACATTCAGCGTGGAAACTCGCGCACCCGGCGGCTCCACTGGCTCGCGCGTATGCCGCTGCGCCAAAGCAGGCTGCAGCTTCGTTTCCAGCAAATGAATGAACGCGCTCATGTGATTGATCGCACTATCCCCCAAAAAAGGCATCGAGCCATGGGCGATGCGCCCTTTGGTCTCCACCTCCGCCCAATACACACCGCGATGCCCCAAGCAAATCCGATCCACACCCAGCGGCTCAGGAATGATCACATGATGCACACGCGGTTTGGAAAAATAGCCCTTCTCAGCCAAATAGCCCACACCCGCAAAGCCGCCCGATTCTTCATCCACCGTGCCACTGATTTCCAGCGTGCCGTTGAACGCCATACCGCTGTCAATCAGCGCCTCGCAAGCAATCACCGATGAGGCCAGCCCGCCCTTCATATCGCAAGCGCCCCGCCCATACACCTTGCCATCTTTGATCTGCCCGCCAAACGGCTCAAACGTCCAGCCACTGCCCGGCTCGACCACATCAATATGGCTGTTGAAATGCACGCATTCGCCGTTGCCCTGCGCAGCTTTGCCTTCATACCGCGCCACGACGTTCGTGCGGGGATGTGAGTTGCTGTCGCCTGGTGCGCCAACAGCTCGGATGTATTCAACCGCAAAGCCTTTTTTCTTCAGGCGCGCGCCGAGGAATTTGGCACAAGCTTCGTAGGCATCACCGGGTGGGTTCACGGTGGGAAAACGGATGAGGTCTTGCGTGAGCGCGGTGACTTCATCTCTTCTGGCTTCTATGGATGCTAAGAGTTTCTCGGCGAGGTGGTTTGCTTGCATGGATCTGAGGATACATGGTTGGCACGGCTATAGCCAGAGCTTAGGGCATGAGCGCGACGTATCCACGCTCATGCATAGCCGCTCTCACCGTCGCGTGAAACTACAAAACCTCGCTAGCAAAATCCGCCAACCGCGACCTTTCGCCACGTGCCAAAGTGATATGGCCACCATGCGGCCAGCCCTTGAACTTATCGACGGCGAAAGTCATGCCGCTAGACCCTTCGGTGAGATACGGCGTATCAATCTGCGCAAGATTTCCCATGCAGACGATCTTCGTGCCAGGGCCCGCGCGGGTGATCAGCGTTTTCATTTGCTTTGGCGTTAAGTTTTGCGCCTCGTCAATGATTACGTATTTGTTCATGAAGGTGCGGCCACGCATGAAATTCATGCTCTTGATTTTAATCTTGGCGCGAATCAATTCATTCGTCGCCGCCCTGCCCCACTCGCCTGAATTGGATGAATCGTTCTTTGTGAGAAATTCCAAGTTATCGTCCAGTGCGCCCATCCATGGGCCCATCTTTTCTTCTTCTGTGCCGGGCAGAAAACCAATGTCTTCGCCCACGCTCACGGTGGCGCGGGTCATGATGATTTCTGTGTAACGGCGCTCGTCCAAGACTTGCGTGAGGCCTGCGGCCAAGGCCATCAGCGTCTTGCCCGTGCCTGCCGTGCCTGCAAGCGTCACCAAATCCACATCTGGATCCATCAGCAAATTCATTGCGTAGCTTTGCTCGCGGTTGCGCGTTGTGACGCCCCAGACGGCGTTTTTACTGTGACCATAGTCTTTCAGGGTTTTGAGCACGGCTGTTTTGCCGCGAATTTCTGTCACACGGGCATAGAGCGATGGCTCGCCGGGACTTTCAAAATAGACGAATTGGTTGATCAGCAACTGCGGCACGATCGGGCCTTCGACACGATAAAACGTGTGGCCGCCATGCTGCCAGCTTTCCACCGTCTTGCCATGCTTATCCCAAAAATCAGCGGGCAGCGCAAGGCTGCCCGTGTAAAGCAAATCACCGTCATCGAGTGTTTTGTCGTTTTGGTAATCGTCTGTCGGCAGGCCGAGCGCACGGGCTTTGACGCGCATGTTGATGTCTTTGGACACCAAGACCACTTCGCGCCCCTTGTGCAGCTCGCCCAAGCCCGCGACGACTCCGAGAATTTGGTTATCTGCCTTGCCTTGCGGCAGCGCGGCAGGCAGATTCGAGGTGATCGTCTGCGTTTGAAAAAACAAACGCCCCATGGCTTCGCGGTGGCCTGTGCCATCCAGCTTCAAGCCCTCTTTCATATCCGAATCCTGAACTGCGGCGAGTTGATCCAGCGAACGCGAGATTTGCCGCGCATTGCGAGCCACCTCGGTCATGCCCTTTTTGTGGCCATCAAGCTCTTCGAGCACGATCATGGGCAGATAAATATCATGCTCTTCAAAGCGGAAAAGACTCATCGGGTCATGCAGCAGCACATTGGTGTCGAGCACAAAGAGCTTGGCCGGGCCCGTGGTCTTTTTGCGCAGCGATTTAGCAGCGGCTGGCTTACTATTATTTTGATAGCTAACTTCGCCGGTTTTATAACGGCTATCAGCCGATTTGGCTTCAAAAATAGTCTTGGATTTGCCTGAAACGGCTTCTAGCAAAGCTTGCGTCTCTTCCAGTGCCTCGGGTGCGCCGCCTGCTTGGCGGTCAAACAGCTCTACGCTTTGGGCGCGAGCGTTGCTGCTTGCATCAAAGTCAGGCGGGGAGGAAGGCTTTCGTCCCCCACGTGGGGAACGAGCCGGTGCATCGTAAGCATCGGTGGAGAGCAAAGCGGCGCGCTGGGTGGGGGCGGGTGGCAGAGGCATGGTGATGACGGCTCTTGGGTGGGGTTGATGAGAAGGGTTTCAGAACTGAAGCTGCGACATTGCGCACAACCCGGCGCAAAAAACAAAAAAGCCACCCGGCTGCCCGCGTGGCTTCATTGGAGGAGTTCGCAGTGACTAAGCGGTCGGCCCATGTCAGTATCAAATTCATAGCATTCACTATACACGGCTTCAAGCCTTGAGCAAGCGAAATATTTGTGACAGTACGACGGGACAAACCTTGTTAAGAAGTCTTGCTACCAAAAAGTGAGTGCCGACAAGGACTTAGCGCCAGCCCAAGCTCCAAATCACGACAATCAACTGGCTTTTTTCAGCGCCTTCACCGCTTTGAGCACTTCTTCCACATGCCCTGGTACCTTCAAGCCGCGCCATTCTTCTTTCAAGACACCATCTGGGCCCACAAGAAAGGTGCTGCGCTCGATGCCCTTGACTTTTTTGCCATACATGATTTTATTTTTCACCACGCCAAAGCCGTGGCACATCTTTTCTTCTGTGTCAGCAATCAGCTCAAAGGGAAGTTCGAGCTTGGCTTTGAACTCGTCATGCGATTTCATGTTGTCGCGGCTCACGCCAAAAACAATAGCGCCCGCTTTGACGAAATCTTTGTATTTGTCACGAAATTGCATCGCTTCAGTCGTGCAGCCCGGGGTATTGTCTTTGGGGTAGAAGTACAGCACCATCACTTGGCCGCTGTGACTCTGGTTGTTAACTTTGATGCCTCCTGTGGCGTTGGCTTCGAACTCAGGGAGGGGTTTATTAACTACTACAGCCATGAAATTACTCGCATCTAGGCCATCTCGCAAAGCGCTGGCCTGTTATTCGGAAACAACTGAGTATTTTAACCGCTTTCGGTCACCTCAGGCTCAAGACACGTCGCCCGTCATTTCGGGTGCGCGCCAGCCATACACCTTTAGCGCAGCATCTTCAATCCCAATGCGTTTCAACGCGGAGAAAAGTAGCACCTGTCCGCCCGCTGTTTGTAGCTTCGCAATCGACAAGGCCTTGGCCTGATCGGTCTTGTTCAGCTTATCGGCCTTGGTCAGCAGGACCAAAAATTGCAGACCATCTTCCACCCGCGTGCGGATCACATCCAACAGGCTTTCATCCAGTTCCGTGAGCCCATGGCGCGAATCGGCCAGCATCACCACCGCTTTGAGCTGCTGGCGGCTGACCAAATAATTGGCCATCACCTGCTGCCAACGCGCTTTGGATTGCTTGTCTACCGCCGCATAGCCGTAACCAGGCAGATCGGTGAGCACCAGATTTGTGCTGCCTTGCTTGCCCACCGAGAATTGGTTGATGTGCTGGGTGCGACCAGGGGTTTTGGAGGCATAGGCCAGCTGGCGCTGTTGGCAGAGTGTGTTGATGCAGGTGGATTTGCCTGCGTTGGAGCGGCCCACGAAGGCCACCTCGGGGTAATCATGCTGAGGCAACTGATGAAGTAAGGCGGAAGTCGTTAAGAAACGGGTGGTGTGAAGCCAAGCCAGCGCTACCTTCCCTTCGGCGCTGCTGCCTGCAACAGCGGCCGAGGCCTCCGTCGCGGAGCGTGATCGGGGCGTACTGCGGCGGTAACTGGGGGGCACGACTTTGTATTTTGGTGTCAGTCTGGGGCCAGTAGAGGGCTTTTTTGGAGTTTCGGTCATCCGCCATTGTAAAATCTCTGGGTATACCAGACCACATATTCCGATCACAAATTTTGAGTTCCCTATGAAATTCATCGCCAGCCTGCTGCTGACCTCCTTTTTTACTGCTTTCGCAACTGTCGCCCTTGCGGCTGACCCTAAACCTGCTGGTCCAAAGATCGACATTGCCGCTGGTGGTAAAAAATACGAAGCCGTTTGTGCTTCTTGCCACGGTGCAGACGGCAATTCTGCTGCGCCCGAGAATCCAAAGCTGGCTGGTCAGCATCCTGAATACTTGCTCAAGCAATTGCAAGAATTCAAGAGTGGCAAGCGCAAAAACGCCATCATGCAAGGCTTCGCCGCCACCCTCAGCGACGAAGACATGCGCAATATCGCCGCTTGGGCGACCAGCCAAAAAGCCAAGCCCGGCTTTGCCAAAGACAAAGCTTTGGTGGCCAGCGGTGAGCGCATTTACAAAGGCGGTATCCAAGATCGTCAAATCGCTGCTTGCGCAGGATGCCATAGCCCCTCAGGCGCTGGTATGCCCGCCCAATACCCACGGTTGGCTGGCCAACATGCCGATTACATCGCCAGCTCACTCAAAGCCTACCGTGATGGTGGCCGTACCAATAACCTCGTCATGACCCAAGTAGCCGCCAAAATGAACGATCGCGAGATCAAAGCGGTGGCTGATTATCTGGCCGGATTGCGTTGATTAGTGAGAGGCTTTTTCAGCAGCCGCTGAACCTTTCGAGCCTAAAAGGCTCAATAAAAGCGGGTTTCTCCAAGAAGATGCCCGCTTTTTTTATGCCTGTTTGAGACAATACAGTTCTTATTAAGAAAATACGATGTCAGTCTCTACCCACGGCATGCGCCTGAAAACCCCATCTCTTGCCCTTCGCGCGGCAGTGGAGCTTCTCTCGTCGATGCGATTCTCGATCTCACAGCTCAGCGTGATTTGCATTGCATCAGTGATTGGCACAGTGCTCAAGCAAGGTGAGCCGCTGAACAATTATGTGAACCAGTTTGGCCCATTTTGGGCGGATGTGTTCTTGGCTTTGAATCTGCCCACCGTCTACAGCGCTTGGTGGTTCATGTTGATTTTGGCCTTTCTCGTGCTCTCGACCACGCTCTGTATTTCGCGTAACACGCCCAAAATTCTGGCCGATTGGAATGTATACAAAGAAGGCATGCGCGAGCAAAGCTTGAAAGCGTTTGGCCACAAAGCAGATGCGGTGCTCTCCGAGTCTGCAGCAACCGCTGGTGACCGCATTGCCCGCCAACTCGCTGGCATTGGCTGGAAAGTCAAAGTGCAGCAGCGCGAGCAAGGCATGATGATTGCGGCCAAAGCGGGTAGCGCTAACAAGCTGGGCTATATCGCTGCGCACAGCGCCATCGTTTTGGTCTGTCTGGGTGGTTTGCTGGATGGCGATTTGTTCATTCGCATGCAGCAATGGTTTGGCGGAAAAACAGTTTTCAATGGCGGCGGCATGATCGCTGAAGTGCCCGCTCAGCATCGCCTCTCGCCATCCAATCCTGCTTTTCGCGGCAACATGTTTGTCACCGAAGGTACAAGCGCATCGACCGCGATTCTGAATCAAAACGGTGGCGTACTTTTGCAGGATCTGCCGTTTTCTATTGAGCTCAAAAAATTCATCGTGGAATACTACTCCACCGGCATGCCCAAGCTGTTTGCCAGCGAGATCATCATTCACGACAAAGAAACGGGTGAGAAAAAAGAAGCACGTGTCGAGGTGAATCATCCTGCGCGGCATCGCGGCATTGAGATTTACCAATCGAGCTTTGACGATGGCGGATCACAAGTGAAGTTGCAAGCTGTGCCATTGCTTGCGGGCGGCAAAGCGTTTGATATTCAAGGTGCCATTGGCGGCCAATCTCAGCTCACCAAAGGGCAAGACGCCAGCGCAGACAAAATGACGCTCGAATACACCAGCCTGCGCGTCATCAATGTGGAGAATTTTGCCAAGGGCGCAGGGAGCGGATCCGAAGTCGATGTGCGCAAAGTGGATTTGCGCCAATCGATTGACGATTCGCTGGGCTCAGCCAACAAACTGGGTAAAGACAAAGGTCTGCGCAACGCCGGTCCAAGCATTTCCTACAAACTTCGCGATGGCGCTGGCCAAGCCATCGAATTTAACAACTACATGCTGCCCGTGATCCTTGAGCCGAATGAAAAAGGCGAGGGGCTACCGATTTACCTGTGGGGCATGCGCACGAATCCGAACGACAGCTATTCTTACCTGCGCGTACCAGCCGATGCCGAAGGCAGTCCCGATGGTTTTTCTCGCTTGAAAGTGGCCTTGGCTGATCCTGCCATGCGTGAAACAGCCGTGAAGCGCTATGTGGCTAAGGCTGTTGATCCTAGCAAGCCCGAGATGGCGCAGCAACTCAGCATCTCCGCAGGCCGGGCTTTGAGCTTGTTTGCTGGCGCTGAGAAAGTCGATAGCAAAGTACCCAACCCGATGACTGCTAACGGCGGCAACACAGCTGGCTTGCAAGCAATTGCAGATTTCATGGAAACCGCCGTGCCGCCCGATGAGCGCGAAAAGGCGGGGGAAGTGTTGGTGCGGATTTTGAATGGCGTGTTGTTTGAACTCACGCAGCTCTCGCGCGAAAAAGCAGGCCTGAAAGCGCTTGAGCCTGATGAAAAAACGCAAGCCTTCATGACCCAAGCTGTTGTCGCGCTATCAGATTCATTTTTCTACCCCGCGCCATTTGCCTTCACGCTCAAAGAATTCACACAGGTGCAGGCCAGCATTTTCCAGTTGGCGCGCGCACCGGGCAAATGGGTGGTTTACACCGGCTGCTTATTCCTCATCATCGGCATTTTTGCGATGCTTTACGTGCGCGAACGTCGCTTGTGGGTGTGGATCACGCCAGAGGGAGATGGCGCAGTGGATGCCTCCAAAGCGCAGATGGCCTTGTCTGCCAACCGCAAGACGATGGATGGCGACAAAGAGTTTGAGATGTTAAAAACGAAATTACTGGGCATTCAACAGCCCGCGAGAACCGCATGAATACAGCCACTGCAAACCAGCCTATCACGAAGCCTGTCAATTACAACGAAAGCTACCTGAGTCAGCGAAACAGCTTCGATTGGATCTTCGCCTTGCTCGTGTTCGCAGGCGTGGGCTATGCCTTTTTTCGCCATTCCGTTTCGATGGATTTTTACGACAAATGCATCCTTGTGGGCTTATCGCCTTTCGTGATTTGGCTGGGCTGGTTTTGGAAGCCGCTGCGCACGCTCGCACTGATCGTGGCATTTTTCTCGTTGTTAGGGATTGCTTCTTACCAAGGTCAACTGGGCCGCGCGGAAGAAGTGTTCTGGCTCAAATATTTCCTCTCCAGCCAATCGGCGATTTTGTGGATGAGCGTGCTGCTTTTTATGAGTACAGCATTTTATTGGATGGGTCTGTTGAGCAAAGCGCAATCTGCTGCATTCTCCGGCTTGGGTTCAAAACTTGCTTGGGCAGGCGTGGTGATGGCGCTGATCGGCACGATGGTGCGCTGGCATGAAAGCCATTTGCTCGGGCCCGATATTGGCCATATCCCGGTGAGCAATTTGTATGAAGTATTTGTGTTGTTTTGCTGGCTCACCACTTTGTTTTATCTCTTTTTTGAAGAGCAATACAAAACCAAGGCGCTGGGAGCATTCGTGATGTTGGTGATCAGCGCGGCGGTGGGCTTTTTGCTTTGGTATGCGCTGGTGCGCGGTGCGCATGAGATCCAACCTTTGGTGCCTGCGCTCAAGAGCTGGTGGATGAAGCTGCATGTCCCTGCTAACTTTATTGGCTACGGCACTTTTGCTTTGGCAGCCATGGTGGCCTTTGCGTATCTCATTAAGCAGCAAGCGGCAGAGACCAAATGGTACAAACTCGCGCCGCTCTGGTTGCTCGGCGTGGTGCTGTGTTTTGAGCCGATTGTGTTTCGCAAATCGCCCACAGGCGGTATGAGTGATTATTGGGCGGTGTATTTTGGGATTTCTGCGCTGATCATCGGCGGCATTTTGTTGGCTCGCAAACGCATCGCGGCCCAGTTGCCCAGCTTTGAAATCTTGGATGATGTGATGTATAAATCCATCGCCGTCGGCTTTGCCTTTTTCACGATAGCCACCGTGCTCGGCGCGCTTTGGGCCGCTGAGGCTTGGGGCGGCTACTGGAGTTGGGATCCGAAAGAAACCTGGGCATTGATTGTCTGGCTCAACTATGCCGCTTGGCTGCACATGCGCCTGATGAAAGGCCTGCGCGGTACAGTAGCTGCTTGGTGGGCCCTTGTCGGCCTAGCCATCACCACCTTTGCCTTCATCGGCGTGAACATGTTCCTCTCAGGCTTGCACAGCTACGGCACGTTGTAAGAACTGCCCTCACTGTTTCGACTCAATAGCTATATAAGGAGTGTTCTCATGCTGATCCACACAAATTCCAATGGCTTCAATCACGGCATTCCCAGCGAGATCACGCCGCGCGCTGCATTTGAAGGTCGCCGCGATTTGCTGAAATTGTGGGGCACGGGCGCGGCAGGTGCAGCACTGGCCTCGTTTGCAGCACGCGATGCACGCGCCATGGGCGGCCTCGCCAAATTGCCTGGCGGCAAAAGCGCAGTCAGCGGCGCGAATGTGATGGAAAAGCTCACCGATTACAAAGACGCTTCCACCTACAACAACTTCTACGAATTCGGCACCGACAAAGCCGATCCTGCAAAAAATGCCAACACGCTGATTACCAAGCCTTGGATGGTTGAGATCAACGGCCTCGTCAAAAAGCCCGGCAAGATGGGCATTGAAGATTTGCTCAAACTCTCTGCCATGGAAGAGCGCATTTACCGCATGCGCTGCGTCGAAGGCTGGAGCATGGTGATTCCGTGGGTGGGCTATTCGTTGGCTGAGTTCATTAAAAAAGTTGAGCCCATGGGCAATGCAAAATACGTGGAATTCATCACCTTGGCCGATGCCAAGCAGATGAACGGCCTGCGCAACGGCTCGCTTGATTTCCCGTATGTTGAAGCCCTGCGCCTTGATGAAGCCATGCACCCGCTCACGATGCTGGCCTTTGGCATGTATGGCGAAGTGCTGCCCAATCAAAACGGCGCGCCTCTGCGCCTGATGTCGCCTTGGAAATACGGCTTCAAAGGCGGCAAAAGCATCGTGCAAATCCGATTCACTGAAAAAGAACCGCGCACCTCGTGGAACAAAGCCGCGCCGCAAGAATACGGCTTTTTCAGCAACGTCAACCCCAATGTCGATCACCCCCGCTGGAGCCAAGCCAGCGAGCGCCGCATCGGCGAAGAAGGCGGCATCTTCGCCAAGAAGCGCAAAACGCTCATGTTCAACGGCTATGAGGCGCAGGTGGGGCAGTTGTATGCGGGTATGGATTTGAAGAAGTTCTTCTAAGTTTTTATGATTTTTAGCCGCTCAGCCCTCTTAAAACCTGCGGCGAAAGCTATTCTTTTCATAGCATGCCTCGTCCCCTTCGCATGGCTTGTTTACGGCATTTTCACCAATAACCTCGGCGCCAACCCCACCGAATACATCACCCGCTTCACCGGCGATTGGACGCTGCGCATGCTCTGCCTCGTGCTGCTCATCACGCCGCTGCGCACAATCAGCAAAACCCCCCAGCTCGCTCGCTTTCGCCGCATGCTCGGCCTCTTCGTCTATTTCTACGCCGTGCTGCACCTGCTGGCCTATAGCTGGTTCGACATGAGCTTCATCCTAGACGACATCATCGCCGACATCCCCAAGCGCACCTTCATCCTAGTCGGCTTCGCCGCCTTCCTGCTGCTCACCCCGCTCGCCCTCACCTCCTTCAACAAAGCCATCAAAACGCTCGGCGCCAAGCGCTGGCAAACGCTACACAAAGCCGTCTACGCAGTCGCCGTGCTGGCTATCCTGCATTTCTTCTGGATGCGTGCTGGTAAAAATAATTTCACTGAGGTGTATGTTTACGCGGCCATTCTCGGTTCGCTGCTTGGCTGGCGTATTTGGAATCGGTTTCGCGCCACCCGCTCGCCTGCCACGTGACGTGCCCGAAAAAGCCGAGGGCTTTCCTTCAAGCACTCCACCCGCTCGCTCCGAGCTGCGATCTTTTGTAGCGTTCTAGGCTTGGCTGGCCGCGCTCAACGAGGAAAGCCTTCGTTTTTTCAGACCCATCACGCAGCGGGTCCAGTTGATTGGTATGTCGTTTCGCTCTTAATTCAATAGCAGGCCGAGCAGATTCTATGTCGGCTAGATGCGCAAAATGCCTCAAACTTTCACGCAGTAATCTCAAACCGCTGCGCCTGCACGACAGGCCGCACACTGCGATGCATCCGCTCCATCTTCACCAGCCCGTAGCGCGACATGGTTTTGAGCGTTCGCGTCAAATTGCCTTGTTTGCGCGCCGTCAATTCAGACAGTGCCGTGATTGACTCTGACTGCGATGTGCTGATCACATCCAGCTTTTGACGATTTTCATCGCTATGCACCAGAGCCAGCGAGCGCATCGAAGTAAACCAAACCTTAGGGTCTCTCGGCTTGGTTTTGATCTCTCCCCTCGCAATGGAAAGCACACGCTCACGCATTTTCTCTTGCGGCAAGATACCAATCTTGATGATCTTCATTTGCTTTAAATCACTTGCAGTACAAAGTGTGCATAACAGGATTCACTTAGCGCTTAAGCGCAAATTGCCTTCAATCTCGCATAGATTAGAAGATTTCTTGAGTCTCTCAATCGCCAGTGCCACTCGGGCGATGGCAGGAGTGGTAGCTGTGGACATTCCCACTAGACGGCAAACCAACTTCGCTACGTCTTGACTGGGCGTACTGCCCGATTGTTGCAGAACCTGCAATACAACCGCAGAAATCTCTTCAATACAAACTTCATCAATATGTCGCTTAGATGCTGTGGAGTCATCGGCAATTCGGAAGTGGCTTAATGAAGCAGGTTCTACTGACTTGGGCCAGTAAAAAGCGTTCGAACCCTCATAGGTTTTGCTGGCAGATGCAGGAGTTAGAGACTTTAATCGCTCGACGATTCGAGAGCCTGTGCGCTCTAAGCCCCAAGCGCGTGCAACCTTCCTGAAAAGCCCAGCATCAGAAATCGGTCCCTCTCCTTCAATGACCTGAGACATTTGCTCGGTCAGCAGCACCCCTGTTCTAAAGTCGTAGAACGCATCTGAGGCTCTAGCGCTTAGAGAAACGGGCGCAAAAATTGGCATGGCTTTTACAGCAAGCGAAGGTTCTATTGGCTCATGCGAGGATGGTATATCTTCGGAAACATCTTCCACCAAAGATTCGTCCACAGCTTGATCCTCGACTACCAAAAGAGCTTGTAACCGTTCGAGAATCTTCTTAATTTCGCCATCTGGATTGAGCCACCAGTCTGTCGACCAAATTCTGTGTATTTGCCAACCCAAACCTTCCAAAACGTGTTGCCTTAAGCGATCTCGATCCCGTGCCGTCGCACCTGAATGATATGTTCGGCCATCGCATTCAATACCCACCAGATAGCGACCAGGTGCCCTTGGGTCAACTACGCCAATATCAATGCGGTATCCCGAGCAACCGACTTGGGGATGCACTTCCCATTTGTGGTTGCGTAGTATTTTGATGACAGCTAGCTCGAATGGGCTATCCGGGGCCAATCCAGTGGGCATGCTTTGCTCAACCAGCGCACGAGGTCCCTTGATTGCAAATTCAAGGTAGTGCTTCAGGTCACGAACGCCGGCAGCTCGTACTTTCGAGAGCTCGATTTGTTCTGGCAGCAAGGTGCTATAAATGACGACCGCCTCACGCGCACGCGAAATAGCGACATTGAGACGCCGATGTCCACCCTCGCCATTGAGGGGTCCAAAGTTCATGGTCGTCTTGCCGGCCGCGTCAGGGCCGAAGGTGATGGAGAAGAAGATGACGTCCCGCTCATCGCCTTGCACATTCTCCAGATTTTTGATGAACAGGGGTTCATGGGAGCGAGCAGCGATGGCACGGTCTAGTTCTGGACTTGCCCGGCGGCGCGCATCCAGCAACGTCTCAATAAGCGCTTGCTGCGGCTGATTGAAAGTGACTACACCAATCGTCAGGTGCGTCTTTGCGGGCGTCAGATAGTGCTTCTCGATACCCTTGACGATGGCCTCAGCCTCAATCCGGTTGGTGCGAGTCGCACCGCGGTCGTAGACACCGTTAACCCGTTCGAATTTGACGGCCACATCATCAGTAACTGGTGATGGGAAGGTGACTAAGCACGAGTCGTAGTAGTGGACATTGCTGAAGGTGATGAGACTCTCATGGCGGCTGCGGTAGTGCCATTGCAAGCTCAGTCGATTCATGCCAGCACCGAGGCATTCGTCCAGAATGCTCTCAAGGTCTTCCACTTGCTCGTCTCCGGCACCTTCCGTGTCGGTCGATTTGCTGAAGAAGTTGGTTGGAGGAAGTTGTTTGGGGTCTCCGACCACCGCCAATTGCTTTCCGCGGGCAATTGCGCCTACGGCATCCCACACCGGAATTTGAGAGGCCTCATCAAAGACCACCAAATCAAATGGAGCGTATCCCGCATCAAGGTATTGAGCAACCGAAAGTGGTGACATCAGCAGGCAAGGCTTGAGCTTTGGGAGCAGCGTCGGTAAGCCTTGGACTAACTGGCGCACAGGCATATGCTTGCGCTGCTTCTGTAGCTCTCGCCGCAATTTGCCGAGTTCACTGTCTGCACCGACCATCGCACCAGTTGCAGTAGGAATTCGACCAGACAAAGTTGCAGCAATGTATTTTTCGGTCAACTTCTGGAACTTGATGTCCGCTTGGCGGAACTCCCGAATCTTGCGTTCGTGGTCGGCACTGGAGAACCCACGCAGGATCGGGTCAACATCCATGATTTTCTTCAGCCACCAGTCGCAATAGCTGAAATCAAAGTGCGCTTCTAGGTCTGGCAATTCGGCTGCGCCGGCCTCCAAGCTGGAAACCAAGCCTCGAAGCCCTTGCGATATTGCTTTGTCCCGCACGCTTCGCCACAGGCACCAAGGCCGCAGCTTCTGCTTTGCCAAGTTCCAGCCTGTAAGAACGCCTTGGATTCGTGTCAATGCGCCATCTGCACCCGCTGGGCCGGACAGAGGCTCAACTGACTGCGCAAGCGTGTCTAGGGCATCTTTCTTCTGGCGCACGTCGCGCCAAGCATCACGATACGCCAGTAGAGCCCGGCCGACCGGTCCCGATGGTGCCAAATGAGCCCGGTTTTCGCTAACCAAGGCTTGGAGGCTCAAACGCAGGGCACTGATAGCTTGTGGGTCGGTGCCTGCAACCTGCGTAACTGCGCCCGTGAATTCTTGCGCCCAGAGCTCGTGCGCAGTCAAGGCAGACCAATCCGTTTGGATACCGTTGTAAGCGCCTTGCAGGATCGTCTCGGCTTCAGCATGCATGGACAACAGAACTTGGTCTTCGTCATTAACATCGGTCAAGGTGGCAATCATGGGTTCAAGCTGGAGAGCTGTTGGTCGATTGCTGTCGGTCCGAAATGCAACCAATCTCCCAGATAAGGCTCTCTTGTCAAACCATGACTTTGGCCACCATGTCACCTTCGCTTGGGACCATTGGGATTTCAAGTCAGCTGCATTCAGCTTGGCGAGTTGAGGCGTCCACCCCGGACCCATCTTTTCCCAATGAGCGCTACGAGCTGCTCCATGCTTGGCAAGAGACTGCACCATAGCCCGCACTCGAGTGTCATGGGCTTGCCTAGCAAGGCCCTCTGGCACTTTGGGCGCGGCCAGGAGCACATCGGCAAGCTGGTCGAGGGCGGCGTAGCCCTCAAGGCTCAGTCCCAGTGTCGGATGTCTGATGAAGTCACCAACCGCCTGAGACCTTTCTGTCAAAGTCTGGATAGCAGTGTCTAGCTGCTTGGATGCAGAACTCAGTTCGTCACTCCAACTCGATGACCACTCTGTCTTACCAATGGCGGCAAGCGGGTGGCCGCTCAAAGGCTCAAGGTCCTCTGCCATCGCAGATATCCGCCGAGAGGTTTCCCGCAGTCCATCAAGCTGCTCTTGCGAATGGGTGAACGCGTCGGGCCAAGGCATTGTTGACGGCGTTTTGCCTGAGAACTGAATGCACGTCCCTATGGCCGAGAAGGCGGTCAAGCCGTTGGGATAGGTCTTATGTAAGGAGTCCACCAGTCCATTCAAGTCCTGGCGCAGTTGCCCAAGACGTTCTGCCTCGCGCACCCAATCACTTGCAGTGCGCTCTGCCGTTATATCCAATGCCTTGCCAAGCTGCTGGAGCACTTCGACTTTTCGCGCCTTGGATGAGTGAAGTTCCAGGCAGAAGGGGCCAAGCCCTATGTCATTCAGTCTACGGTGGACGACACCCAGTGCTGCCATCTTCTCCGACACAAACAAGACCGTCTTGCCTTTGGCTAGATTGTGTGCAATGAGGTTGGTAATGGTTTGGCTCTTACCTGTGCCTGGTGGGCCCTCCAGGACCAAGTCACGACCCGCATCAATAGCGCAGATTGCCTTCAGCTGGGAAGAGTCGGACAGCAACGGAGCTAGGATGTCTTGCGGCTGATGAGTCTCATCAAGTCGGTCGAATTCACCGCCATTGCTTTCGCGCGCAAAGGCCTCTCCTGGGTTCTCAATCAAGTGTTTGACTACGCGGTTTGCCTTGAGCTGTTCAGTACGGTCTTGCAAGTCCTTCCACATGAGGTACTTCTTGAAAGAGAAGATTCCCAGATGAGCTTGTTCGAGGACTTCCCAATTCGTAATTTCTCGAATTGCAAGCCGAAAAGACTGGAGGACTTTTGTGACGTCTATTCCCTTGTCGTCGGTTGGAATGATGTCCAGGCCCGCAACGCGTAATTCAAAGCTATTTTTGAGCAGTTGCAGAAGAGTCGGATTGACAATGGCCTCGTCGTCATGTCGACGCAGACGGAACCCAGAGCGAACAGATTGCCGCTCCAGGGTTACTGGGACTAGCAAAATGGGGGCTAGGTGTTTGGTTTCAGCCTTCTCGGCCTCAGTCCATTCAAGCAGACCTATGGCAAGGAAAAGCGTATTCGCTCCACCTTCTTCGAGCCCTGTTCTAGCTGCACTGAAAATTGACAGCAGATTGCCGTCCAGCACATCTTGGCCAACATTGGCCAGTAGCTCTTTATTTACTAAAGCTGCCAGCGCCATGTCATCCAAAGCGGCTCGGCCTGTCCTGTTTGCATGAACTTGACCTGAGCGGGGGTCATTGCCGTCCATGATTCCTGGCAATGGGCGAATCTTGAATTCAGCGCCATCTGAAAGCGCATCCTCTAATCCCGGTAAGTTGGGGGCAACGAATTGAAGCGTTGACTTGGTCGACTTGAAGTTCAAAAGCCGATTGCGAAGCGTCAGGTCGAGAAGCTTTGACTTCCAGTTTGAGAGTCGTCCTTCAGGAGTATCCTCAATTTCAAGGTCTATCGGCGTCAAAAACTCGGGGTCTAAGGTCGGCATCAAGGGCGTAGGCTCAATGCCACTGGGCTCCTCGGAATCGTCGGTAGGAAGTAGCTTTGTCAGGGTTGCGCGCGACGGCAGGGGCTTAATCTGAACTTCACGCGCACGATGAATGTCGACGGCGTACCGGAAGCTGTCCTTCTCTTGAAGATGCTCTTGCCCGCGCTCTAGTGCAATGCGCAAGGAAAGGCGCCTAGTGTGGTGCTGTGCAACACCCGTGGTCTCGAATGCCAAGAATTCGCCACTGTCGACCCTCTTGCGGACCGCCTGAATATCGTCTAGGAGTGGGTCTGGGAAGCAGGCTGAATGCAGCCACACGCCAACCCAGGCGTGCCCCTCTTTGAAAAGCACCACAGGTCGCAATCCTGCCTGCTCAAGGCAGGAGCAAAACAACATGGTCAGGTCCAAGCAAGTGGCGACCCGCCCCTCAAGAATGCGGTCTGCAGTACGTATCTTCTGACCGTCACTACCGAATGAGGCTGGAGGCTCGGCATATTGAAGGTTCTCGGCAGAAATCGTGCTGTAGATTGCCGAGACTTGCTTCCAAACGACATCCCGGCTTTTCGACTGGTAGCCGTTCATTGACAACTCGTTGTGCTGTAAACGCAAGAGCTTTGAAGCCTTTCCGATAAGCACGTCAATAGCGGGATTATTGGGCATGCAGAATGCCGCGAGCAGTTCCGGCAATGCGCGGGTACCTGCCCATTGGTCGTACGCCAATACCTGGATGATTTGAGACTTGGTGGCTATCTCATAGTGGCCCGCCACCACGGATACGGTGATCGATGCATTAACGGACTCCTGTAGGTCGGCCAAATAGGAGTGGTCTGGCTGTAGTTCGATTGGGGAGATTTGTCGCGTTTCGCCAGAAGCAAGACGGTCGAATCGGAGTTTTATGCTTTGGGCGAACCCAGGGTTGCAAGCGATAAGAACCTCCAGCCCTTCGAGAGTGTCGTCGCCATGGTTGGTCAATCGCAGTGAGCGAATTACCGGGACTGAGTTTTGGATAGAAGCGTATCCGATAGTAGGATCGAATTCGATTTCCAAAGCAATTCCTTTGACCACATCGCTGTTTTCATTTGTTTGCTCTAGTAGCTCAAGACTCATTTTCTATCCTGAATTTGGTTTGTGTGCTAGCGTTTTAAAGGAATCTCAGAGTGAGCGTTGAAGTGCTGATTTTTATGCAAGGCTTCCAACGCTAGCTTTCTTAAGCCATAAATATCTGTTGCTTCAAGTGGTTCGGACAACCATTCATCTCGCTCGAAAGACTCGATCAACGCGCCCTCATCAATCTCGTCATCGTACGCTTTGAGTTTGGCTTTGCAGTCAATATTAGGTCTCATGATTTTTCAGTGTAATTACAATTGGTTTTACAACTAGTTTCGCTGTCAGTTTAAGGCAAATAGAGATTTAGCCCCTAAACCGATGCGCTTTGTATTGAGTATCGAAAACGGTGCTGTTTTTTCAAACAATTGACATAAAGATCAGATGGTGCAATAAACGGCACGAACGCGGAAGCCGATGCGCTGCTCACGTTCAATATTCCTCATTTCGCATCAGCAAGCGCCGCATTCATATTGAAGATTTCTAGACCCGGTGATTTTTTAAGGAGTTTGTCATGAGTGATGTTGCAACCTATCCCCTGCGCCTGCCACGCTCACTCAAGGCGGGCATTGAGCGCGTGAGCAAGCGCAATGGCACTAGCGTGAATCAGTTTGTGGCGATGGCTGCTGCGGAGAAGCTGGCGACTTTGGAGGCTGAGGATTTCTTTCGCAGCCGCATCGCGAGCGCTGATTTAGCCGCTTTTGATCGCATCATGGCCAGAAGCGGTGGGCAGCCGTCGCGCGAGGGTGATGAGCGATAGTATTATTTTGATAGCACTCCGCGCAGTATTTGTGCCGGCTACATACCATTTTCTCTTTAAACTCTCTCGATAAAACGCAACGACTCGCCCATCACCGCCACCCTCTGCGTGATGGGTCTGAAAAAACTGAGGGATTTCCTCGTCGAGCGCGGCCAGCCATGTTTGAACGATACAAAAGATGGCAGCTCGTGGTATCCCGCACAGAGCGCCAAAAGGAAAGCCCTCAGGTTTTTCTGGCACGTCGCGGAGCAGGCGAGCGGGCGGTGCGTAGGCGAAGCGGTATAGCTGAATCAGTGCTTAAGCCGTAGCCCGCACCTTATGCGTGGAGGCGCGGGTGAGCGTGGCAAATGCTTGTTCAGCCAATTCCTGTTTGCTGCGAATCAGCAATTCGATTTCTGATGATGTCAGCCGTCTCAGTTCGGGCGAGATACCGAGCTTCTGATTCAGTAAGCGCGTCGAAGGGGTGAGCGAATCTTGTGATCCACCAGTTTTCAAGTTCTGTTCCATGTTTGTGCCTCAATTCGAGCAAGCGTTCGGGCGATGAGTTAAGTTTGGCTGAATGTGGTTTTCCCGTCAAGGATACCGCAGCCAGCACCGTTCCTCCTTTTGACTCAATATACCCTTTCAAGTTGGCCAAAGTGCCGCCCATGCCGACGAAATCATCGACCAGCACGTATTCGCAGCCTTCTTGAATGAGTCCAGTGAATTCTGCCTGCCTAGCCAACCGAGAAAATCCATCAGCACCGGTATGAGCGACGACATTGACCTGCGCCACAGCCGTATCGTGTGGCCAGCCGATTGCTTTGCTGATTTCGACGGCAAAGGCTTCAGGAATAGCGTTGATACCTTCGCGCTCATACGCATGAGCACTCACCAGTGTGGGTGTATGCCCGCGCAGCAAATCGACCAAGCCTTGATTTTGCGCCTCGCTCATGGTGTCATTGACCAGCATGGTTGCACAGACACCATCGCCTGACTTTGCAGCTTGATACGCCGGATGCTGCTTCACTGCGGACTCGCTGGCGTGGATCAATACGTCAGGAAAATCCTTCCATGCGGTACGAGGTGGTTTGCTAAGCAGCGTCATCTGAAGAATTTTCGCACAGCACTGAATCCTTCGGGGTTTTGTGCATGCTTCGGTGCAAGCTAGAAGGTTTGCGACAATAGAGCCATGACCGCTGCTCCGCAACTCCTCCACACCGTCCCCGTCAGCCTCGAAGGCCGTTCTTATCCGATTGTGATTGGCTCTGGCCTGCTGGGGGATGCGCTCACGTATGCCAAGCTGCCCAAGGCCAGCAGCGCCTTGATCGTGACGAACACCACGGTTGCGCCGCTTTATGCGCAGCAGCTTGCCGCCGCTTTGCAAACGCGCTACCCGCAGGTGCACACGCTTGCGCTGCCCGATGGTGAGGAGTTCAAGACTTGGGAGACGCTCAATACGATTTTTGACCAGTTGCTCAGCAGCGGCGCGGATCGCAAGGCCACGCTGTTTGCCTTGGGCGGCGGGGTGGTGGGGGATATGACGGGGTTTGCGGCGGCTTGTTATATGCGGGGGGTGCCGTTTGTGCAGGTGCCGACCACGCTGCTGGCGCAGGTGGATTCGAGCGTGGGCGGGAAGACGGCGATTAACCATCCGCTGGGCAAAAACATGATTGGCGCGTTTTATCAGCCGGAGCTGGTGGTCTGCGATTTGGATGTGCTCAAAACGCTGCCTGCGCGGGAAATGTCTGCTGGGCTGGCCGAGGTGATCAAATACGGGCCGATTGCGGACATGGCGTTTTTTGATTGGATTGAGGCGAATATCGATGGCCTGCGCTCTGGCGATGCAGCGCTGCTGGCGCATGCGGTCAAGCGCAGCTGCGAGATCAAGGCCGATGTGGTGGGGCAAGATGAAAAGGAAGGCGGCATTCGCGCGATTTTGAATTTTGGCCACACCTTTGGCCACGCGATTGAAGCGGGCTTGGGCTATGGCGCTTGGCTGCATGGCGAGGGCGTGGGCTGCGGGATGGTGATGGCGGCTGTGCTCTCGCAAAAGCTGGGCTTGGTGGATGCGGCTTTTGTGCAGCGGCTCACGCGGCTGATTGAGCGCGCGGGGCTGCCGACGCGCGCGCCTGCGCTGCCGCTTGAAGGCTCGACCGATGTGGCCGCGCGCTACCTGCAACTCATGCGCGTGGACAAAAAAGCTGAAGCGGGCGAAATCCGCTTCATCACCATCGACCCACCTGGCCGCGCCACGCTGCGCACAGCGCCAGACGAGATGGTGCGCGACGTGATAGCAGAATGCATGGCATAGTGTTTACTATTAAATTAGTAGCACTCTGCGCAGTATTTATAACGGCAATATGCTGATTTCTCTATAAATTCTCTCCGAAATGCCGCTTTTGCAAGCTTACGCCACTCAGTCTGCCAAGATGCGCAGCCGCCGCTATGCGGAAAAGCGTTCGGGCGCTTCCAATGAGCATCGCAGTGATTTCCAGCGCGATCGGGATCGCATCGTCCACTCCACCGCGTTTCGCCGCTTGGTTTACAAAACGCAGGTGTTTCTGAACCATGAAGGCGATTTGTATCGTACGCGGATGACGCATTCGCTAGAAGTGGCGCAGCTCTCGCGCTCCATGGCGCGGGCGCTGGGCTTGGATGAAGACTTGGTCGAAGCCATGGCGCTTGCGCATGATCTGGGCCACACGCCGTTTGGCCACGCCGGCCAAGACGCGCTGAATGCCGCCCTGCGCGAACTCGCACCCGGCCATGGCGGCTTTGAGCACAATTTGCAAAGCCTGCGCGTGGTGGATTCGCTGGAGGAACGTTACCCTGATTTCGATGGCCTGAACCTCACGCTCGCCACGCGTGAAGGTATTTTGAAGCACTGCTCAGCCAAAGATGCTTTGCGATTGGAAGCGCTAGAGCCTGGCGGTGTGGCGCATCGCTTCATCACCAAGCAGCAGCCTTCTCTTGAGGCGCAGTTGGTGAATCTTGCCGATGAGATGGCTTACAACGCGCACGATATTGACGATGGTATCCGTTCCGGCTTGATTGAGATGGAGGCTTTGCGCGAGCTTAGCTTTTTTGAGCGTTTTCATTCGCAGGTGCGCACCGAGTATCCGCAGCTCCAAGGCCGGCGCTTGCTATCTGAGATCATCCGCCGCTTGCTCTCTGCCCAAGTGTTTGATGTGATCGACCAAACCCGCCGCGCCCTGGCCGAACATCACATTCAAACCGAAGCCGACGTGCGCCAAGCCTCAGCCATCGTCGCCTTCACCCCCGAGCTGGCTACTCAAGTGCAGCAGATCAAAAGCTGGCTCTTCAAACACCTGTATCGCCACAGCCAAGTGATTGCCAAGATGGACGAAGCTCAAGGCGTGGTGCGCGAGCTGTTTGCGGCTTATTTGCAAGACCCTAGACTCATGCCGGCAGCCTATGCGCAGCAAGTAGCTTTACCACGCGCAATTTCAGACTACATCGCTGGCATGACGGATCGGTTTGCTGAGCTAAGTTGGCGCAAGCTAAAGGATTGATCAGGCAGTGCGCTGTCAATTCAATCCATTTAACTATTAATTTAATAGCACTCCGCGTAGATTCTATAACGGCTAAACGCTCAAAACGCTTAGAATTTGTCTCAATATATGATTTTGGCAGACTGAATACACCTTCAAAGCCACAGCGATTCCTGCCTATAAAATCCAAGCAGAGGAACCGCACTGCAGAGCACACCCATGAGTTTTCTGAATCAGCTTAAAAATCAAGCGCAGACGCTGCGCGAACAGGAATCAGGTTTTAGCCAAGACCTAGCCGCTGTGACGCAGGCCACTGAAAATGCTTGCATCACAGCTTTGAACTATCTGCGCGATTTCTGTGCGCAGCTCAATGTGATCAAGCCGCCTGCGGCGGGGCGCTATTCGGTGGATGGCAAAGCCGCGTTTCCACAGATGCAAATGCTCAATTTTCGCTGCGATTCTCGCAAGAAAATGCATCGTGGTAAGGAGATGTTTGACTACATCGGCATCGGCTGGGATTTGCTGCCAGCCACAGGCCAAGTGGCCACGCACAGCGTCACCGTGAATTTCCCGCCCGATTTGGAGCGAGTCACCAAGCGCCTGTCTTTCGGTCACATCAATCACGACCGCAAAGAGCAGCGCCATCCTGAGACGAACAAGCTGCAAGCCTACGTTTTTGAATACCAAACGCAATCGCGCGGCTCGGTCACGCTCACGCCCGATCAAGACACCGGCCACATCGCGTTTCGCCTGTCCAACACCGAAGAATTTGGTATCGACAACATCAGCCTCCCCTCGGGCCAAGTGACTTCCGGCCTGCTCGATGAGCTAGCCAAGCGCATCG
Organism: Variovorax sp.; assembly: GCA_031418715.1. GTDB lineage: Bacteria > Pseudomonadota > Gammaproteobacteria > Burkholderiales > Burkholderiaceae_C > JANMDU01. Next base: position 61,439 of record JANOJL010000058.1, on the reverse strand, counting down.
TCGGCCAGCAAAGCCGCTTCGTCTGATAAATTAATTGGGGTCAGAACCCAATTAATTTAGCTAAACTGCCTGAATGGCAAGACAAGCGCGCACGGCTCTTCCGGGCTACACCTATCACGTGATCCAGCGTGGCAACAATCACCAGCTGATTTTTGCCTCGGGTGCGGATCGACGCGAAATGCTCGATCTGATGTTGGAAGCTTCGCGCGAGCAGGCGGTGGCAATTCACAGTTATGTGTTGATGGACAACCACGTTCATCTTCTGCTCACGCCGACCACGAGTGAGGGCTTGTCCAAGATGATGCAGCACATTGGGCGCAGTTATGTGCTGCAGTTTAACAAGCGACAAGGGCGTTCGGGCACGCTGTTTGAAGGCCGATTTCGCAGCGCTTTGGTGCAGAGTGAGCGCTATCTTTTGGCGTGCATGGCGTATATCGATTTGAACCCGGTGCGCGCGCAGATGGTTGCGCAGCCGCAAGATTTCGCCTGGAGCAGCTATGCGCATTACTCCGGTGGGCTGACGGATCGCTTGATCACGCCGCATCCTCATTTTTTCAATCTGGGCAACACGCCCTTTTCCCGCGAACGGGCATACCAAGAGCTGGTGCAGGCTGGTTTGGCGGCGCATCTGCAAACTCAGATCACCCAAACTTTGCTCAAGAATCATGCTTTGGGCGATGATGAATTTGTGTTGAGTTTAGAGAAAAAGACTGATAAACGGTTGCATGCAAGCAAAGCAGGGCGACCATTGGGCAGTAAGTCTTTGAAAAATTCTTAATAAAATCAAAGACCTTTGATATGTCCCTAATTACAGACTCAAGATAATTCAAGATAAATTAATTGGGTTCTGACCCCAATTAATTTATCTGCAGGGTTTGCTGCAACGCAATAAAATACGCTTCCCTTTTTAAAGATTGGAGAAGCACATGGGTGCTCTGGATAAAGAAATCGCGGCCGCTGCTTCGCACGGTATGTATATGCCTTCCCAAGAGAAAGACTCTTGCGGTGTGGGTTTTGTGGCGCATATCAAGGGCGCGAAGTCGCATGCGATTGTGCAAAACGGTCTGAAGATTCTGGAGAATCTGGATCATCGGGGCGCTGTGGGTGCGGATGAGCTTTGCGGCGATGGCGCAGGCATCTTGATCCAATTGCCGGATGATTTTTATCGCGAAGAAATGCTCAAGCAGGGGTTGGAGCTTCCCGCACAAGGTGAATATGGCGTAGGAATCATCTTTTTGCCCAAAGAACACGCTTCCCGCATGGCTTGCGAGCAAGAGCTTGAGCGCGCGGTGAAGGCTGAAGGTCAGGTGGTGCTGGGCTGGCGCGATGTGCCGGTGAACAAAACCATGCCCATGTCGCCCTTCGTGCGCGAAAAAGAGCCCATCATTCGCCAGATTTTTATTGGCAGGGGCGCAGACATTACCGTGCCCGATGCGCTGGAGCGCAAGCTGTATGTGATTCGCAAAACCGCGAGTGCCGCGATTCAAAATCTTGGCCTCAAGCACAGCAAAGAATATTACGTGCCCAGCATGAGCTGCCGCACCATGGTCTACAAAGGGCTGCTGCTGGCGACGCAAGTGGGCGAGTATTTCCTTGATTTGCAAAACCCAAAGTGCGTGTCTGCTCTAGCCTTGGTGCATCAGCGCTTCTCCACCAACACTTTTCCCGAGTGGCCACTGGCTCACCCGTATCGCTATGTCGCACACAACGGCGAGATCAACACCGTGCGCGGTAATTTCAACTGGATGCGCGCGCGCGAAGGCGTGATGAAATCGCCCGTGCTCGGCGACGATTTGAAAAAGCTCTACCCGATCAGCTTTGAAGGCCAGTCAGACACCGCTACGTTTGACAATACGCTCGAATTGCTCACCGCCGCCGGCTACCCCATCAGCCATGCCGTGATGATGATGATGCCCGAGCCTTGGGAACAACACACGATGATGGACGAGCGCCGCAAAGCGTTTTACGAATACCATGCGTCAATGATGGAGCCATGGGACGGCCCAGCTTCCATCGTCTTCACCGATGGTCGGCAAATCGGCGCGACGCTCGATCGCAACGGCCTGCGCCCCTCGCGCTATTGCCTTACCGATGACGACATGGTCATCATGGCCTCTGAAGCGGGTGTGTTGCCGCACATTGGCGAAAACAAGATCGTCAAAAAATGGCGTTTGCAGCCAGGCAAGATGTTTTTGATTGATCTGGAACAAGGTCGCCTGATTGACGACGAAGAGCTCAAAAGCCAACTCGCCAACAGCAAGCCTTATCGCCAGTGGATTGACGAAGTGCGCATCAAGCTGGATGACGTGCCGCAAGCCTCTAGCGATTCGATGGCACCCATGAAAGACAACTTACTCGACCGCCAGCAAGCTTTCGGCTACACACAAGAAGATTTAAAATTCCTGATGGCGCCGATGGCCGCCAATGCCGAAGAAGCCGTTGGTTCGATGGGCAATGATTCGCCGCTGGCTGTGCTCTCGGATAAAAACAAACCGCTGTTTAACTATTTCAAGCAGCTTTTCGCGCAGGTGACGAACCCGCCGATTGACTCCATCCGCGAACAGATCGTGATGAGCCTCGTCTCCTTCGTCGGCCCCAAGCCCAATCTGTTGGACATCAATGCCGTCAACCCGCCTCTGCGTCTCGAAGTCGATCAGCCTGTGCTCGATTTTGTGGACATGGCGAAAATTCGCGATATTGCCCAGCACTCGCGCGGCAAGTTCAAAAGCTACACGCTCGATATCACCTACCCCGCTGCATGGGGGCGTGAAGGCGTGGAGGCGAAATTAGCTTCGCTCAATGCAGAAGCGGTGGACGCGATCAAGAGCGGCCACAACATTCTCATCGTCTCTGACCGCTCGATGAACTCAGAGCGCGTGCCCGTGCCCGCACTACTGGCCACATCTTCTATTCACCAACACCTCGTACGCGCAGGCCAGCGCTGCAATGCGGGTCTTGTGGTGGAGACGGGCAGCGCTCGCGAGACGCACCATTTCGCTCTGCTCGCAGGCTACGGCGCAGAAGCGATTCACCCGTATCTCGCGCTTGAAACTGTGATTGAGCTAACCAAGCACACGAAAGACATGGACGCAGACAAAGCCGTCTATAACTTCATCAAAGCTGTCGGCAAAGGCTTGAACAAAGTTATGTCCAAAATGGGTATCTCAACCTACATGAGCTACTGCGGTTCGCAGATCTTTGAAGCGGTAGGCTTGGACAAAGCTTTCGTCGAGAAATACTTCTACGGCACGGCCACGCAAGTGGGTGGCATCGGCGTGTTTGAGATTGCAGAAGAAAGCATTCGAGTGCATGCGGCAGCTTTTGGCAGTGACCCGATTTTGGAAGGCATGTTAGAGGTCGGCGGCGAATACGCTTGGCGTGTTCGCGGTGAAGACCATATGTGGACGCCCGACGCGATTGCCAAACTGCAACACGCCACCCGCGCCAACAACGCCGCGACCTACAAAGAATACGCCCAGATCATCAACGATCAAACCAAGCGCCATCTCCCGCTGCGCGGCTTGTTTGAATTCAAGATTGATCCGACCAAAGCAATCTCGATTGATGAAGTCGAGCCAGCGAAGGAAATCGTCAAGCGCTTCGCCACTGGCGCAATGTCGCTCGGCTCGATCTCGACCGAAGCCCACACCACGCTCGCGATTGCGATGAACCGCATTGGCGGCAAGAGCAACACCGGCGAAGGCGGCGAAGATCCGCTGCGCTACCGCGCTGAGATGGATGCAGGCAAGCTCGAAGGCAAGGGAAAGCGCTTCATCCCCGTGATCAAAGCGGGCGACAGCGTAGGCACATCGCTCGGCGAAGGCCGCATCGTGGCAGATATTCCCCTGCAAGCGGGCGATTCGCTGCGCAGCAAGATCAAACAAGTGGCCTCTGGCCGCTTTGGTGTCACCGCCGAATACTTGGTGTCCGCCGATCAAATTCAGATCAAGATGGCCCAAGGCGCTAAGCCTGGCGAAGGCGGCCAGCTGCCGGGCGGTAAGGTGAGTGACTATATTGGATCGCTGCGCTACAGCGTGCCTGGTGTTGGCCTCATCAGCCCGCCGCCGCACCACGACATTTATTCGATCGAAGATTTGGCGCAACTCATTCACGATCTGAAAAACGCCAACAGTGCAGCCGATATTTCTGTGAAGCTGGTTTCAGAAGTCGGCGTGGGCACGATTGCCGCAGGCGTAGCCAAGTGCAAGGCCGATCATGTGGTGATCGCGGGGCACGATGGCGGCACAGGCGCTTCGCCTCTGTCTTCAGTGAAGCACGCCGGAACGCCTTGGGAATTAGGTCTCGCCGAAACGCAACAAACGCTGGTGCTGAATCGCCTGCGTGGCCGCATCCGCGTCCAGGCCGATGGTCAGATGAAGACTGGCCGTGATGTGGTGATCGCCGCTCTGCTCGGCGCGGATGAAATGGGCTTTGCCACCGCGCCGTTGGTGGTCGAGGGCTGCATCATGATGCGCAAATGCCATCTGAACACCTGCCCCGTGGGCGTGGCCACACAAGATCCGGCGCTGCGTGCCAAATTCCAAGGCAAGCCTGAGCATGTGGTGAATTATTTCTTCTTCGTGGCAGAGGAAGTGCGCGGCATCATGGCGCAACTAGGTATCAAGAAGTTTGATGATTTGATTGGCCATGCTGAGCTGCTCGATACCCGCAAAGGCATTGATCATTGGAAAGCGCAGGGCTTAGATTTCAGCCGTGTTTTCTATCTGCCAGAAGTGCCAGCAGATGTGCCGCGCAAACATGAAAGTACGCAAGATCATGCGCTGGATAAAGCGCTCGATCTCAAGTTGATTGAGAAATCCAAAGCCGCTTTGGAAAAGGGCGAAAAAGTACATTTCATTGAGACGGCGCGCAACGTCAACCGCTCTTTGGGTGCGATGCTCTCCGGCGAAGTCGTCAAGCGCTATGGCTCAAAGGGTTTGCCAGATGATTCGATCCGCATTCAATTAGAAGGCACAGGCGGCCAAAGCTTTGGCGCGTTCCTCGCTCGCGGCATCACACTGTATTTGATTGGCGAGGCCAATGATTACACCGGAAAAGGTATGAGCGGTGGCCGTATCGTCGTGCGCCCAAGCATTGATTTCCGTGGCAGTGCCCACGAGAACATCATCGTTGGCAACGCCGTGCTTTACGGCGCAACCGAAGGCGAAGCCTTTTTGCGCGGCGTGGGTGGTGAGCGCTTTGCGGTGCGCCTCTCTGGCGCCACAGCGGTGGTTGAAGGCACAGGCGATCATGGCTGCGAATACATGACCGGCGGCACAGTGGTCGTGCTTGGCAAGACGGGCCGCAACTTCGCAGCCGGCATGAGCGGCGGCGTGGCTTATGTGTATGACGTGGATGGCCAGTTTGCCAAGCGCTGCAACACCAGCATGGTGGGCTTGGGCAAAGTCGTCTCCAGTTCGGAGCAAACCGACCCGCTGCACCTAAGTCAAACTGACGATGCGCTGCTCAAAAAACTCGTGGAAGATCACCACAAGTGGACTGGCAGCCTGCGCGCCCGGGAGATTTTAGACAACTGGGCAGAGCAGCGCGGCAAGTTTGTCAAAGTCTTACCACTTGAATACAAACGTGCAATGACTGAGCTGGCAGCCAAGCAAGTTAAAGCACTTGCTTGAGAGCTCAAAGTTCAAGCTTTTTAAGCATCTGCCCGTTATAAAACGTGCATAGTATGCTATCAATTTAATAGTAAATATATCGCCCTAAAAGAGATTGAATCATGGGAAAAGCAACTGGTTTTATGGAGTTTGAGCGTATCGAAGAGGGCTATAAGTCCGTTCCCGAGCGCGTCAAAAATTACAAAGAATTCGTCATTGGTTTGGACGACAGCGACGCCAAAAAGCAAAGCGCGCGTTGCATGGATTGCGGCACACCGTTTTGCAACAACGGCTGCCCAGTCAACAATATCATTCCTGATTTCAACGACCTCGTGTTTCAGGGCGATTGGAAGAATGCGATTCACGTCTTGCATTCGACGAATAACTTCCCCGAGTTCACTGGCCGCATCTGTCCTGCGCCTTGCGAAGCCGCCTGCACGCTCAACATCAACGACGATGCTGTCGGCATCAAGAGCATTGAGCATGCGATCATTGATCGCGCTTGGGCTGAAGGCTGGGTCAAGCCCCTGATTGCAAAGCACAAGACAGGTAAGAAAATCGCCATCGTCGGCTCTGGCCCCGCTGGCATGGCCGCTGCGCAACAGCTCGCTCGTGCAGGGCATGACGTGACTTTGTTTGAGAAAAACGATCGCGTCGGTGGCCTGCTGCGCTACGGCATTCCTGATTTCAAGATGGAGAAAAGCCATATTGATCGCCGTGTGGAGCAGATGCAAGCGGAGGGCGTGACTTTCAAAACTGGCGTGATGGTGGCGAGCCTACCTAAAGACAGCAAGGTGACGAACTGGGCAAAAGAAACTATTTCTCCTGAGCAACTCAAGAAAGACTTCGATGCCGTACTGCTTACTGGCGGCGCAGAGCAAAGTCGCGATCTGCCCGTACCTGGCCGTGATCTGGAGGGCGTGTATTTCGCCATGGAATTCCTGCCCCAGCAAAACAAAATCAATGCGGGTGACAAACTCAAAGGCCAGCTGCGCGCAGACGGCAAACACGTCATCGTGATCGGCGGTGGCGACACCGGCTCAGACTGCGTGGGCACCAGCAACCGCCATGGCGCAGCCAGCGTCACACAATTTGAAGTCATGCCCCAGCCGCCCGAGGAAGAAAACAAACCCCTCGTATGGCCTTACTGGCCGCTCAAGCTGCGCACCAGCTCCAGCCACGAAGAAGGCTGCGTGCGCGAATTCGCCGTCTCCACCAAAGAATTCATCGGTGAAAAAGGCAAGCTCACGGGTCTGAAAACGGTTCACGTTGAAATGAAAGACGGCAAACTCACAGAAGTCCCCGGCACGGAGAAGATTCACAAAGCCGATATGGTCTTCCTCGCCATGGGCTTCGTTTCTCCCGTCGCCAGCGTGATCGACGCCTTCGGTATCGACAAAGACAACCGAGGCAATGCCAAAGCGCACACCGAATTCACAGGTGGCTATGCCACCAATGTGGCCAACGTATTTGCCGCTGGCGACATGCGCCGCGGCCAAAGCTTGGTCGTTTGGGCAATTCGTGAAGGCAGGCAAGCAGCGCGCTCGGTGGATGAATTCCTCATGGGATTCAGTGATTTGCCCAGGTAAAGAGACGTCAAACCCGTTAACGACTTACAACACCTCCACCTTTGTAGGGAGCGAAGCTTAGGTGCTTTCCCGTATGATTGAATGCCTTGCAGCGTTTCGCGTTGCAAGGCATTCTTGTTCATGGATTCCATACCAGCCCCTACCCCCCCTTCTGCTGCGCCAGCCAACACACCCTTGATTCAGTTCAAGAACGTGCACTTTGGCTATGGCTCGGGGCGCAAAATTTTGGACGGCGTGACGCTGTCGATTGAGCGCGGCAAGGTGACGGCGCTGATGGGTGCTTCGGGCGGCGGCAAGACAACTGTGCTGCGGCTGATTGGCGGTCTGGTGAAGGCGCAAGCGGGCGAGGTGTTGTTTGATGACAGCAATGTGGCCACTTTGGATCAAAATGGCCTCTATGCGATGCGCAGGCGCATGGGCATGTTGTTTCAGTTGGGCGCGATGTTCACGGATTTGAGCGCGTTTGACAACGTGGCTTATCCCTTGCGCGAATTGACCGAACTGCCCGAGCCGATGATTCGCGATATTGTGCTCATGAAACTGCATGCGGTGGGCTTGCGTGGGGCGCGAGATTTGATGCCGAGTGAATTGTCAGGCGGCATGGCGCGGCGTGTGGCGCTGGCGCGGGCGATGGCGCTCGATCCCGAATTGGTAATGTACGACGAGCCTTTTGCCGGGCTCGATCCGATTTCTCTCGGCACGGCGGGCGAGCTGATTCGCCAGCTCAACGATGCGCTTGGCATCACCAGCGTCATCGTCTCGCATGATTTAGAAGAGACTTTTCGCATTGCTGATCGCGTGATCATTTTGGCCAACGGCAAAATTGCTGCGCAGGGCACGCCCGACGAGGTGATGAACAGCAGCGATTCGCTAGTGCATCAGTTTGTGAATGCGAAGGCTGATGGGCCTGTGAAGTTTCACTACCCGGGCAAGACGATTGAAGAAGATTTTGGCTCGGGTTTGAAATCAGGAGGCCGCTCATGAGCTGGCTGAATCCTTCGGATATTGGCTTTGCGCTGCGCGGCAAACTGGCCAATATTGGTCTCGCCACGCGGTTGTTGTGGCGGCTGATCACACTCTTTGGTGTGAGCTTCAAGCGCTTTGGTTTGATCCGCGATCAGATTCATTTTTTGGGCAACTACTCATTGGCCATCGTCGGCGTGAGCGGTCTGTTTGTGGGCTTTGTGCTCGGCTTGCAGGGCTATTACACCTTGCAGCGCTTTGGCGCAGCAGATTCGCTGGGGCTACTTGTGGCGCTGAGTTTAGTGCGGGAACTCGGGCCAGTGATCACAGCTCTGCTCTTTGCGGGTCGCGCAGGCACGGCGTTGACCGCGGAAATTGGGCTGATGAAGCGCGATGAGGTATTGAGCTACATGGAGATGAGCGCGATTGATCCGATCAGGCGCACACTCGCACCCCGCTTTTGGGGCGGTGTGATCGCGATGCCGATTTTGGCGGCAGTGTTTTCTGCGGTAGGTATTTTGGGTGGCTATTGTGTCGGCGTGCTGATGATTGGTATCGACAGTGGCGCGTTTTGGAGCCAAATGCAAGGCGGTGTGGATGTGTGGCGCGATGTGGGCAATGGCATTGTGAAAAGTATGGTGTTTGGTCTAGCAGTGACGTTCATCGCGCTCTTGCAAGGCTATGAAGCACAGCCCACGCCAGAGGGCGTGTCTCGCGCCACCACGCGCACGGTAGTGCTGGGAAGTTTGTCGGTTTTGGCGCTGGATTTCATGCTGACGGCAATGATGTTTTCGATTTGAGACAAACGACTAACGGTGTGGAGAAATAAATGCAACGGTCTAAAAATGATGTGTGGGTCGGTCTCTTCGTGCTGATTGGCGCGGCGGCTGTGCTCTTCTTGGCATTGAAGGCAGCGAATTTGCTGAGCTTCAATTTTGATTCGACCTACCGCGTGACGGCCAAATTTGACAACATTGGCGGCTTGAAGGCGGGAGCAGCTGTGAAAAGCGCAGGCGTCGTGGTCGGGCGCGTGGAATCCATCACGCTTGATGACAAAACTTACCAAGCCCGCGCCACGCTGGCTTTGCAAAGCGGCTATGCTTTCCCTAAGGACAGTTCCTTGAAGATTTTGACCAGCGGTTTGCTTGGCGAACAATACATCAGCATGGAAGCAGGCGCGGAAGAAAAAAATCTGGCCGCTGGCGATGCGATCAAAGCCACGCAATCGGCGGTAATTTTAGAAAATCTGATTTCACAGTTTCTCTTTAGCAAAGCATCTGAAAGTGGCTCAGGGAACACAAATTCCAACCCGAATGGAACGAAAAAATAAGCATCACCTCATGGTTCAGAATACTATTAAATTCATAGCACTCCGCGCACGTTTTATAACGGCTAGTATAGGTTTTTGTATGATTTCTGGATGTGCAAGCGGCCCTGCAGCCAATCCGACAGATCCTTTGGAGCTATTCAACCGCAAGATGTTTGCGGTGAACGAAGGGGTGGACAAGGCTGTACTCAAGCCTGTTGCGCAAGGCTACCGTGCCGTCACGCCGCAGCCGATCAGAGCGGGGGTGGCGAATTTCTTTGATAACTTTGAAGATTTGTGGTCGGGTGTAAACAGTGTGCTGCAGCTGCGTGCGCAAAACGCGACTGATAATTTCATGCGTTTTGGCGTCAACACCGTGTTCGGTTTCGGCGGTGTACTGGATGTTGCAAGTGAAATGGGCATTGAGCGTCATAGCGAGGATTTAGGCAAAACCATGGGACGCTGGGGCGTGCCTGCTGGGCCTTATTTGGTGATGCCCCTGCTAGGCCCGAGCACGGTGCGCGATGCCACCACGATCACGTTTGAAAATCGCATCAATCCTGTCTCAAACATTGACCACGCGCGAACACGCAATGCAGCTACCGTCTTGCGCATTGTCGATACCCGCACCGGCCTGCTGCGTCTGACCGACATGCTTGACGATATGGCGCTCGATAAATACAGCTTCTCACGCGACGCTTTCCTGCAAAAACGCCGCGCTGAAATCTTTCGTCCAGGTCAATCAGAAAATGACGAACCGCCATCCAAACAGACAGACGAGATCAAGAAGTGAGTAAGCGCTCTTGTATTAAACATGATTCAATCTGTTTTTTTCAATACGCTTGTGATGTCAACCATTTGTAAAAATCCCCGCCAAATGCACATGTCTGCAACTTTGTCCCCCCAAATGGCACTCCAAACGTTGTCACTGTATGCCTTGCCAGTTGGCTGGGCTTTAAAAGGAATTCTATGAACCGCCGTTGGTTGTTGACTGTTGCTACCGCAGCTGGCTTGCTGGCCAGCACCTTGAGTATTGCGCAAGCCAATGAAGCGCCTGATGCCTTCATCAAGCGCTTGTCAGTTGACGTACTCGACACCATCAAGGCAGACAAAGCCATTCAAGCAGGCGATGTGAGCAAAATCGGCGCTTTGGTCGACAGCAAAATCATGCCCAACGTGAATTTTCAGCGTATGACGGCTTCTGCCGTGGGTCGCACTTGGCGATCGGCCACGCCAGAGCAGCAAAAACGCCTGCAAGACGAATTCAAAGCGTTGCTCACGCGCAGCTATTCTGGCGCGCTTTCAGAGGTGAAAGATCAGACGATTGTGATCAAGCCTGTGCGCATTGCGGCAGAAGATACCGAAGGCGTGGTTCGCACCGAAATTCGGGGACGTGGAGATCCAATCGCGCTCGATTATCGGATCGAAAAAGCGGGCAGCAGCTGGAAGATTTATGACATGAATGTTGCTAGCATTTGGTTGGTCGAAACCTATCGCACTCAATTTGCCCAAGAAATCAACGCCAATGGCATTGACGGACTGATCACCAAGCTGACCGAGCGCAACAAAGGTCGCAAGTAATCATGCTCGTCTTGCCCTTTGAGGTGACCCACGCGAACGCCCGCGCTTGCGCCCATATGCTGGCGCAGGCGTTGCGCAGTCAAACCGAGGCCGTGGTAGCGGATGCATCGAGCTTGCAGAAATTTGATTCTTCAGCACTGGCCGTGTTGCTCGAATGCCGGCGCGAGGCGCAGTTGCAGGGCAAGAGCTTTTCTGTGCGCGGCCTGCCGGACCGGCTGCGCTCGCTTGCGGCGCTTTATGGCGTGGCGCAACTGCTGCCCGCCGCGCCTTGAGATTGAGGACATCACCTCTAGCGCTCAAAATAGAAAAAGCGCCCTGAGCCCTACAATAGAGGGTTCATGACAACAGCTATTTCAGTTAATTCCGTCACTAAGCGCTACGAAGGAACACGTGGCAGCATCAGCGCCCTGCAAAGCGTCAGCCTCCAGATTGAGGAGGGTGAATTCTTTGGCTTACTCGGGCCCAATGGCGCAGGCAAAACCACACTCATCAGTATTTTGGCTGGTCTCACGCGCGCCACAGAAGGCACGATCACCGTGCATGGCCACGATGTGCAAAAAGATTTCGCCGCCGCCCGCAAAGCGCTGGGCGTCGTGCCGCAAGAATTGGTGTTTGATCCATTTTTCAGTGTGCGCGAATCGCTGCGTATTCAGTCGGGCTACTTCGGTGTGAAAAACAACGACGATTGGATTGACGAATTGCTGCACAGCTTGGGGCTCACCGACAAGCAAGATGCCAATATGCGCCAGCTCTCGGGCGGCATGAAACGGCGCGTGTTGGTGGCACAGGCTTTGGTACACAAGCCACCCGTGATCGTGCTCGACGAGCCTACGGCAGGCGTGGATGTAGAGCTGCGGCAAACGCTTTGGCAATTCATCGCCAAGCTCAATAAGTTGGGCTCAACCGTGTTGCTCACCACGCATTATTTGGAAGAAGCCGAGGCGCTGTGTGGCCGCTTGGCGATGCTCAAAAATGGCAAAGTAGTGGCGCTAGAAAAAACATCGACGCTTTTGAAAGCCGCTTCATCGAATGTACTTCGCTTCAAAATTGATAGCGAACTCCCTAGCGATCTTGCCGCAAAGGCAAGGATTACGGGCCGCATTGTGCAGTTCCCCGCGCACAACGCACTGGAAATTGAGCAATACCTCGCCGCTGTGCGCAGCGCGGGGATTGAGGCGCAAGACGTGGAAATTCGCAAGGCAGACTTGGAAGATGTGTTCCTGGATGTGATGGGAGCAGCCGCATGAGTATCAGCAATCAATTGACAGGTTGGCAAACGCTTTTCTACAAAGAAGTATTGCGTTTTTGGAAAGTGGGTTTCCAAACCGTGGGCGCGCCGATTCTCACCGCCGTGCTCTACATGCTGATCTTCGGCCACGTCCTAGAAGACCATGTCAAGGTCTATGGCACGATCAACTACACCGCTTTTCTCGTGCCGGGTTTGGTGATGATGAGCGTGCTGCAAAACGCGTTTGCCAACAGCTCTTCGAGCTTGATTCAAAGCAAGATCATGGGCAATCTGGTTTTTTTGCTGCTCACACCACTGTCGCATCGGGCTTGGTTTGCCGCCTATGTGGGTTCATCGGTGGTGCGGGGCTTGGCAGTCGGCGCGGGCGTGTTGGCTGTAACTTGGTGGTTTGGCAAGCCGGGGATGGTTGCGCCGCTGTGGGCTTTGGTGTTTGCGATTCTTGGTGCGGGCATGCTGGGTGTGCTCGGCTTGGTCGCGGGGCTCTGGGCTGAGAAGTTTGATCAAATGGCCGTCTTTCAAAACTTCATCATTATGCCGATGACTTTTTTATCCGGCGTGTTTTACTCCATCCATTCGCTACCAGCGTTTTGGCAAACCGTGAGCCATTTGAATCCGTTTTTCTACATGATTGATGGCTTTCGTTATGGCTTCTTTGGTGTGAGCGATGTCTCGCCATGGATCAGCTTGGCAGTGGTAGGCACAGCTGCAGGCATCGTGAGCTTGATTGCGTTGCACCTGCTCAAAATTGGCTACAAAATTCGCGGATAACTCATGAACGCTGAACAACTCAAAAATATTATCACTGCCGGACTCTCATGCCAACACATTGAGACGGATGGCGATGGTCGCCACTGGAATGCGGTGATCGTCTCGCCTGAATTTGACGGCAAACGCTTGATCCAGCGCCACCAAATGGTCTATGCCACACTCGGCCAGCGCATGCATACCGATGAAATTCACGCACTCGCCATGAAAACGCTCACGCCTGCCGAATGGGCAGCGCAAGAATCAACTCCGAGGCAATAAAAAAATGGACAAACTCCTCATCCGTGGCGGTCAACGTTTGAATGGCACCGTACATATTTCAGGCGCGAAAAACGCCGCCCTGCCTGAAATCTGCGCCACATTGCTCACCAACGAACCCGTGCATTTGAAAAACGTGCCGCGCTTGCAAGATGTGGCCACGATTCGCCGCATTTTGGAGAGCATGGGTGTTCAGGCAGAAACGCATGGCGAGCGCGGCGGGATGAGCTTCACTGCGCCTGACAGCATCACACCATTTGCGCCCTATGATTTGGTGAAAACCATGCGTGCTTCAGTGATGACGCTTGGGCCATTACTGGCACGATTCGGCCACGCCAAGGTCTCGCTGCCTGGCGGTTGCGCGATTGGCGCTCGGCCTGTGGATCAACACATCAAGGGTTTGCAGGCCATGGGCGCGGAAATTGTGGTGGAGCATGGCTACATGATTGCCACCTTGCCGCAAGGCATGAAACGCTTGAAAGGCGCGCGCATCACCACCGATATGGTCACGGTAACGGGCACCGAAAATTTCATGATGGCTGCGGCACTGGCTGATGGTGAGACCATTTTGGAAAACGCTGCACAAGAGCCTGAGATTCCTGATTTGGCAGAAATGCTGATCAAGATGGGCGCTAAGATTGAAGGCCACGGCACGAGCAAGATTCGCATCCACGGCGTGGAGAAATTACATGGCTGCGAGCATGCGGTCGTGGCAGATCGGATTGAAACGGGTACATTTCTCTGCGCTGTAGCGGCGGCAGGTGGCGACGTATTTTTAGAGCATGGCCGTGCAGATCACCTTGATGTGGTGATTGACAAATTGCGCGATGCAGGCGCGGTGATTGAAGCTGTGCCAGGTGGCATCAAAGTCCGCGCAACAGGCCGCATGAAGGCACAAGCTTTCCGCACCACCGAATACCCAGGTTTTCCCACAGACATGCAGGCGCAGTTCATGGCGCTCAATTGCGTGGCCGAAGGTACAGCGAAGGCCACCGAGACGATTTTTGAAAACCGCTTTATGCATGTGCCTGAGTTGCAGCGCATGGGTGCGAAGATTCAGATTGATGGAAAAATCGCTGTGATAGAAGGTATTTTGAAGCTCTCTGGCGCAACCGTCATGGCCACTGATCTGCGCGCCTCTGCATCCCTCGTGATTGCTGGTTTGGTGGCAGATGGCGAGACGATCGTGGATCGTATTTACCACTTGGATCGCGGTTACGACCGTATGGAAGAAAAGCTGCGCGGTATTGGTGCGGATATTGAGAGGGTGAAGTGATGATCACTCTTGCCTTATCAAAGGGTCGTATCTTCGATGACACCTTGCCGCTGCTCAAAGCCGCCGGTATTGAAGTGCTGGAAGATCCAGAAAAATCTCGCAAGCTGATCTTGCCGACTTCTCGCGAAGATGTACGTATCGTTATGGTGCGAGCCAGCGATGTGCCGACTTATGTGCAATACGGTGGCGCGGATCTGGGTGTGGTGGGTCAAGACACGCTGCTAGAGACAGGCGTGCAAGGCTTATATGTACCGCTGGATTTACAAATTGCCAAATGCCGCGTGAGCGTGGCGGTGCGCGAAGGTTTTGATTACGCAGCGGCAGTGAAGCAAGGTGCGCGATTGAAAGTGGCCACCAAGTATGTGAACATTGCCCGCGATTTTTTTGCCGGCAAAGGTGTTCACGTTGATTTAATCAAGCTATATGGTTCGATGGAACTCGCACCGCTCACGGGTTTGGCCGATGCGATTGTGGATTTAGTGTCCACTGGCAACACCTTGAAGGCCAACAAGTTGATTGAAGTTGAGCGGATCATGGAAATCAGCTCGCGTTTGGTGGT
This sequence comes from Variovorax sp., assembly GCA_031418715.1. Taxonomy (GTDB): domain Bacteria; phylum Pseudomonadota; class Gammaproteobacteria; order Burkholderiales; family Burkholderiaceae_C; genus JANMDU01. The sequence continues at coordinate 46,281 of JANOJL010000058.1, read as the reverse complement.
GAACCAAACCTCGCTCAAGCTCAAACAGGCAGCTATCAAGCCTTTGATTGATGCTTTTACAGCGGCTGTGAATTCAAAGTAACTGGACGAAAACGCTATGAATTTAATAGCTAGTGGCGCAGTATTTACAACGGTTGATTCCGATTTTGAGCAAAAGTTTAAGACTCGACTGCATTGGTCGAGTGAGCAAGACGGAGCGATCGAAGCGCGTGTCGCTGAGATTCTTGCAGATGTGAAGGAGCGCGGCGATGATGCCGTGTTGGAATACACCACGCGCTTTGACCGCTTGCAAGCTGCGAGCATGAAAGAGTTAGAGCTCACGCAAGCTGAGTTGAGAAAAGCTTTCGATGGCCTTCCCTCTGATCAACGCGATGCGCTCTCTCAAGCGGCTACCCGCGTACGCACTTACCACGAAGCACAGAAAAAAGCCTGCGGCCAGAGCTGGAGCTATCGCGATGCTGATGGTTCGTTGCTCGGCCAAAAAGTCACGCCGATCGACCGCGCAGGAATTTATGTGCCGGGCGGCAAAGCGAGCTACCCATCCAGCGTGTTGATGAACGCGATTCCCGCCCATGTGGCGGGCGTGTGCGAGATCATCATGGTGGTGCCGACGCCCGATGGCGTGAAAAACAATCTCGTGCTCGCCGCCGCTTATGTGGCGGGCGTGAGCCGCGCTTTCACGATTGGCGGCGCGCAAGCTGTGGCTGCATTGGCTTACGGTACGACCACGATCCCCAAAGTAGACAAAATCACCGGCCCCGGCAACGCCTACGTAGCCGCTGCCAAACGCAGCGTGTTTGGCCAAGTGGGCATTGACATGATTGCAGGCCCGAGTGAAATTCTCGTGATCGCAGATGGCTCGACGCCGCCCGATTGGGTGGCAATGGATTTGTTCAGCCAAGCTGAGCACGACGAGCTGGCGCAAAGCATCTTGCTCTGCCCAGATCAAGCATACATCGATCAAGTGCTCGCCAGTATCACCCAGCTGCTGCCCGAGATGCCGCGCCGCGCCATCATCAAAAAAAGCCTCGCAGATCGCGGCATGTTTATTCTCACGCGCAGCATGGAGGAAGCTTGCGAGCTATCGAACCGTATTGCGCCTGAGCATTTAGAAATTTCTAGCGACGACCCACACCGCTGGGAGCCGTTGCTCAAGCATGGAGGTGCTATTTTTCTGGGCGCGTACACGAGCGAGAGCTTGGGCGACTACTGCGCTGGCCCCAATCATGTCTTGCCCACCAGCGGCACAGCGCGGTTTTCCTCACCGCTGGGCGTTTACGACTTCCAAAAGCGCAGCAGCTTGATTGAAGTCAGCGAAATAGGCGCACAGACACTCGGGAAAATAGCCAGCGTACTTGCGCATGGCGAGGGCTTGCAAGCACATGCTCGGGCAGCTGAGATGCGGCTGAAGTAACGAACGTTTGGTCTACTTGATACGATTTGCTCGCTATTTATTATGTTTTTTATAGCACTCTACCCTTGCTCTATAACGGCTATCAGCGTAAAGCGCTCGTAAATTCGGATACCGCTCCTGTCTTCCTATGAGCGCTAGGCTGGAATAACGCGCGCGAATTTCTTCCCGGTCAGCTGCTGTAAGCCAAGTCAGAATAAGCCCGCCCACCTCGTACAATGACTGTCACAAAACCGTCATATAACAATTTCGAGGTCACAGCAATGTTTTTCGGCAAACTGCTTCCACGCGAAGGCAATTTTTTTGAGATGTTTGATCAGCATGCTGATCGCATCGTAGAAGCTGCGAAAGCATTTGAGCAATTGGTGGCCAATTACGACGACGTGATGCTGCGCCAGAAGTACAACGCCGATGTGGACAGCGCCGAGCGAGCGGCCGATCGCATCACGCATGACGTCAACAGGATGCTGCACAAGACCTTCATCACTCCGATTGACCGCGAGCACATCCACAAGCTCATTAACACGATGGATGATGTGGCCGACCTGATTCAAGATTCTGCTGAGACGATGGCGCTATATGACGTGCGCGTGATGACCGATGAGATCAAGCGCTTAACGGATCTGAGTGTGAAATGCTGCGAGCGCCTGAAAACCGCGGTGGGCTTACTCAACAAGCTTTCGGATAACGATACCGCGGAGGCGGCACTCAAGACCTGCGAGGAAATTGACCGTCTGGAATCCGATGCAGATCGCGTGATGCGCTCGGCCATGAGCAAGCTTTTCCGCGAAGAACCGGATGTGCGCGAGGTGATCAAGCTCAAGGCGATTTATCAGTTGCTGGAGACCATCACCGACCGCTGCGAAGATGTGGCCAATTTGATCGAGGGCATCGTCCTCGAAAATTCCTGATCCATTTCAAACCCGTTCAACGAAAGGTTTGACCATGGACATCACACCAACTGCGCTGTGGGTGGTCTTTATGCTGTTGCTGCTGGCATTGGCGTTTGACTTCATGAACGGCTTTCACGATGCCGCTAACTCGATTGCTACGGTGGTGTCGACCGGCGTTTTGAAGCCGGGCCAAGCGGTGGTTTTTGCTGCTTTTTTCAACTTTGTTGCCTATTTTGTGTTTCACCTGAGCGTCGCCGCCACCATCGGCAAAGGCGTGGTCATGCCCGGCATCGTGGATATGCATGTCGTGTTTGGCGCACTGGTCGGCGCGATCACTTGGAACATCATCACCTGGTGGTATGGCATACCCAGCAGCTCCTCGCATGCGCTGATTGGTGGCATTGTGGGCGCGGCGATTGCCAAGGCAGGCTCAAGCGTGTTGATTGCGGCCGGCATCCTCAAAATCGTCGCCTTCATCCTCGTCTCCCCGCTCATGGGCTTTTTGCTCGGCTCGCTCATGCTCGTGCTCGTGGCCTGGGTCTGCCGCAAACGTACACCGAGCCAAACGGATCGCTGGTTTCGCCGCCTTCAGCTCGTCTCCGCTGCCGCGTACAGCCTGGGCCACGGCGGCAACGATGCGCAAAAGACCGCTGGCATCATTTGGCTGCTGCTGATGGCAGCCACGGCATCGGGTGTGGTCGGTCTGCCTGAATGGATGAAGGCGGATAAGAATTACCTGCCCGGCTGGGTGGTGATTTCTTGCTACATCACGATCAGCTTGGGCACCATGTTTGGCGGCTGGCGCATCGTCAAAACCATGGGGCAGCGTATCACCAAGCTCAAGCCGGTGGGTGGCTTCTGTGCTGAAACCGGCGGCGCGATCACACTCTTTACCGCCACTGCCATGGGCATTCCTGTTTCCACCACCCACACCATCACAGGTGCGATTGTCGGCGTGGGCTCAACCCAGCGTGCAAGCGCCGTTCGGTGGGGCGTGGCGGCCAACATCGTCTGGGCTTGGGTGCTCACGATTCCCGCGAGTGCATTTGTGGCTGCAGTGGCATATTGGGTGAGTTTGTCGTTGTTTTGAGCTTTTGCCAGCGCCACGCAATGCGGCTTGAACTGCGTTACAGTCACTCGTAAGCGCTGCAGATCCGCGATGAATCTAGCACTGCTTTACTATATATTTGATAGCACTCTGCGCAAATACTATAACGGCTAACTGCCGATTTCGGTATAAGATTGCCCCGGTTGTAAGATGACAGACTCAGACGATGAATTGCTGCAAACCGCTGCCCGTTTGGTGGTGGAAGAAGGCTTGGAATATGGCCAGGCGAAGCGTCGCGCCGTCAAACAGCTCAGCCTGCCGCAGCGCACCCCACTGCCAGACAACGATGCGCTTGAAGATGCGGTGCGCGAATACATTGCCATTTTCTTCCCCGACACACAACCCGTCGAGCTTGCCGCTTTGCGTGAGCTAGCACTCACATGGATGGAGCGCCTGCCCGAATTTCGCCCTCATTTAAGCGGTGCAGTCTGGCATGGCACAGCGACGCGCCTGTCCGACATTTATATTGGCCTGTTTTGCGACGACCCCAAATCCTTAGAAATCGCCCTCATCAACCACGGCGTGACCTACGAAGCACGCGAAGTCACCGGCCTGCATGGGAGCACCGTCAACGCCCTGAGCATCCACAGCCTGTGCAAACCCTTGCATGAGACCGTCGGCGTGCATTTGATGACCTATGACCGCGATGAAATTCGCGGTGCGCTCAAAAAAGATACCAAAGGCCGCTCGCCGAGGGGCGATATCGCGGCTGTGCAAAAATTGATATCCCACACCGCACGCCCTGCTCAGACCAACCCATGAAACAATCCCTCGCTCATATCGCCTTGGTCGTGCGCGACTACGATGAAGCGATTGCTTTTTTTACCCAGAAGCTCAACTTCACATTGCTGCAAGACATTGATCAGCCTGAGCAAAACAAGCGCTGGGTCTTGGTTGCGCCACCGGGCAGCGAGGGCAGGAATGGCGTAAGCTTGCTGCTGGCTCGCGCTTCACAGCCTGAGCAAGAAGCTTTCATTGGCAATCAAGCGGGAGGGCGCGTCTTCCTCTTTTTGCAAACCGATGATTTTTGGCGCGATTATGAACAAATGAAGTCGCGCGGCATCGAATTTACCCGTCCGCCCAATGAAGCACCGTATGGAACAGTCGCGGTTTTCAAGGATTTGTATGGGAATCTTTGGGATTTGATTCAGTTCAAAGCGCCTTGAGTTCTTGGGTTGAATTCGGGTTGAATATGTCGTTTTCTAAAAAATATTGAAGTATCGAAGCAAATGCAATCACAAAGCGAACTGAAGACAGCAGATTCACCACAGCGCAGAAACTTAATCTTAGGCGGCGCGGCAGTGGTGAGCGCTTTGGCGGGCGCAGGCTGGGCTACTTGGCGCTATCGTTTGCGCGAACCTGAGGATGGTGCTTTGGCGGTACTTTGGGCGCTTGAGGCTGAGTTGCCTGGAGGCGGCGTTTACAAGATGAGCGCGCTGCGAGGCAAACCTTTGGTTGTGAATTTTTGGGCAACCTGGTGCCCGCCGTGCGTGGAAGAAATGCCTTTATTGGATGCCTTTTATCGCCAACATGCTGCCAACGGTTGGCAAATGGTGGGTTTAGCGGCAGACAATGCACGCGCTGTGAATAAATTTTTAGGTCAAACGCCGGTGCAGTTTCCTACGCCTCTCGCTGGGCTTGCAGGGATTGAGCTTTCGCGTACACTTGGCAATCTAGCTGGCGCATTGCCGTTTACGGTGGTGATCAATTCTCAAGGCGCCATTGCCTTGCGCCACATGGGCAAGCTCTCCGCAGAGCAAATTGCCGACTTCGTAAAAATTAAGTAATTAGCGCTGCTTCGCATCTTTTGGTAGCTAAAGGCGTTTTTTGAAGCTTTTTAAACTGAGTTACACTCAAATGTGTAATTTCGCCAGATTTGAAATCTGTTCAAACAGAAGGCAGATCAGAGCATAACGAATCGTTGGAGTACACACATGGATTTACGCAAACTCAAAACCTTGATCGATCTGGTCTCGGAGTCTCAAGTACAAGAGCTGGAAATCACCGAGGCCGAAGGCAAAGTGCGCATCGTCAAAGGCCCAGCAGGGATGATGTACAGCGCCAACCCAGCCATGATGCAGCAACCGGTGCAACCCATGATGCAAGCAGCTCCTATTGTTGCCCCAACAGCCCCACCGGCTTTGTCAGATGCGGCGGCGGATGTTGTCACGCTGGCGGGCCATGCCGTCAAATCCCCGATGGTTGGCAGTTTTTACCGCTGCGCTAGTCCGGGCGCGAAATCATTTGTTGAGATTGGTGACACCGTAGCAGTAGGCGAGACGATTTGCATCATTGAAGCGATGAAAATTTTGAACGAGATTGAGGCCGACAAAGCAGGCGTGATCAAGAAGATCATGGTGGAAAACGGCGCCGCAGTGGAATACGGCCAGCCATTGTTTGTGATTGAGTGAGGCTAGCACCCTCATGTTTAAGAAAATTCTGATCGCCAACCGTGGCGAAATTGCCCTACGCATCCAAAGAGCCTGCCGCGAACTAGGCGTGAAATCTGTGGTGGTGTATTCCGAGGCGGATCGTGAAGCCAAGTATGTGAAGTTGGCCGACGAAGCGGTGTGCATTGGCCCTGCGCCGTCTGCCCAAAGCTATCTCAATATGCCCGCCATCATCGCGACAGCGGAAGTGACCGATGCCGAGGCGATTCACCCTGGCTACGGCTTTTTGAGCGAAAACTCTGACTTTGCAGATCGCGTGGAGCAATCGGGCTTCAAATTCATCGGCCCCACAGGCGACTCCATTCGTTTGATGGGCGACAAAGTCTCGGCCAAGCAAGCCATGATTCGCGCGGGTGTGCCCTGCGTGCCCGGCTCAGAGGGCGCTTTGCCCGATGACGCGCCAACGATCAAAGCGATTGCCAAAAAAGTGGGCTACCCAATCATCATCAAAGCTGCTGGCGGCGGCGGCGGGCGCGGGATGCGCGTGGTGCACACCGAAGCGGCGCTGATCAATGCGGTGACGATGACCAAGGCAGAAGCAGGCGCAGCCTTTGGCAATCCAGCGGTGTATATGGAAAAATTCCTCCAAAATCCGCGTCATATTGAAATCCAAATCATTGCCGACACGTTTAAAAATGCTGTCTATCTGGGCGAGCGCGATTGCTCTATGCAGCGCCGCCACCAGAAAATCATCGAAGAAGCGCCAGCGCCGGGCATTCCGCGCAAGCTGATCGAACGCATTGGCGATCGTTGCGCGACAGCTTGTAAAAAGATCGGTTATCGCGGCGCGGGTACGTTTGAATTTCTCTTCGAAAACGGCGAGTTTTATTTTATTGAGATGAACACGCGCGTGCAAGTGGAGCATCCAGTGACGGAGATGATCACGGGTGTGGATATTGTACAAACGCAAATTCGCGTGGCGGCGGGCGAGAAGCTGCCGTTCACACAGCGGCAGGTTGAGATTCGCGGCCATTCGATTGAATGCCGCGTGAATGCGGAAGATCCGTACACCTTCATGCCTTGCCCTGGCCGCATCAGTCTCTGGCATCCGCCCGGTGGCCCGGGTGTGCGCGTGGATTCGCATGCATATACCAACTATTACGTCCCACCGAATTACGACAGCATGATCGGCAAAATCATCGTGCATGCGCCTACGCGCGAGCAAGCACTCTTACGCATGCGTACAGCGTTGGATGAGACCGTGATCGAAGGCATCAAAACCAATGTGCCGCTGCACCGCGAGCTGATGGCTGATGCCAAATTCATGCAAGGTGGTACCAATATTCACTATTTAGAAGAGTGGATGAAAATCCGTAAGCGCTGATGTTTGAACTCTCCATACTCTGCCCAGAAAGCGAAGTTGAAACCCTAAGCGAAGCGCTAGAAGCACTCGATGCTTTGAGCGTGAGCGTGGAAGACGCTGATGTGGCCACGCCTGCTGAACAAGCCTTGTTTGGCGAGCCGGGCATGCCGCCACCGAAAGCTGGCTGGTACCGGTCGGTGGTCAAAGCGCTGTATGCTACTAAAGAGATAGCATTCGACGCAGAAGCTACGCTGGCGCATCAAGATTTTTATACCCAATGCAAGGGCTTGGGACTTGTAGAAATTCACGATCAAGACTGGGTGCGCCTCACGCAATCGCAGTTCACACCGGTAGAAATTACGCCAGAGTTTTGGATTGTCCCAACTTGGCACGACAAGCCAGCAGGTGCTAGCAAAATCATCACGCTCGATCCAGGTTTGGCCTTCGGCACGGGCACGCACCCCACCACCCGTATGTGTCTGCGCTGGATCGCGGCGCATGAAGCTGCCTTGCAAGATCAGCGCGTCTTGGATTACGGTTGCGGCAGCGGCATCTTAGCCATTGGCGTAGCGCTGCATGGCGCATCCTTTATTGATGCGGTGGATATTGACGAAGCTGCCGTACAGTCCACACAAGACAATGCGCTGGCCAATCAAGTGACTTTGAACGCAGGCTTGCCAGATCAGGTGAGCAGCGAACCGCACAGTTATCGCGTGGTGCTAGCCAACATCTTGGCCACGCCGCTCAAGGTGCTCGCGCCTTTGCTTACCCAGCATGTCGCGCCCAGCGGCCATCTCGTGCTCGCAGGTATTTTGGAGCGGCAGGAAGACGAGCTCAAAGCCGCTTATGCGCCTTATGCGAAGCTCGAGGTTTCAGACCGGGAAGACGGTTGGATTTTGATGACAGCCTCAATCTGACCGCATCAAGCCGCTGGGTCTTGCAGCTTTAGCTCTTGGCTTGTGTCCCAGTTTGCTCAACATTGACAGGGATGTTCGTAGCGACCAACGTTCTGGGGAAAAACCGATGCTCCGTCACATGGCGTAGCCGGCCTACTTCCGCTGAGCCGCCCGTGTTAGCCGCGCGCTTTTGTTGCCCAAGATGACTTCCACATGCCGATATTTGAAGGCCAGTTGCCCGGATGCTTGACCGAGAGTGAATGACGAAACTCATTGAAGCCATCGGCGGTGATTGCATGTTGTGCAACAGATCAATGAATGCGTAGCTTACGCAAAGCTTGCGAGCAAAATAATGCGTTTAACCCGAATGCGGAAATAAGCAGGACAAGGAAGAAGCGGTAGACATCACACAACTCAAACGGAGATTGCCCGACTTAACGCCACCTCCAGCAAACCGTCAAAGATCAGATTGTCCACCAGCTCTACATCCTCCAGCCCGAGCCAAGGATGCATCTTCCAGCCTGCACCGCCCGTCATATAAAGCACTGGATCTTGACCGCAGCGGTTTTGTACATGGTGGCGCATACGGCGCACGGCGCCTGCAATCGCATAGGTGCCGCCGCTGGTGAGCGCATCGCTCGTGTTGGTCGGGAATTCTTTCACATCACCTGTTGGCACATGCAAGCCCGCTGTGCCGGATTCGAGCGCTTTGAGCATGATGCCATGGCCGGGCAAGATGAAGCCGCCGAGAAATTTGCCTTGCGAACTGCCATCGGGCGAATGCTGCACGCCAATCGCCTCCACGGTCACAGCCGTGCCCACCATCACCACCACCATCGGCTTAGGAGCAGCAGCATGCACAGCCATCATGCGATGCCAAGCGCCAATCATCGCCACCCAGCGATCCGCTCCGAGGCGCAGCGGATGGTCGTAGCCATTCACGAGCCCGGCCTCTTGTTGACTAGACAGCACCCATTGCGGATGCAAATCCCAGCGCTCCATGATCTGCTCTTGCACGCGCTGGCGCAGCGCATCGCCTGCCACGATGCAGCCGATCATCTTGGTGGGCGCGTCTTTTTGAGGCACATTCGCCCAAGCGCCTTCAGCAAGGTTTTCAATTTGTTCTAAAAATTCTGCGCCCGAGGCCAGCAGCTCTGCCCCAGGCTGCGCATGGCTATAAATCGCCCATTTCAGGCGGGTATTTCCAACGTCGATAGCTAGGAGTGTCATGGCGGTATGGCAAAAAGTGGTTTGCCATTATGGCCAATGTGGCGCTGCGCTTTGTGGGGTGTTTGTACTAGTGTTCTGATCAAGACAGTTGCGAGCGCGGTATCTGGTGCAACTTTTCGTAAGCTCGCGCTGCGCGGAGCACCTGCGCATCACCAAACATCGGACCGGCGATTTGCAGGCCAATGGGCAGGCCATCTCGCGTTAAGCCGCAGGGGATGGAGCAGGCGTGATGAGTAGGTCGTCGCCCTTCGGGTTGCTAGCGCTTTTCATCCACTGGCGCATGCGACTGCCCAAAGCGCCGCGCCGGGCGTGAAGCTTTTGAATGTCGAGAACGGTGAGTTGACTACCGAGCTCAGCCTCTGCACGGAAATCGGGGTCGGTCACTTTTTGTGATTTACGCCACCTTAGCCGGCCTGCCTGCCTGCGATCAGCTTGCCTTACAGTTTCAACGAAGCAGGCTTGCCAATGGGTATTCAGAGATTGGCAAGCCGCAAGGTGTGTGTCGTTGCTGGCTCTCGCTGCGGCCCATGAAGAGTCGGTGCAAGACGTGACTCAGCTCAGGCCAGCATTGATCTGCTCAGATCACGCCATACCAAATCGCCCGCTCCACAGCAGCGAGTTTGTTGTCCACACCCAATTTGCGCATCGCATTGGAGAGGTAGTAATTCACCGTACGCTCGCTGCATTCGAGTTGTTTCCCAGTTTCTGATGCCGTGAGGCCATCAAAAGCCAAGGCAAGACATTCTTTCTCGCGTGGACTCAAGGGACAAATCACCTCGGCCATGCCGCGCTTGATGCGCGGCCAGATGTTGAGGATCGACCACACCAAAGCCGTTGCTTCACTTTTGTCGTGTAAGGCGCGCGGTGTCATCAAATAGCATTCCAGTGCTTTGCCGCGCGGCAACATGAAGGCCACGCGTACCATCGATTGCAGGCCATGCGAAAGAGCGAGCACACGCCAGCGACTCAAATCGGCATAGCTGCCGCGTGAAATGTCTTGCCAAATCGCCAACGGAGAATCAGACTCCAACCAATCGAGACCAAACTCTTCACTGTCGGCCAAGGCCTGCGCCATCGCTTGCAGGCGCGGTGGATGCACAACGCGGACACAGCGATGCCGAGCTGTCTCTTGGACATCTGGTCCGAGCACGATAAGTGCCTCTACTGCCTCGGATTGCAGCGCAGCCATCCAGTCAGCAAGCAGGCCATCGAGCATCACGCTGTCAAAATTCGCAGGCTGGTACATCACTGAAGTATGCCTGTCAATCAAAACAAGCTCACAATAAGCAACGTCAAACTTATCAAAAAAATCCAAAATTACACATTTGGAAACTTAAAGCCTCAAACTCATCCCACAATGACTGATAGCGCTTGGAAAAAACTCAAAAACTGGATCGTGATGCCTGAGATGGAAATCATCTTGCATCCCTCTAGGCGGAGGCTGCAATGGCTGGGTGTTTTTACACTGCTGGGGCATCTCGCGTTTTGGTGGATATGGACTGTCTTGCTGCCCCAGCAGTTTGAAGATGGCCTTGTGCGCTCATTGATAGCCGCGACGGGGCTGGGTTTGCTCTTTCAGCCGCCCGGTAATCTGAGCCACACACGCGGGATGCAGCTCTACTTCAGTTTTGTTTGTTGGCTACAGCTGCCTTTCTTTTTCATCTGGATGTACTGGATGAATGCTGGCTCAGCCATTTGGATGGCTACTGTAGCTACGATGATCGTGGTGTATTACCAACTAACTGACTGGCGGCTCGCCACAATAGGCTTGTTCGTCGGAGCAACGATAGCCACGCTGTTAGCCGCAACACAGCTGAAAAACGTGCAGTCGCTTCCATTTGAGCATTGCGTGATCTTTTTGTTTGCTATGAGCAGCGGTTTGCTACTAGCCCTATCCAGCGCTAACCTGCGGCGAGAGCGACTGCGCCATTCTTTGAATGTGATCGGTATCATGGCTCATGAGCTGCGCACACCCTTGGCAACCATGGCGCTGATTGCACAAGCCATACGCATCGAATCGGTTGCCATGGATCATTCCCATGAAGAGCGCTTAGACGAACTTGCTACGCGTATGGATGCACTCACACGCGCCATCAATCACCATGTTGATTTGCAGATGGCCAATGCACGTTATACATACCAACCGCTGGCAACAGAGCTGATTTCAGCCAAAAAATTGGTTCAAAAAGTATTGCACGATTATCCCTTTGGCTCGAAGCGAGAGCGTCAGTGTGTGAGAGTGACAGTACACGCCGATTTTTGGTTTCATGGCTCGATGCGCCAGTTTACGCAGGTGCTGAACAACCTGATCAAAAATGCACTTCATTCACTCAAAACAGCGCAATCGCGCTGCAACCCTGGCGACTTGCGCATTGAGCTTGGCATGCGCGATGCTGTGGGGCGCATTCAGCTGACCGACAACGGTGTGGGTATCGAGCCCAGTAAGTTCAAGCTGATTTTTGAACCCTTTTTCTCCACTGCCAACGAAACAGGCCACGGCCTAGGGCTCGCGTTTTGCAAACAAGTGGTCGAGGCCGCCCATGGCACGATCTTGGTTCACGCCGAGCCTGACATGGGCGCGACCTTCACCCTCCAATTGCCTTGCCAACCTGCTCCTTCCGAAGAAACTCCGTCTAACCATGAAATTTCCCCTTTATCACCGGCCTAGCTCCTTGGTGTTTCTCGATGACGAGACACCTTACCTAGAGATGCTGGCCATTGTGTTGCCACGCGATTGGTGCATTCGCTTTCACACGCGTATGCGCGACTATTTAGCGCAAGTGCATGCGCAATCGCAGCAATGGGAAGACGATGTCGCCAAGCATCAAAATATCGTCAACCAGTGGCACAAAGGCAAGCCATTACCTGGCTTAGTGTTGGCCTATTGGCGCGCGCAGCATCAGCGCTACGGCCTGCCGAGCATCGCCGTGGTGGACTACGCGATGCCTGCTGCCACAGGGTTGGAGGTGCTCAAGGCCAGCCCGCCTTGGCCTCCTTATCGCGTTTTACTCACCGGCAAGGCGGATGAACATATCGCCGTCTCGGCCTTCAATGATGGACTGATTGATCGTTATGTGACCAAGCAGAGCCCTGATTTGGCGCAGCAATTGGTGAGCGCATTGCGCCAGCATTACAACGCGCCGATGGATTTTCACGAAGGTATTTGGCGTAATGTGCTGCGGCGCAGTCAGCAGCAGGCGCTGCAAGACCGCGCTGTGCAGCAGTCATTGCAGGACTGGCTCAAGCGTAACGACTGCGTGGAATATGTCGTGCTGCCTGAACCTTTTGGTCTGCTCGCACTAGACACCTTGGGGCAGGCGCATTGGCTGCAATTTGAGATGCACAAAGATTTAGCTGCCGCAGTGGATTTGGCCAAGGCTGCGGGGCACGATACGCAGACTGTGGCTGCGATTTCTGAAGGACGGGTACTCAGTGATGCCGAATGGCTACAAGCACTAGGCATACATCAAGCGCCGCAATCTGCCCCTGCGATGGCGCTTGGCACTGGCGGCCATCTGATGGCAGCGCATTTTCAACAAACTGCTTTGGGCAGTGTGGGTCTCGGGTATCGTGCCTTCCTAGCAAGTCAGCCTGAGCGCGGCGTAGATCTGGATGCGTGATCACTTCTGACTCGCCATGAGAATTCCTCAGGCCAAAGTCGACATTTCATGCGCCGAAGACTCGTGCGACATGGCGGCGCGCCGAGCCAAAGGCCAATCCCAAGGCTTGACCAATGGCGCGACCTCAGCCGCCGCATTCAACACATGGTCAATTTCGGCTTGTGTCAAGGCGCTACTAACGGTGAGGCGTACCATCGTGCGGTTGCGACTCGTTGCAGGCGCGCAGAACACGGCGCCAAACACATCCCGTTCTTCCAACAAATCGCGCAAGATCATGGTGGCAGGCTCAGTGCCTGACTCAAGCGCGATGATTTGCTCTGTGCCTTGATGGACTGGATAACCCCGCTCTGCCAATCCTTCGCGTAATTGGCGCGAGAAATGATGCAGGCGGCTACGCTCTATATTGCTGACTTTGATAACTTCCAACGTGGCAGCCAAGGCAGCGATTTCGTGAGGAAGCAGGCAAGAGCTGAACATGTTGGGATAGCTGAAACTGAGCACATAGTTACGCATAGCCGCTGGCACAGTGAAATAGCCCGCCCGGCCAGCAAACGCTTTAGCCAAACTGGCGGTGATGAAATGCACTTCGTTAGCCAACCCCAGCTCTGCGCACAAGCCCGCTCCGGCTGGTCCATGCGTGCCAAGCGAGTGCGATTCATCCACCACAATCATGCTGCCCGCCTTGCGCGACACATCCACCATATCTGCAAGAGGGCAGAGAGCCCCTGTCGTGCTGTACACAGAATCAACGATCACGATTCCTGGACCGTTCCGCGCCATCAGTTTGGCCAGATGTGCCGGGTCGTTATGGCGAAAGGGCAGTGCGGGTGCCTTGGCGGCTCTCGCGCCTTCCCATAAAGACATATGTGCCAGTGTGTCGATGTAAACAGGTGTGGATTCATCGGCAATCGCTTGCAGCAAGCCCAGATTGGCTGCATAGCCTGATTGGCAAATCAAACCATCTTCCTTGCCCATCCAGCCAGCTAAGCCGCGCTCCAGATCTCGCACTGGATGTGCACCGTGCAAAAACACGCTCGATTGAATTGCAAATTCCGCATCGTTGCACATAGCCTGTGTTTGGGCTCGAACGATATCGGGATGTCCCGTCAATCCAAGATAGTCGTTGCCATTCAGACGCACCGAGTTGGAGTTAGGTGTGCGCCCATGCAGTAGCGAACGCCCGCTCCACAATTGATTCCAGCGTTGTGCGAAATCACGCTCAATTCGCTGATGCAGGTGTGTGGAAATACCAGGATCACAGGGGAAAACTTCTGAAGCAAGGGACCAATTCATATAAAACCTCAATGTAAATAGATAAACAAGCATCTATTGCAGCGAAAGAGAGGTCTCCGAGGTTGTAAGACCCGGTAAATCTGACAGTCATTTTTAACAAAATTATCTAATTTTTGACATTTCTACTGTGAATTCAAACATAGAGCAAGCAACCAAGGGCAGGCAACGGCAAAGCGGGGATAATTCGCATTGGATTAAAAATATGAGTATTACTTTCAAAGATCAAAAAGATGCCCAAGGCATGCGCCTCGCTGGCAAACTGGCATCTGAGGTGCTGGACTACCTCACGCCACATGTGAAACCGGGCGTGACGACACTGGCGCTGGACAAGCTGGCGCTGGATTTCATCATCAATGTGCAAGGCTGTACATCGGCCACGGTGGGCTACGCCCCGCCGGGGTATCCACCGTTTCCGGGGGCGATCTGCACGTCAGTGAACCATGTGGTGTGCCACGGCATTCCGAGTGACAAGGTATTGAAGAAGGGTGACATCATCAACATTGATGTCACCGTGATCAAAGACGGCTGGCATGGCGACACGAGCCGCATGTATTTGGTGGGCGAGGCTTCGCCTTTTGCCAAGCGGCTTTGCGCTGTCACTTATGAATGCATGTGGAAGGGCATTACGCAGGTCAAGCATGGTGCGAAGATGGGCGATGTGGGTGCTGCGATTCAGCGCTACGCCGAAAGCCAGGGCTACAGCGTGGTGCGCGAGTTTTGTGGCCACGGGATTGGACAAAAGTTTCACGAAGAGCCGCAGGTTTTGCATTACGGCAAAGCCGGTACGGGCGAAGACATCGTGGCCGGTATGGTATTTACCGTCGAGCCAATGATCAATATGGGCCGAAAAGACATCCGCGAACTGGGTGATGGCTGGACCATTGTGACGAAAGACCATTCACTCTCTGCACAATGGGAACACACCGTGCTCGTGACGGAGACGGGCTACGAATTGATGACGGTCTCTTCCGGTACACCGCCACCGCCAGAATGGGTACAGGCGGCTGGCTCAGCCGTGAGCTGAGCGTAGCGGCAAGCCTGCGCGCATCCAGTTTTGAATGATGCGATCGTATTTACGTTGCTATTAATTAGTGATCACTCTGCACAATGAATATAACGGCTGACAGCATGTTTCGCTCTGAGAAAGAGCGGGTACTGGTACAAATCGCTGCCACGTTGGCCTCAACGCGCAGCGTCAAGCGCCAGCTGCGTGAACTCAGCGCAGCAGCCGACCAAGCGCTGATGCAGCTTTGGGCCTTAGCAGGATTTTCTAGCGCGATTTCTTTGCTGGCTGTGGGCGGCTATGGCCGAGGGGAATTGTTTCCGCATTCCGATATTGATGTGTTGATTTTGCTGCCTGATGGCATGGATGCCGATGCGGATGAGGCTTTCAAAAACAGTGCGAGCAACTTCATCACCGGCTGCTGGGATGCAGGTTTGGAGATTGGTTCGAGTGTGCGCACAGTGAACGAATGCTTGAGCGAAGCTGAAAAGGATGTCACCGTCCAAACCAGTCTTCTCGAATCACGCTGGATCACAGGCTCAGCGCGCTTGTACAAAGAATTTTGGCGCAGCTACCAAACTGCGCTTGACCCGCAAGCCTTCTTCACTGCAAAAACTTTGGAGATGCGCCAGCGCCACACCAAATTTGAAGACACACCGTATTCTTTGGAGCCCAACTGCAAAGAATCCCCCGGCGGCTTGCGCGATTTGCAGTTGATCCTGTGGCTGGCTAGAGCCTCGAACTTGGGCAGCAGCTGGGATGATCTGGGTCGCAAAGGCTTGGCCACTCTGCGCGAGGTGCGCGAATTAAAGCGCAATGAAGCGCTGCTCTCCCTCGTGCGTGCACGCCTGCACATCGCTGCTGGGCGACGCGAAGATCGTTTGGTGTTTGACCTGCAACATGCGGTGGCGATGAGCTTTGGCTACTCAGCGACTGGGGAACATCAGTCGCAACGCCAAGCCAGTGAAAAGCTCATGAAAAGCTATTATTGGGCAGCCAAGGCGGTGACGCAGTTGTCGCAAATTTTGCTGCTGAACATTGAAGAGCGTTTATTTCCGCAGACGCAGACGATGCGCATGATCAATGAACGCTTTTATGACAAAGCGGGCATGATCGAGGTTAGTAGCGACGATGTTTTTTTGAGGAACCCGCATTCAATTTTGGAGACGTTTCACGTCTATCAAACCACGGTGGGCGTGAAAGGTTTGTCTGCGCGAACCTTGCGTGCGCTGTACAACGCACGCAGCATCATGAATGGCGAATTTCGCAAAGACCCAGTCAATCGTGCGATGTTTTTGCGCATTTTGCAGTCGCCGCAAGGCATCACACATGCCGCACGCTTGATGAACCAAACCTCGGTGCTAGGGCGCTATCTGTGGGTGTTTCGCCGCATCGTGGGGCAAATGCAGCATGACCTGTTTCATGTGTACACCGTAGATCAGCATATTTTGATGGTGCTACGCAATGTTCGGCGCTTCTTCATGGCTGAGCATGTGCATGAGTATCCGTTTTGCAGCCAACTCGCTGCTGGATGGGACAAGCCTTGGATTTTGTATGCTGCAGCGCTGTTTCACGACATTGCGAAAGGCCGAGGCGGCGATCACTCTGATCTGGGCACGCTAGAGGTGCGTAGCTTTTGCCGGCAACACGGTATTGAAAAACCCGAGACTCAGTTGATTGCATTTCTTGTGCAACATCATCTCATCATGAGCTCGGTGGCGCAGAAGCAAGATTTGAGCGATCCGGATGTGATTGCTGCTTTTGCACTGCGCGTAGGGAATGAGCGCAACTTGACGGCGCTGTATCTGCTGACGGTGGCTGATATTCGCGGCACGTCGCCTAAAGTATGGAACGCTTGGAAAGGCAAGCTACTGGAAGACCTGTATCGCCTCACATTACGCACATTGGGGGGCCGCGCGCCTGATGCGAGCGCTGAAGTACAAGCGCGCAAAACCGAAGCGTTGCAAAAACTCGCGCTGCATGCCCTGCCCCATGAAGCGGAGAAAGCGCTTTGGAACACGCTTGATGTGAGCTACTTCATGCGCCACGATGCCAACGACATTGCTTGGCATGCGCGCCAGCTCTCGCGTCATGTCGAGACCAATAACACTAGCAAATTAATAGCAAACAATGTAGATTCTATAATGGCTAGTAGCCAAAATGGTCCAAGAAAACAAGCCACCGTACGCTCTCGCCTATCACCTGTCGGCGAAGGCATTCAGGTGCTGGTGTACACACCCGATCAGCCCGATTTGTTTGCGCGGATTTGCGGATTTTTTGACAGCGAAGGTTTTTCTATTCTCGATGCGCGCATCCACACCGCACAAAACGGTTATGCGATTGACACCTTTCAAGTGGTGAGCGATGCCTTGCAGGAGCATCATCGTGAGCTGATGCAAATGATTGAAAGCGAGCTGCCGCGCACGCTTGCCTCGCAAGGCGAGCTGCCAGCACCTGCCAAAGCTCGCGTCTCGCGCCGGGCGAAGAGTTTTCCGATCGCGCCACGCGTGAGCCTCGCACCCGATGAAAAAGCGCAGCGCTGGCTGCTCAGCGTAAGCTGTTCAGATCGTAGCGGTTTACTTTACCGTATCGCACGTGTGCTCGCCAAGCACCACATCAATTTGCAGCTCGCAAAAATCATGACGCTGGGCGAACGTGTGGAAGACAACTTCCTGATCGATGGCGCAGAGCTACAACACAACAAGAAGCAAATTGAAATTGAGACGGAGTTGCTCGAAGCCTTGGGTAGTTGATCACTCTTGTTCGCGTGCATTGCAACAGATTCACGTCTGAGCAGGCAGGAGCGATTTTTTAAGCCAAATCGGCCTCTAGCCGTTACAGAACTTGCGCAGAGTGCTCACAAAAAAATAGCGACTTGGATTCAATCCAAGTCGCTAGATCAGAGACTTGCTGTGTGTAGCAATGCTGCACACAGCCTTTCTCAAGTTTACGCAGTTTCGCTGGCTTCAGCAGAACCTGTTGCATCTGCCAACTCAGCCGCTTCCGCATCGGCAATGGCGCGGCGCTCGGCGTCGTCCATCGCTTCGCGGGCTTTGCGAGCCTTGTGATAGGCCATGCCGGTACCGGCTGGCACCAAGCGACCCACAATCACGTTTTCCTTCAAGCCGCGCAGCTCGTCGCGCTTGCCCATGATGGCAGCTTCGGTGAGCACACGGGTAGTTTCCTGGAAGGAAGCAGCAGAAATAAAGGAATCCGTTGACAGAGATGCTTTGGTGATACCGAGCAGCAAGTTGGTGTAGGTCGCAGGCAGTTTGCCATCGGCGCGCAATGCATCGTTGACATCAAACAGTTGAGAACGCTCCACCTGTTCGCCAGCAATGTAGTTGGAATCACCCACGTTATCGATCACCACACGGCGCAGCATCTGACGAACAATCGTCTCGATGTGCTTGTCGTTGATCTTCACGCCTTGCAAGCGATACACGTCTTGCACTTCGTTCACCACATAGCGAGCGAGCTCTTCAACGCCCAAGAGACGCAAGATGTCTTGCGGATCGGCTGGGCCGTCCACAATGTTTTCACCTTTGTTCACTACTTGGCCTTCGTGCACCAAGAGATTCTTCTCTTTCGGAATCAACTCTTCCCAGACTTTGCCTTCTGGATCGGTGATTTGCAAGCGAACCTTGCCTTTGGTTTCCTTACCAAAAGAGATCGTGCCGGTCATCTCAGCCAAAATACCTTTGTCTTTCGGTGTGCGGGCTTCAAACAGCTCGGCCACACGTGGCAAGCCGCCGGTGATGTCTCGCGTCTTCTGGCCTTCGACCGGAATACGCGCGAGCACCTCGCCTGGTCCCACGTCTTGACCGTCGCGAACCTGAATCAAAGCACCGATTTGGAAGCCAATCGTCACCGAGTGATCGGTGCCGGGAATCTTCACTTCTTTGCCAGAAGCGTCGATCAGCTTGACCTGTGGGCGCACCACTTTCGTTGCTCCTCGGCGCTTCGGATCGATCACAACCAAGGTGGACAAGCCAGTGACTTCATCCAGCTGCTTAGCCACCGTGAGGCCCTCTTCGACGTTCTCGAATTTGGCCTTGCCTGCGAACTCAGTGATCACAGGGCGTGTCAGTGGATCCCAGTTGGCCAAAATCTTGCCCGCTTTGATGGCTTGATCTGCTTTGATCGCCAACACCGCGCCATAAGGCACTTTGTGACGCTCTCGCTCGCGGCCATTGTCATCAGCAATGATGATCTCGCCAGAGCGAGAAATCACCACCAATTCGCCTTTGGTGTTACTCACATAACGCATCGTGCTGTTGAAGCCGATCGAGCCAGCACTCTTGGCTTCCACGCTGGAAGCCACCGCTGCACGCGATGCCGCACCACCGATGTGGAAGGTGCGCATGGTCAGCTGCGTGCCGGGTTCGCCAATCGACTGAGCTGCGATCACGCCGACCGCTTCGCCCATGTTGATCAAGCCGCCACGGCCCAAATCGCGGCCATAGCACTTGGCGCAGAGGCCAAAGCGAGTTTCGCAGTTAAGCACGGTGCGAACTTTGACTTCATCAACACCGGAGGCTTCGATCAGATCGATCTCGTCTTCCGACAACAAAAAGCCAGAAGGTATCATCACCGCGCGAGTTTCAGGATGGATGATGTCATCAATCACGGTGCGGCCCAAGATGCGGTCGCGCAGTGATTCAATGGTTTCACCGCCCTCAACAATCGCGCGCATGATTTGGCCATTTTGCGTGCCGCAATCATCTTCGATCACCACGAGGTCTTGCGTCACGTCCACCAAGCGGCGTGTGAGGTAGCCCGAGTTCGCGGTCTTCAAAGCGGTATCTGCCAAGCCTTTACGCGCTCCGTGGGTGGAGATAAAGTACTCCAACACATTCAAGCCTTCACGGAAGTTCGCCGTGATAGGAGTTTCAATAATCGAGCCATCTGGCTTGGCCATCAAACCGCGCATGCCAGCCACCTGGCGAATCTGCGCAGCAGAGCCGCGAGCACCAGAGTCAGCCATCATGTAGATAGAATTGAACGATTCTTGCTCGACTTCTTTGCCGTGGCGATCTATCGTCATTTCCTTAGACAATTTGGCATACATGACCTTGGAGACTTCGTCACCGGCCTTGCCCCAGATGTCCACCACTTTGTTGTAGCGCTCACCCGCGGTCACCAAACCCGAGGCGTACTGATTGGCAATCTCTTTGACTTCCTTCTCAGCGCGCGCAATGATGGTGTGCTTCTCAGCGGGCACCAGCATGTCATCAATCGCAATGGAGATACCGGCGCGCGTGGCCAAGCGGAAACCGCTTTGCAACAGCTTATCGGCAAACACAACCGTCTCTTTCAAACCGCACTTGCGAAAAGACGTGTTGATCAGGCGAGAAATTTCTTTCTTCTTGAGTGCTTTGTCAATGTTCTCGAAAGGCAAGCCTAGAGGCAAAATTTCGCTTAGCAAAGCACGCCCCACCGTGGTGGAGCGCAGCTTGACGCTGCTGGTGAACTCGCCAGTTTCTTTGTCTTTCGCAAACTCAACAAGACGCACGTTCACGCGCGCGGTGATCTCCACAGCTTTCGCGTCCAGTGCGCGCTGCAACTCAGCCAGCCCGGTAAACGTCATGCCTTCGCCAATGGCGTTGGTACGCTCGCGTGTGGCGTAGTACAGACCCAACACCACGTCTTGCGAAGGAACGATGGAAGGCTCACCCGAGGCAGGGAACAGCACGTTGTTGGAAGCCAACATCAAAGTGCGGCACTCCATCTGCGCTTCCACCGACAGGGGAATATGAACAGCCATTTGGTCACCGTCAAAGTCGGCGTTGAATGCCGAGCAAACGAGCGGGTGAAGTTGAATCGCTTTGCCTTCGATCAAGATGGGCTCAAAGGCCTGAATGCCTAAGCGGTGTAAAGTAGGAGCACGGTTCAGCAAAACGGGATGCTCACGAATCACTTCTTCGAGAATGTCCCACACCACTGGCGTACCGCTTTCGACTTCCTTCTTAGCAGCCTTGATGGTGGTGGCAATGCCACGCGCCTCAAGTTGAGCAAAGATGAAAGGCTTGAACAGCTCCAAAGCCATCAGCTTTGGCAAACCGCACTGATGCAGCTTGAGCGTTGGGCCCACGGTAATCACAGAGCGACCCGAGTAGTCCACGCGCTTACCCAGCAAGTTCTGACGGAAACGACCGCTCTTGCCTTTGATCATGTCGGCCAAAGATTTGAGAGCACGCTTGTTGGCGCCCGTCATGGCTTTGCCACGGCGGCCGTTGTCGAGCAAACTGTCCACCGACTCTTGCAGCATGCGCTTCTCATTGCGTGCGATGATCTCGGGCGCTTTGAGTTCGAGAAGGCGGCGCAAGCGGCTGTTGCGGTTGATCACGCGGCGATACAGATCGTTCAAATCCGAGGTTGCAAAGCGACCCCCGTCGAGCGGCACGAGTGGGCGCAAATCAGGCGGCAACACGGGCAACACTTCAAGAATCATCCAATGCGGCTTCATGCCAGATTTTCTGAATGCTTCGAGCACCTTGAGGCGCTTGGCGTTCTTCTTGATCTTGATTTCAGAACCCGTCAAGTCATTGCGCAGTTTCTCGATCTCAATATCGAGATCTAAACCAGCCAGCAGTTCTTTGATGCCTTCCGCGCCCATCTTGGCCTGGAATTCATCGCCGTATTCGCGCAATTTGGCATCGTAGTCGTCTTCTGTCATGATGCTGAATTTCTTCAGCGGCGTCATGCCAGGGTCTGTGACAACATATGCTTCAAAGTAGAGCACGCGCTCGATATCACGCAGCGTCATATCGAGTACCAAACCCAAACGCGATGGCAAGGATTTCAGGAACCAGATGTGGGCGCAAGGTGCGGCTAAATCAATATGGCCCATGCGCTCGCGGCGCACTTTGGCTTGTGTGACTTCAACACCGCACTTCTCGCAAATCACACCACGGTGCTTGAGGCGCTTGTATTTGCCGCACAAGCATTCGTAGTCTTTGATCGGGCCAAAAATCTTGGCGCAAAAAAGACCATCACGCTCAGGCTTGAAGGTACGGTAATTGATGGTTTCCGGTTTTTTGACTTCGCCAAAAGACCAAGAACGGATTTTTTCTGGCGATGCAATACCGATGCGAATCGCATCGAAGTGTTCGTCTGGTGTGAACTGCTTGAACAGGTCGAGTAAGGATTTCATGTTTCCAGTTCCTTTACGATTAGTTACGCTCAAGTTCAATGTCAATGCCCAAGGAACGAATTTCCTTGACCAACACATTGAACGACTCAGGCATGCCAGCCTGGATGGTGTGCTCGCCCTTAACGATGCTTTCATACACCTTGGTACGGCCTTGCACGTCGTCGGACTTGACAGTTAACATCTCTTGCAGTGTGTAGGAGGCGCCATAGGCTTTGAGTGCCCACACTTCCATCTCACCGAATCGCTGGCCACCAAACTGTGCCTTGCCACCCAGCGGTTGCTGCGTAACCAAGCTGTAAGGGCCTGTAGAGCGGGCGTGCATCTTGTCGTCGACCAAATGATGCAACTTCAAGACATGCATGTAGCCCACTGTGGTTGGGCGCTCAAAGCGCTCCCCAGTACGGCCATCGGACAAATAGGCCTGAGTGCGGGTATCTGTCAAGCCTTTGATCTTTGCAATGTCATCTGGGTAAGCCAGTTTGAGCATTGCGCGGATGTCTTCTTCAGCTGCGCCATCAAACACTGGAGTTGCAAATGTTGCACCACTCGACAGGTTTTTCGCCATTTCAACGACATTGTCATCAGAGATCTTGGACAGATCCTCTTTGCGACCAGAAGCGTTGTAGAAACCTTCCATGTACTTGCGCAGCTCAGCCGCTTTGGCTTCTGCTTGAAGCATGTCGGCAATGCGTTGGCCGATACCTTTGCCCGCCCAGCCCAAATGCACTTCCAGTACCTGCCCCACGTTCATGCGCGAAGGCACGCCCAACGGGTTAAGTACGATATCGCAAG
Source organism: Variovorax sp. (assembly GCA_031418715.1). GTDB lineage: Bacteria > Pseudomonadota > Gammaproteobacteria > Burkholderiales > Burkholderiaceae_C > JANMDU01. The sequence continues at coordinate 23,126 of JANOJL010000058.1, read as the reverse complement.
GCGTACCGTCGGCCATGTAGGGCATGTCTTCGACAGGAACAATTTTGGAGACCACACCTTTGTTGCCGTGACGACCCGCCATCTTGTCACCGGGCTGCAAGCGACGCTTCACAGCCAGGTAGACCTTGACCATCTTGAGCACGCCTGCTGGCAGCTCATCGCCTTGCGTGAGTTTCTTACGCTTTTCTTCAAAGGCCAGATCAAAACTGTGACGCTGTTGCTCAATCGAATTTTTAATCGATTCGAGTTGAGCGGCCACATCTTCATCCGCAGGACGAATGTCAAACCAGTGGTATTTCTCCACCGAAGCCATGTAAGCCTTGTCGATTTTGCTGCCTTTGGCCAGCTTCTGAGGCCCACCATTGGCGACTTTGCCATGAAGTAGTTTCTCAATACGGTCAAACGCGTCGGCTTCAACAATACGCAACTGATCGTTCAAATCCAAACGGAAGCGCTTGAGCTCATCGTCAATGATCTGCTGAGCACGCTTGTCGCGCACAATACCTTCACGAGTGAAGACCTGTACATCAATCACTATGCCAGAGCTGCCCTGATCGACGCGCAGCGAGGTGTCTTTCACATCGCTGGCTTTTTCGCCGAAGATGGCGCGCAATAATTTTTCTTCGGGTGTGAGCGTGGTCTCACCTTTGGGTGTGACTTTGCCAACCAGCGTATCGCCAGGGTGCACTTCTGCGCCCACGTAGATGATGCCGGACTCGTCCAAGCGATTGAGCTGCTGCTCAGACAAATTGGGAATATCGCGAGTGATCTCTTCTGAGCCGAGCTTGGTGTCACGCGCCATGACGACGAGTTCTTCGATATGGATCGAGGTGTAGCGATCTTCGGCCACCACACGCTCACTGATCAAGATCGAATCTTCGAAGTTGTAGCCGTTCCAAGGCATGAAGGCAACGAGCATGTTTTGACCGAGAGCGAGCTCGCCCAAGTCCGTCGATGCACCGTCAGCCACCACATCGCCTTTGGCAATCTTATCGCCGCGTTTGACGATAGGACGTTGGTGAATGTTGGTATTTTGGTTGGAGCGTTGATACTGGATCAGGTTGTAAATGTCCACGCCCACTTCGCCAGATACTGCCTCTTTGTCGTCCACGCGGACGACAATGCGACTGGCATCAACATAGTCCACCACACCACCGCGGTTGGCTGTCACCACTGTGCCAGAGTCCACAGCAGCTACGCGCTCGATACCCGTACCGACAAACGCCTTCTCTGGGCGCAACACTGGCACAGCTTGACGCTGCATATTCGCACCCATCAAAGCGCGGTTGGCATCGTCGTGCTCCAGAAATGGCACGAGTGAAGCCGCCACAGAAACGATCTGAGCAGGCGAAACGTCCATGTACTGAATGACTTCTGCGCCAACAAGCACAGACTCGCCCTTGTCACGTGCAGAGATCAACTCGCCTGTGAGCTTGCCGTCTTTATCGAGCACGGTGTTGGCCTGAGCGATCACATACTTGCCTTCTTCGATGGCAGAAAGGTAATCGATCTGGTTGGTGACCTTGCTTTCAATCACCCGACGATACGGCGTTTCAATGAAACCATATTCATTGAGGCGCGCATACAAAGCCAAAGAGTTGATCAGGCCAATGTTTGGCCCTTCTGGCGTTTCAATCGGACAGACGCGACCGTAGTGGGTCACGTGCACGTCACGCACCTCGAATCCCGCGCGTTCACGTGTGAGACCGCCGGGGCCGAGAGCCGAGACACGACGCTTGTGCGTGATCTCAGACAGTGGATTGGTTTGATCCATGAACTGCGACAGCTGAGATGCGCCGAAGAACTCTTTTAAAGCCGCAGAAATAGGCTTAGAGTTGATCAGATCATGCGGCATCAGCGGCTCTTGCTCCGCTTGACCGAGACGTTCTTTCACTGCTTTTTCGATACGCGCCAAGCCAGTGCGATATTGGTTTTCAGCCAACTCGCCCACACAACGCACGCGGCGATTGCCAAGGTGATCGATGTCATCTACTTCACCACGGCCATTGCGCAAATCTACAAGGATCTTAACAACTGAAAGGATGTCTTCATGTGAGAGCACCATTTCGCCCGTTGCTCCATCACGTCCCACGCGAGCATTGAACTTCATGCGTCCAACACGTGATAGATCGTAGGTATCCGGATTGAAGAACAAGCGATGAAAGAGCGCTTGCACAGCATCTTCTGTGGGTGGCTCGCCAGGGCGCATCATGCGATAAATGGCTACGCGCGCAGCGGTTTCATCCTGTGTCTCATCAATGCGCAGGCTTTGGGAGATGTATGCTCCCTGATCCAGCTCGTTGGTGTAGAGGCATTGCAAATCTTGTACACCTGAAGTGCGCAGTTTTTTCAGCAGTACCTCGGTCAGCTCATCGTTGGCCTTGGCGATGATTTCGCCAGTTTCTTGATCAACGATATTGCGGGCTAAGACGCGAGCCACAAGGAAGTCTTCCGGCACGCTGATATGCGTTGTGCCAGATTGTTCTAGTTCGCGCGTGTGCTTGGCAGTGATGCGCTTGTCTTTGGCAATGATGACTTTGCCACTCTTGTCTGTGATATCGAAACGAGCCACTTCACCACGCAGGCGCTCAGCCACAAACTCCAGTTGCGCTCCGCTGTCCATCAGGCGGAAGTTGTCAAATACAAAGAAATTGGCCAGGATCGCTTCTGGCGACATGCCAATGGCTTTGAGCAAGATAGTAACTGGCATCTTGCGACGACGGTCAACACGGAAATACAGCAAGTCTTTGGGATCGAATTCAAAATCGAGCCACGAACCACGGTAAGGAATCACACGCGCAGAAAAAAGCAGTTTGCCTGAGCTGTGCGTTTTGCCTTTGTCATGCTCAAAAAACACGCCCGGACTACGGTGCAATTGCGAAACAATCACGCGCTCTGTGCCATTGATAATGAACGAACCTTTGTCAGTCATGAGGGGCACTTCGCCCATATAGACCTCTTGCTCTTTCACTTCTTTGACCACCTTGGATTGAGAGGTGGAAGATTCACGGTCATAAATGATCAGTTGGACGCGCGCGCGCACGGCAGAGCCGAACGAGAGGCCACGGGTCTGGCATTCACGAACATCAAATGCTGGTTTAGCGAGGTTGTACTCAAGGAACTTCATCTCGACAAAACCGTTGTGCGAGACGATGGGGAATGCGGATTCAAAGGCGGCTTGAAGGCCTTCGTGGACGCGTTTGGTAGGGGCTGAACCAGCTTGCAGAAAGAGCGTGTAAGCATCTTTTTGCATTTGGAGCAGATAAGGCACTTCCAGCACCGCATCGCGAGTACCAAAACTCTTGCGAATGCGTTTGCGTTCAGTGTAGGAATAAGTAGCAGCTTGAGCCATGAGATCTCCGGGGGAAGTCTTGGCGACTGGCGCAGTCATCTCCGCACAAGCGAAGACAACCTTCTTGGCGGCTGGCCACTACCAGCCGTTGGCGGACGGTGATGCCCATTAATTCGTCAATGGAGACAAAACCCGAACCAAGCAGTTCTCTGCAGTCACGTCAGAGAACACAAAAAAAGCATCTATCCAAATGATTTTTTTGTGCCCTCTTAATGAACCAATCGCTTATGCGTTTAGCTCATCAAGCGGCAAAGGCCGGAGACCTTTTGAGGGTACTCCAGCATTGACCGGGGAGATGAATTACTTCAACTCAGCCTTGGCGCCAGCCTCTTCCAGCTTCTTCTTAGCGGCTTCAGCGTCAGCTTTTGGCACGGCTTCTTTCACCACTTTCGGTGCGGCATCGACCAGATCTTTGGCTTCTTTCAAGCCCAGACCAGTGATTTCGCGCACGGCCTTGATGACCGATACCTTGTTAGCGCCCGTCTCGAGCAGCACGACGTTGAAGTCGGTCTTCTCTTCGACAGCGGCAGCTCCGCCACCGCCGCCACCAGCAGCAGGAGCTGCCATAGCTGCGGCGCTCACGCCAAACTTCTCTTCGATTGCCTTGACCAGGTCATTGAGTTCCATGACCGTCATGCTATCAAGCGAGGTCAGGAATGCGTCTTTATCAAATGCCATGATAATTTTCCTAAATTGAGATAAATGGATCTAATGCGCTGACTGCGATTCACGCAGCAACGCCTTCTTTTTTCGCCGCCAACGCGCCCAGCACAACGGCTGTACGCGAAATGGGGGACATGAGCAAGCCACAAAGCTGTGCGAGCAAAATTTCTTTAGAAGGAATATTTGCCAGCTGCTTTACCGCATTGACATCTAGGACTTTGCCTCCGAACGCACCACCGCGCAAAACCAATTTTTCATTGGTTTTCGCGAAGTCGGCGAGCACTTTGGCTGCGCCAACGGCGTCTTCAGAAAAGCCATAGATCAGCGGGCCTGTCATTTGGTCAGATACAACCTCGAAGGCGCTGCCAACCACTGCACGGCGGGCCAAGGTGTTTTTCAACACACTCAGGCTTACACCTTTGCTGCGGGCATCAACGCGCAACTTGGTCATGTCTGCTACCGTGATACCACGGTATTCGGCCATGACAAGCGTTTGAGCTTTTGCTGCGAGTCCAGTCACTTCTTCAATGACGGCTTGTTTCTCACTGCGATTCAGACTCAACGTCTTTCTCCTTGAACAATGTGATGTTGGCTTACACCTTCATCACGTCTAAAGTTCAGCGATCAACTGATCAAGATGCCTTAAGTTTCTCAACTCATTCATTCTGCTCAGAGGGATCGCCATCTGCGTTGATTTGCATCGGAAGATGCAGATTAAGTTGCTGGCCCGAAAGCCTTAAACACCAACGGTCTTGGATGACCTGCGAAATTTTTCGGTTTTTCAACCGATGCACGTCGCAGCCCACCTGAAAGCGGTTTGCGCCAGACCAGCGCAAACCGCTTGTTTCTCATCAAGCCGCCAGAGACTGGATATCCACACGGACACCCACACCCATGGTGGACGAGACTGCCAATTTCTTCAAATACACGCCCTTACTGGATGATGGTTTGGCTTTGTTCAATGCATCAATCAAAGCAACCAAATTACCTTGCAACTTGGCAGCATCGAAAGAACGACGACCGATGGTCGAATGCACGATACCTGCCTTGTCCACGCGAAACTGCACTTGACCTGCTTTGGCGTTTTTCACAGCCGTTGCAACATCAGGCGTCACGGTGCCAACCTTAGGGTTTGGCATCAAGCCACGTGGGCCAAGAATTTGACCGAGCGTACCCACAACGCGCATCGCGTCAGGAGCAGCAATCACCACATCAAAAGGCATATCGCCTGCTTTGACCATGGCAGCCAAATCATCCATACCAACAATGTCTGCGCCTGCGGCCTTGGCCTCTTCAGCCTTGGCGCCTTGTGCAAACACAGCCACACGCTTGGTTTTACCTGTGCCGTTAGGCAAGACAACCGCTCCGCGAACGACCTGGTCTGATTTTTTGGCATCGATACCAAGCTGCACAGCCACATCAATTGACTCGTCGAATTTAGCTGTTGCGGCTTGCTGGACAATACCCAGCGCATCCGAGATAGCGTATAGCTTGTTGCTATCCACTTTGCCAATTTGGACTTTTTGTTTCTTTGTGAGCTTTGTCATGATCAGAGTCCCTCTACCGTCACGCCCATGGAGCGAGCTGAGCCTGCCAAGGTGCGGACTGCTGCATCAATGCTGGCAGCGTTCATGTCTTTGATTTTGCCTTTGGCAATTTCTTCGAGTTGGGCGCGAGTGATCTTGCCGACCTTGTCGCTGTGTGGACGGGCTGAGCCTTTGTCCAACTTGATGGCCTTCTTGATCAAGGTCGTCGCAGGCGGCGTCTTGATGATAAAAGTAAAGCTCTTGTCCGCAAACGCCGTGATCACCACGGGCAAAGGCAAACCTGGCTCAATACCTTGGGTCTGGGCATTGAATGCCTTGCAGAACTCCATGATATTCAGACCGCGCTGACCGAGCGCTGGGCCAATCGGAGGCGAGGGGTTAGCCTTACCTGCAGGCACTTGCAGCTTCACGAAGCCGACAATTTTCTTTGCCATGTTTTCTCCTTACGGGTCATACCGCTACTTCAAGTAGCTCCCCGAGGGTTAACAACTCTTTGATCTTTGATCACGCAGAGTTGGAAGGCGCGATTTTTTTGACGAACTTGATTAGGCTTTCTCAACCTGAGCAAAATCCAATTCCACAGGTGTTGCACGGCCAAAAATCGTAACCGTGACACGCACCTTGCTTTTTTCGTAATTGACTTCTTCAACCGTGCCGTTGAAGTCTGTGAACGGTCCTTCTTTGACGCGGACATATTCACCCGCAGTAAACTCGACTTTGTGGCGGGGCTTCTCTGATCCGTCTTTCATTTGGTTGACGATTTTCTGAACTTCAGCTTCAGAGATGGCCACAGGGCGATTACGTGCTCCACCCACAAAACCGGTCACCTTGCTGGTGTGCTTGACCAAATGCCAAGACTCATCGTCCATTACCATTTCTAGCAAAACATATCCAGGAAAGAATTTGCGCTCAGTGGTCTTACGTTGCCCATTTTTCATCTCCACCACTTCTTCGGTGGGAACTAAAAAACGACCAAATTTGTCCTGCATACCAGCGCGATTGATGCGCTCAAGCACATTGCGCTCGACAGCCTTTTCCATACCAGAGTAGGCTTGAACCACATACCATTGCATACCCGCTGCAGGCGCAAGAGATTCCTGCGTGACGGGCACTTCGGCAGCGGCGACAACTTCTTCGTGCAGCTCAGACATTATTTCCTCCAACCCAACAACAGATCAAAAATCGCCCATTCTAGGGTTTTATCCGTCAGCCACAAAAAGAGCGCCATGACGACAACAAATGCAAACACGTAAGCTGTCATTTGCATGGCTTCTTTACGTGCGGGCCAAACGACTTTCTTCGCTTCACGCCAAGCATCACGACCAAAAGCTAAAAGCTCTTTACCCGTCTCTGCCGTGAAGAAAAGCACGGTAGCAGCAATCAAGCCTGCTATCAGCGCAGCCCACTGCACCAAAGCACCTTGCTTAGCCAGCATATAAAAGCCAACAATGGCTCCCACCACAAGAACGCCTGACATCACCAGTTTGGCTTTGTCTGCTCCAGTGCTGACGGTTTCGATTTGCTCAGTGGCCATTTTTAACTTCAGTCTTACGGACTTTGATGCCGGAATTTCTCCAGCCTCTCTAAACAGACAAGCCCGGCGCTATGCACCGGGCTACTTTCAAGACGCCAACGATTCAAAATCGTTGGCAGGGGCGGAGGGCCTCGAACCCCCAACCTTCGGTTTTGGAGACCGACACTCTGCCAATTGAGCTACGCCCCTATAGTCTTGCTTTACTTGATCACTTTAGCCACAACGCCAGAGCCGACCGTGCGGCCACCCTCGCGAATAGCAAAGCGCAGACCTTCTTCCATGGCGATCGGGTTGATCAACTTGACGCTGATCGACACGTTGTCACCTGGCATGACCATCTCTTTGCCTTCTGGCAGCTCAATCGCACCCGTCACGTCCGTGGTGCGGAAGTAGAACTGAGGGCGATAGTTGTTGAAGAAAGGCGTGTGACGGCCACCTTCGTCTTTGGAAAGCACATAGACTTCGCCAGAGAACTCGGTGTGGGGCTTAATGGAGCCGGGCTTGCACAGCACTTGACCGCGCTGCACGTCTTCGCGCTTGGTGCCGCGCAAGAGGATACCGACGTTGTCGCCTGCTTGACCTTGGTCGAGCAGTTTGCGGAACATCTCGACACCAGTACAGATGGTTTTCTGGGTGTCAGCAATGCCGACGATCTCGATCTCTTCGCCGACTTTGACGATACCGCGCTCGATACGGCCTGTAACAACCGTTCCACGGCCAGAGATGGAGAACACGTCTTCGACGGGCATCAGGAATGCTCCGTCGATGGCGCGCTTTGGCTCTGGGAAGTAGGTGTCCATGGCTTCAGCAAGCTTCATGATGGCTTCTTCGCCCAACGGGCCTTTGTCGCCTTCCATGGCTAATTTTGCTGAACCACGAATAATGGGGGTGTCGTCGCCTGGGAAGTCGTACTTGACCAGGAGCTCGCGCACTTCCATTTCAACGAGTTCGAGCAACTCTTCGTCGTCGACCATGTCGCATTTGTTCAAAAACACGATGATGTGGGGCACGCCGACCTGGCGGGACAAGAGAATGTGCTCACGGGTTTGAGGCATCGGGCCGTCTGCTGCGGAGCAAACGAGAACAGCGCCGTCCATCTGGGCTGCGCCGGTGATCATGTTTTTCACATAATCGGCGTGGCCTGGGCAATCGACGTGGGCGTAGTGACGATTGGCGGTCTCGTACTCGACGTGGGCTGTATTGATCGTGATACCGCGAGCCTTCTCTTCAGGGGCTGCGTCGATCTGGTCATACGCCTTGGCAGTTCCGCCGAACTTGGCGGCCAAGACGGTGGTGATTGCTGCGGTCAGCGTGGTCTTGCCGTGGTCAACGTGGCCAATCGTGCCTACGTTGACGTGGGGCTTGGTTCGCTGGAATTTCTCTTTTGCCATGTTTCTCTTCTTTCAAATGAACATGCCCGTGTGAGGTTTAACGTCTGCATCAGCTTGCTTGATCCTTCACCACGGGCAGTGAAGGGCAGTGATCGCAGACAAAAATTTAATCAGTTGAGGACAGAGCAACGAGGCGCTACGCGCGTCCGTTGGTCCGTCCCGCAAAGACGTTATTTCGCTCTTGCCGCCATGATGGCTTCAGAAATATTACGCGGGGCTTCCGTGTAATGCTTGAATTCCATCGTGTAGGTGGCGCGGCCTTGGCTCATAGAGCGCAAGGTGGTGGAGTAGCCAAACATTTCAGACAAAGGCACTTCAGCGCGGATGGCTTTGCCGCCACCGACCATGTCTTCCATGCCTTGCACCATGCCGCGGCGGCTGGACAAATCGCCCATCACGTTACCGGCATAGTCTTCAGGGGTCTCGACCTCAACCGACATCATCGGCTCAAGAATCACCGGGCTGGCCTTGCGGCAGCCTTCTTTGAAGCCGAAGATGGCGGCCATCTTGAACGCGAGTTCGTTGGAGTCCACATCGTGGTACGAACCGAAGTGCAAGGTAACTTTCACGTCAACCACGGGGTAGTTGGCCAACACGCCTTGCGTGACGGCTTCCATGATGCCTTTTTCAACTGCAGGAATGTATTCGCGTGGCACAGTGCCGCCCTTGATGGCGTCCACAAAAACAATGCCTTTGCCTGGCTCATTGGGCTCAATTCTGAGCACAACGTGGCCGTACTGGCCTTTACCGCCCGACTGACGCACAAACTTGCCTTCTGCGTCTTCCACCGTTTTGCGGATGGTTTCGCGGTAAGACACTTGTGGCTTGCCAACGTTAGCTTCCACGCCGAATTCGCGCTTCATGCGGTCGACAATAATTTCCAGGTGCAGCTCGCCCATACCGGCGATGATGGTCTGGCCAGATTCTTCATCGGTACGCACGCGGAACGAGGGATCTTCTTGCGCCAAGCGATTCAAAGCTATGCCCATCTTCTCTTGGTCAGCCTTGGTCTTAGGCTCGACAGCCTGCGCAATCACAGGCTCAGGGAACACCATTTTTTCCAGCGTTACGATGTGATCTGGATCGCACAGGGTTTCGCCCGTGATGATGTCTTTCAAGCCGATGCAAGCAGCGATGTCGCCAGCGCGGATTTCGTCCACTGGCTCACGGGCGTTGGCGTGCATTTGCACGATACGACCGATGCGCTCTTTTTTGCCTTTGATCGGGTTGTATACGCTGTCGCCCGACTTCAAAACACCGGAGTAAACGCGCACAAAGGTGAGCTGTCCCACGAATGGATCGGTCATCAGTTTGAAAGCGAGAGCTGCGAATTTCTCTTTGTCATCCGCTTTGCGGGTGGTGGGCTGATCGTTTTCATCCGTGCAAGGCACAGGAGGAATATCTACCGGGCTAGGCATGTATTCAATCACGGCATCCAGCATGGCTTGCACGCCTTTGTTTTTGAACGCAGAGCCGCACAGCATCGGCTGGATTTCGCAGGCGATGGCGCGTTGGCGAATAGCGGCTTTGATCTCCAACTCGGTCAGCTCAACACCTTCCAAGTATTTGTTCATCAGCTCTTCCGAAGCTTCGGCTGCAGCTTCCACGAGCTTTTCGCGGAATTCGTCGGCCTTGGCTTGCAAATCAGCTGGAATATCGCCGTAAGTGAAGGTCACGCCTTTGTCGGCCTCGCTCCACAAAATAGCTTTCATTTTGACCAAATCGACCACACCAGCAAAGCCTTCTTCGGCGCCGATGGGGATTTGCAGTGGCACGGGATTGGCCTTCAAGCGCAATTTCATCTGCTCATAGACTTTGAAGAAGTTGGCGCCCGTGCGGTCCATCTTGTTCACAAAGGCCAAACGAGGCACTTTGTATTTGTTGGCCTGACGCCAGACGGTCTCGGACTGAGGCTGCACGCCGCCCACGGCGCAATACACCATGCAAGCGCCGTCCAGCACGCGCATGGAGCGCTCCACCTCAATGGTGAAATCCACGTGGCCTGGGGTGTCGATGATGTTGATGCGGTGCTCTTCAAAGGTCTTGCCCATACCAGACCAGAAGCAGGTGGTGGCGGCAGAAGTGATCGTGATGCCACGCTCTTGCTCTTGTTCCATCCAGTCCATGGTGGCGGCGCCATCATGCACTTCACCGATTTTGTGGTTGACGCCGGTATAAAACAACACACGTTCGGTGGTCGTGGTCTTGCCTGCATCGATGTGTGCAGAGATGCCGATGTTGCGATAACGATCAATGGGAGTGGCGCGTGCCATGATTTTTCCTTGAATTCGCCTGAAAACTTCGCTCGTCGCGTGGCTCTCAGCCGGGTTGAAAACTGTTGAAAAGCAGGGGCTAACCGATACTTTTCAGAGAACTTAAAAACAGCGAAGGCGGAGCATCAGCCCCGCCAATTCGCTTGATCAGCCGCAAAGCTTAGAAGCGGAAATGCGAGAAGGCTTTGTTGGCTTCTGCCATACGGTGGACTTCGTCGCGCTTTTTCATCGCGCCGCCACGGCCCTCAGAGGCTTCCATCAGCTCGTTGGCCAAGCGCAGTGCCATGGATTTTTCACCACGTTTGCGAGCGGCTTCTTTGATCCAGCGCATGGACAAAGCCAAGCGACGAACCGGACGCACTTCAACAGGCACTTGGTAGTTGGCACCACCGACGCGGCGGGATTTCACCTCCACCATCGGCTTGACGTTGTTGATGGCCACGCCAAACAACTCCATCGGGTCTTTACCCGCCTTCTTTTCGATTTGCTCGAGTGCGCCATAAATGATGCGCTCAGCAACCGCTTTCTTACCGCTCTCCATGATGACGTTCATGAATTTTGAGAGCTCGATGTTGCCGTATTTTGGATCCGGCAGAATTTCACGTTTAGGGACTTCGCGACGACGTGGCATGGTTTCACCTCATTCTTTGCTTCAGTTAGCGTCTTTTTAAGACACCGAGAAAGTTCATCAGAACCTTCAACTTACTCGACTCTTCCAGCACGATTGCCGGAGGGAGTCACTACGCTGCATCACCGCGCCACGCGGGAAACAGCACCTTCAAATCTCACACCGACAGCTTACTTGGCCTTCGGCTTTTTAGCGCCGTACTTGGAGCGAGATTGCTTGCGGTCTTTCACGCCTTGCAAATCGAGCGAGCCACGAACGATGTGGTAACGCACACCGGGCAAGTCTTTGACACGACCGCCACGAACCAGCACAACGCTGTGTTCCTGCAAGTTGTGGCCTTCGCCGCCGATGTAGGAAATCACCTCAAAACCGTTGGTCAAGCGCACTTTGGCAACTTTACGCAGAGCGGAGTTAGGCTTCTTAGGCGTCGTGGTGTACACACGAGTGCACACGCCCCGACGCTGGGGGCAGTTTTGCATCGCAGGCGATTTCGACTTGACAGTCTCGACCTCTCGCCCTTGACGGATCAGTTGGTTAATGGTTGGCATGTTCTACCTAAACGTGAATAAAAAAACGAAAAGCCGCATGCATGCAAGGCACACAAACGACATCTCCACTGCCTCGTCAAACGCAGCGAAGCCTTCGATTTTAACCCGAAAGCGCTCAGGCTGGCAACTCTGGCCTGCCCACCTTGTTTTTGGTAGCACAAGCCGGGCAAATACAAGTCTGCCCTTGGGCAGATAAAGGCACTCCAGCGAGTAAGTCAGCACTGAAATCCATGCTCTCACACCAGCAAGCCGCTTGCTTCATGCTTGTCAGTTTTCCAATCTCCATACCGCATTGATTGTCTTTCCCGCAGAGTGGGCACAAACTCCGATTCAAATTGAGCGAAAGATCAGACATGCGGTAGCCCTCCGTTTTCAAACACCAGCAGCTGCCCTGAAGGCATGGCCTGCCAGTCTTCATTGGTCGTTAAGGGTTGCGTCACCACCACGGCCACGCGGTCTTGCGGCTGCGCCAGCTCGGCAAAGTTCACCGCCATGTCGTCATCCGCCAGCCGGGCATGGGCAAATGGATGCTGGCGCAAGACGTAATGAAGCTGCGTGGAAGCATGCGCCCAGAGTGCAAGGCCATTGGAGAGCAAAAAGTTAAATGTGCCGTGCGGCGCTATTTGCTGGCTCAGCTCGCGCAAAGTGATGGTCAATTCAGCCACGCTGGGCATGCCTGCATGGGATTTGGCCAATTCTTGCAAGATGAAACAGAAAGCACGCTCGCTGTCGGTCGTGCCCACCGGATGAAAGCTCGCATGCAAGCGCGGCGAGAAATCTTTCAAATCGCCATTGTGGGCAAACACCCAGTAATGCCCCCAGAGCTCGCGCACGAACGGATGGCAATTGGCCAGGCTCACTTCACCTTGCGTGGCTTTACGGATATGCGCAATCACGTTTTCGCTTTTGATCGGGTAACGCCGCACGAGTTCGGCAACTGGTGAGTCGCAAGCTGGGGAGTGATCCACAAAATGCCGCAAACCCTGATGGCGCCCAGCGCGGCCACCTTCAAAGAAGGCAATGCCCCAGCCGTCTGCATGGTGATCAGTACGCCCGCCGCGCTGGGCGAAACCGGCAAAACTAAAGAGCACGTCGGTCGGTGTGTTGCAATTCATTCCAAGCAGTTGGCACATGGCTCTATTGTGATGCTTTGCGAGAGAGTGGATGGAGAAACAAAATGCTATGAAATTAATAGCATATTGAGCAGTAAATATAACGGCTACCGGTCTATTTTGCTTAAATTTTGAGCGCTTCTGGCGCATGCGGGCGATTTACAGACCCATGATTGGAGTAACGCAAAAGTAGCTCTGCTAGCCACGGGGCGTTTGTTGCGCGATTCAAATGCTCTGCCATTTAAAATACAAGCATGAGAAACCTCGCCTACACCCGCGCCCAGCAACTGCCCGCCATTCTTGAGAACCGCATCGCTATTTTGGATGGCGCGATGGGAACGATGATCCAGCGCTTCAAACTGAACGAGGCGCAATACCGAGGTGAGCGTTTTGCGGATTTTCAAAGAGACGTAAAAGGCAACAATGAATTGCTCAGCCTGACGCGCCCGGATGTGATTGGCGATATCCATGAAAGCTACTTGGCTGCAGGCTGCGATTTGATCGAAACCAACACCTTCGGCGCCACCACGATTGCACAAGAAGACTACAAAATGGCGCATCTGGCGCGTGAGATGAATCTGCAATCCGCAAAAATCGCCCGCGCAGCCTGTGACAAGTTCTCCACGCCCGACAAGCCCCGATTCGTCGCAGGAGCGCTCGGCCCTACCCCGAAAACCGCCAGCATCAGCCCCGATGTGAACGACCCGGGTGCCCGCAATGTGACTTTTGAAGAACTGCGTGCGGCATATTACGAACAGGTCGAGGCGCTGGTCGAAGGCGGGTCAGATTTGCTTCTGGTGGAAACCATTTTTGACACGCTGAATGCCAAGGCGGCGCTGTTTGCCATCGATGAGTTTTTTGAAAACTCTGGTGAGCGGCTGCCTCTGATCATCAGCGGCACCGTGACAGATGCTTCAGGCCGCATCTTGAGCGGTCAAACCGTGACGGCTTTTTGGCACAGCGTGCGCCATGCGCAGCCTTTGGCCATTGGGCTCAACTGTGCTCTGGGTGCAGCATTGATGCGCCCCTATATTCAAGAGCTGGCCAAAGTCGCGCCTGATACCTTCATCAGCTGCTATCCCAACGCAGGTTTGCCCAATCCGATGAGCGACACGGGTTTTGACGAAACACCCGAGGTAACTTCTCGCTTGATCCAGGAATTTGCCAAAGAAGGCTTGGTCAACATTGTGGGCGGCTGCTGCGGCACCACGCCAGAGCACATTGGCGCGATCAGCGCAGCCGTAGCCGGCGTCGCTCGCCGCAGCCTACAGCGCGAATTCTTCTACCGCGAAGTGGCTTGATTATTTTTTAATAGGCGCTGCGCTTGGCGCAGCAGTGGCTGTTGTTCCGGAGCCGGGCGCAGACATCTGCGCCCAGAGCTTGCGCAGGCGATCTAACTCTTCGTCAAAGCGTGCGTTGGCACGGCGTTTTTCGTCGTCCTGATCGCCAATGAAGCGTCTCTGAACCACCACACTGCGCTCGTTGTCTTCAAGCTGGCGTCTCAGTGAGGGTGGCAGTTTACTCGGATCTTTTTTGTAAAACTCCAACTCTTCATTGATCTTTTTGCGCTGTTCGGCCAGTTCGCCAATCCGTTTTTGCGCGGCCTTGATGACTTCATCGACCTGCGCCAGCGCTTCAGAGCGCTCTTTGTCATGCGTGGCTTTGTTGGGGTAGCGCGAAAGGAGTGCGCGGTTTTTGCGCCGCTCTTCCTCCTGACGCGCCTTGTCTTCCATCTCTTCTTTGGCTTTTTGATCAGCAACGCGCTGTTCATCCGCTGTCATCACGGGCTTGACTACGCGTTTGACCGTGCCACTCGGATTGAGCTCTTTTTGGTCTTTGCTCAAACATTCGGCAATTGGACGGTCAGAGGTGAGTTTGCGGCCGGTGGCGTCAGTGCAGGTGTAAATTTGTGAAAAAGCCGCAGGTGCAGTCATGCCAATCAGCAAGCTGACCATCACGCATCGACTGTTTTTGACACTGTTCATCCCGAAATTCCTTCTGCGGTGTATTTTGCGCTGATTGCTCAAGACACACCATAACGTTGTCGATAGGCCAGAACGGCTTGTTTGCTGGCTTGCGCACCAGCATCCAAAGCCGTATCTTCTTCAAGATACTGGAGCAAAGTCGCAAGTTCCGCAATGGCGCAAACCTCTAAGCCCAGTACATCCCTGACGTATTGCACCGCACTGTGGTTGACATCGCGCATACCCTCGGGCGTGGCTTCGGTAGCTTTTTCTTGCCGATCTAGCGCAATGGCTACTGCGCAAGCGACAGCGCCAGCTTGCTCAATGATGGCAATCGACTCCCGTGCGGCTGTGCCAGCACTCATCACGTCGTCAATGATCATCACGCGCCCGCGCACGGGTGCACCGACCAGACTGCCGCCCTCGCCATGGTCTTTGGCTTCTTTGCGGTTGTAGGCAAAAGGATAGGTATGCCCCAAACGTGCCAGCTCCATGCTGACAGCTGCCACCAGCGGAATGCCTTTGTAAGCAGGGCCAAACAGCATGTCAAATTGAATACCGCTGTTCAAGATACTGTGCGCGTAAAAACCAGCCAACTTGAGCAGCTTGCCGCCGTCGTCAAACAAACCTGCGTTGAAGAAATACGGACTCAAACGCCCGGCTTTGGTTTTGAACTCGCCAAAACGTAAAACGCCCGATTCGACGGAAAATCGCACAAAATCAACAGCTAGCTTATCTTTGCTCATCATTACACTTACGGCGCGAGCCCTATGAAAAAAAACTTGTTTCGCATCACCAGCCTGAATTTCAACGGTATTCGCTCGGCAGCCACCAAAGGCGTAGCGAGCTGGATAGAGAAAACTGCACCTGATTGTATGTGTGTGCAGGAAGTCAAGGCGCAGGCCGCTGATCTGGGCGATTTGGCGCGGCTCGGGGGAATGAGCAGTCATTTTCAATTTGCGGAGAAAAAGGGCTATAGCGGCGTGGGCGTTTACACAAAACATGCGCCCAGCGACGTGATCATCGGCTTTGATCACACGACTGCAGTGGGCGAAGGCGAATTCAATGCCGAAGGCCGGTATGTTGAGCTGCGCTTCGACACACCATTGCGAAAGTTTTCAGTGATCAGCAGCTACTTTCCCAGTGGCTCATCGGGCCCAGAGCGGCAAGAGGCTAAATTTCGGTTTCTTGAGGTGATGTTCCCGCATCTGGTGGCGCTGCGGAAAACTCGTGATTTTGTGCTTTGCGGCGACATCAACATTGCGCATACCGAGAAAGACCTGAAAAACTGGAAGTCCAACCAGAAAAACAGCGGTTTTC
Source organism: Variovorax sp. (assembly GCA_031418715.1). Lineage (GTDB taxonomy): Bacteria > Pseudomonadota > Gammaproteobacteria > Burkholderiales > Burkholderiaceae_C > JANMDU01. The sequence continues at coordinate 6,794 of JANOJL010000058.1, read as the reverse complement.
TGCCCGAGGAGCGCGCTTGGATGACGAAGTTGCTCGATTCTGGCAAAGCAGGCGGTGGCTTGATCGATGTGTACCGACAACTTCATCCCGAAACGACCGACGATTGCTACACCTGGTGGAGCCAGCGGGGGCAAGCCTATGCCAAGAATGTAGGCTGGCGGCTGGACTATCAGCTCGCTACACCCGCCATCGCAGCAGCTGCGCGCGAAGCAGATATTTACAAAACCGAGAAGTTTTCAGACCACGCGCCGATCAGCGTGACCTATGATTTTTGACGAAGATGTGACGCCTAGGGTTTCTATCTAGGAGACCTAGTCTTCTGCCTCTAAACGGCCATTTAATGTGCTGAATATCGGAAATTGCTGCAAAATAGTACGATCGTTCGTTTTTAATTCCTGACCATACCGCAAATCATGTCCACTGCGAAGCCGCTTTCTGCCTCCAAGAGCCAGCACAAGGGTGAAAAGACCAAGGCCATCATCATTGATGCTGCCTTAGGCTTAGCCACACAAATTGGTTTGGAGGGCCTGTCGATTGGTGCGCTGGCCGAGGTTACTGGAATGAGCAAATCGGGCGTGTTTGCCCATTTTGGCTCGCGCGAGGAGTTGCAGATCTCTGTGGTTCGTGAATATCACGCCCGGTTTGAGCAGGAAGTGTTTTTTCCAGCACTTGAAGCCAAGCGGGGCTTGCCGCGCCTGCAAGCGCTTTTTGCCAACTGGATGAAGCGCACCTCTGTCGAGATCGATTCCGGTTGCATCTACATCAGCGGTGCCGTTGAGTTTGATGATCGTACCGGCCCTGTACGTGATGCACTCGCCTCTTCGGTCAACACGTGGCTGAGTGCGATGGATCGTGCGGTACGCCAAGCGCAGGAGTTGGATCAGTTGGACGAGCAAGCCGATCCAGAGCAAATCCTGTTTGAAATTCATGGCCTCATCTTGGCCTTGCATTACGAAGCACGCTTTCTCAAATCCCCTGGCTCGATCGAGCGCGCCATCAAAGGCTTTGACAGCGTGCTGCAGCGTTATGGTGCCCAGATTGCTGAAAAAAATCGAGACAAACCCGCAAAGAAACCAGCGCTAAGCGCTGTTAAGTAAACAGTCAACAGATCATTTCATCTCTTCTTCAATTTAAGGATATCGCACCATGCCAACCTATACCCCCCCATTGCGCGACATGCAATTCGTGATGAACGAAATGCTCCACGTGCAGGACGACTTTAAAGCCATCCCGAAGTACGCTGATCTGGATGTGGATACCATCAATGCGGTGCTTGAAGAGGGCGGCAAGTTCGCCAGTGAAGTCGCATTTCCGCTCAACATCAGCGGTGACCAAGAGGGCTGTAAGCTGGATCGCGATACCCACGAGGTGACTACACCCAAGGGCTTCAAAGATGCTTACGCCAAATACGTTGAAGGCGGCTGGCCAGCGCTGTCATGTGATCCAGAATTTGGCGGCCAAGGCTTACCATTCGTGGTGAACCAGTGCTTCTATGAAATGCTCAACAGCGCCAACCAAGCTTGGACGATGTACCCTGGGCTCACGCATGGCGCACACGCTGCCTTGCATGAGCATGGCACCGAAGAGCAAAAGCAAACCTATCTGCACAAAATGACCAGTGGCGAATGGACGGGCACGATGTGCTTGACCGAACCCCATTGCGGCACCGATCTGGGCTTGATGCGCACCAAAGCCGAAGCCCTGCCAGATGGCAGGTACAAAATCACTGGCAACAAAATCTTCATCAGCGCGGGTGAGCATGACATGGCGGGCAACATTGTTCACCTCGTGCTCGCACGCTTGACCGATGCGCCTCCGGGTATCAAAGGCGTAAGCTTGTTCATCGTGCCGAAATTTCATGTCAACAAAGACGGTAGCGTAGGTGAGCGAAACGGCATTTACTGCGGTGGCTTGGAGCACAAAATGGGTATCCACGGCAACTCAACTTGCCAAATGGTGCTCGATGGCGCGATTGGCACGATGGTGGGTTTGCCAAACAAGGGTATGAACGGCATGTTTGTGATGATGAATGCTGCGCGGTTGGGCGTGGGCAATCAATCACTCGGCCTGACCGAAGTGGCGTATCAGAACGCGGTAGCCTATGCCAAAGATCGCATTCAAATGCGCAGCCTCTCGGGCCCGAAAGCGCCCGACAAGCCAGCGGATCCGATCATCGTGCACCCCGATGTGCGCAAGATGCTGCTGACTGCCAAGGCCTACGCTGAAGGCGGCCGCGCTCTGGCGATTTATTGCGCCGTTTTGCTCGATAAAGAGCATAATCATCCAGATGAAAAAGTGCGTAAAGACAGCGGCGAAATGCTGTCCTTGCTCACACCGATTGTGAAAGCCTTCATCACCGACAACGGCCATATTGCCACCAACGCTTGCATGCAAGTCTTCGGCGGCCACGGCTTCATCAAAGAATGGGGCATGGAGCAATATGTGCGCGACAACCGCATCAACATGATCTACGAAGGCACGAATACGATCCAGTCGCTTGACTTGCTCGGCCGTAAAGTGCTCGGAAATAATGGTGCAACTTTGACCAAATTCGGAAAACTCGTGGGCAAACTCGTCGCCGAGGAAGGTGTCAACGAGAAGATGGGCGAATTCATCACGCCAATTGCCATTCTCGGCGAGCAAATCACCAAGCTTACGCAAGAGTTGGGCTTCAAAGGCTTCCAAAATGCGGATGAAGTGGGCGCTGCTGCAGTGGATTATTTGCGCATTTGCGGTCACTTGGTGTTTGGCTATTTCTGGGCACGCATGGCGCAAGTGGCGTTGAAAGAGATTGCAGCGGGCAATACCGATCCCTTCTACCAAGCCAAGCTGCAAACCGCACGCTTTTACTTTGCTCGCCTCTTCCCGGAGACGGCCACGCTGCTCAAAACTGTGCGTGCAGGCTCGAAATCCCTGCTCGACACTGAGGCTGTATTTGCCTAAAGTGTTAGGTTTTCAACCCATCCTCTTTTGGAGATCACTATGCTGAATCGTTTTTTTGCAGGTTTTGTTTTTATCGCTGCTACGGGCGCTGCCATGGCGCAGAACACGCCCGTGGGCAAGTGGCACACGATTGATGACAAGACCAAAGAGGTCAAGTCAGAGATCACCATCATCGAGAACGGCGGCGCTTTGAGTGGCAAAGTCAGTAAGATTTTGCGCAAAGATGCCAAGCCTGATGCGGTGTGCGAAGAGTGCAAAGATGCGCGTAAAGGCCTGCCGATGCTCGGATTAGAGATCATCCGTGGTGGCAAAAAAGAAGATGGCGCTGACGTTTGGGCAGGCGGCAAGATTCTAGATCCTGAAAACGGCAAGGAATACACGCTCAAGCTCACGCCAGAAGACGGCGGCAAGAAGCTGGCCGTGCGCGGCAGCATTGGCCCATTTGGCCGCACGCAAACATGGGTGCGTGTGCAGTAAGCCACTTGCCTGAATAAGAAAGTCACGAATGTCCCGTTTCAATGTTTCCAAAGTCGCCGTGCTCGGCGCAGGTGTCATGGGTGCGCAAATTGCTGCGCATTTGGTGAACCTCAAAGTGCCTGTTGTTCTGTTTGATCTGCCTGCCAAAGAGGGGCCAAAGAATGGCATTGTCAGTAAAGCAGTTGATGGCTTGAAAAAGCTCAAGCCTTCACCTCTGGGCGTACCCGAAGACGCAGCGCTGATCGAACAAGCCAATTACGAAGAGCACCTTGAAGTGTTGCGCGGCTGTGACCTCATCATCGAGGCGATTGCCGAACGCATGGATTGGAAACTGGATCTGTACAAAAAGATTGCACCCTTCGTGAGCGAAGGCGCAATTGTGGCTTCCAACACATCGGGCCTGAGCATAACCAAGCTCTCCGAAGGTTTGCCCGACAGCATCAAGCCGCGCTTTTGCGGCATCCATTTCTTCAACCCACCGCGCTACATGTATTTGGTGGAGCTGATCAACACACCCACAACGCAGCCCGTGGTGCTCGATCAGCTTGAAGCCTTTGTGACGAGCGTGCTCGGCAAAGGCGTGGTGCGCGCGAAAGACACGCCGAACTTCATCGCCAACCGCATCGGTATTGCTGGCATGTTGGGCGTGATGAAACAGGTGGAGAATTTTGGCCTCACCTATGACGTGGTGGACGATCTCACTGGCAAGAAACTCGGCCGCGCCAGCTCGGGCACTTTCCGCACAGCGGATGTGGTCGGCCTAGATGTGATGTTTCACGTCATCAAGACGCTGCAAGACAACCTCGATGAAAAGCGTGATCCGTTTTACGGCAATTTCGGAACGCCGGCCGTTTTGAAGCAGCTCATGGATGCAGGCGCTTTGGGGCAAAAAGCTAAGGCAGGTTTCTTCAAAAAAGTAGGCCGCGATATTTTGCGTTTTGATGCGACGGCTGCTGAAGGAAAAGGCGATTACGTGCCCGGCGGCCAGAAGGCTGATGAAGTGTATGGCCGCATGCTGAAAAAGCCAGCTGCCGAGCGCTTGAAGCTTTTGCGCAACGCAGAAGGCGCGCAAGGGCAATTCCTCTGGGCGATTTTGCGGGATAGCTTCCACTACGCCGCGATTCATTTGCAAGAAGTGGCCGAGACGGCGCGCGATTTAGATTTGGCGATGCGCTGGGGCTTTGGTATGAGTCAAGGCCCGTTTGAGCTGTGGCAAGAAGCCGGCTGGCTCGCAGTGGCCAAAATGGTGCAAGAAGACATCGATGCTGGCAAAGCACTGTGCAAAGCACCGCTGCCTGAGTGGGTGTTCAAGGGCGCGGTGGCTGATCAAGGCGGCGTTCATCAAGCCGAAGGTTCGTGGAATCCGGCTACGAAGAAGTTTGAGGCCAAGCGCCAGTTGCCCGTTTACTCGCGTCAGCATTTCCCTGAAACCGTGAGCGGTCACGCACAAGGCGTGGGTCATGCGAACTTCGCCGTTGCGGGCAAAACTCTGCACGAAAACGACGATATCCGCTTGTGGACACTCGATGAAAATGAAGACGGCCCCTCCGGTGGCGTGATCATCGCCAGCCTTAAGACCAAGATGCACGCCATCAGCATGGGCGTGGCCGAAGGCCTGAGCATGGCTGTGGACATGGCCGAGAAAGATTACCAAGGCGTGGTGATCTGGTCTGGCGACGATCCCTTCAGCGCTGGTGCAGATTTACAAGGCATGTTGCCTGCATTCATGATGTCGGGCGTGAGCGCGGTGAATGAAGCGGAGCATGAGTTGCAAAAAACCATGCTTAAAATTCGCTACTCACGCGTCCCCGTCGTCTCCGCGATTCGCGGTTTGGCGCTCGGTGGCGGCTGCGAGATGGCGGTGTATTCGTCTAAGCGCGTCGCTGCGATGGAAAGCTATATCGGCTTGGTGGAAGTGGGTGTGGGCCTCGTGCCAGGCGCGGGCGGCTTGGCTTACATTTCCCGCCGCGCAGCGGAGAATGCGGCATTCTCCACTGGCAAAGATTTGTTGCCCTTCCTCACCGAAGGTTTCACCTGCGCGGCTACAGCGAAAGTGGGCACAAGCGCGATTGAATCGCGCAAGCTCGGTTTCTTGCTGTGGAGCGACACGATTGTGGCCAACAAAGATGAGCTGCTGTTTGTAGCAATCCAAGAAGCCAAAGTAATGTTTGCCACCGGCTATCGCGCACCGAGCAAGCGCCTCTTCCCTGTGGCAGGCCGCTCAGGCAAAGCCACGATCATGGGTCAATTGGTCAACATGCGCGATGGCGGCTTCGCCAGCGGCCATGATTTCCACATCGCCACGCTGATCGCCAATGTGGTCTGCGGCGGTGATGTCGATGCCGGCACTTTGGTGAGCGAAGAGTATTTGATGAAGCTTGAGCGTGATGCCTTCTGCGGCCTGCTCACGCACGTCAAAACGCAAGAGCGCATCATGGGCATGCTCTCTACTGGCAAACCTGTTCGCAACTGATGAGCGCAGCGTCCAATCGCCTGCAAAGGCAGCTCGCCAGAGTCAACGAAGCGCCCGCTTTCATGCGCACCTTTGTGCGCTCGCTCGTGCTCGGCCGCGCTGTGCCTTTCACAGGCACAGCCAAATTGCGTTATGAAGAAATGTCGCCCAACAAGGTGCAGATCTTCGTGGCCAATGAGCGCCGTGTGCAAAACCACATCAAAGGTGTGCATGCAGTGGCCAGCATGTTGGCCGCTGAAACGGCGACCGGCATGGTGATGGGCTTGAATGTGCGTGACGATTGCCTGCCCGTGGTGAAAGATGTGCGCGTGCAGTTCAAGAAGCGTGGCCAAGGCGCGATGCGTGCTGTGGCTACTCTTACCGATGCGCAGCGCGAGCTGATCCAAAGCACCACCAAAGGCGAAGTGACCGTGCCCGTCACGGTGACCGATGAATCGGGCAACCAGCCGATTGAATGTGAATTTGTCTGGGCGTGGATTCCCGCCCAACGCCCTGCAAAACCAAATACCGAAACTCAAGCTGCCTGAATACAGGCCAAGGAAAGACCATGAGCAAGCAAATCCAAGAAGCCTATATCGTTGCCGCCACGCGCTCGCCCATTGGCAAATCGCATCGCGGTTTTTTGCGCAACATGCGCCCCGATGATCTGCTGGCTGCTGTGCTGCGAAATGCGATTTCGCAAGTGCCTAATCTCGACCCGGCAGCGATTGAAGACATTGTGGCCGGCTGCGCGATTCCAGAAGGTCAGCAGGGCTTGAATGTGGCGCGTGTGGCTGCTGTGCTCGCAGGCTTTCCAAAGAGCGTGGCAGGCATCACCGTCGATCGTTTCTGCGCGGCAGGTTTGTCGGCAGTAGCAATGGCAGCGAATGCGATTCGCGTGGGTGAGGCTGATGTGATGATC